>JBGAIX010000028.1:0-18914 GCA_044225235.1 Propionibacteriaceae bacterium | reverse complement strand
TGTCCTCGGCACCGACGCGACCGAAATCGCAGCGGCGGTGGAGCGGGTGCTTGCGGGCAGCCCGGACGGCGTTTTGGTGCTGCTCGATCTCGGCAGCGCCGTACTGAGCGCCGAACTCGCGCTGGAGTTGCTGCCCGACGATGCTCGCGACCGCGTCCGGCTGAGCGCCGCGCCCCTGGTCGAGGGGCTGATCGCGGCAGCGGTCAGCGCGGCGGCCGGTGGTCGGCTCGACGAGGTCGCCGATCAGGCGGCTGCCGGGCTCGCGGGCAAGCAGGCCCAGTTGGAGGGTCCCGCGCCCGAGAGTCCGGAGCCAGAGAATCCCGAGACAGAGAATCCCGAGCCGGGGGACCCCGCGCCGGATGAGCCGGCGACACGCGGGATTTTCATCGTCGACGATCCACACGGCCTGCACGCCCGCCCGGCGGCGCAGCTCGTCGCCGCCGCGCGCCGCTTCGCGGCCGCTGTCACCCTGACCGATCTCTCTACCGGTCTCGGCCCGGTGCCGGCGTCGGGCTTCGCCGGGTTGGCGACGCTCGGGGCCACCTACGGGCACCGGATCGAGGTGGCGGCGACCGGGCCGCAGGCTGCGGAGGCGGTCAGCGCACTGCTGGCGATCGGAGGCGTCGTGGAGGGCAGACCCACCGTCGCGGCGCCGAGGACCGGCCGGCCATCGACGGCGTCCCCCGGGTTCGGCATCGGTGCGGCGCGTGTACTGCGCCACGCGGCCGCTACCGAGATCCGGCCGCCCGATGAGGTCGCGGCGGACCCCGCCGAGGAGGTCGGCCGCCTGAGCGCGGCCATCGCGGAGGCGCGTCAGGAGTTGGAGCAGGCGCGAGACCGGCTCGCCGTGGACGCGGGACCCGACGCGGGGGCGATCCTCGAGGTCCAGCTGCTGCTGCTCGCCGACACCGACCTGCTGGACGTCGCCCAGCGCCACATCAGCGCTGGTCGCAGCGCGCGCGCGGGCTGGCATGCCGCCGCCGATGGACTGGCTGCGAGGTTCGCCGCTCTGTCGGATCCCTATCTCCGCGCCCGCGCGGCCGATGTGCACGCCGTCGCCGGGCGGGTCACGGCGCTCTTGAGTAGTCCGTCGGGGCTACCGGACGGTGCGCCCGCGCCGGTTGCCGCGCTCGAGCCCGGCTCGGCGGACCAGGTCGAGGAGCCAGCGGCGACGATCGTGCTCGCAGCGGAACTGACCCCGATGGAGGTTGCGCAGCTGGATCGTGGGGTGCGGGCTGTCGTCCTCACCGGGGGCGGGCCGACGACCCACGCGGCGTTGCTGGCCAGGGCGCGCGGCATTCCGATGCTGGTCGGTGCCGATCCGGCCCTGATGGAGGTCCCCGAAGGCACTCTGGTCGCGGTAGACGCGGACCGGGGAGAGGTGCTGAGCAACCCGTCGGACGCGGTCGTTGCGGGCTACCAGCGCCGACAGGAAGCGGCGGGCCGCGCCGAGCATCTCGCTCGGGCCCGGACGGCGGAGCCCGCGGTCACCGCGGACGGGTCGACGATCCCGGTGCTGGCAAACGTCGGCTCTCTCGACGATGCCGAGCGCGCGGTCCGGGCGGGAGCCGACGGCATCGGTCTGGTCCGCACCGAGTTCCTCTTCGCCGGCCGGCCGGCCGCCCCGACGGTGGCCGAGCAGGTCAGCGCGTACCGGGCGATCGCCGCCGCTTTTCCCGACGGTCGGGTGGTGTTTCGGGCGCTGGACGCCGGAGCGGACAAACCGCTGCCGTTCCTGCCGACGACGCCCGAGGCCAATCCGTTCCTCGGAGTTCGTGGGCTGCGGCTGCTGCTCCAGCACCCGAACGTCCTCGGCGATCAGTTGCGGGCTCTCGCCGAGGTGGCCGGCGAGCGTCCGATCGATCTGATGTTCCCGATGGTGACCCGGCCAGACGAACTGCTGGTCGCACTCGAACTGCTCGACGACGTCGTCGGCGCGGGCCGGCCAGCAGGACTGCGGATCGGCATCATGGTCGAGGTACCAGCGGTCGCGCTGCGAGCCGCAGGCTTCGTCGACGAGGTCGACTTCTTCAGCGTCGGGACCAACGACCTCGCCCAGTACGCCCTCGCGGCCGAACGCGGCAACCCCGCGCTCGCCGCGCTGGCCGACCCGCTCGACTCCGGCGTGCTGGAGTTGATCCGCGCCCTGTGCGCGGGCGCAGCAGACGCACCCGTCTCGGTGTGCGGCGACCTCGCTTCTGACCCACTGGCCGTCGCACCGCTGCTCGCTGCCGGGGTGACCTCGCTCAGCGTCGTCCCCAGCGCTGTCGCCGCAGTCAAGGAAGCGATTCGGCGCGAACGCGTCGGCCGCCCGGGAGGCAAGCGCGGCGCGAGGCGCTGACCAGCGGTCAGCGCCTCGTCGCCAGACACGAACGGTCTACTAGCGCCGCTTGACCCGGATCGGCAGCACCTCGGCACCGGTGACAGTGAGCGATTGGCGCGTGGACGCTCCAGCGACCGGCACCAACTCCTCATCGTCACCGCCGAGGTCGATGCCGAGCGTTGCCACCACGGCGTTGTTCTGCGGCGCTGAGGTGATCTCGTCGATGGCGTCATCGATCGAGTCGGCCTCACCACAGCTGTCCGGATCGAGCAGACACTCCAGGTCGTTCCCGTTCGCCTCCGCCAGCGTCTGGCCACCGATCACGGCAAGCTCCCCGGACTTGCCACGCATGCTCTTCGGCACCCGTACGGCGAGGGTCGTGCGCGCAGCGACCGCGTTGCTGCGGAACCGGCTGAGGTCGACCCGGATCCGCAGCCGGGCACCGGGCTTGACCTTGAGGCTGCTGCGGGTGCGGAACTTCCCGCCGTTCACCGAGACCTTGACTCCGCTGACGTGGTACTGCTGGAACGCCGTGGAGAGGGTGGCAGACATCGCCACGTCATCGATCGTCACCCCCGCCGGGTCGCTCGCCTGCAGGGTGTCGAGAGCGCTCGCCATCTCCAGTGCCGGCGCAACCGCGACGTCGTAGCGCGACGCCCACCGATTGCTCCGCGACACGGTGAAGGGCTCTCCACCGGCGCGTCCCTTGATGGTCCAGTAACTCACCGCGGTGCCGTCGCCGATCTCGTCGAAGACGCTGTCGACGTTGCCCAAAGCGGAGAACAACGCGATCTCGGAGCTGAACTCCTTGTCCACCACCCGCGTGGTGCCGGTCCGAGAGCGACCCGTGTCGCTGTTGCGGACCGTCGTAGCGATCCGGACCGTCTTCGGGGTCCGGTTCAGGTCGGCCCGCAGACCGGCGAGCCGGTCCTGGTCGACGAGCCCGTAGCTACCGACGACGTTGGCTAACTTGTACGACCCGAACACGCTGTCCTCGACGATCGTGAGGGCGTTGCCGCCATTGGCGCCGAACTGCACCGGACCGGCGAAGGCGAACGGGTGGCCGAACGCGAGTGCCTTGCTCCCGCAGACCGCGGTGGTGGTGCCGATGGCTCCGACGGTGACGTCGCCGTAGGACACCATCGAGGCGAAGTTGCCACCCGGCACCGGCGTCGCGGAGGCCTTCACTCCGCTCGGCGCCGGCACACTACCCGCCGGGTACGCCTTGACGGCGAGTCCAGCTCGGTCGGCGTCGCGCTGCAACTGATCGAGGCGCTTTGGCCGCAGCCCGCTCACCGCCAGCGGGGTGACGAGCGGACGCATCGAACCCTCCGGCAACGGCCCACCGGCCTGGGTGGACAGCGCCCGGCGTGCGCTGCTCGACAGTCGGACCTGCTTCGCGGTCCGGGCCTTCGAACTCGCCTCGGCGCTGCCCGTCGGCAGCGACAGCAGGTCGTACATCTGGGCGGCCGGGGTGACCCCGCCGATCGGCGACGGAGCGCCGGAGAACCCGTAGGAGACCGAGCCGAGCAGGCGGCCGCCGACGTAGACCGGCGACCCGGACATGCCGGCCCAGATCCCGCCACCCTGGTCGATCACATGGCTGCCCGAAAGATCGGAGACCTTGACGACGATCAGGTCGCGGCCCGCGGCGATGCCGTCCTTCAGCACACCGAGGACCTCGACGGCGAATTCCTGCGGATCGGTCCCTCGGACGACGGTCATCCCGCGCCCGGTGAGTCCCGGCGTCACCGTCGACAACGGGACCGCTGCCGGACACGGCGGCGCGATGGGCGCAGCCGACGCCGGGCTGGTCAGGAACGATCCGAACAATGCCGTCGACGCTGCGACGGCGGTCAAAGCCCAGCGCATACGTCTGGACTGAGCGGCTCTCGCCATGTGATGTGTCGCCTTTCCCGATCGAGACGATGCCGCGTGCCGTTCGGCAATTGGTGACGCACACTATCCGATCGGTCTGACACGCACCTGCAGAAAAGAACAGCAGGCGGTTTTGTCATCCGAACGAAGCCGCTCGGCGGCTGGGAGGATGGCGTGGTGAGTAGATCCGACCGCCGCTGGGTAGTCCGATCAAGAACTCGATGCGCTGCAACGGACGGGCTCGCCAGCGGTGGCTACCGGGCGGCCGCGCCGACCGACGAGCCCCGGGGAGATCGTCCGCGGCCTGGTATCGAACCGCACCTCGGCAGCTCTCCGCTGAGGTGGCGGGGCCTCCGGTTCCGTCCTACTGTTCCTGCACCGGCCGCAGCGTGCCGGCCGCCGACCGTCTGAGGGGTCGCGATGACCGTGCCCGTTCCGTCGGGCCAGCCTGGCCGACGCATCGATGTCACAGCGCTGAGCGCGGCGGTGGACGACGCCGCGCTGAAGGCGTTCATCGCCGAGTCGAAGGCGACGGGGAGACCGTGGAGCCGGATGACCACAGGGGTCCCGAGACCCACTGTCGGCGACCTGATCAGTCGGCTGATGCCGGTGGTGATTCCGCTGGTCGGCATCGCGGTTCTGCTGGTGATGGGCGGCCCGTCGCTGATCGAGGCGGTCGCCGAGTTCACCCGCGAAGCGCCGTTCCCGCTGAACCTGGTCATCGTCGGGTTCTTCGGCCTGATCGTGCTGGGGTCCCTCGTCGGACTGATCCGCGTGCTGCTGGTGCTCCGCACGTTGTTCATCCCCCGCTGGTGGTGGCTGGCCGCGTACCGGCTGACCCGACTCGCGAGCGCGAACGGGCTGCGCTACGGCCATGACGAGCGTCCGAGCTACCCGGGGATCATCTTCGGCACCGGCAGCGACCGCACCATCGAGCGACGGCTGACCACCACCGCGGGGCGCCGGGTCGAAATCGCCAACTACCGCTACACGATCACCGGCGAGGATCGCGACAACGTCAAGGTCTACGGCTGGGGTTACGTCGCCATCGCACTGGATCGACGCCTCCCGCACCTGCTGCTGGACGCCAAGGCGAACGACACCAGCGTCTTCGGGCTGAAGACGTCCAACCTGCCGGTCGATCTCGCTCGCGACCAGCGGCTGTCGCTCGGTGGAGAGTTCGACCAGAAATTCACCCTCTACGCGCCTAGTGACTACGGCCGGGACGCGTTCTACGTCTTCACCCCAGACCTGATGGCGCTGTTCATCGACCGGCTCGGAGCGTTCGACGTCGAGATCATCGACGACACGATGTTCGTCTACGGCAGCCGGTTCGACCTGCTGGACCCGAACACCTATCTCTGGCTCCAGGACCTCGTCGAGACCGTAGCGGCCCGGACGGTGCGGCGGACCGAGCGGTACCGGGATGACTTCGCCCTGCTCGAGGACGGCGGGCACAGCGACGCGTCCGCGGCGATGGCGGCGATGACGCCGATGACGGCGGCACAGCCCGCTTTCACCCTCGGCGGGGACGGCCCGCCGCACGTTGCCAGCAACACCATCGCCGCCGGCGGGCGTCGCCTTCGGCGCCGCACCTGGGGGCTGTGGTCGCTCGTCGGCGTGCTGCTGGTGATCTTCTGGATCTACAACGAGTTCCTCGCGCCGCTGTTCGGCTGGCCGAGGCTGGAGGACTGAGCGAGACCATGGGGGATTTCTCTCTCGATCAGGAAAAACGGCCGACGAGGGCTTGAGCCCGCATTTATCGTGTTGGTAGCCCGGAACGGAGTGATCGTCCCAGCGCCAGGGGGGCGCGCGATCGGACCGGTCCTGCGGGGGACCTCGACCCGGGCAGGGGGATTCGATGAAGAAACTCGTCCTGGGCGGCCTCGCCGGCTGCCTGCTCTCGGTCAGCCTCGCCGCGCCGGCCATCGCGGCACCGCGGAACTGGGGTCAAGAGGTGAAGGAGTGCAACTCCTCCTCGTGCTACCCCGGCGGCGGCTCTCGCGGCAGCTACGTCCGCGAGCAGGCTCGCGATGGGGACGGTCCCGGCTACGCGTGGGAGATCCACACCCTCGCCCACCCGGGCAAGTCGAACCCCTCCTTGTCGTAGCGCAGCACCGCTACCGCCCGGCCGCCTCGAACGGGTAGCCGCCAGCGCGGCTCCGGTCCGTCCCACGCACTCCGCGACGGGCAGCCGGGTCGCTACGGTGACCCCATGACGGAGGTCGGAGCAGTCGACCAGGCATTCAGCCGCCTCGAGTCGGTGGTCACGCGGACGCCGCTGCAACGCTCGCGCAGGCTCAGCGAGTCGACCGGCGCGGAGGTGTGGCTGAAGCGCGAAGACCTGCAGGTGGTGCGCTCGTACAAGGTGCGTGGCGCGTTCCACCTGCTCGCGTCGCTGCTGCCGGACGAGGCGGCCCGCGGCGTGGTGTGCGCGAGCGCCGGCAACCACGCCCAGGGGGTCGCGTACGCGTGCGCCCGGCTGCAGGTGTCGGCCCGGATCTACGTGCCCCGCACGACGCCGCGGCAGAAGCGCGATCGGATCCGCGCGCTCGGCGGAACCCAGGTCGAGTTGTGCGTCGCGGGCGACACCTACGAGGACTCCGCAGATCTGGCCCGCGACGACGCTGCCCGCACCGGACGGGTGCAGATCCCGGCGTACGACCACCCTGCGGTGATCGCCGGTCAGGGGACCGTCATCCGGGAGGTCGTCGAGCAGCTGGGCTCGGCTCCGGACCTGGTGGTGGTCCCCGTGGGCGGCGGTGGCCTGCTCGCCGGCTGCCTGCAATGGCTGGCTGCTCACCACCCGCAGACGCCGGTGCTGGCCGTGGAACCGGCGGGCGCAGGCAGCCTCGCCGCCGCGTTCGCCGCCAGCCATCCTGTCCCGCTGGAGACCATGGACACATTCGTCGACGGCGCATCGGTGCGCCGGGTCGGCGCCGAACCGTGGCGCGTCATCCAGGCCTACCCGGGCCCGCTGCAGGTCCGCGGCATCAGCACCGGCCTGGTGTGCGAGGAGATGATCGACCTCTTCCAGACCGAGGGCATCATCGCCGAGCCCGCCGGGGCGCTCGCTCCGGCCGCGTTGCGCCGGATCCCCCGCCGCGCCCGGGGCACGGTCGTCTGCGTGATCTCCGGCGGCAACCAGGACATCAGCCGGTACGCCGAAGTCGCCGAACGCGCGCTGATCTCGCAGGGCCTGAAGTACTACTTCCTGGTGGAGTTCCCGCAGGAGCCGGGTGCGTTGCGGAGATTCCTCGACGAAGTTCTCGGGCCAGAGGACGACATCACCTTGTTCGAGTACGTGAAGCGGACCAACCGCGAGTTCGGGCCCGCGCTGGTCGGCATCGAACTGGCCGCCCCGGGGGATCTCCCCCGCCTCTTGAGCAGCATGGCTGCCTCACCCATCCACGCCGAACAAGTGGACCCGGACAACCCGATCTTCCGCTACCTCGTCTGACCGGCGCCCACCGCGCGCGGCCGTTCCGAACGCGTGACGGTCAGTCGCGGCTCACAGGTTGCCGCGGCGCTCCTGCTCACGCTCGATCGCCTCGAAGAGCGCCTTGAAATTGCCCTTGCCGAAACCGAGCGAGCCGTGCCGTTCGATCACCTCGAAGAACACGGTCGGACGGTCGCCGATCGGCTTGGTGAAGATCTGCAGCAGGTAGCCGTCCTCGTCGCGATCGACGAGGATGCCGCGCCGTTGCAGTTCCTCGATCGGTACTCGAACCCGCCCGATCCGAGCCCGCAGCGCGGGGTCGGAGTAGTAGCTGTCGGGGGTGTCCAGGAACTCGATCCCTTCGGCGCGCATCGCGTCGACCGCGGCGAGGATGTCGTTGGTGGCGAGAGCGAGGTGCTGCACCCCGGGCCCGTCGTAGAACTCCAGGAACTCGTCGATCTGACTCTTGCGTTTGCCGACGGCGGGCTCGTTCAGCGGGAACTTGACCCGGTGATTGCCGTTCGCGACCACCTTGCTCATGAGTGCCGAGTAGTCGGTGGCAATGTCGTCGCCGATGAACTCGGCCATGTTGGTGAAGCCCATGACGCGGTTGTAAAAGGCCACCCAGGGGTCCATCTCGCCGAGCCGGACGTTGCCGACGACATGGTCGAGGGCCTGGAACAGCCGCTTTGGTGCGCCCGGGCGCCTGGTGTAGGTCGAGCTGCGCGGCACGAAGCCCGGCAGGTAGACGCCCTCGTAGCGAGATCGGTCGACGAGCGAGTGCACGGTCTCCCCGTACGTCCCGATGGTGGCCGAGCGCACCGTCCCGTACGCGTCGGAGACATCGTGCGGCTCGACCAGCACCCGGGCGCCCTGAGCACGGGCCTGCCGCACGCAGGTGTCCACGTCGGGGACCTCGAGGCTGATGTCGACCACTCCGTCGCCGTGCCTGCCGTGGTGCCCGACCAGTGGGCTGTCCGGTGTGACGGCTCCTTGCACGACGAACCGGCAGGCGCCACTGCTCAGCACGTACGCCTTCCGGTCGCGGACGCCGGTCTCGGGGCCGGCGTACCCGACCAGGGTCATGCCGAGCGCAGCCTGGAAGAAGTGCGCCGACTGGGTGGCGTTGCCGACTGTCCAGACCACCGCATCCCACCCGGTGACGGGGAACGGGTCGGTCGACTCGTCGTAGGAGACCAGTCCGACCAACTGGTGCAGCTGGTCGAGATCGAGCCCCGCGAGGTACTCGTCGTGTGTCAGCGCTGTGAGCGTGGAAGCACCATCCGTCATATGGCTATGCTCCGCGCTATGGCGATATGTGCAACACAACTCAGCTTCGCTGTGCAGATTGCACAGCTGCCGCGCGATCTGATCGGCGGCTGGCAGCCAACGTGACCAGCGCCGACGGCGTCACCCCGACCGCACCGAGGGCGCTGGATGATCTGGACCGCGCGCTGCTCGGCCTGTTCAGCACCGAGCCCCGGATCGGAGTTCTGGAGGCCAGCCGCCGGCTGCGCGTTGCGCGCGGGACCGTGCAGGCCAGGCTCGATCGGCTCGAGCGCGACGGTGTCATCACGAGTTGGGCTCCGCAGGTGGCGCCGGCCGCCCTCGGCTACGGGGTCACGGCCTTCGTCACCATCGAGATCGTCCAGCACTCCGGCCGCGCCGAGGTAGGCAAACGCCTCGCCCGGATTCCCGAGGTGCTCGAGTGCTGGACGGTGACCGGCAGTGGCGACCTGTGGTGCCGACTGGTCGCCCGCTCGAACGCGGACCTTCAACGCGTGCTGGACGCGCTGGTCGCTGATCCCGGCGTCGTCCGATCCGCGACCGTGCTCGGACTGATGGAGCTGATCGAGTACCGGACCGGCGCACTGGTCGAGCACGCTGGCGAGGCACCCGGCGACTAGATGGAAGGTGACGTCCTGACATCAGGACGTCACCTTCCACCTTGTCCACAGCCCGCGCCCTCGGGGTCGTCCATCCACCCGTCCCGGGAGATCGGTCCATGGCGACGCCGCATTCGCAGGCTCATCGCATGAGAAGTCGCCTCGATCCGCCGGCCGAGCTACGTGCGCTGGCGGCAGCACAGGCCCACGTCGCTACCAGCGAACAGGCCGCCGGCTTCGGCCTCCGCCGCAGGCCGGTCGAACGGTTGGTCTCCCAGGGGCATTGGGCTCGGCTGACCACGGGAGTGTTCTGCACGCGGCCGGGCGAGCCCGACTGGCTGTCGCTGGCCTGGGCGGGCGTCCTGCTCGGCGGCGACGACGCCCGCCTCGGTGGCCGCGCCGCCGGGCATCTGCACGGCCTGTGCGACCCGCCGGACGTCGTGGAGGTTCTGATCCCAGCCGCAGCACGCCGCGCCGACCGCGGCCCATGGCGGTTCATCCGCGAAGAGGACACGGTCCGGCTGCCGAGCCGCGGCGAACCGCCGCGCATCGGTATGGACGACTGCGTGCTGGACCTGTGCGCCGGTCTGACCGATCGCGACGTGGTCGATCTGCTCACCCGCGCCGTGCAAGCCCGGCAGACCACCGCGGCCCGACTGCTGAACAGAGCGGGCGAGCGTGCCCGGTTGCCCTCGCGACGCCTGATCACCGAGGTGCTTGCCGACGTGAAGGAGGGAGCGGAGAGCCCACTGGAACTGCGATACCTACGCACCGTGGAACGTCCTCATGAGCTGCCGCGCGGTCGGCGGCAGGCGCGGCGAGGGCGGCACGTTCGCGATGTTCGCTACGACGACTACGCGACGGTCGTGGAACTGGATGGCCGGGTGGGACACGACGGTCTCGGTCGTTTCCGCGACATGCATCGCGACAATCTCGCCGCGATGGTCGGCGAGGTGACGCTTCGATTCGGCTGGCACGACGTGCAGGCCGACCCGTGTCGGGTGGCCCAGGTCGTCGCCACCGTGCTGAGCAACCGCGGCTGGCAGGGCGTTCCGAGTCGCTGCGCCCGATGTCGACGGGTGCCGCTCGGTGAGTGGAAGATCGTGTCCTGAACTCAGGACACGATCTTCCACCTTGTTGCTCAATCGGTGGTTGGTGACCGGAGAGCACGGTTCCAGCTCAGCGCGTAGACCCCGTCATCCGCCGCCGCGCCGCCCTCGCCGATCTCCAACGGGCGGAAGGTGTCCACCATCACCGCGAGCTCGTCGAAGTAGTGCTTCCCGATCGCTGCCTCTGCGGCGCCCGGTTGCGGGCCGTGGGAGTGGCCGCCTGGATGCAGCGAGATCGATCCGAGGCTGATCCCGGAGCCTTTGCGCGCCTCGTAGTCGCCGCCGCAGTAGAACATCACCTCGTCGGAGTCGACGTTGGAGTGGTAGTACGGCACCGGAATCGCCAGCGGGTGGTAGTCGACCTTCCGCGGCACGAAGTTGCAGACCACGAAGTTGGCGCCTTCGAAGACCTGGTGGACGGGCGGCGGCTGGTGCACGCGTCCGGTGATCGGCTCGAAGTCGTCGACGTTGAAGGTGTACGGATACAGGCAGCCGTCCCAGCCGACGACGTCGAAGGGGTGGGTGGTGGCGGTCACGATCGAGCCGACGATGCCACCCGCGCCGTTGCCGCGGTGCAGGGTGTAGACCGGTACGTCGGCTCCGTCCGCGAGCAGTGGCCCGGCCGGTCCGTGCAGGTCGCGTTCGCAGTAGGGGCTGTGCTCCAACAGCTGGCCGTAGCGGGAGAGGTAGCGCTTCGGCGGCGAGAGGTGCGAGCTGGCCTCGATCACGTACGCCTTCACCACTCCGTCCGGGAGCCACCGATGCACCGTCGCCCGAGGCAGCAGCACGTAGTCCCGCTCCTGGAACGGCAGCGCCCCGAAGACGGTCTCGACGGTCCCGCGACCAGATTCGATGTAGACGCACTCGTCGCCGATCGCATCCCGGTAGAGCGGCGACGCCTTCGATCCGACGACGTAGTGGATCCGCACGTCGGCGTTGCCGAGCAGCAGCCGGCGGCCGGTGACCAGGTCGACCCCGCCAGGATCGCTGTCGCCGAAGAGGTCCGGCAGCCGCAGATGGCGAGGCCGTAGCGGATGGTTCGGCGTGGTCGAGCGGTCGGGCAGTTCCCAGACAGACGCCGCACTGATGGCCGACGGGATACCGCGGTGGTACAGCAGCGACGAGTCGGAGGAGAAGCCCTCCTCGCCCATCAATTCCTCGGAGTACAGGCTTCCGTCGGGCTGCCGGAACTGGGTGTGCCGCTTCGGAGGAATCTCGCCGACACTGCGATAGAAGGCCATGAATCAGCGTAGCGCCGCGGCCGCACCGACGATCCTGGCGCGACAAGGGCCGACGGCCCCTCGGGCCCTCCGGCCCTGGAAGGCACCTCGGTGGTGGTCCTAGGGTGCCAGCTGTGGGGTTGTTCGAGGCACTGATCGACGACGCGGCGATGTTCTCGCCCGGCGATGCATCGGCACAGGACGCGGTCCTTGGTCACCGGCGCTTCCGTGAGTCATGGTTCGCGCCGATGATCGGCCCGCTGGTGGTGCCGGATCACGCGCTGGCCGAGGTGGGCCGGGCCGCTGGCGACAGGCCGGTCGAGGTGAGCGTGGTGAACACGGGCGGAGCGGGCGGCCTGGTCGCCCTCGGCCGGCGGAGCGTGCCGGGGGTGCGGATCGTCGCCGTCGAGTCGGCCTTGCGCGACCTCGACGACCTGGCCGGGAATGCGTCCCGCGTCGCCGCCGCGGCCACGGAACTCGACGACCAGATCGCCGTCTTCGTTGAGATCCCGTACGCGCCCGGCATCGTCGGCGCGGTGGAGCAGATCGAGGCGCACGGCCTGCTCGGCAAGATTCGGACCGGCGGGACGGACCCGGAGCTCTATCCCTCGGCGGACCGGCTTGCGGAACAGCTGTCGGTCCTGGTGGAGGCGGACCTGCCGTTCAAGGCGACCGCCGGGCTGCATCGGGCCTGGCCGAACGAGGTCCTGAACGCGCGCGGACAGATCCTGCGCCAGCACGGTTTCGTCACGCTGCTGCTCGCGGTCGAGGCGTTGATCGACGGTGCGGACACCGACGATGCCGCCGCACTGCTCCGGCTGACCGATCGCGACCGGATCGGTGCGGCCGTGCGAGCCTGGGACGAGGCCGCCGGCGCCCGAGTCCGGCGCCGGTTCCGCAGCTTCGGCTGCTGCGGCGTGACCGATCCGGTGGACGATCTGGTGAGCCTCGGGCTCATCTCCGCACCCCGGTGACCTGGCTCGAGATCGGCCCGGACGCCCCGTTCGGCCTCACCGAACTGCCCTACGGCGTCTTCGCGCCGGAGCAGCAATCGCCACGGGTTGGGGTCGCGCTCGGCGACCACATCCTTGACCTGGGCGCCGCCTGGCGCCAGCGCGGCCGTGCGGCGGACCTCTTCGACCAGCCCAGCCTCAACGCGTTCCTTGCCGCCGGACCCTCGATCTGGTCGCAGACGCGGGGCGAACTCACCGAGCTGGTCGGGTCGGAACGCGGCCGCGCCGTGCTCTCACCGCACCTGCATGCAGCGGCGGACGTGACGATGACCCTGCCGATCGAGGTGGCGGACTATGTCGACTTCTACGCCTCGGAGTACCACGCGGCCAACGTGGGCGCCCTGTTCCGTCCTGGCACCGAGCCACTGACGCCGAACTGGCGGCACATGCCGATCGGCTATCACGGCCGGGCCGGCACGGTGGTCGTGTCCGGGACGCCGGTGGTGCGCCCGGCCGGCCAACGCAGGTCGCCCGCAGACTCTGCGCCGACGTTCGGGCCGAGCCGCCGGCTCGACATCGAGGCGGAACTCGGCTGGGTGGTGGGCGTCGGCTCCGAACTCGGCCGGCCGGTGCCGACGGCGGCGTTCGCCGAGCACGTGTTCGGCGTCGTGGTGCTCAACGACTGGTCGGCCCGCGACCTCCAGGCCTGGGAGTACGTGCCGCTCGGCCCCTTCCTGGGCAAGAGCTTCGCGACCTCGATCTCCGCGTGGGTGTTGCCGATGGAGGCGCTCGCCGACGCGGCGGTGCCGATGCCGGAGCAGCCCGACCTTTTGCCGTACCTGCGTCCCGGCGGCGACGGCTACGCCATCGAGGTCGAGGTCGAACTCAACGGAGTCACGATCAGTCGCTGCCCGTACGCGACCATGGGCTACTCCCCCGCCCAGATGCTCGCTCACCTCACCTCGAACGGCGCCAGTCTTCGGACCGGCGACCTGTACGGGTCGGGCACGATCTCCGGACCGGCGCCGCAGCAGCGCGGCAGCCTGCTCGAACTCAGCTGGAACGGCACCGAGCCGGTCTCGCTCAGCGACGGAGCGAGCAGGACGTTTCTGGAGGACGGCGACGAGGTGGTGCTGCGGGCGAGCGCAGGCCAGCTCCGTCTCGGAGAGGTGCGCGGACGAGTTTCCCCCACGCCCTGACCATCGGGGCCGTCCAGATCAAGGCGCGTGGCGGCCGATCACGCGGGGGTCGACGCGTCGTGCAGCAGTCGGGCGATGAGCTCGTCATCGGCTTCGGCGAAGAACCCGCCGACGACGTCCTCGACCTCACCGAAGCCGTCAGCGCAGAACAGAATCGGCTGGTAGTGGGTGATGTCGTACGTCTGCACCCCCATCCGGGCGACCTCGAGCCGCCGCAGTTCGGCCTGCGCCACCTGCTGGATCTCGCCGTAGGACGACAGCAGGCCAGCGCCGTAGCTGCGCACCTCGCCCCGCTCCCGGAGCACCCCGAACTCCAGCGAGAACCAGAACACCCGGGACACGAACTCCAACGCCTCAGCGCTGTGCACCCGGCGCGCTGCCTCACCGGCCACCCGGTACATCCGCGCGAACCGCTCGTGGGCCAGGCAGTTCCCGTGCCCGACCACCTCGTGCAGCACGTCCGGCTCCGGTGTGTAGAGCGGGACGGAGTGATGGCGGACGTACTGGGTGGAATGGAAGATGCCGTCGGCGAGCGAACCGTAGAACTCCAGCAGCGGCACCAGGCCGGCGGCGGGCACGTAGCGGAAGCCGGTCAGCGGGGTCAGCCGGGCGTTCACCTCGACCAGTTGGGGGATGCGCTCCTCCGGTAGCCGGAGGCGACGCTTGCCCTCCAGGTACAGCGCACAGGCGTGCCGCTCGTGCAACCGGTGCAACTCCGCGCAGACGACCCGCCAGACCTCATGCTCGGCCTCGGTGTACGGCGCCGCCGGCGGCGGGCTTCCGGGGCGCCACTCCAGTGCGAGCGTCGCCAGCGCGTTGCGGCGGGCGCGGTACTCGGGGTCGACCGCGCCGGGGTGGTCGTCGTCCAGGTGGACGGTCGCCTCTCCGGTATCGGACCGGGTGACGGGCGCGTAGAGCTGGGCTTCCTCGAACATCGCTGCCTCCGGGGTGTCCGGACGTCGCGCGCGCGGCGTCGTGCGGGCGCCGCCGTCCGGATCACGGCCAGCGGCTGTGCTGGGCCAGGGTGGTGGCCCGAGACCAGCCTAGGCGCGGATGCCGGCGCCGAGGAGTCCGGCGGGTTGGCCCGCCGCCGCGCCACCGTGCGATCACATGCCCGGAATCGGCTGCGCCTCGTGGACCTCGATCGTGCATCCGCCCGGCATGGTCAGGTGCGGATGGATCGCCGCGAGGGCGAGGGCGTCGTCCATGCTTCCGGCCTTGAGCACGGTGTAGCCGACGACCTCCCGGGCGCTCGGCGCAGTGCCGTCGGGTGACACCGCTACGCCGCCGGCCAACGGCGTGCCGAAGTCGACCATCGCATCGCCTACCTTCTCCGCCCACCCCATCCAGGCCCCCATCACCGCCTCCATCTGCTCCGGCGACGGGGGCGCTGCGTCGGCTGGGGTGATCGGCGCGTGGTAGAGGAACAGGTACGTGGCCACGGCGGGCCTCCTTCTGTGTCGGGTCCGGTTCGACGTCCCGGACCGGTGGGTTCAGATCGTGCGGGCCAGCGATTCGAGACAGCCCGCCCAGCCATGACTGTGCTGTTCGGCCTCCTCCGCGCTGGCGAGGTGAGTGTGATGGATCGCGACTGCGGTCCTGGTCTCGACCGCGGTGAAGGTGATCTCCACCAATGAGGCCGGCGGGGCGCCCTCCCACTGCCAGGTCAGGCTGAGCCGCACCGGCGCCTCGACCGCCACGATCGTCCCCGACACCGCGCGGGCCTCCCCGCTGCTGGTGACCATCTCGATCCGGTAGGCGCCACCCGGCGTCAGGTCCATCGTCGCCAGCGTCGGCCCGAAATCGTCCAGCGACGGGCGGAACCAGCGCGCCAGGTGTTCCGGCTGCGTCCACAGCGACCACATGGTGTCGATGTCGACGTCGAAACTCCGGTCCACCCGGACCGCGTACGTCTCGCTCATCTCTGGGGCCCGCCTTCCGGCTCCTCGGCCGCCGGGCGCAGCGTCGCGACGTAGCGCTCCAGCGCATCCAACTGGCCGTTCCAGTACGTCGTCATCTCGGCGATCCACCGCTGCGCGGCGTCGAGCCGCTCCGGGTGGGCCCGCACCCGCTTCACCCGGCCCTGCGGCTCGCGACTGATCAATCCGGCGCGCTCCAGCGCTGCTGCGTGCTTGGTCAGCAACTGCGGGGAGATGCCGGCCCGCTGCGCAAGGTCGTTCATCGCAACCGAGCCGTCGCGGCGGACCAGCTCGGTCAACAACGTCCGCCGAGCCGGATGCGCAAGAGCGCCGAAGACGGCGTCGAGGCGGGCGTCGGCACCGTCGGTGTCCAGCTGCTCGGCTCCCGCCTGACGATAAACCATACGGTTTATCGTAGGAACGAGGGGCCAGATGCGCAACCGCGAGGTCAGGCGGCCGCTCGTCCCGTCTCGCCCCTCCGTCGTGCCGGCGACACCGCCAGCCGCAGCGTCCACGCGGCACCGGCCGCAGCGACCGCGCCGGCTACCGCGAACGCTGGGGCAAAGCCGAGAGACTCGGCCACGACCCCGAGCAGGATCGGCCCGATCCCCAGCCCGAGGTCGACACAGGCGCTTGCGGTCGCCGATGCCGCGCCGCGGTCCTGCGGCCGCGCCGTCGCGAAGATCGCCGAGAAGAAGGCCGGCGTGCAGATGGTGACACCGACCGCCAGGACGACCGTTCCGACCAGCAGCCCGGCGGGCGCCTCCCAGAGCGCGATCAGCAGCAAGCCCCAGCAGAGGATGCCAAGCGAGACCGCGCCGAGCACAAGGGGTCGGTAGCGGTCGGCGATCCGGGCAAATGCGATCCGACCGGCAACGACGACGACGCCGTAGACGGTGAGCGGCAGGCTGGATCGCTGCAATCCGGTGTGCTCGGCGTACAGCACCACGAGGGCGAGGAAGCCACCCATCGCCGACAGGGCGGCCAGGAAGCCAACGGCGGCAGGGAGGCCGGGACGGTGGATGAAGTGGCCACTGCCCTTTGCTCCCGGCGGCACCGGCCGGGTCTCCCCCACCAGTCGCCACACGACGGCCGCGCAGAGTCCGGCGAGCGCGGCCGCCGCGTACCACGCTGCAGTGAGACCACCGAGATCCGCCACCGCCTGGCCGATCAACGGACCGACCGCGAGCCCCGCGTAAAGACCGAGGGAACCGATGCTGAGCGCCTCACCCAGCCGGTCCGCGGGAGCAAGATCGGCGAGTGCGGCGAACGAGGCGACGAAGAAGGCAGCCTCAGCAACACCCTGCAGCAACCGCAGCGCAATCAGGAGCGCCAGGCTGCCGGCGTGCGCAGTCACGGCGGCGGTGACCGCGAACAGCAGCGCGCCGCCGACCATCAGCGGGCGCCGCCCGTAGGCGTCGGTCAGCCGACCGGCGACGGGCCGCAGCAGCAGTGCCGAGATGGCGAACGCACCGAAGGCGACGCCCGCCCCGTCGGTGCCGGCCCCGATCGGTCCGGTCGCAAATCGAGGCAGCGCGTACACAATCGCCCCCGCCGCAGTGAAGTAGGCGAGGTCGGCGCCTACCAGGCTGATGAACGCCGGCGTCAACAGCGTCGGACGCGGCGGCCCCCCGGCCATCCGTCCTGCGGTGCCCATCCTCACAGCATGCGCCGCGTCGCCCGGCAATGGCAGGGCGTCGCCGCGGCTGGTAGGCGGCGGTTGGCCGGCCAGGCGTGCGGGCGGGCGGTAGGGTCGCGCGTGCAGCCGCAGCACCGGACAGAAGGATGATGCCGTGCCGATCGAGCCCGACACCCGCCGACAGCTGGCGAAGCAGGCTCGGCTGTGGGCGCTCTCGTTCATCTGCGCGGCGATCGGGGCGGCGACCGTCTGGCGGACGAACATGGTGCCGCCCGGGATCGGCGCCTTCCTGATCGCGCTGGCCGTGCTCGGCACTCCGTTGTGGCTGTACGAGCGACGCCACCGCGCCCCCGACCAACGCCCGACCCGACCTCGCCGCTGACTCAGCCGGCGGCTATCCGCCCCCGACAAGGGGAGCAACCGCGGGAGCATGGCGTGGCAGAGAGCGGCACCGTGCCACACGCCCTAGGCTGCCGCGGGTGAAGCTGCGCGAAGAGAGGGTCACGATCCCGGCCCCGGACTGTGAGATCCAGGCGATCGTGATCGAGCCGATCGGGCCGACGCGACGGCAGGGCGTCCTCTACTACACCGACATCTTCCAGCTCACCGAGTCGACACTGCGCACCGCGCGCCAGCTCGCCTCCGCCGGGTTCCTGGTCTGCCTGCCGGAGATCTACCCGCGCGAGTACGCCGGACAGGCGCTGGAGTTCGACGACGCGGGCAAGAAGCACGGGCTGGCCGGGGCGGCGAACACCACCACAGCCCAGTTCGACTCCGACTGTGCGGCCGTCCTGGACTACCTCGAGCAGCGCAGCGACCTGGACGAGATCGACGTGGTCGGCTTCTGTCTCGGCGGACACCTCGCGTTCCGGGCTGCCTTCGATCCGCGCGTCGTGTCGACCGTCTGCTTCTATCCGACCGGGCTGCACAGCGGCTCGCTCGGCTCGGACGATCCTGGGTCGCTGGCCCGGGCGGCCGAGATCGCCGGCCGGCTGATGATCGTCTTCGGCAGCAACGACCCGCATGTACCCGCGTCCCCGCGGCTGCAGACCATCAGCGCGCTCTACGAAGCCGGCCTGGAGCACGTCGAGTTCCACATCTACAGCGGCGGCGAGCACGCCTTCATGCGCGACGTCGGCCCCCGGCACGATCCGGTATTGACGGATCTGTCGCTGACCGAGGCCATCTCGTTCCTGAACGGCCGCTAGCTGTAGGAGCGCAGGACGTTGGTGATGCCGAGGTCGAGTCTGGCAGCGGGTGGCTGGTTCCCGACGGCGGTGTGGGGCCGATGGTAGTTGTAGTGGACGTTCCAGACGGCGATGGCTTGGGCGCGGGCGGCTTCTGAGGCG
>JBGAIX010000027.1:0-21600 GCA_044225235.1 Propionibacteriaceae bacterium | reverse complement strand
GGTCATCGTGATGGTTTCCTTTCGAGAGTGCTGTGAGAGGTTCACTCGAAGGATCACGCGATGACCGCGTCCTCGTCCCGGCGACATGCCGGAGACGACGATCACGGGAACCGCGCTACACCACTATGCGGGACTCAACTTGTCCAGGCGGCGTTCGTAGGCGGCGATGACGGCCTTGCGCCCGTTCGGTGTGAGGATGACGCCGCGCGACCGCACCGTGAAGTCCGACGGTTTCACCTCGGTGTTGTTCAACACCTGGATGACGACGGAGTCCGCAATCAGCGGTCGGAACTCCTCCGCGAGGTCGAGCGCGAGTGATGGCCGCCCGAACCGGGGAGCGTGTAGCACCCCAATGAACGGATCCAGTCCAACACCGAGGCACACGGCCACCAGGTCCTTCAGCAGTAGTCCGTAGACGAAGCTCAGTAGGCAGTTCACCGAGTCGCGGGGCGGTCGCCTGTTCCTTCCACCCTCGATGAAGCTGCGGGCGAAGTCCGACTCTCGGTCGCTCAGCATGGATGTGAAGTGACCGAAGTACACACGTGCGGCAGTGCCCTCGAAACCCATCATCGAGCCGACGGTCGCCGCTGAGGTGACCTGTCGCTCCATGGCCTTCATGGTGTTCAGCACCGAGTCGGGCACCCCGACGCGGCTGTTGCGTCGTAGCAGCGTCCGTGCGTTCTTGATCTTGCCGGCGAGCATGGCGCCAGCGATGCCGAGTCCGCCCTGTCCGTGGACGATGATCTGGCGGCGTCGCAGTTCGACGTAACGTGACGGCTCGCCCTGCGCCCACCCGTTCAGCCAGCCGCCATAGCTGAACCACAGGACGGGTGCGCCGGCGGCCCACAGCCGCGTCAGGGCCTCGGTGGACACCTGCACATGCCCGTAGACGCACAGCTGGGCCACGTCAATCAGCCGGACGCTCACCAGCTCCTCGGTCTTCAAGCGGACGACCAGGCGTCCGCCCTTGACGCCCACATAGGCGCCCTGTTCGGTCACGTAGACGGGACGATGGTCGGGATCGCGGGGAACGATCCGACGAGGCGGGCGCTCGCTGCGCAGGAGCGTCCGGTTCACCTCGTCCGGCAGGCACAGGGCGGCCAACGAGCACCGTGGACACTTGGGCGAGTCCACGAGGGGTAACGGCGGACGAGCCTGCGCGGCCACCTGACGCGCCTCCAGTGCTGCGCTGAGCACCTGGTCCTCGACGTCCTCCGGTATGGGCACCACCACCCGCTGGTTCGTCGCCGCGTAGTAGAGCACCGCCTCGTCCACGATGTATCCGGCGCCACGCAGGATCGCCGCCTGCACGAAGACCTGCATCTCGTCGGCCGGCCACGCCTTGCCGTCCGGATCCGGTCGCCCCTTCTTGAAGTCGACCGGGGAGACCGTTCCGTCGTTGTGGTCGACGCGGTCGATGACCGCGACCAGACCGAGCCGGTGGTCCTCGAGTTGCACCGAATGAGTTCGCTCGAGGTCGTCAATCGCCTCTGGCGGAGGCAGCGGCGGTCCCTGCTTGTCCACGCGGCGATGCACATAGCGGCCCTGGGCCGTATCCGCATTGTCAGCCCACCGGTGGTCGACCCATTCGAGATAGAACAGCCGCGGGCAGTAGACGAACTCGTTCAGCATGCGCGCCGGGAGTAGGTCCGGCAGTGGGTCGGGCTCCAGCGGTTCGTCGGGCATCATCAGTTCCGTTGCCGCCCGTCACCAGCGCTGATCACGTCTACGCGGCCGGGTGGCCCGAAACTGCCGTATCCGCCCTGGTCGCTGCGCCGAATGCCGGCCTGAATGACCTCCAAGACCCCCAATCGTCGCTGCTGAGCGGCCGGCATTGCAGCCACCCGACTGTCCGCCAGCAGGGCGGTGATCACGGGAGACGACAGCGGAACCGACCACAGCGGCCACCGGAAGGCGCCACGCTTCCAGCCGACATCGCAGCCGGTCGTGACCAGCTGCACCCTGCCCATGCGATCGGTGTGGAGCGCGACCGGGAAGTACCGCAGGCCCAGGAACGCCAGCCAATCGGCACCCGGCACCCCACGCTTCTTGTCGCCGGAGGGGTTGGTTCCCCGCAGCGCCCAGATTCGTTCGCCCCGTGCATCCCAGCCGAGCACCGGCAAGGTCGACGTGTACTCCCAGGGGCCGGCGGTGGCCTCTCGCAGGTGCTCGGGGGTCACGTTCTGCTGCAGCACTCGGACCATTGTCAAGAACTTCTGCTGGCCGGCCGTGAAGTGGAAGTGCGTCGGTTTCGCGTCGCCCTTGCCCGCAGCCGCTCCCTCGGCGACCAAACCCGTCAACAGCCCTATGTCACGATCGTCTCCGCTCACCCAGTACGTCTGCGCAACCACCTCGATCCAGCGGCGCAGGTCGGGCAGGGACGGCTTGAGGTCGTCCAGCAGCGTCCCGTCGGGTCCCCAGGTGAGGACTGGAGAGGACGCCCAACGCTCACGATCCCGATCGCACAGTTCCATCACCTGGCTCAGGGAGTCGAGACCGCCCAGGACCGCGAACGGCTCGAGGCTGTCCCCCCATCGCAGGGTGATCAGACGGTCGGGCAGTGCGTGCGTGACCACATCCAGCACGCCCAGTGCGGCGAACAGACCCAGCGGGTTGTGTCCCCGCAGCGCGGGAAGCTCGACCTCTAGCATTCCGCCTCCCGTGCCCTCGCGGCCGACTCGGGTGCTCGGCTGTCCTCGTGGTCCGCCAGTCGAAGTACTGCCTCCAGCCAGGCCAGGCCGAACCAGCCCCAGGTTCGGACGAGCCGCCAGAACCGATCCGCCACCCCGGAGTCGAGTCTCCCCAAGTCGTGCTGGGTCGTGCCCTCGATCGCCCGGCCGCCGACGACCGTCGAGATCACCTGCACGTCAGAATCGGGCTGCGGGTCGAAGCGGTACCGGCCGCTCCCGTGATGAGTGGCGATCAGGTGACGGATGAGGTCGTCCAGCTCACTCGGCGGGGCAGGGAGCAATCCGAGACTCAACAGCTCGTGCCGCCGTCCCCTCGGATAGCCGCTTTGCCGTCTGGCCCGTTCGCGTTCGGAGCGAGTCGTGGCCAGCAGCGACTTGGCGAGGGCGACAGGGTCAGCCGCGTTCGACAGTTCGTCGCCGCCGTGCAGCCAGAGCTGAAATGGAGGATCCAGCTTGCCGAGGTCGTGCGCGCGACCGGCTTCTTCCAGTGCGGCCACCGCGAGTGCTGGCAGTCCGAGGTTCGTCGCGAGACGCTCGGCCCATCGCCCGACTCCGTCCAGGTGATCCTCGAGCAGCACGCGTGACGCCGTTCCTTGCCGGAACGATGGCCCGTCCCGGCCATCGTCCTCCGTGGTGGTACGGCCCTCCGCCGCGCTGGTCACCCGGGCACTCAGCACGTACGAGGACTGCAGGCGGCCTGCGATCCACCGTTCGGCGAACGGCTGGAACGACCAAGCCGGTGCGTCCAGCAGAGCCTCGAGTCTTGCCGCGAGCGGCGCGTCGGTCGGCGGAGTCAGGTGTGGAGCCAGGCCGTGCAGGTAGTCCTCGATGGCCTCCCGCCGCTCGGGCGGCGCAAGCTCATCCAGTACTTCCGGGTCGGGGAAGGTCGCGAGGTGTAATGCCTCGGCCCGCTCGTCGATACCAGGCCCCCGTCCTGCCGATGCAGGGACAGCCGAACGATCCCCGGACGCTCCTTCGGTCTCGGACGCAGTGTTCGCCACCGCTGCCCGGATCCGCTGATCCAGCGCCCGGGACAGCCGGACGGCGACCACTGAGCCGGCCTCTTGGGCCGACATCGCGACATCGAGTACCGGGTCCCGCGAGGCGGGGCTCCAGCTGTCCTGCTGCAGTCCGCCAAGCGTCGCGGGCACCAGGACGATGTCGCCCGGCGCGACCCGGCGCGCCTCGACGATCTCGGCGCGGTCATCGCGCCATCGAACGAGCCTCCGATCGTCCTCCGCTTGCCCGCGGGCCGCCTCAACCTCATGGTCCGCCCAGGCGTCGGCCAACGCGGGGTCGCTCGCACCGAGGTGGAGCCAGCGCTGCAGGCTCACCAGAGGCACCTGCAAGGCTTCACGCGCCGATGGCGGCAAGGCGTTCACCCGACCCACGATGCTGCCGGCAACACCGTCATCCAAGGGCACCCGGGCCAACAGATCCACGTCCAGATCGTCGCGCCAGATCACCGACACGTCGCTCAACGCATTCGAGAGTTGAGTCCCGCATAGTGGTGTAGCGCGGTTCCCGTGATCGTCGTCTCCGGCATGTCGCCGGGACGAGGACGCGGTCATCGCGTGATCCTTCGAGTGAACCTCTCACAGCACTCTCGAAAGGAAACCATCACGATGACCGCTCCTCACATTGTTGACCCTGCCCGACTGCTGGGCGATGCCTTGTCCGGTGCGTCGCCGGATCTGATGCGTCACCTGTTGGCCACGGTGATCAACGCCCTGTTGTCCGCCGAGGCGGATGCGGTGTGCGGCGCCGAGTACGGCCAGGCCACGTCGGACCGGGTGACTCAGCGCAACGGCTACCGGTACCGCGAGTTGGATACCCGGGTCGGCACGATCGATGTCGCGATCCCGAAACTCCGGCAGGGCACGTACTTCCCGGAGTGGCTGCTCGAGCGCCGCAAGCGGGCCGAGGCCGCCCTGATCAGCGTGGTGGCGACCTGCTACCTGCTCGGGGTGTCCACCCGCCGGATGGACAAGCTGGTCAAGACCCTCGGCATCGACAGCCTGTCGAAGTCGCAGGTGTCGAGGATGGCCGCCGAACTCGACGCGCACGTCACCGCGTTCCGGACCCGCCCGTTGGCCGACGCCGGGCCGTTCACGTTCCTGGCTGCGGACGCGTTGACGATGAAGGTCCGTGAGAACGGCCGGGTCGTGAACGCGGTCGTGCTGGTCGCGACCGGGGTGAACGCTGACGGACATCGCGAGATCCTCGGCCTGCGGGTCGCCACCAGCGAAACGAAGGAGGCGTGGAACGTGTTCTTCGCCGACCTGGTCGCCCGCGGCCTGCACGGCGTGATGCTGGTCACCTCCGATGCCCACGCCGGGCTGGTCGAGGCGATCGCGGCGAACCTGCCCGGCGCGACCTGGCAAAGGTGCCGTACCCATTACGCGGCCAATCTGATGTCCGTGACGCCGAAGAGCAGCTGGCCGGCGGTCAAGGCGATGCTCCACAGCGTGTACGACCAGCCCGACGCTGCCGCGGTGCACGCCCAGTACGACAAGATGCTCGACGCCCTCACCGACACCCTGCCCGCCGTGGCCGCGCATCTCGACGACGCCCGTGCTGACGTGCTCGCGTTCACCGGCTTCCCCAAGGAGATCTGGCGACAGATCTGGTCGAACAACCCCAACGAACGCCTCAACCGCGAGATCCGCCGCCGCACCGACGTCGTCGGCATCTTCCCCGACCGCGACAGCGTGACCCGGCTCGTCGGCGCCGTCCTCGCCGAACAACACGACGAATGGGCCGAAGGCCGCCGCTACCTCGGCCTCGACGTGCTGGCCCGCTCCCGCGTCCGGCCCGTCCCCACCGACACCACCACCGACGTGACCCCGCCCGAACTGGAGACCGCAGCATGACCCGCCTGCGCGACATCCATGGACCCGGCTTCACCCAGGCCGAGTACCTCCGCGCGCTCGCCGCCGGCTACGAGACCGGCTGGTGGGACGAACACGGCGTCCCCGCCCCCTGGCCCGACGACTTCCTCGACCCCAACAGCGGCTGGCACTGCCACGACGGCAGCACCACCTACCCCCTCAACCCAGGAGAACAACCCTTCTAACCCAAACTCCCGAAGGATCAGCGGCTACACCACTCCCGGGGACTTGACCCATTCGAGGCGTCGAGTCCGTGGAGCCACTGGGCCACCTCGGGGTCGGCAGCAACCCCGTAGTCGGACGTGCGGACCCAGCGATCGAGATGCCCCGGCAACAGCAGTGGAGCTCGCCGCACGGGAGGCTCCAGCAGCGCGGCCACGGCCTCGTGCGGCCGGGGCAGGCGCCGAATCCCGAAGTCGAGCGAGCCCAAAGACGACAGCCAGGACCAGGTCTCCCGAAGCGCGCCCCCATAGACCGGATCGACGACGCCATCGTTGAGGTCGCGATTCGCGACGAGCACAATGGACGTGAGCTGACGTTCCGCCGCGGTCAGGATCCCGTCGCGGTCGACGCGCCCAAACCGCTGCTGCAGCGCATCGAGGCTCGCGCACTCACTGACGATCACGTCCAGATCGAAGTCGGCACCGGCTTCGATGCTCTGGGTCGACACCAGGATCAGCGGACGATCGGTCTCGTGACGCGTGCGGCCCATCGTGACCCGGGAGACAACCCTGGCCAGCGCCGCGTCCCGATCGACCGGACGCATCCGACCGGTGATCAACTCCACGTCGCAGTCGGCCTTGGCCTTGAGGCGGTCCAGTGTGGCGCACACCAGCGACGCGGTGGCCACGCGATTCACGATGACGGCGACTGATCGCGCGCCCTGCTTGACCAGCTGGGTCGCCCGTTCCGCGCTCACGGTGGACAGGCGCTGCTGCGCCTTGGCCACGTCGACGGGCGTCGCGATCGCCTCGAGCGCAACCGGCTTCGACGCCGAGAGACGCCGCTCCAGCACCGGATGTCCGGCCGTCTCGAGTTCGCCCCCGGGGAACCTCCAGTCCGCGCTGGTCCGCGCCGTCGCACTGAGTTGCACGACCTGCCAGCGATCCGGCAGCTCAGCCAGCCGGGAGCCAATCCTGCGGTAGCGATGCACAGCCGCTAGCGTGTCTGCGAAGGGCCTTGCCAGGTGCACCTCGTCCAGTAGGTAGAGGACGTCCTGACTGAGCAGTCCGGCGTGAATCGGACGCATGCCCCGAGAGACGCCGTAGCCGCGGAACAACAGCCGCGACCCGACCTGATCGACGGTGGAAGCCAGCACCGCCGGCACGTCCGGTCGCTGGGCCCAGCCCTCGTCCCGGACGATGCCGCCCCGGAGCACGGCCTGCCGGAGCGGGACGACCGGCCCCAGGCGATCGGGTCCGACGGCCAGAGAGCGCAATCGGTTGGCGACGTTGTGTAGCACCCCTGTTGCGGCGTTCGCCAGCCGATCGGCAATCGCCTCGGCACGTTCCGCCGCCTGGTCGACGATGACCCGTCGGTCCACCACCAGAGCGATGCGCCGCGGGTGCCACTGCTCCATGGGCGGTTGATCGGCGCCGAGCGCGAGCAGGAACACCGCGATGTCAATGGCACTGGTCTTGCCGGTGCCGGTGGGCAGGTCGATCAGGTCCGGCCATCGCCGTGCCCGATGGGCCTGCTCGAGCAACTCCTGCTGCCAAGCGAACGGCGTGAGGTGCGGCCCGTCGATCGGGGACCACAGCGCCGCGAAGTAGTCCGCGAAGTCAGCCGTGGACAGGGGCTCGATCGGCTCGATCGGAACCCCCAGCCCTCTCATCGCTGCTCCGGATGTGGCCAGAACAGGCCGAGGCCGAAGAACCGCCCGGCTCCCAGCAGCACCGGGCCACGGACGGGCTCCGCGAACGTCAGCTCGACATGCACCAGCCACTTGCGTAGGCCGCCTTTGCCCACCGTGAACGGTGCGAACCGACCTACCGGACGAGCGCCGCGAATCGGGGCGTCGGCGCGGAGACCGATCTCGGCGGGCTCCCCGAATCCGCTGCGCAGGCACGCCTGGGTGAGGGAAGCGCGCGCCTCCGCTTCGGCCCGCTCACGCTTCGCCGGGTCCGCACTGTCGAGCCCGCCCGGATGCCGATCGAGAGCGACCGGCGTCACGGAGGACCAGCGCCGCGCCGGACGCGTCCAGGTGGTGGGGCGGGCGGTGATGGATGCATCCTCGAACCGAAGACGGGTCGGATGGAATCGCCCCGCGTCGTGGGCCTTCAGGAGACCCCCGTCGCGCTGCCAGGCGGCCGCGGCCCGGATCACGGCGTCCCGGTCGGCAGTCTCAGTGTTGCGGGGCAGGATCACCGCCAGCGCATGGATAGAGCCGTCGGCATACTCAGACCCGACGTAGGGCAGGGCGACGTATGCGGCATGCAGATCGAGCGCCGGTTCCGTCTTGGCTCCGGCCGGGCCCGGCCGGTGACCAGTGAGAATCGCCGCCGGCGGCTGGGTGGCGTGTCTCATCAGGCTGGCGCGCAGCGCCCGGGTCAGCGCAACAGCCTTGCTGATCGGACACCGGGGACGAAGGTCGAACAGCAGCCAGTCTCGTTCCGCAAGGTCGCTGTGCGGCACGCTGGGAACCTCAACCCTGCGGCGGTACGCGCTCGACCCGGTGGGCAGGGTGCGCAGTTCGACCCCGCCGTGGGTCGCATGGGCCTCGACAAGTGCGTCCAGCTGGCCCGGTACCGCCACTCGCAGGCTGATCTCGCCGCGCTCGGCGGGTTCCAGAAACGTCGTCCGCGTGGGCTCGGATACCACGGCCACGTCGACCGGGGACGAACTGTGACCCAGGCGTGCGACGCGACTCAACAGCCGGTCAAGTACCTCGGCGTGACCGGCATCGTGGTCGGCGTTCGGCCATGTGAAGGTCACGATGTCGTCAGGCGGCGTCGAGCTGGGGAACGTGCGGGCCTGTCGAACCCGGTTGTCGGGCAGGATGCCGAGCGCGGTCTCGGGGGCGCGTCCGGATTGGCTGAACAGGAGGCCCCGATCACGTGCGCGTCCGGCGGCGGTCCGCACGCGACCCAGTGCCCGGGCGTCTGGTTTCGTGGAGGTCGTCAACTGCCGTTCGGCAGTCAAGGCGTCGGTGAGGTCGGTGTACGCGTCCGTTGCGTCGCGAGACAGAGCAGTCACGTCGTTGACCGGAACGAAGTGAGTCACAACCGTTCGGCTGGCTGTCACCTCGGGCGGCGAACATGCGATGCTGGGCGCGCCGAGCGACTCCCACCAGGTGAGAGCGGCCCGCTCGCGGGGGTCGGGTTCATCGGCATCGGCCCACGCCGACACTGCGGCGGCGAACAGCCGCGCGGGATGCGGTGGCCACTCGGCCTGATCACGTTCGTCGTACTGGGTTGCCACATATCGTCCGGCGAGTAGCCGGACCTGAACAGCCAGCATCACGAGCTTCCGTTCCCTGGCGTCCGGCTGTTGCGAACGAGCTGCACCAGCCTGTCGGCCGGACGCAGCAGGATCTCATCGGTCTCCCAGCCCAAGCCGTGCGCGGTGGCCGCTTCGACGGCCTGTGCGGTCAGTTCCAGGGCTTCGTCACTGGTCAGGACAAACCGGGTCGATCCCCCGTTGCCACGCCGGACGAGATCGAATTGCAGCTCACCGGTAGGCACCAAGACGCAGCGCGACCGCAGGTCGAAGCCCTGCTCGAACGACAGCGTCACTGCGGACAGTGCCAGCGCGGCCAAGGCTGCGCGAGCGGCGAGTTCGGCGGCGGGGCGATCCGTCACGGGCTCGCCGTCCGCACGTGTCGGGAAGTTCAGCCGCCGCAGCTGGATGAACGACAGCACCGTGGTCGCTTCAATGCGATCGACGGTCACCCCGCCCGCCCGGGCATCGAGCGACGGGGTCACATTGCCGTGATTCACCTGTGACGGACGACCTGGCGAACCCTCACCCGATCCGGTGTAGAGCACCGCCTTGCCCTTGTCCTTCTTGGCCTCCGCCTCGTTGAGGGTCCACGTTCCATCCTCGGTTGCGTAGAGGATGTTGGGTGCGAGCTCGATCCCGAGCGGATCGATTCGCGAGCCCGCCCGGGTTCCCGGCACGGCACCGATCCCGACGATCTCGGACGTGAGCGCCCGCTCATACTTCGCGCCACGACCACCGCGCGGACCCGTCGAGTCCCAGCCGCCGAAGACGAGCACCGTGGGGGCATACTGGAAGAGTGCCCCTGCGTCGCGCGGCGAGGCCTCGGTCACCGCACGACCAACCGTACTCATACGGAACAGTTGGTCATCGAGCAGGCTGTCTCGAAGGATGGCATCGAAGATGCGGTGCGGCGCTTGCAGCGACGAGATGCGGTCGAAGTCACGAAGGCCCTCGACATCGCGGAAGTCCACCGACACCAACGGCAGGGACAGCAGGCCGGCACGCGCGGCGTCGAGCATCGCAAGCTCCATCGTGTTGGCCTGAGCCGCCACCGAGTTCAGGGAGACGCAACGCACGTCGACGCCGTCGACCCGCCGGATCTCCTCGGCGTACTTGGTGGGAGCGGCGTCCACGCTGTACGTGGGCGGGGCGATCTTGTCCCCCGGACCGCCCAGCGGTTCCAGTTCGAATCGGGCACGGATTCCGGCGGTTCCGCCTGCGATTGCCTCTTGCAGGTCAGCAAGGGTCAGGGACACGGATACTCCTCACGTGGTGCATTTCATGGCCGCCGTCTGCGATGAGCACTAGCTAGGGCGGCCATTTCTAGGGTTGACACTACAAAAGGAGAGTGGGGTTCTTGAGGCCGTATGGCGGAAAATGACTCTGTTTTGTCCGGCCGCGTGCCCTCATGTCGAGGATCCAGCAATGGACCTCGGATCGCCCGAGACGGCCTGTTGGGACCGGAGGTGAGTGCAGGTCGAGGTCCTGCGATCGCGCAGGAGGACGCTGCGCCGTGGATGGGCCTGCTCAAACGACTCTCACCGAGGCGCACGGCAGGGGTGTGCGGCACGCGGTTGGGATCCGCGACGTGCTGCCCGACGCCGAGTGTGGTCGGATGTCTGAGGGCGCGGCCTGGTTCCGGAGAGGAGCTCACCCGAGGACGATTGGGATGGAGAGCGCCTTCCTTGTGAGCTGCAATCCGTCTCTCGACAAGCGGTTTCACCACCGCTAGTGTCCGTGGGCATGGCGTTTCCCGCGAGCGTTCCCAATTGGATGCGGCCGGCGGGGCTGCCGAGCCACCGGATGCCGTCCGCGCAGGCGTTGCAGCGGCTGGTCGCGGGCAACGGACGCCATCAGCGCGAGCACACCGGTGAGGATGCCGCTCGTGGCGACCAGGCTCCTGCGGCCTTCCCGTTTGCGCTCGTCGTCGGCTGCTTGGAGCCGGGAGCGGCCTCCGAGGAGCTGTTCGCCGAGCGTCCGGGCGCGATCGAGTGCGTCCGCACGGCGGGGCCCAGCATCGGGTCGGACACCATGGCCGCGATCGAGTACGCCGCGCTGGTCCAGAACGTCGGCGTCGTGCTCATCCTGGGCCACCAGGGTTGCCATGCGGTCACCGCCGCCAAGGATGCGCGCGCGGCCGGGCGTCCACCGCTGCCCGGCGCGCTGGGGGCGTGGGTGGGGCTGGCAGCAGCCGGCAGCACCGCCCTGCCGACCGCGGACATCGAGGTCGCCGACGCCGTCACCGGGCACGTTCGAGAGCTTCGGGCGCAGCTGCGCCGCGCGGACTCGCTGCTGACGCTGACCCGCAGCGGCCAGCTCAAGATCGCGGGCGGCGTCCTGGATGACGTCACGCGGGGCATCGCGTTCCTGCCGGACGAGCCGGATGAGGTCGTGGAGGCGGGTCCGGGGACTGCGCCGCGGGTGGATCCGACGCGCTACGGGAGCTGATTCCTCGTCTCTGGGCTGGGGAGAGATCCCGGCGTCCGCCGGGATGACGGTGGCTGGGGCCGGTCGCGACGAACTCGACAGAGTGGACGGTCGGACCACTCTCGAGACGATGTTGAGAATAAGAATGATTGTCATTAGTATCCTCGGCGTCGAAGGGGGTTCTCATGGGCCACGCCGTCCACGTCCGCGGTCTGAGTGTGCACACGGGAGCCGGTGCGCGGCTGGTCGATGACATCTCGTTCACGCTCGACGAGGCCGAACGGGTCGCGCTGGTCGGGGCGTCGGGGTCGGGCAAGTCCCTGACGGCCGCCGCGGTGCTGGGCGCGCTGCCGGTCACCCTGAGCGCCTCCGGTTCGATCAGCGTGTGCGGCTGCGACGTCCAACCCGGACGGCAGCCGCGCTCGCGCTCCGGCGTCGCCGCCGTCCACCAGGACCCGAGCACCGCGCTCAACTCGCTGCTGCGGGTGGGTGACCAGTTGAATCTCGTGCTGCGGGCGCACGGCACCCGGTCGGCGGCCGCGTCGCCCGTCGCCGCCGCGCTGCTGGAGGACGTCGGCTTCGACGACCCGGGGAAACTGCTGCTGCGGTACCCGGCCGAACTCTCCGGTGGGCAGCGGCAGCGGGTCTGCCTGGCGATCGCGCTGGCCTGCCGGCCACGGCTGCTGGTCGCCGACGAGCCGACCACCGCCGTCGACGTCGACACCCAGGAGCAGGTGCTGGACGCCATCGAACGGGTCCGCGAGCGGCACGGCACCGCCCTGATGCTGATCACCCACGACCGTCGGGTTGCCGCCACCCGCACCGACCGGTCGATCCGGATGGCCCAGGGACGGCTGGTCGACGAGCCCGTGGGTGCCGAGGGATGAGCAGCCGGGAGGGCACGGCCGCTGGCTCGGCTGGAGATCCCGGCGTGCGCCGGGATGACATGGTGGGCCGGGCTGACGCGAACATCCAGGCCGAACTGGTCGCCGACGACCTGCGGTTCACGTTTCCGCCGCGCCCCGGGTCGCCGTCCGGGCACCGCGTTCTCGACGGGGTCAGCCTCAGCGTGCGCAGCGGGGAGCGGGTCGGACTGATCGGACGCTCCGGCTGCGGCAAGTCCACCCTGTTGCGGATCCTGCTCGGCCTGACCGCACCGAGCGCCGGCACCGTCCGCTTCGCCTGGCGTGAGGTGCGGCCCGGCCCGCTCCGATCGCTGCGCGACTACCGGCGACACGTCCAGCTGATCCCGCAGGACCCGGCCGCCTCGCTCGTCCCGCGGCTGACCGCCGAGCGCAACGTGCTCGTCCCGCTGATCCGGCTGCAGGTCCCCGAACCACGCCTCGAGATCGCCCGCTGGGCTCTGGAACGGGTCGGCCTCGACGAGCGGTACTGGGGACGCCGGCCGCACGAACTCTCCGGCGGACAGGCGCAACGGGTCGCGGTCGCCCGGGCCCTGGCGCTCGGGCCCGACATCGTGCTCGCGGACGAGCCCGTCAGCGGGCTCGACCACGATTTGCGCGACCAGGTGCTCGACCTGCTCCACGAGTTGAGCCTGGATGCCGGCGCTCGGGGATTCCGGGTCGAGCCCGGAATGACGGCGGCGGCCGGGAGGACCGGGGAGGGTGCCGCGCTGAGGTCCCGGGTCGAGCCCGGGACGACGGAGCCCGGTGCGCTGAGGTCCCGGGTCGGGCCCGGGATGACGGGGGCGCCCGGGGTGACGGAGGCGCCCGGGGTGATGGGCGCGACACCGGAAGGACGCGGACGCCGGCTCGGCGTCCTGTTCGTCTCCCACGACCCCGAGGCGGTCGAGCGGCTCTGCGACCGGACGCTGGTGCTCGCCGACGGCCGGATCACCGACGCATCAACCCCTGCCACAACCGAAAGGACCCCATGACCGACGTCACCGCAGCCATCCGACGACGCCCGAGGACGAAGCTGCTCGGCGGCCTCGCCGGGCTGGCCTGCCTGAGCCTGCTGACCGGGTGCTTCAACGCGGCCCCCACCCAGCAGGCGAGCCCTGGCGGCGACCAGCGCATCGCGCTCGCCATGCTGCAGCCACCGCGCTCGGGGCTCACCCCGCTCAGCGACGACGCGTTCAAGCTGTCCCGCTGGGCGACCGCTGAGACGCTGATCATGCTGGAGCGGCCACCAAGGCCAGCCCGAAGCCGCGCATCCTGGACGGCGTCACGCTGACAATCGCCCATGATGCCACCACGGTCACGATCACCACCGCACAGCCCGACCCGCTGGTGCCGCAGCGGCTGTCCAGCCCGCAGCTGGCGATCCTGGCCGCCAAGGCGTACCAGGGCAAGGCCGTGTCACCGGTCGGCACCGGCACCGGCCCCTTCGAGCTGACCGCGGTCAACGGCACCAGCGGGGCGACCCCTGCAGCGCTTCGACGGCTCCTGGGGCGACAAGGCCCTGGCCGCGGGCATCGACGTCAACTTCGTCCCGGACGGCGCCGCCCGCGCCGCAGCGCTGCGCACCGGAACCGCGCAGGTGGTGGAGGCCGTCCCGGTCGGGCAGGCCGCCAGCGTCGACCAGGCACTGATCCACGAGGTGCCGATGCCGCGCACCAACACCCTCTACCTGAACACCAGGAAGGGACCGTTCGCCGACCCGGCCGTCCGGGCCGCCGCTCGCGCCGCGATCGACCGGGCCCGGCTGGTCGACACCGTCTACGAGGGCCGGGCCGACATCGCCGAGGGCCTGCTCGGACCGGCGCTGCCCTGGATGGCCGCCCAGCGAACCGAGGCCTACAAGGGCCTTCGCGACGGCCACCGGACCGAGCCGGCCAAGGTCGAGAAGGTGAAGATCACGCTGGGCACCTTCACCGACCGGGCCGAACTGCCCGAGGTGGCCGTCCTGCTCGAGCAGCAACTGGAGGCGGTCGGCTTCGAGGTGACCCAGGACGTCCGCGAGTACCAGTACATCGAAGCCGACGCCCTCGACGGCGACTTCGACGCGTTCATCCTGTCCCGGGCGACGGTGCTCGACTCGGGCGACCCGGTCGCCTACCTGTACAGCGACTTCGCCTGCGAGGGCTCGTTCAACATCTCCCAGTTCTGCGACAAGGAGGTGGACGCCGCGTTGAAGGCCGCCGCGCAGGCGCCGGCCGGTGACCAGCGCCGGGCGGCGATCGCGAAGGCGGAGGCACTGATCCTGGGCAACGACGCGGCAGTCCCGATGCTGCACGAGCGGGTCATCCAGGGCGAGGCCGCCGGCGTCACCGGTGTCGAGCGGGATCCGCGCGAGCGGGCGCTGTTGACCGCACGCTCCTCGGTCGAGTCGTGACCGTCGGCCCGGCCGTGACCGCGGACGTCCGCGCCCGGGTCGCCGCGTCGGCGTCCCGGGTGCTCGACTCGGGAGCGGTCGGGCTGTCCCGGGTGGTCGCCATCGGGGCGCTGATCGTCTTCCTCGGACTGCTGCCCTGGCTGTCGGGCAACGGCGCCGAGTACACGATCCTGCGCGCCCGGTACGCCGACCTGGAGGCCACCCCGGAGAACCTGGCGATGGTGCGCACCGAACTCGGCCTCGACCGCGGACCGCTGCTCATCTTCGCCGACTGGCTCGGCGGCCTGCTGCGCGGGGAGGCCGGCGACTCCTGGATCACCGGGACGCCGGTGCTGCCCGGCGTGCTGACCTCCCTCGGCGTCTCGCTGACGCTGATGATGTTCGCGCTCGCCGTCGCGGTGCTGATCGCCTCGCTGATCAGCCTGCCGGCGCTGCTGGCCGGCGTCCGCGGGGTGCCGCGGCGCGGCGCCGGCGCGATGGCGGCCATGCTGACCGCGCTGCCCGAATTCGTGCTGGCGGCGCTGCTGCTGCTGATCGGAGCGGTCTGGCTGGGCTGGTTCCCGCCCTACGGCTGGAACGGTCCGGTGTACGCGGTGCTGCCGGCGTTCGCCCTCGGCATGCCGGCCGGCGGGCTGATCGGACGCCTGGTCTCCGACGCCGTCGCGGACGCCTCCGCGGAACGCTGGGCCACCACCTGGACACTGGCTGGGTTGAGCCGGGCACGGGTGGCCGGCGGCATCGTCCGGCGGGCGCTGCCGTCGGTGCTCGGCCAGGTCGGGCTGGTGCTGGTCGGGCTGACCGGGGGAGCGGTCGCCGTGGAGGAAGTGTTCGCCATCCCCCGGGCTGGGCCGGGCCACCCTGGGTGCGGCGGCGTCCCAGGACCTGCCGGCGCTGCAGGCCGGCGTGCTGGCCCTGGTGCTGGTCGCGGTTGCGGCCGGCGTCCTGGTTCAGCTGATCCGGCGGTTGCTGCTCGGCGGCGCGCTGCGGGCCGGCGCGATGGGGGTGGCCGCGGCGCCGACGGCGACCTCGCGGGCCGTCCGCTGGGTGCCGATCGCCGGCTCGGCGCTGGTACTCGCCGTGGTGGCGCTCGGCCTGCCCCGCGACCCGTTCACGTCCGGCCAGCAGCGGCTGCAGCAGCCCTCGCTGTCGCCGTGGCTGCCGTTCGGTGCGGACGCCAGCGGCCGCGACCTGCTCGCCCGGGTGGCGCACGGCGCCCTCACCACCGTCGGGACGGCGCTCGCGGTCACCCTGGTCTGCCTCGCCCTCGGCCTGGCGGTCGGACTGGTGCCACGGCTCGCCACCGGACCGATCGAGGTGACCAACGCCGCGCCGCCGGTGATCGCCGGCCTGCTGGTGGCGGCCGTCTGGGGACCGTCGGTGTTCGGTGCGGCGATCGCGGTCGCCGCGGTCAGCTGGGCGCCGCTGGCCGCCCACGCCTCCGCGCTGCTGCAGGAGGAGCGGGCCAAGCCGTACGTGGCGATGCTGCCGGTGCTCGGCGTCGGGGGGACCCGGATGCTCTGGCAGTACCTGCTGCCCGCGGTGTCCGGGCCGGTGTTCCGGCACGCCATGCTGCGGCTGCCCGGGATCGCGCTGGCACTGGCGTCCCTCGGCTTCCTCGGGCTCGGCCCGCGCCAGCCGACGCCGGAGTGGGGACTGGTGGTCAGCGAGGGCATCGGCTACCTGGAGCGCGCGCCCTGGGCGGTGCTCGCACCCACTGCGGCGCTGGTGCTGACCGCGGTGATCGCCGTGGGGCTGGCCGCCGACCGGGACTGACGATGACGGTTCGGTCCAACCGGGCACTCGTCCACCGTGCCGGGTCCCTCCCACGTGACCGCGGGCCCTGTGGTCCTCCCGCGTCCCTCGTCATCCCGGCGAACGCCGGGATCTCAACCCACCGAACGCCTGCCATCGTGATCCCGGGTCGAGCCCGGGACGGCGAGGCTGCCGGGTGCGCAGGGGCGGGCGCTCGGCGTCCGCCCTCAGCCGGTGACCCTTCGATCGGTACCGTGACCGGCGTCCGCGGGCGACGGACGCCCCGGGAGAGGAGAGACGACATGAAGCGCAGGGTTGGAGCGGGTCTCGCCGTGGCGGCGCTGACCATGGGCAGCCTGGTCGTGACCGCCCCGCAGGCGGCGGCCGCAACGGCGCCCTCGTGCGTGAAGCACATCGATTCGGGACGCAGCTGGGGCTTCCCCTGGGTGAAGATCCGCAACGACTGCAAGACCAGCCAGCGGGTCAAGATCATCCGGGCCTACGCGCCGGACAGCGAGTGCAAGACGCTGGCCCCGGGCAAGACCTTCAAGCACTCGACCGGCATGGCCGGACGATTCGACGGCATCAAGCGCTGCTGAGCCGCCGACGCGAGGTGGCCGGATCGTCACGACGATGGGTCGGCCACCCCGGCGATCCGCCGCACCGTCGCGATGGTGTCCGCCTCATCGGCAGTCTTGTCGTCGCGGTAGCGCAGCACCCGGGCGAACCGCAGCGCGAACCCGCCGGGGTAGCGGCTGGAGCGTTGCAGGCCGTCGAATGCGATCTCGACGACCTGCTCTGGCCGCAGGTACACCGTCCAGTCGTCGCGGTGGTCCTCCAGCGCGAGGAAGCGCTCGGTCTGCCAGGTGAGCATGGCGTCCGTCATGCCCTTGAACGTCTTGCCCAGCATCACGAAGCCGCCGGCGGCCGGGTCGCGGGCACCCAGGTGGATGTTCGACAGCAGCCCGCGGCGGCGTCCGGAGCCCCATTCGACGGCCAGCACCACCAGGTCGAGGGTGTGCACCGGTTTGACCTTGATCCAGGACGAGCCGCGGCGCCCGGCCTCGTAGGGGGCGTCCAGCGCCTTCACCACCACGCCCTCGTGCCCGGACGCCAGCACGGCCGCGGCGAAATCCTCGGCCACCGCCGGGTCGTCGGTCACCACCCGGGCCACCCGGTCGGTCTCGGACACCAGCTCGGCCAGCCGGGCGACCCGCTGGCGCCCGGGCAGATCGAGCAGTTCGGCGTCGTCGAGGGCGAGCAGGTCGAAGAAGTAGGGCGTCATCGGCGTCCGGCCGCGCAGCGCCTCGGCGTCGCTGCTCATCGAACGGGCCGCGGTCTCCTGGAACGGTCGCGGACGTCCGTCGGCAGCCAGCGCGAGCGCCTCGCCGTCGAGGATCAGCCGCCGCGCGGGCAGCGCCGCGACCGCCTCGACCACGTCCGGGAGCCGGTCGGTGACGTCGTCGAGGCTGCGGGTGAACACCCGGATGTCGTCGCCGTCGCGGTGCACCTGGATGCGGATGCCGTCCAGCTTCGCCTCGACCGCCACCTCACCGCTCAGCGCGGCCAGGGCCTCGGCGACGGTCTTCGCGCTCGCGGCGAGCATCGGTTTGATCGGACGCCCCACCACCAGCCCGATGCCGGCCACCGCGTCGGCACCGCCGGAAAGCGCCGCCACCGCCACCGGAGGCGTCGCGCCCGCCAGCATCACCGCGCGCCGGACGTCGGCCGCCGGCAGGCCGGACGCCCTGATCAGCGCGTCGACCATCACCCCGTCCAGCGCGCCCTGCCGGGTCTCGCCGGTGATCAGCCCGGCCAGCCAGCGCTGCTCGTCGGCGGTGGCCCGGCCCATCAGGTCGTCGAGCCGGGCCTTCCGGGCCAGTTGCGAACCCGGGCCGGACAGGGTGCCCAGCTCGGCGAACGCGGCGTCCACCTCGGTCACGGTCAGCGACGGCTCCTCGGCCGGCGGCACCGTGGCCCGCGCCGAACGCCAGCCCACCCCGGTGCGGCGCTGACGCAGTGACCCGGACAGGTAGCTGGTGACGATCTCGATCTCGCTCGGCTCCGCCCGCCGGAGCGCGTCGACGAGGGCGTCCACCTTGGCGAGCCGGGATCGGGTGGCGGCCACCTGCGCGGAGGTGGTGACGAGATCGGCCAACAACATGGCGACCATTGTGCAGCGCCGCTCCGACACACCGTCGGTCGGAGGGTCCCGATCAGCGCCTCGGCGCGCGTCTCGATCTCGGGTTACGCTCGGCCATCGACCCCGACGGGATGGGCAGCCATGACGATCACCACCGACGCTGCGGCGCGGACGCGCGACTGGCGTCCGTCCTGGCCGTGCCCGGTGGGCCAGATCTGGGCGCATTGGCGCAAGGGCGCCGGTGACCCCAGCTACCGGATCGAGGCCGGACGGCACTGGCGCGGCATCCGCACCCCGATCGGGCCGGCCACCCTCGCGGTGCAGCCGCTGGACGCCGCCGGCGTCGTCCGCGCCCAGGCCTGGGGCCCGGGGTCCGCGTGGGTGCTCGACCGACTGCCGGTGATGCTGGGTGCCGACGACGACCCGGCCGGGTTCGTGCCCCGGCATCCCGAGCTCGCCCAGATGCTGAAGGAGCATCCGCACTGGCGGCTCGGGCGCGGCGGCCTGGTCTGGCAGGCGCTGCTGCCCGCCGTCATCGAGCAGAAGGTCACCGGCCAGGAGGCGTTCGGCGGTTTCCGCCGGCTGGTGCACTTCCACGGCGAGCGGGCGCCCGGACCCGGCGCCGCGCTGCGCCTGTGGGTGCCGCCCGGGCCCGACGTCGTCCGGATGATCCCGTCCTGGCAGTGGCTCAGGCTGCACATCGACCCGGCGCGCTCGCGCACCCTGGTGCGCTGCGCCCAGCTGGCCGACGCCCTCGAACGCACCCTGGACGTCGCCGCCGACGAGGCCGATCGACGGCTGCGCTCGGTCCCCGGCATCGGGGTCTGGACCTCGGCGGAGGTCCGCTTCCGATCCCACGGCGACGCCGACGCGGTCAGCTTCGGCGACTACCACATTCCGAACGAGATCGGGCATGCCCTGCTCGGCCACGATCTCGACGACGCCGGCCTGGCCGAGTTGCTGGAGCCGTACCGGCCGCACCGGCACCGGGTGCAGGCGCTGCTCGGCATGCGTCGCTGGCGAGCCCGCCACGGCGCCCGGCTGGCGCCCCGCACCCACCTGCCCGCGGACTGACCGGACGCGGCATCCGCCGTTGTGGCGGAGGCCGTCCCGGGTCCGCGGCGGGTCGACTCGGCGGGCCCGAGACGTTTCGGCCGACGGATCGGTGGGGGGTGTTTGATGTGTCAGACCGACCCCGTAAGGTTCCCGCTATGGCTCTGACACCCCTGGCGCTGCCATCCGACGACTGGCTCACCTGGCTCGACGAACGGGGCTCCGGGCAGTTGCGGGCCGCTCGCGACCGGGTCGCCGAGCTGACCCGGGCCGAGCCCGGCAGCCACCGCATCCTGGAGCTGTGGAACGAGACCGCGATCGCGCTGCGCAACGCCGGCGGGGTGGCCGGCCTGCTGTCGTCGGTGCACCCCGACGCTGCGCTCATCGAGCGCGCCGAGGCGATCGAGGTCGAGGTGCAGCGGTACTCCACCGACCTGCACCTGGACACCGACGTGTTCCGGGCGCTGCGGTCGGTCGACCCCGACGGGCTCGACGACGACGCCCGGCGGATGCTGGCCAAATCGCTGCAGGACTTCCACCGCTCGGGGGTCGATCGTGACGACGACGTCCGCGAACAGGTGCGCCGGCTCGAGGCCCGGCTCACCGACCTCGGCCAGACCTTCTCCCGCAACATCCGCGACGGACGCCTGGAGACCCGGGTCCCCGCGGCGGCGCTGACCGGCCTGCCCGACGACTACGTCGAGGCCCATCAGCCCGGCGACGACGGGCTGGTGGCGATCTCCACCGACTACCCCGACGTGCTGCCCTTCCTCACCTTCAGCACCGACGCCGCCGCCCGGCGGGCCGTCGCGGCCACCTCGCTCCGGATCGCCTACCCCGACAACGACCCGGTGCTCGCCGAGCTGCTGCAGGTGCGCCACGAGCTGGCCACCCTGCTGGGCTACTCCGGCTGGCCCGACTACGACGCCGAGGTGAAGATGATCGGCTCCGGCGATGCGATCGCCGCCTTCATCGACACCGTCAGCGCCGCGGCCGCGTCCGCCGGTGAGCGCGAGATCGGCATCCTTAGGGAGCGGGCCGCAGCAGACGGCGAGCCGGTGATCGACGGGTCGAACTGGCGGCACTTCTCCGAGATCATCAAACGCGAGCAGTACGGGGTGGACGCCCACGAGGTGCGCCGCTACTTCGACTTCGGCAAGGTGCACGACGGGCTGCTGCGGATCACCGGGCAGCTGTTCGGGCTGCGGTTCACGCCGGTGCCGGACGCCACGCCGTGGCACCCCGACGTGACCAGCTACGACGTGTCGTTCGCCGACGGCGGACGGCTGATCGGCCGGATCTACCTCGACCTGCACCCGCGCGACCGCAAGTACAACCACGCCGCCCAGTTCGACCTGGTCGAAGGCGTCCGCGACCGGCAGCTGCCCGAGGGGGTGCTGGTCTGCAACTTCCCGCGCGGGCTGATGGAGCACCACGAGGTGGTCACCCTGTTCCACGAGTTCGGTCACCTGATCCACCACCTGCTCGGCGGCGCGCAGACCTGGGTGCGGTTCTCCGGGGTCGCCACCGAGTGGGACTTCGTCGAGGCGCCCAGCCAGTTGCTGGAGGAGTGGGCCTGGGACGCCGACGTGCTGCGGCTGTTCGCCACCGACGCCGACGGCACCCCGATCCCGGCCGAACTGGTGGCCCGGCTCAAGGCCGGGGACGAGTTCGGCAAGGGCTTCCAGGCACGCACCCAGATGTTCTACGCGGCCCTGGCCTACCGCTTCCATCTGGAGCGGCCGGCCGACCCGACGGCGCGGATGCTGGAGCTCTACGACGAGTACAGCCTGGTCCGGCCGCTGCCCGACACCCACTTCTACGCCGGCTTCGGGCATCTCGCCGGCTACACCTCGGGCTACTACACCTACATGTGGAGCCTGGTGATCGCCAAGGACCTGTTCAG
>JBGAIX010000012.1:0-104527 GCA_044225235.1 Propionibacteriaceae bacterium | reverse complement strand
AACTCCGGATTGACCCGGCGGGCGTTCGCCAGCATTGACAGGTTGGTGGTGTCGTTGTCGGTGCCGGCGACCATGCCGATCGCGGTGGCCCCCGCCCCGCTCTTGAGAGAAGTCTCACAGACCCCGAACGTTCTCGGCCTGCGGTCCCTTCTGTCCTTGAACGGTGTCGAACTCGACCCGCTGGTTCTCGTCGAGGCTGCGGTAGCCGGTGGCGATCACGGCCGAGTGGTGGACGAACACGTCCTTGCTGCCGTCGTCGGGTGCGATGAAGCCGAAGCCCTTCTCGCTGTTGAACCACTTCACGGTGCCCTGCGTCATGCTGGGTGTCTCCTCAGGTGAAAATTCCGTCCGACACACTGTGCGTCGGGCGAGGTCACCACGCGTGACGCGCCACCCCCGGGTTCTTCACCGGAGGGATTCGATCGTCTCGCGCTGCCAAGATCCAGCGCGTCGAGACGTGAAGGAAATTGCCTAACCGCTGACGACTGTAGCAGCGATCCACGCCGGCACCTGATCCCAGCGGCACCGGGCCTCCGCGCACCCCTGTCAATGAGGCCTGGCCTGGTAGGGTCGAGACATCGTCATGGCATTCGCGTCGTCGAACCGATTCGCTGCCTCCATCGGCTGGGAAGTCATGAATCGGTCCTGCGGGGGCCTTTAATCATTGGATGTGGGCCAGATGGCCACAACGTTTTCGACCCTGAATCCGTCGGCGCCTGACACCGCTCTACGCCGTACCCGAGTGCCCGAACGCGTGGCGCAGGCGTACACCGCCCTGGCGAAGCAGGTCCGCGACAACGGGCTGATGCGGCGGACGCACCGCTTCTACGCGCTCCTGTTCTCGGGGCTTGTGCTGGCGCTGGGCGGAGCGATCACGGGCTTCGTCCTGCTGGATCACTCCTGGCTGCAGTTGTTGATCGCCGCGGCCCTGGGGATGATCTTCACCCAGCTCGCCTTCGTGGGCCACGAAGCGTCGCACCGCCAGGTGCTCGCCTCCGGCCCGGCGAATGACCGCGTCGGCTGGGTGCTGGCGATCGTCTTCGTCGGCATCAGCTACTCGTGGTGGATGAACAAGCACAGCCGCCACCACGCCAATCCGAATCAGCTCGGCAAGGATCCCGACATCGAGGTCGACACGATCGCGTTCGTCGAGGAGCACGCTGCGTCGAGCCGAGGACCGGTCCGCTGGATCACCCGGCACCAGGGTCTGTTCTTCTTCCCGTTGCTCCTGCTGGAAGGCATCAATCTGCACGTCAAGTCGCTGCAGAGCCTCTGGGCGGAGCGGCACCGTCGCGACCGGCGCATCGAACTCGCCACCCTGCTCGCGCGTTTCGTGGCCTACCTGAGCGCGGTGTTCCTCGTCCTCCCGCTCGGCATGGCATTCGCCTTCCTGGGGGTTCAACTCGCCGTCTTCGGCTTGTACATGGGGGCCTCGTTCGCCCCGAATCACATCGGCATGGCGATCGTGCCCCGCGAAGCCAAGCTCGACTTCTTCAGCAAGCAGGTGCTGACCTCGCGCAACGTCAGTGGCGGCTGGTGGGCCACGGCACTGATGGGCGGCCTCAACTACCAGATCGAGCACCACCTCTTCCCGAGCATGGCGCGGCCACATCTCGCCACCGCTCGGCGTCTGGTGCGCGAGCACTGCCGCAAGCACGAGGTGCCATATACGGAGAACAATCTGCTTTCCGCCTGGGGCATCGTGTTGCGCTACCTGAACCAGGTCGGCCTCGCGGCGCGCGACTCCTACCAATGCCCGACCTTGGCCACCCTCAGGTAACGGAGCGGCTCGGCGGAGCGCGCGGGGCCGCCGTAGCGTAGCCGCGTGGAGCAGTCGACGGCATTCACTGCCTACGGGCCCGCCCACCTACTCATCCTGGCCGGCACAGGCATCGGAGCGGTGCTGCTGATCCGGCTCGGGCGGCGCTACCGCGCTGCGCCTGCCGGGAGCCTAGTCACATGCGGCTTCGCCGTCGTCCAACTCGTCGTCACCCTCGGCTTCCTCGGTGTCTGGCTGCTGCCGAGATTCTTCGATCTGCACCAGTCGCTCCCGCTCCATCTCTCCGACGTGCTCCGCTTCGTTGCGGCGTACGCGCTCTGGACGCGGCGGCGGTGGGCGGTAGCCGTCACCTACTACTGGGGCCTGACGCTGAACCCGCAGGCGCTGCTCACTCCGGACCTGCACCCTGACATCGCGCCCACTCTCGAGGTGGCGTCGTACTGGGTCCAGCACGTACTCGTGATGTGGGCCGCCCTCTACCTGACCTGGGGCCTCGGCCTGCACCCGGACTGGCGGCGCTACCGCAGCACCGTGCTGATCACGCTCGGCTGGGCGGTCACCGTCCTCGGCATCAACACCGCGCTCGGGACCAACTACGGCTACCTCAACGCCAAGCCGGCTCGCGGCTCGCTGCTCGATCTGTTCGGACCGTGGCCGGTCTACCTCGCCATCGTGCTCGGCCTACTGGTCGCAGTCTGGGCGCTGATCACCCTGCCGTGGGTGCGGCGGGGCGGCGCCGGGCCAGGACAGCCGGCTCTCCCGCAGGCCGCCGGCTAGGGCCCGATCGTGGGCTCAGGCGCGAGAGGCGTGTGCGTCGCGCAGGGCCGCAAGCGCGTGTGCGTGGTCGTCGGCGGACGGAAGGCCCGACACGGCGACGACACCGACGAGGCTGCCATGGACGCGGATCGGAACCGCTCCGCCGACCGGCGCGTACTCCGACGGCGGGAGGCCGAACCTCGCAGGGAAGACGTCACCTTCGGCGTAGATCTCGCCGACCTCCAGGGACGAACGGTCGAAGCGGCGCACCACGCGGATCTTCCGCAGCACCCAGTCGTCGTTGTCAGCGCTGGTGCCGGCCAGTGCGGCGTGGAAGACCCGCTGCTCGCCGAGGTGAATGGCGATCGTCACCGGCAGCCCCTCGCACCGCGCGACGAGCGAGGAGCCCAAGCGCCACGCGTCGTCGTGATCGAAGGAATCGAAGTCGGGCTCGACCGGCGATGGCGGCATGCGCTCACTCTGCTGTGCCTCGCCCGGGGTCGCAAGGGGGCACCGCGCTCGCGTCAGTGGTCAGGTCAGGAATCCGCGCAGCAGCGCCGCGGTGCCGTCCAGATGGTCCATCATCGCGGCCCGCGCCGCCGCCGGGTCGCCGCCGAGGACCGCGTCGATGATCGCGCGATGCTGGAGGTTGGAGTGGCGCAGATTCGGCTCCAGGATCGGGATCTGACCGAGCAAGGCGTTGATCTCGGTCCGCGAGTCGGCCACGCACCGGGCCAGCCGCTCGGAGCCCGTCGCCGAGGCCAGGGCCAGGTGCAGACGGGAGTCGCAGCGCCGGTACTCGGCGGGCGGCGCGGCCTCCACCGCTGCCAGGTGCTCGCGGAGCTCGCGCCGGACGGCGGCCGAGAGGAGCTGGGAGGCGGCGATCTCGGCGGCGCCCACCTCGAGCGCCCAGCGGCAGCGGAGCACGTCCTCGACCTGGGCGGGTGACGACAGCGCGGTGCGCTCCGCGGCGATCGCGGAGGCGTCGTCACGCCGAACGAACGTTCCACCGTTGCGGCCCCGCCGGACCTCCACCCACCCGGCTTTGTGCAGGGCGCCCAAGGCTTCGCGCAGGGTCGCCCGGGAGACGCCGAGCCGCAGTGCGAGTTCGCGCTCGGCGGGCAGCCGCTGGCCCGGCGGCACGATGCCGAGATTGATCAGCCGAAGTAGCCGCTCGACCGTCTCTTCGAACGCGTTGCCCGCCCGCACCGGGCGCAGCAGGTTGAGCTCCGCGCTCACAACGGCGTCACGTAGGCCGAGGACACTCCGCCGTCGACGAGGAACGTGGTGGCGGTGATGAACGAGGCATCGTCGCTGGCCAGGAACGCGACCGCTGCAGCAAGTTCCTCGGGCTCGGCGAAGCGTCCCATCGGGACGTGCACGAGACGGCGGGCCGCGCGTTCGGGATCTTTGGCGAACAACTCCGTCAGCAGCGGGGTGTTCACCGGGCCCGGGCAGAGCGCGTTCACGCGGATGCCCTCGCGGGCGAATTGGACGCCAAGCTCCCGGCTCAGCGCCAACACCCCGCCCTTCGACGCCGTGTAGGCGATCTGCGAGGTCGCCGATCCCAGTACCGCGACGAACGACGCGGTGTTGATGATCGAGCCCCGACGCTGCGCCCTCATGTACGGCAGCACCGCCTTGCAACACAGGTACACCGAGGTCAGGTTGACGTCGTTGACCAGTCGCCAGGCCTCGAGATCGGTGCTCAGGATGGAGTCGTCCGAGGGCGGGGAGATGCCGGCGTTGTTGAAGGCGACGTCGATGGACCCGTAGGTGTCGTGGGCTGCGGCGAACAGGGCCTCCACCTGGTCGCGGTCGGCGACGTCGGTGCGCACGAAGAGCCCGTCGAGTTCGTCTGCCACGCGCTGCCCGGCCACGTCGTCGATATCGGCGATCACCAGCCGCGCACCTTCGGAACGGAGGCGGCGCGCGGTCGCCAGCCCGATCCCGCTGCCGCCTCCGGTCACCACCGCGACGCGGCCGGGCAGTCGACGGCTGACAGGCCGCTCGGTCTCCGCCGCCTGCTCGGATGCGGTCATCGGGTCCCTCCGGCGTCGGTGGCGATGAAGACGTTCTTCGTTTCGGTGAAGGCATCCAGCGCGTCGGGGCCAAGTTCACGCCCCAGGCCGGACTGCTTGAACCCGCCGAAGGGTGTCGAGTAGCGCACCGAGGCGTGCGAGTTCACCGACAGATTGCCGGACTGGATGGCCCTGCAGACGCGGAGTCCACGGCCGAGGTTCTCCGTCCAGATCGAACCGGACAGCCCGTAGGCGGAGTCGTTGGCGAGCGCGATCGCCTCGGATTCGTCGGAGAACGGGAGCACCGATACCACCGGGCCGAAGATCTCCTCGTGCAGCAGCCGGTCGGACGGGCCGTCGGCCAGGACGACGGTCGGCTCCATCCAGAAACCCGGCCCGGCAGGCTTCGAACCGGTGAAAGCGATCCGCCGCGCGTCGGTCAGAAACGAGGCGACGCGGTCGCGGTGGGCCGCTGAGATCAGCGGGCCCATCTCGGTCTCGGCAGCCGAAGGGTCTCCGACCCGTACCGCCTTGACCGCCGGTTCGAGCAGTTCGAGGAACCGGTCGTACACCTCGCGCTGGACGAGAATGCGCGAGCGCGCGCAGCAGTCCTGACCGGCATTGTCGAACACGCCGTACGGCGCCGTCGCGGCGGCCCGTTCGAGGTCGGCATCGGCGAAGATCACGTTGGCGCTCTTGCCGCCGAGCTCCAGGGTCAGCCGCTTCATGTGTGTGGCCGCGCCGCGCATGATCGCCGCTCCGACCTCGGTCGACCCGGTGAAGACGAGCTTGCGGACCGCCGGGTGATCGACGAAGCGCTGTCCGACCACCGAGCCCTTCCCGGGGAGCACCTGGAAGACATCCGGTTCGATCCCGGCCTCCCGGGCCAGTTCGCCGAGCCGGATCGCGGTAAGTGGAGTCAACTCGGCCGGCTTCAGTACGACGGTGTTGCCGGCCGCCAGCGCCGGCGCGAAGCCCCAACTCGCGATCGGCATCGGGAAGTTCCACGGGACGATCACGCCAACCACGCCGAGCGGCTCGTGGAAGGTCACGTCGAGGCCACCTGCCACCGGAATCTGGTGGCCCAGATGGCGCTCCACGGCGCCGGAGACGTAGTTCAGGACGTCGCGGACGTTCTCCGCTTCACCGCGGGCATTGGTCAGCGTGTGCCCGCTCCCCCGCACCTCCAGCTCGGCCAGGTGGTCGCGATCGGCGTCGACCGCCTCGGCGAACCTGCGCAGCAGGCGGGCACGCTCGGCCGGCGCGACTGCCGCCCAGGCAGGGGCCGCCTGGACTGCGGCCTCGATGGCGCGGTCGGCGCCCACCGCGTCGACGAGCTCGACCGTGGTCACCGGCTGCTCGGTCGCCGGGTTGATGACCTCGTACGTGCTGGTCACGCCGACCTCGCGAGCGCATGCGCGGCCGACCGCTCCGAGCGCCGGGCCTGTGCCGCGCCCACCAGGGCGCCGAACAACCGCAGATCGTTCAGGTTCTCCTCCGGATGCCACTGGACCGCCAGCACCCACCCGGCGACGCTCTCGGCAGACGAGTCTGGAACCGCCTCGATTGCCTCGACCACGCCGTCCGGTGCCGTCGCGACGACACGGAGCCCGATGCCGACCCGGGCCACCGCCTGGTGGTGGTAGCAGCGGACGTCGGCCCTGTCGCCGAGGACGTCGGCCAGGTCGGAGTCCGGCGCGATGCTGACCGTCGTGTCATGGAAGACCGCTGGCGAGACCTGATGCCGCGCGTGGCCGACCACGTCCGGAAGGTGTTGGTGCAGGCTCCCACCGAAGGCCACGTTGAGCACCTGAAGGCCGCGGCAGATGCCGAGGATCGGCACTCCTGCCGAGCGCGCCGACGCGATCAACTCGATCTCCGCGGCATCGCGCCGAGGGTGCGGCGGGGCGGTCCGCGGGTGCGGCTGCTCGCCGTACCGCGCCGGGTCGACGTCGCTTCCGCCGGTCAGAATCAGTCCGTCGAGGTCGGCGACCTCAGCGGCGGTCCAGCCGCCGAGCGGGGGCAGCAGCACCGGCCGGCCGCCGGCCCGGGTCACCGCTTCGGGATACACGGCAGGAAGGAGCGCCGACACGACGTCCCAGACGCCGTGCCTGCTCGGCTCGAGGTAGCTGGTCAGACCGATCAGCGGCCGCTCGTCGGCCACCCGCTGACCGTGCGCGGACCCGGTCCGCTCAGAGTCGTTCGAAGCCACGGACGAGTTCCCAATCCGTCACGGCCGCGTTGAAGGCGTCGAGTTCGACCCGGGCGGCATTCGCGTAGTGATCGACCACATCGTCGCCGAAAGCGGTGCGAGCGATCGTCGACCTCGTGAACAGCTCGGCCGATTCCGCGAGGGTGGCCGGCACGTGGTCGACGTCGAGTTCGTAGGCGTTGCCGGTGGTGGGCGGTTCGAGTTCGAGGTTGTTCTCCAGGCCGTGGATGCCGGCGGCGATCAGCGCGGCGGCGGCCAGGTACTGGTTCACGTCCCCGCCCGGGACGCGTTGCTCGAACCGCAGTCCCGGGCCGTGACCGACCACGCGCAGCGAGCACGTCCGGTTGTCGTGACCCCAGGCGACCGCCGTCGGCGCAAACGAGCCCTTAGCGTAGCGCTTGTAGGAGTTGATGTTCGGGGCGAAGAAGTAGGTGAGCTCGCGCAGCGCGGCCAACTGCCCGGCCAGGAACCTCTGCATCACCGGGCTCATCTCCTGGCTGCCGTCGACCGGGAAGACGGGATCGCCCTCCAGAGACCGCAGGCTCATGTGGATGTGGCAGGAGTTGCCCTCGCGCTCGGTGGGCTTGGCCATGAAGGTGATCGACATATCCGCCTGCGCTGCCATCTCCTTGGCACCGAGCTTGAACACGGAGTGGTTGTCGCAGGTGGTCAGCGCGTCGGCGTAGCGGAAGCCGATCTCCTGCTGGCCGAGGCTGCACTCACCCTTCCCGGTCTCGGTGTACAGCCCCGCCCGGTCCATCTCGAGCCGGATCCGGCGCAGCAGCGGCTCCACCAGGCCGGTGCCGAAGAGCGAGTAGTCGATGTTGTACGAGTTCGCCGGCTCCAGGTCGCTGTAGCGGCTCTTCCAGAGGTCGGCGTAGGAGTTCTTGAAGAGGTTGAACTCCAGCTCGGTCGCCATCAGCGCTTCGTAGCCGTGCTCGGCCAGCCGCTCCAACTGCCGCCGCAGAATCTGGCGGGGCGACTGCGGCACCGGCGAGTGATCGGTGAAGAGCATGTCGCACTGCACCATGGCCGTCCCGGGGTGCCAGCCCACCAGCCGCAGCGTGTCGAAGTCGGGCTGGAAGAGGAAATCGCCATAGCCGCTGTTCCACGACGTGATCGCGTAGCCGTCGACGGTGTTCATCCCGACGTCCACGCCGAGCAGGTAGCTGCACCCTTCGGTGCCGTGCTCGAGCACGTCGTCCAGGAAGAACCGGGCCGTCACCCGCTTGCCCTGGAGTCGTCCCTGCATGTCGGTCATGGCGACCAGCACGGTGTCGATCTCGCCCGCGGCCACCTTCTGCTTGAGCTCGTCAACCGACAGCGGCGCGGAGCGTGTAGCCACGAGGCGTCCCTTCGCAGTGGATGTCACGACGTCTTGGGCGGTCTGAATACGGCAAATAGGCAACTTTCCAGACCATTAGGGGCATGGAATCAGCGGTAGATGCCAGTGTCAAGAGGTCTGGGCACCTGCGCATGGATCCCGCCTTCGGCGCGATCATCAGCAGCGAAGGTGCCGACACTCGGGACATTCGGCGCACCACCACGACCGTTGACGCGAAACACGGGCGAGGGATACCGTGCCCGCACGGTCATGAAATGGATCGCTGTTGGCCCATTTCTCCCCATCTGATCAGCGCCGTCGGCGCTGCGCCCGGACGCGAGGTCGGCATCGGCATGAACACTCCAGACAAGAAGCGCTCCCAAGTCGACTACGAGGGCGTCTCGGACGAGTACCTCCAGCAGCGTCAACTCAAGCGTGGAGCAGCCGGCTGGGTGTTGCTCGCCGGCCTCGGCGTGGCGTACGTGATCTCCGGTGACTTCTCGGGCTGGAACCTGGGGCTCGCCGAGGGCGGCTGGGGTGGTCTGCTGATCGCCTTCCTGCTGATGGGGCTGATGTACACCTGCATGGTCTTCGGGCTGGCGGAGATGTCCTCCGCGATGCCAGTCGCCGGAGCAGGCTACGGGTTCGCCCGGCGCGCGCTCGGCCCGCTGGGCGGCTTCGCCACCGGCATCGCGGTGTTGATCGAGTACGCGGTGGCGCCCGCCGCCATCGCCACCTTCATCGGCGGCTACGTCCAGGCCCTCGGCTTCATGGAGGGAATCCATCCCTGGCCGATCATGCTCGCCTGCTATCTCGTCTTCGTCGGCGTGCACCTGTGGGGAGTAGGCGAGGCGCTCAAGGTGATGTTCGGCATCACTGCCATCGCCGCGCTTGCCCTGATCGTCTGGATCGTGGGGATGATCGGCCAGTTCGACTGGGGCAACCTGTTCGACATCCCGGTGACCGACGCGGCCGGAGCAAGCGCGTTCCTCCCGATGGGCGCCGCCGGCGCGGTCGCCGCCCTGGTGTACGGGATCTGGTTCTTCCTCGCGGTTGAGGGCGTCCCGCTGGCCGCCGAGGAAGCCAACGATCCCAAAAAGGATCTGCCGCGGGGCATCATCGTCGCGATCTGTGTGCTGCTGGTCTTCGGTGCCGCGGTGCTGTTGCTGGCCCCGGGCGCCGCAGGTTCCCAGGCGATGGGCTCGTCGGGCAACCCGCTGCCCGAAGCGGCCAGGATCGCGCTCGGCGAGAACAGCGTCCTCGCCGGCTTCATCAACGTCGTCGGCCTACTCGGCCTGATCGCCAGCTTCTTCTCCATCGTCTACGCGTACTCGCGCCAGCTCTTCGCCTTGTCCCGGGCGGGATACCTGCCTCGTGGGCTGTCGGTCACGGGCTCGCGCAAGACGCCCTATCTGGCGCTGATCCTCCCCGCGACGATCGGCTTCCTGCTGGCCGTGCTGCTCTACAACCCGGACGCGCCCGGCGCCCTGCTGATCAACATCGCCGTGTTCGGTGCCACAGTCTCCTATGTGCTGATGAACCTCTCGCACATCATCCTGCGGCGGAAGGAGCCGGACCTCGCGCGGCCGTATCGCACTCCTGGCGGTGTGGTGACGACGGGGATCGCGCTCGTGCTGTCGGCCGTCGCCGTGGTGGCGACGTTCGTGGTCGACATTCTTGCGGCCGGGATCACCGCAGGCGTCTTCGTCGCGTTCCTCGCGTACTTCTGGTTCTACTCGCGACACCGCCTGGTCAGCGGAGCCCCGGAAGAGGAGTTCGCTGCCATGAAAGCTGCGGAGGCAGAACTGAAGTAGCGCGACCCGGGCCTGTCCGCCCGCCGTCGGTCACGAGCGGATTCGGGCTACCTCAAGGCCGTGTGGTCGCCGTCCTCGTGGTCGTCATCGTCATCGCCGTCGTCACCGTGGATCGTGTCGTCGCCTGAACCACCGCGCATCGAGTCGTCGCCCGAGCCTCCGCGCATCGAGTCGTCGCCGTCGTCACCGTGCTCGATGTCGTCTCCGTCGTCGCCCGACAGGTCGTCGTCACCTCGACCCCCGCGAATGCGATCGGCGTCGTCACCGCCGTCGAGGTCGTCCTTGCCAGCATCGCCGTAGATCGCGTCGCGCCCGGCCCCACCGCTGACGTCGTCATTCCCCTTGCCGCCGCGGAGCGTGTCGTTCCCCCGTCCCCCATCGATGCGATCGGCGCCCGATCCCCCCTTCACCACGTCCCGCCCGTCGCCGCTGCAGATCAGGTCGTTACCGCCCCGGCCGTCGATGGAGTCGTTGCCACCGAGGGAGACGATGACGTCGGCCTTGGAGGTGCCGCGAATGACATCGCGATGCGCGGTGCCGACGATGGTGGCCTTGTGGCCGAAGCACAGTGGAATCGAACTGGCCATCGCCGGAGCCAGGTGACTCGCGAACGCGAAGGCGAACGGAACGACGGCGAGCGCGGCGGTTGACCTGTAGGACATGCGAGGTGCTCCTCGGGGACGGGGTGCGGTGCTGCGCACCCGAGTGATCCAGTCCCCGAGTCGATGTCGCAAAGACTCAGCCGAAACAATATCAACGCAATCCGCGAAAATCACCCGGGCGGCAGGGTCTGGGTTGCCGCGGTGAGCCGCTGTGCGAGGAGGCCGAAGGCGTCCGCAAGCTCCCGAGGTCTCACCTCCGAGATTGGGGCGTCGTAGCGTGCGATTGCGGCGGCCAGCGCAACCCATGACCATGAGCCGATGGTGATGCGGCATTGCTCGGGCGTGAGTTCTTCCGCGGAGCCGTCCTGCATGAACGGTATGACCCTGCGGATGGGCAGCCCGAGGACTGCGTCCCCGTTGCATGGCCATCTGTTGCCTCCGTCCGAGCCCTTGAACCGGGCGGCGAGGAACTCATGGACGTCTCCTCCCGGCACCGTCCGCGGCGTGAAGCGCGGACCGGTGGGAACCCGCGGGACCATCCGGTCGACCCGGAACACACGCCACTGGTCGATGTCGGAATCCCAGGCGATCAGGTACCACCGTCCATTGCTGAACACGACGTGATGCGGCTCGACTCGTTTGCGCGAGGGCTCCGAGTTTGCGGTCGAGCCGACCGAGGCGTAGTCGAACCGCAGGATCTCGCGTGATCTGACTGCGCCGCTGACAGCGATCAGGATGTCCGGGTCCACGGTCGATTCGGCGCCGTCGGCAGCGGGGAGCGTCGTGAACGCGACACTGTCGATCCGGTGCCGGAGGTGCGAGGGCATCACCTGCCGGACGGTCGACAGCGCACGCAGCGCCGATTCGCCGTCAGTCGCGCCCGTGGCTGCCGCGATCTGGAGTGCGATGGCGAGAGCTACCGCTTGGTCGTCGTCGAACAGCAGTGGCGGCAGTGCGGAGCCGGCGTCAAGGCGGTAGCCGCCGTCCGGCCCCTTGATCGCGCTGATCCGGTAGCCCAACTCGCGGAGGTGGTCCACGTCGCGGCGCAGTGTCCGGTCGCTGATCTCAAGCCGTTCAGCGAGGACGGGGCCAGGCCAGTCGCGCCGCGTCTGCAGCAGCGACAGCAGCTTCAGCATTCGCGAGGGTGATCCGGCCATGCCCTGAAGTCTCGCAGAGAAGCGGACAGTATATGTCCGGTACTGTTGCGAGGCTTGTTCTCGTAGCCGGACACACGGGTCGGCTCGCCACGAGAACAGGACTCATCACATGACCGTCACCGTCACACCCCACCTGAACTTCCGCGACAGCGCGCGGGAGGCGCTGGAGTTCTACCAGACCGCCTTCGGCGGGGAACTGACCATCCTCAGCTATGCCGACATGGGCAACCCGGACCCGGCGACCGCCAACCACGTCACCTGGGGCCAGGTCGAGTCCGACAACGGCTTCCGGATCATGGCCTACGACGTCTACCCGCACCTTCCCTGGGATCAGGGCAAGCACGCCTCCTACGTGTCCGTCCGGTGCACCGACGCCGACGAGCTCCAGGGGTACTGGGACACGCTCGTCCAGGGCGCAACCGTCATCCAACCCATCGGGCCCTCGCCGTGGGCGCCGCTCTACGGTCAGCTGACCGACCGATTCGGCGTCACCTGGGTCCTCGATGTCGCCGTGGCGTACGCCGGCTGAGCTCCGCCAACGCTGGGGGACGCATCGGGATTCGGCGCCCCCCAGCGCAGCCAGATTGCCGGGGTACCCCGCTCGCCAGCCCGACTGGGCCGGCTCAGGCACCGGTCGGCTTGGCTTTTCACCGGGGCTTCTTGGAGGAGTTGATAGACCGAGTCGACGACGGCCGGGTCCAGGTGAGCGGGTCGGCGGCGGGCGCCGAGCCAGCTGTGGGCGGGCGACGGCACCTTCGTGGCGACCTGTGAAGCGACGGCGCGCTCTCGACCATCCCCGGCTCGGCGACCGACGATACGATTTCCGGAGGTGCGCGGACCTGTACGCCCTTCGAGGAGTCCTGGATGGCGATTGAGTGGGGTTCGATTCCCGTCTGGATCAGCACAGTCGTCGGCAGCACAACAGCGACGATCGCCGTCATCAACTATCGACGCGCGGTGCTCGACAAGATCCGCGATCAGGCTGCCCGGGTCGCCTCGTGGATCTCGGTCGAGCCCACGAGCTGGTCACCGGATCCGCAAAACCCACACCACTGGACCGCAACGGTGCGCGCGGAGCTACATGTGGCCAACCGTTCAGACGTTTCGGTCTACGGCCTTGAGGCAAGCTGCGAGCCGCCTGCCGAGTGGATGCAGTCGCGGAAGGTTGAGCCTCAGGCAGCGAAGAAGAGCACGTTTGACGTCCAGGAATTGCCACCAGGAGTGGTAGCCGTTGCTCGTCCGATTGTTTGGCACTTCGAAAAGGATCTGTCACCGGATGAGTCGCCGACCGACCTAGTCATCGAGGTCAGCGTTCCGGAGCCTGCGCTGACCTTCACCGATGCGCTAGGCCGCCGGTGGCGGCGGGTGGGAACACGAGCCGTACGGAGGTCGCGCTCCAGGCACATCCGCCCGACCGCCAAGATTCATGTGGATCGGCGGCCGCACTATCCCGACCGGCTGCACTAGACCGCCGGCGACAACTGTCACCGCGCGTGTGCGAGCCGGTGCCGTCGCCGCGAGCATCGTCGGACGGGCAGATACCGGCCAGCCCTGCCTCGTCCGAGCCTGCAGCGGGTACTGCCGCGCTTTCTCGATGGAGTTCGAGACCTGGGGTCGCACGAGACAGGGATCCGCCCTTTCGCGGTCCGGAGCCTCTTGGTCTCCCCTCCGAACCTCGACAGGCTGGGGTCTAGTCAGGGCGAACCGCCTGAGACTGCTGTTCCGTCACACTCAACGCCCTCAAGTGTGAGTGTCAAGCATCAACCGGAACCGCGATGTGAACGATCAAGCGAATCCATACAGGTGCTGTGTAGGCCCCGTGGGACTCGAACCCACAACCCGCGGAGACCTCGTCACCGCCGTTTTGCCCACATGAGGGGCCCCCACTCAGGACTGGAACGACCCAACTAGCTTGGGCCGGCCTAGGTCGGGTTCACCTGCATTCGTCCCCGCATTCGTCCCCGTCGGCTGGCGACCCGAACCTCTGATCCGTAGGCCCGGGCAGTAGGTCCCGAACCGTCTATTGCCGTCCGCCGACTGCTCCAACCCTGCCGACTTGGCCGCCGCCGATCGGGTGGGCCTGGGTCGCGTTGATATGTGGTCCAGTTACGCTGGCGGCTATGTCGTTCGACGCCCACGTCCTCCGGGTGCTCGTCGCGTCCCCGGGGGACACGGGTGAGGAGCGGGATGCCGTCCAGCGCGCTTTGCACGGCTGGAATGCGGACCGAGCCGCCCGTGAGGAAGTGATTTTGCTCCCTCGCCGTTACGAGACCGATGCAGTTCCCAGACTCGGGGGCAACGCCCAGGGCATCATCAACGAGCAGCTCGTGCAGGACGCCGACATCGTCATCGCACTGTTTGACAGCCGGCTCGGCATGGCCACGCCGACAGATGTCTCCGGAACCGCCGAAGAGATCCGGCGATCACACGAAGCGGGAAAACCGGTACACGTGTGGTTCTCCGACGAGCCAATCCCCCGGAGCGCCGACCTTCAGCAGTTAGATCTGCTCGCCCAGTTCAAGGCCAGCCTTCAGCCGCTTGGGCTCCTCGGAACCTACGCCTCCCCCGATGACTTGGCGTACAAGGTACGGCAAGCTATCGAGAGCGATCTCGACCAATTGGACCTCGGTGCAGTTCAACGCCGGAGTCGTGCGCGGGATCAGGCAATCCTGCGATCCGAGTATCGCAGCGAGCGTGAAGCGTATTCGGACAACCGCGGAAAGATGAAGTACAGAACTCGGGGAGAGCGGTTAGTCGTCCGCAACATCGGTACCGCCACGGCTGTCGCTCTGAGAGTCGCACTGCGGGCAAGGAGCGAAGAGGAACAGCCGCCGACGCTGTGGGATGAAGATAACCATCCCGATCTGATTCCGGAAAGCGAGTTCTCCTGGCCGCTCATGGGGCACATGGGAACGGCTCGAAGCTTCATCGTCGACATGACTTGGACCGAGGAAGACGAGGAACGAACCGAGACTCAGCATGTTTCGATGTGACTCCCGTCCGAGTGTGCGGCGCGGCCCGCAGCGGAGCGAGGACACGCGCCGCCGGCCGAGCGCAGCGAGGCCCTTGATCCCTTAGAGCCAGTTCCAGCAGCGCAGGAGAGCTGAGCAGACCGAGCGTGGCGACACGAAAGCCCGTGTGTGATGTGCGTCACACTTTCGTGCGTGAGGTCGGGGGTCGGCGGTGTTCTTTCAACACTGCTCAGTGGTGCTCGTTGGTGTCTGTCACTGTCCGCTGGCGTCCGCTGCGGTGTTGCCGGTTCACACCGGGTCGGCCGGTTGCGGGGTGCCTGGCGGGGTCGCAGGTGGCCGGTTCGGCGTTCAGGCTGGCCAGCGTCGGGTTCTTGGGTGTAATACTCGATCCAGGCAGGTCGAGAACACTTCGATGGAGTCGGCTCCCATCACCCAGGCTGCGGCCATACACACATCACGCCGTCCATGACATTCCTGCATTTACTACTGGAGTTTTCTCGATGGGTGGGGTCGGCTCCCACCACCTCGGCGATATGCCGCAATAGATGACTTTCCGAGTGCCGCTTCTTCTGGTTTTGAGGTCTGGTTTTCCGGTGTCGCTGATGGTCCCGCCGACGACACAACGGAACGCCCCCGGCTGAATTGGCCGGTGGCTCTTCGAGCTGGGTGTGCCACGTGGCGGGACCAAACGATCACGTGGCACACCCTCCCGAATCGGAGGGCGAACAATGACCGCAACCGCAACCCCTGTGGCCGGCCAGGTGCCGGCGCCGGGTGGGGTCGTCGGCGGGCAGGCCGGGTTGGGGTCGGTGCGGATCACCGCCGCCATGGCTCACCAGCTGGCGGTCGAGCAGAAGGTATGTGTCCGGCCGATCATCCGCCGGGTCCTCGACCGGGCCACCGGGGTCGAGACCCAGGTGGCGATCCGGTGCGGCTCGACCCGGGAGGCCGTCTGCCCCTCGTGCGCCGATCAGGCCCGCCGGCTCCGCATGCAGCAGTGCGCCGAGGGCTGGCACCGCACCGACGAACCCGAAACCGACGAACCCGACACCGACGGCCCCGACCAACTCGTCGAGCACCAGGACGGCGAGGACGACCAGGGCGACGACGACCAGGACGACGAGGGTGAGGGTGTGGACGGTCAGGAGACGGCCGGCGGGGTGGGTCGTCGGGTCCGGTCGACCCGGCACCGCCACGATGTGGTCGAGCTGCCGGCGGTGGTGATGCAGGACCGGACGGTGGGCCGGGTGTTCACCGCCCCGGACGGCCGGGAGTACCGGCCCAGCATGTTCCTCACCTTGACCCTGCCCAGCTACGGCCGGGTCCGTGACGGTGTCCCGGTCCACCCCGACGGCTACGACTACCGCCGGGCCGCGATGGACGCCCTGCACTTCCCGCGGCTGGTCGACCGGTTCTGGCAGAACCTGCGCCGCTGCGCCGGCTACAACGTGCAGTACTTCGCCGCCGTCGAACCCCAACACCGCCTCGCGCCGCACCTGCACGCCGCGATCCGGGGCGCGATCCCCCGCGCCACCCTCCGCCAGGTCGTCCAGGCCACCTACCTGCAGCTGTGGTGGCCGCGATGTGACCGGGCCGTGTTCGTCCACCGCACCCCGATCTGGTGCGGCACCGACTACATCGACCCCGACACCGGCGAAGCCCTCCCCACCTGGGACGAGGCCGTCGATGCCGCCGCCGACCTCGGCCCGGGCCACGTCATGCGATTCGGGACCCAGCTCGACCTGGCCGGTATCATCGCCCCCTCCCCCGACGCCGACCGGGCCGTCCGCTACCTCACCAAATACCTGACCAAATCGGTCGCCGACGCCTGCGCCGACCCCGACCAGCCCGACCCCGCCTACCAAGACCACATCGACCGGCTACACGCCGAACTGATCTGGCTGCCCTGCTCCGAACAATGCGGCAACTGGCTCCGCTACGGCATCCAACCCCGCCACGCCGGCCCCGGCCTGCACCCCGGCCGCTGCCCCAGCAAAGCCCACGACCGAGACCACCTCGGCCTCGGCGGCCGCCGCGTCCTGGTCTCCCGCCACTGGTCCGGCAAAACCCTCACCCAACACCGCGCCGACCGGGCCGACATCGTCCGGCAAACCCTCCTCGACGCCGGCCTCACCACCCCCGACATCGACCGGCTCGCCGCCACCACCCAACTCCCCGACGGCCGGCCCCGCTACCTGTGGACCGACCAGCGGCCCGACCCCAGCCGATACCCCCAGTTGATCCTGGCCACCGTCATGGAACGCATTCTGTGGCGGCACCAGTACGACCACGCCAAAACCCTCACCGCCGCGGCCGCAGCCGCAGCCGCCGGCGGGCCTGTGGACAACTATTCAGCAACCCCGACCGGACCCGACGGCTGAACCCGACCCCACCCCTTCGGCCTCCCCGATAGCCCGCCAAGCCCTGGTCTCCGGCCTGGTCGTCAAGGGAGAGCGCAGCGAATCCGAAGGACCAAGGCCCTTGACGACCAGGACGGAGACCACACCATCACCAATCGGGGAGGCCGAAGCACCCGGCCACCGCAGAACAGGAAGGCGAAAGCCATGGGCAAAGTTCGCGAGACCACGCCGATCTCGGATCGGCTCTGGACTGTTCAGGAGGTCAGCGAGTACCTGAACATCTCGGTGGCCACGCTGTACGGCTGGCGCAGCGCCGGCGTGGGGGGCCCGCCCGGCCGGCTGCTCGGCAACAAGCTCCGTTACCGGCCTCAGGACGTCCGTGACTGGGTCGCGTCGCTGTCCACGCAGGTCGCCGGATGAGGCCGATCGGCCTCGGCGAGCACGGCGAGGTCTCGGTGGTTCAGGAGGGCCGCGGTTACGTCGGCTACGTCCGGTATCGCGAGTTCAGCGGCCGCATGCGGAGACTGAAGCGTCGGGGGCCGAGCAAGGCCGCGGCGACGCGTGCGGTGCTGCAGGCGCTCACTCAGGTCCTCGGCCATGAGGGCGACGACGTCTTCAGTGCCCGGTCGACGCTGGCGGAGGCCGCGGACGCCTGGCTCGTCATGTTCGCTGCCCTGGTCGAGCGCGGCACCCGGTCCCCCTCGACCCTGGACGAGTATCGCCACGTGGTGCGTCGTGTCGTGGTGCCCGGGGTTGGTGCGCTCCGCCTGGGCGAGCTCACGACCCCACGTCTGGACCGGTTCGTGCAGGCGGTGCTGTCGGACCGGGGGTACGCCACGGCCAAGCTGACGCGATCGGTGCTGTCCGGGATGTGCGGCTGGTTGGTGCGGCGGGGCGCGTTGCCGGTCAACCCGGTGCGTGACCTGACCTCGCTCGAGCTGGACCGGGACCGCACGGCCCGCGCCCTGTCGGCGGTCGAGGTTCGTTCGTGGCTGGCGCTGCTCGACGCCGACCCCTACGCCATTCGGCACGATCTGCCCGAGCTGGCGCGGTTCATGCTCGGCACGGGTCTGCGGCTCGGCGAGGCTCTGGGTGTCACCTGGGCCGATGTCGATCTTTCCGCTGCCACGGTGGCCGTGCGGCGGACGATCGTGCGTCTCCAAGGCAAGGGCCTGGTGGCGAAGCGTACGAAGTCGCGGGCGTCCGAGCGCGGCCTGATTCTGCCGCAGTGGTGCGTCGAACTGCTCCGCTCACGGCGCGTTCGGCTCAATGGATTCGACGGTCCGGTCTTTCCGGACAGTCGCGGCGGTTGGCGAGACCGCAGCAACGTCGGCAAGGCGTTCAGGCGGGTTCGAGAAGGGTCTGACTTCGACTGGGTGCGGACCCACACCTACCGGAAGACGGTCGCCACCCTGCTCGATCAAGGCGGGTCGAGCGCGCGCATGATCGCCGACCAGCTCGGCCATTCTCGGGTGTCGATGACCCAGGACGTCTACCTCGGTCGGCGGGCGCAGAACGCCGGCAACGTGGCGGCGTTGGAGGCTGCAAACCCGGATCTGCCACTGCCGGACGATCCGCATTCGTCCCCACATTCGTCACCGGAGGAGGGACGGGCCACGTCGTAGCCGGCGGCCATCTTTCGCTGGCTAGGTGTTTTGTAGGCCCCGTGGGACTCGAACCCACAACCCGCGGATTAAAAGTCCGCTGCTCTGCCCATTGAGCTAGAGGCCCGTGCCGCGCGGCGGCACCCGGACAGTCTCCCAGACCCGAGCGCCGCGATGCGTGTGCCGCCGAAGAAGGGACCGAGACATCACCGAACGCGCCGGGTGCGCCACTCGGCGATCGCTTCCTCGACGTCGATGCGACCGACCACGATCGGCGGACCGTCGAGCCGGCGCCGATGCGAGTCGGCGATCCTGGCGTTCAGATCGGCAACGATCTCGCGCGCGGTCGCCTCGTCGTGGACGTCCGCGAGGGTCTCCTGGAGCTGCCCCGCTTCCCTACGCAGGGCAAGCGCAGGAGGCAGCGGGGGCGGCACGTCCTCCCGCTTCAGCATCGCTTTCACCCACCCCTTCCGTCCTGTGCCACGCTGGCCAGGTGAGCCCCTGGGACGTCGGCCTGATCGCGCTGATCGTGCTCGGGTTGGCCGCGATCGTCGCCGGAGCCCTGTGGGATCGCCGGCGCAATGCACGGCGTCGAACGGAACTGCTCGCGCCGCCGAGCCGTGCTATCCCAGGCTTCACGCCGGATGCACCGGCTCCGCACTATCTCTCCGACCTCCAGGCCCGACGCCCCCCGGATGAGAGCCCTGCGCCGGCGCTCACCGACGCCGACCGCGACAGCATTCGGAGGGGCATTTCCGCACCCACCACCGAGACGCTCGGCACGGGCTACGCGTCAGCCGACTTCATCAGCGACCCCACCTCCGGCTGGGCCGTCCTCGATTCCGCCGGCGTTCTCGTCTGCGCCGACGAGGTGGCCAGCATTCGCGAACTCCTTCCGGTCCTCGAACGCGCCCTGCTCGGCGGGCACGGACTGGTCATCGTCGCGCCGGGGTTCGCGCCGGAGGTGCTCGCCACTCTCGAGGTGAACGCCATCCGGCGGACCCTCCCGCTGCTCGCGGTGAAAGCCTCCGCCACCGACCGAGCGCGGATCACCGAGCGCTGCCGCGCGGAGCTAGCCGACCGCGCCACCCTGCAGTCCGGATACCTTCCCGGGACACTGCTCGGCCGATGCGACCGATGGGTCAGCACCGACCGGGCGAGCTACCTGATGGAAGCCGCCGCTCCGTCGTCGGATCCATCGACGTGATGGATGCGCGCCCGCACCGCTGGGCCTATTCCGCTGCCCTGGCGCCGATGATCTTCGGCACCACCTACCTGTTGACCAGTGAGTTCCTGCCGCCCGGCCGACCACTGCTGGCGGCGCTCGCCCGCACCCTGCCTACCGGTGTGGTCCTCGTCCTCGGCACCCGACCGCCGTCGGCGCGGTGGCTGATCCGGCTGACCGTGCTGTCGGTGCTCTACGCCTCCGGGCTGTTCCCGCTGCTCTTCCTCGCGGCGTACCTGCTCCCGGGCGGGGTCGCCGCGGTGATCAACTCCATCAGCCCGTTGATCGTCGTCGGGCTGTCCGCGCCGCTATTGCGCGCTCCGATCCGCCCCGTCCAGGTGATCGCAGGCATCCTCGGCATCGCCGGCGTCGCGCTGCTCGTCCTGCGGTCCAACGCCGCCCTCGACCCGGTCGGGCTCCTCGCGATGACCGGTGCGGCGTCGATGATGGCGGTCGCGACTGTGCTCACGAAGCGTTGGGGAAGCCCGCCGGGGATGAATCCGGTCCGGGTCGCCGGCTGGACGTTCCTGATCGCCGGCCTGACCTTGCTGCCGATCACCCTGATCGCCGAGGGCCTACCCGCCTCGATCACCGGCACCCAAGCCGCTGCTCTGCTGTATGTCTTCGTGATCAGCGGGGTGCTCGCGTACGCCCTGTGGTTCTGGGGGCTCGGCCAGTTGACCGCCAGTGCGGTCACCTTCCTCAGCCTTCTCAACCCCGTCGTCGCCGCCCTGCTCGGCTGGCTGGTGCTGGACCAACGGCTGACTCCGTTGCAACTCGTGGGAGCCCTCGTCGTGCTGGTCTCGGTCGTCCTCGGCCAGCCGGGAGCCTACGAGCCCCTACTCGCGCGCCGGCAGGCACGCAACTCACTAGCATCAGGACCGTGAGCGCGCCCGAGCAGCCCGACCGGCGCTGGCCACGCCGCGTCTACGCCGTCGGGAGCGAGCCCGATCCGCGCTTCAGTTTCGCCAACGAGCGCACGTTCCTCGCGTGGATCCGCACCGGTCTGGGGTTCCTTGCCGCCGGGGTCGCCATCGCCGCCGTCGCACGGCTCAGCGCCCGACTCGGGCCGGAGGTACGGATCGCCTCCGTCGTGCTGATCGTCTGCGGACTCGCGTGCGCGGTCGGCGCGTTTCAGCGCTGGATGATCAACGAGCGAGCGATGCGCCTCGGTCGACCACTGCCGTCGTCCGCTCTGCTCGTCGTGTTGACCGCCGTCGTCGTGGTCGTGGCGATCGTCGCGCTCGTGGTCGTGAGCAGCGGGTGAGCCAGCCGCCCTGGGACCCGGGTCTCCAGCCCGAACGCACCGGCCTCGCCTGGCAGCGGACCTTGCTCGCCGGGCTGACCTGCAGCCTCCTCGTCGCACGCCTGGTCGCGGAGATCTCCGTCCCCGTCGCCGCCCTGCTGGCGCTGCTGGCGCTCGGCTGCACGGCCGGGATCGGTTGGATAGCGATCCTGCGATTCCGCCGCCATCAGCACGCCCTGCACAACGAGAACGTCGTCGGCGGCGGCAGGACCAACCTCCTTCTTGCCGGACTGGTTGCGGTCACCGCCGCCGGGGCCCTGCTCTTCGTCGCCGTCGTCTGAAAGCGGGAACCCTGGCGTCAGTCGTAGCCGAGCTGGTGCAGTCGCTCGTCGTCGATGCCGAAGAAGTGTGCGACCTCGTGCATCACGGTGATCCGCACTTCGGCGACCGCGTCGTCGTAGCTGTCGCAGATCGCCAGGATCGGCCGCCGAAAGATGAAGATGGTGTCCGGCAAGCCGGAGTGCGCCACGCCACGCTCAGTCAGCGGCGTGCCCGAATACAGCCCCAACGTGTCCGGGCTGGCGTCCTCGGGCGGGGACTCCTCGACCAGGACCACGCAGTTCTCCACCAAGGCGCTCAGCTCAGTCGGGATCTCGTCGAGCGCGTCATCGACGAGTCGCTCGAACGCGGCGGGGTCCAGCTCAAGCGCCACGACGACTCGTCTCGCTGGGACGAGCCGGCAGGTCAGTTGCGGGAAGCCGTCGGTCGGCGAGCAGAAGGAGGAGATTGAGTCCGAGCATCAGCGCGGTCATCACCAGGCAGGTGATCGTCACCGGGAGCGCGCCACTGACACAGACATCGAGAAAGTCGTAGGGGTACCAGCAGGTCAGTCCACCGACGACCATCGTGTACGTCACCCAGCCGACCGGCCACACCATCGCGGCAAGAGCGACGGGGAGCGTGATCCGCGGCCGAGGTCCCGCGATCAGCCAGCTCGCCACCACCAGCAGCGGCACGACGACGTGGACCACCTTGTCGGAGGCGTACAGCCAGCCGTCGAGGTGCTGCTCCGGGCGCAGCAGAAACCAATGAACCACCCCGGTGACGATGATCGCGGAGACGGCGTCCAGGCGGATCACCCGCCAGAGACGCCCGTCGCGCAGCGGATCGACGGCCAGCGTGAGCGCTATTGCGGCCACGATCACGTTCGACTGGATCGTGAAATAGCTGACGAATCTCCACAGCCTGATCCCGAGCGGCGGCAGAGCGGTGCCAGCGGTTTCCCACGCCCCGGTCACCGTGAAGAGCAGTTGCAAGCCGAGCCCGACGAGCGCGGTGGCGGCGGTCACCGCATGCAGGGACCGTGCCCATCGAGGCGCCTCCACGAGCGCAGCCTATGACGGAACGAACGAAATCACAGTGATGAAATTCATCGGATGTAATCCGCGTGTCGAGTTGCGCGATGAAGCAAATGCCTACTCAGGGGTTGCTGTGAATGCTGTTGCGCAGTTAGAGTCCTGCGCAGTTTGTGCTGGTTGTTTCTGAAGTGATTGATGTGACTCGAGGGTTTCTGCGCTCAGTCCTCCCGTGATGACCGGCCCGGGTCCCAACGAAGGACGTCGCCATGAATCTGCTCCGCGCGGCACGCGCCGTAGCTCTGGCGATGCCTGCAATCTGCACGCTCGCGCTGCTCAGCCCCGCGCCTGCGAGTGCAAGCAGCCAACTCACCGCGACAGCGCGAGTCACCGTGCGATCCGAGGCCACCACGTCGTCGAGATCCCTCGGCCTCATCGAGGCGGGGCAGACCGTCACAGCAGTGCGCACCAGCCAGGGTTGGTCCACCATTCGCTTCCATGGCCGCTCGGCATTCGTCAAGGCGAGCTACTTGGGCAAAGGCACGACCCGACTTGCCGTGAAAGTCTCCCCCGGCTCGGTCCGGACCGCGAGCACGACGGTCAACGTTCGCAGCGGCGCCGGACTGTCGGAGTCGATCGTCGGCAAACTCCCCGACGGTTCGCAGGTCACCATGACGGGCACGACTTCGCACGGATTCGGCAAGGTCGTCTTCGACGGAAGTACCGCCTGGGTGAGCCTGCAATACCTCCCCCGGCTCTACCGCACGCTCCCCGCCGTCACCGGTACGCGGGTGGCGACAGCCGAGCTCAACCTTCGTACGAGCTCTCGCTCCACGGCGAAGACGGTCGGCACGGTGAAGAAGGGCAGCACGCTCTCGGTCACCGGAGTCGTACGCAACAAGCGCGCTCAGATTGTCTACAAGTCGGCGTCGCGGTGGGTCACGGCGAAGTACCTGGGCAGCACCGGCGGAACTCCGCAGCCCGCTCCCAGCCCGGGCCTCCCGAAGGTCATCGGGGTTCGCTACGCCACCGTCGAACTCGACATCCGCTCCACGTACGAGGACAAGTACGTCGCGATCGACGAGGTGCCGACAGGAACCCCGCTGTCGATCACCGGAGTGGTCAAGAACGAGCGCATGCAGATCGTCTACAAGAACGCCGTGCGCTGGGTGACGGCGAAGTACCTGTCACCCCTGCCGCCCGGCCAGACCCTGCCGCTTCCGCCCGGCCTCCCCAAGGTCATCGGGGTGAAGTACGCGGCAACGAACCTCAATATTCGCTCGACCTACGAGGACAAGTACGTCCTGATCGCCGAGGTCCCGCCCGGCACGCCGCTGGCCATCACTGGCGTGGTGAAGAACGGCCGCATGCAGGTGATCTACCAGAACGCCGTGCGCTGGGTGACCAACAAATACCTTTCCACGGCGCCGCCGACGCCGGGCAAGGGGTCGAAGTACGCAGTCGAGCGCGGACTCAAGCCCAATGCGATCAAGGTCCACCGCGCACTGCTCGTCCGCTACCCGCAGATCACCACCTACTACGGAGTGCGCAAAGACCCGCTCCCCGATCACCCCTCCGGCCGCGCGCTCGACATCATGATCCCAAACTACAAGTCTGCGGCCGGCAAGGCGCTCGGCTACGACGTGGCGAAGTACCTCAAGGACAACGCCAGATCGCTCGGGGTCAACTACGTGATCTGGAACCAGCACATCTGGAACATCCAGCGCGACAGCGAAGGCTGGCGCTACATGGCCAATCGTGGTGGCGACTCCGCCAACCACAAGAACCACGTGCATGTGACCGTCTACAAGTAGCCCGCGACCAGCCAGCGGCCCCTGACTGCCCGAGTCGGGGGCTGCTGCGCGTCTCACGGAGTGCCCTCAAGCTCGGCACCCGGAGCGGCAGCCGCGGCCGTCGCCTCCGCTTCCACATTGCTGTCCGGTTGCTGACATGCCCCGTGTCCACTTTTGGACATTGCCGGGTGCTGTCAACCGGGCCGCAATCGCGTCCCACGCGCATTTACTTCACTCAGAATATTTACATCCGCCTCGGGGGAGGTGGGTGACCAAGGGGACTCGGGGAGTGCGCGTCGCCATCAGCGGCGCATCAGGGGGAGTGAGCAAGATGCACGCAGTTGAGGAACGGAAGCAGGTCAATTCGATGTCGTCGGAGCATCCGACCACTGAGCACTACGAGCAGCTGCGCCGGGTCGCGGCCTCGCTGACGAACCCGCCGATGCGGACGGCGTTCTGGGATTCGTCGTTGGCGACGCTCGTCGTGGTGTTCGGGATGCTCGCCGTCTTCTACGGCCTGAGCTGGGTGATCGGCGCGGTCTGACAGCCGCACTCACCGCTGCCAGACCATGAGGTGACCGCTGCCGAAGTCGTCGTGATCTCCACTGCCCCCGATCACGACCTCTTCGAACCGGCGGACCGCGCTATAGTGCCGGTGCTCTCGTCCCCATCGTCTAGCGGCCTAGGACACCGCCCTTTCAAGGCGGCAGCGCGGGTTCGAATCCCGTTGGGGATACTTCAACAACAGCGATCTGACCAGCTGCGAGTCGGTCGCCACCGGCCCGATCGGCGTCAGGTTTGGAGGGCTCCAACCGGCTGAGGATCGCTTCGCGGGTGCCAGACTTCGGCCGGAATGCGCGAAAGCGCCCAGGCCACGGTCAGCATTCCGGCGGCCATCACCGGGAAGCCGATGAACCACACGGGGATGAGGTTCGGCGCGAGGAAGGTGGCCGCTGCCACGACGGGCGCCCACCACCGGACCAACCCAGCGCGCCAGAGTGCGAGGGTCGCAACCGGCACCGCCAGGAACGACGCGATCGCGCCCGGTGCGGTCAGCGCTGCAAAGCCGGGCAGGCTCTCCGTCGCCGTCTGAGACGCGAAGGCCGCATCGAGTCCAGCCGCATGCTCGACGCCGACCAGCACGTAGTCGGTCAACACCAGGCCCGGCAGCAGGCTGAAGCCGACTACGGCGAACACGCCGGCAACGTTCGCGATCCACGCGCCGCGTCCACGCACCAGACCGACCATCGCGTACGCGACCGGGGCGAACAGCGCGAAACCGTAGTGGATCAGGTTCGTGTGCAGACCCTGCCGCCCCTCGTTGGCCGCATAGCCCTGAATCAGCTCGCGACCCTCGGCGCCGGGGACCGGATCGACGAACATCGACACCAACACGACGACTCCGCTCAGTGCGGCCGCGAGGATCACCGCGCGACGTCGAAAGGCCAGCGCAGAGTTCTTCATGGCTGGCCAGGCTAGCCGGGCGTTCGAGGTCGCCGGCCCGAGGGGCTTGCGCGCGGCGAGCGCCGTCGGATGGGTCAGATTGCGCACAGGCGACCGCGTCGCGATGGGTCATCGGCCCGATGCGGCAACCATGCGCGGTGCCTAGCGTCCGAGTCATGAGCACACAGCACGTGGAAACGCTGATCGTCGGTGCGGGCCAAGCGGGTCTCGCCACTGGGTACCACCTGAGGCGGCACGGGCGACCGTTCCTGATCATCGACGCGAACGAGCGAGTCGGCGACAACTGGCGGCGGCAGTACGACTCGCTGACCCTCTACAGCCCGGCGAGGTACGACGGGCTACCCGGGCTCCCCTTCCCCACGGACGATCCCTGGTCGTACCCGACCAAGGACGACGTCGCAGACTATCTGGAACGGTACGCACTGCACGCAGACCTGGCAGTGCGCACGAACACCCGCGTCCAGCGGCTCCAAGCGCGACGGGGCGGCGGATTCGAGGCCGAACTCAGCGGTGGGACGATCAGCTGCGACAACGTCGTGATCGCGACGGGAACGTTCGGCCGTACTCCGAAGGTCCCGGAGTTCGCTGCAGACCTCGACCCGACGATCCTCCAGTTGCACTCGAGCGAGTACCGGCGTCCCGCCCAGCTGCCGGACGGTCCGGTCCTCGTCGTCGGCGCATCACATTCGGGCTGCGACATCGCCTTCGAGGTGGCCGCGCACCAGCCCACGATCCTCTGCGGCCCGGACCGCGGACAGATCCCCGTCCGCTGGGACTCGCGCGCGATCCGACTCACCTTCCCGGTACTGCGATTCCTCTGGCTGCACGTCATCACCCGGCGGACGCCGATCGGTCGCAACGCGATGGACGAGATCCGACACCACGGCGGCCCGATGCTGCGGGTGAAGCGCGCCGACCTCGCCGGTCGTGGCGTCGACCGCACGCCGGCTCGTGTGGTCGGCGTCCGCGATGGGCTGCCGCTGCTCGACGACGGACGAGCCGTGCAGGCGGCCACGGTGATCTGGTGCACCGGATTCCGACAGGTCTTCGACTGGGTCGAGGTGCCGGTCTTCGGATCCGACGGCTTCCCCGAGGAGTACCGAGGAGTGGTGGCGACGGTTCCCGGCCTCTATTTCTGCGGGCTTGCCTTCCAGTACGCCTTCAGCTCGATGGTGCTGCTCGGCGTCGGACGCGATGCCGCGTACGTGGCCGAGCGCATTGCTGCGCGCCAGCGTCAGACAGTCGGCTAGATCGGCCGCGCACGCGGAGCGGCGTCGCTATGCTCCGAAAAGAGGGTGGGGAGCGGCCGATGGGAGTAGTCGAGGACCTCGCCAGGGCCCGCGACGCGTACGAACGGCGCGAGTGGCTGACGGTCTACGACGCCCTCTCCGAGCTGGATCGCGCGGCGCTCGACCCCGACGATTTCGCCCGGCTCTCCATGACGGCATTCCTGCTCGGCCGGACCAACGACGGAATCCAGTCGATGCAACGCGCCTACCAGGCGCATCACGAGGCGGGCGAGCCGGTGGCCGCAGCTCGCTGCGCCGGCTGGCTCGCCATGATGCTGTTCAGCAGCGGCGAGACGGCGGTGGCCAACGGCTGGGTGGGCCGCTGCCAACGGCTCCTCGACGAGATCGAGGAGGACGTCGTCGAACGTGGCTACCTCCTCATCCACCTGATGTTCCGGGACGTCCTGGCAGGCCGGTTCGAGGCCGCATTCGCCATCGCCGGCCAGATCATCGAGTACGCGCACCGCTTCGATGACCCCAGCCTGCTGGCCGAGGGCCTGATGGCGCAGGGCCGGATGCTGCTCTACGCCGGTCAGGTGCCCCGAGGGCTCGCGCTACTGGACGAGGCGATGATCGGCGTCACGGCCGGCACGGTCTCGCCGCTGATCGCCGGCGAGGTCTACTGCTCTCTGGTCGAGGCGTGCCGCGAGGTCTCCGACTACGGCCGCGCAGCCGAATGGACGAGCGCCCTTGCCGCCTGGATCGACGCGCAACCGGGACTGGTCCGCTTCACCGGCCAGTGCGCCGTCCACCGGGGCCAGTTGCTGCGGATCCGCGGCGAGTACGGGTTGGCCATCGAGGAGTTCGAGACAGCGACGACGCGCTACCTTGACGCCGGCACCCCAGCGCAGGCGGGCATCGCGATGGACGAATGCGGCGCTGTGTTCGCCATCCTCGGCGATTTCGAGGCGGCCGAGGCGTGCTATCAGCGCGCGGCATCATTCGGCCACGAACCTCAGCCCGGCCTCACGCTGCTGTGGCTGGCGCGCGGCAGGTCTGCGGCGGCGCTCGCCGCCGTTCGCCGGCTGCTCGCAGAGCCGCGCGATCCGGTGCATCGGTCGCAGATCCTGCCCGCTGCGGCTGAGGTGCTCGCGGCCGTGGGCGAATCGGTGGAGGCGACGGCCGCGGCCGAGGAGTTGGTCCGGATCGCCGAGGCGTTCGGCTGTTCGGCGCTGCACGCACTGGCAACCGCCGCACTGGGGCATGCACGGCTCGCCAGCGACGACGCGGCCGCGGCTATCGCGAGTCTGCGCCAGGCGATCCAGGCATGGCAGCGCCTCGACGCCCCGTACGAGGTGGCCCGCTGCCAGTTGCTGATGGGGCGCGCTCTTCGCTCCCTCGGCGACGAGGAGTCCGCTACCGGGGAACTCCTCGCCGCCCGCCGCACGTTCGGCCGGCTCGGCGCAGCCCCGGCCGAACGGGAAGCAGCTCGATTGTTGACCCGTGGGCAGCCATGGGGACTCACGGAACGGGAAGTCGAGGTGCTGCGACTGGTGGCGAGCGGCCGCAGCAATCCCGAGATCGCGTCGGCGTTGATCTTGAGCGAGAAGACCGTCGCCCGACACCTCAGCAACATCTTCACCAAGCTGAACGTGGGCACCCGGACCGCCGCTGCAGCGTTCGCGTACGAGCACCACCTGCTCTGACCGCAGCAAATACACTCCCCCCATGGTCGGACCGGCACTCCTTGTCGTAGAAGAGAGTGCCGTGGCCCTCGCTCAGATCGAGCGCGAACTCCAGGACCGCTACGCGCGGCACTACGACGTCCGCTGCCTGGGATCAGCCAGCGAAGCGCGGGCTCAGCTCGCCCAGCTGGCCGACGAACGCTCCGACGTCGCCATGGTGCTGGTCGCGGAGTCGCTGTCGACCATGGCCGGCACCGCGCTCCTGGATCAGGCGCGCCACCTGCACCCGCACGCCAAGCGCGGCCTGCTGATCGACTGGGGCACGTTCGGCGATCGGGCGTCCGGGGACGCGATCTTCGACGCGATGGCACGCGGCGCGATCGACCACTACATCTTCCGGCCGTCCACGCCGCCGGATGAGCTCTTTCATTCGGCCATCTCGGTCCTGCTGCTGGAGTGGGCCGAGGCGAGGAGCGTCTTCCCGTTCACGATCCACGTCGTCGGTGAAACCTGGTCGGGCCGGGCGCACGAACTCCGCGAGGTACTGGGCCGCTGCGCAATGCCGCACACCTTCTCGTTGGCGCGCTCCGACACCGGCCGCGCTCTCGTCGCCGCGGCTGGCCCCAACCCGCGGTTGCCGTTGATCGGCCTGCCCAACGGGGTCATCCTGCAGGACCCGACCAACACCGAGATCGCCATCGCCACCGGTTCACCGATCGCACCAGACCGCACCGACTACGACCTCGTCATCGTCGGGGCCGGTCCGGCAGGCTTGTCCGCCGCGGTCTATGGCGCCTCCGAAGGCTTCCGGACGCTCGTCGTCGACGAGGGTGGGATCGGCGGTCAGGCGACGTCCAGTTCGTTGATCCGCAACTACCTCGGCTTTCCCCGTGGGGTCAGCGGCCGTCTGCTGGCTCAGCGCGCGTACGAGCAGGCGTGGGTGTTCGGGGCGGACTTCGCCGTGATGCACCGGGTATCGGATCTCCGCCGAGACAGCGACGGACTCTCGCTTGGGCTGTCCGACCTCGGCCGGGTGCGCGCCAGCGCGGTGCTGCTTGCGACCGGCGCACACTACCGACGCCTCGGGCTACCGGCCCTCGATGCCCTGAACGGCGCCGGTGTCTTCTACGGCGCCTCCACGTCCGAGGTCCCGGCGATGGCGGGGCGACAGGTGTACGTCCTCGGCGGCGCCAACTCGGCCGGGCAGGCCGCGCTCTACCTGTCCCGGCACTGCGCGCACGTCACCCTGGTCGTCCGCGCCGGGTCGCTGGAGGCGGGGATGTCGCAATACCTGGTCGACGCCGTTGCGGACACGCCCAACCTCAGCGTCCGTCTCCTCACCGAAGTGGTCGACGGCGGTGGCGACGGCTGGCTCGACCACCTCACCCTGTACGACCACGTCCTGGATCGGCGGGAGACCGTCGAGGCGGGCGGATTGTTCGTGCTGATCGGGGCGAATCCCCGCACTGACTGGCTGCCGGCCAACCTGCAACGCGACGAGCGAGGGTTCCTCCTCACCGGCCCGGACCTGCTCGACCACGCCTGGCCCGACGGCCGGGCCCCGTACCTGCTGGAGACGAGCATGCCCGGCGTCTTCGCTGCTGGCGACGTCCGGCGCGGTGCCGGTCGGCGGGTCGCCTCGGCGGTGGGAGAAGGTGCCGTCGCCATCCAACTCCTGCACCAGCTGTTCGCCGCCGAGGGGCAGCGACCGCGCGGCCGCTCTCGCGAGCACGCCACCGGACTCCCGAACGCCTGATTCTCGGCAGCCCGAGGCGCCGCGAGCGCTCCAAGGACGGTGTCGCGCGGTCAGGGCGGCGGGAGCCGACGCCCGGTGACCTCGGAACGAGGCAGCCGCCCCGCCCGGGAGTGGCCCTGCAGGGAGTCGCCGACGACGGTGACCTGGTAGCCGAGATCGAGTCGAAGCGGCTTGGTGATGCGCTGCCGCCAGGTCACGACCTCCCCCGCGGGGGCAACCGTCACGGTGATCTCGCGAAGGTCCGTGCGCTCACCGGCACCGATCGCGGTGCCGGTGATCCCGTCGGCCGACTCCACGAACTCGACCTCCGCGTCGATGGCGCCGATGGGCGTCCTGATCCGGAGCTGCCAGCGGCCGGCGATCGCGGTCACCGCCGGCCCGCCGGCTCAGCTCGCGCGCCAACCGGTGCATCGGCCCGCTTCCAGACGACGCCGCGCCGCTCGTATTCGAAGAGCTGCTCGACGGCGTGTGCGGTGTGCGAGCCGAAGTCGCGCTCCAGCAGGTAGAGGGCGAGGTCGAGCCCGGACGTCACCCCACCGGCACTGACCAGGTCGCCGTCGTCGACCACCCGCGCGCGGACCACCGTCACCCCGATCGCCTCCAGCAGGTCGAGGCCGAGCACGTGCGTGGTTGCCGTCCGGCCGTCGAGCAGCCCCGCCATCGCCAGCGCGAGTGACCCGCCGCAGACGGAGGCGACGGTGATCGCCGGGTTCCCCAGGCAGCGCTCCAGCAGGGCCGGAGCCTCGGTGGCCGCCAGCCGGGAGAGCAGCACCGGAATCGTGTCCACCGCGTCGGGGTCGCCGTCGACGGGTCCGCTGACGCCCGGGACGAGGACGTAGCCCGGCAGCTCCGGTTCGAGCACGCCTGTCGCAGCGAGGCTGATGCCTGCCGTGCCCGACCGGACCGTGCGCGAGCCTTCAGCGCTGACGTACCGGAGGTCGAGCCCGCCACCGAGCTCCTCACTGCCGGCGGTCATCACCTCGTACGGCGCGATGGCATCCAGCGGGTCGAACCCGTCGTACAGCAGGACCTGGACGTGTGGGCGAGGCACCGGCATTCCTTTCGTCGATGTGCACGGTGCACTCATCCTCGGCTGGCACCCGGTGTGCGAGCGATCGGCGATCGAGACAGCTTTCGCCCAGATCTCGCCACGAGCATCGGGGCCGCGGAAGAGTACCTTCCAGATGCCGGAAACCGCGTACCGTGCTCGCATGATCACCGTCGCGGTGTTGGCCATCGAGGATGCGATCGCATTCGATCTCGCCACGCCGATCGAGATCTTCGGCCGGGTCCGGCTGCCGGACGGCCGGGCCGGCTACCGGGTCCTGGTCGCCGGATCAGCTGACGTGGTGGATGCAGGCCCGCTGCGCATCGCACCTGGCGTCGGGCTCGACGAAGCGGCTCGTGCGGATCTGCTCATCGTTCCGGGCAGAAACGATCCGCGGCGCGCGACCCCTGCGCCGATCCTGGACCTGCTTCGAGCCGCCGTCGAACGCGGGTCGCGCGTCGCCTCGATCTGTGTCGGGGCGTTCAGTCTCGCCGAGGCCGGCCTGCTGGACGGCCTCCCCGCGACCACCCACTGGCTCGCGGCGGAGGAACTAGCCCGGCGGTATCCACACGTCCGGGTCGACCCGGACGTGCTCTACACCGACAGTGGTGCGGTTCTCACCTCTGCCGGGGCATCGGCCGGGCTCGACCTCTGCCTCCATCTGGTCGAATCCGACTACGGCGCCGCGGTCGCCGCCGATGCCGCTCGGCTCGCGGTGGCGCCGCTGCAGCGGACCGGCGGCCAGGCTCAGTACATCCTGCGGAACCGGCCGACGTACCAGACGGCATCCCTGGAGGCCTTGCTGGTCTGGATCGAGGCGAATGCCCACCGTCCGCTCAGCCTGGCCGACCTCGCCTCGGCGGCGGGCCTCAGCACCCGCACGCTCAGCCGCCGTTTCACTGAGGAGACCGGGCAGAGCCCGATGCAATGGGTCATCGGGGTCCGGATCCGGCATGCCCAGGAACTGCTCGAACTCACCGACTACACAGTGGACCGGATCGCGTCACAAACCGGCTTCTCCTCGCCGAGCACCTTCCGCGCTCAGTTCGGCGAGACCGTTGGGGTCAGCCCCGCCGGCTACCGGAAGACCTTCCGGAGCGTCGTTCGCTAGGACACCCCGACCCGCGGAGTCCCACTACCCGGGTGCCGGGTCGGAGGCGGCCCGCTTGGGCACCAAGGTGATGAACAAGATCAGCGCGTATCCCGCCAGCAGACCCTCGACCAGCAGCAGGATCGGACCGGCCCCCGCGACCGCGAAGTCGTAGAGGCCGTGAAGGATGACCACCGGCCAGATCGACCCGCAGAGGTACCGCAGCACGGCGAGCCAAAAGCCCCCGATCATCGCCAACAGCGCCTGGACAACGCTTCCGCTGAACGTGTTCCCGACGAAGATCACGTTCAGGAGGTGCACGGCCCCGAACAGCACCGACGTGAAGATGATCCCCAGCCGCGCCCCCCAGCGGCTGACCGCACCGGAGAACAGGACTCCCCGGAACATGAGTTCCTCATTCAGGCCGACGATCATGAAGTTCGCGAACAGCAGCCAACTCACCGTTCCAGATCCCGACGCGATCAACGCCGACAGCACCAGCAGCAGTCCCGGGAGAGCGAGCACCCTGAGGCGACGCGGACGACCGACACCGACCGCACCTGCTGCCCGCTGCTGCAGCACGACCGCCGTCACCACCGCAACCGCCACCAGCCCCGGCCAGAAGATGGACGCGGCGAAAGCGTCCTCGAGCGATCGCGCGCGGAAGCCTGTCTGCACCGACTCCAAGCCGAACGTGATCAGCACCCACACCGCCAGGACGATCAGCCCGAGCCGAAGGGAGATGCCCTGCGCCTGCTGTTCTGCCATGCGGCTCCCCGTCGCGATAGGTTGTGGGCGCCGAGTCGAGAATGGCGGCCGATGTGGACACTCTCTGGGCGACGATAGACCCGACGGACGCGAGGGCAGGCAGCAGATGGGTCTCCGATACCTTCGGCTCGCGACGGTCGCCACGTTGGCACTGACCGCGATCACGGCGTGCGGACCGGCACGTCCAGCGCCTCTGGCCGACGGCCGCTACCGGCTGATGGCGACCTCGAGCGGGCCGGTCGCCGACCTCACCCTCACTCTGTCCGGATCCTCGCTCCTGGTCAGCGGCGACTCGACCGCTCGCCATCTGACCGGCGAGCAGCGCACAGCCACGGTGTGCCCCGGCGCGGACGGTGGCGACGTCTTCGTGATCGACCGCGCGGTCGCTCTCGGCGACCTGGACCTCCGCACGCCAGGGCTGTTCGGCGATTGCGGTGTCACCCGCCCGCGGCGCGTCACGCTGGTCGACCTCTCCTCCGCGCGACCCGGCGAGGCACCCCCGTACGCCGTCTGGGCCGAATTCTGTGACGTTACCGACCCGGACTGCCCTGCTGCGGCACCAGCCACGAGCTGACGGGTCCGTCCGTCCCCAGCCGCGACGCGGTCACCCCTCCGCTCCCGGACGCACCCGGAATCGTCGGGCCAGCTGACGGGCGTCGCGTGCGTTCGGCCCGACGCGAAGCTCGAATTCGCCGGGCTCGACGACGCGCCGGCCGTGACGGTCGACCATCGAGCAGCGGTGCACGGGGATCTCCACCGCTACGCGCCTCTGCTCGCCCGGCGCCAGCTGCGCCTGCGTGAACGCCTTCAATTCCTCTTCGGCCCAGGTGGCGCTGGTCAGCAGGTCACTGACGTAGGCCTGGACGGTCTCCACGGCGGGCCGTGATCCGGTGTTTCTCAGCGTGACGCTTGCTCGCAGGGTGTCGCTGACATCGAGGTCATCGCTGTCGAGTCGGAGATCGCTGTAGTCGATCGAGGTGTAGCTCAGACCCTCGCCGAACGCGAAGAGCGGCTCCTGGGTCAGGTCGGCATAGCGCTCACCGTGCTGGCCCCGGACCTGGTTGTAGAACGTGGGCTGCTGGCCAGCGTGCCTGGCGAAGCTGATCGGCAGCCGGCCGCTCGGCTCGATCAGACCGAAGATCAACTCCGCAACTGCCTGTCCGCCGCGCATCCCCGGGTTGAACGCCTCGATCAGTGCGGCCGCCCCCATCACTGACGGCGGCAGGACACTCGGCTTGGACTGGATGAGCACCACGATCATCGGCGTCCCCGAGGCCGCCACCGCGTCCAGCAGCGCGAGTTGCCCACCCTGGAGCTCCAAGGTGGCGGTCGATCGGCCCTCGCCGGCAAGCGCGATATTGTCGCCGACCACGACCACCGCGTAGTCGGCCTCGCGCGCGGTCTCCACCGCTCGTGCGATCTCCTCCGGATCGGGCGCCTCCGGGAAGAACTTCGGCGGGACGGGTTGGCCGTCGGGCAGCCGGGCATCGGGGTCCCACTCGATGTCGGCGATTCCGGCACCGCGAACGTGGCTGATCGACCAACGGGCAGGGGCCACTGCGCGCAACCCGTCCAGCACGGTCTGCACGGTCTCCCGCGGGTGACCGCCGGGCATCCAGTCGACCTGGCCGGACGCACCCGCCCAGTCACCCAGGGTGACATCGGGGTCGTCCGCGTTCGGTCCGATCACCGCCAGCGTGCGCGCGTCACCATCGACAGGCAGCGGCAGCGTGCCGTCGTTGCGCAGCAGCACCAAAGATCGCCGGGCCAGCTCCAGATTGAGCTGGCGATGCAGCTCGCTGCCGATGACGACACTCTGCCGCGCGGCGTCCGGCGGGCGCGGATCCTCGAAGAGCCCGAGCTCGAACTTGACCCGCAACACCCGCCGGACCGCTTCGTCGATCTGCCGCTCCTGCACGTGCCCACGCGCGACCGCTTCCTGAGCGGCCTCGAAGAAGCCCGGGGTCACCATGATGACGTCGTTGCCGGCCTCGATCGCAAGCGTCGCCGCCTCGACCATGTCGGCACACACCTTCTGTTCCCAGACCATCCGGCCGACGTTGTCCCAGTCGGTCACGAGCAGCCCCTCGAAGCCCCACTCCCGCTTCAGGACGTCGCTGATCAGCCACCGGTTGACGGTGATCGGGACCCCGTCCATCGACTGGTACCCGAGCATGAAGGTGCGGATCTCCGAGCGAGCGACGCGTTCGAACGGCGGCAGGTACCAGGACCGCAACTTGCGCGGACTGATGTCCGCCTCACTCGCGTCACGGCCGCCCTGGGTCTCGGAGTAGCCGGCGAAGTGTTTGGCCGTCGCCAGTACCCCCGTCCGATCGCGGAGCCCGCTGCCCTGATACCCCCGCACCATCGCCGACGCCAGCTCGCCGATCAGCCGGGCCAACTGCGAAACAGTTGCGTAAACTCCCCTAAACGATTCGACGGTAAGCGTTCGATGGATTTGCGCTCTCAGACCGGTAAACGCTGTACTTGGAGCCCAGCACATCGAAACATTTTTGTCCGACGCGCAACTTTCTCGCGTAGCTGCCGGTTCCGGATCGAAACAGGTTGGGTCACATTCGGAAATAGTTTCACCGAAGGACCTGAAGGGAGCACCGATGACGGCCGAGCGGATCCCGCGCGCCACCCTGGATGACGTCGCCGCGCTGGCGGGGGTTTCGAAGGCGACCGCTTCCAAGGTGCTGAACAAGCGGCCGAGCGTCGCGTCCGGTACGCGGCAACGGGTTCAGCAGGCGATGGCCACGCTCGGCTATGTGCCGAGTACGGGGCCGCGGGACACGTCGGCTCGATCGACGGTCAACCTGGTCTTCGACTCGATGATCAGTGTCTATTCCATGCAGGTGCTCGACGGAGTGCTCACCGCAGCGGGGGAGGCTGGAATCGACATCGTCGTCGACCTGCTGAACCCGCCCGACGTCGAGCCGCCGTTGAGCGACGGTTGGTTCGCTCGACTGGCAGAACACGGCCATCTCGGTGTCCTCGTCTCCGCCTCGGCCCTGCCTGCGGAGCAGGTTGCCGCAGCCCAGCGACTGCGCCTCCCCATGGTCGCCATCGATCCGATCCATGCCCTCGAGGAGGGAGTCGTCAGCGTCGCAGCAACCAACTTCATCGGCGGAACCCAGGCCACGCATCACCTGTTGGAACTCGGCCATCGCCGCATCGGCTTCGCCGGTCTCCCCTCCCACATTTCCGCGTCCCGCGAGCGCTTCCACGGCTACCGGAACGCGCTGGAGTTGGCCGGCGTGGAGTTCGACCCTGAGCTGGTCCAGCACCGTGGCCACACGCCTCGCGACGGGCTCCAGATGGCGTCTGACTTCCTCGCTCTCGAGGACCCCGCCACGGCCGTCTTCGCCGCGAGTGACGGGACGGCACTCGGCGTCCTGGAGGCAGCACGGCTGGCCGGCAAGCGGGTCCCGTCTGACCTCTCGGTGGTCGGTTTCGACGACACGTACGCGGCGCAGTGGACCTCCCCCGGCCTGACGACAGTGCATCAACCGATCGCCCAGATGGGGCGGGTGGCCCTACGGACGCTGCTGAACCTGGCGCGCGGCGAGGCACCGGATTCGCGGCATGTTCAGCTCGCGACGAGCCTCGTGCTCCGCGGCTCGACGGGCCCACTGCCGGTCGCCGCGTAGCGCCGGAGTCGGCGCCATGCGATGGCGGCGACGACGACGAGTGCGGCCAGCCCGTACCCGATCGCCTGGCCGGTCAACGAGTGGTCGTAGACGAAGGCGACGTAACAGGCGGGCCAGAGCGCGAGCCACTCCAAGCGCCCCGCCATCAGCACGACGACGACGTACCCGAGCGCGTACCACGGGTAGACGGGGGTAGCGATCAGCAGCGCGCACCCGTACAACCAACAACACGTCAGCAGCACCGGTTCGCGTCCCGAGCGAGCGATCGCGAGCAGGGCGAGCGCGCCGGCAAGGCTGAGCGCAACCGGAGCGCGGGCCGGCTCCGGTAGCCAACTGAGCAGGGCGAACCGACGCGCCCCGCCGTAGCCCTCCTCCTCGAGATACCCCGGGAGGAAGCCGGCGACCAAGGCACCAACCGCCAGCACGTGCGGAACGTATCCGGCGACCAGGACGAGCAGGGCACCGACTGTGGTCCGCCACCGGCCGCGGCGCAGGAAGACCGGCGCGAGCAGGAGCGGGACCAGCTTGACCCCCGCCGCAAGGCCGAGGAACAGCCCGGCCAACCAATGCCGCCGGCGCACCGCGGCAAATCCGACGCAGACCATCAGCAGCGCAGCGAGAGCATCCAGGTGGCCGCCGTTGGCCGCCTCGAGCCCGACGGCCGGGCAGGCGCCGAACAGCAGCGCCCAGCCGCGCCGGCGGCCGAGGAACCGCGCGAGGCCGGTCGTCGCCGCGACTGCGGCGAGCGCCGCGCCGACCCGCACACCGAGGGTGTGCCACCCCGTCGGTGTGACCAGGGACCAGAACGCGAACCAGACCTGCGCCACCGGCGGATAGAGGGTCGGCACCCCTGGGCGATTGATCCGGGGGCGCTCACCGGGAGGGAAGAGGTAGGGATCGCGGAGGTACTCCAGGACTGGGTCGAGCGGCGCATAGCGGTACGGGTCGATGCCCTCCCACTGGACCCGTCCGTCCCAGACATAGCGGAACACGTCGTCGCTGGTCAGCGGGTAGGTGAACAGCCATGGCAGCTGGATTGAGGCCGCGACCAGGGCGAACAGCCACAGCGGCGCCCGATCCGCCGCGCGCCGGCAGGTCAGCACCAGCACGATCAGCACGGCGCCGGATGCCGCCAACCAACGCCCGACGGTAGCGAACTCAGCGAACGCGACGACCACAGCGTTGGCCGAAGCCAGCCCGAGCGCAGCGAGCCAGAGTCTGCGGTCGACGGCCAGGAAAGTCTCGGTGACCTGGTGCCTCACAGCCTCGATCCCCTCACGACGTCGAGCGCAGTGCCACGAAGCACCGCCGCCCGCTGCTCCACTCCTCCTCGACCAGCAGGTCCTGTTCGACGGCGAGCCGCTGTAGTGCGCGGCTGCCGATCCGGGCCCATGGCATCGGGGGCGCGCTCACACCGTCTCCCCGCAGCGTCACGGCGGTGACCTCGTCGGCGTCCGGATCGGGGTCGACCTCGCAGACGATCAGACCGCCGGCGACGACGAGGCGACGACAGCGCCGGAGCAAGCCACGGACGTCTCCTCCGATCCCGATGTTGCCGTCCATCAGCAACGCCGTCCCCCACCTGCCTTCGGCCGGCAGCCGCTGCGCCAGCTCGCGACGGATCGCCGGGGCGCCACGGGCGAGGCTGAGTTGCACGGCGACCGCGGAGATGTCGACGCCGAGCGCAGGCTGGCCGTTCGCCGCCAGCGCGCGCACCATCCGACCGGGCCCGCAGCCCAGATCGAGCACCGGTGGCTGGCACCGCAACACCACCAGCGCGTCGACCTCGTCGGCATCGCCGGCCCAGCGGCCGACCTCGAGGGTCAGCGCGGCGCCGGACTCGACGTCGACGCTGCCGTGCACACCGAACAGCCGGTCGAAGACGCGTGCCCAGTCCTGCTCTGGACGGCGGGCGACGATGGCCGCGTAGGCCTGTGAGAACTGCAACCACGGGTGCTCGTAGGCGATCTGCTCGGCAGCGACGGCCGTGTCGACGTCCAGCAACGGCGGCAGTAGCGTCACGCTGAGCCCGAGGTCCACCAACCGCGCGAGTTGCGCGGCGCCGGTCCGCTCCGTCGACATCGGAACGCCGTCGAAGATGCCGGCCGGATGGTCGCGGCGCAGACCGATCGCCCAGAAGCCACCGTCGTCGCTGAGACCGAGAACGGCGTCGACACCTCCCCAGTCGGCGTGCAGCAACTCGGGGGTCACCTGCGGGGTATCCATGCCGATCAGCAGTGCCGCCCCCCGCGGACCGGCCGGTGCGTCGGGCAGCGCGAACACCTGGTCGAATGCGGCCGCCAACCGCACGCCCAGCCCCCCGTCCGGTTGCCGTGCCACCGCGAACCCCTCCTGCCACAAGCGCGGATCGCCCTGCCAACTCAGCAACGCACAGCTCACGCCGGACGCCTTCACGGCGGCGAAGGTGTCGCGGAGGGACGCCGCCGCCAGCTCGGCCGCCTCGACGGGGCTGAAGGCAGGCGACAGCCGCGTCTTTACCCGCCCCGGCAGCGGCTCCTTGGCAAGCACGATCACCGCATCGGCGGTCACCGAACGGCCGCCGGACTTCGGGCCAGCACACTGCGGATGTCGCGCACCGCCCGCAGCGCGCCGCGCGGAGTGCCCGTCACCTTCGAACGGCCCGCTCGAGGCCGGTAGGCGACGTCGATCTGGCCTACTCGCCATCCCGCTTCGGCGGCGCGGAGCACCGTCTCGACCGGGTAGCCGGCGTGCGGCTCGCTGAGGCCGAGCTCGAGCAGACCGCGCCGGGGCGCCACCCGCATCGGGCCGATCTCGGCCAGCGCCACCCCAGTGCGCGCCCGGACAAGCCGGGCCACCTCCCAGTTCGCCAGCCGCAACAGGTACGGGAAGGCCTGTCGCGACGTCGGCCGGCGGCGTCCCACCGCCAGATCCAGCTCGCCTGCGGCGACCGGTGCCACCAGATCCGGCAGCTGAGCCGGGTCAAGGCTCGCGTCGCAGTCCATCACCGCGACCACGTCGGCATCGGCCGCGCGCAGGCCTGCCTGGCACGCTGCCCCGTACCCCCGCACCGGGGCCCGCACCACGGTGGCGCCGAGCCGCTCGGCATGCTCCGCCGAGCCGTCGGTGGAGCCGTTGTCCACCACGATCGGCCGGTAGCCGTGCGGCATCCTGCCGAGCACCCAGGGCAGAGCCTGGACCTCGTTCAGACACGGCAGGATCACCTGCACGCCGTGCTGAGCGTTCGCCACACCCGCACGCTATGAGAGCGGGCCGGCCACGGACAGGCTGCCCCGATTATCGAACGGTTACGGATGCCGCTCGCACCGAGCGCGCACTCCTCACCCGCGCGGTGCCCTCTTAGGCTTCGACCATGCCCGCCACGGTGCTTGTCGTCGAGGACGACGCGACGATGGCCGAGGTGCTCACCGCCTACCTCGGCCGCGCCGGCTACCGCGTCGAGTGGTGCGCCGACGGCTCGGAGGCAGCCCAGGTCTGGCAACGGCTGAGTCCCGACGTCGTCATCCTCGACATCATGCTGCCCGGACTGTCCGGCCTGGAACTGCTGCGTCGACGTCGGCGCGTGGGCGACTCGGCCGCGATCGTCATGCTCTCGGCACGCGGCGAGGAGGAGGATCGCCTGGTCGGTCTGGAAACCGGCGCCGATGACTACGTGGTGAAGCCGTTCTCGCCGCGTGAGGTAGTTCTGCGGGTGGAGGCTCTCCTGCGCCGAGCGGAGCGGCTGGCCGGGACGTCCCTGCTCAGCTCACAGATCAGGATCGGAACCCTGGTGATCGACTCGGCGGCTCGGGAGGTCAGCCTGAGCGGGGAACCGCTTCAGCTGACCATGCGGGAGTTCGACCTGCTGGCGTTCCTCGCCAGCCACGCCGGGCAGACGTTCGGCAAGGACGAGTTGCTGCGGCGCGTCTGGGGCTGGGATTTCGGCGACACTTCGACCGTCACGGTGCACGTGCGGCGGCTGCGGGAGAAGGTCGAGGAAGACCCATCCGACCCGCGGCTGGTCCTCACGGTCGGGAGATCCGGCTACCGCTTCGCCCGGACCGACGAGCTCGCTGGGGATGCCCTAGGGGGCGCGACGACATGACCGTGCGGCGAGTCACGCCCCACGGCGAACGACTGGAAGGGGGCCGGCGGTGAGAGACCTGGTGGTGATCATCGCCATCACCGTAGGGGCGTGCCTGGTGATCGGCCTCGTCGGTGTCGTCGCCCTGCACCTGCTGCGGAACCGATCACTGCGCTACCAGTTGGCCGTCGCCACGCTGGTGCCGGTGCTGGCGGTCGCGATCACCGTTGTGTTGAACGTGCGCCTGATGTTTCTGTCTCCGCACGACTCGGCGGTGATCCTGGTCGCGCTGGCCACGTCGCTCGCACTGGCCGTATCCGGGGCGTGGCTCGTGGTCCGCCGGATCTCGCATGCGTCCCGCCGAGTGGGCGCCGGCTTGTCGCAGCTAGTCGCCGACAGTGCTCCGGGACCGGTCGCGGCGCACCGACCAGCAGCGGCGCTCACCGAGTCCGATGTCCGGCCGGCGCCCGCGGAGTTGGCCGAGGTGCTGCAAGAGCTGGCCCGGACGCGGGTCACCCTGGCCGAGTCACGGGAGCGCGAGCGCGCCGCCGAAGAGTCCCGCCGCGAGCTGGTGACTTTCATGTCCCACGACCTGCGAACGCCGCTGGCCGGACTCCGCGCGCTGGCCGAGGGGCTTGAGGACGGGGTGATCAGCGACGTACCGCGCGCACTCTCGCATCTCCGCAGCACCGTCACCCGGATGACGGCCCTGGTCGACGACCTGTTCGCGCTGTCGCGGGTGCAGGGTGCCAATCAACCCAAGCCGCAGCGGTTGGTCTCGCTCCGGGAACTCATCGATGACGTCGCGTCCGAGACCACGCCGACAGCTCAGGCCCATGGCGTACGGCTGGAGGTGCACCGTCCCGAGGACGATCGGCTCGCGGTACTCGGTTCGCCGGATGACCTCGCGCGGGCGTTCGGAAACCTCGTCGTGAACGCCATCCGGCATACCGAGCCCGGCGCGAGTGTCCGGATCGAAGGCGGTCGCGCGCCAGACGGCCACCTCCAGGTTGCCGTCGTCGACGGCTGCGGAGGAATCCCCGAGCAGCATCTGGCGAGGGTCTTCGACACCGGCTGGCGCGCCTCGTCGTCGCGGGGCGACGACGGTGGGGCGGGTCTGGGACTCGCCATCACCAAGGGAGTCGTGGAGTCACATGCCGGGCGGATCGGGGTGCGCAACGTGACCGGCGGCTGCCGCTTCGACATCAGCCTCCCCTCCCCCGACCCGACTCTCCCCACATCTGGGCATCCCACGCCTGAGGCAGCACAGGAAGCCGGGCCTCACACGCCCGCCGCGCCGACCCGATGAGACTGCTGATCACCGGCTCGTCCGGATTCATCGGCCGAGCCGTGGTCCGACAGGCCATTTCCCGCGGACACGACGTGATCGCGTTCGATCGGGCCGAGAACGCCGCAGACGACATCTGCGACCTCGGCCGGGTACGGGCCGCCGCTGCCGGAGCCGACGTCGTGGTGCACCTCGCTGCCAAGGTGGGGCTCGGCGTCGACCTCGGGGATCTCGATGACTACGTGCGGGTGAACGACCTGGGCACAGCAGTGGTGCTGCGCGCCGCGGCTGAGGCAGGAATCGACCGGATCGTCTTCGCCTCTTCGATGGTCGTCTACGGCGAGGGCCGGTACGCCTGCCCCGCCCATGGCGACGTCAGGCCGCCGCCTCGCGCACCGAGCGATCTCCAGCGCGGCCGTTTCGATCCGCCCTGCCCCGTCTGTGGTGCCGCACTCGTGCCGCTGCTGGTGCCCGAAGGCGCTGCACTGGACCCGCGCAACACCTACGCCGCCACCAAGGTGCATGGCGAGCACCTCGGCGCCGCCTGGTCCCGGGAGACCGGCGGCCGGTTCGTCGCGCTCCGCTTCCACAACGTCTACGGCCGGGGAATGCCGCGTGACACCCCGTACGCGGGCGTCGCGTCGATCTTCGCCAGTAGCCTGCGGCGTGGCGAGCCCCCGCAGGTCTTCGAGGACGGTGGCCAACGGCGCAACCTGATCCACGTCGACGATGTCGCCGGAGCGGTCCTCGCGGCCGTGACGGCAGACCTCCCTGCCGGGGTGACGCCGATCAACGTGGGATCGCCCTGGGTGACCACGATCGGCGAGCTGGCCGCGGAGCTCAGTCGGGCCCTGAACGGGCCGGCCCCGGTGGTGACCGGACAGTATCGGCTCGGCGACGTCCGACACATCACCGCCGACTGCACGGCCGCTGAAGGTTTGCTCGGCTGGCGCGCGACGATCCCATTGCGCGGCAATCCCGACGTTCGCATCCTGTAAGGAGCAGTTCCCGGCGTCTGCACCCAGACTTGGAGCCATGCCGAACGACGTGGCCCACCACCCCCGAACGTCGCCGCCGCGTCCCTCCTGGTGGCCACACTTCACCAGCACCCTGCGCTCGACCGCCGTGACAGCGCGGGTCGGGTTGGCGCTTGGCATCGCGATCGGGGTGTGCCTGCTGACCGGACTGATCAGCCTCTACCACTACGCCCCGGCCAGCTGGCTGCCGATCCCGGCCGCGCCGCGCTGGGCCTACCGCGTCACCCAAGGACTGCACGTCGCGACCGGGACCGCCGCGATCCCGCTGGTGCTGGTCAAGCTCTGGTCGGTCTACCCCAATCTCTTCCGCTGGCCCCCCGTTCGAACCGCCCGCAAGGCCGTCGAGCGTCTCAGCGTCGCGGTCCTGGTCTCGGCCACCCTGGTGCAACTGACCACCGGCTTCTTCAACACCCTCGGCTGGTACCCGTTTCGCTGGGACTTCGTTTCGGTCCACCACTACCTCGCCTACGTCGTCGCAGGGTCGGTGCTGCTGCACGTCGGGGTGAAGCTTCCCGACATCGCGTACGGGCTGAAGGCGAAGGTCGCCGACGGCGACGTGCTCAGCGAGATTCCCTGGGATGAGAACCCCGAGTCGCACAGCAACGCGGGCCCCCTGCCGCCACCGGCGACACCGGCCATTTCGCGACGCGGGATGCTGACGGCTGCCGGGGCCGGCGTCGGCGTCGTCGTCGCCACCTCGGTGGGGCAGACGCTGACGCCGCTCGAGCCGATCGGCCTGCTCGCGGTCCGGCAGCCGGGGAAGGGGCCGCAGGGCCTGCCGGTGAACCGCACGGCGGAACAAGCCGGGGTCATCTCCCTCGTCGACGACCCGACCTGGCGACTCGTCGTCGACGGCCGCACGCCGTTCACCCTGAACCTCGCCGAGCTCGAGGCGCTCCCCACCCGGGAGGCGGAGTTTCCCATCGCCTGTGTCGAGGGCTGGAGCGCGAACGCACGGTGGCGTGGCGTCCCGCTGATGGACATCGTCGCCCGGGCGGGGGGTTCGCCGGGGTCGGTCGTCGCGCTCTTCTCGGTCGAACGCGGCTGGCCGTTCAACCACTCCTCGATCTTCGGTCCCCAACTGGATCGAGCGTTGCTGGCCACCCACCTGAACGGCGAAAGGCTCAACGCCGACCACGGCTATCCGGTGCGGCTGATCTCGCCGAACCGGCCAGGCGTGCTGAACACCAAGTGGCTCGGCCGAATCGAGGTGCGCTGAATGAAGGCGTGGCGGATCACACTCGCCGCTGCGGGGCTGAGCGTGCTCGGGTACGGGGCCGCCCGCCTCGTCCTGCAGGGACCACCCGAGACCTTGCTGAGGCTCGCCCTCTGGCTGGCCCTGGCCGTCGTCATCCACGACGCCCTCGTATCGCCAGGGATCCTGCTGGTCGGAGCCGCGCTGCGCCGGGTTCCGCCGAGAGCGCGCACCTTCCTCCAGGGCGGGCTGATCGCCGCGGCGTTGGTCACCGTGATCGCCGTGCCGATGATCGACCAGGCCGGCCAGCAGCCGCCGAGCAAGGCACTGCTGCTCCAGCACTACGGCCAGAACCTCGCCGTGCTGATCGGCCTGATCGCGGCGGTCAGCGCCATTGCCTACCTGCTGCGCCGAGTCCGCGGCACTGGCCGTCGGGAGCCGTCCCCCGAGGCGTGAACGCTTTCTCGCAGGCCAAACAGGTGCGCTATAGTTTCGCGGGCGCCCGGAGAGGTGCACCAGCCTGGCCCCGTAGCGCAGTCGGTTAGCGCGCCGCCCTGTCACGGCGGAGGTCGCGGGTTCGAGTCCCGTCGGGGTCGCTGAAACGTAGGGACCGCATCTGAGAACGGTGCGGTCCGTACGGTGAGAACGCCGGGTGCTGGCGCGCTCACGCGGCCAGGTAGCTCAGTTGGTAGCAGCGTTCGCCTGAAAAGCGAAAGGTCGCCGGTTCGAACCCGGCCCTGGCCACACTTCAGCCCCCTCTTCGGGAGGACTCGGGCTTGTGCGCAGCCACGGATCGCAACAGGCAGCGACCCGGAGCCGGCGATCGCATCTGATTGGCCGCGACGTGGGGAATTCTCGGCAACAGACCGGATCGGTTCTTCGTGCTGTCGGCCGGCCACGGTTGTCGGCGTGATCTGAGTAGGGTGAGTTCACCGCACCGCCGCTGACCGAACGCACCGGAAGGACCGACCTTGGTGACCGCCGCTCCGTCCGACGCGCGGGATGGCGACGGCCTGGCCGAGCGATTCGTCGCGGGAGAGGAGGCGGCGCTCGAGGAGCTCTACAGCAGGTACTCGGCGCTCGTCTACACCGTCGCGCTGCGGTCGTTGGGCGACGCAGCCGAGGCTGAGGACGTCACCCAGCGGGTCTTCGTCGCAGCCTGGAGCGGGCGGCACACCTACGATGCGAAGCGCGCTCGGTTGCCGGCCTGGCTGCTCGGCATCACCCGGAACAAGGTGGTCGACGCTCACCAGGCGCGCGGGCGCCAGCGGCGGATTCAGGCCGAGGTCGTCGGGACGTACGAGCCACCTCCGGAGCCAGCCGACATCGCGCAACGTCTCGTACTCGCCGAGGAGATCGCACGGCTGGACGAGGTCCCGCAACGAGTGCTTCGAATGGCCTTCTACGAAGACCTCACCCACATGCAGATCGCCGAGCGCATGCACCTGCCGCCCGGCACCGTGAAAAGTCACATCCGACGGAGTCTGATCAAGCTCAAGCGCCGAATGGAGGTCTGGACCGATGCACGCGAGTCCTGAGACCCTGGCGCTGCTCGCGCTCGGCGAAGCAGCCGTGCCCGAGGACGAGCGGCAGCACCTCGCCGGATGCCAGGCGTGCCAGGCAGAACTGGGAGAGCTTGCGGAGCTGGTGGCGATCGGCCGCTCGGTGGACGCGGGCGACGTGCTGACCGCACCCCCGCATCGCGTCTGGGCGGCGATCCAGCACGAGGTGATGAGCCAGCCGGAGAGCGACCGGAGCGCCGGGGTCGCGCCGCCCGCTGCGAAAGCCGTCCCGACGACTCCTTCCACCCCGGGCGGGCCCTCCCGCGGTCGACGCGCGGCGACCCTCGCACTGGCAGCGTCGGTTGCGTTGGTCGCGGGAATCGGCGTGGGAGTGGCGATCGATCGCAATCGGTCGACGCGCACCGTGCTGGCGACCGCCTCGCTGGCAGCCCTTCCTGACTGGCCTGGTTCGACGGGCACCGCCACGGTCTATCGCGACCCCGACGGGAGCAGGGAGCTGATCGTGCACCTGACCTCTCCCGAGCCGGTCGCCGGCCGCCGTCAGGTCTGGCTGATCAACTCCGGCATCACCAGCATGAGCGCCCTTGGGTTCATCACTGGCGACGAAGGCCGGTGGCCCATCCCCGACGACCTCAGCTTGACGGCGTACCCGATCGTCGACGTCTCAGACGAGCCACGGGACGACCCCGACCCGCTGCACTCGGGAAATTCTGTCGTACGCGGCACCCTGCACCCCTGAGCACGCACAAGGGCCGCGGGTAGCACTACCCGCGGCCCTTTGAACGACTTCGAGACGAAGCTAGCGGTCGAGCCGCCACTCTTCGGGCATCTCCGGATCCAGGGACTCGGGGTTGCCGAGGGGCTCGCCGCTCGGTGAGATCGGACCACCATCAGGGCCGACACCAGCGGTAGCGACCCGGTTCGGGGAGATGGTGTCGTACAGCGGCTTGGGCACGTAGCGGATGCGGCCCTTGACGCCGTGCTTGCGGATGTAGACGAGATCGGCCGCGTACTCGTAATACGCCTTCGCCGAGTCGATCCGCAGCAGGGTGTCGTTGTTCGCGAGCTGACCGTCCAAGGTGAAGTTCTGCGAGCCCGTGTAGACGACCTTGCGCGGTTGGCCGTACCACCAGCCGTTGATCGCGACGACCTTCAGGTGGATGTAGCGCTCAGCCCTGTTGTTCAGGTTCCGGTCGTACCAGGCGTCGTAGACCTTGATCTGGCCACGCTTCGTGCGCTTCAGCAGGGCTCGGAAGATCGGCGTCGTGGTCCGTCCCTTGTTCAGGATGACCTCCACTTGACAGCCAGCTGACTGGAGAACACGCAACCGGTTGGCGACGTCGATGCGCGACGACGTCCAGCCCCACATCCCGACCCTGACGATGGTCCGGTGGTACTTGTTGCCATAGCCCTTCGGAGTGTTGGCGCACTTTACGTGATTCAGCACGTCCAGCAGAACAGCCGCCTCCGACCCGACGTGTTGCGGCGCCGGGAAGAGGTAGAGCTTGTAGATCCCGCTGGTGGTCGTCCGGAAGTAGTTGTGGTTGTCCTTGTCGGGCAGCATGTCGTTGAAGTACTTGTTCAGCGAGTTGTAGATCACCCGGTCGCCGACGATCGTGTGAACGTCATTCCAGCTGTTGATGGTGTTACCCAGATAGGGGTTCGCGGACGCGATCATGCTGACCCAGTCGGAACGACCCGAACGGCTGAAAAGGTAGAACTTCGCGTGCATGACGGACCGCCGGCTCGACATGCAGCTGTGCGAGCACTTGCGGACGTAGCTGCGCGCGTACCTGTTGGTGCCAAGCGCACTCCGAAGGCGGCGCAGATCCTTCCGCTTCTCGCCGTCATCGATGAGGATCTGGACGTTGACGCCGCGCTTGTGGGCAGCGATCAGCTTGTCCGCCGTGCTCTTCACGTTGAAGAGGTACATCGCCATCCGGATCGTCGACCCCTTCGGGGCGTTGTCGATCGCCCGGTTGAGGTGAGTGATGATCCGGTACTTCGCAGCCTTGGATCCCTTGATGTTGTTGAAGATCGTGCCTGCCGGCACGGCATACTTCGGCGGCACTGGGACCGGCGCCGGAGTAATCGCCTTCGTGCCTGGCTGGGCCGTAGCGACGGTCGGGCTGACCAGTGCCGCCATCAGCAGCATCGACAGTCCGATCAGCGGCGCCGCCAGCAGCCGGCGCGTGACGCGCGGACTGTGGAGACGAGATGAGAGCGGGCCTCGCGCGGTTGCTCCACGCGGGCTCGGGCCGGGTTTCGGACTGGGCACCAGTCCATCCAGATGCGCCATGACGGCGTTGCCTCCTGATCGGGCGTGCCCGCGGGTGAGCATCTCGATGCGCGCGCCACCCCCCGCGGCCGCCGGCCCATACCATTGCCGACTCCGGCGAAGTCTGCCTCAGTTCATCGGGGGCTGCAAACCTCCAGCGGCATTTTGGGGCAAATACGAGGTCACTTTTTGGCATCAGTCCAGCCGTCGCCTGCACCGTCGCCGCAGCCCACCGCACCAGCATTCACCCTTGTCGCAGGCAGGAAGGCGCGGTGATCGGAGCTCGCCGACCGCTGGCGGACCCAGCTAGGCCGAGTCGTCGGCGAGAGCGCCGGTGGGCCTCCCGCGATGTGACACGTACGCCTCCAGGAAGCGACCGACCTCGTCCAGCGCCTGCTTGCGGACGTGCGGAGCCGAGAGCAGGAGGTCGTGGATGCCCTCGTGGACACGCACCACCGTGACATGCCGGCCGAGCCGTACCGCCCGACCGGCGATCCGTTCGACGTCCAGCACGGTGTCCACCAGCCGTAGACCCTCGTGCCACTTGCGCGAGAAGTCGGTGCCGGTCGAGGCCATCACCAGAACCGGCACCGAGATGTCGAGCCCCGCGGCGACCCGCTGCTGTCCCAGCAGAATCGCGCGCAGCCAGCCGACCCGCACCGGCGGCGACGGCGTCGACTTCAGGTCGAGGTCGTAGTCCCACTCGCCGCCCAGCGTCGCGTGCAGCGTGCGGGCGTAGAAACCGAGATCAGGCAGCGGCAGTGTGGACGTCGGAGCGCGGCTCCCGATCGCGTCGATGACCGGCTTGCCCAGAGCGCGGACGAGGGCGGACCCCTGCAGGTCCAGCCACGGCGAGTTCAACACCAGCCCATCGATGCGCTCGGAGTTGCCGGCGGCCCACAGCGCTGCGATCAGGCCACCGGTGGAGTGAGCCATCAGCACCACCCCCTGGTGCTCAGCCGCGATCAGGTCGACCGCGGCGCCGATCTCGGTGTCGTACTCGGCGAGATCGGTGACGAAACCGCGCAGGTGTCCGCGACGCAGACTTCGCCCGTAGCGGCGGAGGTCGAGCGCATAGAACGCGAAGCCGAGGTCATCCAGGTAGTCGGCGAGGTGGGTCTGGAAGAAATAGTCATTCCAACCGTGGAGGTAGAGGACAGCGGGCCGTGCGGCGCGCTGCCGGTCTCCCGCCTTGCGAACGAGGGTTGCCACCATCTCGATGTCGCTAGGCTCGCCCGGCGCCGGCTCTACCCCCGGCAGAGCGATGTCGGCCGTCTCGTACCCGTCCAGAAAGTCGGGACTCCAGCTGACACTCATGCCCCAAGCCTGACAGACGACCGAAGACCCGCGCTGTTCAAAAGTGCGGCGACCGGCCGCCCATCCGGGGCGGCCGGTCGCGGTTGAGGTGCAGTTGTACCTACTTGATGAAGCGGACGTTCACCGGGTACTTGTAGAACTCGTGCTTGTTCGCCGCGATGGCGCCCATCACGCAGAAGATCACCGCCGCGATGACCACCGCGGGCCAGAGGAAGTAGCCGATGAAGAAGGACGTCGTGATCGCTGCGACCAGGCTCCCGATGCTGTACAGGATCGAGAAGTTGAGCGCCTCGGTGCTCACCGCCCGGAGCCACTGGCTGCGGTCCTTGTAGAGCACATACGCGATCAGCGGCCCGATGAAGCCGAAGAACGGGATGCTGACGTGCGCGATGATCCCCCAGGTCTTCTCGTCGCTCTCTGAGACCGGGCCCTGGTTCTGCGCTGGATACGGCTGCTGTGGGTAGCCGGGCTGGCCACCCTGCTGCGGCGGGTACCCCGGCTGACCCGGGGCCCCGTACCCCTGCTGGTAGCCGGACTGCTGGTAGCCCTGCTGTTCGTAGCCGGGCTGTTGGTAGCTCTGCTGGGACGGGTCGCCGTAGGCCTGCTGACCCGGCTGCGCGTAGCCCTCTTGCGGCTGGTAGCCAGCCTGCGGCCCACCGTAGACACCGCCGCCCTGCGGCGCACCGCCCTGCGGGGTGCCCGGCGGCGCCTGCTCGCCCCAGCCCTGCTGCTGGTAGCCACCCTGCGGTTGATACCCGCCCGCGGGGTACGGCGGTGGTGTCTGTTGGCCGTACGGCACTGACGGCTCCGCGGCCGATGGAGCCGACGAGGCGACTGGCGCGCTCGGCGCGCTGGCAGCCGACCCCCACGACTGCGCTGGCGGCTGCTGGCCGTAGGGCGCGCCGGGCGCGGCATACGGGTCAGCCGATCCGGCGCTGGACGGGTACGACGAGCCAGCGGCGGCGCCGAAATCGCCTGCTGGATCGGCACTCGCCGATCCCGAGTCAGCCGGAACAGGCTGATTGGGTTCAGCGGAACCTGTGCCGCCCGACGGATCGGGCGTCTCTGGAGGGTTCTGGCTCATATGTCCAGGCTATGCCACCTGGTCTGAGTTACTAGCCCGACTTGCGGAGGCCACCCCAGCCACCGTCGTCGGTGTCGTCCTCGTCATAGTCGTCCGCCAAATCCGAGTACGCCGGCGGCACCGGAGGAGTGCCACCGTCTCGGCGAAGCTCGCGCTCCAGTGACGAGAAGTCGGTGTCGAAGGAGCGGTACTTGAGTTCCCGGGCTACCTTCGTTTGCTTTGCCTTTGCACGGCCGCGCCCCATGTCCGGGTCGACCCCCTCGCACGTTGTCGCCAGCGGCTCGCCGCGGCTCAGAATGGTTGATGTCGTGAGGCACAGGCTACCAGTGCCGAACCGCCCGTACGGGAGATGTTCAGCCGAAGAGGCTGACCGCGGTTCGGGTACCGGAGCCGGACGGCGCGACCGACCCGCACACCCAGGAACGGAGCCCCCGCCCGGCCAGCAGCCGGGTGGCTTCGTCCACTCCGTCGGCGGGCAGCACCGCCACCATGCCGACCCCCAGATTGAAGGTGGCTTCCATATCCTCTTGTGAGACTTGACCGGCCTGCTGGACGACGTCGAAGATCGGCGGCACCTGCCAGCTGGTCCGATCGATCCGAACTTCAGCGGAGGCGGGGATGACCCGGGCCAGGTTCGCCGCGATGCCGCCGCCGGTGACGTGGCACATCGCGTGTACCTCGACTGCGTCGATCAGCGCCAGGCAGTCGCGCGCGTAGATGCGGGTCGGTGTCAACAGTGCCTCGCCGAGGCTGCTACCCAGCTCGGCGACGTGGCGGTCGTAGCCCCACCCGGCGCGGGAGAGCGCGTGACGTACCAAGGAGTACCCGTTCGAGTGCAGCCCGGAGGACTCCATCGCCAGCACGACGTCTCCCGGAAGCACCCTGTCCGCGCCGAGCAGGCGATCATGCTCCACCACTCCGGTAGCTGCCCCGGCCAGGTCGTACTCGTCCGGCGCAAGCAAACCTGGGTGCTCCGCCGTCTCCCCGCCGAGCAGGGCGCAGCCGGCCTCGGTGCATGCCTCCGCGATCCCCCGCACGATCGACGCGATCCGCTCGGGCACGACCTTGCCGCAGGCGATGTAGTCGGTCATGAACAATGGCTCGGCGCCACAGACGACGAGGTCGTCCACCACCATGCCGACCAGGTCGAAGCCGATGGTTTCGTGCCGATCCAGCGCCCGGGCGATCGCCACCTTGGTGCCGACCCCGTCGGTCGAGGTCGCCAGCACCGGATGCCGCATGGCGGCTATCCGCCGACCGTCGAACAGTCCGGCGAAACCACCCAGGTCGCCCATCACCTCGGGCCGCCGGGTCTTGCCGACCCAGGTCTTCATCAACTCGACGGCCCGGTCGCCCGCCTCGATGTCAACACCGGCGGCGGCGTACGCGGCCGTCCGGGGGGATTCCGCGGTCATGGCCGGGTCAGGGCATCGGCAGCGCCAACACCGGCTACCACGGCCTGGAGGCCGTCCGGAGTGGGAGCAGTCGGCTGGGCACGCTCCGGATCTTCCAGCACGGACTTGCCCAACCGCTCGCTCAACGGCAGGTCGATCGGATAAACCCCGTCGAAACAGGCCCGGCAGAGCGCGTCATTGCCGACCTCGGTGGCGTCGACGAGCCCTTGCAGCGAGACATAGCCGAGCGAGTCTGCACCGATCGAGCGGCAGATCTCTTCGGTGGTGAGCCCGTTCGCGATCAACTCGGCGCGGGAGGCGAAGTCGATCCCGTAGAAGCAGGGCCATTTCACCGGCGGCGAGGAGATCCGGACGTGCACCTCGGCGGCGCCGGCCTCGCGAAGCATCCGCACGAGTGCCCGCTGGGTGTTGCCGCGCACGATCGAGTCGTCGACGACGACGAGCCGCTTGCCGGCGATGACGTCACGCAGCGGGTTCAGCTTGAGCCGGATGCCCAGCTGTCGGATGGTCTGACTCGGCTGAATGAAGGTGCGGCCGACGTAGGAGTTCTTGACCAGGCCCTGGCCGTACGGGATCCCGGACTCCTCGGCGTAGCCGATGGCTGCGGGGGTGCCCGACTCGGGCACCGGGATGACCAGATCTGCGTCCGCAGGGAACTCCTGCGCGAGGCGGCGTCCGACGGCGACCCGCACCGTGTGCAAGCGCCGTCCCGCGATCATCGTGTCGGGCCGGGCCAGATAGACGTACTCGAAGAGGCAGCCCTTGGGCTCCGGCTCGGCGAAGGTCACGGTCCGCAGGCCCGCGGCGTCCACCGACACCAGCTCTCCCGGTGCGATTTCACGCACGAACGAGGCGCCGACGATGTCCAGCGCCGCCGTCTCACTGGCCACCACCCAGCCACGCTCGAGCCGACCCAGCACGAGTGGCCGGATGCCGTGCCGGTCCCGGGCGGCGTACAGCGTCTCGTCGTCCATGAAGACCAGCGAGAACGCGCCGCGAAGCCTCGGCAGCACCTCGAGTGCAGCCTCCTCGGTGCTCAGACCGGGATAGGTGGCCATCAGCGCGGTGATCAGCGCGGTGTCGGTGGTGGCCTCGTGCAGCAGCGAGCCGGGGACGAGGGAACCGCCACTGCTGTCGCGTTCGTGCAGCCAGTCCCGCAACTCGAGTGCGTTGGTCAGATTGCCGTTGTGACCGAGGGCGATGTGGCCGGTAGCAGTCGAGCGGAACGTGGGCTGAGCGTTCATCCAGACGCTGGCGCCGGTGGTGGAGTAGCGGCAGTGACCGATGGCGAGGTGTGCGTCGCGGAGTCCGTTCAGCGTGTTCTCATCGAAGACCTGGGACACCAGGCCCATGTCCTTGTGCACCAGGATCTGCTCGCCTTTGCCGACGGCGATGCCGGCGGACTCCTGCCCGCGGTGCTGCAGCGCATACAGCCCGAAATAGGCGAGCTTGGCCACTTCCTCGGATGGGGCCCAGACGCCGAACACCCCGCAGGCGTCCTGCGGACCTCGATCCTGTGGATCCAGGTCATGGGTCAATCGGCCGTCGGGTCGAGCCACTGGCTCATCCTAAACGCACGCGCGCAGCCGCGCGCCCTACTGGTGGCCCCCACGAGCAGACCCTAACCTTGCCCAGGTGAAGCTCGGGCCCTTGCTCCGCGCGTCCCGCACTGTCTTCCGTGCGGAAGTGCAGAGTGCAACCGCCAGTGTGCTGAGCGTCCTCGGGGTCGTTCTGCTGCTGGCGGGCGGCCACTGGCTGGTCCAGATCCTCGGCGCGCTCGCGTGGGTCGGCGGCCTCGTCCTGGTTGCGCGTCACTTCCAGCGGCTGAAGATCCGCCGGCGTCCGTATCTGGTTGCCTACGTCGGCCAGCGCCTCGTGCTGGTGGTCGGCGCCGGCGCCGCGTACCTGGCGCGTCGGCCGGATGACGCCGTATGGATCTGGTCCACCACCGGGCTCCTGCTGCTCTGCGTGCTCGGCGAGTCGCCGCTGCGCGCGCTGCTGGGCAGGGCAGAGCCCCTGGCGTCCGGTCTGCCGGGAGTCCCCGAGCTGACCGATCCGCCGTATCCACCGCACGGGGTGATCGTCGCGACGTTTGGCGCGACGGCCGTCGGAGGCATCCTCGCCGCGATCGGGCCGCCGGCGTGGGTCTTCCTGGTGGTCGTGCTGGCTACCAGTGGCGTGGTCGGCGTGATGATCGCGTACGCCGCACGCTCGGTGCTGGGCAGCTCACGGGCGGAGCGCAAGCTCCGGCCCGCCTTGGACGCCTACGCCCCGGAATTCGCGGTCTACTACGCCACGGCCCAGGGTGCGACGTACCAGTTGGGGATGTGGCTGCCGTATCTCCACCGGCTGAACCGGCGCTTCATCGTGATCACGAGGCACGCCTCGACGGTCCAGGAGATCCGTCGCCTGACCGAAGCACCCATCGTCGTGCCGCGGCCGAACAGCGCCAAGGCGACACTGGCCAGCTGTGTGGTCGGCTCGTTGAAGGCCTGCTACTACGTCCAGGGCCACCCCGGGAACCTGCACATGATCCGGTTCCGCCGGGTCACCCACATCTGGCTGAACCACGGCGACTCCGACAAGAGCGCCAACTTCAGCGCGCAGCACGCCAATTACGACAAGGTCTTCGTTTCCGGGCAGCAAGGCGTGGAGCGGTACGCCGCGCACGGCGTCACGATCCGGCCGGACCAGTTCGAAGTGGTCGGACGGCCTCAGATCGAGCGGATCCAGACCCGGGACGAGCCTCTGCCCGAGGGCGCGCCCCGCACGGTCTTCTACGCTCCGACCTGGATCGGCGGCCGGGCAACCACCAACTACTCGTCGCTGCACCTAGGCCCGCAGCTGGTCACCGCGTTGCTCGAACGCGGCTGCACGGTGATCTTCCGCCCACATCCACACAGCCGCCGCCATCCCGGCCACTCGGCGCTGATCGCCGAGATCGGACGGATGCTGGAGGCAGATCAGCGCGCCACCAAGCGGCAGCACGTGTGGGGTCGGCAGGCAGAGACCGAGTGGGACATCCCGGAGTGCTTCAACCACAGCGACGCGCTGGTCACCGACGTCTCCTCGGTCGCGTCGGACTTCTTGGCGACCGGCAAGCCGTTCGCGATGGTGGCGATCCAGCAGAGCGGCGCTGCCTTCACCAAGGAAATCCCGATGGCACGGGTCGCGTACGTGATCGAGAGCGACCTCTCTACGCTGGCATCGGCACTGGACAACCTGCTCGGTCCTGACCCGATCCGGGAAGCACGGCTGGTCTACCGCACGCACTGCCTCGGCAACGCGCTCGGCGCCCGCGCACCGGAGGGTTTCCTGGCCACGTCGGCGAGGATTCTGGACACGCCTCGCTGAGCCAGCACCGGGCAGCGGCGGCCGGTTCGCCACCGCCGTCTCAGCTGCAGGAGGGGAGTTCGATGGGCGTCGTCCTCGGTCCGAACCAGTACGGGAAATCGGAGAACCGGCTGGTTCGCATCCATCGGGAAACGGATCGGCACGAGATCCGCGATCTGAACGTGTCGACGGCCCTGCGCGGCGACTTCGCCGCCGCCCACGTCGGCGACCAGCGGCAGGTGCTGCCGACCGACACGCAGAAGCAGACGGTGTACGCGTACGCGAAGACCCACGGCGTCGACCAGGTCGAGGACTTCGGCCTCGCGCTCGCGCGGCACTTCGTCGACGATGTCGCACCGGTTCAGTGGGCCCGAGTCGAGATCGAGGAGTACGCCTGGGAGAGGGCAGAGGTCGCCGGCAGGCCGCACGACCACACCTGGGTACGTCGGGGTCAGGAGACCCGCACGACCGCCGTGACGGTCGAGCGCGCCGCGGACGGTACCGTGCGCGAGTCCGTCGTCTCGGGGCTCCAGGACCTGGTCGTCCTCAAGTCCACCGGTTCGGAGTTCCACGACTTCCTCGTCGACGAGTACACCGTCTTGAAGCCGACGAACGACAGGGTGCTGGCTACCTCAGTGGTGGCCCGGTGGCGATACCTGACGGTAGACGCGGACTGGGCCGGGACGTACGCCGCGATCAAGCACACCTTGATCGAGCGATTCGCCGAGGTGCACAGCCTCGCTCTGCAGCAGACCTTGTACGAGATGGGTCGGGCCGCGTTGGAGGGGCACGAGGAGGTGGCCGAGATCCGGTTCGCAGCGCCGAACAAGCACCACTTCGTGTATGACCTGAGTCCGTTCGGACTCGCGAACGACAACGAGGTCTTCCACGCCGATGACCGACCGTACGGACTGATCCAGGCCACCGTCCAGCGCGACGACGTCGCGCCCGCGCCGTGGGCGTGGGACGCGATCCAGTCCTTCTGCTGAGCGGGTCGACATGGCACCGCCGGCAAGGCTGACCGAAAGCGACCTCGCGGCGGTCGACGACCTGCTCGTCGAGGACGACGCAGCTCGGCGCCGCGCGTTCCCGGGTGCCGAGGCGACGCGTCAGCCGGTGCACACCGTCTACGTCCCAGCCGACCGGTGCCGTCCTGACGTGATCGATGTGTGGAGCGACCAAGCCAGGGCGCTCCTGCGGCTCCACGGGCCCGACCCCGCCAGCTTCGCCGCCGCCACCGGCCAGCCGGTCCACGACGTGGCGGCGATCTGGGACGCTCTGCTGCTCAAGCTCGACACCGCGCCGATCGAAGACCTGCGGATCGATCTGGAGGACGGGTACGGCACTCGGTCTGACGCCGAGGAGGACCGCGACGCCATCCATGCAGGAGAGGTTCTGGCTGGCCTCGCGAACGCAACGGCTCCTCAGGCGCCCGGCGCGACTGCCCGCACCGCCCCGGGATGGCTGGGCGTCCGGATCAAGTCCCTTGAGGCACCCACCCGTAGGCGGGGTCTCCGCACCCTCGATCTCGTCCTCGGTGCGCTGCTGGAGCGCACCGGGTTGCCGCCGGGCTGGGTGATCACCGTGCCCAAGGTGACCTCCGTCGGTCAGGTCCGCGCGATGGTCGACATCTGCCAGCGCCTGGAACGAGCCCACGACCTGATGTCGGACAGCCTGCGCTTCGAACTCCAGATCGAGACCTCTCAGGCGGTCCTGCTGCCCGACGGCACCGCGGGGGTCGCACCGATGATCCATGCGGCCGGGGCCCGATGCTCCGGGCTGCACTTCGGCACCTACGACTACACCGCTGCCGTCGGCATCGCCGGCCGCTACCAATCCCTTGAGCACCCCGCCGCCGACCACGCCAAGGCGGTCATCCAGCTGGCCGCAGCGGGCACCGGCGTCCGGATCAGCGACGGCTCCAGCAACGTCCTGCCGACCGGCGATCACGATCAGGTCGTCGCGGCCTGGCGCCTGCACGCTCGCCTCGTTCGGCGAAGTCTCGAGCGCGGGTTCTATCAGGGGTGGGATCTCCATCCCGGGCAGTTGCCGACCCGATTCCTGGCTACCTATCTCTTCTTCCGTGACGGTTTCGCCAGCACCGCTCGGCGGCTCGCCGACTACCGTTCCGGCATCGGAGCCGGAACCCAGGACGAGCCGGCCACCGTGCGGGCGCTGGCCGAGTTCCTGCTCCGGGGTCTGCACTGTGGGGCGTTGCTGCCGGCGGAGGTGGAGGCGGCGACAGCGGGGTTGGGTGCCGACGACCTCCGCGACCTCACCCGGTCGGGGCTCGCGACGGCCTAGCCGACACGCCCAGTCTCCGCTGCGCGGGAGGTTCGGGGGTCTAGCGTCCTGCCATGCTCCACTTGCGCGTCATCGCGCCTCCTGACCAGGCCGAGGAGGTCGCGGCCTTCCTCGAGGCGAGCCCCGCCGTCGCTCACCTGTGGGTCGCACGCGGCGCCGCCCGCAAGCCGCCGGGTGACGTCATCGTGTGCGACGTCGCCCGCGAGGGCGCGACAGCGCTGGTCGACGCGCTCAAGGAGCGTGGGCTGGCTGCCGATGGTGCAATCCAGGCGAGTGCCGTCGAATTCACCGTCTCCGACGCTGCAGTCGACGCCGAAAAGGCGGCGCCGGGCGGGCCGGTCGACGCGGTGGTGTGGCAGAAGCTGGAGGAGAACGCCGGCGAGGAAACCGAGCTGTCCTGGACGTACGTGGTGTTCATGGTGGTCGCCAGCCTGATCGCCAGCGTCGGTGTGCTGCTCGACCAGCCGATCCTGATCGTCGGCGCGATGGTCGTCGGCCCAGAGTTCGGTCCCCTGGTCGGCCTGAGCGTCGGGATCGTCAGCCGTGAGCCGCGGCGGATCCGCGCCGCGCTAGGGATGCTCGCGCTGGGCTTTGCCGTGGGGATCGTGGCAACGATCCTCTTCACCTGGCTGATGACCTGGCTCGGCGCTTTCGAACCGGCGATGCTGACCGCGCCGCGCCCCAACACCAGCTTCATCTGGAAGCCCGACGCCATCTCCTGGGTGATCGGCGCGCTCGCCGGTGTCGCCGGCACCCTATCGCTGACGTCGACGAAGTCAGGTGCGCTGGTCGGGGTGTTGATCTCGGTGACCACGGTCCCGGCGGCGGCCAATGCCGCGGTCGCCTTTGCCTACTGGGTCCCCGACGAGGCAATCGGGTCGCTGGCCCAACTGGCGATCAACCTGCTGGCCATCACCGTGGCGGGTGCGGTGACCCTGCAGATCCAGCGGAGCCGTCAAGAACGTCTCGGGCGAAGCGTCATCCCGGCAATGCCTCCGCGGTCTCGTCGGCGCTGATTCGTCCGCGCCGACGTCCAACCGACCCGGGGCTCGGCCCGACAGCTACTTCTTCTCGCGCCAGGTGCGCTCGAACGGCAACCGCCATGCGTGCGGCGCGATCATCTGGTGGATCGCGTTCGGGCCCCATGACCCGGGCGCGTACGGCTTGACGGGCGGCGGGCTGTTCAGCAGTGCCTGCGAACGCTCCCAGAGGCTCTCGATGCCCTCGGCGGTGGTGAACAGGGTGTGGTCATCCCGCATCGCGTCCATGATGAGCCGCTCGTACGCCTCCAGCACCTCTCCGGCGCTCTCGGTCTCCCGGGTGGAGAACTGCATGCTCAGCTTGTCGAGCTTCATCCCCGGTCCCGGGCGCTTGCCATAGAACGACAACGACACCTTGGACTCGTCGGCCAGGTCGAAGGTGAGGTGGTCCGGACCGGCCGAGCCGACGCCCGACCCCGGCGGGAACATGCTCTTCGGGGCTTCCTTGAACGCGATCGAGATGATGCGCTGCCCCTCCGCCAGACGCTTGCCGGTCCGGCAGTAGAAGGGCACGCCTGCCCAGCGCCAGTTGTCGATCCGGCACTTCAGTGCGATGAACGTCTCCGTATCGGAGTCGCGGGCGACCCCTGCCTCCTCGCGATAGCCGGTGTACTGGCCGCGGACCACCTCGGCTGGGTTGATCGGCAGCATCGAGCGGAAGACCTTGTTCTTCTCCTCGCTGATCGCACGCGGTTCCAGCGCGGTGGGCGGCTCCATCGCGACGAACGCCAGCACCTGGAAGAGGTGCGTGACGACCATGTCCTTGTAGGCGCCGGTGACCTCGTAGAAGCCGGCCCGCTTGTCCAGGCCGAGAGTTTCCGGAATGTCGATCTGGATGTGATCGATGAAGTTGCGGTTCCAAATCGGCTCGAACAAGCCATTGGCGAACCTGAATGCCAGGATGTTCTGCGCCGCTTCCTTTCCGAGGAAGTGGTCGATGCGGAAAATCTGGCGTTCCTTGAACGTCTCGTGAACCTGGTCGTTCAGCGTGATCGCCGTTTCCAGGTCGGTGCCGAACGGCTTCTCCATCACCACCCGGGAGCGTTCAACGAGATTGGCCTCGCGCAAGGTGTTGATCACGATCGGCGCCGCGACCGGCGGCACGCTCATGTAGTGCAGCCGACCGACCGGGCCGCCCAACTTCTCCTCCGCCTTCGCCACCGCGGTTGCCAAGCCTGCCGGGCCGGCCGACTGAGGGACGTAGGTGATCCGCTGCTCGAAGTCCTCCCATTGCCCCTTGGTCAGGGGGTGGTGGCTGAACTCGCTGATCGCCTGGTGCGCGAACTTGCGGAAGGCGACCTCGCTCATCTCCTCCAGCGACGTACCGATCACCTGGATGTCGGGAGCCAGCGCCGACAGCGCGAGGTGCGCCAGGCCGGGGATGAGCTTCCGTCGCGCCAGGTCGCCCGTCGCACCGAACAGCACGATCACGTGAGGCTTGATCACGTCGCTGCCCTGGCGAGGACGCGCTCCGGGGGCTGGGTAGGCGATGGTCTGTGCGGGCTCTTGGGTCACGCACCCGATGCTCCCACCTGCTCCGCTGTGACAACAAGACCCAAGATCTGTGGAAAACAAGGCTTTCGAGGCTCCGAACGGGCCGTTTTCCAAGATCGACAACAATGGCCGCGCGGGACGTCCGGCGGTGTGTCGTCCGGCCTGGTGGGCCGGGGCCCCACCCGGCATCCGGTGTCACCGAGGCACGACAGAATGACCAACATGACCCAGGGAGACTTCGCCCTCCACGGACGTGTACTGACGTCAACCGGCCTACGGCCCAGCACCGTCGTGGTCAGCAGGGGGATCATCGCTGCCGTCGAGCCCGCGGAAGCGGCCGTTCACTCGGGCGCCGGTAGCACCGCGCTGCCCATCGTCCGGCTTGCCGACGACGAGGTGCTGCTGCCAGGCCTGGTCGACAGCCACGTTCACGTGAACGACCCGGGTCGGACGGCCTGGGAGGGTTTCGAGACCGCCACGGCCGCTGCGGCGGCGGGCGGCGTGACGAGCATCGTCGACATGCCGCTGAACTCGATTCCGGCGACGACCAGCGTCGCCGCATTGGACGTCAAGCGATCCACCGCGGCCGGTCAGTGCGCGGTCGATGTCGGGTTCTGGGGCGGGGCGGTTCCGGCGAGCCTCGGCTCCTTGGGCGAGCTCTGGGACGCGGGAGTGGCCGGGTTCAAGTGCTTCCTGCTCGACTCCGGCGTGCCCGAGTTTCCGGCGCTCTCCAGCGACCAGCTTGCAGCAGCGATGACCGAGATCGCCGCCTTCGACGGGTTGCTGATCGTGCACGCGGAGGATCCCGAGGTGATCGCGGACCACGCCTGCGAGACCACTGCCCGCTACCAGGAGTTCCTCGGGTCTCGGCCACCCGAGGCCGAGACGACCGCGATCGCAGGCGTCATCGACGCGTCCCGAGCGACCGGCTGCCGCACTCACATCGTCCATCTCTCCAGCGCAGCCGCCCTTCCGGCGATCCGACGGGCGCGAGCGGACGGAGTGCGACTCAGCGTCGAGACCTGCCCGCACTACCTGACCCTTGCCGCCGAGGACATCGCCGACGGCCAGACCCAGTTCAAGTGCTGCCCGCCGATCCGCGAACGGGCGAACGCCGATCTGCTTTGGCACGCACTCGTCGACGGAGACATCGACATCGTGGTGTCCGACCACTCCCCGTGCACGGCCGACCTGAAGTTGCTCGACCAGGGTGACTTCGCAGCGGCCTGGGGTGGCATCTCCTCACTGCAATTGGGTCTTCCACTCGTCTGGACCGAGGCACGCCGGCGGGGCATCAGCCTCGACCGCGTCGTTGGCTGGATGTCTGCCGGCCCTGCGCAGCTGGTCGGGCTGACGAGCAAAGGGGCGATCGAGGTCGGCCGAGACGCCGACTTCGCCGTCTTCGCGCCGGACCAGCCATTCACCGTGGACGCCAGAGCGCTGCGGCATCGCAACCCGGTCACCCCGTACGACGGCCGGGAACTGACTGGAGTCGTGCGCACGGCCTACCTCCGCGGCACTCCGCTTGATCCCGATCAGGCCCGGTCCGGGCGATTGCTGACGGGCGCGCACGGCCGATGAGCGACGACTTCCTACAGCTCCCGGACCTCGCCTCCCGCACGGTCGACGGCTGCGTCGTCAGCGCCAACGACGAGTGGTTCGCGCCGCGGCAGAGCCTGATCACGCCGGGTCCCGCGAGCCACGCACCCGAGGTGTACGGGCACACCGGCAAGGTCTATGACGGGTGGGAGACCCGGCGGCGACGCGATGCCGGGCACGACTGGGCCATCGTCCGACTCGGCATCCCCGGCATCGTGCACGGGGTCGTGGTCGACACCGCGTTCTTCACCGGCAACTTCCCGCCGTTCATCGCGGTCGATGCCGCGTCCATCGCGGGCTACCCCGACGCCGACGCGCTGTCGGCCATGGCGTGGACGCCCCTGGTGCCCAGGACCGAGTGTCGTGGCGACAGTCGCAACCTCTACGCAGTCGCGGATCGACAGCGGTGGACTCACCTCCGGCTCAGGATCTATCCCGACGGCGGGGTCGCCCGGTTCCGCGTCCACGGCGAGGCGGTGGTCGACCCCTCGCTGCTGCCGAGTTCGTTCGACCTGCTCGCGTTGGAGAACGGGGGCCGGGTGCTGGACGCTTCGAACGCGTTCTACTCCTCGCCGGTGAACCTGATCGCGGCCGACCGGCCGCGGAACATGGGCGAGGGCTGGGAGAACTCGCGGCGGCGCGGACCCGGAAACGACTGGGTGCTGTTCGCGCTCGCTGCGCGCGGCGTCCCGGAGTTGGTCGAGGTCGACAGCTCGTACTTCATCGGCAACGCTCCAGGCTCGGCGCGCATCTCCGCGATCGACGCCACCGCCGCCGACCTGGACGAGCCGGAAGCCTGGTGGGAGGTGGTGTCGCGCACGGCGCTGCTTCCCGATACTCGCCATCGCTTTGTGCCGACCGAGCGCCGACCCGCGACGCACCTGCGGCTGGACGTGTATCCGGACGGCGGGCTGGCGCGGCTGCGCTGCTACGGGTCGTTGTTGCGGGCGGATCGGGCCGCCCTGGTCACCCGGTTCCAGGCGCTGCTGCCCACGACCCACCACGTCGAGGCCGCTCGTCGCCTGCTGTCGGACTAGCCGTCGCGGCTACTGCTCAGCTGGTCGGCACACCCGAACCGGAGGAGTCGAGGGCGTCGACGCGTTCCACAATTGGCGGCGCAGCCGTGCGCCGGCCGCCGGTCCGACCCAGCCGAGGACAGCCTCGACGTTGGCGGAGGGCTCGCCGAAGTGGGCATTGACCACCGCGCGGCCCGGGCGGGTGGCTCCTTCCGCCGCGTGATTGTTCGCGCCGAGCGTCGGACCTGCTGCTCCCCGTTCGTAGACGGCGATGCGGTGCGGGAGGACGGCCGCCAACTCAGCAGGGAGCGACACCGCGCCGGGCCCGGTGGTGCAGGCCGCGAGAAGAAGGTGCAGACCGACGTCGCCGCCCTCGCGCGCGATCGTCGTCAGTAGTCCGACGGCCTCAGTCGCTGCCGACGCGTCCGTGAGAAGCGCCTCGACCCCGTCGATGACGAGGAGCCGGCGCGGGAACGACGCCGGCGGGCGACCGCCGTCGCCGTCGATCGTGCTGGTAGCCGCCGAATCCACCGCCACTCGCCGCTGCCGCAGGTCACGCACCTGGTCACGCAGCAGCGAAACGACTGCCTCCGGCTCCGCCTGCCACCCCACGGCGGACAGGTGCGGCAACCAGCCAGTCGTGTCCTCCCCCGCGGCGAGTACCGCGAACTCTGCAGCAGAGCCCACACCGACGGCGACCAGATCGAGATCCTCGCTGTGCTCGCCAGCAGCCAGCAGGTGCATCACCAGCAACAGCGCATTCGTGCGGCCCTGTCCGGGCGCACCGCCGACCAGGCCATGCGCCATCGCCGGGGTACCTGACCGCAGGTCGAGGTAGACGGGGCGACCGTCGTGACGGCCGATCAGCGCACGTAGCCCACCCGGCAGCTGGTCGGTCCGCTCGGCAGTCAGCGTCTCGACGCCTGGCGGAGCGCCCGCAGGCCGCGGCAGGTCTGCGACGGAGGCCGCGATCGCATCAACCAGTCCCTCCGGGACAGTGGTGTCAGGACACCAGTGCACGCCTGGCGAGAGCGAGCTCGTTGCGCCGTGGCCTTCCGCCGTCAGCTCCATCCGGTGTGGATCTGCCGGAGCGGCAGGTACGCCGCGAAGCAGCGCCGCCGTCACCCCGCGGCTGTGCTCCGAGAGCCGCCTGAGCCGGGCCGTCACCGGGTCGCCGACCAGCGCGGCGTCCACGATGATGAGGCGGTAGGGGTGTGCCGGCTCACCACGCACCTGGTGCATGTCGGTGAGGCTCCCGAAGCCGTGCAGATCGAGGTCGTCGACCGCGCGCTGCGTGCCGGCGAGCACCCGATCGAGCTCGCGCGCGAAGGTCGTCTCATCTCGCGCGACCCGGACGGCATCGCCATCGCCGGCTCGCAACGCGGCCCATCTGCCCAGGGCGAGGCGCCCGTCCGGGTCATACCCGAGGATCCGCAGCCGGTGCGGCCCGAGGGCCGCGACCAATCGCAGCACAACCCCATCGGCCAGCGGCCCGAACTGATCCGCCTCACCCGCCCACCACCATTGCGCCAGTCCGAAGAGCGGGAGGAGGGCGGGGATCCGGCGGCTTCCGACGTGATAGCTCCCGACCCGCACAGCGGTTGGCGGACCGACGTCACTGTCGGGTGCCGAGCGCCAGGCCTCAGCCTCGTGCCAGCCGGCCGACAAGGGGCCTGGGGCCAACTCAGCCGCGACGGCATCCAGCCACGCCGCGGACACAGCGGCGGCGGCCGAGCCAGCCGGCAGCCGCGTGGACTCGGGCGGCACACCGGCGAACTCAGCCACCCGCGCGCGCTCGCTCGCGATCGCCGCAAGCACATCGCCGTCGGCCTGGGCGGGCCTGGGCGGATCGCTCATGCGCTCGCCTGTGGGCCGCTGCTTGCGGCCGCGTAGGCGCCACGACGCACGCGTGCGACGGGCGGGCGGTGGTGGCCGCAGCCCAGTCGCGACGGTGACAAACGACTGCCAGGCATGGCCTGCCTTCGCAAGGATCGATGCCGCAGTGTGGGCGCGGCGGCGAGAACGGGTGCGCTGAGGACCAGCCAACCGGTCCAAGCGTCCGCCGGGGAGACGTCGAGGGAAGTTGTCACCTATCTGTCCTTGCCCAATTGCGGAAGTACCCGTATGCGTGACAACTACCCTAGAGCGAGGCGTACAGGGAGGCGAGCGCACCGGCCGATGACGCCGTGTGTCTCGACACGAGTGGCACGACGTTCCCCACGGCTCGTGCCGACGGTGCGGCTAGAACCTCCAGCGCAGCCCGTACACCAATCCCGGGACGAGTGCGCTGAAGCTCGCGCTGACGACCGGGGAGGTGGCGAGGAGTTGGCTGTCCTCCATCGGGCCGAGCAGGACGGGCGGCGGCAGTGCTTCGACGTACTGCACGGCGACGGGTAGCCGGTCGGGATCGAAGATGACCGTGCAGTCGAACTGATTGCACGGGCGGAGCGGCGCGACCGCGTTGTACGGCGCGAAGTGATCGGCGGATGGCATCGTCACCTCGACGGTGTACGTATGCTCCTGGCCGCCGGCGAGGGCAGGCTCGATGGCGACGTGGTAGCGCCAAACGCGGGGCGCCACTCGGGTAAGGCCCTCCAGCCGGCCACCGGAGGTGACCGCGACGTCAACCACGTCTTCATCCGAGGGCGACCAGCCCTGGCCGGGTGGCATGGAGAACGACTCGGTCACGGCGGACAGCCGCTGAGTGGCAACGACCGTCTTGGTCGCGGTAAACCGTGGGGTGGCCCGCCGGAGGTCCAGCACCGACGACATCGACAGGACCGCCCAGCCGGCGGGCGCCTGGGGGTGGCTCAACGAGCGCTCCCGGTTTCGCCGCAGATGGCGCACCAGGACCACATTGGCGGCGTCCAGCCGGCGCCGGACCGTGCGGGCATCGCGGTCCAGCTCCCGTCCCGCAGCACGCAAGCGATCCTGCAACAACAGGTGGGCGCTGCTGACGCTGAGCGCGTGCAGCACGGCGACTCGCAAGTCAGGATCGAGTGCACGCGCGGCCAGGATCAACGCATCCGCTACGCGCACGCGGAGGTTGGCCTCGTCCATCTCCGGCGGGATATCCAAGAGCTCGCGCAGGCCGGGGCCGACCGCCGGTCCAAGGACGCTTCGCCGCAGCCCCCGACCTCGGTACACCGTGCTGAGTTCGCGAATGACGGGATCGCTACCAGGATCGTCGCCGAGTCGTTCGGGATGCACCCTCATCGGCCCCCCGAGTGGCCGGTCATCGAAGCGTCTCCACGTCGCATGGCGGGAGTGCCGGGGGAAGACCGGCGCCGCGTCTGGCACGTGACACGGCGCCGGCGTCTTCACCCACGTCCGGCGACGCTGGCCAGCAGCCACCAGTCGCCCCGCGGGAAACCACGTCCGCGCTGCGGAGACCCGGGCACGCGCGCCGCGGCGAACCCACCCGAGCATCGGTGGCGGAGAGCCTACGGGCGCGTGTCACTGCCCTGGCCCTGACCGACCGGGCAGTTCCACGCCCCCGCTCCCTCACACCACGCGCCAACGTTTTCACGGCACCGGCAAGGTTGCCGAGCCACACCTCCGAGGTGTCAATTCTTTGTCACTTTAGCGCCAGCCGGCCCCTCCGGCCGAGAGGAGTCGCATCTTCCGGCGCGGCCGAATACGGCCGGATGTCGTAGTTTCTTGAGCGAGCAGCCGCCCGAGTCAGAGCGGACTCGCCAGCCGTGCGCACCGGTCCAGCATCAGCACCTCCGCGACACAGGCGCAGGTGAAGTCACCCAGATCCAGCGACTCGTCCACACCGTGTGCTCGCGACTCCGGATCGGCAACGGCGGTGATCAAGATCGTCGCCGCCGGAGCCGCCCGCTGAAATTCGGCAACCAAGGGGATCGTGCCGCCCTGGCCGATGAAGACCGGGTCCTTTCCCCAGGCCTCCCGAAAGGCCTCCAGCGCTGCCGCCGCGACCGGCCCGGCGAACGCCACCGCCGTGGCTGCCGCAAGTTCCGGCTCGCTCACCCGGACCTGGGCGCCCCACGGCGCCGCACGCTGGAGATGAACGCTGAGCAGGTCGAGAGCCTCGCGCGGATCCTGCCCGGGCGGGATTCGCATGCTCACCAGGGCCCGCGCGGACGGCTGAAGCGTGTTCGACGCCTGGGCGAGCGGCTGCGCCTCGATCGCCAACACCGCGAGGGCCGGCCGGCTCCACAACCGAGCAGCCAACGAGCCGGTCCCCGTCCATTCGACGCCCTCCAGCAACGACGACTCGCGTCGGAGGCGGGCTGGCGGATAGTCCAGATCCGGAGCGGCCGCGTGGTGTAGACCGGGGACGGCGACATCGCCGGCGGCATCGTGCAACGTCGCGAGCAGCCGACACAGAGCGGTCAGGGCGTCAGGCACAGGCCCACCGAAGACCCCTGAGTGCACGCCGTGTTCGAGGGTGCGTACCTCGACGAGGCAACTGACCAGGCCGCGCAACGAGGTGGTGAATGCCGGCTCGCCCGCCGACCAATTCGTCGAGTCGGCGATGACGTAGACATCGGCGGCGAGTTCCGCTGCATGGTCCGCCAACAGGGCGCCCAGGGTCGGCGAACCGATCTCCTCCTCACCTTCCACCAGCACGGTGACACCGACCGGCGGTCGGCCGTCGAACGCGCGCAGCGCGGCGAGGTGGACCGCCAGGCCGCCCTTGTCGTCCGCCGCGCCGCGGCCGTAGAGGCGCCCAGCCCGCACCGTCGGCTCGAACGGCCGCGTCGACCAGTCGGCCGGGTCGCCTTCTGGCTGGACGTCGTGATGGGCATAGCGGCAGATCGTCGGCATACCGGGCGGAGCTGCAAAACGTCCGATCACGGCTGGCGCTCCGCCCCCGGCGGAGACCACCCGGACGTCGGGGCAGCCGACATCGCGGAGCAGCGCGGCGACAGCGGTTGCGCTCTCGTTCACGCGGCCTGCGCGCGCGGGATCGGCTCCCACGGAGGGTATCCGGACCAGCGATTCGAGCGCTGCCAAGGCGTACGGGACGGCCTCCTGTCGAGTCCGGTCCGCGAGCGACACGGACCTCACCCTAGTGTCGCCGGTGAGTGCGGACCTGCTGGAGGCGTCAGGAACTCGGGAATCGTGGTGACACGCCGCACGGGGCCGGCAGCGTTACACGGTCGTCACCGCGCGAGACCGGGAGGTCGCACCGATCATGAAATAGTTGCCAGATGAGCCTGTCGGACAACTGGACAGCGCGACCGATCTCGGGTGCGCGGATGGGTGCGGTGGACTTCGTCCTCCGTGACCTCAGAGAAGCAATGGACGCAGGCGTGATCCGGGTCGGCGAGCGACTCCCGTCCGAGGCCGCACTCGCCGCGCGCTACTCCGTCAGCCGCACGGTCGTCCGCGAGGTGCTGCGGACCTGTGAGGCGCTCGGATTGACCGTCACTCGGACCGGCAAGGGCACCTTCGTCGTCGCCGAGCGACCTGCACAACTGGTCTTCGACGGCTTCTCCGCCGCCCACCTGATGGAGGCCCGGCCGCACATCGAGATCCCGGCCGCCGGACTCGCGGCCATCCGCTGCTCCGAGCAACAGCTGGAGCGGCTGCAGAGTCTGCTGGAGACGATGGACCTGGAGAACGACGACGCGATCTGGACGCGTCTCGACTCGAACTTCCATCTCTGTGTCGCCGAGGCCTCCGCCAACCCGGTTTTCGTCAACGTGCTGACCAACATCGCGACTGCGCTCTCGCACCAGTCGGTGCTGCTGAACACGCATCGGAACCGGCGCCAGGCCTCCAACCGCGAACACCGCAGCATCGTCTCGGCGATCGCGCGCCGTTCGACGGTCGAGGCGGAGGACGCCATGCGCTTCCACCTCGATCAGGTCAAGGAGACGCTGACCGAGTCGTTCAACGACGCGCCGTAGCGCCCCAGCTGGGCCCGTCGACGGTCAGGACGCGGCCAGCACGCTCGGCAACGTGGCCCGCCAGGCACGGCCGAGCTCGTCGAGCGACAGAGCGAACTCCCCCACCACCTCGAGGCTGGCGTCGGCCGTGCTCAGCACTTCACCGATCTCGACGCACGGGATGCCGTGCTCAGCGCTGAGACCCAGCAACTCGTCCGCCTCGGCCGCGTGCACCGACACCAGAACTCGCCCGGCGCTCTCGGAGAACAGCCAGACGAACGGGTCGGCGTCGGACGGCAGCGCCACGCGGGCACCGTGGCCGCGACGCAGCGCAGACTCGACGAGCGCCTGACCAAGCCCACCGTCGGCGAGATCGTGAGCGCTCGCCAGCAGCGCCCGCCGACTCGCCCGGATCAGCAGCTGCGCGAGGCGCTGCTCATGCTCCAGGTCGAGCAGCGGAGGGCGGCCACCGAGGTGGTCATGCGCCACTTCGGCCCATGCGCTGCCGTCCAGCTCGTCCCGAACGTCGCCGAGCAGGTAGATCCGGTCGCCAGGGGTCGCGAATCCGATCGGGGTCCGCGCCGTGACGTCGTCGATCAGGCCAAGCACACCGACCACCGGAGTCGGCAGGATGGGTACGTCCCCGGTCTGGTTGTAGAAGCTGACGTTCCCGCCGGTGACCGGGATGCCGAGGGCCCGGCAGCCGTCCACCAGGCCTCGCACCGCCTCGCTGAACTGCCACATGATCGCCGGATCCTCCGGCGATCCGAAGTTCAGGCAGTCCGTCACCGCGAGCGGCTGCGCGCCGGTGGTGGCGACGTTTCGGTACGCCTCGGCCAGCGCCAGCTGCGCACCCGCGTACGGGTCGAGCAGCGCGAACCGGCCGTTGCAGTCGGTGGCCAGAGCGACGCCGAGGTTGGTCTCCTCGTCGACGCGCAGCATGCCCGCGTCTTCCGGCTGGGCCAGCACCGAGTTCCCTCGGACGTAGCGGTCGTACTGGTCGGTCACCCAGGACTTGTCACACAAGTTCGGCGAAGCGACCATCCGGAGCAGAGTCTCGGCCAATTCCGCGCCGGTCGAGGGGCGGGCGAGACCGTTGACGCTGTTGGCCTGGACCTCGTCCTGCCAGCCGGGGCGGGCAAGCGGGCGCTCGTAGACGGGGCCTTCGTGAGCGACCGTGCGGGGCGGCACGTCGACCACGGTCTCGCCGTGCCAGTCGATGATCAGGCGGTCTCCGTCGGTGACCTCGCCGACCACAGTGGCCAGCACGTCCCACTTCCGGCAGATCTCCATGAACTGCTCGACGTTGGCCGGCTCCACCACCGCCATCATGCGTTCTTGGGACTCGCTCATCAGGATCTCTTCAGGGCTGAGCGACGAGTCGCGCAGCGGCACCAGATCGAGATCCACGTGCATACCACCGTCGCCGGCACTGGCCAGTTCGGAGGTGGCGCAGGACAACCCCGCCCCGCCGAGATCCTGGATGCCCGCCACCAGCCGGGCCGCGAAGATCTCCAGCGTGCACTCGATCAGCAGCTTCTCCATGAACGGGTCGCCGACCTGAACACTCGGCCGCTTGCTCGGCTTGGAGTCGTCGAACGTCTCCGAGGCGAGCACGCTGACGCCGCCGATCCCGTCACCGCCGGTAGCCGCTCCGTAGAGGATCACCTTGTTGCCGACGCCGGTGGCCTTGGCCAGGTGCAGGTCCTCGTGCCGCAGCACCCCGACGCACAAGGCGTTGACCAGCGGATTGCCGAGGTAGGTCCGGTCGAACACCACCTCGCCGCCGACGTTCGGCAGCCCGAGGCAGTTGCCGTAGCCGCCGACCCCCGCAACGATGCCCGGCAGCACCCGAGCGGTGTCCGGCTCGTGCAGCGGCCCGAACCGCAGCGGATCCATCACGCCGATCGGGCGGGCACCCATCGCCAGAATGTCGCGGACGATGCCGCCGACCCCGGTAGCCGCGCCCTGGTACGGCTCGACGTAGCTGGGGTGGTTGTGCGACTCGATCTTGAACGTGACCGCGTACCCCTGGCCGATGTCGACCACACCCGCGTTCTCACCGATGCCGGCCAGCAACTTGCCCACCGGAGTCTCGGCGGGCAGCTCGCCGAACCGACGGAGGTGCACCTTCGACGACTTGTACGAGCAGTGCTCGGACCACATCACCGAGTACATCGCGAGCTCTGCCCCGGTCGGACGCCGACCGAGGATCTCGCGGATGCGCTGGTACTCGTCAGGTTTCAGACCCAGCTCGGCCCACGGCTGAGGTTGGTCGGGGGTCGATCGCGCGTTGTCGACGGTGTCGGCCACGGGAGCAAACCTACCGGCGCACGCGGGCGTCGACCCACAACCACCCGACGGTGACCGCCGCCACCGTGGTAGCGGTGATCCAGACACTGATCCCGCCGTCGTTCACCAGCGTGCCGAGGACACCAACAGCCAGGATCGCCAGCACCGTGTGACGGAGCGTTCCGAACTCCCGGACGAGGTCGGGCAGCGCCATCTTGATCAGCAGCACCCAGAGCGCCACACCGAGGACGAGGGACCCGATCCCGAGTGGCGAGGCGATCGTTTCCGCCGAGGCGACCGCCTTGCGACTGATCACAGCCAGCGCGTCACCCTCCAGCACGCGAGCGACGAAGTTCCCGAGGTGGCTGCGCCGGTCCGGACCTCGGGCCCAGTCGAGGAAGGAGATGGCGGCGACCGCGGCGACGGCCGAGCCTCCGATCGCGAGCAGCCGGGGCCCAGTGAGCCGGACCCCCCACAGCGCCAGCACGAACGCCAGCACGACGGGGGTGAGCGCGATCACGCCGCCGAAGTCGCTGCCCATGCTCGGCCAGCCCTCGCAGAGCACGATGCTGAATCCGATTCCGGCGACGGCGAGGGCAGCAGTGCGGCGTCGCTGCGCGGCGACCAGCCGATGCGCGACGAAGCCCGCCACCACGAGCCCCGCCGCGGCGTAGGCGGCGAAGGTGACATTGCCGAAGCCGTACCAGCGGAGCGCGAAGATCGGCCGGGAGTTGAGCATCGACCCTGCCTGCATCGGTCCGCCGAGCGCAGCGTCCACGGTGAACGCGGCGACCGTGAGGGCCGCTCCCGCAACCGTTGCCGGGATGGCGGCGATCCGCCCCAGCAGCGCCGCCGCGGCGGTCAGGACGGCGGCCCAGACCCAGACCGCGAGACTGAGCGTGAGCCCGGGCCGGGCTGCGAACTGCCAGGGGATGGCGCCGGTCAGCATCATCGCGGCAGGCAGCACCGAGCCGAAGGTGAGCACCGCGCGCGCAATCCGGTACCGCCGCCACACCAGCCCGCCGAGAAGCAGCAGGAACAATCCCGCCCCGCCGATGCCCAGCACGAGATAGCCGGTCGGTGCGGCGTCGGACAGCGCCGTCACCGCACCCTGCCCGGCCGCGATCTCGGGCACCGTCAGCGTCGTCGGCAGCGCTGCCAGCGGTGAACCGTCGACAACGGACTCGGCTGTCTCGCCGGACGGTGATGACGGCCCGGTCCCGCCCTCCCGATCGCGAGCCTGGATCAGCGTGCGAGTCAGGTCGGTGAGGGTCACGATGCCCTCCCGCCTGGTGCTCGCCGAGGTCAACCAGCCCGGCACGGACGTCCCGATCCGGTAGGCCACCTGAAGGGCGGGATCATCGGACCCTTCGGCGGGCCCGACGCCGGTGAGGATGAGCGTCACCTCGTCCCGGCCGGCCAACTCGGCGGCGATGGAGTCGGACTCACCAGCGGCGTCGACCAGGGTGACCGGGCACTCGAGCGCGAGTCCGGCCTCGCGGAACTGCTGCGCCGTCTGGTAGCGGTCGACCATGCCGTCGGCATCGGCGGCCGCGAGTGCGGCGCCGGGGCCGACCGCCGCGACGCAGCCCGCACCGGAAGCGTGACCCAAGGTGCCCAGGCGGGCGTCGCCACGGTGCTCCGCCGCCGCCCGAACGCGTTCGGGCCAGCGCTCCACCTGGCCACCGCGACCCGTCGCGCGGACCGTGACGTCGCACAGGCCGGCAACCGAGACGTTGCGACCGACAGCTGCACGGCGGCCGGCTCCCAGCGTCGTCCAGCCTGCGGCAGCGCAGTCACCGACGTAGCGCGGGCGAATCGCCATCATCCCGGCGTGCACCTCGCCCAGGTGGTCACCGATCAGCTGCCGGTCGGCAGCGGTCAGCTCGGGTCGTCCGGTCACGCCGACGACCACGACGCGGCCAGTGATCTCCGCCGCCAGAGCCGGCCGATCGACGAGCGCGTGGATTCCCCGCAGGCCGGCGAACACCACCACGATGGCGAGCCCGAGCAGGACCCAGGTGCGACGCGGCAGACCGGCCCGGTTGGTTTCGGCAGGAACCCGGCCGCCCGTCGGGTGGCGACGCGGGCTGCGATGCGCGCCGGATCCACTGCTGGAGGTGCCCACGGTGGCGCCCGACGGACCCGGGCTAGACCTTCGCGGCCAGGAAGCCGAGCACGCTCTCGAAGAACGCTCGGCCGTCGGTCGTCGGTCCGGTCAGAGTCTCGATGTTGTGCTCGGGATGCGGCATCAGCCCGACGACGTTGCCACGCTCGTTGCAGACCCCGGCGATGTCGTTGAATGACCCGTTCGGATTGCCGTTGACGTAGCGGAAGACGACCTGGTTTTCGCCCTCCAGTCGCTCCAGGGTCTGCTGATCCGCTACGTAGCCGCCCTCGCCGTTCTTGAGCACGATGGTGATCTGCTGGCCCGGCGTGAACGCACTGGTCCAGGTGGTGTCGGTCGACTCGACACGGAGGTCCTGGTCCTTGCACACGAAGGTGCGCACGTCGTTGCGGATCAGCGCTCCGGGCAACAGATGTGCCTCGCAGAGGATCTGGAACCCGTTGCAGATGCCGAGCACCGGCATTCCTTCGCCGGCTGCGCGGACCACCTCGGCCATCACCGGCGCGAACCGCGAGATAGCCCCGCAGCGCAGGTAGTCGCCGTAGGAGAACCCGCCCGGGAGGATGACGGCGTCGACGCCGTTCAGGCTGTCGCTGGCGTGCCAGAGAGACACCGGCTCACCCCCGCAAACCCGGACCGCCCGGAGCGCGTCGTGGTCGTCGAGCGAGCCGGGAAAGGTGACGACACCGATCCGCGCGGCCACCCTCAGTCCTCGACTCGGACGTCGAAGGTCTCGATGACGGTGTTGGCAAGCAACGTCTCGGCGGCCCGATGGATGTCGGCCAGCCGATCGTCGGTGAGCTCCCCCTCGACCTCGAGCTCAAACCGCTTTCCCTGCCGCACCGAGAGACCGCCGAACCCCAGCCGACCCAGGGCACCGGTAACCGCCTTGCCCTGCGGGTCCAGGATTTCCGGCTTCGGCATGACGTCGACCACCACGCGAACCATGCCCGCGATCCTATCGGCGGCGGTGCCGTCAACCGGACCTGCCGGGGCGCCGGCGGACTCTACGGGCGGAACGCGGCGCCGGTCAGCCGCTCGTACGCGGCGACGTACCGGTCCCGGGTCGCCGCGACGACCTGGGCCGGCAGCGGCGGCGGTGGGACATCGGCGGCGCGGTCCCAGCCGGACTCGTGGAGCAGCCAGTTCCGCACGAACTGCTTGTCGAAGGAGTCGAGCCGGCTCCCCGGCGCCCAGGTGGCGGCGTCCCAGAAGCGGGACGAGTCGGGCGTCAGCACCTCGTCCGCCAGCACCACGGTGCCGTCGGCCCGCAGGCCGAACTCGAACTTGGTATCGGCGAGGATGAAGCCGCGTTCGGCGGCGATCTCCGCAGCGGCCGCGTAGGCGCTGAGTGTCAACCGGCGCAACGTCGCGGCGAGCTCAGGGCCGACGGTCGCCACCACGGCGTCGAAGTCCACGTTCTCGTCGTGCTCGCCGAGGGCAGCCTTGGTCGCCGGGGTGAAGATCGGCTCCGGCAGCCGGGATCCGTCGACGAGCCCCGGCGGCAGCGGGATCCCGCAGACTGTTCGGCTCTGCTGGTATTCGAGCCAACCGGAACCGGTCAGGTAGCCGCGGGCCACGCATTCCACTGGGATCATCTCCAGCCGCTCGCACACCACGGCACGGCCGCTGACGGCCTCGGGAACGTCGTAGGAGAGGACGTGATGGGGCACGACGTGGTCGAGCCGGTCGAACCACCACCGCGAGATCTGATTCAGCACCACACCCTTGTCGGGCACCGGCGGCTCCAGCACGAAGTCGAAAGCGCTGATCTTGTCGGTGGCCACCATCAGCAGCCGGTCCGCATCCAGCGCGTACAGCTCACGGATCTTCCCGGCATGGACGAGCGGGAGACCGAGCGCTGATAGGTACACCTGAGCCACGGCTGAACCATCCCTCGACGACAATGGCCCCTCCGTTGAGACGCCTCCGCGGAGGGGACGGGGCAGAGCACGGCAATCCTGCCAGCACACACGCGCGCCGGTCCGGTCGCGGCGGCCGCTGGACTCTGGACGCTGCGCGTCGGCCCACGCCGCGGACCGGTCAGGGAAGCCACGATGAACCCCCTGAGGGGGACCCGGAGGGAGCCAGCAAAGCGGTTCCCGTGCGCGTTCAGGCGGCGGAGAGTTGACGGCATAGCCACGAGACGTCCCGAAAGGACACCCGAGATGACCTCCCTCTACCGCCCCAAGAACGACCGCATGATCGCCGGGGTCTGCGCCGGAATCGCCCGGCGGTACAACATCGACGTGACGCTGGTGCGCATCGCGTTCGTCGCGAGCCTGTTCCTGCCGGGCCCGCAGTTCCTGATCTACGTCGCCGGTTGGATCCTGATGCCCGAAGAGGAGTCAACCCTCGTCTGAGGCCCAGTCCAACCCCGCTCGTCCCCACCAGCCCCCGGTCTTCGACCGGGGGCTGCTGCGTTGTGGATTGGGCTGCGGCGCGCGGTGTCCCGCCCGGTCAGGCCGTTCCGGCCATGATCAGGCCGACGCCGGCCGAGCCGACCCCGACGGTGAGCGAGGCGGCGCCCATCCAGAGCAGCGCGATCAGCTTGCCCGGGCGCTGCGGGTCGCGGCCGAGGACCGACAGAAAGAAGCCCGCCGGCATCAGGATGGCGGCGACCAGGATCCCGATCGTGAGCCACCGCAGGACGACGGGCACGCCGGGTGTCTGCACGAGGACCTGGACGACGAGTCCGAGGATGACCAGCACACCGGCATGGGCGTGCCCGGCACGGAAGAACGACTTCTGCAGGTCATTGGTGGGCGGATGACCGGCGCCGACGCGCAGCAGGAAGGTCCCGCCGTAGGCGATCGTGATGACGGTGAGCAGGACGATCCCGCAGAGGATCGCGGTGGGTGCATCGAGCATGGAGGCTCCTAGGAGACGTGTTCGGGGGTCGTCAGGTCCGCGGGCGTACCCGGGTAGAGAAGCGCGGCGCTGCGCCGGGTGAGGTCCAGCAGGTCGCGTCCCGCGACCAGCGGGGCGAGTTCCGAGGCATCGAAACTGCCGGAGAGGGCGAGCGTCGCGATTCCGTGGACGATGGCCCAGGAGGCAACCAGCACGGCGACGTCGTCATCGGTGGGCTGTCCGTCGTGCATCGCGCGCACGCCTCCCCGCAGTTCGCCGAAGGCACGCCGCCGCGCCGCTGCGAGCTCGGGGTCGCTGCCGTCGACCAGGGTCGGGGTGAACATGACCGCGAAGTGCCCGGGATGCTCCCGCGCGAAAGCGACGTAGGCAACGCCCGCGTCAAGCAAGGAGCCGGCGGTGCGTGCCGCGTGAAGCCGGTCGGCGAGCAGGTCGAATCCCTGCGCAGCGACAGCCGTCAGTACTCCTTCGCGACTGCCGAAGTGGTGCCTCGGCGCGGTGTGGCTGACGCCGAGATCGGCAGCGAGCGACCGCAGGCTGAAGCTGTCCGGGCCGTGCGCCTCGATCACCTCGACGGCCCGTGCAAGCACCGCGGATCGCAAGTCGCCGTAGTGGTAGGCCGTCTTCACACAGGAGAATTTACCACTGGTAACTTTCCAGTGGAAAGTCCGTAGCGCGCTGGACCGCAGGACATCTGGGTGCTGTCGCTAGAGCACCAGCCCAGGCTGGTACGAGGCCGCAGCCGGGTGGGCGGCGGCGATCTGCTCGATCCGGCCGACCAGGATCGCCACCTGCTCGCCAGCGGTGCCGGCCAGTTCGAGCGGATGAGCGAGAGCTGCGTCCAGGTCGGCTCGCGTGACGCCCAGCCGTTCGTCGGCGGCCAGGCGGTCCAGCAGGTCGTTGTCGCTCCGGCCCTGCTCGCGCATCTCGAGCGCGACCGCCACCGCGTGCTCCTTGATCGCCTCGTGCGCGGCCTCTCGACCCGTCCCGTGCCGGACCGCCGCCATCAACACCTTCGTCGTCGCGAGGAAGGGCAGATACCGCCGCAACTCGGCGTCGATCACAGCAGGGAAGGCACCGAAATCAGCCAGCACCGTGAGGAACGTCTCGAACAGACCGTCGAGGGCGAAGAAGGCGTCGGGCAGCGCCACCCGGCGGACCACCGAGCACGAGACGTCGCCCTCGTTCCACTGGTCTCCGGCGAGTTCGCCGACCATCGAGACGTAGCCGCGCACGATCACCGCCAGCCCGTTCACCCGCTCGCACGAGCGGGTGTTCATCTTGTGCGGCATCGCACTCGAACCGACCTGGCCAGGCCGGAAGCCCTCCGTGACAAGCTCGTGCCCGGCCATCAGCCGAATCGTGGTGGCGACATTGGACGGCGCCGCGGCGACCTGCGCGAGAGCGGTAACCACGTCATAGTCCAGCGAGCGGGGGTACACCTGGCCGGTGCTGACGAAGACCTCGGCGAAGCCAAGGTGCGACGCGACGCGCTGCTCAAGCTCGATGAGCTTGGCGCGATCGCCACCGAGCAGGTCGAGCATGTCCTGACTGGTGCCGACGGGCCCCTTGACGCCGCGCAGCGGGTAGCGCGCGATCAACTCCTCGAGCCGCCGGTACGCCACCAGCAACTCGTCGGCCGCCGTCGCGAATCGCTTGCCGAGCGTGGTGATCTGCGCAGCGACGTTGTGCGAGCGACCCGCCATCGCCAGCTCGGCGTACTCGGTGGCGAGCCGGCCCAGCTGCACCAGGGTCGCCACCACGCGGTCGCGGACCGCCGTCAGCGAGTCGCGGATCTGGAGTTGCTCGACGTTCTCGGTCAGGTCACGCGAGGTCATTCCCTTGTGGACGTGCTCGTAGCCCGCGAGCGCGTTGAACTCCTCGATGCGGGCCTTCACATCGTGCCGGGTGACCTTCTCTCGATCCGCGATGGACCCCAGGTCGACTCGGTCCGCGACGGCCTGGTAGGCCTCGATGACCGCATCCGGATCGTCGCCGCCGAAGTCGACTCCGAGGTCGCGCTGTGCGCGCAGGACCGCGATCCACAGCCGGCGCTCGGCCACGATCTTGTTCTCCGCTGACCAGATCTCCCGGAGCTGCGCCGAGGCGTACCGATTCGCCAGGACGTTGCCGATGCGAACGCTCACGGCGCGACCACCCCTGCGGCCGCCGCGGCGATGTCGCCGCGGTAGAAGCCGCCGTCCAACTGGACCGACCCGATGCCGCGGTACGCCTGCTCGCGAGCGGCTGCGAGGTCGGCTCCGGTGCCGACCACCGCCAGCACACGGCCGCCTGCGCTGACTACTCCCCCGTCCTGATCGAGCGCTGTGCCCGCGTGCACGACGCTCGCCCCTGACGTGGCGACCTCGTCCAGTCCCCCGATCGCGTCGCCGGTACGCGGGCTGCCCGGGTAGCCCTCGGCTGCGAGCACCACCGCGACCGCCGCACCCTCGCCCCATTCAAGCTCAGGGTGCTCCGACAGGGCGCCGGTGGCCGCGGCGTACAGCAGGCCACCGAGCGGAGTCGACAGCCGGGCGAGCAGCGGTTGCGTCTCCGGATCGCCGAAGCGCGCGTTGAACTCGACGACGCGAATCCCCTTCGAGGTGAGCGCGAGCCCGGCGTAGAGCAGCCCGACGAACGGGGTCCCGCGCCGGGCGAGTTCCTCGATCGTCGGCTGCAGGACGGTCCGGCGCACCTCGTCGACCAGGCCGGGCGGTGCCCACGGCAGCGGCGTGTAGGCCCCCATGCCGCCCGTGTTGGGTCCGGTGTCGCCGTCACCGACGCGCTTGAAATCCTGTGCCGGCTGCAGCGGACGCACCGTCTGCCCGTCGGTCACGGCGAACAGGCTGACCTCCGGGCCGTCGAGATACTCCTCGACGACAACCCGTTCGCAGCGCGCCGCGTGATCCAGCGCGCGCTCGCGGTCCGGGGTGACAACGACCCCCTTGCCCGCCGCGAGACCGTCCTCCTTCACCACGTAGGGGGGGCCGAACGCGTCCAGCGCAGCCATCACCTCCGCTTGATCGGTGCAGGTCCGCGCAGCCGCAGTCGGCACGCCGGCGGCCGCCATCACCTCTTTCGCGAACGACTTGCTGCCTTCCAACCTCGCCGCGGCCGCCGAGGGCCCAAAGCACGCGATCCCTGCTGCCCGGACGGCGTCGGCGACGCCTGCGACCAGTGGCGCCTCCGGACCGACGACGACGAGGTCGATGTCGAGGTCGACCGCCAGTCGCGCGACTGCGCTGCCATCGAGCTGATCGACCGGATGGTTGGAGGCGATCCCGGCGGTCCCGGGATTTCCCGGCGCCGCATGCACGTCGACGACTCCCGGGTCGCGGGCGAGCGCCAGGACGAGAGCGTGCTCTCGGCCACCCGATCCGACCACGAGGACGCGCAGGGCGGAGGCCCCATCAGCAGCTTCTGCCACGTGCCCACAGCCTACCGGCGCATCCGAGGTCCTCAGGTGCGCCGAGGTCGCGACTCCTCTACCGTGACTAGACGTGTATGACATGACATTCCCGGCGCTGCACGTCCGGCCAGAGCGTGGGTGGCTGAACGACCCGAACGGTCTGTGCCGGGTTGACGGCCGCTACCACGTCTTCTTCCAGTTCAACCCCCAGCGACCGGTGCACGCCGAGATCGGCTGGGGGCACGCGTCCTCAGCAGACCTGCTGCACTGGGAGTACGAGGGACCAGCCCTGCTGCCGCGACCCGGCGGCATCGATGCCGCCGGCTGCTGGAGTGGCTGCATCATCGACGACGACGGCGTCCCGACGGCGGTATACACCGCGGTCCCCGATCACGCCTGGAATGGAACCGCCGCCCTGGCCACCGCCGACAGAACGCTGTCCCGGTGGAGCCAGCCACGGGAGGCGGTCGTCGGCAGCGCGGCCTCGCCCGGTAGCGAGGTCCGTGACCCGTTCGTCTTCTGGCACGGGGGTCGCCGCTACGCGATCCAGGGCTCCGGCGCCCGGGGAGGGGATGCGCAGGTCCTGCTCTACGACTGTGCGGACCTGGCCCACTGGACTGAACTCGGACCACTGCTCAGCAGCGAGGACCCGATTGCCGCGCGAGTCGCCTCGGCCAGCATGTGGGAGTGCCCGAACCTCGTACGACTCGGTGACAGCTGGCTGATGGTCATCTCCCTGCTCAGCTGGGCCGGCGACCTGACCCTCCTGCAGGGTGTGCGATGGCTGCTGGGAGACCTGGACGAGACCGGTGCCGGCCTGCGTTTCGTCCCGACCGCCGGCGGGGTCCTGGACGGCGGCCCGGCCTTCTACGCCCCGCAACTGTTGGTCGATGAGAATCGGGTGCTGACCTGGGGCTGGGCGTGGGAGCTGAACCGGACCCAGGAGCAGATCGCGGATGCCGGCTGGGCGGGCGTCCTCACCTTTCCGCGTGAGCTGTACCCGCGGGGCGCGGGGATCGGCGCGCGCCCGGCACGAGAACTCCGCCTGCTCCGGCGCGAAGCGCTGGAGTGGGAGGACGCCGTGGTCACCGCGACGGCGTTCGAGGTGGAGGGATCGGGGCCGATCGAACTCGGGCTCGGCACCTCCTCCGACGGCATCGCCCATCCGGTCGCATCAGCTGTCGGCACCGCCGAGGAGCCGGCGCGCATCCTGGTCGACGGCAGCATCGTCGAGGTGTTCCAGGGGGGAGAGACACACACCACCCGCGCCTACCCGAGCAGTGGTAGCGAGTGGTTCGTGCGTGCTGAGCCCGGCTCGGCGGAGGTCTTCCGCCTGGGTCTTGTCGACTGAGCCACGCCTGGCTGCGATTCGGTGGCTCAGAGCAGGTCGTTGATGACCACCGACTGCTCCCGGTCGGGGCCAACTCCGATCCCGGAGATCCGGACGCCGCAGAGCTCCTCCAGGCGCCGCACGTATGCCTGCGTCGCCTTGGGCAGGTCGTCGAAGTCACGGTAGTCGCTGAGGTCTTCTTCCCAGCCTTCCAGTTCCTCGTAGACGGGCTCAGCCCGAGTGAACTCGGGTTGAGTCAGCGGCATCCGGTCGTACACCGTGCCGTCCACCCGGTACCCGACGCAGACCGGGATCTTCTCCCAGCCGGTCAGCACATCCAGCTTGGTCAGGAAAATGTCGGTGAAGGCGTTCGCCTGGGCAGCGGCCTCGACCACGAGCGCGTCGAACCACCCGCAGCGCCGCTTCCGGCCGGTGGTGGTGCCGAACTCGACACCGATCTCGCGGAGCCGATCGCCGTCGGCATCCAGCAGTTCGGTCGGCATCGGGCCCTCGCCCACCCGGGTCGTGTACGCCTTGGCGATGCCCACGACACGGTCGATCCGCGTCGGGCCCACCCCGCTGCCGACGCAGGCGCCTGCGGCGACCGGATTCGAGGACGTCACGTACGGATACGTTCCGTGGTCCACATCCAGGTGGTGCGCCTGGGCGCCCTCGAAGAGCACGACCTTGCCCGCGTCCATCGCGTCGTTCAGGACTCGACTGACATCGACGACGTGCGGACGGATGCGCTCCGCATAGGACAGCAGGTGCTCGGTGACCTGAGCCGGATCAACTTCACGGCGGTTGTAGACCTTCACCAGCAAATGGTTCTTCTGCTCCAGCGCGGCCTCGACCTTGTGGCTCAGCAGGGTGGGATCGAACAGGTCCTGAATGCGCAGACCGATCCGGTTCACCTTGTCCGAGTAGGCCGGCCCGACACCCCGCCCGGTGGTGCCGATCCGGGCTTTGCCGAGGAAGCGTTCGGTGACCTTGTCGATGACCTGGTGGTACGACGCGATGATGTGCGCGTTCGCCGAGATGATCATGTGCGAGGCATCGACACCGCGCGCTGCCAAGCCCTCGATCTCGGCGAAGAGCACATCCAGGTCGACGACGACACCGTTCCCGATCACTGGGACACAGGTCGGGTTGAGGATGCCCGAGGGGAGGAGGTGCAGCGCATAGCGCTCGCCGTTGACCACCAGGGTGTGGCCGGCGTTGTTGCCCCCCGAATAGCGGACGCAGTAGTCGACGCGGTCACCGAGCTGGTCGGTTGCCTTGCCTTTGCCCTCGTCGCCCCATTGCGCACCCATCACCACGATGCCCGGCATGTGACCGCCGCCCCTCTACGATTCGCAGACCCTCGATGGACGCGAACCTCACGAAAAAACCGAAGTCCCCGGGCCTTCGCCTCCGGGGACTCTTGCCAGCCAACCCTAACGGACCCCCGCGACGTTGTCGCCGTCGTCCGCTGCCGAAGCCAGCACGGAGTACCCCTGCTCGGAGGAATCGTGCAGGAATTGCGCGCACCGCTCCTCCTCGACGGCATCGCCAATCCGGCCGGCGGCCACCGACAACACCCAGAGGGCATGGAGAAATCCGCGATTGGGCTCGTGCTCCCAAGGAATCGGACCAGAACCACGCCAGCCCGCACGCCGGAGTGCATCCAATCCGCGGTGGTAGCCGGTGCGGGCGTACGCGTACGCCGTCACGTCGGCTTCCCGACTCCCGACGCCGAGCGCACGCTCGGCGAGCAAGGCCCAGACCAGGCTGGACTCCGGGTACCGGCCGACCAACGCGAGAAGTTCCGCGCCGCCGGCGGCACGCAACTCCCCGCTCGCAGGATCGTCCGGCAGCAGGGTGGGGGCAGGACCGGCCAGCAGATCGCGATGCGTCTCACTCACGGGAGCCACTGTAGGAGTGAGCACCGACACGACAACGAGTCAGACCCAGTCCTTGGCCCGGAAGACGAGGAAAAGCAGGAAGCCGGCGAGAACCATCGCGCACAGGTACACCCAGAAACCGAGCACGGTGCCGACCAGCGGGAAGTGCACATTCATCCCGACGAAGCTGGTGACGAGCGTCGGCACCGCGATCACGGCTGCCCAGCCGGTGAGTTTCTTCGCAATCTGGTTCATCCGGGCGTCGGCGAGCGCCAAGCTCGTTTCGAAAACCGAGGCGAGCGCCTCGCGGAGGGAGTCTGCGGCGTCGGCGACCCGCGTGTGCCGCTCCGCGAGGCTGCGCCACTGGCGAAATCCGTTGCGCGCCGTCCGAGGTCGCGTGGAGCCGTCCTGGCGCTCCAGCAGGTCCGACACCACCGCTCGCATCGGCTCGGTCAACCGCCGCAGCTGGGACAGCGCCGAGCGCAGCCGGAAGGCTTGAAGCTGCTCGGACTTGTCCAGCGGTCGCTCTTCGAACAGCGCGTCAGCAAGGACGTCGCTCGCGTCCTCCAGCCACTCGACCGCCTCCTGGTAGCTGTCGATGATCGCCGAGAGCACCAGCCGGAGTGCCACTTCGACGCCACCCGTTGCCAACTCCACCTCGTGCTCGGCCAGCACCTGCGCCGGTCGGAAAGCCTGGGTGTCGTCCACCATGCAGATCAGTGCCCGGTCGGTCAGCACAACGGAGACCGGGTGCACGGCGACCTGAGCCGCGGCGCGGTCCACCGCCACTGCGTTGGTGATCACCAACTGAGCGTGACCGAGTTCCTCGAACTTCGCCCGACGGTCCTGCGCGAGCAGATCGTGGACCGCCATCTCATCCAGATCGAGCGCCTGCGCGATCGAGCGCAGTTCGGCGGCGCCGTAGTCGGAACTGCGCGGCAAGACCCACCACGCCGACGCGTCGGAGTGCAACTCCAAGACGTCGCTCAAGTCGTCGCCGGCGAGATCCTCGGCGATGATGGTCCGCTTCGACCACACGCGGCTGAGCGGGACGGGGCGCCCCGTCACGGCAGCGGCTACCACGCCCGAAGACTAACCCCGCGTCGGGCGCACGCCCGCCGACCCCGCGCTGGGCGCGTCGGGGTCGGCGGTGCAGACCGGCGGATGAAACAGGATCGACGCATCGGGCCGATCCAGGGGGTCAGGAGCCGAGCTTGGTGCCGGCAGAACGCAGATGCTCGCACGCCTCGACGACACGAGCAGCCATCCCAGCCTCGGCCAGCTTGCCCCAGGCGCGCGGATCGTAGGCCTTCTTGTTGCCGACCTCGCCGTCCACCTTGAGCACGCCGTCGTAGTTGGTGAACATGTGGGCCGCCGCGGGACGCGTGAACGCGTACTGGGTGTCGGTGTCGATGTTCATCTTGATCACGCCATAGTCGACCGCGCTGCGGATCTCCTCCAGCGTCGAGCCGGAACCGCCGTGGAACACGAGATCGAAGGGCTTGTCCTTGCCGACCTTCGCGCCGACCGCGTCCTGAATTTCCTTCAGCACCTCGGGGCGCAACTTCACCGCACCCGGCTTGTAGACCCCGTGGACGTTTCCGAAGGTAAGGGCCGTGATGTAGTGCCCTTTCTCCCCCGAGCCGAGGACCTCGACGGTGCGCAAGCCGTCCTCGACAGTCGTGTAGAGCTTGTCGTTGATCTCGTTGCTGACGCCGTCCTCTTCGCCGCCGACGACGCCGACCTCGATCTCGAGGATCACCTTGGCCGCGGTGGTCAGCTCCAGCAACTCGGCCGCGATCGACAGATTCTCCTCGACCGGAACCGCCGAGCCGTCCCACATGTGCGACTGAAACAGCGGCAGCCCACCGCCCTTGACCCGCTCGGTGGAGAGGGCCAGCAGGGGCCGAACGAAGCTGTCCAGCTTCTCCTTCGGGCAGTGGTCGGTGTGCAGCGCGATGTTCACCGGGTAGTTCTTGGCGACTTCCTGCGCGTACGCGGCGAGTGCTGCCGCACCCGTCACCATGTTCTTGATGGTCGGGCCGGAGGCATACTCGCCGCCGCCCGTCGAGACCTGGACGATGCCGTCCGACTCAGCCTCGGCAAAGCCCTGGAGGGCTGCGTTCAGCGTCTGCGACGAGCTGATGTTGATGGCCGGGTAGGCGAACGAGCCCTTCTTGGCCGCGTCCAGCATCTCGGCGTAGACCTCGGGAGTGGCAATTGGCATGGCGCCACCCTATCGGCCGGGACCGGGTGCCCCGTGCGGGTCCACTGCGACCGAGGCGCGGCCGGTCAGTTGTCCAGCGCGCTCAGGTCGACCCCGTGCCGGCCCGCGGAGAACGCGCGCGCACTGCTGTCGAGGGTCGCCGGAAAGACGACCACGTGATCGAGCGACACCTCGCCGGTCTGCCCGTCCAGCGCGACCAGTCGCAGGTGCGCTGCCCGCCCGAGCCCGGCCCGGACGGTGCGGAGGGACGCCACCGCCGGCCAACCGAGGCCGAGTGCTCCGACCTGGACACCGGGCGGTCCCATCCGGATCGCCACGCCGACAGCGAGCCCCGCCAGCTCTCGCCGAGCGCGCACGTAAAGGATGAGCGCGATCGCGAGCCAGATGAGCGCAAGCCCCGCCACGATCGCGTATCCCGCGACGAACCCGGTGCCCCGCAGTTGATCGCGCTGCCAGACGTAGAGCACGACCAGGATCACGGCGGTGATTCCCAGGCTCCACAGTCGCGAGCGCACCATCCGCCGTCGCTGCGCGAGCCGCTGATGGACCTTCGCCGGGTCGTACTCGACGACCAGCTCGGTGAAGTGTCCGATCGTCACCCGCACATCCTGCCTGGCCACCCAACTGCACCGCACCTCGGCTGCACCCCGCGGCAATCCGGCGGCACGCCGGGCCCCAATCCGAGTACGCTGCGCCGGTGGCCGCGCTGACCCCGCCCGATGGCGACCCCGTGCTGGACGTCACCGCGGAGGAGCGACTCCCGGAGCAGGTCCGGATTCGCCGCGACAAGGTGCTCCGGCTACGCGAACGCGGCATCGACCCCTACCCGGTCGGACACCCCAGGACCCACACGCTGCAGCAGGTCCGAGACCAGACCGCCGGCGATCTGCCGCCAGGCACCCGCACCGGGGAATCGGTCTCCGTGACCGGGCGCGTGATGCTCAAGCGCGTGATGGGCAAACTGAGCTTTGCCACCTTGCGCGACGGCACTGGCGACCTGCAAGTGATGGTGAGCCGGGCGGCAGTGGGCGACGAGGCGTTCGAGGTCTGGCTGCACGACGTCGACCTCGGCGATCACGTCGGGATCACCGGAGAGGTGATCACCACCAAGCGGGGCGAGTTGTCGGTCGATGCCGCCTCCGCCGTCATCACGTCGAAGTCGATCCGTCCGTTGCCGGACAAGTACAAGGGGCTGACCGATCCCGAGGCCCGCGTCCGCAGTCGCTACGTCGATCTGATCGTGCGCCCGGAGGCCCGCGAGATCGCCTACAAGCGTGCGGCGATCGTGCACAGCGTGCGCGACTCGTTGCGCGCCCGCGGATTCACCGAGGTCGAGACGCCGATCCTGCAGACGATTCACGGCGGCGCCAACGCGCGCCCGTTCGAGACCCACATCAACGCCTACGACCTCGATCTGTCGTTGCGCATCGCCACCGAACTGCACCTGAAGCGGCTGCTCGTCGGCGGGATGGAAAAGGTCTTCGAGATCGGCCGGCAGTTCCGCAACGAGGGAGCCGACTTCAAGCACAACCCGGAGTTCACCTCGGTCGAGGTGTATGAGGCGTACGGCGACTACGACACCATGCGGGTGCTGACCCAGGAACTCATTCAGGAGGCCGCGACGGCGGCGTCCGGGTCTCCGGTGGCTCGACGCGTCGACAGCGAGGGAAAGCTGACCGAGTACGACCTGTCAGGCAGCTGGCCGGTGAAGACGGTGTGCGAAGCGGTGTCGGAGAAGTTGGGTGAGGCAATCACGCCCGACACCCCGATCGAGGAACTGCGCCGGCATGCGCGCACCCTCGGGCTCGAATTCGATGCGACGACAGGTTGGGGCGGGCTGCTCGAGGAGGTCTACGAGGATCTGTGCGAGGCGACCACGACGACGCCGGTCTTCTACACCGACTTCCCGAAGGAGAATGCGCCGCTCACCCGGCCGCACCGCGCTGATCCCCGGCTGGCCGAGAAGTGGGATCTGGTGGTCTTCGGCGCCGAGCAGGCGACCGCCTACTCGGAGCTGGTCGACCCGCTGGACCAGCGTCAGCGACTGGTCGAACAGTCGCTGCTGGCAGCCGCCGGGAACCCCGAGGCAATGCGCATCGACGAAGACTTCCTGACGGCTCTCGAATACGGGATGCCGCCGACGGGCGGGATGGGGATGGGCATCGACCGGCTGGTGATGAATCTGACCGGTCTCGGGATCCGGGAAACGATCCTCTTTCCGTTGGTCCGGCCGGCGGGCTGACGCACGCCCGGGCGGCCGGTCGGTGACTGGCTACATCGCGACTCGAACGACTAGGCTTTGGCGCGGGCGCCCGGCGCGGGGATGGCTCACGGAGCAGTCAACAATCCCTCGGGGCGAAGGGAATGTCCGCACCATGGCGGAGTTCGCAACTCACCCGGCCGCAACCGACGGATCGATCCGGTTGGTCGAGCACAGCATCCTCGACGCGTGCGAGCGCTTGGGTGCCGATGTCTTCAGCCTCGTCGACCGCGACGTCACCTTCAGCCGCAAGGCCCGCGCCGACAGTCCCGCTCAGCGCTGGAACGGGACCCTCGGCGATTGGCTGGTACCGACCTCGACGGGCGGATGGACGATCGTCCCTGATACCCCGGTCACCGACCGGCGCGCATCGGTCGACCCGACGGCGGCGCCCGCAGCCCGGCCCAAGCCCCTCGCACCCTCGGCCTGAGCTGTCCGGCCGGGAGCGCGGTCGACCTAGTTCTCTCGGGCGCCCCGCGGGGTGATGGCCATGTGGATTCGATACCGGTCCGCGCGGTACCACGACGTGCACAACTCGATCACCCGATCGCCGGAGTAGGTCACCCGCTCCTGCACCAGGAGCGGTGCGCGCTTGGCGATGCCGAGGATTCGCGCCTGGTGCGCGTCGGCAGACTCGGCCCGCACCGTCTGCTCACCGCTGGTCGCTACCACGCCGTACTCGGTGGCGAACACGTCGTAGAGCGACCCGAGCTCCCGCTGCAGCAGGCCCGGGAACAGCATCGAGGGGTAGTACCCCACCTCGTACGCCATTGGCGTCCCGTCCGCGGTCCGCACCCGCTCGACCCGCACCACCGGCCGGCCCGGCCGGACGCGCAGCGCGAAGGAGACGTCGTCGTCGGCCGCCTCCTCGCTGGCGGCGAGCACGACGGTCGCCGGCACCAGTCCTCGATCCCGCATCTCGCGAGTGAACGAGGTCAGGTGCAACCGGGAGTCAACCTGCGGGCCCGTGACGTAGGTGCCCTTGCCGTGCACCCGCTCGAGGGCGCCCGCCTCCACCAGATCGGCGATCGCCTGCCGAACGGTCACCCTGCTGACGCCGAGCCGATCGACGAGAGCGCGCTCGGACGGAATCGCGTCCCCGGGGTTGAGTTCCGAATTGATCAGTTGCTCAAGGATGGTGCGCACGTGAGCACGCTTGGTGGTGGCGACGGGGGACGGCAGGTCGAGCCGGAACCCCGCCAGCTCGATCGGGTCGAAATCCTGATGCACCGAATCACCCCGTGCCGCTTGTAGACCAGTGAATACCAGTATGGGGGCCAGCGTTGACCACCGACAAGGGAAAACGGGTGAACGATCAACCACCACGGCGAGGGCAGATCACCGCCCCAGGCGTGGAGCGGAGACGTACGAGCTCTCAGTCGGGTGGCGAACCCAGGCCGCTCGAGGACCCGTCCGGCGGCCAGCTCAGCGACCACTGGTACATCGCAATCGCGGCGGCAGCACCGGCGTTGAGCGACCTCGTCGACCCGTACTGGCTGATCCCGACGACCAGCCCACATGCCGCCACCATCTCGCCGGTGAGCCCTGGACCTTCCGACCCGAAGACGAGACAACTGCGCTCCGGCAACTGCGTTGATTCCAGCGGGGCGGCGCCGGGGATGTTGTCCACGCCGACCAGGACGTAGCGCCGAGCGGCGGCCCAGGCGGCCAGGTCGGCGGCTGTCTCGTGGTGAGTGAGGTGGAGGTAGCGGTCGGTCACCATCGCGCCACGCCGGTTCCACCGGCGACGTCCGACGATGTGCACACCGCCGACGTTGAACGCGTTGGCGGTGCGGACAACAGAGCCGATGTTGAAATCGTGGGCGAAATTCTGGATTGCGACCTGCAGCGGCCTGCGTTCGCGGTCGAGTTCGGCGACGATCGCCTCCACCCGCCAATACCGGAATCGGTCGACCACGTTGCGACGATCGCCTTCGGCCAGCAACTGCGGATCGAGACGTGCATCGTCCGCCCACGGACCGACGTACGGACCGACCCCAGCATCGGCGGCAGCAGCCAGGTCGTCATCGCTCAGCATCGCGGCCTCCGCATCGGCTCAGGGCTCGACGCTCATCCCGACGCGCCACGGCCGACGGCCGGTTGCTCGAATGTCGCCAACGCACAGACCGCGACGGTACCGTCTCTCACCGTGACCGCACTGGAGTCCGCGCTGCTGCTGCCGATGCTGCTGCCGTCTTGGATGGATCCCGAGTACCTGATCGAGTTCTTCGGCCCGTACGTGCTCTGGGGCGTCGCCTTCATCGTCTTCGCCGAGTGCGGCCTGTTCGCCATCCTGCCCGGCGACTCGCTGCTGTTCACCGTCGGCCTGTTCGTCGCGCGCGGCACCATCGATCACTCCATGCTGTTCGTCTGCACGGTGCTGACCGCCGCCGCGGTGGCCGGAAACATCTCGGGGTATTGGATCGGGCGACTGATCGGGCCGCCGCTGTTCAAACCACGCCGCGGTTTGCTGGGCCGGATCCTGAATCCCAAGTACGTCGCGAAGACCCACGAATTCTTCGAGCGCTACGGCAATCGGGCGCTGATCCTGGCGCGCTTCGTCCCGATCGTGCGCACCTTCGTCACTCTCGTCGCGGGCGTCGGGCGGATGGACTTCCGCCACTTCATCACCTACACCGCCATCGGCGGTGTGCTGTGGGCGTGCGGCGTCACCACGCTGGGGTACTTCCTCGGCAACGTCGCGTTCATCAAGAACAACATCGACGCGGTCCTGCTCGTGATCGTGCTCGTGTCGATCATCCCGATGGCTGTGGAGTTCGTGCTGCACCGCCGGCGGCGGTCTCGGGAGAACCCGAGCGAGGCATGACCGGGGCCGCCCAGGCGGCGTAGCAAATGTCGGTACCGGGCGCCGAATGAGTCGGTAGCCGCTACCGATGTCCGGACGGGCGGGTCAGCGGAGCATCGGGGAGAACCGCACCTTCGCGGCGATCACCGGCTCGGAAGGAACGACCATGACCGACACCCGCATCGAGACCCGAGACATCCTCGCGCTCCCCTTCGACCAGGCCCTTACCGCTGCCCGCTCGGCGGGTCTGCTGCCCGCTCATCCCGATGAGAAGCCGTTCGTCGCCGACGCCGGTCAGACCCAACCGGTGCTCGGCGCGCTGACGACGCTGACGCCGCGGCTGACCTTCACGGCCAACGGGTCGCTCTTCCTGACCCGTCCGGACATGTTCCGGACAGCTGTCTCGCCGATCGTCGGGCTGGCCAACACCCCCAATGTCTTCGACGGCGTGTTGTGGAACGACTTCCGTGGCCTTGCGGCTGGGCAGCACCTGGTTGTCTGGCTGAAGATCCGCGCCTACGGTTCGGGCACGCTCAGCATCGGCGGCACCGGCAATCCGTCCACAGTGGTCGTCAGCAATCCGGGTGCGACCACCCTGATCGATGTGCCCTTCGCACTCACCGCGTCGAACTCGGGAACGGCCATTCTCTTCGTCGTTCCGACGCTGACCGGGATGGGCGGTGAGTGGGCGTCCTCCACGCTCTACGCGGTCTAGGCGCTCGCCGAGCGCGGCCTACCGGGCCGCGCTCGGGCGCGCTACGACCGACCAGGAGAGCCGCCGGTTTCCGGCGGCTGGTACCCCTGGGCCGGCGGCGGGGTGGCACCTGACTGCGGTGGCTGGTAGCCCCCGGGCTGGCCGGCCTGCGGCGGCTGATAGCCGCCCGGCGCCTGGTATCCGCCCTGCTGCGGGGGCTGGTAGCCCCCCTGCTGCGGGGGCTGGTAGCCCGGCTGCTGGTTCGGCGGATACTGCGGCTGCTGGTATTGCGGCTGCTGGTACTGGGGCTGTTGGTACTGGGGCTGCTGGTAGCCCTGCTGCTGGTTCGGCGGATACTGCTGCTGCTGATATTGAGGTTGCTGCGGCTGGTACTGCTGCGGGTTCGGCAGGGCATCCTGACCGCCGAACTGCGGGCCGGTCTGCTGCGACGGAAGCTCCTGACGCTGCGGGTCGCCGCGGTAGGCGATCTCCCCAAAACTCACGTTCGGCGCCTGGCGAACGGTGGGATCGTTGACCTCGAAGTACGTCGCCTTCTCGAACTTGAAGATGTTCGCGATGATGTTCGAAGGCACCGACTCAACGCGGGTGTTGTACACCCGGACATTGGCGTTGTAGAAGCGGCGACCGGCGGCGATTCGATCTTCGGTTTCGGCGAGCTGGCGCTGCAACTCCAGGAAGTTCTGGTTGCTCTTCAGATCGGGGTACGCCTCGACGCTCACGATCAGGTTGCGCACCGCGCCGGAAAGCGCCGCCTCGACGTCAGCGCGCTGCTGACTCGGCAGCGGCCCCTCCGACTGAGACAGCTGCTGAGCCTGCGCCCGCAGCCGGGTGATGTCCTCGAGTGTGTTGCGCTCGTGCGCCGCGTAGGCACGCACCGTCTCCACCAAGTTCGGCAGCAACTCATAGCGCCGGTTCAACTCGACGTCGATCTGGCGCCACGACTCCTGGATCAGGTTCCGGGACTTGACGAAGCCGTTGTACGACCCCATCCCGATCAGGGCGATGATGACGAGGATCACCAAGACGATGATGATCACGGTGATGGCGGTGCCCATCAGCTCTCCTTGCGACAACGCGGTCTGTGACGCGATCTGTGTGGCTGCGCAGGTCCCCGTGCCCAGCGGTTACGCCTTGCCACACTAGCCCTTCGGCAGCCCACCCGAGCGGTCTGGTCCGATCGCAGGCGCGCTATCGACCGTCGGCGCGGCTCGACCGCGAATCGGCCGGGGTCAGGCCAGGCCGAGGTCGCCTGCGGAAACGGCGTACCGGTAGGGCAGTCCAGCAGCCTCGATCGCTTCCTGCGCACCCGTCGCGCGATCGACGATGACGGCGACGCCGACGACGTCGGCACCCGCCTCGCGCAAAGCCTCGACAGCGGTCAGCACCGAACCGCCGGTCGTGCTGGTGTCCTCCACGGCCAGGACCCGTCGCCCCTCGACCGGAGAGCCCTCGATCCTGCGCTGCAGCCCGTGCGCCTTGCCTTGCTTGCGCACCACGAAGGCATCCAGCCGCTGACCCGCCGCCGCCGCGGCATGCAGCATCGCGGTCGCGACCGGGTCTGCCCCGAGAGTCAACCCGCCAACGGCATCGAAATCCCAGTCCTCGACCAGGTCCCGCATGACGCGCCCGACGACCGGAGCTGCCCCCCCGTCGAGGGTGACCCGGCGCATGTCGACGTAGTAGTCGGCCGTCCGGCCAGAGGCGAGGGTCACCGTGCCGTGCACGACGGCAAGTCGCTTGATCTGCTCGATCAGGATCGCGGTGTCGTCGGTGGCATCAGCTGACTGCTCGATCACGACGACGACCCTAGTGCCGGGCGCTACCGATCGTGGCGCGGCATCCGGACACGGCGCGGCACCATGCCGCAGGTCAGCGGTCCTTGTTCTGGGTCGACGCAAGGTGTCCGAAGCCGACCGAGCGGTCAGGTGACCGGAAGAGGTCCTGACAGGTGGTCAGGGTGAGCAGCGCCTCGGTCGGCTTCGCATCCGGCTGACCCGGGACAGGGTCGATCACCCAGCTGTCGGTGTCCTGCACCGTCAGCTGCCTGGGCGGAGCGTCGATGACGTAGGTGTAGATGGCGGTACGCGTCTCGACGACCACCTTGTCACCGGCCCGCAGCTCCAGCAGCCGCCCGAACGGCGATCCATGGGTGACGCGATGTCCGGCGATGGCGAAGTTCCCGACCTCACCCGGCAACGCCGTCTCCTGGTAGTGGCCGACGCCGCGAGCCAGCACCGACAGGTCGGTTCCCTCGAGAACGGGCACCTCGTAGTTCGCGCCGAATGCGGGAATGCGGAGCAGCGCCATCACCTCGCCCGAGATCGGACTCGTCGGCGCAGCCGAGGCCTCAGTTCGCGCTGTCGGCTCCACCGGGGGCTGAGCCCACTGCTGGCGTACGTCGCGCCGATCGTTCTGGAACGACTGCCGCGCGATGACATCGGTCCCGAAGTACTGGAAGCCGACCCAGCCAAGGCAGCCGAGTCCCGCGGCGAGCAGCACCGTACCGACAAGCGTCAAAGGGGAGATGCGGCGGCGCCGACGTTCACCCTCCGCCGACTCATCCGGGCGGTCCGAGCGGGAACCCCGACTCGTGACGGTCGTCGCATCGTGGTCGTCGTCATCGCTCGGGGCGCTCACCCGCGCCATTCTGCCCGGTGCCGCAGTTCAGGCGAACGGGTCAGGGGTCAGGGTGTACATCGTGGCGAGGTACTCCCCGATCCCCTCCAGTCCACCCTCGCGGCCGATGCCGGACTGCTTGACACCCCCGAACGGTGCCGCGGCGTTCGAAACCACGCCGACATTCCACCCCAGCATTCCCGTCTCCAACCGTTCCATCAGCCGCTGTCCGCGCCGAATGTCTCGCGTGTAGGCGTAGCTGACCAGGCCGAACTCGGTGCTGTTGGCCAGTTGGACCGCCTCATCCTCGGTGCCGAACGTCGACACACTCACCACCGGCCCGAAGATCTCGGTACGCAGAATCGCACTGCCGGGGCGTACCCCGGTCAGCACGGTCGGCGCATAGAACGTGCCGTCACGGTCGAGCCGGGAGCCGCCGATCTGCAGCTCCGCGCCCCGTTCCCGGGCGTCGCCGACCAGCCGGTCGGCCTTGTCCAGCGCAGCGGTGTTGATCAGCGGTCCGATCTGGACCCCGTCCTCGGTGCCTCGGCCGATCTTCATCGCGCGAATCCGATCGGTCAGCCGTGCGACAAACTCCTCGGCCACCGACTCGTGCACGATGAAGCGGTTCGCCGCCGTGCATGCCTGACCGACGTTCCGGAATTTGGCGAGCATGGCCCCCGCCACCGCCGCGTCCAGATCGGCATCCTCGAACACCACGAAGGGTGCGTTCCCGCCCAGCTCCATCGACGTCCGCAGGACTCCCTCGGAGGCGGCCGCGAGCAGCCTGCGTCCGACCTCGGTGGAGCCGGTGAAGCTCAGCTTGCGCAGCCGCGGGTCAGCGAGCAGCGGCGACGAGACGTCCGCCGGCCGACTGGTGGTGACCACGTTGACGACCCCGCTCGGCACTCCCGCCTCCTGCAGCAGCCGGGCGAACAGCAGCGTGGTCAGCGGGGTCAGCTCTGCCGGCTTGAGGACCACGGTGCAGCCGGCAGCCAACGCAGGTGCGGTCTTACGCGTTGCCATCGCCAGCGGGAAGTTCCAGGGGGTGATCAGCAGACAAGGTCCGACCGGCCGTCGCGACACGATCATCCGGCCGGTGCCTTCGGGGTTCGACCCGTAGCGGCCGGCGATCCGCACCGCCTCCTCGGAGAACCAGCGCAGGAACTCGCCCCCGTAGGTCACCTCTGCGGCCGACTCCGCCAGCGGCTTGCCCATCTCCATGGTCATCAGCAACGCGAGATCCGAACGCCGCTGCTGAATCAGGTCAAAGGCCGCTCGCAGGATGTCGGAGCGGGTTCGGGGAGGCGTCGCCGCCCAGCTCGGGGCCGCTGCCGACGCCGCATCGAGCGCCGCCGTCGCATCCGCACCGCAGCCGTCGGCAACGTCGGCCAGCAGCTGTCCGGTCGCCGGGTCGTGGACGGGGAAGGTTCTGCCGTCGGTCGCCTCCCGCCAGTCGCCGTCGATCAGCAGCCCACGGGGAAGTGAGTCCAGCAGTTGCCCTTCGGTCATCGTCATCGACTCCCCCTTCGCATCAGCACCCGGCTCCCCCATCATCAACCCCCAGCTCGGCTCGGCGCCGCGCGGAGCCGCTCCGGCGTAGCCGCAGCGCCAGCACTAAGGTCTGCCTATGTCCTCGGTCTGGAAGGCCGACCGAGTCCGGTCCGCCACCACGACGATCTTCGCTGAGATGTCGGCGCTGGCCTCTGCGACCCGGTCGATCAACCTGGGCCAGGGCTTCCCCGACACCGACGGTCCGCACTTCCTGTTGGACGAGGCGCAGTACGCGATCGCGCACGGATCGAACCAGTACCCGCCGGGGCGCGGCATTCAGGCACTCCGCACTGCCATCGCCGAGCACTCGGCCCGGCACTACGACCTGCACTACGAACCCGAGCGCGAGGTGCTGGTCACGACTGGCGCCACCGAGGCCATCGCGGCAGCCATCCTCGCGTTCGTGAATCCGGGCGACGAGGTGATCGCCCTCGAACCCTTCTACGACTCCTACGCCGCCTGCATCGACCTGGCCGGCGGCCGGCGGGTCGGGGTCGGTCTATTCGGACCGGACTTCAGGTTGGACCACGGCGAGTTCGAAGCGGCGTTCAGCCGGCACACCAAGGCGCTGCTGATCAACTCGCCGCACAATCCGACCGGAGCGGTGCTGAGTGACCGTGACCTTGCGCTGATCGCCCGCCTCGCGGTCGAACACGACGTCGTGGTGATCTGCGACGAGGTCTACGAACATCTGGTCTTCGACGACGTGATCCACCACCCCCTTGCGACGTACCCGGGGATGCGTGAGCGCACCGTGCGCATCTCCTCTGCCGGCAAGACCTTCTCGGTGACCGGCTGGAAGATCGGCTGGGCGCTGGCGACGCCGGCGCTGATCTCCGAGATCACCGCCGTCAAACAGTTCCTCACCTACGTGTCGGGTGCACCGTTCCAGCCAGCCGTCGCACGCGCGCTCGACGAGGGCGATGGCTGGGTCGAGCAAGCGCGGATGCAGCTTCAGGCCAAGCGCGACCGGCTGGCGAACGGCCTGGTCTCCATCGGACTCGAGCCGCTGGTGCCGAGCGGCACCTACTTCCTCTCCACCGACGTCCGGCCGCTGGGCTACGACGACGGCGTCGAGTTCTGCCGTGATCTGCCCCGCCGCTGCGGCGTGGTGGCAATCCCGCACCAGGTCTTCTACGACCGCGTCGAGGCCGGCCGTCCCTACGTGCGCTGGGCGTTCTGCAAGCAGGACCGGGTGCTCGACGAGGCGGTGCAGCGGCTCCACCGCCTGCATCGCTGAGGGCGCGGCGCGCGGTCTCAGCCGAGCCCGAACAACCCTGCGGGAGGCTCCGGAGACCACTCGCCGGGGTCGTGGAAGGCCGCCACCCCCGAGAGCAGGGCGTGCAGGCGGGCACCGTGAACGACGCGGTAGGGGAAGGGACCGCGGCCGGCGCGGGTGACGATCTCGGCGTAGGGCAGTGGAGTGCGGCCGGCCGCGACGACGACGTTGCCGAAGCGCCGCCCCTTGAACGTGGCGGGCTCGGCACAGACGAGCGCCTCGTCGAAGGCGGCGAGCACGCCAGCGATCACCCTCCGCACGTAGCCCAGCGGTCCACGATCGGTGAGGTTGACGACCAGCACTCCCGCTGGGCCCAGCACCCGAGCGGCCTCGGCGAAGAACTCCGCTGTCGTGACCTCGGCGGGAACCCGGCCGCCGACGAACGCATCGACGACGAGGGTGTCAGCGAAGCCGCTGGCCAACGACGCAACCCCCACTTCACCCCGGACGGGTCGCACCTTGATGCGCGCTCGCGGGGGCAGCGGGAGATACCGGCGCACCGCTGCGGTCAGCGCCTCGTCCGGCTCGAACACCGTGTGACGGGATACCGGTCGGCTGGCCGCCAGGTAGCGAGGCAACGTGAGGCCGGCACCGCCGACGTGGACGGCCCGCAGCGGGTGTGGTGCCGGTAGCGCAGCGTCCAACACGTCCGCGATTCGCTGCATGTAGTCGAACTCCAGGTACAGCGGATCGTCGAGGTCGACATAGGACTGGTCGGTTCCGCCGACACGAATCAGGAACCCCCGCACCCGGCGAGGGTCTGGGACGATTTCGGCGCCGCTGACGGCACGGACCGCCTCCCGGCTGCGGCGCACGAAACGACCCTAGTCGGACCGGCCGGGCGAACGAATGTGCGCGCGCCAAGGTAGTGATCTTGATCGCGGTCTGGTGTAAAAATGCGCCGGGAGGGATGCCGACGATGGACCTTCACTGGATTGACGACAGCGGGATCAGTGACCGCGACCGCTCCGAGGTGAGCGAGCTGCTCGGGCGCACCGACGGCTTCGTCTGGCTCAATGTGCCCACCTGGAGCGAGGAAGCCGAAGAACTGCTGGCCACCGACTTCCACTTTCATCCGATGTCGCTCGCCGACTGCCGCAACCGCAATCACGTGCCGCGGGTGCACGTCTATCCGGACCACGCGTTCGTTGTCATCCATGCTCCCGAGATCGGGACCGGCGGTCACGTCCACTATCTGGAGCTGGACCAGTTCATCGGGCCGAACTTCCTGGTCACGGTGCATGGCCCGCTCAGCCCCAAGGTCCCCTTGGAGGCCGCCTTGCGCGAGACGAGCTCTGTGCTGGAGCGCATCGAGACGGGACGGCTACGGCCCGGGACGCCGTTCGCGCTCTCGTACGCGATCGTCTCCGCGATCGCCCGGCGGGAAGCCTCGTTGGTCGCCGATATCGCTCGCCAGGTCGGCCTGCTCGAACAGCGGGTGATGGCGGCCACCGATGAGCAGCCCGAGGAGTTCCTGACCGAACTCTTCACGGCACGGCACGAACTCCTGACCATCAAGACGATGGCGGCTCAGGGCGGCGGGATCTTCGGCCGCGCGATTCGGCTGGCGACGTTCGCCAGTGAAGAGAACCTGAACCTGCTCCGCGATCTGCTGGATCAGTACGAGCGGGTCGCTTCCTTGAGCCAGGCACAACTGGAGTTCCTGATGGGGGTGACGGAGTTCTTCCGCGCACGCACCGACACCAAGATGACCATCGCGGCCGAGCGCCTGGCGGTCATCGCGGCGATCACGCTCCCGATCACCTCGCTGTCGTCGGTGATGGGGATGAACGTCATCGTCAACGCCGAGACTCACTGGACCCTGCTGTGGATCCTGCTCGGCATCATGCTCGTGATCTCGGGCATCCTGCTGCGGTGGACGAAGAAGCAGGGCTGGTGGTGATCACACCGTCGCAGGCTCCGGGTCCAGGACGCGCAACCCATCGGCTCCCTCGTCGATGTCGAAGGTGACGACGTCCCCCTCGTGCACCTGTCCGGTAAGCACCCGCCGCGCCAGCTGATCCTCGATCGTCGTCTGGATCAGTCGGCGTAGCGGTCGCGCGCCGTACACGGGGTCGAAGCCGGTGAGCGCGAGCCACTCTCGAGCCGCCGGGGTGGCTGCTGCGGTGATCCGCCGCTCGGCAAGACGCTTGTTGAGCCGACTGAGGTTGATCTCGACGATCCGCGCCAGTTCGTCGGTGCCGAGGGCATCGAAGAGCACGACCTCGTCCAGTCGATTCAGGAACTCGGGCTTGAACGACCCGCGAACAACACCCATCACGGCCTTGCGCTTGGTCTCGGCATCCAGCGTCTGGTCGGCGAGGAACTGCGAGCCGAGATTCGACGTGAGGATCAGCAGGACGTTGCGGAAGTCGACCGTCCGGCCCTGGCCGTCGGTCAGCCGGCCGTCATCGAGGACCTGGAGCAAGATGTCGAAGACCTCCGAGTGGGCCTTCTCCACCTCGTCGAGCAACACGACCGCGTACGGACGACGCCGGACGGCCTCGGTGAGCTGGCCACCCTCCTCGTAGCCGACGTACCCGGGTGGGGCGCCGACGAGGCGCGCCACCGAGTGCTTCTCGGAGTACTCGCTCATGTCGATCCGCACCATGGCGCGCTCGTCGTCGAAGAGGAACTCGGCGAGCGACTTGGCCAGCTCGGTCTTGCCGACACCCGTCGGACCGAGGAACAGGAACGAGCCGGTCGGTCGGTTGGGATCGGAGATCCCCGCCCGGGAGCGGCGGACCGCGTCCGAGACCGCGCGAACAGCCTGCTGCTGACCGATCAACCGCTCGCCCAACCGGGACTCCATGCTGAGCAACTTCTCGGTTTCGCCCTGCATCAACCGTCCGACCGGGATGCCGGTCCAGTTGGCGACCACCTCGGCGACGTCGTTGGGGCCGACCTGCTCCGACACCATCGGCGGCAGGTCCGTCTCGGCGGCCGTGGCCTCCTCGAGTTCCTTCTCCAGCGCCGGGATCCGCCCGTAGGAGATCTCGCTGGCGGCGACCAGATCGCCGTCGCGGAGGGCCCGCTCCGCCTGGCCGCGCAGTTCGTCGATCTCCTGCTTCAGTTCACCGACCCGGTTCAGTCCTTGTTTCTCGGCCTGCCAGCGAGCCTCCAGCGAGCGCAGATGCTCTTGGGTGTTGGCCAGGTCCTCGTCGAGCCGGTGCAGCCGCTCCACGCTCCCGGGGTCGGACTCCTTGGCCAGCGCGAAGCGCTGCATCTGCATCCGCTCGACCGTCCTGCGGAGCGCGTCGATCTCCTCCGGTGAGGAGTCGATCTCCATCCGCAGCCGGGACGCGGCCTCGTCGACGAGGTCGATGGCCTTATCCGGCAGCTGGCGGGACGTGATGTAGCGGTGCGAGAGGCTCGCCGCAGCGACCAGCGCAGCGTCGGTGATGGCGACCTTGTGGTGGGCTTCATACCGTTCCCGCAGTCCGCGCAGGATCGCGATGGTGTCCTCGACACTGGGCTCACCGACGAAGACCTGCTGGAAGCGGCGCTCCAACGCCGGGTCCTTCTCGATCCGCTCGCGGTACTCGTCGAGCGTGGTCGCTCCGATCATCCGCAGCTCACCACGAGCCAGCATCGGCTTGAGCATGTTGCCGGCATCCATCGAGGAGTCACCGGTCGCGCCAGCGCCGACCACCGTGTGCAGTTCGTCGATGAAGGTGATCACCTGACCCTCGGCGTCACGAATCTCGTTCAGCACGGCCTTCAGCCGCTCCTCGAACTCGCCGCGGTACTTCGCCCCGGCCACCATGCTCGGCAGGTCGAGCGAGACCAGCCGGCGACCCTTCAGCGAGTCGGGTACGTCGCCGGCAACGAGCCGCTGCGCGAGACCCTCCACCACGGCGGTCTTGCCGACACCCGGCTCACCGATCAGCACCGGGTTGTTCTTCGTGCGCCGCGCCAGGACCTGGATCACCCGCCGAATCTCCGTGTCCCGCCCGATCACCGGATCGAGTCGGCCGTCGCGCGCGCTCTCGGTCAGGTCGACGCCGTACTGGTCGAGCGCGGACGTGGTGCCCTCGGTCTCTGCGCTGGTCACCCGCTTGGTTCCACGAGATTCGTTGAAGGCGCGCGCGACGTCGTTCGGTCGGACCTTCAAGTCGGTGAGGATCTTCTTCGCATCCGAATCGACGCTGGCCAGCGCGATCAGCAGGTGCTCGGTCGCGACGAACGCGTCGCCGAACGCGTCAGCGCGGTTCTCCGCCTCGGCGAGTACACGCGCGAACGCTCCGGAAAGACTGGGCTGGCTGACCGACGACCCGGTGGCCGACGGGAGCTTGGCGATCGCTCCCTGTGCCGCGGCATCCACTACTGCCGGATCCCCGCCAACGGAAACGATCAACGGGGCAACCGTGTTGCCTGGGACCATCAGCAGGGCGTGCAGGAGATGAGCCGGCTCCGCGTACGGGTTGCCCGCCGTCAGCGCGTTGCGGAGCGCCGCCGAGACCGCGTCACGGCTCTTGGTGGTGAGCTTGCTGGTGTCCATGACTCCCCATCCGGTCAAAGTTGAGTTCAACTCACTCAACTATGCGTCGCCTACGCCCACCATACAACTGAAAGTTGAGCGTGATCCACTCAACTATTGGCCCGACCGGTTTCCACTCTCGGGAGGGCAGCCGAGGGGCGTAGCCGCTACCCGGTGGCCGACCTGGGGGATGTCGTGACAATCTGACCTCAAGGGAGGGACAGTGCGGACGACACGACAGGCGAGCGGTGCCCACTATCTCCCTGCCGGCTCCGCGGCGACAGGCACCTACCGGGTTCAGGTCACCCCCGAGTCAGCGGGCTGGACGTTTTCGTCCCTTCGGGTCATCGCGCTCGACCGGGACGAGGACCACGCGTTCGACACCGGTGGGGACGAAGTGGCAGTGCTCCCGCTCACCGGCAGCGTCCGCGTGGAGGCGGCTACCGATGCCGTCGAACTCGCCGGGCGCCCGTCGGTCTTCAGCGGGCCGACAGACCTCGCTCACCTCGGCCCTGGCCAGACCGTCCGGCTCATCAGTGGCAGCGGCGGGAGGTTTGCACTGTGCGCGGCGCGCAGTTCGACCCCCCACCCGTTGCATCGTCTGGACCACAGCGAGATCCCGATCGAATTGCGCGGCGCTGGACCGGCAAGCCGACTGGTGCGCAACTTCGGCGTGCCGGGAACCCTGGACGCGGCCTCGCTGATCGCCTGCGAGGTGATCACTCCCGCTGGCAACTGGTCCTCCTACCCGGCGCACAAGCACGACGAGGCGTCGCCGTCGGAGTCTGCGCTGGAGGAGATCTACTACATCGAGATCGCCGCCGGGCCCAACGGTGAGCCGGGATCGGGATTCATGCGGGTGTCCAGTTCGCCCAACCACCCGATCGACATCGTCGAGGAGGTGCGCGACGGAGATGTCGTGCTGGTCCCGCACGGCTGGCACGGGCCGTGCGTGGCCTGGCCGGGCCATGACATGTACTACCTGAACGTGATGGCGGGGCCGCCGAATCCGCACACGGGCGAGGTGCGCGCCTGGCGCATCACCGACCACCCCGATCAGGCCTGGGTACGCGCCAGTTGGGCGACCCAGCCGATCGATCCGCGACTACTGACGACCCAGGAGGACGCGGATGACTGAGTTTCGGCGCCTGACCGTCGCGCAGGCGCTCGTGCGCTTCTTGGCCGTGCAGTACACCGAATCCGACGGCCAACGGCAGCGTCTGTTCGCCGGCTGCCTCGGGATCTTTGGCCATGGCAACGTCGCGGGCGTCGGTCAGGCGCTGCTGGAGGCTGAGCTGACCGATCCGAGCCTGCTGCCGTACGTCCTGGGCCGCAACGAGCAGGCCATGGTGCACACCGCTGTGGCGTACGCGCGGATGAAGGACCGGCTGCAGACCTGGGCGGTCACCACCAGCGTCGGCCCCGGCGCAACCAACATGGTCACCGGGGCGGCGCTGGCCACGATCAACCGGTTGCCCGTACTGCTGTTGCCGGCAGACACGTTCGCGGACCGGTCCGCCTCGCCGTTGCTGCAGGAGCTGGAGTACGCCGCAGCTGGCGATGTCACGGTGAACGACGCGTTCCGCCCGGTCAGCCGCTACTTCGACCGGCTCACCCAGCCCGAGCAACTGCCAGCAGCGCTGATGTCGGCGATGCGGGTGCTCACCGACCCGGCCGAGACCGGCGCCGTCACGCTCTGCTTGCCCCAGGACGTCCAGGCCGCGGCACGCAACTGGCCCGAGACGCTGTTCGCGCCGCGGGTCTGGCATATCGCGCGCCCACTCCCCGAGCGGGCGGTGCTCGACCGAGCCGTTGCGGCGATTCGAGGGGGGCAGCGACCCCTGATCGTCGCCGGCGGCGGCGTCGGCTACTCGCGCGCGCAGGACGCGTTGAGCGCGCTGTGCGAGGCAACCGGAATCCCCGTCGGACTGACCCAGGCCGGCAAGGGTGCCCTTGCGTTCGACCACCCGCAGTGCCTGGGAGCTATCGGAGCGACCGGAACCACGGCGGCGAACGCGGTCGCGCGGGAGGCGGACGTGGTCATCGGCATCGGCACCCGCTATTCCGACTTCACCACGGCAAGCCGGACCGCGTTCCAGGAACCGGGCGTCAGCTTCGTCAACATCAACGTCGCCGGCATCGACACCGTCAAGATGGGAGGTCTCGATGTTCGAGCGGATGCTCGGGAGGCGCTGGACGCGCTGCTGCCGCTGCTCGACGGCTGGCACGTCGACGTGGGGTACGCGGACCACTGCACGGCCCTCAACGCAGCCTGGGCCGAATCGGTCGAGCAGGCCTACGGGCCCGACGGCGGCGGTGCAGGTGCGCTGAGTCAGAGCGAAGTCATCGGACTCGTCAACGAGCTGTCGGATCCGCGCGATGTGGTCGTCTGCGCCGCTGGCTCGATGCCGGGCGATCTGCACAAGCTCTGGCGGACGCGCGATCCGCGGGGGTACCACGTCGAATACGGCTACTCCTGCATGGGCTACGAGATCGCCGGCGGCCTCGGTGTCGCGATGGCGGCACCCGATCGCGACGTCTTCGTGCTGGTCGGCGACGGGTCGTACCTGATGATGGCGACGGAACTGGTGACCGCCGTCCAGGAAGGCGTGAAGCTCATCGTGGTGCTGGTCCAGAACCACGGTTTCGCCTCGATCGGGGCGCTCAGTGAGTCGCTCGGCTCGCAGCGCTTCGGCACCCGCTACCGCTACCGCCGTGCCGAGACGGGTCGGCTGGATGGGAAGGTGCTGCCGGTCGATCTGGCCGCGAACGCTGCCAGCCTCGGGGTACGGGTCACCCGGGCCGACGACGCGCACGCCTTTGCGGCCGCCGTGCGCGCGGCGAAGACGGCGCCGGACAGCACCGTGATCTACGTCGAAACCGATCCTCTGCGGCGAGCACCCGACTCCGCCGCGTGGTGGGACGTGCCGGTGAGCGCGACCTCGACCCTGCCGTCAACCCAGGCCGCGCGCGCGACGTACGAGCAGCGCAAGGCCGGCCAACGGATCCATCTGTGAGCGCCGGAAGATGACCGAGCTGCGCATCGCCGTGCTGGGTGTCGGGATGATGGGCGCGTACCACGCCCGCACGCTCAGCGCGCACACGAAGGGCGCGACCGTCGCGATCGTCTCGGACGTGGACGTCATGAGGGCCGGGGCGGTCGCCACCGAGGTCGGGGCACGCGTCGTGCCGGACCCGTTGGACGCCATCGCCGACCCGGGGATCGATGCGGTGCTGATCGCCACCCCCGGCGCCGCCCATGCGGCGCAACTCCAGGCCTGCCTCGATCGCGGGCTCCCGGTGCTCTGCGAGAAGCCGCTGACGACGGACTCGGCAGCGGCATACCGGATCGTGCAGCAGGAGGCCCGCCTCGGGCAGCCGCTGATCCAGGTCGGTTTCATGCGTCGGTTCGACCCGGAGTACGTGCGGCTCCGCGAGTTGATCGCCGCGGAAGAGCTCGGACGACCGCTGATGATGCACTGCACGCATCGCAACCTCACGGTCGGCCCACACTTCAGCACCGAGTTCATGATCACCGACTCGGTTGTGCACGAGATTGACGCGGCGCGCTTCCTGCTGGCCGAGGAGATCGCGGCCATTCAGGTGCTCGCCGGTCGCTCGACCTCGACAGCTCCCGAGGGCGCCAGCGACCCGATTCTGGTCGTGCTGGAGACGGAGTCCGGCGTCCTGGTCACCGACGAGTGCTTCGTCCGGACCGGCGTCGGCTACGAGGTGCGCACCGAACTCGTCGGCGAATGCGGCAGCGCGGTGATCGGCCTCGACCAGCACCTGGTCGCGCGCGGTACAGACGGTCGTTGGGGCGGCGCGATCCCGCCCGATTTCCTCGGCCGCTTCGACCAGGCGTACCGGTCCGAGCTGCAGCGGTGGGTCGATGCGCCCGTTCAGGCGGCATCGACGG
>JBGAIX010000026.1:0-24187 GCA_044225235.1 Propionibacteriaceae bacterium | reverse complement strand
GAGTATCGCGGCTGCGCCAGTGGCGAGTGGGTTTCGGCGGATGGATACCCCTACTTGACGCCGCCTGCGGTCAGGCCGGCGACGATGCGACGCTGGAAGATCAGCACCGCGATCAGCAGTGGCACGGTCACGATCACACCGGCGGCCATGATGGTGCCGTACGGCGTGTCGAATCCGGTCGTGCCCGTGAACTTGCTGATTGCGACGGTCGCCGTCTGCATCTCCTTGGCCGGCAGGAAGGTCAGCGCGATCAGGAACTCATTCCAGGCACCGATGAACACAATGATGGCCGTCGTGAACACGCCGGGTGCGGCCAGCGGAAGAATCACCTTCCGGAATGCCTGCCCGGGTGTGCACCCGTCCACCATGGCCGCCTGCTCGAGTTCGACTGGCAACTGCCGGAAGAACGCGGTCAGGTTCCAGATCGCCAAGGGCAGCCCGAAGCTGAGGTTCGGGATGATGACGGCCTGGTAGGTGTTGATCCAGTACGGGAACCACGTGAACGGCTCCGCAGAGGAGAACATCTTCAGCAGCGGCACCAGCAACGTCACCTGCGGGAACATCGAGCAGGCGATGATCAGCCCGAGCACCGCGCCTTTGCCACGGAAGTTCAACCGCGCCAAGGCGTACGCCGCCACGATCCCGAACAACAGGGTGAGGATCGTCGTGGTGCCCGAGATGATGATCGAGTTGATCAACGAGCGCCCGAAGTTGTTGTTCCCTGCGAATACCGCCTCGAAGTTCTTCAGGGAGGCAGGGCTCGGAATCAACTCGGTGCTTCGACCCTCGCTCGGGAGTCGCAGCGAGGACACCAGCATCCAGTAGAACGGGATGATGCAGTACAGGACGATGAAGGCCATACCTGTATAGGAGGCAATCACGCCGACCCGTGCCCACGGGCTTCGCTTGGGCTTGGCGAGTTCGGCGACCTCCTCGGCGGTGAGATGCGTTTCCTCGCGAGCTGGAGTTTGCGTGGACATCAGTGCGCACCCCCAACCATCTCCAATGCCGGAGCTGCGGCGCCGCCCTTGGGACTCTTCTTCTTCTTGGGCGGCCGCCCCTCGCCTACCACGTCTGCTCCGAGCAGTTTGATGAACAGATAGGCCACCACGAGGACGTAGATGAAGAGGATGATCGAGTACGCCGCCGCCGGCCCATACCGGGACTGCGACGCCTCTTGATAGGCGAAGACCGACAAGGTCTCGACTCGATACTTGCCCGGTCCCACCATGCCAAACGGCAGGTCGAACATGCGCATCGTGTCGAGGGTTCGGAACAGCACAGCCACAACCAAGGTCGGCTTGACCATCGGAAGCGTCAGCCGGGTGAACTGCTGGATCGCCGATGCGCCGTCGACCTTCGCCGCCTCGTACACCTCGGCGGGAATCGTCTGCAGACCGGCCAGAGTCAGCAGCCCGATGAACGGTGCGGTCTTCCAGGTATCGGCAATCACGACCGCCCAGAACGAGGCGCCCGAGTCGGCCAGCCACAGGATCTGCTTGCCGAGGATCGCATTCAAGATCCCGGCCTCGTCGAAGATCAGCTTCCACATCAGCGCCGACACGATGGTCGGGATCGCCCACGGCACGAGGATGCCGGCGCGGACCACGCCGCGGCCACGGAAGGCCTTGGACATGATGAGCGCCATCGCCACACCGAGGATGGTTTCCAAGATGATGCAAACGATGGTGATGAACGTGGTGTTCAAGAACGCGTTCCAGAATCGGTCCATGGTGCCGTAGCTGCCGACAACCTGGTTCTGGCCCGTGAAGATATTGGTGAAATTCTGCAGTCCTACGAACGACTCCCCTTGGGTGATGAGGCCCGTTGTCGGATCCGGCTTGTCGTTCGCCTGAAAGAAGGATTCACGAATCGACATGATCACCGGGATACCTGCGACCAGCAGGATGACGAATAGGCTCGGCGCCAGCAAGATCGCTGCCAGCCTGCCCTGTCCGTCGCTCAGAGCGTTTTTCTTGTGCTTGTGACCGTCTCCGGCAGCAGTCGGAGAACCCTTCACAGCAGTAGCTGTGGCCATGCTCCTAACCTCCTCCTGATTGCGGGCTCCCGGCGCGACCATCGGGCCGCGCCGGGACCCCGCAGCTGGGTCAACTCAGACGGACTACTGAATCAGTCCCTGGAGCTTCGACTGCAGCTGCTGGAGAGCGGCATTCGGAGCCTGCTGACCCTGGAGCGCGCCATATGCCGCGTCCTGGATCGCCAGCGTGACGTCGCCGTACTTGACGGCCTTCGGTCGAGGCTTGGCGGTCTCGATGGACTTGAGCAGCGTGTCCATGTACGGGTACTTCTTGAGCACATCCGGGTCGGTGTAGAGCGCGGACAGCGTGGGCGCATTGGAACTCGCCAACACGTTCTGCTTCTGGATCTCCGGGGAGGCCCACCACGCGATGAATTCGGCCGCCGTGCCCTTGTTCTTGGCGTACTTGCTGATCGCCCAGTTGTGGCCACCCAGGCTGGAGGTGCCAGGGCCGGTCTCGCCCGGGAGCGGAGCAACTGCGAACTTGCCCACGATGTCGGACGAGCCATCGTCCTTGCTGGCCGCGGCGTAGACGTAGGGCCAGTTGCGGTGGAAGAGCAGCTTGCCGCTCTGGAACGCGCGGCGACCTTCCTCTTCCTGCCAGGTGATGGCGCCCTTCGGAACGGTGCCGTCCTTGAACCAGTTCACCATCCGCTGCAGGCCCTTCTCGGCCTCCGGAGTCGCGACGTTGGGCTTGCCGTCGTCACCGACGATCACGCCACCGGCGCTGTTGACGGCCTCTGAGAAGTTCACCGTCAGGCCCTCATACTTGTTGTACTGGCCGCCGAAGCAATCCATGCCCTTCTGGTCCGGCAGGATCTTGTCGCAGGCGGCCTTCATCTCGTCCCACGTCGTCGGCGGCTGCACACCGGCCTTGTCGAGCAGGTCCTTGCGGTAGTACAGCAAGCCACCATCCGACGAGGTCGGGTAGGCGTAGAGCTTGCCGAAGTAGGTGGCACTGTCCACGGTCGCCGGCAGCATGTCGGCGGTCGGGAACTTGTCCGCCGGCAGCGCGTCCACGATGCCATTGGCCGCGAACTCTGCCGTCCAGACCACGTCGACGCTCATGATCGTCATCTTGTCGGACTTGATCTGCGCGTTCTGGATCATCTGCTGGCGCTGGAGATCGGCGCTGTCGGGCAGTTCCTGGAGCGTTGCCTTCTCGTCAGGGTGCTCCTTGTTCCACTGGTCGAGCAGCTTCTGCACGATGCCGGTGGCGGAGGTGTCCTTCCCCTGGACCAGGGTGATCGGACCCTTCTGGCTGTAGCCGGGATCCTCAGCAGCCGAGCTTCCGCCGCCAGCTGGTGTCTCGCTGGAGCCGCCGCCGCAGGCGGCGACGGTCAGGAGAGCGGTGAGAGACGCGGCCGCGATGAGGACGCGGCGCGACGAACGAACGAAAGTCATACACTCCTCACTTCTTTGTCGAGGGACACCCATCCGATGTGTCCTAAGCCACACTAGAGGTTAGTCAGCACAAATGCGCAACATCTCTCACGAAACGTTTAGATTCGTTACTGGCCAGTAGCGCGGCCGGTTACCGGTGCCGGAAGACCCCGGGGCTCAGAGGTAGAGGCCGGTGTGACCGTCGTTCAGGCGCTCGGCCGCCACCGCGTGCAGGTCGCGCTCCCGTAACAGCACATAATCCTTGCCGCGCAGCTCGACCTCTGCGCGGTCCTCTGGATCGAAGAGCGCGCGGTCACCAACCTTCACCGCGCGCACGCTTGTGCCCGTCGCGACGACAGTGGCCCAGGTAAGCCTGCGCCCGATCGCCACGGTCGCCGGGATGACGATGCCTGCGGTGCTCCGCCGCTCCCCCGACTCACGATCGGTCGACACGAGCACCCGATCGTGCAGCATGCGGATCGGCAATGCGCCGTCGTCCAGGGGGTCGTGGGCTGGGTCATCGACCGGCAGCGCCACTCAGCTGCGCTTCCCGCGCGCGATGCGCCGCAGCACAGCGATCAGGCTGATCAACCCCGCGAGGGCACCGGCGATGATCAGAACGCGGTCGCGCCGCAGTTCGCCGTCCGGCGTCACGACGGCAGCCTTCGCATCCTCAGCCTTGATCCGCGCGAACTCCTTCGCATTCGCAACCGTTCGCTGCTTGATGCGGTTCGGGTGCACCCGATCGACGAGTGCCTCGATGGACGCGGCGAGCCGGTCCCGAGTCGCCCCCAGATCGGCCTCGATCTGCCTCGTGGTCCGCTGAGTCGGAGCAAAGCTGCTGGCCACCGGGCCCCCTTTACGCATCGCTGCGGGTGTACGGGTGCTGATCCGCACCCTGGCGGCCCAGCGTATTGCAGAACGCCTCCGGGTGGACGGCGGGATGTCGCGACGGCTGAGTCCCGTGGCCACAGACAGGTTGTCAGCCTTGCCGACTAGGGTGACGTGCCATGACGACCCGACTCGCCACCGGCGACGACGCGCCCCCCTTCACCCTTCTGGACGCCGACGGTCGCGAGGTCTCGCTGAGCGACTTCGCCGGTCGGAGGGTGATCGTCTACTTCTACCCGGCGGCGATGACGCCTGGGTGCACGACGCAAGCCATCGACTTCACGGCCGCGCTCGACGAACTCAGCGCTGCCGGACTCGCAGTGATCGGGATCTCACCAGATACTCAGGAAAAGTTGGTCCGCTTCCGTGAGCGCGAGGCGGTGGCCTTTCCGTTGCTCTCGGATCCGGCCAAGGAGGTCTTGCTCGCCTACGGAGCCTTCGGGGAGAAGTTGTTGTACGGGAAGCTGATCGAGGGTGTGATCCGGTCGACTTTCGTGATCGACGTCGACGACAGCGGCAAGGGGACAGTGGGCGTGGCCCAGTACAACGTCAAGGCGAAGGGGCACGTCGACAAACTGAAGCGCGACCTCGCCATCTGAGCGTCGGGCCGCGGCCGACTTCAGCCGCGTTCCATCGGCACGGTCGGCGATGTCGCCTGCACTACGCTCACGTTGTCCATGCCGGAGTGGTGGAACTGGTAGACACGCAGGATTTAGGTTCCTGTGCCTTTGGGTGTGAGGGTTCGAGTCCCTCCTTCGGCACGATCCTGAGCAGCCGTCGACCCGACTCTGAGCGCAGAGCAGAGCTCAGCGCCTCGTGACTCACCGACGGCGATGCGATCCTCAAACCTTCGGAGTCAGCCATGTCGACGGTACTGATCACCGGCGCCTCGGCCGGACTCGGAGCCTTGACGACCCGGACGCTCGCGATGCACGGACACCGCGTCATGCTCCTCGTCCGCGATGTCGGCACGGGAGAGCGGGTCGCCGCTGATGTTCGAGCCAGCAGCCCGGCCGCAGACCTCGATGTGCGCCAGTGTGATCTCGCCAGCTTGGATTCCGTCCGGGATTTCGTCGACCAGCTGCGCGCCGAGGCCGAGCCGATCGACGTCGTGATCTGCAACGCGGGCGTGCAGATCATCCAGGGCATCGCACGCTCCGCCGACGGCTACGAACTCTGCTTCGCGGTGAATCATCTGGCTCATTTTCTGCTGGTCACCGCGCTACTCGATCAGCTGCGGCGACCGGCCAGGATCCTGACGATCGGCAGCGAAGTGCACCAGGGTCCGCTGAGATCGATGGGATTCCCGGCCCCCAGGTGGGAGGAGCCGCGGCTGCTCGCCGATCCCGACCGGCCGGGGCTCGCAGCCACCGGACGGGCCGGCCGGGTCCGCTACGCGAATTCCAAGCTGGCCAACATCCTGTTCGCCTACGAACTCGCACGGCGCGCTGGGAGCGAGAACCTCACCGCCAACGCGTTCGACCCCGGGCTGATGCCCCACACCGCCCTCGACCGCCAATATCCGGCCGCTCTCCGCACCGCCTATCACGCTGCCGGTCCGGTCATCACCCGGCTTCCCGGCATCCGTGACGTGGCGGACTCGGCAGCGGACCTGGCGTGGCTCGCGACGTCGCCTGACGCGGCCTGGATGTCCGGCCGCTACGTGTCAGTGCGAACCCCGCGCCGTAGTTCGAGGCTCTCCTACGACCGGGACTTGGGCCAGCAGCTGTGGCATCAGTCGGCAGAGCTGACCTCGCGCTGAGTCGCCGAGCGGGTGCCTGGAGTCGACAGCGCGAGCGGCGCGATCAGGACGTCGTGGCCGACTCGGGGTTGTTCGCGACCCCCTCGTCGGCGCTCGGCGCCCCGGTGATCGCCGCGTACGTCGCACCGGCGATCGCAGCCCCGATGACGGGTGCCACCAGGAACAGCCATACCTGAGCGAGCGCAGGGCCGCCGGCGAACCAGGCAACCCCGAGGGATCGCGCCGGATTCACCGACGTATTGGTCACCGGGATGCTCACCAGATGGATGAGGGTCAGACCCAGCCCGATCGCAATCGGGGCAAAGCCTTTCGGTGCGCGGTCGTCGGTCGAGCCCAGGATGATGTAGAGGAACACCGCAGTGAGCACGACCTCGGTGACGAGCCCGGCAAGCAGTCCGTAGCCGCCCGGGGAGTGTTCGCCGTATCCGTTGCTGGCGAACCCACTCGCCTTGGCGTCGAAACCGCTCTTGCCTGACGCGATCACGAAGAGCACGGCCGCAGCGACGGTCGCGGCCACGATCTGGGTGACGACGTACGGCAGGACGCCCTTCCAGTCGAAACGCTTGGCGATGGCGAGGCCGACGGTGACGGCGGGGTTGAAGTGGCCGCCGGAAACGTGGCCGAAGGCGTAGGCGCCGACGAGAACCGAAAGACCGAACGCCAGCGAGACCCCGACGAAACCGATTCCGAGCTGAATCGGTGTTCCGCTGGCCGCATCCGGACTCAGAAAAGTCGCCGCCAAGACCGCACTGCCGCAGCCGCCGAAAACCAGCAGAAACGTGCCGAGGAACTCTGCGCCCAACCGTGCACCGAGAGAGGGGGGTCTCATCGTCACGCTCCATCGTTGTAGGGAAAGGGCTGAGTAGCCCAAGAGTCAGCCTACGGACATCGCCCGTCGCTGAACTAGATGAAACGACGTCACGTCAAACAGATGTCATTCGCTGGTAACGCACAAACGCGTATCCGTCGCGTTCTTCCCGCCGCACCTCGCGCCATTCTCGCGCCAGCACCGGCGGAAACGTCACCTCGCCGACCGGCTCCTGATCGACCTCGGTGAGCTCCAACGCAGTCAGGTGCGGCCAGGCGGCGCGGTAGATCTGGCCGCCACCAGCGACGTAGATGACCGAGGGACCCAGGGCGGCGCCGTGGTCCAGCGCGGCTTCCACCGAATCGACAGCGACCACCCCGTCCGCGGCGAAGGCTGAATCCCGGGTCACGACGATCGTGGTCCGTCCCGGCAGCGGGCGGCCGATGCTGTCGTAGGTCTTGCGCCCCATCACCAGCACCTGACCCATCGTCAGGTCCCGAAAGCGCCGCCAGTCTTCCGGGATCCGCCAGGGAATGTCCTCGTCGGCCCCGATCACGCCGTTCCGCGCCACCGCGGCGATGCCGACGATCTCGGGGACGCCCACCTCAGACGGCAATCGGAGCACGGATCCCGGGGTGCGGCTCGTACGCCTCGACTGCGATGTCCTCGAGGTCGAACTCGTCGATCGAGGCGATCGCGGGGTTGAGCACCAGCCGCGGTAGCGGGCGCGGCTCGCGGGTCAATTGCAGTCGCGCCTGTTCGAGGTGGTTGAGGTACAGGTGCGCGTCGCCGAGCGTGTGCACGAAGTCACCCACCTGCAGATCGCACACCTGAGCGACCAGGTGAGTCAGCAGAGCATACGACGCAATATTGAACGGAACGCCGAGGAAGACGTCGGCCGATCGCTGGTACAGCTGGCAGGACAGCCGGGCCCGCTGGTCTTCGACGTCGGGCGGCGCCGGGGCGACGTAGAACTGGAACAGCGTGTGGCACGGCGGCAGCGCCATCTCCTCCAGCGCACCGACGTTCCAGGCATTGACCAGGTGCCGCCGCGAGTCCGGGTTGGTCCTGATCGACTCGATCACCCGGGCCAGTTGGTCGATATGCCGGCCGTCGGGTGCGGGCCAGGATCGCCACTGGTACCCGTAGATGGGGCCGAGCTCACCGTCCTGGTCAGCCCATTCGTCCCAGATCGTGACGCCTCGCTCGTTCAGCCAGCCGACGTTGGTGGAGCCGCGGATGAACCAGAGCAGCTCGGCGACGATGGACCGGACGTGCAACTTCTTGGTGGTCAGCAATGGGAATCCGGCTGCCAGGTCGAACCGCATCTGGTAGCCGAAGACGCTGAGCGTCCCGGTTCCGGTGCGGTCGGTCTTTTCGACGCCGGTGCTGAGCACGTGGTCCAGCAGGCCGAGATACGTCTGCATGTCTAGTCACCCTCCTCGCCGCTCAGGCGCGCCAGCCTGGTGAGCTCGGCTACCAGCACCGGCACGATCGCTCGGATGGCGCGCCCCCGGTGGCTGCCGGCATCCTTGGCCGCCGGATCCAGCTCCGCGTTGGTCCGTTGCTGCCCGTCGGCCACGAAGAGCGGGTCGTAGCCGAACCCATTCTCACCGACCGCCGCGCCCGCGATCCGGCCGGTCATCTCACCGAGACGGACATGCTCGACACCGTCTGGCAGCACCAGCGCCATCGCGCAGACGAACCGTGCGCCCCGTTGGTCGTCGGGCACGTCGGACAGTTGCCTCAGCAGCAGCTCGTTGTTGGCCGCGTCGTCGGCCGCCGGGCCCGCCCAGCGCGCGGATCGGACGCCCGGCATGTCGTTCAGGACATCAACGCTCAGCCCCGAATCGTCGGCCAACGTGGGCAGCGACGTCGCCGCGACGCATGCACGAGCCTTGATCAGCGCATTGCCGGCGAAGGTCCGCTCGGTCTCGGCGGGCTCGGGATACGACTCCACGTCGGCCAGGCTCAGTACGTCGATTCCCGGAACGGACTCGGCGACGATCCGCCGCAGTTCGGCGAGCTTCTTGGTGTTGTTGGTCGCGAGCACGACCCTGCCGCCGCCCCCGCTCACCGGCCCAGGGCCGCCTGTTGCAGCTCTGTCAACCGCGCGCATCCCGCGGCGCCCAGATCGAGCAACCGGTCCAACAAGGCACGATCGAACGGCGCTCCCTCGGCGGTGCCCTGGACCTCGATGAAGCGACCGTCGCCGCCCATCACGATATTCATGTCAGTGTCGGCGGAGGAATCCTCGGTGTAGCAGAGGTCGAGCATCGGCTCGCCGCCGACGACTCCGACCGAAACGGCCGCCACGGAGCCAGTCAGCGGCTCACCGGCCAGCAGATTGCGCTCGCCTAGCCACGCGACCGCATCGGCCAGTGCCACGTATGCGCCGGTGATCGAGGCCGTCCGGGTGCCGCCATCGGCCTCCAGCACGTCGCAGTCGACGACGATGGTGTTCTCGCCGAGCGCGCGGTAGTCGATCGCGGCGCGCAGACTGCGGCCGATCAGCCGACTGATCTCGTGGGTCCGCCCGCCGATTCGCCCGCGGACCGACTCGCGATCGTTGCGGGTGTTGGTGGCGCGCGGGAGCATCGCATACTCGCTGGTCACCCAGCCCAGTCCGGACCCCTTGCGCCACCGCGGAACTCCCTCGGTCACGCTGGCTGCGACGAGGACCCGGGTGCGACCGAACTCGACCAGGACCGATCCCTCCGCCTGCGAGAGCCAGCCGCGGGTGAAGCGCACGTCCCGGAGCTCGTCGGGGCGACGTCCATCCTGGCGTTCGGTCATCCGGACACCCTAACCGCCGCCCACCCTCGCCCCTCCCGGCGCGCCGATCAGCCAGCTGGCGCCAGGAACGGCCATCGAGACCGGGCCCGAGAAGTGCGGCGCCGCCTCGGCGTGGACCTCGTCGCGGTCGTGCCACGGCGGAATGTGGGTCAGGACCAAGGCCCCCACGGCTGCCGACTCCGCGGCCGACGCCGCCTCCCGGCCGCTCAGGTGGAGTCCGGCCGGATTGCCGGGCTGGTCGCGGAAGGACGCCTCGGCCAGCAGCAGGTCCGCGCCGCGGCTCAGGCTGACGAGCGCGTCGCAGGGACCCGTGTCACCGGAGTAGACCAGCACCCCGCCGGCCCCGGCGCGCTCCTCGACGCGGAGCGCGTACGCCTCAACGGGATGCTCGACGCGGACCGCCCGAACCCGGAACGGCCCGAGGTCCTGCTCCGCGCCCCAGACCTTCCAATCGAACTGCTGGCCGAACCCCGGACCCGGCTCGACCTCGTCCAGGTCGGCGGCATAGGCGCGTGCGAGGCGCAGCGCGGTGCCGGAGGGCCCATAGACCGGCCGCACCGGCCACGCCGCCGTCGGCGAATAGCGGGCCGCGACGTAGTAGCTGCACAGGTCGGCGCAGTGATCGGGGTGCAGGTGGCTGAGGCCGAACGCATCGACCTCGCGCGGGTCGAGATAGCGGAAGAGTTGACCGGCGGATCCGGGGCCGCAGTCCAGGACCAGCGAGTAGGTCCGCCCCCGGTGCGGTGCCTGCACGAGATAGCAGGATGCCGCGCTGTCCGGCCCGGACATCGACCCGCTGCAGCCGACAATGGTCAACCGCATCGGAGACCCTCGCCCGCGCCCAACGCATAGCTCACGCGAACTGCTCCACGCCGACGACCAGCCCGCCCATCAGTCGATGGCCAACCCCTTCGAAGTCGGCTGGGTTGCCTGTAGTCAGGAAGCGGTGGCTGGTGTCGCGCGGTCGGTCGTGGGTCAGTCCGCGACGGGTCAGCGCGGCGTAGGTGTCCTTCGCGCACTCGTCGGCACTGGAGACCAGCGTGACCGCGTCCCCGAGCACGTAGGAGATGACGCCGGTGAGCAGTGGATAGTGCGTGCAACCGAGGATCAAGGTGTCGATCTGCGCCTCTCGCAGCGGGTGCAGGTACTCCTCAGCGCAGGCGAGAAGCTCCGAGCCCCCGGTGATGCCGGCCTCGACGAACGGGACGAAGCGGGGGCAGGCGACCGTCATCAACTCGACCTGGGGGGCCGCGGCGAACGCGTCGTCGTAGGCCAGCGAGGTGGCGGTCGCCTCGGTGCAGATCACCCCGACCCGGCCTGATCGGGTTGCCGCGACAGCACGCCGCGCAGCGGGCAGGATCACCTCAACGACCGGCACCGCGTAGCGTTCGCGCGCATCCCGGAGCACCGCCGCACTCGCGGAGTTGCACGCGATCACCAGCATCTTCACGCCTTGCTCGACCAAGTGGTCGAGGCATTCCAAGGCGAACTCGCGGACGCTGGCGATCGACTGCTCGCCATAGGGCGACCGTGCCGTGTCGCCCAGGTAGACGATGTCCTCGTGCGGCAACTGGTCGATGACCGCGCGGGCGACCGTCAGGCCACCGAAACCGGAGTCGAAGATGCCGATGGGTGCTTCGGTGTCCACTACGCCCAGACCTGGGTGTCGAGGAAGTCCTCGCTGTCGTCCAGGTCGGCGTTGTAGGCGCCGGTGGAGAGATACTTCCAGCCGCCGTCGCAGATGATCAGCACGATGTCGGCCGCCTCGCCGGCCTTGACCGCCTTGGCGGCCTGGCCCAGCGCGGCATGCACGATCGCACCGCTGGACAGCCCCGCGAAGATGCCTTCACGCTCCAGGAGTTCTCGGACTCGGCGGACGGCATCGCGGGAGCCCACTGAGATGCGCGACGTAACGTAGGAAGGGTCGTACAGTTCGGGCACGAACCCCTCATCGAGGTTGCGCAACCCGTAGACGAGGTCGCCGTAGCGCGGCTCCGCCGCGACGATCTTCACGCCCGGCTTTTTCTCGGCGAAGAATCGTCCGATCCCCATCAGGGTGCCGGTCGTCCCAAGACCCGCGACGACGTGTGTCACCTCGGGTAGGTCGGCCAGGATCTCGGGGCCGGTGGTCAGGTAGTGCGCATCGGCGTTCGCGGGATTGCCGTACTGGTAGAGCATCACCCAGTCCGGATGCTCCTCGGCGAGGCCTTTGGCGACCCGAACCGCCTCATTCGAGCCGCCGGCCGCGGAGGAGGAGACGATCTCGGCGCCCCACATGCTGAGGATCTGGCGCCGCTCGGCGGAGGTGTTCTCCGGCATCACGCAGATCAGCCGGTAGCCGGCGAGTGTCGCCGCCATGGCGAGGGCGATCCCGGTGTTCCCGCTGGTCGGCTCGAGGATGGTCGAGCCTGGGCGCAGCCGTCCCTCGGCCTCCGCCACGCGGATCATGTTCAATGCCGCCCGGTCCTTGATGGACCCGGTCGGATTGCGGTCCTCGAGCTTGGCCCACAGCCGCACGCCCGGACTCGGCGAGAGGCGGGGAAGGCCGACCAACGGAGTGTTCCCGACCGACTCCAGCAGCGAGGCGTAGCGCGTCATCGCCGCGGTCAGCCGCCCGCGACGGCGGGCAGCACGACGACGACATCGCCGTCAGAAGTCGCCGCCTGCAGCCCACCGGCGAACCGGACATCCTCGTCGTTGACGTAGACGTTCACGAATCTGCGCAGGCCCTCGGCCTCGACCAGGCGCTCCTTGATGCCAGGGTTGCGCGTCTCGATGTCGTCGATGACTTCAAGCAGGGTCGAACCCGCACCCTGCACCTTCTTCTCACCGCCGGTGAAGGTGCGAAGGATCGTCGGGATCCGGACCTCTACAGCCATCGTCTCTCCTGAGTTGCGCATAACGACCGTTGAAAACGTGCGCGCGGGCGCACGCTATTCCGTGATCTCGATCTCTTCCTCGGTCACAAGGCCCTCCTGAATGCGGTACGAGCGCACGCTGACGGGCCCGTCCCCGCTGCCCGACTCGGCGGTCGAGAGCAGTACGTAGTGTGCCTGCGGCTCGGTCGCCAGCGAAACGTCTGTCCGGGACGGGTAGGCCTCGGTCGCGGTGTGCGAGTGATACACGACCACGATCTCCTCCTCACGCTCGTCCAGTTGCTTGTAGAGCTCGAACTGCTCCTGGGGATCGAAGCGAAAGAAGGTCGGCGAGCGATCAGCGTTGAGCATCTGAACGAAGCGCTCAGGACGATCCGACCCATCCGGACCGACGATGACCCCGCAGGCCTCGTCCGGGTGGTCGGCCTTTGCGTGGGCCACCATGGCGTCGACGTGCGCCCGGGCGATCCTCAACACGGCGCCAGGCTAGGCGGGAGGTCCTGAACGCCTCAGCGCATCCGGACTCTGAGACCGCGACGACTGGCGTGGTCAGCCGTGCGCCGCACCCAACGCGCGCCGGCGGCCGCGCCTCACAGCGATGCGATGAGTGTCTCCTGCGCGAACCCCAACCAGTCGTAGACACTGCTCATGAAGGCCCGCGGATCGTCATCGGGGAGGTCGAGCAGTTCCTCGGCACTCTCTCCGTCGGTGATCCCGAGCCGCGTCGCTACCGCGAGCCGGACACTCGTCAACGTGCGGAGCCAGGACTCCACCTCGGCGCGCTGGATGCGCAGTTCGTGCGCCCCCTGTTCGGTCTCCGCCAGCGCCTGCAGGACGACCTTGGCGTCGACGACCTTGCCGCTGCGCAGGCCACGCTCGGTGTACCGGCGGAACTCGGCGGCGGCACCCGGGTCGCCCGGGTAGGCGTCGGGGAAGAGTCGGCGCAGCACCGGGTCGTCGGTCGCCGGCGGCTCGCTCTCATCGACGTCGAGGTCCCGCACGATCTCCTCGAACGGATCGGACGGGGGGGCATCGTCCTCAGCGACACCAGCGACGCCATCGGAGACGAGTTCGACAAGCTGTCCGACCAGGGAAGCCAACAGCTCGACCTCGTACGCCGAGAGCTGCGTGTGGATCGTGCCCCGGCGACGCTGGAACCGCTTCATCGCCGGCTCACCTCAGGACGACTCACGAGTCGGCCTTGTCCAGCGTGGCCCACAGCCCGTACTCGTGCATCGCGGTCACGTCGCGCTCCATTGCCTCTCTGCTTCCGCTCGACACGATCGCCTTGCCCTCGGTGTGCACCTGCAACATCAACCGCTCAGCCTTGCGCTTGGTGTAGTGGAAGTAGTTGACGAACACGTGGGTCACGTACGACATCAGGTTCACCGGATCGTCCCAGACGATCGTGACCCAGGGGGTCTGGGTGAGGAGATCCTCGGACGGACGCTCGGCCACCGCCGTGCCGCCTGCGGGCGTAGCCGCCTCGCCCTCCCCCTCTGCCATACGGCCATTCTTGCAACCGCGCCGCCGCGGCGGCGACCTGGCCGAAACGCGCGGACAGCACTGCCCGGGTCGACCCGAGTCGACCTCACTACGCTGACCGGGTGGGTACTGCGCTGCTCACCGACCACTATGAGCTGACGATGCTGCGCGCAGCGCTGGCCGCGGGGACCGCCGACCGCCGCTGCGTGTTCGAGCTGTTCGCCCGGCGGCTGCCCGAGGGCAGGCGATATGGAGTCGTCGGAGGGGTGGGCCGAGCCCTCGATGCACTCGCGCAGTTCCGCTTCACCGACGACGACGTCGGCTACCTCCTCGACCGCGAGATCGTGGATCGGCCGACGGCGGCCTGGCTTCGCAGCTACCGCTTCGGCGGCGATATCTGGGGCTATCCCGAGGGTGAGCTCTACTTCCCTGGCTCGCCGGTGGCGATCGTGCAGGGAACCTTCGCCGAGGCCGTCTTGTTGGAGACGTTGTTCCTCAGCATCTACAACTACGACTCGGCCGTGCTGTCAGCCGCATCCCGGATGACCGCCGTGGCCGGCGACCGCCCCTGCATCGAGATGGGTTCGCGGCGCGCACACGAGGGCGCCGCGGTTGCCGCCGCTCGAGCCGCCTACATCGGCGGGTTCGCGGCCAGTTCGAACCTCGAAGCGGGGCGCCGCCACGGGGTGCCTACCCGCGGCACCTCCGCCCACGCTTTCACCCTGTTGCATGACACCGAACGCGCAGCCTTTGCGGCCCAGCTGGACGCGCTGGGCGAAGACACGACGCTGTTGGTCGATACCTACGACATTGAGGCGGCCGTTCGGACGGCGGTTGAGCTGAGCGGGGGCCGCCTCGGTGCGGTGCGGATCGACTCCGGCGATCTGGCCGCACTCGCGCATCAGGTCCGCGCGCAGCTGGATGAGCTCGGGGCCACGCGGACCCGGATCATCGTCACCAGCGACCTCGACGAGCACGCGATCGCGGCACTAGCGGCCGCCCCGGTGGACGGCTATGGCGTCGGCACCTCGCTGGTCACCGGCAGCGGGCACCCGACGTGCGGATTCGTCTACAAGCTGGTCGCCCGGACCGGAAGCGGCGCGGCAGGCACATCCGAGTCTCTCGTTCCGGTCGCGAAGAAGAGCACGGACAAGACCTCGATCGGGGGTCGGAAGTTCGCGCTTCGACGACGGTCGGCGGCGGGCGTCGCAGAACTCGAGGTGATCGGGATCGGCGCTCCGCCGGCCGGCGACGCAGACGACCGGCCCTTGCTGGTTCCACTGGTGCGCTCGGGTGAGATCGTCGGCGGAGAATCGCTGGAGGAAGCGCGCGAGCGACACCGCCGAGCACGCGCCGAACTCCCCCTCGAGGCGATGAAGCTGTCCCGTGGCGAGCCGGTCATCCCGACCCGCTACGTGGACTCACCGGTGGGCGCACCAGGCGAGGCGCCCGCGACCCCCCACGATGGCGACCGCAACAAGCGGCAGCCCGAATCGAGCCCGGAGGGAAGAGCATGACGTGTGCCCTGATCGTCGTCGACGTCCAGCGCGACTTCTGTGAGGGCGGCTCGCTGGCGGTCGCTGGTGGCGCCGAGGTGGCCCGCCTGATCAGCGACCACGCACAACACACCGACCGCTATGCCGCAGTGCTCGCCACTCGCGACCACCACATCGACCCAGGCGAGCACTTCGCCGCGCACCCGGACTTCGTCGGTTCCTGGCCGGTGCACTGCCGGGTCGGCACGCCGGGCGCGGAATTCCACGACAACCTGAGGTTTCGTGCCTTCGATGCCATCTTCGACAAGGGCGAGTATGCCGCCGCGTACTCCGGATTCGAGGGCCGCGCGGCGGGCGGGAAAGGGCTGGGCGAATGGCTCGCCGAGCGCGGAATCGACGAGATCGAGGTGTGCGGGATCGCCACCGACTATTGCGTCAAGGCGACTGCGCTGGACGCGGCGAGAGCAGGCCTGCGTACCACGGTGTTGGTCGGGCTGACCGCCGCAGTCGCACCCGACCGCCTCGACCAGACCCTTTCCGATCTCGAGCAGGCAGGGGTTCACCTCACGCGCTGACCGGCCTGCACCCGACCTCAGCGCCGACGTAGCCGGCCCAGCAGGATGCCCAGCGCGCCCGCGATGCTGAGCAGGTAGCCCAGCAGCGGAAGGGCGAACGGCACGCCGCTGCTGCCGCCGAGCTGAACCTGCGAGGGTGGCACGTCCCCGCCGTCGGGCTGCCGCGGATCCCCGCTGCCCCCACGCGCCGCCACCAGGCCGGCGGCGACCGTGGTGTCGACCGGATGCTCGTCGCTGAGGGTGACTGGCGACGTAATGCCGTCCGCGCCCGGATCGGAGTCGATCGTCCGGTCTCCTAGCCGCGCCTGCCTGAGCAACACCAGGCCAGCCGGCAGATTGCGGAACCGCACCCGGTACGCGCCGCCGGGCAGTCGTGCGAAGGTGAAGCGGCCGCTCGCGGTGGTGGTCTGCGAACGGACCACCCGCCCCCCTGCGTCCAGCAACTCGACTCGGACACCGGACACTCCGGTGTCGCTTGCGTCCAGCACGCCGTTGGCGTTTGTGTCCTGCCAGACCGTGTCGCCGAGGGTGTACGAGCCGACCAGACCGACGCTGACCGTCGGATTCTCCAGATCGACGTCGGGCTGACTGCCTGCTGGCGGCGAGTGCACCTGGGCGGCGCCCCGATCAAGATTGACGAGCGCTGTGATGCCAGTCTTCGGATCGACGTCGGAGTCGTGCGCTGGATCGTTGCCGACCTTGCGCAGCGCGAACATCCGGTGCGCGGGCAGCCCGGAGAAGGCGAGCCGGTAGCGACCGCGATCAAGATCGGCGAAGCGGTAGCCGCCTGAGTCGCCGCTCTCGGTCGTTGCGCGCACCGAACCGTCCGGGGTGAGCAGCGCGACATGAAGCCGGACCCCGGGTTCGTCCGCTTCGTCGATCCCGTCACCGTTCTCGTCCAACCAGGCGCGACCGCTCACCGCGTAGCGCAGCCGGGCTGTGCCGGCGTCCACATCGGACTTGATCCGGCTGGCCGTGACGCTGTCCTCCGAGCGTGTTGCACGGACGCCGGGCTCACCCACGTCGACCCGGAACGGGGCGGTCAGACCGCTCGAGTCGGCGTCCGAGTCCCGCTCACGATCACTGCCGGCGGAGCGGTCGGTGAACCTGAAGTCCGCGGGCACGCCAGCAAAGCGCACCGCGTAGATTCCCGCCGGGTGCCCGTCGAACACGTACCGACCGGTCGTGTCCGATGTGGTCGAGTCGACCACATCGCCCTCGGCGTCGAGGAGTTGCACGCTGACCCGCGCCACCCCTGGCTCGGCCGGCTCCTGCTGCCCGGATCTGTTGGCGTCCTGCCAGACGCGACCGCCGACCGCAAACCGGGAGGGCAACGGCGTGTCCTGCGGGACTGTCTGTGTCGGCGTCGGTGGCCCGGGTGCCGGGGTCGGCGACGCCGAAGGAACCGCTGCCCGGACGGCCATCCGCAGCGCAACGCCGTCCGAAGCGAGATCGACGGTCGTGCTGAACGGGACGAAGCTCTCGCTCTCCGGTGCCGGGGTCAGCTCGGGGCTACTCGCCGGCACCGAGGCGACGACGAAGTAGCGACCGCCGGTCAACTCGGCATGAGGTGCGAGGAGGAAGCGGCCTGCGCTGTCCGTCGTCCCGGTCACCGTCGCCCCGCCGGCATCGGTGACGGCGATCTCGATCCCCGCTTCCGGTGGGTCCGTCGCGGGGTCGTAGGCACCGTCGAGATTCAGGTCGCGCACGACGGTCACCGTCAACACGCCGTCGCTTTCGTCCGCCTGGGCGGGGCCGACGCCGCACCAGGCGAAGCACGACCAGGCGACCAGCCAGGTCGCACAGCGCAGCACCCGACGCGTGCTCAACAACAGACGAACCTCTTACCCCGGTGGAGACGAGTCGTGGCACGGAACTCGACAAGACGAGGACGCCTCGTCGCGGGTCAATATAGTCAGCGGTGGCCCATTCGGCCGAACGCGCTGTGGTTTCCGGTGACCAAATCGTGATTCAGGTGTTGTGCCTGATCAAGGGCAGTTTGGCAGGCCATGTGCCGCTCGGCGGCGCGGAGCGAAGCGACGTCAGCGCCGAGGGACCAGCGGGCCGGGTGCCGCGGATGCAGGCACCGGCCGAACCACCTGGGTGCGGGCGCCCAGATCGTGCAGGGCCTGCCGCTTCGGATGCCACAACGGCAGCAACGCGTCGGCCGCGCGGATCACCAGCAGCCAGGAGGTGGCACTGGGAACCACCCAGATCAGAGCGCGCAGGAAGGCCCGGCCCCAGCCGAGTCCGCCCCGGTGAAAGCCCTGGTCAACTGGCACGACGCGGAGCCCGACGATCAACTTGCCCACTGTCGCACCCCGGGTGGCGACCATGGCGGTGTGGTAGGCCACGCCGATCGTCACGCTGAGCGCGATCAGGATGAGGCCCTGCTGATTGTTGAGTACGGCGTTCGGGTCGAGCGAGGGCGGCGCCACGCCGCGGCGCTGAGCGTCCAGCACCTGCTCGACGTACACCGAAAGCGTCCGATACATCGACCGCCAGACCGGGAAGGCGAACAGCCAGACGACAACGGACGTCAGCAGGTCGTCAATGATCACCGCCAGCGCCCGCCAGCCCCACCCCGCGACCGGCACGCCATCTGCTGTCAGCTGCGGGAGCGGATAGGCGGCGCGTGGGCCAGCCGTTGCGGCGCTCGGGCTGGCCGGCTGCTGGGTTCCCGGCCAGCGGTTCGGCTCCCCTGACCCTTCCCCGGGAGCGATCGGCCGCCCAGGGTCGGACTGTCGCGTCGTCCGGGCCCACTGCCAACCATCCCAGTAGCGCTCCCTTCTCAGGTCCAGCGGATCGGGGTACCAGCCACTCGGGGCAGCGTGCCGACCGGGGGGAACGGGGGGCGAGCCGATGGGGATCTCCGACACCCCGCCATCGTAGGCAGCACGCCGGCCGGGTGAGCGGCACGACAGTCGATGCGGATCGGTCGCTGATCGGCGCTGGCCCTACTCGGCTCAGATCGGCCGAATCGGAGGGACGACCCCGTCCTCGATCGCACGTCGCAACAGATCCACCTTGGTGGGCGCAGGCCGGTGTACGGCCGCGTACTTCGCCCTGACTCGGCGCAGGTACTCCTTTGCGCTGTTCTCGGTGACGAACAACTCCTGGGCGATCTGGGCGACTTCCATGCCTTCGACGTACAGTCTCAGCACTTCGCGCTCGCGGCTGCTCAACCGCGCCGACCCTCGGCCGACCTCCTCGGCGGCCACCCAGTCCGGTGCCAGCACCGTTTGATTCGTCGCGACCTGCCGGATCGTGTCCAAGGTGACCTCGACCGGGTCGGACTTCCGACTGGCGGCGAGGGCGCCGGCACGCAGCGCTCGGGTGACGTGCGATTCGCCGTCGGGCGCGGTATAGACGACGACCCGATGGCCGGCAGCAGCCAGTGCCCGGACCGTGTCCGCTGGATCGACGCCGTCACCAAGGGAGAGATCCAGCACCACGACGTCGCAGGACGTGCGGGCCAACACAGCCCACAGCGCGTCGGTATCGCGAGCCTGGCCCCGGACGCGGACCGAGGGGGTGCCGTTGGATGCGTGCGCAGCACTGGCGAAGCCGACCGCGACCACATCATGGTCGTCGGCGACGACGACATCCACCGCGCTGGCCGATTCGCTCAGGATCCTCTCCGCTCCCCGCTGCTCATCACCACGCGATGATCGAGTCGGGGGTCAGTTCGCCGTCGTCAATCCGTGCCAGTCGCGCAGTTCCCATATTCGCAGACGTTGATCAGGAAGACGCCACCACGACCGAAAATCGACTGACCCGATTCGGCGGCGACGCAGACGACTTTGTGGACGCTCAGTCAGGGCGCAGCCACCGCCGCCCCGTCATCGAGCGGCCATTCGGGCCATCCACTGAAGGGTGCATGCATGAAACTCTTTCAGTGGTCGGCTCTTTATTTTTGGCCGCCACCGATTTAGAGCCATCCCCGACGCAAGGTCCGACCCGACTCGGTGGTCGCGCCGTCGAGCCGGGCTCGATCGCGTCGGACCCCCAGCTGAGCGGAGCCGGAACCTGCTGCCCCTGAGGGAAGCGGGCCGCTCAGCCAGCGAGACGGCACGTCCTCATCCCTCCCGTTCGGACTCGGCGCCCGGTCTGACAGGTGAGCTGGGCCACATCGGGCCCGCTTTCAGAACAATTCGGGCTTAGTTCACACAGAGGTGGGCAAGCTGGGCAGCTTTACGCTATACATATACACACAGGGCCCTTGCATCAGCGGAGACGAAGGCAGGACGACTGATCAGCGTGAGATCGGGTGCGGACGAGAGGGTCTGTCGAGCACGACGGGGAGTCCTGTTCGTGCCGGGTGCCTACCCCGCCATCCCGCCAGCAGTGGTTTCGCGCGAGAGTCACGGGCGTCGACACGTGTCGTCGCTGCGATCACCCCGCTCCAGGTCACGGGTCTCGCACCTCCAGTGCCCCCCGTCGTGGGGGCCTTCGTCGGCACGGGTCGTCAACCGTTCGTGCCGTCAACGCTTCACAAAGCGCCTGACGTCCCACTCTCCCCTGGCCCAGGGGAACTGAACGCAGAGAGGAAACCCAGAACATGCGCTGGACTCACAAAGTTGTGGCCGCAGCAGGGCTGTCCGCGGTGCTGGTCACTGCAGCCGCCTGTAGCGGTGCCGGCGGTGCCGGTGGAGGTGGCGGCGGAGGTGGGGGTGACAACTCGATCAACGTCTTGATGGTGAACAACCCGCAGATGCTCGCCTTGCAGAAGCACATCTCCGAGTTCACCTCGGAGTCCGGGGTCACGGTCAACTTCACCGTCAAGCCTGAGAACGAGATGCGGAACCAGGCCGCCCAGGAGTTCGCCAACCAGTCGGGCCAGTTCGACGTGGCGACGCTGTCAAACTTCGAGATCCCGTTCTACTCGAAGAACGGCTGGCTGCATGCGCTTGACGACATCCAGGCGTACAAGGACGACTCCGAGTTCAACCAGGACGACATCTTCCAGTCGATGACGGACTCTTTGAAGGGCCCCGACGGCAAGTTGTACGGCGAGCCGTTCTATGGCGAGTCGTCGTTCCTGATGTACCGGAAAGATGTCGTGGACAAGGCGGGCGTCACGATCTCGGACAACCCGACCTGGGATGAAGTCGCGGCTGCTGCGGCCAAGCTGGATGGCGCGGAGTCAGGCATGAAGGGGATCTGCCTGCGCGGCCTCCCCGGCTGGGGCGAAGTGATGGCGCCGCTGACCACCGTCGTCAACACCTTCGGCGGCACCTGGTTCGAGAAGGACTGGACTCCGAAGGTCAACGCCCCTGAGTTCAAGGAGGCGGCGACCTTCTACACCGACCTGGTCAAGGCGCATGGTGAGGCCGGCGCCGCCCAGGCAGGCTTTGCCGAGTGCCTGACGGCGACCACCCAGGGCAAGACCGCCATGTGGTACGACGCCACCTCCGCGGCAGGCAGCCTGGAGGCCGACAACTCCCCGGTCAAGGGCAAGATGGCCTACGCCCAGGCGCCGGTGAAGAAGACCCAGGCCTCCGGCTGGCTGTACGCCTGGTCGTGGGCCATCGAGAAGAAGAGTGCGAAGCAGGACGCCGCCTGGAAGTTCATCTCCTGGGCCTCGTCGAAGAAGTACGAGGAACTCGTCGGCGAGAAGGACGGCTGGGCCACGGTGCCGGCCGGAAAGCGGAAGTCGACGTATGAGAACCCGCAGTACAAGGAAGCGGCCGGCGCCTTCGCCGAGGCCACGCTGAAGGCGATCGAGTCCGCGGACCCGACCAACCCCGGCGTGCAGCCGCGACCCACCGTCGGCATCCAGTTCGTCGACATTCCCGAGTTCACCGACCTGGGCACCAAGGTGAGCCAGGACATCTCCGGGGTGATCGCGGGCAAGAAGACCGTTGATGAGGCGCTCGAGAACGGTCAGCGGCTGGCCGAATCGGTCGCCGAGAAGTACCAGGGCAAGTAGCCGCCCATCCGGGTCTGCCGGCAGGTCCGGCCCGCACCTCCTCGCGGGCCGGCCTGCCGGAAGGCCGGAGCGCTGCCGCATCCCTCGCCAGGGAAGGCAGGCCACAGACCACCCACCGCCGAGCGGAGCGAGCAACCGATACAGGAGGCGCCATGGCCACCGCAACTGCGACTCGGGCAGCCCAACCCGAGCAGACCTCCAAGAAATCCCCGAAGAAACCACCGAAACGGCCATTCCGTGAACGGTGGATGGACAAGCAGGGCTGGTCCCGGCGTGCGCCCCTGCTGCCGGCGCTGATCTTCGTCATCATCATGACGCAGCTGCCGTTCGTGGCGACGCTGATCATCTCGTTCATGAACTGGAACGCCAACTACCCCGACGAGATCTCGTTCGGGACGTTGGACAACTTCGCCACCGTGTTCACCGATCCGGCGCTGCGCTCGAGCGTGTTCTTCACCATCCTGCTGACCGTCACCGTGGTGCTGGTGTCCCTCGGCTTCGGCCTGGGCATCTCGCTGCTCCTGAACCACAACTTCTTCGGCCGCGGCGCGGTCCGCACGATGATGATCGCGCCGTTCCTGATCGTGCCGGTCGCCGCAGCGCTGTTGTGGAAGCACGCGATCTACAACCCCGTCTACGGACTGCTGAACGGCCTGCTGACACTGGTCGGAGGTCCCCAGCCGGACTGGATCACCGACTTCCCCCGGATGGCGATCATGGCCCAGCTGATCTGGCAGTGGACCCCGTTCATGACGCTGATCCTGCTTGCGGGTCTGCAGTCACGGCCGGGCGACATCCTCGAGGCCGCCTCGGTTGACGGCGCGAATGGATGGCAGACCTTCGCCAACATCACGATGCCGCACATGCGGCGCTACCTCGAACTCGGCGGCCTGCTCGGCTCGATCTACATCGTCCAGCAGTTCGACTCGGTGTTCACGATGACGGCGGGATCGCTTGGTACAGCGAACCTGCCCTACACGGTCTACGAGACGCTCTACAACGCCCAGGATTACGGCCTCGCCTCAGCCCAGGGCGTCATCGTGGTGATCGGCTCGATCGTCATCGCCACCTTCGCCCTCCGAACCGTCTCCAGCCTGTTCGAAGAGGAGTCCTGATGACCACCGCGCTCGCTCCCAACCCGACTGCCCAAGCCAAGGCCAAGAAGAAGTCGAACGCACGCGCCACCAGCACCCTGGAGTCCCGCCGCAGCACGATCATCATCGGGGTGGTCGCCTGGATCGTCGGCATCCTGTTCGTCTTCCCGGTGTTCTGGATGGTGCTGACCAGCCTGCACTCCGAGCCCGATGCCTCGACCAACCCGCCGAGCTTCTTCGCTCCGCTGACCCTGGACGGCTACCGCGAGTTCTTCGGGGCCTCCTCCGGAGCCAGCCCCTGGCCGCCGCTGATCAACTCTGCGACCGCCTCGATCGGCTCGACGATCATCGTCATCATCCTGGCCATTCCCGCGGCCTACGCCCTCTCGGTGCGACCCATCGAGAAGTGGACCGATGCGATGTTCTTCTTCCTCTCCACCAAGATGCTGCCCGCCGTCGCCGGTCTGCTGCCGCTCTACATCATTGCCCGCACCACCGGCCTGCTGGACAACATCACGTTCATGACGATCCTCTACACGTCGATGAACTTGCCCATCGCGATCTGGATGATGCGATCGTTCCTCGCTGACATCCCCACCGCGCTGTTCGAAGCAGCCGCGCTCGACGGCGCCGGACTGGTCCGCACGCTGATCAGCGTCATCGTGCCGATCATCTCCCCCGGCATCGCCGCCACGGCCCTGATCTGCTTCATCTTCAGCTGGAACGAGCTGCTGCTGGCCAACACCCTCACCAGCGTCATCGCCCAGACGGCGCCGGTGTTCATGACCAGCTTCGTCACCTCGCAAGGCCTGTTCCTGGCCAAGGTCTGTGCCGCCGCCACCGCGATCTCGCTGCCCGTGCTGATCGCCGGCTTCGCCGCACAGGACAAGCTCGTCCAGGGCCTGTCCCTGGGCGCAGTGAAGTAGGCGCCAGCCCGATGACAGCACTGAACAGCGAAAACCTCTCCTCGCTGTCCATCCCGGTCCCCGGCTACGACCGGTCCAAGGTGACCGCCGGCATCGTGCACTTCGGTGTCGGCGGGTTCCACCGG
>JBGAIX010000025.1:0-24417 GCA_044225235.1 Propionibacteriaceae bacterium | reverse complement strand
AGCCAGGCGACAGTGTCCGCAGGCTCCGAACCATCACTCAGATTCAGGTCCAGGACGACGACGTCGCAGTCGGTGGAACGCCAGCGCCGCAGTGCCGCGGCGGTCGCCACCGTGCCGACGACCGTCAGCCCGACACCGGCTCCGGCCCGCGCGATCGCGCCGGCCAGGCCGAGACAGACGACGTTGTGGTCGTCGGCGACGACGACCCGGCGTCGTTTCTCGGGCGACGGCCCGGCCGCCGAGGGTGCCGTCGGCTGCGTAGCGGGCGAGGGGCGCGGCGCTGCGGACGGCGTGCTGCCAGGGGTTATCTCGATGATCGTCACGTGCCTCGCCCTCTCGCCGGAGGCGCCGGTCGCGCCGGAGCGAATGACCGCGGTCCCGGAACCGCGGTGTCAGTGCGAATGATGCCGGACGATCGGCGAGATCGCCGAGGATGTCGCACCGATTGGGGACACGGCGACGTCGCGCGACCGCATCCGGTACCCCTACCAGGTTCCGCGCTGCGTGCGCGGACTCCGCGACCGCGTACGGGGCTCAGGCCGACCCGAGCCGGGTCAATCCTTCCCGCCAGAAGGCCAACAGGTCCTGGATGCCGGTGACGTCATCGGCGTCGAGCAGGGCACCGAACGAGACGTTGAAGAAGTCGCTGCCGTCGTTCTCGCGAGCGCTGACGTACGCGTACGGCGTCGGGTGAAAGTCGTCGCCGGGGGAGGACCCGTAGGACCGGTCGTCGAGCAGCACGGCGACATCGAAATGCTCGGGCCACAGGATCGGTTCCTGGTCCGGGGCCAGCTGACGCAGCGCCGCGTCGCTCAGCGCGTACCAGTCGGTGATCCGACCGAGGTGCTCGACCTCCAGCACGATCTCGTCCGCTGCCGAGACACCGCTCCCGTCGGGGTAGCCGATATCCGGCTTGCCGAACGTGACTCCGAGCGCGTCGGCCGCTTCGGCGAAGGTGCCCGCCGCAGCCACGCGCCGACCGTCGGAGCCGACCAGGTCCGCACCGGCCAGCCGCAGCTCGGGTCCGGCCGTGGTCGCGATGCCGTCGGCGGTCACGCGCAGTGCGATCTCCCCGGTGGCTCGGTGCTCAGGGCCCGCCAGCAGGCATTCCGCGATCCCGTGCAACGTCTGCCGAGTCCGCACCAGTGCCGCCACCGCCGCCTGATCCATCCCTACCCCCTGCTCCATGACTCCTCCTCGCACCTGCGTCGGCCGGTCGCGGCCCGGATGTAACGCCCGCCACAGCCGATCGCACTGACTCGGTGGGCGTGACGAACCGACAGTGCGCCGGCAGAGCGGAGGCGTTACATGGCAGCACTCGCAGATCTCCCGGTGAGCACCCGGCGACTCCAGCTGCGGCTGGACGATCTGCCGCCGGACACCCCGCGCGGCGAGACGATCGACGGCATCGACCTGGTGCTGGTCAGGCGCGGCGACGCCGTGTCGGTGTTCGAGGGCCGCTGTCAGCATCGCGGTGCGCTGCTCGCGGACGGGTCGGTGATCGGCGACGACCTGGTGTGTGGCGTGCACGGCTGGGACTACCGGATCGACACCGGCATCAGCTCCTACGACCCGTCGCAGCGGCTGTACAAGTTCGGCCACCAGGTCACCGAGGACGGCGGCATCGAGCTGGACGCCGAGGAACTGCGCACGTTCGTCCGCGATCGCGCCTTGGTGGGCCCGACTGCGGTCTACGACCGGCTGTACGGCGACCCGCACCAGGCCACCGACGAGGAGCCGTACGTCGGGGAGATCCACGACTTGGCCAAGAACGGGCTCAAGCGGACGGGCCACCACGGACCGGTCGCGGCGATGGGCGTACCGCGGACCGACCTGCCGCGCTGGGAAGACCTGCAGGTGCTGACCGCGCAACTGGCCAGGCTCCCGTTGCTGGACGACGAACCGGTCGCTACCGATGTCGTGATCGGCCCGAAGGCCCGGCGGCCGCTCCGGCTGGACATCCCGATGTTCGTCAGCGACATGAGCTTCGGCGCGCTCTCCCAGGAGGCCAAGACCGCGCTCGCCAGGGGCGCGGAGCGCGCCGGTACCGCGATCTGCTCGGGCGAGGGCGGCATCCTGCCGGAGGAGCACGCGGAATGCTCCCGCTACTTCTACGAGATCGCCTCGGCCCGGTTCGGGTTCAGCCTCGACATCCTGCCGACCGTGCAGGCCGTCCATCTGAAGCTGGGCCAGGGCGCCAAGACCGGCACCGGTGGCCACCTGCCCGGTCAGAAGGTCGTCGGGCGGATCGCCGAAGTGCGGGGGCTGCAGGAGGGCCAGCCGGCGATCAGCCCGGCGCGCTTCCCCGAGTGGACTTCGGCCCGCGATGCTGCCGAGCTGGTCGCGCTCGTCCGCGAGCACACCGGCGGCGTCCCGGTCGGGGTGAAGATGTCGGCCCAACACGTCGAGGCGGACCTGGAAGTCGCCCTCGACCTCGGCGTCGACTACGTGATTCTGGACGGGCGCGGCGGCGGCACCGGCGCGGCGCCGCTGATCCTCCGCGACAACATCAGCGTCCCGCTGATGGCCGGGCTGGCCCGGGCCCGGCACTGGATGGACGACCACGGCATCGGGCGCGACGTCAGCCTGGTGGCCACCGGCGGCATCCGCCGCCCGGCGGACGTGATCAAGGCGATGGCGCTCGGCGCGGACGCGGTCGCGGTGTCCAACTCGGCGCTGCAGGCGATCGGCTGCGTCGGGATGCGGGCGTGCCACACCGACAACTGCCCGGTCGGCATCGCCACCCAGAAGCCGCACCTGAGGGCGCGGCTCCCGGTCGAGCGCGGTGCCGACCAGCTGGCCCGATTCCTCACGTCGAGCGTGGAGCTGATGACGGTGCTGGCCAGGGCCTGCGGCCACGCCAGGTTGTCGGACTTCCGGGCGGACGATCTGACCTCGTGGCGGCGAGACGTCGCCGATCTGGTCGGTGTCGGCTACGCGGGCGTCGGGGGCCGGCGATGACCGCGACCGTGCCGCAGGACACCACGCCCGGACCCCCGGAGTTGCCGAGCCGCAGCTGGCACAAGGTGGCCGCCACCGACGTCCCGAGTGAGGGCCGGGTCCGCCCGGCGGTGGTCGACGGACGTCCCGTCGCGCTGTCCCGCTGCGGCGGCGCACTCGGCGCCTTGGAGAACCGCTGCCCGCATCAGGGTGGCCCGCTCGGCGAGGGGTCGATCGAGAACGGCTGGCTGCGCTGCCCCTGGCACGGCTACGACTACGACCCGCTGACCGGCGAGCCGCCGGAAGGTTTCAGCGACAAGCCACGCGCCTACGCCGTCGAGGAGCGGGACGACGGCACCTACGTCGAGTTGCCCGACCTGCCCGTGCACGTCCGCACCGTCGGCGACGTGCTGGTGGAGACCCTGGTCGCCTGGGGCGTCACCCAGGTCTTCGGCATGGTCGGCCACTCCAACCTCGGTGTCGCGGAGGCGATGCGCCGGGCCGAGGAGCGTGGCGAGTTGCGCTACGTCGGCATCCGGCACGAAGGTGCCGCTGCGTTCGCCGCCAGCGGATACGCCAAGCTGACCGGCCGCCCTGCGGCCTGCCTGGCGATCGCCGGGCCGGGCTCGACCAATCTGCTGACCGGCCTGTACGACGCCAAGGTCGACGGCGCCCCGGTGATCGCGCTGTCCGGCCAGGTGCCGAGTTCGGTGCTCGGCAAGGGCGCGTTCCAGGATCTCGACCTGAACGCCGCCTTCCGGGACGTGGCGGTCTCCACTGCGACCCTGCACGGCGGCAGCGACCACGCCGAACTCGTTGCCGCGGCGGTGAAGCACGCGCTGGACGCCCGCGGCGTCGCCCATCTGGTACTGCCCGACGAGGTCCAGGTGCAGCCCAGTTCGGCCCCTGCTGCCGCCCCGACCGGGCGCGTCGCCGACCGCCGCACGCCGCCCTCATCCGCGGCCGTCGAGGCGGCCGCGGGGCTGGTCCGGCAGGCGCGGCGGCCGGTGATCGTGGCCGGTCACGGCGCGCGCGGCGCACTGCCTGAGCTGACCCGATTCGCCGAGCGGCTCGGCGCTCCGGTGCTCACCACGTTCAAGGCGAAGGGGTTGCTGCCCGACAGCCATCCGCTGGCCGCCGGCGTGCTGGGCCGCAGCGGCACCCCGGTCGCCTCGTGGCTGATGAACGAGTCCGATCTGGTGATCGTCGTCGGTGCGTCGTTCTCCAACCACACCGGCATCGCGACGTACAAGACGCTGGTGGCGATCGACGACGCCCCGTCCTCCATCGGGCGCTTTGCGCCGGTCACTGCCGGGGTGCTCGGCGATGCGGCGCTCGCGCTGACTGCGCTGGACGCGGCGATCGGGACCGAACCTGCCGCGGTCGACCAACGCCCTGATGTCGCCGCCCGCTGGGCACTCTGGCGGGCCGAGAAGTCCCGGCGCGCGGGCGATGACCGGGGCAAGGGTCTGCCGGCGGCCGCGGTCTTCGAACTGCTCTCCCGGCTGGCTCCCGAGGACGCCGTGTTCACCGTGGACGTGGGCAACCACGCCTACTCCTTCGGCCGCTACCTGGAGTCGAAGGGCCAACCCGTGTTGATGTCGGGCTACCTCGGCTCGATCGGCTTCGGCTTCCCGGCCGCCATCGGCGCCTGGACTGCGGCTCCGGAGCGGCCGGTGATCGCGGTCACCGGCGACGGCGGGTTCGGTCAGTACCTGGCCGAGCTGACGACGGCGGTGAAGTACCGGATCCCGGTGAAGCACGTGCTGTTCGACAACGGAGCCCTCGGCAAGATCGGCAAGGAACAGCGTGCCGGCCAGTTCCCGGAATGGCAGGTGAGTCTGGTCAATCCGAACTTCGCCGCGTTCGCACAGCTGTGTGGGGCGGCGGGGGAGACGGTTCGAACCCGCGCCGAGATCGAGCCGGCGATGGCGCGGATGCTCGCGGCCGACGGCCCGTATCTGCTGCACGTCGTCCAGGACGCCGAGCTGGTGTAGCGCCCGTGAACTCCACCGGCCTGGTCATCGTGCTCGCGGTCGCAGCGGGGGTCAGCCTGCTCCGCGGGCTGCTGCCCAGGCTGCCGTTCCCGGGCCCGCTACTGGAACTGGCCGCCGGCATCGTGCTCGGCCCGACGCTGCTGAATCTGGTGCACGTCGATCCGCTGCTGTCGGCCGTCGCCGTGCTCGGCATGTCGTTCCTGCTCTTCCTTGCCGGGTACGAGATCGACGTCCGCGCGCTGATCGGGCCTGCCGATCGGCCGGCGCGGTTGGCTCTGGTGTTGTCGCTGCTCGCCGCACCGGCGGCGATGGTCGTGCTGTGGCTGCTCGGCTGGGAGTTGCGCGCGGCGGCGCTGGTCGCCTGCGCGCTGCTGGCCACGTCGGTCGGCCTGGTCGGGCCGTTGCTGCGCGATGCCGGGCTCCTCGACCACCCGATGGGCCGGCTGACGCTGTCGGGCGCCGCGTTGGGGGAGGTGGCCGCCATCGTGGCCATCTCGGTCGGCTTCAGCGCAGCGCGCGGGCCGCTCGGTGCCGCGCTGGTGCTCGGCCTGGTGCTGGTGATCGGCGGCGGCACCGCGTGGGCATTCGCCTTCGCCGCCCGCAACCCGCGTATCCGTGCGGCGGTGCAAGCGCAGGCCGAGGGCGGTGGGCAGGCGCGGGTCCGGATCGCCGTGCTGGCGGTTACGGCGTTCGCACTGCTCGCCAGCACGCTCGGGCTGGAGGCAGTGCTCGGCGCCTTCCTGGCCGGCGGGCTCGCCCGGGTCGTCGATCCCGATCCGGAGGCATCCCACCCCGGCTTTCTGGTCAAGCTGGACGGGATCGGCTTCGGTCTGCTCATCCCGGTCTTCTTCGTCACCAGCGGGTTGCGGTTGGACCTGCGTGAGGTGCTGACCAACCCGCAGGCCTTGATCCTGGTGCCGATCGTGCTGGTGTTGCTGCTGGTGGTGCGTGGGGTCGGTGCGCTGGCGCTGCGCGGCAGCCTGGCTCCGCGGGAGACAGTCGGCGCGGCGCTGCTGCTCGCCACCTCGCTGCCGTTCCTGCTGGTCGCAGCCGAGATCGGCGAGTCGACCTCGTTGCTCGTCCCGGGTCAGGCCGGGGCGTTGGTGCTCACCGGTCTCATCTCGGTGTTGCTGCTGCCGACTGTCGCGCTCGGTCTCATCCGACCTCGTCCGATCCTTCCCGGCGGCCCCTGAGGTGAGCGCAGAGCCGAGGTGCCAGCAGGTGGTCGAATGGGTGACCGACTACCTCGAGGGCACGCTGCCACCGTCGGCCGTCGAGGAGATCGAGCGACACCTCGACGGATGCGCCGGCTGCCGCGCGTACGTGCGGCAGATCGAGTCGACGCTCCGCGCGCTCGGATCGGTCAGCGACCAGACCCTCTCGCCCCACGCCTGGGGCGAACTACGCGACGTGTTCCGTCGGCTGGCGCGTTGACGGCCTCGTCGCCGCGGCGACCGTCGTCAGAGCGACGCCTCGTGGGCGAGCAGCCAGCGCTTGACGGGCAACCCCCAACGGAATCCGCCGAGCGTGCCGTCGCTGCGCAACACCCGGTGGCACGGCACGAACAAGGCGGTGGGGTTGCGCGCGCACGCGGAGGCGGCGGCCCGTACCGCTGCGGGCCGGCCCGACCTCGCGGCGTACTCGGTGTAGCTGATCGGGGCACCGGCCGGGACGGTCCGCAGCACCTCCCAGGCCCGCTCCAGAAAGGCGCCGGAGCGCTGCAGCACCGGCACCTCGTCGATCGCGGCCAGTTCCCCAGCGTGGTACTGCGTGACCGCCGCCGAGACGCCGCCGAGGTCGGCGCGCTGCCGCGGCGCCGAGGGCCGCAGCGCCGGATGGACCAGCGGCAGCAGGGCGTCGAGGTGGTCGGTCCACCCGGACGCCAACACGGCGCCGGCGGGATCGACCACGACGGTGAACGGGCCGATGGGGGTGTGCTGCGTTGCCCAGGTGCTCATGCAGATCTCCTGACGGGGGTGCTGGCGCGCCACAGGTGCAGCGCGGCGTAGGAACGCCACGGCGACCAGCGGGCTGCGTGCCGGACGAGGTTGGGGATGCCGAGTGCGCGAGCACCTCGACGGACGGCGAGGTCACCGGGAAGCAACTGATCAGGGTCGCCGAGGACCCGCATCGCGACGTAGCCCGCAGTCCAGGGTCCGATCCCGGGCACTGCCATCAACTCCGCCCGCAGGGATTCGGGATCGCGTCCTGGGTCGAGTGCGAGCCCGGCCGCCAGGGCTGCCGCGAGCCCGACGACCGCGGCGGTGCGCCGCGTCGGCCCGGTGAGGACAGCTGCTCCGTGCTCGGCGACAGCGGCAGCGCTCGGGAAGGTCAGATCAGGTCCACCGGCGGCGAGCGCGGGGGAGAGGCGGTCGCCGAGGGCCGCCGCCAGCCGTGCCGCTGCTGTGCGCGCGGCGGCGACGGAGACCTGCTGGCCGAGCACGGCCCGGAGGGCGGTCTCGGCCGGGTCGGCCGCGCCAGGCAGCCGAATCCCGGCGCTCGCCGCCACACGTCCTGCCAGCAACGGGTCTGCGCCCAGCACGGTGTCGATGGCGACCGGATCGGCATCCAGGTCCAGCAGCCGGCGCAGTCGGGCCACGGCCGGGGCGAGATCGCGCGGATCCTCCAGCCGGAGCGTCGCCACCACGTGGCGCTGGTCGTGGTTCGACGCCGGTAGATCGAGGGCAGCGGTGGCCGCACCGTGCGGGAGCCGGAGCGTTCGTCGGTAGCTGGCGTCGGCGACGCTCTCGACGCCGGGCACCGCTCGCGCACCGAGGAACGCCCAGAGCCCGGCTCCGTCGAAGGGAACCCGGAACGGGAGTCTGAGCACGACGGTGCCGGCCTGCCCGGCCGGCTGCCGGCCTGAGGCATTCGCCCGGAGGCGTGTCGGCGGGACCCCGTAGACCGCGAGCACCGTGTCGTTGAACTGCCGGACGCTGGCGAACCCTGCGGCGAACGCGACGTCCGTGATCGGCATCGAGGTGGTCTCGATCAACTGGCGCGCCGTGTGGGCACGGTGTGCGCGGGCCAGGGCGAGGGGGCCGGCGCCCAGCTCCGCCCGCAGCACCCGGCCGAGTTGGCGCTCGGAGTAGCCGAGCCGGGTTGCCAGGCCCGGCACCCCGTCGCGCTCGACGACGCCGTCCGCGATCAGCCGCATCGCGCGGCCTGCCAGGTCGGCCCGCACATTCCAGTCCGGTGAGCCGGGAACCGCGTCCGGACGACAACGCAGGCAGGCGCGGAATCCCCGCTGCTGGGCTGCCGCCGGCGTCGGCCAGAACTCGACGTTGGCGCGGCGCGGGGTGACCGCCGGACACGACGGCCGACAGTAGATGCCGGTGCTGCGCACCGCCGTCACGAACTGGCCGTCGAACCGCGCATCGCGCCCGGCGACGGCGCGGTAGCAGCGGTCTTCGTCCAACGGCATGGCACCGATGCTGCCACTGAGGCGGACCACCTTCTGGCGGAAATCGGACATGGCGTCCCCCAGTGGGAGTCCCGCTGGTCAGGCTCGGTGGTTGATCCGGGTCTCGTTAGGATCCGGGTATGCGGCCCGAGCAGGGATCGCGCGGGCAGTCCGCGCGCAGGGGAGGGCCGTGACCGGCGGGCCGCAGCCAGGCTCGTCGGTGCCGCCGATCGGTCCGGGCGGTCCGGCCCGGCGGTTGATCGCCGCGGCAGTCCGGCTCGCTCAGCGTGCCCGCAGCGTCGTCGAGGCGCCTGCGGCGCTTCGACAGCCGGCCGCCCTCCAGGTGGAGCGGCTCAATCTGGCCGAGTTGCAACGCCGCCTGCGCGCCGAGCCGATCGCGGTGTTGCGGGAGCTTGCCGGGCCTGGAGCACGCCTGAAGCAGCTGGAGGAGGCGGGCTTCGGGAGCGTGGATGCGGTGCTGCGAGCAGCGCCGGGGAGCCTGCTCGCCGTCGACGGTGTGGGTCCGCAGACCGTCGACCAGGTGCTCCGCGCCGCCCGAGCGGCTGCCGAGCAGGTGTCGAATGACATCCGATTCCGCTTCGACGTCGATAGCCCTGACCCCGCGCAGACCCGACTGCTGGCTTCGGTCGCCGCCATCGCGGCGGCGGACCGTGCCGTGGGCCGGCTGGGTCCCTCGTTGCGGGCCTACCTCGACCAGACCGGGCCGCTGATCGCGGCTGCCGGTCCCGCCCGCAGCCGCCTGAAGCTGCTCGTCGCCCGGCGCGCTCGGCGAGATCAGGCGGTGGCCGCCCTCGCTCGGCTGGACGCGGTGCTCCGCGACCCCCGCGTGGTGGCGCTCGAGCGAGAGCTCGCCGAGGTCGGTCCGGCCCTCGATCCAAGCCGCTATCGCCCTGACGACCTCTGGCGCGCCTACGCCTCCGACGCGGCGTCGGTGAACGCGCTGCTGTCGACTGTCCACCGCGGAGCCGGGGGAGCGGGCGACGAGGCGTCGCGCGGCTACCTGCCCGAGGACCTCGGTCATCGGGTGGCGCGCGTCGACCTCGACACCTCGCTGCTCACCTCGACCCTGCGCGGCTACCAGGCATTCGGCGCGCAGTACGTCCTGCAACGGGGTCGCGCGATGCTCGGCGACGAGATGGGACTCGGCAAGACGATGCAGGCACTCGCCGTCTGCTGCCATCTCGCCGCCCAGGGCGAGCGCTGGTTCCTGGTGATCTGCCCGGCCAGCGTCCAGATGAACTGGCTCGCCGAGGTGGCCAAGCACACCCGGCTGTCCGCAGTCAGCCTGCACGGCGAAGACCGGGACGAGGCGGCTGCGCGCTGGCTGCAGCAGGGCGGCGTCGCCGTCACCACCTTCGGCACCCTCGACCGCCTGCCGGCCGCGGTCCGCGGACCCGAGATCGCGCTGGTGATCGTGGACGAGGCGCACTACGTGAAGAATCCCGAGGCGGTCCGGTCGCGCGCCGTCGCGGCCGCGACAGGGCAAGCGCCCCGGGCGCTGTTGCTGACCGGAACCCCGATGGAGAACCGCGTCGAGGAGTTCCGGACCTTGGTGCGCTACCTCGACCCCGTTGTCGCCGCCCGCGTCGGTGCGATCGACGCCCTCGGAGGTGCACGGTCCTTCCGTCGAGCGGTGGCCGAGGTTTATCTGCGCAGGAACGCCGACGACGTGCTGGACGAACTGCCCGAGCGGATCGAGGTCGACGACTGGGTGCTGCACACGCCTGAGGACGAGCAGGCGTACGCGGCCTCGGTGCGCAGTGGGAACCTGATGGCGATGCGCCAAGCGGCCTTCGCCGCTGCGCAGTCGGCGAAGCTCGAACGACTGGACGACATCGTCGCCGAGGCCTCCGAGGACGGCATGAAGGTGGTGATCTTCTCCTACTTCCTCGGAGTCCTCGCAACCATCGCTCAGCGGCTCGGTCCGTCGGTGGTCGGCACCATCACCGGTGCCGTGCCGCCGGCCGGGCGGCAGGGCCTGATCGACGCGTTCAGCCGGACGGACGGGCACGCCGTCCTGCTCAGCCAGATCGAGGCCGGCGGCGTCGGGATCAACGTGCAGGCGGCCTCGGTGGTGATCCTGACCGAGCCACAGTGGAAGCCGAGCACCGAGGAGCAGGCGATCGCCCGCGCGCATCGGATGGGCCAGATTCGCAGCGTGCAGGTGCATCGGCTGCTGGCCAGGCACAGCGTCGACGAACGCATCCGCGAAGTGCAGGCGGAGAAGGCACTGCTGTTCGACGAGTTCGCCCGGCAGAGTGACGCCAAGGACGCCGACCGGCAGGCTGTCGACACCTCGCCGCACCGGCCGTCGGAGTTGGACGACGCCGGGGTCTCGCTGCAGCGACGTGTGGTGTTGGCGGAGGAGTATCGCCTGGGTCTTCGGCCCGAACTGGATGCCGATCTGCGCTGAGGTTCCGTCGGGCGCGCCTAGCGGCGGACGCTGCGGCGTCGCCAGCGCCCGGCTCGGCTAGGGTGCCGCTGTGGTTCCCGCGTTGCCGCCGGACCGGGAGCTCGTCCAGAGCCTGCTGGCCCGCGACGAGGACGTCTTCGCCCAGGTGGTCCGTGCCTGGTCACCCGCCATGCTGCGGCTCGCTCGCTACCATGTGAGGTCCAGAGCCGTCGCCGAGGAAGTCGTGCAAGAGGCCTGGGTTGCCGTGGTCAAGCAGCTGGCCGCGTTCGAAGGTAGATCCGCTCTGCGCACCTGGGTGCTCCGGATCTGCAGCAACATCGCGCGCCGCTCCGGCGCCAAGGAGGACCGCAGCGTGCCGATCGGGATGCCCGGGGAGCCGCGGACCGTCGACCCCGACCGTTTCCGCGGTCCCGACGACCAGTGGCCTGGGCACTGGAAGCCGTCCGCCGCTCCGATCGAGTGGGGTCCGGAGATCCAGTTGATGAGCGCCGAGACACGGCGGGTGCTCACCGAGGCGTTGCTCACCCTGCCCGAGCGGCAGGCGCACGTGGTGGCGCTCCGTGACATCCACGGACTGCCGACCGAGGAGGTCGCAGATCTGCTCGGGATCTCGGCGGGGAATGTCCGGGTGGTGCTGCACCGGGCGCGGGCCCAACTGCGACAGCAACTGGCCACGCACTACACGGGTGAGGTGGGTTTCGCGTGAGGGGCGTCGACCTCCCGTGTGAGCAGCTCGTCGAGTGGGTCACCGAGTACTTGGAAGGGACTCTGCCGGCGGACTCCCGCAGCGTCGTCGAGGAGCACCTCAGCATCTGTGACGGCTGTCGCGCCTACCTCGCCCAGTTCCAGGCGACGCTCGACGCCCTGGGTGGGGTGAGTGAGGAAGCCCTCAGCCCCGCTGCCTGGTCGGCTCTGCGGGGCGCCTTCCACTCGCTCTGAGCGCGGACCGCCCCACCCCACCCCGGTCGCTGGATCAGGCCCGGCGGCGCGCGCCGGTGTTCCGGCCGGTGACCGTCGAGGCGATCACGACCAAGACCGCCGCGACGGCGATCGCGATCAGCCAGCGGATCCAGTCGATCCCGCGGCTGCCGTCGCCGCCGAAGGCGGCGTAGATGTACCAGCCCAGTACCACTCCGCCGATGCCGCACAGGATCGTCAGCCAGAGCGGGATGTTGTCGCGATTCCCCGGGGCAACAAACTTGCCGAGCAGCCCGATCACGATGCCGGCGACGATGACGCCGATGATTTCCATTCGTCCTCCTGGAGTGTGGGTCGCGGGTGCGACCGATGACTCTTCCTCGATACCCGTCCGGGCCTCCGACGACGCGCTCCCCGGCGAACTCCAGGGTGCGATCAGGGAAGACCCGAACCCGCGCTCGCTGCGCTGCCGGTGCGCTCGGTACGAGCTCAGCCCGAGAGCGACCGGCTCCGTTGGTCCAGACCCATCTCGCCGTACGGGTAGTCCGCCGCCCGTAGGTCGCTGGCGTCGTCGAGCGTGGCGGTCTCGGCCGCGCTGAGGTGGAGGTCGGCGGCCTTCAGATTGGTCTGCAGCTGCTCCATCGTGCGAGCCCCGAGGATCGTCGAGGTGACGGCCGGTCGATCCGTGACCCAGGCCAGCGCGACTTCCGCCATCGAGACCCCGCGCGTCTCGGCGACCTGCTGCACTGCCTCGATGACGGCCCAGGTCCGCTCGGTGCCGCGCCGTTCCCACGCCTCCATGCCGCGATTCGGATCGTCCCCGAGCCGCGTGTCGCCGGTCGGGCGCTGGTCGCGTCGGTACTTGCCGGAGAGCCAGCCGCCGCCGAGCGGGCTCCACGGCAACATGCCTATCCCGGCGTCGAGGACGGCCGGCACGATCTCCCACTCGATCTCGCGCACGATGAGGCTGTACTGCGGTTGCAGTGTGACCGGCGCCGGCACTCCGAGCGCTGCCGCCAGGTGCACCGCCTTGGTCAGCTGCCAGCCGGTGAAGTTCGAGAGCCCGTAGTAGAGGATCTTGCCCGCCTGGACGAAGCCGCCCAGGGTCCGCAGGGTCTCCTCCAGCGGCGTGTGCGGGTCGTAGGCGTGCGCCTGGTAGAGGTCGACGCAGTCCACGCCGAGCCGCTGGAGCGAGGCATCGAGCGCCCGGGTGAGGTGGCGCGCGGAGAGCCCGAGCGAGTTCGGCTCGGTTCCCATCGGGAAGCGGCCCTTGGTGGCCAACACCACCCGCTCGGTGACGTCAGGCCCGCGGCTGGCGAGCCAACGGCCGATGATCTCCTCGGACAGGCCTGCGGAGTAGACGTCGGCGGTGTCGACGAACGTCCCACCCGCGGCCATGAAGGCGTCGAGTTGCGCGTGCGATCCGGCTTCGTCGGTCTCGTCGCCGAACGTCATCGTGCCGAGGCAGAGATTGGAGACGGCGCAGCCACTGCGCCCGAGCGGTCGGTAGTCCACGTCCTCATGTCTACACGAAGTCGCACCGGGGTGTGCGGCTGGGAGTGTCGGCGGTGGTTGCCTCAGCCGCGTTCGCCGACCTGGCGGACCGCCGCGGCGACCGCCGGCGCGACGCGGGCGTCGAAGACGCTGGGGATGATGTAGCTCGCGTTCAGCTCCGTCGGCGCCACCTGGTCGGCGATGGCCTGCGCGGCCGCGGCGAGCATCTCGTCGGTGATGTCGCGCAGGTTCCCGTCCAACATGCCCCGGAAGAAGCCGGGGAAGGCGAGCACGTTGTTGATCTGATTCGGGAAGTCGCTGCGGCCGGTCGCGACCACCGCGGCATGCCGCTGCGCCTCCACCGGATCCACTTCCGGCACCGGGTTGGCGAGGCCGAAGACGATCGCGTCGTCGGCCATCGCGGCGATGTCATCGCCGTCCAGGAGACTGGGCGCCGATACTCCGATGAACACGTCGGCGCCGCGCACCATCTCCTTCAACGTCCCGTGCCGATGCTCGAGGTTCGTGTGCTCCACCAGCCATCGGCGCATGTCCGACGAACCCTCCGGGGCGTCCCAGACCGCGCCCTTGCTGTCACAGCCGATGATGTCGGTGGCGCCCTGCTGGCGGATCAGCCGGATGATCGCAGAACCCGCGGCACCCACGCCGGAGACGACGTAGGACGCCTCGGCGATGTCCTTGCCGACCACGCGCAACGCGTTGATCAGCGCAGCGAGCACGACGATGGCCGTGCCGTGCTGGTCGTCGTGGAAAACCGGAATGTCGAGTTCGGCGCGGAGCCGCTCCTCGATCTCGAAGCAGCGGGGCGCGGAGATGTCCTCCAGATTGACCCCGCCGTAGACGGGTGCAATGGCCTTGACGATCTCCACGATCTTGTCCGAGTCCTGCGTGTCCAGGCACACCGGCCACGCGTCGACGTTGGCGAATCGCTTGAACAGCGCGGCTTTCCCTTCCATCACCGGGAGCGCCGCGGCCGGGCCGATGTTGCCGAGTCCGAGTACCGCCGAGCCGTCTGTCACGACCGCGACGGTGTTGCGCTTGATGGTCAGCCGCCGGGCGTCCTCGGGTCGCTCGGCGATGGCCAGACAGACCCGCGCGACGCCCGGGGTGTAGGCACGGGAGAGGTCGTCGCGGTGCTTGAGCGGCACCTTCGGGTTCACTTCGATCTTCCCGCCGAGGTGCAGCAGGAAGGTCCGGTCGGAGACCTTGCGGACCTTGAAACCCTCCATCGAGGCGATCGCATCGGTGATCGACTCCGAGTGCGCGACGTCGTTGGTGTTGCAGGAGACGTCGACGACGAGCATCTTCGGATGCGATTCGACCACGTCCAGGGCGGTGATCGCACCGCCGGCGTCGGCGACCACACCGGAGAGGCGGGCCGTGGCCGCCGGGTCGGTCGGCGCCTCCACCCGCACGGTGATCGAATATCCAGGGCTCGGCGTCGGCATGAGTTCCCCTCATTCAGATGTAGGCGATCTGCACAGCCGAGAGTAGGGGGTGGCGCGCGGCCACCGGGCCGCGATCCGGGGCGTGGCGCGCGCGAGCATGCCTCGGGCTGCGCGACGGCCGGGAAACAGGGCGGCCGCGCCGGGAAGGCTCCCAGGCGCGGCCGGCGACGGTCGAGTGAGTGGTGCGGCTCAGTTGAGCGGGCGAGTGAGGGCGAGCGGGTCGTAGAAGCAGGCATCCCGCGCGGCGAGGACCGCGCCGCCGAGGCCGCGCTCGGCATCGTCGGACAGCGCCACCACAGTCGTCCCCGCGAAGGCGGTGACCTTGGTACGTGCCGCGATCTGCCGTTCGACGGCGGGCAGCAGGTAGGCGCTGAGCCGTCCCAGGTAACCGCCGACGATGACGTTCTGCGGATTGACCACGCCGAGGACGTCGTCGATCGCATCGCCGAGCGCCGCGCCCGCCTGGGCCAACACCTGCAGCAGTCGGTCGTTGCCCTCCTCCGCGGCGGTCACGATCATCTCGACCGCCTGCTCGGGTGCAGTGTCGACCAGCTTGGACGCCTCCGAGGACGCGACGAGGTCGCCGATCACCAGCAGGTGGTCGAGGCCGACGAGCGACTGCAGGCAGCCGTTGCGCCCGCACCAGCAGTCCGGCCCTGCCGGGTCGACCTTGATGTGGCCGAAGTCGCCGGCGCCGCCGTTCGCCCCGCGGAAGATCTCGCCTCGGACGATGAGTCCGCTACTCACTGATCTGCGGCCGCCGATGTAGGCGGCGATCACATCGGAGGGCAGCCGGAGTTCGATCCGAGCGGCGTGCAGGGCGGCGAGCTGGGTTTCATTGGTCAGCCCGACGTGCGCGGTTCCGACGCCGGCCGCGGCCAACGCCGACGCCACCTCGGCGCCGATGGTGACGTCGGTCCACTCCAGTTCGGGCGACCAGCTGACGGTCATCGCGTCTGCGGTCACGTAGCCCGGGACGCCGATCTCGACGGCGACCAGCTCCCGCTCGCTGCCAAGTCGCTCCCGCTGCTCGACGATCAGCTGGGCGAGCGCAGCAGCAGCAGTGGTGCCTTCGCCGCGCAGCCGCAATTGCTGTTCGTGGCGCCACAGTTCACGGCCGCCGACGGTGCTCGCGGCAACCTGCACGGCATCGATGTCGACGCGGAGGCCCAGCACGCTCCACGGTTCGCCGTCGAGAGCGATCGGCCGGGTGGGCCGCCCGGCGCCCGGACGCCGGATCGGCTCGAGTTCCTTGACGATGCGGCGGGCCTTCAACTCGCCGATCAAGTCGGTCATGGTCGAAATTCCTAACCCGCAGCCGTGGGCGATGTCATGACGGCTGCTGGGTCCGTGGTCGCGCACGTAGCGAAGGATCTGGGATAGATTGCCGTGACGTAGCTCCCCCGAGCCTCCACTCCGGCGCAGCCCCCAATCAGGGGTTAGCGCTAGTGGCATGCCCATGATCGTAGCTGTTTTCGTCGGGCGGGGACCGAAAACCGGAAGATCTCGCGGAGTGGCACAGGTCGCCCTCCTTGTACGGTGGGTGGACCTTCGGCCGATGCGAGGACGCCCCGATGAGTGACTTCGACCATGCGCAGTATCTCGTCCTGATGGCCGCCTGCGTCCTGATCACACTGCCGTTGGAATTCGTGCTGAATGCGCGGGTGTACCGCCGTCCCTCGGTCATGCTGGCCGCTCTGCTGCCGGTGGTCGTCGTCTTTTCGGTGTGGGACGTGATCGGAATCTGGCGTGAGCACTGGACGTACAACCCGCAGTTCGTCAGCGGCTGGCGATTGCCGCTGCGGATGCCGGTGGAAGAACTGGTCTTTTTCGTCGTGGTTCCGCTGTGCGGGCTCCTCAGCTACGAGGCGGTCGGCTACGTGCTGAGCCGGCTCAGGGCCGTTCGCGCCGCGGCGAAGCGGTGAGCGTGCCCGAATACACCGTCTTCACCGTGGTGGCGGTGGTGGCCGTGGTCGTTCTCGAACTCGCCGTCCTGCGCACCGGGATCTTCCGGACCGCGCAGTACTGGATCACGATGGCCATCGTCGTCGCCTTCCAGGTTCCGGTCGACGGGTGGCTGACGAAGCTGACCAATCCGATCGTCATCTATTACCCCGACCAGTTCTCCGGCATCCGGATGCCCTGGGATATCCCGATCGAAGACTTCGGCTTCGGCTTCGCGATGGTCACGCTCGCTATCCTGCTCTGGCGGCGCCGGCTCGATCGCCGCGCCGACGAGCCCAAGGAGACCCGAGGATGAGCGTCACCGTCGACAATCTCGCGGCCGCGTTCGACCAGGCGGCACCGCAGTACGACCTGATGGTCGCGCTGAATCCTGGCTATCACGCGCACTTGCGGAGCGCCGCGGACGCGCTTGTCGAGGCACTGCCGACGACCTCTCTCGGAGTCGACGCCGCGCTGGTCGATCTCGGCTGCGGATCGGGCGCCTCAACCCGGGCGCTCCAGCGCGCCACGGAGGCGGCGGGCGTGCACCCACGCGTCGTGGGCGTCGATGCCTCCGCCGGGATGCTGCAGCAGGCGCAGTCCAAGGCCTGGCCGGCGGGCTACACGTTCCGGGTCGGCCGCGCCGAGGACCTGGCCGCAGCTCGCCCGGAGTGGGGGATCGGCGGGCGGCTGCCGGGAGCGCTCGCGTGCTACCTCTTTCGCAACCTCGCCGACCGCGACGCCGTCCTGGCCGCGCTCTTCGGCGAACTCCTGGATGGCGGGACGCTGGTGGTGCAGGAGTACGCGGTCGCCGGCTCCCGCCGCGCCACGGCGATCTGGAACGCGGTCTGCTGGCTGGTGGTCATCCCGCTCAGTCTGCTGACCTCCCGCCGCACCCGGCTGTACCGCTACCTCTGGCGCAGCGTGCTGGAGTTCGACTCGGTCCAGACCTTCGTCGATCGGCTCTATCGCGCCGGCTTCGTCGACGTCGAGGTGCGTACGGTGCGCGGCTGGCAGCGTGGGATCCTGCACAGCTTCCGCGCCCGCAAGCCATGCACCGGATCCGCGCCGGCAGCCCCGTGACAGGCCGCCGGGGGGCGGCGCGCGGGCGATGGATCCCCGGGCGCGACGCCAGCGCGGTGCGGCACCCGGGCTGCGCCGGCGCCCTTCGCCAGCAGCCGGCTGGGGCGCCGATCGTGGTGGCGGGCGGCGGGATCGCCGGACTCGCCGCGGCCACGGCGCTCGCCGAGCGTGGCGTGCCGGTGCAACTCATCGAACCCGAGCCGCAGCTCGGGGGTCGAGTACGGGCCTGGCCGATCGACGTCGGCGGCCATCCCACCACGATGAGCAGAGGCTTCCACGCGTTCTTCCGGCAGTACTACAACCTGCGGGCCCTGCTGCGCCGCGCCGACCCCTCCCTGGAGCGCTTGGCCCCGGTGGCGGACTATCCGCTCGTCCTCGCCGGCGGTCATGCCGATTCGTTCGCGCGGATCCCGCGTACCCCACCACTGAACCTGGCCGCATTCGTGGCGACCAGTCCGTCGTTCCCGCTGCGGGAACTGTCCCGGGTCGACGTCGCATCCGCGCTGGAACTGCTGGACGTCGAGTTCCCCCGGACGTTCGCCGACTACGACGGCGAGAGTGCCGCCGCGTTCCTGGACCGATTGCGCTTTCCGGATGCTGCGCGCCACCTCGCGCTCGAGGTGTTTGCGCGCAGCTTCTTCGCCCACCCTGACGAGTTCGCTGCCGGTGAGCTGGTCGCGATGTTCCACACCTACTTCCTCGGGTCTTCGGAGGGCCTGCTGTTCGACGTCCCCACCGATGACTACGACTCCGCGCTGTGGGCGCCGCTCGGCCACTACCTGCACACCATCGGCGTCCAGGTCCGGACCGGCGATGCGCTCGACCACATCGATGCCGGTAGCTCGGGCGACCTGCGTCTGCGGCTTCGTTCCGGAGAGTGGCTGACCGCGCCGGCCGTCGTGGTGGCGACCGACCCGGCCACCACGCGCCGGCTAGCCGCCGAGGCTGCGGCGGACGACGAGGATTGGCGACGTCGCGCCGGCGAGCTGCGGACTGCGCCGCCCTTCGCGGTCTGGCGGCTGTGGCTGGACCGCCTGGTCAGCGCCGACCGGCCGGCGTTCCTCGGCACCAGCGGCTTCGGGCCGCTGGACAACGTGTCGGTGCTGGAACGCTTCGAGCGTGGCGCTCGCCGCTGGTCGGAGAACTGCGGCGGCTCAGTCGTCGAGCTGCACGCCTACGCGCTCCCGGCCGGCGCAGCGGAAGCCTCGACCCGAGCCGAGTTGCGCGCCCAGCTCGATCGGGTCTATCCGGAGCTGAGCGGCGCAGCAACTGTTGCGGAGGAGTGGCTGGTCCGCGAGGACTGCCCGCTCCCCGGCCTCGGGCCGTGGTCGGACCGGCTGACCGTGAGGACGCCGGACCCGCGCATCGTGCTCGCCGGGGACGGGGTCCGCTGTGACCTCCCGGTAGCGCTGATGGAGCGTGCCGCCACGACCGGCTTCCTCGCTGCGAACACCCTGCTCGAACAGCGAGGCCTCGCCGGCCACGACGTCTGGACGGTGCCGATGAGCTCGCGGCACCGGGTCGCCCCACACCTGCGGCGGGCGATGGCGAGTCGCGCCACCCGCTCGGTCAGCGCACCGGTCCGCTCACTCGCGCGCTGACGGCGGGTCAGCCGGCTGCGACCGCCAGCACCAGCTTGCCGCGGGTCCGGTGCGTCTCGCCCCGAGCATGAGCGAGGGCTGCCTGCTCGAGCGGATAGACCTCGGCGACCTCCACCCGGACGGCCCCGGAGGCGATCAGGTCGGCGATCCGAGCGAGCGCATGGCCATCGGGCTCCACCAGGATCGGGGTGATCCGGACGCCCGCATCGGCGGCGGCGCGGGCGGCTTCGGGGGACAGGCCGCCGGGGATGGCCACCATGAACCCGCCGGGACGGGCCGTACGCACGGCGCGGCTGCTGGTCTCGTCGATGCCCTGCCCGACCAGCTCGATCACCACATCGGCATCCTGGATCTCCTCCTCGAATCGGACAGCGGTGTAGTCGACGACCTCGTCGGCTCCGAGGGTGCGCAGCCAGTCGGCGTTGCGCGAGCTGGCCACGGCGATCACGTGTGCACCGAGGTGCTTGGCGAACTGGACGGCGAAGTGCCCGACGCCGCCGGCCGCGGCGGTGATCACGACCCGCTGGCCGGCCGTGACGTGGGCGGCGTCCACGAGTGCCTGCCAGGCCGTCAGTGCCGCCAGCGGGACTGCGGCCGCGTGCTCGAAGGAGAGCGAGTCGGGGATCACCGCGAACTGCCGGGCCGGCGCGGTCACGTACTCGGCGTAGCCGCCCGCCTGGCGTGGGAACCAGGGCATCCCGTACACCCGGTCGCCGACTCTCAGCGTGGTCACGCCGTAGCCGACCTCGGCCACGACACCGGCGACGTCCCAGCCGAGGATGATCGGCGGTGATCCGAGCACGCCGGCCATGCCGCCTCCGGTCCGGGTCTTCCAGTCCACGGGGTTGACCCCGGCGGCGTGCACCCGCACCAGGACCTCGGTGGGGAGCGGGGTCGGCCGTGGCACCTGCCGGACCTGCAACACCGAGGTGTCGCCGAAGGTGTCCTGCGTGACGGCGCGCATGGTAGGTCCGGCTGAGCCGTTGATGTCGTCTGCGTTCACGTCGTCGATCATGCGTTGTTCCGAGGGGTCGCCGAAGTGGCTCTCGGGTCATCATTCGACAAATTCAGGCCAGGATCAGCGCCGCGGTTGTGTCTTGTTATGCATGAGTTGGCAATTCGGGCCAGACCCCGCATGCTCTACGGGTGACTCACCGAGTGGCTGTCCTCGCGCTCGACGGCGTCCTGCTGTTCGATCTCGGCATCCCGGCACGGGTGCTGAACGAGGCTCGCGACGCCGAGGGCCGCAACCTCTACGACGTGGTCACCTGCTCGCTCCGCGGCGGGGCAGTGCGGACCAGTGCAGATCTGGTGATCGCGGTCGGGCGGGACGAATCGGTGCTGGCCGAGGCGGACACGGTCGTGGTGGCAACCCAGGAGCCCACCGGCGCGCTGTTCGAGCGCGGCGAGCTCGATCCCGAGTTGCGCCGGGCGTTGGCCAGTATCCCGCCGGAGACGCGAATCGTCAGCTTGTGCACCTCCGCCTTCGTGTTGGCGGCGACCGGCCTGCTCGACGGACTCCCTGCGACCACCCACTGGACCCTCGCGGCGCGCTTCGCCGAGCTCTTCCCCGAGGTGGAGGTCCGGCCGGAGGTGCTCTTTGTCGATACCGGCCGGCTCCTCACCGCCGCCGGAGCCGCGGCCGGGATCGACCTCTTCCTGCACCTGATCCGGCGCGACCACGGCGCGGCGGTGGCCAACGACGCTGCCCGGCGCTGCGTGGTTGCGCCCTGGCGGGATGGGGGACAGGCGCAGTTCATCTCCCTGCCGACGCCGAAGGAGTCACCACTGACGAGCACAGCTGCCACCCGCGAGTGGGCCCTCCGCCGCCTCCCCGATCCGCTGAGCCTGGACGACCTCGCCGGCCATGCGGCCATGAGCGTGCGCACGTTCACCCGCCGGTTTCGCGCCGAAGTTGGCCTCAGCCCGACCCAGTGGCTGATCGCGCAGCGCGTCGACCGGGCACGAATGCTGTTGGAAACCACCGACCTGCCGGTCGACCGCGTGGCGCGCGAATCGGGGCTGGCGACTGCAACGCTGCTGAGGCATCACTTTGCGGCCGTCCTCGGGGTGCCACCGGTGGAGTACCGACGCCGATTCGGTCTCAGCGTCGACCCGCAGGTGGGCTGATCGGCGGGCGGCGTCCGATCTTCGATGGGGCTCGCACCGTGCCGTCCGCCGGCCGCGCGATTTTGCGGGAACGTAACGCTGGCGCAATTTTCGGGGGCTCGATGCTGGCTACTGTTCGCGCCATGACGCAGCCTTTGCGGGGACTCCGGGGCGCTCTTCCGCCCGCTCGAAGCCGCCTCGCCATTCGCTGACGGGCTCGCTTGCGCTATCCGATTGTGTGCGGCACGATTCGACCTGTCGGGCTGTCTGACAGGTGGACTGATAGGCCGACGGACAGCAGCCCAACTGCGGACCCCCCACCCCCAAGTCCGTGGCGGCGCTGACCAGCCTGATACGGCTCACCAGGCCGCCCAGGCGGGACAGGAATGACACCCCAAGCACGGAGTCGTGGTTGGGAGACCGCGCGCGATCCGCGCGAGCCGGACCGGTGTGCCATCGCCCCAATCACCCTGTGTCCCGTCCCCATCCCTAGGAAGATGAGATGACTCAGACCGAAGTTCCGCACAACTCGTTGAATGCCGAGCAGGTCGGTTACAAGCAGACTCTCGGCCGCCGGCACGTCCAGATGATCGCCATCGGTGGCGCCATCGGTACCGGCCTGTTCCTCGGCTCGGCATCGCGCCTGCACAACACCGGCCCGGCGCTGCTGCTGAGCTACGCCTTCGTTGGTGTCATCGCCTATTTCTTGATGCGCGCTCTCGGCGAGCTGGTGTTGCACCGGCCGACCTCCGGCGCATTCGTGTCCTACATGCGCGAGTTCTACGGCGAGAAGGCGGCCTACATCACCGGCTGGATGTACTGGCTGAACTGGGCGCTGACCGGCATCGCGGAGCTGTCCGCCGTCGGTCTCTACGTCCAGTACTGGTTCCCGCTGATGCCCACCTGGGCCACCGTGCTGATCGCCCTGGCCGCCGTGCTGGTGATCAACCTGCTGTCGGCCCGCGCCTTCGGCGAGTTCGAATTCTGGGCCTCCATCGGCAAGGTGGGCGCCATCCTGGTGTTCCTCGCCGTCGGAACCGTCGTCGTCGTCGGTGGCCTGAGCATCGGCGGCCACGAGGCCGGCTTCCACAATCTGTGGAGCAACCCTGGCGGATTCTGGCCGCACACCGGTGACTTCGCCTGGTACGGCCCGCTGATCGTGATGTCCGGCGTCGTCTTCGCGTACGCGGCGATCGAGATGGTTGGCGTCGCGGCGGGCGAGATGGCCGACCCGGAGCGCGAGGTGCCCAAGGCCGTCAACGCCGTCATCTTCCGGATCGCGATCTTCTACTGTGGCTCGATCCTGCTGCTCTGCTCGATGCTCCCGACGAGTGACTACAAGGCCGGCATCAGCCCGTTCGTCACCGTCTTCGAACAGCTCGGGATGACCTGGATGGGCAACCTGATCCAGGTCGTGCTGATCATCGCCGCGATGTCCTCGCTGAACTCGGGTCTCTACTCCACCGGACGGGTATTGCGCAGCCTGGGGATGTCGAAGCAGGCGCCGCAGTTCACGTTGAAGATGAGCAAGCAGGGCGTTCCGTGGGCCGGGATCGTGATGACGTCGGTCGTCTACCTCTTCGGTGCCGTGCTGAATGCCTTCGCGCCGGACGCGTTCGAGATCGCGCTGGAGGCGGCCGCCATCGGTGTCGTCTTCACCTGGGCCACCATCTTCCTCAGCCAATTGCGGCTGCGTCAGCTGGTGAACAAGGGCGTGATTCCGCCGAGCAAGTTCCAGGCGCCCGGCTACCCGGTGACCAGCATCATCGGGTTGGTCTTCCTGGCCTTCGTGCTGTGCGGCATGGCGTTCTCCGGCTGGCAGTCCTCGCCGTACTTCTGGCACAAGACGAACTTCGTCGTCGTCGTGGTCGGTATCCCGGTGATCGCGCTGGTGCTGGCCATCGGCTGGCTGATCGCGCGGCCGAAGGTCGTCGCCAACACCGGTGGTCGGCTCAAGGCCGTCTGGTCCGACGACGGCCCGACCTATCCGGACGGTGCCGCGGCCCCCGCCGTCGCCGAGACCAGCGACAGCACCACCGGCGCCTAGCCCGGCCGACCCGCAGACTGTGAAAGGGAGAAGCATGCACAGCACGACCCGTCGCGGCATCGCCGTGACAGCGGTGGCCGGCCTCCTGGTGAGCGCCCTCGCCGCGTGTAGCACTGACACTGACGTGCCCTCGCCGTCGACGAGCCCGGGCGACGGCAAGCTGACGATCGGCATTCCGTTCGACGAGCCCGGTCTCGGGCTGAAGTCCGGCGACAGCGTCAGCGGCTTCGACGTCGAGACCGCGAAGTACGTCGCCAAGTCGATGGGCGTGAAGCCCGAGAACATCACCTGGGTGGAAGCCAACCCCGGCAAGCGGGAAGACCTGCTGACGTCGGGTCAGGTCGACCTCGTGGTAGCCACGTATTCGATCACCGACGAGCGCAAGCAGAAGGTCGGATTCGCCGGTCCCTACTTCGTCGCGCACCAGGATCTGCTGATCCGGCGCAATGACGAGACCATCGACGGTCCGCGCACGCTGAACGGCAAGACGCTGTGCTCGGTGAACGGGACCACGTCCGCAGCCCGGGTGAAGGAGCGCTTCAAGGGCAAGATCACCCTGCAGGAGTATCCGAAGTACTCCGAGTGCGTGCAGGCGTTGATGGCTGGTGACGTCGACGCGGTCACCACCGACGACGTGATCCTCGCCGGCTACGCGGCGCAGGAAAAGTACAAGGGCAAACTCCGAGTCGTCGGCAACGGATTCTCCGATGAGAACTACGGCGTCGGTGTGAAGAAGGGCGACACTGCGACGGCCGGCAAGGTGACGGCGGCGCTGCAGGAGTACATCGACAGCGGCGCCTGGAAGAAGGCGCTGCGCAAGACCGTCGGCGCGTCCGGATACGAGATCCCGTCAGCGCCGAAGCCAGTGGCGCCCTGAGCGACCCACGGACGTCTTGCCAACCGGCTGCTGGAGCCGTCGGCCACCTCGGTGGCCGGCGGCTTCGGCTATCCCCGCAGTAGGACCCTGACGAGAAGGAG
>JBGAIX010000011.1:0-120912 GCA_044225235.1 Propionibacteriaceae bacterium | reverse complement strand
GATGTCGACGTCGGCACCACGGTGACCACAGACAGCGGAGACTCGGTCGGCGACACGACCAGGCCCAGTCGGCGGCCCCGGTTGCTCATGCCCACGCGTGATTCCGAGGTCGATGCGGTACACCCCGCCGCGGATCACCAAGCCTCAGGCTCGGCATTGACGGCTCATCACAGATGAGGGTGTGGGTCGGGGTAGCGCGTCGGTCCCGGGGTGGGCGTCGAGGTCTTCCGATGATGGGAGTTCTCACACTGTCCATCGGGAAGACCTCGACGTGGTTGACGCTACCTTCGCTTGCCCGGACCTGACGAGTTTCTGCCGGCTCGACGAGCTTGGGTTGGAGGTGGCGGGGCAGCGGCTGGAGCCCAAGCGCGCCGTGTTGTCGTGCCGGGTGGTGGAGTCGGATGGTTGGTGCTCCCGCTGCGGGTGCGAGGGCAGGGTCCGCGACACCGTCGCCCGTCAACTCGCGCATGAGCCGTTCGGGTGGCGTCCCACGACCTTGGTGATCACGGTCCGCCGCTATCGCTGCACCGGCTGCGGGCATGTGTGGCGGCAAGACACCACCAAGGCGGCCGAGCCGCGGTCGAAGCTGTCGCGGCGGGCGTTGCGGTGGGCGTTGGAGGCCCTGGTGGTCGGCCACTTGACCGTGGCGAGGGTCGCTGAAGCGTTGGCGGTGTCGTGGAACACCGCCAATGACGCCGTGCTCGCCGAAGGCCGTCGGGTGCTGATCGAGGACCCAGCCCGGTTCGACGGTGTCACTGTTGTCGGGTTTGACGAACACGCCTGGCGGCACACCAGGCGCGGCGACAAGTGGGTCACGGTGATCATCGACCTCACCCCGATCCGCAACGGAACCGGCCCGGCGAGGCTGCTCGACATGATCGAGGGCCGCTCGAAACAGGCCGTCAAAGCCTGGTTGGCCGCCCGGCCGCAGGCATGGCGCGACGGGCTGGAGATCGTGGCGATGGACGGCTTCACCGGCTTCAAGACCGCCGCCGCCGAGGAGGTCCCGCAGGCCGTCGCGGTGATGGACCCGTTCCACACGGTGCGGCTCGCCGGCGACGCGCTGGATCTGTGCCGCCGCCGGGTCCAGCTGGAACTGCACGGCCATCGGGGCCGCACCACTGATCCGCTCTACCGGGCCCGGCGGACCCTGCACACCGGCGCCGGGCTGCTCACCGACAGACAACGGGCCCGGCTCGAAGCGTTGTTCGCCGGCGATGACCATGTCCAGGTCGAGGCGACCTGGGGCATCTACCAGCGCATGGTCGCCGCCTACCGCGAGCCGGACCCGAAGCTGGGTCGACAGGCCATGGCCACGGTCATCGACGCGGTCAGTGTCGGTGTCCCGGCCGCGCTGGTCGAGCTGCGCCGGCTCGGCCGGACGTTGAAACAACGAGCGGCGGATGTGCTGGCGTACTTCGACCGGCCCGGCACCAGCAACGGCCCGACGGAGGCGATCAATGGTCGGCTCGAACACCTCCGCGGCTCCGCCCTCGGCTTCCGGAACCTGACCAACTACATCGCCCGCTGCCTCCTCGAGACCGGCGGGTTCAGACCCCGACTACACCCTGCATTGTGATGAGCCGCATTGACGTCCTCATCCTTGAGCGCTTTCGCGTCGGCGCGGAACCGCTCTAGCCACCGCTCATGGTCCAGGAGCCGGAGCGCCCGACGCAGCGTGTCGGTCGTCGTCTCTCCCGGCCGAGCGGCCTCCCGCAGGATGCGCTCGTCCTCGGAGGTCGGACGAAACCCGATGGACGCAGACATGGACGAATCTTGCCGCCCGTTCGACAGATGTTGAACGGCGCTCTTCCGCGCTGGCGCGCTTGGCCTGCCAGACATGGTCGGGTCTTTCGCCTTGAAGGGACTGTGAATACGACGGCACCACCGCTGGCGGGACCTCGAGAACCGCGACCGCGGTCGGCGAAGATTCAGCGCGCCCTCGCCGCGACGCACCGAGAGCCGGAACGTGCCTCTCCCCGGAACGCACAGGGAACAGGCAGCCACATCGGGCCGGTCCCAGCCGGTGACAACCGGACGCGCAGCGAGACCGGGGTTGGCGGTGTTGGACCTTGTCGGAAGGCGTTTCACCTAGTTGTGGCAGGTGCTGGATTCGAACCAGCGTAGGCAATGCCGACGGTTTTACAGACCGCTCCCTTTGGCCGCTCGGGCAACCTGCCGCGTGCCGGACCTGGCCGGCAGCGAGGAGAAACGATAGCAAGAGTCCGCGGCCCCGGCACCTCGCAGACCGCGGCGCGGGCAGCCGCGAGGGCGGGAACGGCGCCGACCGGCTGACCGGGTGCAGCACGGAGACCCAGGCGGGCAGAATGTTCGGGTTCCCCATGATCCCGGAACAGAGAGGTTGTGAGCAGATCGTGGCGTCGGAGAGTTCGTTCGACATCGTCAGCAAGGTGGACCGCCAGGAGGTCGACAACGCCCTGAACCAGGCAGCCAAGGAAGTACGGCAACGGTTCGACTTCAAGAACACCGACGCCGGCATCGAGTGGTCCGGCGAGGCCATTGAGATGCAGGCGAACTCCGAGGAGCGGGTGAAGGCAGTGCTCGACGTGTTCCAGTCCAAACTGGTGCGCCGCGGAGTAAGCCTGAAGGCGCTCGACGCCGGAGAGCCTCGCTCCTCCGGGAAGCTGTACAAGATCACGGCCACGACCCAGCAGGGGATCAGCAGCGAGAACGCCAAGAAGATCGCGAAGCTGGTCCGCGACGAAGGCCCGCGCACCGTACGCACCCAGATCCAGGGCGACGAGTTGCGGGTGTCGAGCAAGAGCCGGGACGATCTGCAGGCCGTCCAGGCGATGATCAAGGCGGCCGACTACGACTTCGCAGTCCAATTCACGAACTACCGCTGAGGCCTGCGCCACGTTCCGAAATATGCGTACGACAAGGCGGTTCACCCCTAGGATTGCGCCGATCACACCCAGAGGTGGGGTGCACACCGCACAGTAAGGATCGCAACGATGGGCTTCCTGAATGAGCTGAAGGGCAAGGCTGAGGGCCTCGGGCACAAGGCCAAGGACGGCCTCGATGCCGCGCGCCACAAGGCCGCCGATCTCGTCGATGACGCCAAGGACAAGGCGAGCGAGATCATCGGCGACGTGAAGGGAAAGGTCGATGGCGGCGGGGCGTCCAGCCCCGACAAGTACGACGAGGCGCTCGCGGACGCCGAAGCCAAGGCGCCCGCTCAGGGCACCGACGAGCAGAATCCGGGCCGGGCCACGACCTTCCCCGTGTAGCCGGCCCGCTCCGGCCAGGCCAGTCCCGGCCAGGTCGGTTCCGTAGAGCGGCGACGCCGTCTCCCTTTGTGGAGGCGGCGTTTTGCTGTGTACCGGGGGGCTTCAGGCGAACGATTTCCACTCTGGCGCGCCGCGGGAACCTCACAACCCCGCAACAACGAGACGGATCAGATCACGCAAGGGTAACGATTCAGTGGATTAAAATACTCACAAGCGCGCCTGGCTTGCTACCGTTCGCCCATTGCAGGCGTCCGCGTCCGCAGTTTCGGGAAGCTCGGGGAACCTTAGAACCTTGTGGCCTTCCCCACCCGTCGAGGAGCTTCGGTGCGCACGAGTCTGGTCCGTCCCCTCTTCGTCGCGCTCGCACTGAGCGTGGCGATGCTGCCTGCGCTGCCCGCGGAAGCGTCGATCACCACACCCGCCGCTCTTGCGGTGGCTTCTGGCGGTGAGCATCGATCGAGCGTCCGGGTGCAATGGGCGTGGGAGAAGGGCGTTTCCAGCTACACGGTGCAGGCATCCACGAGCGCCGCCTTCGTCAAGGTGACCCAGTCGCTGACCGTCAGCGGGCGCGCGTCGCGGCCGTCGGGCGGTCGGATGGCTGCGACCGTCACCGGGCTGAGCAGCTCGACGTACTACCACTTCCGGGTGCGAGCCAGCAGCGGCCAGACGAAGTCCGAGTGGTCGAACGCAGTCATCGGCGCGACCAGCGCCAGCACCGGCGGCGCCAAGACACCGGCCGCCTTCTCCTGGGCGACCGCGGAACCAGGCCCCGGTCCGGGCGAGATCACCTTCAGGTGGAAGCACAGCGGATACCGGACGACCTCGTACCGGATCGAGACGGCGTTGACCGCCTTCAGCAAGAACAGCCGGTCGCTGCCGAGCGCCGGACGTAATCACCGGGTCTACACCGTCTCCGCTCGGAAGAGATCGTTCACGATGAACGCCGAGGAGGTCGCCGACGCCGGCGCCGAAGCAGGCACCGGTCGGCACCTGGTCTACCGAGTGGTGGCAGTCAATTCCTCCGGCGGCGGAACGCGGTTGCGGCAATACCCGAGCATGAAGGCCGTGATGCCCGACCTGCCGGACCCCTACACCTCGAGCGGCGAGCCGCGGTCCGGCTATCAGGCGCTGCGGGTGGGCAGCTTCAACGTTCGTACTGCCCGCGCTCATGACGCACGCCCCTGGCTCGCCCGGCGCGACGACGTTGTGGACGAGATCCTGGCGGCGAAGCCCGACATCACGGCGCTGCAGGAGCTCGGACCGGGACGTGCTGACGGCAAACGGGGCTCCACCACCGGGCACCTGAGGATGACGACGAGTCTGTTGGCGACGCTGGAGGCGAAGGGCGCCGACCAGTACAAGCTGGCGCGCACGACCCCGTACGTGAAGGCTGGGACGACGCACGCCACCCAGGGCGCGCGCATTCTCTACAACAGCAACGTGGTCGAGTTGGTCAGCGACTGCCCGGAGAAGACCGGCTCGTCGAGCTACAGCTCGTCGTGCTCGTTGGAGATGCCGATCCTCAACACCGATGGCGAAGGCAAGCGCCGCTCGGCCGCGCTGGCGCGGTTCCGGATCAAGGAGAGCGGACTGGAGTTCTGGTTCGCCTCGGTCCACCTGGACGAGCGGCACAGCCGTTCGGATGCCGGCGAGGCCCCGTATGCATCCCTCCGCGCCGAGCAGGCGCGCGCGGTCGTGAACGCGATCCAGGCGGCCAACACCGACGACCTGCCCGTCCTCCTCGGTGGCGACTTCAACTCCTGGCAGCGGATCACCGTCGGGTTCCCGGCTGAGGACGTCCTGCTCGAGAACGGGTACCTCGACACGGCCGCCGCGGGCGAGCGCACCAACATGAAGTACTCGACCTACAACGGATTCCGGGCACGGCAGAGTGCCAACAGCGTCGGCTACGGGTCGCGCCTCGACGGGATCTTCATCCAGAACGGTTCGGCGCACTCGTTCGAGAACGTGACCAAGCCCGTCGACTCCAGCCGGCCCTCAGACCACAACTTGATCGTGGCCGACGTCGCGCTCGACAACTGAGTCTCGGCTCGGCCGTTCGGCCGGGGCGGCCCTCGGCTCGAACCGTCGTCAGGTCCGCGGCAGACTGTCGCCGTGAGTTCGGGATGCCCGGTCCGCAAACTAGAGCCAAGCGAGCCCGACGGCGTCGTCCCGCTTGAGCGCATCGACAGCAACGGCACGACGACCTGGGTCGTCCGGTCGTTCGAGTTGGCGCGGGTCATCCTCCGCGAAGGAGACGCGACGCGACAGGCCGGCTTCGGGGCGGATCAGGTCCTGCGGGCAACGTCGATGCGCCCGCCGATCCTGTACCTGGAGGGCGAACCGCATCGGCTCCAGCGTCGCGCGGCGGCCCGCTTCTTCGCACCGAAGGTGATCGAGGGATACCGCCCGATGATGGAGCGGCTCAGCGCCGAACTCGTTGCCCGGCTCCGAGCCGACCGGCCGGTCGACCTGACCGGTCTGACGATGCGAATGGCCGTCCAGGTCGCCGCCCGCGTCATCGGTCTGACCGAGTCCCCTGTCGAGGCGATGAGCCGCCGGCTCGCCACCTTCTTCGCGGGCGACCCACTGGCTCGACCCCGCACTCCCGCGGCGCTGCTGCGGTCGCTCCGAACGAGCACGACCACGGCGCGCTTCTACGTCCGCGACGTCAAGCCGGCGATCCGCGCTCGTCGACGGCAGCGCCGGGAGGACATCATCAGCCAGCTGATCGATCTCGGCTTCAGCGACGTCGAGATCCTGACCGAGTGCGTCACCTACGCAGCCGCAGGAATGGCCACTACCCGCGAGCTGATGAGTGCCGCGGCCTGGCACCTGCTCGAGGATCCCGATCTCCTGCAGCGGTATCGCGAGGCCGATCTGGTCGGGCGACGCGGCCTGCTCGAGGAACTGCTGCGCGTCGAGCCGGTCGTCGGATTCCTCCGCCGGCAGACTCTCCGGCCGATCACCGTGCCCGGACCGGACGGAGACGTCGTCCTGGACGCGGGATCGGCGATCGACCTCCGACTCCGCGTGGTCAATGCCGACCCTGCGCTCGTCGGCCCGGACGGCACCGCGATCTGCCCCGGTCGTGCGCTGCCGCCATCGGTGCCACCAGCGGTGATGAGCTTCGGCGACGGCCACCACCGCTGCCCTGGCGGCCCGCTCGCGGTGATGGAGAGCGAAATCTTCCTCAGCAGCCTGTTCGCGCGTGACCTGGTCAGCGACGGCCCGCCGCGAGTCCGCTGGAACCCGATCTCGCAGGGCTACGACCTGGACCGATTCCCCGTCCGGCTTGCGGGCTGAGCCGGCAGCCACTCCTGCACCAAGTCGACGCCGGCACCTGCAGCCGTGGATTCCCACACCAGCGCGTCGTACGGACACTCGTCGACGCAGATACCGCAGTACATACACAGCGACCAGTCGATGGCGAACCGATCCAGCGCGTTGCGCATCCGCGGCCGGGCCCCGGCCGGGACGGCCGGGTCAGGCTCGGGGTGCGCCGTGATGGAGATGCACCAGGTAGGGCACTCGCGAGCGCAGATCATGCACGACGTGCACGCAGCCTCGATCAGCCGGATGTGGCTGTGACCATGGCCGGAGCCAGGCGTCCCCAGACCCGGCTCGCTCATCGACGTGCCCGCCTGCCGCGGCCCTGGAGCGCCGCTGCCACCTCGCCCGCGGAGGGCGCCGGGTCGGCCGGCGACCGGTCGCCCCAGACCAGCGGATCGGGCACACCGCTGGGCACTCGTCGGCGACCGCTCGCCGCGCCGCTCGCGCCTGGCTCGTGAGCACCCGGCCAGGGTGTTCCGGCGCGTGCGGCCAGCGGCTCGTCCTTGCGCAGCGGGGAGCCGACGAAGCCCTCCCCCAGCAGTAGCCGACGACGGTCCCCGCCAACGAAGACGACCCCGAACAGCTCGGCCACCTCGCGCTCGTGCCAGGCCGCTCCGGCGAAAACGTCGCGCACGCTGCTGAGGCGTGGGTCGTCCCGCGGAACCTCGGTCTGGAGCACGGACACCGCATCGAACAGCGGCTCCCGACGGAGGGCCAGGAGCACCCGGAAGGTGTCGCTGACGCCGATCTGGTCGACGGCGGTCAACCAGTCGAAGTACTCCCAGCCGTCGGCCCGTGCGGCAGCCACGCGGTCATGCCACTCCTCGGCAGGCACCAGGCTCATCGCGACGCCCGGCCGGACAGCAGGTCGATCGCTGCCGCCAGTTCGCTCGGCGGTGGCGGGCAGCCAGGAACGTACAGGTCGACCTCGACGAGTTGGTCGACGCCCTTGGTCACGGCGTACGAGTCCCAATACGGGCCTCCGGAGGATGCGCAGGCGCCGAACGACAGCACCGCCGGACGACGACCGACAAGAGTCCGGCACGCGTCCACGATCTCGACGACGGCCGGCGCCAACCGATCGGTGACGGTGCCGGAGACCACGACCACCGCTGATTCGGCGTCCGCCATCGCGCCTGACGCGACTGGCGCCCGCGCCTCCGCCGCCGCGTCGAACTCCAGCGCACAGCAGGCCAGCGCCAGGTCTGCGACGATCACGGACCCGTCGCCGTACCAGTCCAGCCAGCGCACACCGCCACGGTAGTTGATCGCCGCCTCGCGGGGACGCCGTCACCAGCCGGGTGGGGCACCATCGGCTGGCGCAGGCCGCTGACCAGCGGATTCTCATCCGATGGATCTCCCCAGTGGTGTATCAGGGCAGACCTATCATGGGTCACTGGCACTGGGGCCAGTCGCCCATCGGCTCGACGTCGTTGACCTCGTGGACGGCTGCAGCACCCCGAGAAGGTCCTCCTGGACCTCATCGCCACGGTTTCCGCTCCCGGGAGCCCACTCGTCTCAGGAAGAAGGCGCCACCGCTGTGAAGCAGGTCCAGACCCTCGACCGCGTGGTGATCCGGTTCGCCGGGGACTCCGGCGACGGTATGCAGCTGACCGGCGACCGGTTCACCGCCGACTCCGCGCTCTTCGGCAACGACATCTCGACGCTTCCCAACTTCCCCGCCGAGATCCGGGCGCCGGCCGGCACGCTGCCCGGCGTATCGAGCTTCCAGTTGCACTTTGCGAACTTCGACATCATGACGCCCGGAGACCGGCCGGACGTCCTGGTGGCGATGAACCCCGCCGCACTCAAGGCCAACATCGCCGATCTGCCACGGGGCGGCGTGATCATCGCCGACACCGCCGATTTCACCCGGCGAAACCTGGCCAAGGTCGGGTACGAGGCGGATCCCCTCACTGACGGATCGCTGGAGGGCTACCAGCTGCATGCGCTGGACCTGACCAGCATGACGGTCGAGGCAGTCAAGCAGTTCGGGCTCACCCGGAAGGACGCCGCCCGGGCGAAGAACATGTTCGCTCTCGGGCTCCTGTCCTGGCTGTACAACCGGCCGACGGAGTCGACGCTCAACTTCCTCACGGTGAAGTTTGCGAACAAGCCGCAGATCCGCGACGCGAACGTCACTGCCTTCAAGACGGGCTACGCGTTCGGCGAGACCACCGAGGTCTTCGCCGTGACCTACGAGGTCGCGCCGGCACCGATGCCATCGGGTACGTACCGCCAGATCTCGGGCAACCTGGCGTTGGCGTACGGGCTGGTCACCGCCGCACGCAAGGCAGACCTGCCGCTCTTCCTCGGCTCGTACCCGATCACGCCGGCCTCCGACGTGCTGCACGAGCTGAGCAAGCACAAGCGCTTCGGCGTCACCACCTTCCAGGCCGAGGACGAGATCGCTGGCGTCGGCGCAGCGCTCGGTGCGAGCTTCGCCGGGCAGCTCGGAGTGACGACCACGTCGGGACCGGGCGTCGCCTTGAAGGCCGAGACCATCGGACTCGCCGTGATGACCGAACTACCCCTGATCGTCTGCGACATCCAGCGCGCTGGGCCGAGCACCGGGATGCCTACCAAGACCGAGCAGGCCGACCTGTTGCAGGTGATGTTCGGGCGCAATGGCGAGGCGCCCGTACCCGTGCTGGCGGCCCAGTCACCGGCCGACTGCTTCGACACCGCGATCGAAGCGGTCCGGATCGCGGTGAAGTATCGGACCCCGGTCGTGCTGCTGTCGGACGGCTACATCGCCAACGGGGCCGAGCCGTGGCAGGTGCCCGACGTCTCCGCGATCGATCCGATCGACCCCGGCTTCGCAGCCGGCGCCAACGCCACCGACAAGGCAGGGAACCCGGTGTTCCTGCCCTACCGACGCGATCCCGAGACGTTGGCGCGGCCCTGGGCGGTCCCCGGAACGGCCGGGCTTCAGCATCGCATCGGTGGCCTGGAGAAGGCCGTCGACACGGGTGCGGTCTCCTACGACCCGTCGAACCACGAAGACATGGTGCGCACCCGGCAGGCGAAGGTGGCCGGCATCGTCCGTGACATCCCCGACCTGCTGGTCGACGACCCCGCCGGACCCGATGGCAGCCATGCCCGGGTGCTCGTCCTCGGCTGGGGATCGACCTACGGCCCGATCGTCGCCGCGGTCCGGCGGGTGCGCAAGACCGGGCGCCAGGTGGCGTACACGCACCTACGCCATCTCAATCCGTTCCCGTCGAATCTCGGCCACATTCTGCGCAGCTACGACCGGGTGATCGTGCCCGAGATGAACCTCGGGCAACTGGCCTTGCTCCTCCGAGCGGAATACCTGGTGGACGTGCACAGCTATTCACGGGTGCGCGGGCTGCCGATCTCGTTGAGCGAGTTGGCCCGCGACCTCGAGTACGAGATCGACCAGCTGGAAGGGAGGGTGACGGCGTGACCGCACTGGACCAGCACCTTGAGGTGGGTGAGTCCGACGCTCTGCCGCCGACCCGGAGTGGCCTGTCGGGCGTCCCACTGTCGCTGGAGCCGCTGACCCGCAAGGACTTCACCAGCGACCAGGAGGTCCGCTGGTGCCCGGGCTGCGGTGATTACGCGGTCCTCGCGGCCTTCCAGGGCTTCATGCCCGAGCTGGGTATCCGCAAGGAGAACACCGTCATCATCTCCGGGATCGGGTGCTCCTCCCGCTTCCCGTATTACGTCGACAGCTACGGGATGCACTCGATCCATGGCCGTGCGACGGCGATCGCGTCCGGAGTGGCCATCGCTCGCGAGGACCTGGCCGTCTTCGTCATCACCGGCGACGGCGACGCATTGTCGATCGGCGGCAACCACCTGATCCATGTGCTCCGCCGCAACGTCAACGTCACCATCCTGCTGTTCAACAACCGGATCTACGGGCTTACCAAGGGCCAGTACTCGCCGACCTCCGAGATCGGCAAGGTGACCAAGTCCACGCCCATGGGCTCTCTGGACAACCCGTTCAATCCCGTCTCGCTCGCGCTCGGGGCGGAAGCGACGTTCGTTGCCCGCACCATCGACTCCGACCGCCGGCACCTGACGTCGGTGCTACGCGCCGCCGCGGACCACCGCGGCACCTCATTCGTGGAGATCTACCAGAACTGCCCGATCTTCAACGACGGCGCATTCGACGCGCTGAAAGACCCGCACGCATCAGCAGATGCGATCATCCCGCTGACCCACGGCGAGCCGATCCGCTTCGGCGTGGACGGCCGGCTTGGCGTCGTCCGGAACCCGCGGACCGGGGAGTTCAGTGTGGTCGAGGTGGAGGACGTGGGGGTGGACGCGTTGGCCGTGCACGACGCCCATGTCGCTGACCCCTCGTTCGCGTTCGGACTGTCGCGACTGACGGACGCCGGGGCGTTGCATCGTGCTCCGATCGGCATCTTCCGGGACGTCGAGGCGCCCACGTACGACGACCTGGCACGCGAGCAGGTGAGCCTCGCCGCCGAGCAGGGCGGAGACGAGCACGCCCTGCAGTCGCTCGTCGGGGGCGGCGATACCTGGCACGTCGACTGACCTGGTGACCGCGCTCGAGGAGGTCGCGACGGCACCAGCCGTCGGCGATCTCGAGCAGCGACGTCGACGCGGCATCGGCTACGGGCTGGCGGCGTATGGGCTGTGGGGCGCGGTGCCGATCTTCTGGCCGCTCGTGCAGCGCGCCGGAGCCTTCGAGATCCTTGCGCACCGGATCGTCTGGTCACTCGCCATCTGCGCCGCCTTGTTGCTGGTCGCCGTCCGCGCTCCCGGCGGTCGTGGCCTCTCCGGATGGTGGCGGCGGATCGGCAATCGCCGCGCTCTCGCGATGCTCACCCTCGCTGCCGCCGTCGTATCGGTGAACTGGGGCACCTTCATCTGGGCGGTCAACCACGGCCACGTCGTCGAGACGTCGCTCGGCTACTACATCAACCCGATCCTCACCATCCTCATCGGTGTCATCCTCCTGCACGAGCGGCTGGAGCCGCTGCAGTGGGCCTGCGTCGGTCTTGCCGCCGCAGCGGTGGTCGTGCTCACCCTCGACTACGGACGACTGCCCTGGATCGCCCTGGTACTTGCGACCAGTTTCGCCGTGTACGGGCTGCTGAAGAAGCGCATCAACGCGGGGGCGGTCGACACGCTGGCCGCCGAATCGGGCGTCCTGACGCCGGTCGCGCTCGGATACCTGGTGTGGCTGCAGGCCACCGGGACGCTGACCTTCGGCCGGCTGGGAACCGCCCACTCCCTGCTCCTCGCGGCCAGCGGACTGGTTACCGTGGTGCCGCTGCTGTTCTTCGCCGCCGCGGCGACCCGCCTTCCGCTCAGCACCCTCGGGTTGTTGCAGTACCTCGCCCCGACCCTGCAGTTCCTGCTCGCACTGCTCTACTTCCACGAACGCATGTCAGTGGGTCGCTGGGTGGGTTTCGGCTTGGTCTGGGCCGCGCTCGTTCTGCTCACCGCCAACGGGCTGCGTGGGACTCGCCGACGCACCGCCGTGACCCCCGAAGAGCGGGTTCAGCCACCCTCCTGAGTCGGCGCCGCTTCCGGCGACCGACAGGAAGGTGCTCTCAGCGAGATCCGGCCCCGGAGAGGAGCCGACGCAGCCTGGTCCGCAGCTTCAGGCGACGCCTGAGCGAGGACACGGTCACCCTGTGCGGCGAGGCGTCGACAACGTCCTCGGTAGCCGCCCAATAGCCCGTGGTCGTGATGGCGTCCGCGGTCGGCTTGTAGTACGGCTTGGCCAGCGAGAGGTGGGGTCGCTCCCACGCGATGTCGCGACGGAGCACTCGAGCCGGCATCCCGCCGAGGATGACGTTGTTCGGGAACCGGCCTTTGACGAGCGCGCGCATCCCCACCACGCTGCCCGCGCCGATCTCCGACCCGCCCAGGATCATCGCGCCCCAGCCCACCCAGACGTGGTTGCCGATCGTGATGTCGCGAGCAGGGTTGACCCGTCGGCGCGTCCGGACATCGAAGATCGGGTGGCCATCGTCGCCACGGACCTGGATCTCGCTGGCGAACATGACGTCGTCGCCCACCACGATCGAGGTTCCCTCGACAGCTGAGAAGCCCACCCTCGTCGTGGCAGAGACGTTCTGCCCGAGGACGATGCGCGCATCCTCGCCGACTCGCATGTTTGCCCTGAGCGGAGGAACACCCGAGCTGGCGCCGATCTCGACGTAGCCGTTGCTGCAATTGAAGGCGACGACCAGTTCGGCGATCCGTGCTTGGGGGTGGACCACCAGCCGGTTTCCCGTACCGCCGAACTCGATCCGCACCGGTGTCGTGTGCTCGCCCTCGTAGACGATGGCATTGCCCCGCTCGTCGGAATACCCGCGCAGGGCGGTCAGATCGACGGGCACCTCTCGATGCTAACGACCCGACGCCGTCATCCCTGGTCACGTGCACCAGCCACGCCGCGAACTTCCGTCGAGGTCGGCGCCAATGCGCTCCGGGCCGGTTAGTGTTCTGGTCGAGGCGCGGCGTGGGGGCTGGCAGCAGGACGCGATTCGCATGGGTACCTGCGCACAGCCACCCCCGGAGAGGGAGACATGAGCTCGGACGATCCGTACTCAGGGCAGCATCCGCACGGTCAGCCTCCCGCAGGAGGTCCTCCGAGCGGGCAGCCAAGTGGGCAGCCGACTCCTCCGCCAGCTGGCTGGCAGGACTACGAGCACACCGCTCCCCTCGGCAGCTACCCGCCGCAGTCGGAGTACCCGGTGCAACCGAACTATCCCCAACAGGGACCGCCCACTCAGCAGTACCCGCCACAGGGCTACCCGACCCCACCCGGTGGCCAGGGGTACCCCCCAGGCCCGCCCGCTCAGGGCTACGGGCCACCGCAAGCCGACGCCCAGCAGGGCGGCTACGCCTTCGGCCCGTTCACCCAACCCGGCCCCGGCGGTCCGGGCGGGCCCGGGCCGTACCCACCAGGCCAGTACGCACCGCCACCCGCCCCGCCGCCGCAGCAGCGCAAGAGCCGCGCGCCCCTGATCATCATCGGCGCGGTGGTCCTCGCCCTCGTGGCAGCTACCGCGTTGGCGTTCGCGCTGACCCGGGGCGAGCCGACAGTGGTCACCCCGCCGGCATCCTCGGCACCGCCATCGGTTCCGACCTCAAGCGGGCCGTCCTCGGCTCCTCCGACCACTGCTCCACCGGCGGTCAGGCCGTCCGATGCCGTTGCCGGCTACCTCAGCGCACTGGCGACAGGGAGTGCCACCGTCGCACTCGGCTACGCGGCAGAGGCGGCGAGCGGCCCGTACCTGACCGATGCCGTGCTCGCGGACTCGCTGAAGCGCGCCCCACTCACGGCAATCGACGTGCCAGCGGTCTCGGACCAGAACGCCAGCACGGTGACGGCGCGCTACCGGTTGGGCACCCAGGCGGTCACGGAGACGTACGGAGTGGTCAAGGTCGGCGACCAGTGGAAGCTTCAGGATGTCGCCAAGCAACTCGACCTCAGCCTGGTCCGCAGCGCGATTCCGATGCGGGTGAACGGCGTCAAGGTCAGCACCGACGTCATCGCCGTGCTGCCCGGTTCCTACGCGTTCACCACGGGCCTCAAGAACGTGAGCTACGGCAGCAAGAACGTCGTTCTGATCACCAGTCCATACGCCTCGGTGAATGCCTTCACCATCCAGACCAAGCTGACCAAGACCGGCAAGAAGGCTGCCATCGCCGCGGCCAAGAAGAGCTACAACAAGTGCCTCAAGTCGACCAAGCTCGCGCCCAAGAACTGCCCGAATGCGGCCACGTCGAAGTACAAGTACTCGCGGGTGACGTGGAAGCAGAACGGCAAGGACCCGTTCCGCAAGGCGCGAGTCACGCTGTCCGGGACACGGTCTCAGGTGACGATCAACTTCAGTCTCGGCATTTCCGGTCCGTGCACCTACAAGGGCCAGTCCGGGACCTGCACGGGCACCTACACCGGGACAAGTACGGCCTCGATGTCGGCGCTGAAGTCACGGCCTGCGGTCCGCTGGAACTGAGCAGACGTTCTCGCTGACGGCGGCAGCAGCGGCTGAACGGGTTTGTAGCATGGCGCCGTGACTGACGGACCTGCCGGCGACGCCGTGCCCGCGCTCGACTTCGGCAACTTCGACTTCGACATCCGGGTTCAAGACGACCTCTACCGGCACGTGAACGGCGCCTGGATCGCCCGTACCGAGATCCCGGCCGACAAGCCGCTGACCGGGGCGTTCATCACCTTGCGCGATGACGCCGAGGAGGCGGTGCGCGACATCATCACGACCATCGAGCCGGCCGGCCCGGGATCGGACGAGACCAAGATCGCCGACCTCTACGCGAGCTTCCTGGACGAGGATCGCATCGAGCATCTCGGGGTTTCCGGGCTGCAGGTTCTGCTGGCCGAGGTGGACGCGATCGGTTCCGTACCGGAACTGATGCGCGTTCAGGGCCGCCTGCTCCGTCGGGCGGTGTCGGGCCTGGTCGCAGTCGAAACCGAGTCCGACCCCGGCGACCCGCAGCGGTACGTGATGTTCGCTGGTCAGGGCGGCCTGGGGTTGCCCGATGAGGAGTACTACCGGCTGGACTCCTACGCCGAGATCCGCGCCGAGTACCGCCGCCACGTGGCCACGTCACTGAGCCTTGCCGGATTCTCGGCGACGGACGCCGCAGCGGAGCAGATCGTCGACCTCGAGACCGGCATCGCCGCCGCCCACTGGGACAAGGTGCGCTGCCGCGATCTGCGCCAGATGTACAACCTGATGTCGCTCAGCGGCTTCATCGCCGCTGCCCCGGAGCTCTACTGGCCGGAGTTCATGGCGGGTGCGGAGATCGACGAATCGGCGATGAGCGAGCTGGTCGCGATGCAGCCGTCGTTCTTCCAGGAAGTCGCGGGACTGCTCACTCCAGACCGACTGGCACAGTGGCGCTGGTGGGCGCGCTGGCGGATCGTCAACGCGCTGTCGCCCTACCTCACCCGTGAACTGGTCGCCGAGAACTTCCGGTTCTACGGAACGGTACTTGGCGGCACTCCTCAGCTACGCGAGCGCTGGAAGCGCGGGGTTGCGTTGGTCGAGGCAGCGCTCGGTGAAGCCGTCGGGCGGGTCTACGTCGAACGCCACTTCTCCCCCATCGCCAAGGAGCGGATGGACGCGCTGGTCGCCAACCTGATCGAGGCGTACCGCCAGTCGATCACCGATCTGGACTGGATGACCGAGGAGACCAAGGCCGCGGCCTTGGACAAGCTCGCCAAGTTCCGCCCACACATCGGCTACCCGACCAAGTGGCGTGACTACTCCGCCCTGCAGATCCGAGCCGATGACCTGCTTGGCAATGTGATGCGCATCGCCGCCTTCGAGCTCAACCGGTCGCTCTCGAAGATCGGCCAGCCGATCGACCGCGAAGAGTGGTTGATGACCCCCCAGACGGTCAACGCCTACTACCACCCGCTCCGCAACGAGATCGTGTTCCCGGCCGCGATCCTGCGGCCACCGTTCTTCAACGAGGATGCCGACGACGCCGTGAACTACGGCGGGATCGGCAGCGTCATCGGCCACGAGATCGGTCACGGCTTCGATGACCAAGGTTCGACCTGCGACGGCGACGGCGCACTGCGTGACTGGTGGACCGAGAAGGACCGGGCGGCGTTCGAGGAACGGACGGCGGTCCTGATCGCCCAGTACGACGCCCTGGAGCCCGCGGAGGCGCCCGGCCACCACGTCAACGGCCGACTCACGATCGGAGAGAACATCGGCGACCTCGGCGGCCTCGCGATCGCGCACAAGGCATATCGCATCGCCCACGCGGACGCTCCGGAGCCCGACCGCGAGGGCTATGCCCCCGACCAGCGCCTCTTCCTGAGCTGGGCCGCGGTCTGGCAGACGAAGATTCGTCCCGAGATGCTCAAGCAGCGCCTGGCCACCGATCCCCACTCGCCGGGTGAGTTCCGCTGCAATCAGATCGTCCGCAACGTCGACGAGTTCTATGCCGCGTTCGATGTGCAGGAGGGCGACGCACTCTGGCTGGACCCTGCCGAGCGGGTCAGGATCTGGTAGCAGTCAGGCCAGCGGTGGAGCCGGCGAGGCCGACCGCGGGTCGGTCGCGCCGGGTGCCGTCAGGCGGACCGTTCGACGACGCTGGTGCACAACTCCTCGAGCGCATCCCGCGCGGGCCCGCTGGGCAGCGGCGCCAGCAGAGCGCGGGCCGCGTCCGCACGGCGGCGGACCTCGGCGCGAGCCGCGTCCACGCAGCGGTGTCCACGCAGCAGTCCGAGCACCTCATTCAACGCGGCGTCGTCGTGCAAGTCCGAATCGAGCAGTTCGAGCAGGCGTGCGTCGGCCGGGTCCGTCGACTTGCGCGCCAGCAGCGTCGGTAGCGTCGGGATCCCTTCACGCAGATCGGTACCGGGCGTCTTGCCGGTGACGTCGCTGGTGATGTCGATGATGTCGTCGCTGAGCTGGAAGACCACACCGATCTGCTCGCCGAACTCCGCCATCACGCGTTGCACCTGTGGTGAGGCACCCGCGATCTTCGAGCCGAACAGGGCCGACGTCGCGATCAGCGAGCCCGTCTTGTCCGAGACGACTCGCAGGTAGTGCTCGAGGGGATCCTCTGTCGGACCGGGGCCGACCGTCTCGGCGATCTGCCCGTGGACCAGGCGCGAGAACGTACGCGCCTGCAACCGCACGAACTCCGGACCGAGATCGGAGACGATGTCGCTGGCGCGGGCGAACAGAAAGTCCCCGACCAGGATCGCGACCGTATTGCCCCAGCGAGAGTTGGCGCTCACCGAGCCGCGGCGAATGCCCGCCTCGTCCATCACGTCGTCGTGGTAGAGGCTGGCGACGTGCGTGAGTTCGACCACGACGGCCGCCTTGCGTACGTCGCTCGGCGGGGCGTACGGACCCAGATGGGACCCGACGACCACGAGCATCGGCCGGAACCGCTTGCCGCCCGCGGCGATCACGTGCTGGGCGGCCTCCGTGACGAGGGCGTTGTCGGCGCGCGCAGCGTCCAGCAGAGCGGTCTCGATCAGCTGCAGCTGAGCGCGCACCGAGACCTGGAAGGTCTGGTCACGCGTCTGTTCAGCCAGCACCATCCCTCACTTCCCGCCGTGCGTGAGTGCCACAGTATCCGTTCGCGCAATCACGCGCCGGTGATGCTGATCAGCGGACGAACTCTCCGGCCTGCTGCACCAACGCGAGCACTGGGCCCGGAAACACACCGAGCGCGATCGTCAGCACCGCACCGACTCCGACCACTGCCAGCGTGTTCCAGCTCGGCTTGACTACCTCGGTCGGCGCCTCGCCCGGGTCCGAGAAGAACATCAGCACGATCACCCGGATGTAGAAGAACGCCGCCACCACACTCACCACGACGGCGACGACCACCAGCCAGTGCAGTCCACCGGCCCAGGCCGAGGCGAACACCGCCCACTTTCCGATGAAGCCGCTGGTCAGTGGGATACCGGCGAAGCTCAGCATGAAGAGAGCGAAGACAGCCGCGGCCATCGGCGATCGGCGGCCAAGGCCGACCCAGCTCGTCAACAGGGTCGCCTCGCCACTCGGGTCGCGCACCATGGTGACCACAGCAAACGCGCCGAGAGTCGCCGCGCCGTACGCGACCAGGTAGAAGAGCACCGAGGCGACGCTGCTCAGAGTCCCGGCGGGAGCTCCGGTCGCGGCCTGCGATGCGCCGACGAAAGCCGTCATGATGAACCCGGCGTGAGCGATCGAGGAATACGCGAGCATCCGCTTCACATCGGTCTGCGTGATCGCGAGCACCGACCCGACCACCATCGTGGCGATCGCCACGATGGCCATCATCGGCTGCCAGTCCCACCGGTCGGCACCCAGGCCGACGTAGAAGACGCGGAGCAGCGCGCCGATGGCGGCAATCTTGGTGCACGCAGCCATGAAACCGGTGACCGCGGTGGGAGCTCCCGTATAGACATCCGGGGTCCAGGAGTGGAAGGGAACGGCGCCGAACTTGAAGAGCAGCCCGACCCCGATCAGTCCCATTCCCGCCAGCAGCAAGCCCTCGCTCGCGGTACCGGCCCGGATCGCGTCGTCGAGTTCGGAGAGCACGAACGACCCGGAGTACCCGTAGAGCAGAGCGGCGCCGTACAGGAAGAACGCCGACGACAGTGCACCGAGCAGGAAATACTTCAGCGCCGCCTCCTGGGACAGCAGCCGACGACGGCGTGCCAGACCACACATCAGGTAGAGCGGCAGGGACAAGATCTCGAGCGCGACGAACATCATGATCAGGTCGTTGGATGCGGGGAACAGCATCATGCCGCTGATCGCGAAGAGCGCCAGCGGGTAGACCTCGGTGTGCTCGGCCTTGGCCTCGATGGCAATGCGCTCTGCGTCGGTGCCCGGCACCGCTGCCGCCTGCGCCGCGAAGGCGCTCCCGTTGTCGAGCTTGCGCTCGGCGAACAGCAGCAGGGACAACCCCCCGAGCGCCAGCGTCAGTGCCCAGAGGAACAGCGTCGGCCCGTCGACGGCGACCGCTCCGACCGCCGCGACCGACTCGCTGCCGGCCGCCCAGTTGAGCCCGGTCATGATCAGCGCCGCCACCACGGTGACCAGCGTCAGGGCGAGTTGCGCCGTCCGGCGGACCCCTCGCGGGGCGAGCGCCTCGATCAGCACCCCGATGCAGGCCCCGATCAAGACGATCAAGACCGGCATCAACAGCGAGTACTCCAGCGTCGGAGCGGTGATCTCCAACGCGATTCCGGTCGCCATCAGCGCTCTCCCTCCACGCTCACCCGCGGTTGCGGGTCACTGACCCCGACGTGCTGCATCGTCGCCTGTACGGCCGGGTTGATCACCTCGAGCAGGGGGCGTGGATACAGGCCGAGGAACAGGATGAGGACCACCAGCGGGGCCATCGCGAGACGTTCCCGCGCATTCACGTCGGTGACGCGCGTTGCCACCTCGGCGTTGACCGGGCCGGTCATCGTGCGCTGGTACATCAGCAGGATGTAGAGCGCCGCCAGCACGATGGCGACAGTGCTGATCACCGCGTACGCCGGGTGCCGGCTGAAGGTGCCCGCCAGCACCATGAACTCCGAGACGAAGCTGGACAGTCCCGGCAGCGAGAGCGTCGACAGTCCGGCAAAGAGCAGTAGACCGGCCAGCACCGGAGCGACCTTCTGGACCCCGCCGTAGGCGTTGATGTCGCGGGAACCCCGCCGCTTGACCAGATACCCCGCAGCGATGAAGAGGGCGGCCGTGGACAGCCCGTGATTCAGCATGTAGAGCGTCGACCCGGCCAGGCTCTGCGTCGTGAAGGCGAAGATGCCCAGCACGATGAACCCGAAGTGGCTGATCGAGGTGTAGGCGATGAAGCGCATGATGTCGCGGCTGCCGATGGCGAGGATCGCGCCGTAGAGGATGGAGATGGTCGCCAGTACCAGCACAACCGGCGTCGCCCACTGGCTGGCCTCGGGGAACAACTGGAGGCAGAACCGGATCATCCCGAAGGTGCCGATCTTGTCCATGACGCCGACCATCATGGTGGCGCCGCCCGGGCTGGACTGCTCGGCCGCGTCGGGCAACCAGGTGTGCACCGGGACCAGCGGCGCCTTGATCGCGAAGGCGAACATGAACCCGACGAACAACCAGCGACCAGTACCGGTGGCGATGTCGAGCTGGATCAGCGTGCTGAGCAGGTAGCTCGGCTCACCGGCCTCGCTGGAGAGCACATAGAGGCCGATCACTGAGGCCAGCATCACGAAGCCGCCGAGCAGGCCGAAGATGAGGAACTTGGCGGCCGCCTGCGCACGGCGCGATGTGGGACCGAACCCGCCGATCAGGAAGTACATCGGGATCAGGATGACTTCGAAGAACACGTAGAAGAGGAAAACATCGGTCGCCAGGAACAGGTACAGAGCGCAGGTCTCCACCGCCAGCACGAGCGCGAAGAAGACCCGTGCGTCGTACTTCGGCGCGAGCGTTCCGCCGCTCAGCGCCGCCAGTTCGCCGGTCTCGGGATCTGCGTCGAGGTCGTGCCAGGAGGCGATCACCACCACGGGCGTGACGATGACCACCAACAGGACGAGCGTCAGTCCGATGCCGTCCAGACCTAGTGAGTAGTACGCACCCAACGGCTTGATCCAGCTCGCCTGCTCCGTCAGTTGCATGCCCGCACCGGGCTGATAGCTGAGCGCGACCAGCACCGCAACTGCCGCCGTGACGAGCGAGAACGCGAGCGCCACCTGCTTCGCCAGCCGGGCGCCTGCGACGACGACGAAGACCGCGCCGACGGCGGGCAGTAGGGCAAGGACGGTGAGCCAAGGAATCGTCATGTCACTCCTCCCCTCAGCCCAGCCGGCCGAGGATGATGACGGCACCGACGACGGCCGCTCCGGCGGTCATCGTCAGGGCATACGAACGGACGAACCCGTTCTGAACGCGCTTGAGCTGACCCGAGAAGCCGCTGATCGCGGTGGCGGTGACGCCGACCGCGCCGTCGATGCCGTTGCTCTCGACGCGGACGAGGCCATTCGTCAGCTGCTGGCCAGGGCGCATGAACACCGCCTCGTTGAAGGCGTCGCCGTACAGGTCGTTGCGTCCTGCGAGCACGAAAGGCGATCGGGTCGCAGGCTGGGTGCCGGGAATCCGCCGGTGCGGTCCGAACAACGCCACGCTGATCGCCACGCCGACGGCCACCGTCGCGAGGGTGACCAAGCCGATGATCGAGAAGTGGAAGAGCCCCGGGACCTCTTCCGGCCCGCCGCCGACGGCCGGCTCCAACCAGCCGGCGATCCAGTTGTTCAGCACCAGTCCGCCCAGGACCGAGGCCGCACCGAGGATCATTAGCGGCACCGTCATCACCAGCGGTGACTCGTGTGGATGGCGGATCGGATCGGCGCCGGCCTCGGCGTCGGACTCGCGCCAGCGGCGCTCACCGAAGAACGTCATCAGCATCAGCCGGGTCATGTAGAACGCAGTGACGCCCGCGCCGAGCAGGGCCAGCGATCCGATCACCACGTTGTGCTCGAAGGCGGCTTCGATGATGTGGTCCTTCGAGTAGTAGCCCGCGAAGAACGGGAACCCGATGATCGCGAGGTAGCCGGCCGCGAAGGTGACGAAGGTGATCCGCATCGCCTTGGCGAGCCCACCGTAGTGACGCATGTCGACGTCGTCGTTCATGCCGTGCATCACCGAGCCGGCCCCGAGGAACATGTTCGCCTTGAAGAAGCCGTGGGTCAGCAGATGGAAGATCGCGAACGCGTAGCCCGCCGGGCCGATGCCGGCGGCCAAGATCATGTACCCGATCTGGGACATGGTCGAGCCCGCCAACGCCTTCTTGATGTCGTCCTTCGCACAGCCGATCCAGGCGCCGAAGAGCAGCGTGACCGTGCCCACGATGACCACAGCGGTCGCGGCGGCCTCCGACTGTGCGTAGACGGCGTGACTCCGCGTCACCAGGTAGACCCCGGCGGTGACCATGGTCGCGGCGTGGATCAGGGCCGACACCGGGGTCGGACCCTCCATCGCGTCCAGCAGCCACGACTGGAGCGGGACCTGGGCCGACTTGCCGCAGGCACCGAGGAGCAGCAGCAATCCCATCACCGTGGCCAGAGTGCCGCCCATCTGCTCGGCGCCGGCGTTGACGTCGATGAAGGCCGAAGACCCGAAGGTGGCGAGCATCAGCATCACCGCGAGCGACATCCCCATGTCCCCGACCCGGTTGACGACGAAGGCCTTCTTCGCCGCGGTGGCGGCGCTGGGCTTGTGCTGCCAGAAGCCGATGAGCAGGTACGAGGCCAGGCCGACACCCTCCCAGCCGATGAACAGCACGAGGTAGTTGTCGGCCAGCACCAGCAGCAGCATGGCGGCGACGAAGAGGTTGAGGAAGCCGAAGAACCGGCGCCGTCGCTCGTCGTGAGCCATGTAGCCGATGGAGTAGACGTGGATCAGCCCGCCCACCCCGGTGATCAACAGCACGAACAGCACCGACAACTGGTCGACCAGCAGCCCGAGACCGATCGACCAGTTCCCGCTGGAGATGAAGTCGTAGAGCGGAACCGAGACCGCTCGGGACTCGGCGTCGGCGCCCAGCAATTGGGCGAAGTAGCAGACGCCGATAGCAAACGACGCCAGCGGCGCCGCAGTGCCCAGGAAATGGCCCCAACGGTCTCCGCGCTTGCCGATCAGCAAGAGCACGGCTGCACTCGCGGCCGGAATGGCGATCAACAGCCAGGCGAGGGTGAAGAAGCCGGTCGCCGGGACAGGCGTGACTGTCTCGAGTACGTTCATGCGCCGTCCCTCAGAACTTCAGCAGGTTTGCGTCGTCGACCGAGGCCGAGCGCCTGGTCCGGAAGATCGTGACGATGATCGCCAGCCCGACCACCACTTCGGCGGCCGCGACGACCATCACGAAGAACGCGGCGACCTGCCCATCAAGAGCGCCGTGCACGCGGGAGAACGTCACCAGCGTCAGGTTGGCGGCATTGAGCATCAACTCGACACACATGAAGGCGACGATGGCGTTCCGCCGGATCATGAAGCCGACCGCGCCGATGGTGAACAGCAGGGCCGAGAGGATGAGGTAGGCGTCGGGATTCATGCGTCCTCCTCACCATCGGCCTCGAGGGCCTTGATGGTGTCGTCGACCGGTCGTGCCAGGTCGCGGCTGTCCAGGATCGTGCCGCGGGAGCGGAGCGTCGCCGACACCGACAACTCAGACGCGCTGCCGTCCGGCAGCAGCGCCGGCGTATCGACGGCGTTGTGACGGGCGAATACACCGGGAGTCGGCAACGGCCCAGGATGCTGGCCAGTCTCGGCGTACTTCCGCATCCGGTCGCCGGCGAGGTCGGCCTGGGTACGGCGCTTGGTCAGGCGCTCCCGATGAGCGAGCACCATGGCGCCGACAGCAGCGGTGATCAGCAGCGCCGATGTCGCCTCGAACGCCAGCACGTAGCGGTTGAACAACAGCGCGGCCAGCCCCTGCACATTGCCGCCGTTGGCGGAGTTGTCGGCACGCAAACCGATCGGGGGATCCGTCACGGCATTGCCGACCGCGAACACCAGCAGCAGCCCGAACCCGATACCGGCGATCACGGCGTAGACGCGCTGGCCCTTGATCGTCTCCACCATCGAATCAGCCGTATCGACTCCGACGAGCATCAGGACGAACAAGAACAGCATCAGGATCGCGCCGGTGTAGACGATGATCTGGACGACGAACAGGAACGGGGCTTCCTGGGCCGCGTACTGCACGGCGAGCGAGATCATCACGGCGGCGAGGCACAGCGCCGAGTGCACCGGCTTGCGCGCCAGGATCATGCCCAGCGCGCCGAGCACCATCACCGGCGCCAGCATCCAGAAGGCGACCTGCGCGCCAGTGACCATCGGCACCAGCCCAACGGCAAGGGTGTGCGGTTCCATCACTCGGCACCTTCCCGGGCGGCTGCCTGGCGACGCTTCTCGCGCTGGAAGCGCCAGCCTTGATTGATCTTGGGAGGCTCCGCACCCGAGATGTCCCCGGCCCGGTCGTCCGGCTGTCCCGTGGCGGGCAGTCCGAGGAAGTAGGCCTGCTCATCGTCGCCGAGGCGGCGCTCGTGCGGCGGCTGCTCCATCCCGGGCAACAGCGGCGCCAGCAGATCGGACTTCTCGTAGATCAGCTTGCCCCGTGTGTCGTCGGCGAGCTCGAAGTCGTTGGTCATCGTCAGCGCTCGGGTGGGGCATGCCTCGATGCAGAGCCCGCACAGGATGCAGCGCAAGTAGTTGATCTGATAGACGCGCCCGTAGCGCTCACCCGGGGAGAATCGCTCCTCGTCGGTGTTCTGCGCGCCCTCGACGTAGATCGCGTCCGCAGGACAGGCCCAGGCACACAGCTCGCAGCCGACGCACTTCTCCAACCCGTCCGGCCAACGGTTCAACTGATGGCGGCCGTGGAAGCGCGGGGCGGTCTGGCGCGGACCGTTCGGGTAGTCGATCGTGAACGTCTTGCGGAACATCGTCTTGAACGTGACCCCGAATCCGGCCACCGGATCGAAGATGCCCATCAGCGGTCCTGCCCTTCAGCCTCGAGCGAGGTCGGCGGGCCGTCGGACCCGCCGTCGTCTGCAGGTCTGTCGCCACTCAGCACACCGGCCAGTTCTGGCAGCACCTGGCCGCCGGTCGGTGGCACGGGGTAGCCGCCGGCGAACGCGTCGAACGGTTCATCCGAGGGCGCCTCCGGCGCAGGCGCCTCGCGCCCGCCGAAGAAGGCCGCGCCGACCAGTGCGGCGAAGACGACGCCGGCGCCGATCCAGAACGCCGTTCCCGAGAACCAGCCCTCACGCTGGCCCACCCGGAGCACGGCAATCATGATCGTCCAGACCAGGGAGATCGGGATCAGCCATTTCCAGCCGAAGCGCATGAACTGGTCGTACCGGAGCCGTGGCAGCGTGCCGCGCAGCCAGACGAAGATGAAAAGCATCGCCAGCACCTTCACGACGAACCAGACGACGCCCCAGTAGCCGGAGTCGGCGCCCTCGATCAGGTTGAACGGCAACGGTGCGTGCCAGCCGCCGAGGAACAGGGTCGCGGCCAGCGCCGAGACGGTGATCATGTTCATGTACTCGGCCATGAAGAACATGGCGAACCGCATCGAGGAGTACTCCGTGTGGAAACCACCGACGAGCTCGCCCTCAGCCTCGGGCAGGTCGAACGGTGCCCGGTTCGTCTCGCCGACCATCGAAATCAGATAGATCGCGAAGGACGGCAGCAGTTGCACCGCGAACCACAGCGGTACGCCGAAGACGGTCGCCGGTTCTGCCTGCTTGGCCACGATCTCCGACGTCGACAGCGAGCCTGCGTAGAGGAAGACCGCGACCAGCGCGAGGCCCATCGCGATTTCGTAGCTGATCACCTGGGCGCTCGAGCGCAGCGCACCAAGCAGGGCGTACGGGGAACCGGATGACCAACCGGCCAGCACGATGCCGTACACGCCGATCGAGGCGATCGCGACCACGAACAGCACTGAGACCGGCAAGTCGGTCACCTGGAGCGGCGTTGTGATGTCGGTGAAGGGGACGCGGACCTCACCGGCGATCGGAATGACCGCGAAGGCCGTGATGGCCGGGATGGAGGTCACGAACGGCGCCAGCATGAAGACCACTCGATCGGCAGCCGTCGGCGTGAAGTCCTCCTTGAACATCAGCTTCATTCCGTCAGCGAGCGACTGCAGCAGTCCGAAGGGGCCGTTCATGTTCGGTCCCTTGCGGTGCTGCATGAAGGCGACGACGCGCCGCTCGTACCAGATAGTGAAGAGCGTCAGCACGAGCAGCACGACGAAGGCGAAGAGCGCCTTGAGCAGGACAACCCACCACGGGTCGTTGAAGAACACCGCGAGGTCGAGCGGGCTGGACACGCCGGTCATCGGGTGGCCTCCTTCGCGTCGGATCCGGGCACGGCCACCTCGGTGGGCGGTCCGATGCGCACCAGGTCGCCGGGCGTGGCCGCGAGGTGTTGCGGGACCCGATGACCCGGCGCCTGTGCCGGCAGCCACACCACGCCCTCGACCATCCGCGGGTCGAGGACGACGGGCAGGGTCACCGAGCCACGGTCGGTGGAGACCTGTACGCGGTCGGATACTCCGCTGTCGTCGGCGGTGGCCGGGTGCAGGACCGCAACCGCGGGGCGTGCGGTGGCACTGAGGAACGGCTCGCCGTCGAGCGCCCTGCTCGCGTCCAACGCGGTGCGCCAGGTCGCCAGCAGCGCCTGGTCGGCGCTGGCGGGCGCCTCGGTCAGCGCCGGCGGGTAGTCGGGGTCACCGGTACGGGCACCGTCCCAGCTGCCGAGTTCGGCGATTTCGACCCGCGCCTGCCGAGCGGTACGGAAGCCGAGGTCGGCTCCGAGTCCATCGGCGAGCGCGGCCAGCACACGGAGGTCGGACATCGCATTGGGCGCCTTGAGTACGGCCGGGAACTCGCGCCGACGACCCTCCCAGTTGACGAAGCTGCCATCGCGCTCGGAGATCAACGAGACCGGCAGCACAACGTTGGCCCGCTCGGTCACCTGAGATGCCCGCGTTTCCAGGCTGACCAGGAAACCGACCTTCTCCAAGGCCTCCAGCGCTGCCGCCGGGTCGGGGAAGTCCTGCGGCTCGACCCCGGCGACGACGAGTGCCGCCAGCTGGCCGTCACCGGCGGAGATCAGCATCTCGTCCGCGTCGCGCCCTTGGAGCGTCGGCAGTGAGCCCACTCCCCAGACGGTCTGCGTGTCGACGCGGGCGGCGGCATCGGCCACCGGCCGACCGCCTGGCAACAGGGACGGCAGACACCCGGCCTCGACGGCACCTCGATCCCCGGCCCGCCGAGGAATCCACGCGACGCGAGCTCCGGTGCGCTGCGCGAGGCGCCGGACCGCGCTGAAGGTCCCGGAAAGACCCGCGGCCCGCTCGCCGACCAGGATCACCGACTGCGCGTCGAGCTGATCAGCAGCCAGGTTGTCCAACACCGCAGGCTCGTCCCCCGGGGCCACCGGGACCAGCTCAGCCCCGACCTTGCGGGCGCCGTTGGTCAGGAACGGCGCGAGCGTGACGATTCTCAGCCGGCTCTTGCGGTACGCCTTGCGCAGCCGCAGGAAGACCGCGCCCGCCTCCTCCTCCGGCTCGAAGGACACGAGCAGGACCGAGCTCGCCCCTTCCAGATCGGCGTAGCTGACGCCAAGCCCCGTACCGGCCACCGAGTGTGCGAGGAAGTCAGCCTCCTCGTCGGAGTGCTGGCGCGCCCGGAAGTCGACGTTGTTGGTCTGCAGCGCGACCCGCGCAAACTTCGCGTACGCGTACGCATCCTCCAGCGTCAGCCGACCGCCGGTGAGGACGCCGACAGCACTACCCGCCGACTGCAGGCCCTGAACTGCCGCGTCGATGGCCTCCGGCCACGATGCCGGACGCAGCACGTTCCCGTCCCGCACCAGGGGGCGGGTCAGTCGATCGCCGACTGTGCCGTAGCGATGCGCGAAGCGGTCCTTGTCGGTGATCCACTCCTCGTTGACCTCGGGGTCGTCGCCCGCCATCCGACGCATCACGCTGCCCCGCCGGTGGTCGACGCGAATCGCGGACCCGCAGGCGTCGTGCTCGGCGATCGAGGGCGTGGACACCAGGTCGAACGGCCGCGAACGGAAACGGTACGCCGCACTGGTCAGCGCTCCGACCGGACAGATCTGAATGGTGTTGCCCGAGAAGTAGGACTGGAACGGTTCCCGCTCGTAGATCCCGACCTGCTGCAGTGCCCCACGCTCGATCAGGGCGATGAACGGATCACCGGCGACCTGCTCGGAGAACCTGGTGCAGCGCGCGCAGAGGACGCAGCGCTCCCGGTCGAGCAGCACGTTGGCCGAGATGTTGATCGGCTTCGGGTAGGTGCGCTTGGCGTCGGTGAAGCGGCTCTCGGCGTACCCGTGGCTGAGCGCCTGATTCTGCAGCGGGCACTCCCCGCCCTTGTCGCAGATCGGGCAGTCGAGCGGGTGGTTGACCAGCAGGAACTCCATGTTCCCGTGCTGGGCCTTCTCCGCGACGGGTGAGGTGAGCTGGGTCTTCACCACCATCCCCGGGGCAACCTCGAGCGTGCACGAGGCCTGTGGCTTCGGGATCGGGCGGCCGTTGCCGGCATCAGGAACCTCGACCAAGCACTGCCGACAGGCACCGACCGGATCCAACAGCGGATGATCGCAGAAGCGCGGGATCTCGACCCCGATCAACTCCGCCGCCCGGATCACGAGCGTGCGCTTCGGCACCGAGACCTCGACGTCGTCGATGGTGAGGGTCACCAGATCGGTGCGCTTCTCGACGTCCGCCGACGCCTTGTCTGTGACGGTCATGCGCTCGCCCCCTCGCGCACGAAGATCGTGCTGCGCTCGTACGGGAAGAGTTCCCACGCGGGGGTATGCATCGCCGCCTCGAACTCGTCGCGGAAGTACTTGATCGCCGAACTGATCGGTGAGGTCGCGCCGTCACCGAGGGCGCAGAACGAGCGGCCGAGAATGTTCTCGCACAGGTCGAGCAGCTTCTCGATGTCGCCTTCCTCGCCCCTGCCTGCTTCCATCCGCTTCAGGATCTGCACCAGCCACCAGGTGCCTTCTCGGCAGGGAGTGCACTTCCCACAGGATTCATGTTTGTAGAACTCCGTCCAGCGCAGGACGGTGCGGACCACCGAGGTGGTCTCGTCGAAGCACTGCAACGCCTTCGTTCCGAGCATCGACTTCACGCTCGCGACACCCTCGTAGTCCAGCGGAATGTCGAGGTGTTCCGCGGTCAGCAACGGGGTCGACGATCCGCCGGGGGTCCAGAACTTCAGCTGATGGCCGGACCGGATGCCTCCTGCCAGGTCGAGCAACTCACGCAGCGTGATGCCGAGCGGCGCCTCGAACTGGCCGGGATTGGTGACATGCCCGGAGAGGGAGTAGATCGTCATCCCTTTGGACTTCTCAGTCCCCATCGAGGCGAACCACTCCGCACCGTTGGCGATGATGCTCGGCACCGAAGCGATCGACTCGACGTTGTTGATCACCGTCGGACTGGCGTAGAGACCGGCGACCGCCGGGAAGGGCGGCCGCAGCCGCGGCTGGCCACGCCGGCCCTCCAGCGAGTCCAGCAGTGCAGTCTCTTCCCCGCAGATGTACGCACCCGCACCGGCATGCACGATGATCTCGAGGTCGTATCCGGTGCCGAGGATGTTGCGGCCGCAATAGCCGGCGGAGTACGCCTCACGGACGGCCTGCTGGAGCCGCCGGATGACGTGCAACACCTCGCCGCGCACATAGATGAACGCGTGGTTCGCCCGAATGGCGTACGCGGAGATGATGACGCCTTCGACCAGCGTGTGCGGGCTGGCCATCATCAGCGGGATGTCCTTGCAGGTGCCAGGTTCCGACTCGTCGGCATTGACGACGAGGTACTTGGGCTTCGGGTTGTCCTGGGGGATGAAGCTCCACTTCATCCCGGTGGGGAACCCGGCCCCACCGCGGCCACGCAAACCCGACTCCTTGACGGTCGCTACGACGTCCGCCGGCTGCATCTGAAGTGCCGTCCGCAGCGCCTGGTAGCCGCCGTCGTGTTCGTAGTTCGTCAGCTTCCAGGGGCGGTCGTCGCCCCAGTTCCGGGTGAGAACCGGAGTCAGGGTGTCGGTCATGCGCCCGCTCCTTGGCCGTCCGACGGCGGAATGTGTTCGTGGTGGTGACGACCTGGCTTGGCCGGGGCGGACCAGCCGTTGCGGCGGGCGATGCCAAGCCCCAACACCGAGGCAGGGCCGCTGCCGGGACCCTCATCTGCGCGGTCGTCGGAGAAGCCGGCAAGGACGCGCTCGGCCTGCTTCCAGGTGCAGACCCGGGCGCCGCGCGTCGCCTCGACTTCCTCACCGGCTCGAAGCCGGTCGACCACGTCGACCGCCGACTCTGGGGTCGTGTTGTCGAAGAACTCCCAGTTCACCATCATCACCGGGGCGTAGTCGCAGGCGGCGTTGCACTCGAGGTGCTCCAGCGTGATCTTGCCGTCCGCGGTGGTCTCGTCGTTGCCGACGCCCAAGTGGTCCTGGAGCCGGGCGAAGACCTCGTCGCCGCCCATGATCGCGCACAGGGCGGTCGTGCAGACGCCGACGTGGTACTCCCCCACCGGCCGACGCTTGTACATCGTGTAAAAGGTCGCGACCCCGCTGACATCGGCGGTCGACAGGCCGAGGATCTCGGCACACACCTCGATCCCGGCCGGCGTCACCCGCCCCTCGACACTCTGCACCAGATGCAGCATCGGCAGCAGCGCCGATCGCGCCTGCGGGTAGCGCGAGGCGATCTGCCGCAGCTCCCCGACAGTGTGCTCGGTGATCGCCGAGCCGGTCGCCGCGTAGTCCAGGCCGGGCTCATCGAAGTGGGTGGTGAAGTGCCCGTGGCTGTGTCCCGCGCCGCCGTGCCCGACCTGTCCAGCCAGATCCTCGGCCGCGATGTCCCCACCCGCGTGCCCGTTCGCCCGCTGCGGCAGGGGCTCGATCAACTCACCCATCAGCCCACCCCTCCGAGGTCACGATGATCAACGACCCGCGCCACCGCTCCGATAGTCGCGGAGGAGCACTCGTCTAGCCCGCGTCGCGCCGCGTGGGCGGAGCGTGGACGGGTCTGGCGGGAGCCCGAGCCTGCGAGGGCGGATGGTAGCGACGGCCGCGCGGCGCGACGCGGGCCGAACAACAGGCGGCGGGTGGTCACCGGTCCACACCGCCCATCACCGGATCGAGGCTCGCGACCGCGACCACGACATCACTGACCATCGACCCCTCGCACATCACGGGCATCGCCTGGAGGTTGGTGAAGCTGGGATCGCGGAAGTGCGCCCGGAACGGCCGAGTGCCGCCATCGGAGACGACGTGTGCGCCGATCTCGCCACGCGGGCTTTCGATCGGGACGTACGCCTGGCCCGGTGGCACCCGGAAGCCCTCGGTGACCAGCTTGAAGTGATGGATCAGTGCCTCCATCGACTCGCCCATGATGTGCTTGATGTGCTCGTTGGAGTTACCCATGCCGTCGGAGCCGACGGACAGCTGCGCCGGCCAGGCGATCTTCTTGTCGGCGACCATCACCGGGTCGCCCGCCATTTTCTCCAGCCGGGCGACGCACTGCTCGACGATCTTCAGGCTCTCCCACATCTCGTTCACCCGGATCCGGAACCGCCCGTACGCATCGCTGGTGTCCCAGGTCTGCACCTCGAAGTCGTAGGTCTCGTATCCGCAGTAGGGCTGCTTCTTACGGAGATCCCAGTCGAAGCCGGTCGAGCGGAGGGTGGGACCGGTGATTCCCAGCGCCAGGCATCCGGCGAGGTCGAGATGGCCGACACCCTCCAGCCGACCCTTGAAGATCGGGTTCTCGTTGCAGAACGCGGCGTACTCGGGGAGATGCTTCTTCATCCAGACGACCAGGTCCTTGACGTGCTCCAAGGCCCCGGTCGGCAGGTCCTGGGCGACCCCGCCCGGCCGGATGTAGGCGTGGTTCATGCGCAGACCAGTGATCAGCTCGAAGGCGTCGAGCACTTTCTCCCGCTCACGGAATCCGATCGTCATCACGGTGAGCGCGCCGATCTCCATCCCGCCGGTGGCGATGCAGACCAGGTGCGACGAGATCCGATTCAGCTCGAGCATCATCACCCGGATGACATTGGCCTTCTCCGGGATCTGCTCCTCGATCCCGAGCAACCGCTCGACGCCGAGGCAGTATGTGGTCTCCTGCGAGAGCGGCGAGAGGTAATCCATCCGGGTACAGAAGGTCACGCCCTGGGTCCAGGTGCGGAACTCCATGTTCTTTTCGATGCCGGTGTGCAGGTAGCCGATGCCGCACCGGGCCTCAGTCACCGACTCACCCTCCATCTCGAGGATGAGGCGGAGCACGCCGTGGGTCGACGGGTGCTGCGGACCCATGTTCACGACGATCCGCTCGTCGCCGCGTTCGGCGTTCTCCGCAACCAGGTCGTCCCAGTCCTGGCCCGTGACCGTGTAGACCCGGCCCTCGGCCGGGTCGCCTGCTGCCGCGGCGTAGGGATCCTGCGTCGTGCTCTCGGCCGATGTCGTCATGAGTAGTTCCTCCGCTCATCGGGCGGCGGGATGGTGGCGCCCTTGTACTCCACCGGGATCCCGCCCAGCGGGTAGTCCTTGCGTTGCGGGTGGCCAGGCCAGTCGTCGGGCATCAGAATGCGCGTCAGCGCCGGGTGGCCATCGAAGACGATGCCGAACATGTCGTACGTCTCGCGCTCGTGCCAGTCAGCCGTCGGGTAGGTGGGCACGACGCTCGGGATGTGCGGGTCGCCGTCGGGCGCCGACACCTCCAGCCGGAGCCGCCGGTTGTAGGTCATCGACTGAAGGTGATAGACGGCGTGGAGTTCCCGCCCGGCATCCTCTGGGTAGTGCACGCCGGAAACGCTGCTGCAGAACTCGAACCGCAGGTACGGGTCGTCGCGCAGGAGCCGGACGAGGCTGGTGAGGTGCTCGCGTGCGACGTGGAAGGTGATCTCGCCGCGGTGGATCACCACTGCCGTCACCACGTCGGAGTAGTTCGGCACCAGCACACCGAGCCGATCGTTCACCTGGTCCCACCAGCCACCGAACGGCGGCCTGGCGGGCGCCGGGAACTCGATGGTCGTGGTGAGGCCGCCGTAGCCCGATGTGTCGCCGGATCCGCGGGCCCCGAACATGCCGCGCCGCACCTCCAGCACCTCGGCGCGGGCCGCGCCGTCAGCCGGGTCCAGCGCCTCAGACCCGGTCTCCGGGTCCGGCTCGGACTCGCCCTTCGGATCTGCACCGGTCACGGGTGCCTTGGCGTCGGACTCGGTGTGCAGCTTCTCGTCAGGCGTATGGTCACCGCTCACCGCAGCAGCCCCTTCCGCTCGATCAGGGCGGGAGCCTCCAGCTGGCGCTGCTCGGCTTCCTGGTCGGCCACGGTCGCGTTGTAGCCGATCGGGGTGTGCCGCACCTTGTCACGCAGCTTGAACATCGCGTCGATGAGCATCTCCGGCCGAGGTGGGCAGCCCGGTAGGTACATGTCGACCGGAACCACGTGGTCCACGCCCTGAACGATCGCGTAGTTGTTGAACATGCCGCCGGTGCTGGCACAAACGCCCATCGCCAGAACCCACTTCGGGTTCGGCATCTGGTCGTAGATCTGGCGGAGCACCGGTGCCATCTTCTGGCTGACACGGCCCGCGACGATCATCAGGTCCGCCTGCCGAGGCGAGGCACGGAAGACCTCCTGGCCCCAACGGCCGGAGTCATATCGCGGCGCCCCGTAGGTCATCATCTCGATCGCCGGCTCAAAGCCGGCGGCTTCCTCCTCGTGAGCGGACGGAAAGGCGTGTCCGCGCACTCGTCCTGCAGACACTGGCGCCGGCGATTGCCGACGCTCGAAAGAGCGGATGCTCAGCCCGTGCATGTCAGTCCCACTCCAATCCGCCGCGGCGCAGCACGTAGAAGTAGGCGACGAACACGGTGGCGATGAACAACACCATCTCGACCAGGGCAAACGTCCCCATCTGGTCGAACGACACGGCCCACGGGTAGAGGAAGACGATCTCGATGTCGAAGACGATGAAGAGCATCGCGGTGATGTAGTACTTGACCGGGAAGCGGCCGCCGCCGACCGGCTGCGGAGTGGGCTCGATGCCACACTCGTACGACTCGTACTTCGCCCGGTTGAAGCGACCGGGCCCGACGAGCACGCTCGTCAGGATCGTCAGCGCGACGAATCCGGACGCGATCGCCAACAGGATGACGATGCCGAGATAGGGACTCACCGGCGTCCTCCGTAGGTCCGTGGGGTGTCCGCGCGATCACGGCGGGCGCAGTGCAGGTCGGTCGCGCTCATGCGGCCGGCGCGATCCGGGAGAGGGAATTGATCACCTTGTCCATGGCGTCCCCGTCCTTCGCATCGGTGAGGTTGGCCAGCAGCTTCAGCGTGAATCTCATCAAGGTCTTGCGGGGTAGCCCGTACTTCGTGCACACACCCATCACCTGGGGATGCCCGATCAGCTTCACGAACGCGCGACCGAGCGTGTAATAGCCGCCGAGCGAGGCCTTGAGCTTGACCGGGTACGACTGCAGCGCCCGTTCGGCACTCGCAGTGCCTGGGCCGCGGTAGTGGGCCTCTGCGACGGCATCCGCAGCGATCTCGGCGGACTCCATGGCGTACGCGATGCCCTCTCCGTTGAAGGGGTTCACCATCCCGCCCGCATCGCCGACGAGCAGCAATCCGTTCGTGTAGTGCGGGGTGCGGTTGAAACCCATCGGCAATGCCGCTCCGCGCACCGGCACGGTGCGGTTGTGCTCGCGGAATCCCCACTCCTCCGGGGTGTTGTCCAGCCACCGGCGCAGCAGGTCCTTGTAGTCGGTCCGGCCGAATGCAGACGACGTATTGAGGATGCCGAGCCCGACGTTGCAGGTGCCGTCGCCCATTCCGAAGATCCAGCCGTAGCCGGGCAGCAGATTGCTCGCGCCGGGCTTGCCGTCCCACAGCTCCAGCCAGGACTCCAGATAGTCATCGACATGGCGCGGGCTCGTGTAGTAGGCACGGACCGCGACGCCCATCGGCCGGTCCTCACGGCGGGTGAGTCCCATCGCCAGGCTGAGTCGGGTGGAGTTGCCGTCGGCCGCGATCACCATCGGCGCAGTGAAACGCCGGCCGTCCTTGGTCGTCACACCTACGATGCGTCCCGTCCGGTCGTCGAGCACCGGCGCGGTGACGTTGGCGAGTTCGTACAGCTTCGCACCGGAGGCGACCGCGTGGCGGGCCAGCAGATCGTCGAAGTCGGCGCGCGGCCTGACCAGCCCGTACGGAGGAAAATCCGCCAAATCCGGCCAGGGCAGCTCGAACGGCTGCTCGCCACCGCCATAGATGCGCAGGCCCTTGTTGTGCAGCCAGCCGGCCTGCTCCGAGGTGTCGATGCCGATCCGGATCAGCTGCCGGGTGGCCCGCGGAGTCAGCCCGTCGCCGCAGACCTTCTCACGCGGAAACTGGCTCTTCTCGAGCAGCGACACCTGCAGCCCCCGGCGGGCGAGGTGCGTCGCGGTGGCGGACCCGGCGGGTCCGGCTCCGACGATCACGACATCAGATTCGATGGCTGCCCGCTCGATGTCGCCGACAGCGCCGGCCGGCAGCAGGGAGGATGCGGGTACCGCGTCAGCGGCTCCGCGCACCTGCTCCGACATCCGCGCTCCCAACGTCCCCACGCACCTCGCGAGGCCCGTCGCAGGCCTCCGGATCGGACTTAGTGAAATCGTTCACGAAGTCTCCGGCAGAGTCTACGACCCTCGAACCGGCCTCGTCATTTCGGCCCGATCCACGGCGAATGCCCACGCCACAGCCCGAATCAGGGCTGAATTACGCGCAGATTGTGTTGCGAAATCTCAAGCCGGTTCGACGACCATGTCGAAGCTCGCCGGCGGTCGCAGGTGGCGGAAGTAGTGCTGCTCGCCACGCTCCCAGAAGTCCCGCCACTCCGGCTTGTCCGGTCGCTCCGCGTAGCGATCCTGTCGGCTGTCGGGATCGACGTCGACGTAGCTGCAGAAGTCGACCAGGTCGAGCAACTCCACCCGTGCGCTGTAGACGCCGTCGATGATCACCAGGTCACTCGGCGCGAGCTGACGCGTCGGGCCGAGCCGACCGTCCGCGGCGTTCCAGTCGTAGGCCTGGAACGTCGCTGGCCGGCCCGCGAGCAGCGGCTCCAACGCCTCCGCACGGAGCCGGCGCCAGTCGATGACACGCTCGCAGATCAGGTCATCGGGCATCTGCTCCAGCGCGTCCCGGTCCAGCTCAGCGAGCGCACCTGAATAGAAGTCATCACCTGTGACCACCGTCGCCCCCGTCAGTCCGTCCACAGCCAAAACGCGCGGCAGCCCTGGCCGCGCCGGCCACTCTCTGACGGCGGCGACCAGACTGGTCACCGGATCGGAATGCTGGATCTCCCAGGCCAGCAATTGCGCCGGCGTATCGATGTCGAATGTCTCGACGGCCGACAGCGGGTGCCGCACGTAAGGCTCAATCGCCTCGAGCAGGAATGCTGCCGGGGCGTGCGCCGCGCCGCCGACGCCGGCCCTCTTCACGATGGCCTCTGCAGCGCCGCTCCGCAGCGCGAGCAACAGCGGTTGAAGGCGCCCGGTGCCGTCCACCCCGACAACCGCCTCGGTTCTGGCAGCAGCGCCCTCGGCGTCAGCCTCGAGCAGTCGAGCCAACAGGGCCGAGGCGGCGCCGCCGGCACGGGGCGCGTCGGCGGGTGCGACGACCACCGCCAGCGGATTGCGCTGCAGTGCCCACTTCAAGCCGGCGACGATGGCGCCGGCGGGGCCGCTGCCGAGCGGAGTCTCGTGGATGAACGTGACCTCTCGCGACACCGGCCGAGGTGGTCCCACAACGGCGACCACAGTCTCCTCAGGGAGCCCCGACAGGACCGCGTCGAGGAGGGATGAGCCGTTGATCGGCGCCTCCAGCTTGTCGCTTCCGAAGCGACTCGAGCGACCACCTGCCAGCACCACAGCGACCGTTGGGCGGGTCCTCGACGTCGAAGGCATGCCTCAGAGTAGCGATTCCCGCATGGGGATCAGCTTGGCTTGCGCTTCAGCGAGTTCGGCGGCCGGATCGGAGCCGGCGACGATTCCGCACCCTGCGAACAGGCGGATCTGACGGGGGTCGGTTTGGCTGATCTGCCCGCACCGAAGGGCGATGGCCCACTCGCCGTCCCCTCGCGCGTCGATCCAGCCGACCGGCCCGGCGTAGCGCTCACGGTCCAGGTGCTCCAGTTCGGCGATCAACGACCGCGCTGCGTCGGTCGGGGTTCCACAGACTGCTGCGCTGGGGTGCAACGCCCGGACCAACGTCAGCGCGGTGGCCTTGCGGTGCGCGGCCGCAGTGACGTCGGTGGCCAGGTGGAGCACGTTCGGCAACTCGAGGACGTACGGGGCGTCGGGCACGTTCATGCCCGAGCAGTACGGGCGAAGGGCTCGAGCGACCGAGCGGACCGCGTACTCGTGCTCCTCGAGATCCTTGGAGGACTGGGACAGTGCTGCCGCCAGGTTCAGATCGTGCTGGGGATCGGTGGACCTCCTGATCGTGCCCGCGAGCACGCGCGAGGTCACCAAGCCGGCTTCGCGCTTGACCAGCATTTCTGGGGTGGCCCCCACCAGGCCGTCCACGATGTAGGTCCAGCACTGCCCGTACCGCTCGGTCAGTCGCGATGCGAGCCAGCGCGGGTCGAGGTCTTCCTCCGCGGTGGCGATGACGTCTCGCGCGAGCACCACCTTGTCCAGCGCGCCCCGGCCGATCCGGCCCACGGCGTCCGCCACCGCGCGTTCCCAGGCTGCCTCACTGAGCGCCCCGGGAGCCCAGCGCACGCCGCGCGGCGGCCTCGGGGGCGGGATAGGGGTGCTGTCGTCCGGCCGCGCCGGGCCGATGTCGGTCCGCCACGCACGCCCGTCCCGGAAGCCGATGACGGTCTGCGGAACGACCAGCCGGGACTGTTCCTCGGTGTTCGCCGCGTCGAAGACGAAGCTTCCGAATGCGATCAGACCGGCTCCGGCTGGCTCGTCGTCGAGTCGGGTGACGACCTCTGTCTGTTCGGTGAGGTGACCCCACCACTCCTCCGCCTCAGCAATGGTGGCCGGCTTGTGCCGCACCGCCTCGCCCCAGGCGACCATCCCCTCGCCTTTGCGCACCCAGGCGAAGCCGTCGCGCAAGGGCAGTTGCGACAGCAGGGACGCCGGAGCCCCGATCGGCCTCGTGTGCACACGCAACGGAGGCGGGGCCAGCGGCGACCGAGTCACGGGGCACAGCGTAGCCACCGCGGCCGAACCCACCAATCCGGCCGCCCGCGTCGCAGCGAATCCTCACCATGGGCCTCTTGTCTAGGGACGATGCGTTGCCGCCGCGCCCACCTGCGCTCCTGCGAGCGCTCGCCGGTGTGCTCTCAGCCGGTGCAGCAGTCGGTGTCGGACACGCGATCGCGGCCATCGTCGAGCCCTCCGCGTCGCCCGTGATAGCGGTCGGATCGGTGCTCGTCGACGCCGCGCCGACCCCGGCCAAGGAGTTCGCCGTCCGCACCCTGGGCACCGCCGACAAGCCGGTGCTGCTGGCAAGTGTGGCGGCCGTCCTGCTGGCGGTCTCGGCGGTGCTCGGGCTCATCGCCTGGGGTCATCGCGTCGTGTCCGTTACCGGGATCGCCGTGCTCGGCCTTGCCGGCGCCGGGGCCGCGGTCTGGCGGGGCGGCATCGCCGCAGCTCCCCCATCGATGGCGGCAGCAGCCGCCGGCGCAACCGCCTTGTGGATCTGCGTGGCGGTGTCGCGGTCCGGACCGGATCGAGACCCGGCCGGCTCGCGTCGTCGGCTGCTCGTCGCTCTGGCCGCCACCGGGGCGCTGGCGGCCATTGCCGGCGGCGTCGGGGTGATCCTGGAGCGCGGCCGGCAGGCGGGAGCCGCGGCCAGACGCGCCCTCGGTCTCCCCGATCCCGCTTCGCCGGCCCCGCCACTGCCCGACGGCGTCCAAGCCCCGGGGGCAAGCCCCTTCATCACCCCCAACGACGTGTTCTACCGGGTGGACATCAGCCTGGTGACGCCGCGGATCGACGCCGAGAACTGGACCCTGACCGTGGACGGCGCCGTCGAACGCCCGCTCGAACTGAGCTATCGCGAACTGCTGGCCATGCCGATGATCGAGCGCGACATCACGCTGACCTGCGTCTCGAACGAGGTCGGCGGCCGCTACGTCGGCACCGCGCGCTGGCTCGGGGTGAGTTTCGCCGATCTGATCCAGCGCGCAGGCGTCCGCCCCGGCGTCGATCAGGTGTTCTCGTACTCGTTGGACTCCGGCTACACCTGCTCGACGCCCTACCAGGCAGTGAGCGACGGCCGCGACGCGATGATCGCCATCGGGATGAACGGGGAGCCGCTCCCCGACGCGCACGGCTTCCCTGCGCGGATGCTGGTTCCCGGGCTGTTCGGGTTCGTCTCCGCGACCAAGTGGCTGAGCCGGCTGGAGTTCACCAGCTACGCCCGCCGGGAGGCGTACTGGACCCGACGAGGCTGGGCGACCGATGCCCCCATCCTCACCCAGGCACGCATCGACGTCCCGAAGTCGCTCGGGGTCTTGCCAAAGGAGAAGCCAGTGCTCGCCGGGGTGGCGTGGGCGCAGCACCGAGGCATCGCCAGGGTCGAGATCAGGATCGACGGCGGCGCCTGGCAGCAGGCGAAGCTGGCGCCCTCGGGTGGGGTCGACCTGTGGCGACAGTGGTCGTTCGTCTATGACGGCCCGGCGGGGCGCCACAGCGCCGAGGTGCGGGCGACGGACCTGACCGGACAGACGCAGCCGGAGCGGCGTCGCCGCGTCTTCCCCGCCGGTGCCACCGGATGGCACCAGATCCAGTTCCAGGTCGGTTGATCGCCTCGGGCCGTTCAGCGTCAGCGTTTCCGCTGCTTCATCACCGTCTGAGCGGCGTCGCGCTGCTTGCGCTGGGCTGCGAGTTCCTTCTGCTGCTCGGCCTGCCGGGCGCGGAGCGATTCGGCATCGAGCGAGTTGAGCAAGATCAGCGCCACGATGCCCGCGATCCCGAGCGACCATAGCGGCGAGCCGCCGAGCAGGAGCGGGGCGGTGGTGACGAGCGCCACGTCGAAACCGCGGAAGAGGTTGGTCACCAGTCCCGGGGGGAAGGCGCCGAGTTGGCTGGAGACCATCGGCGCACCGAAGTCCGGCCCCTTCGCCTGCGTCCACCGCACGGCGGCCAACAGCCCGGCGAGACCGACGGCGAGGGACACCAGCAACGCCTCGGGGACACTGCGCCGCTCGGCGCCGTCGCCGAACCCGAGGTACGCGCCGACGGTGGCGATCGTCCAGCCGAGAGCGAGTGCCGCCGGCACAGCGATCGAGGCCAGCTTCAGCTGGGACAGACTGAACGGGAGGCAGCGCGCCAAGCCGCCGGTCCGGGTGAGCACCCGAAGCCCGTTCAGCAGGGGAATCGTGGCGCCGAAGAGCGCCAAGGCCCCGATCACGGGGCTGAGCACGCTGAGGCCGAGCGCGTCGGTGGCGTACGGGATGACGACGGTTGCGGCCAGCACCAGCAGCGGCTGCGGGAAGCGCAGCAGCCGCTGCCACTCGCGCCACGCCACAGCGCTCAACCCGAGTCCCTTGCCGCGCCGGGAGCGCACGTGGCCCTTGTCGAGGGCGCGGCGCGCGACGACGATGTCGCGGGCCAGGCCGACATCGAGGGCGAAGAAGGCGCCGGAGAGCCCGCTGACCATGGCACCCCCGGAGAGCAGCCGGGATCGCCGGATCCGGCCCAGCCGGGCCAGCGCGAGAGCGGCGCTTGCGATGACGGTGGCGCCGGAGAAGGCGATGGCGAGCACGCCCCACTGCAGTTCGCGTCGGCCACCGAGCGCGAGTCCGAACCAGCCCGCGGCGATTCCCACTGCAGCAGTCAGCGCGCTCACCGCCAGCGCCCCGAAGAGATAGCTCGCCGCGTGCACGAGGCGGTGGCGTTCGATGCCTTGCTGGGCCGCCGCAAAGGCGACGGCTGCTGCGGCGGACAGTCCGGTCGCGGCCATCCAAACCGCGACGGTGGTCAGGCGCGACCCGGTCAGCGCGGACACCAGTCCGCCGACCACGGCACCCCCCGCGAACGCCGCTGCGATCGCCCCGGCCAGCCGGGCCCGGAGCAATCCCGCGCGCCCGACCGGAGCGTCGAGAATCCAGAATCCCTCCGCCGCTGAGGCCAGCACCGGCCCGAACAAGCGACTAAGCGCGAGCGCGACGGCGACAGCAGCCGCGAAGGCCCCCCAGGGCAGGAGTTCCCGGGCGGACAGGCACGTCAGGCTGTCGCAGGAGGCGACCGAGCGTTGCGCCTTCAGCACGACGTTCACCAGCATCGCGCCCAACATCAGCGCTGCGATCAGGGCGATGTAGGCGTCGGACAACGCCTGCCAGACGTTGCGCGTGGCGCGTCCCTTGCGCCAGTCACGGATGAGTCCCTTCAGTTCGCGTGGCGTCGCCGGCACCAGGTCGGCGAACGCCGGAGGCACCGCCCGGTCGGGCTCGTCGGCGGGCACGCTCATCCGCGCGGCGCTCCCAGGGTGACCACTCGGGTGGCCACCGACTCGACGAGCGTGGGCTCGTGGCTCGCGAAGACGATCGCCAGCCCGTCTTGACGCTCCTTCTTCAGTCGCTGCGCCAGCCAGCTCACGCCTTCGGTATCCAGACGCTGCTCGGGCTCGTCCAGAACCAGCAGCTTCCGCGGCCGGACGAACGCGGTCGCCAGCGCGAGCCGGCGGCGCTGACCCGACGACAGAGTGCCAGGCAACTGCCCTGACTGCGGCACCAGCTGAACCTCGTCGAGGACGTCGTCGACGAGGGCATCCGGATCGGCAATCCCGTGCGCTCGTGCCAGCAGGTCCAGATGCTCCACGACACTCAGATCGGGGAAGAAGTCGAGGTCGTCGATCACCGTCGCGACGTCCCGTCGGATCTCGGGGGAGGCCTCCGACATCGGTCGCCCGCAGACCTCGACCGTTCCGTCGTCCGCCCGGTCGGCGCCGACGAGGCACCGCAACAGGGTCGACTTACCCGCTCCGTTGCGGCCGGTGAGGGCGATCGCCTCTCCGCTACGCACCTCGAGACTGAACTTTTCGAAGAGGGTGTTCGACCCGAAGGACCGGCGCAGGCCGGAAACCTTGAGGACGACGCTGCGCTTGGCCATGCGCCGATTGTGCCGCCCGTGCACCAGCGCGGCGTTCTTGTCTCTCGCGTGACCCGGGACGCGGCGTAGGCCTCAAGGCGTCGGATCGGAGCCCTGCATCCCTCGGCGAGTATCGACGGATCCCGAATCGATACCCGAAAAGAGCATCCGCCGGCCGGATGGCTCCGAATCCCTATCAAAGCTCACACGAGCCACACCGTGGTCTGACGCAGCATGACGCTTCCGCGCCGGACTACTCCCTGCACCGATCCCAGAAGGGATTCCGTCATGCCATTTTTCCATCGCCGAGCCCGGTTCGCAGCCTTCGCGGCGGCCATCGCCTTGCCGATCAGCCTTGCGGCTTGCGGCTCAACGGCCGAGGACAACACCGGCGCCGCCCCCTCATCTGCGGCCAGTTCAGCGCCGGCCAGCAGCCCTGCCGCGACACCGAGCGCAGCCATGACCGACCAACCCTTCGGCCCGGGCTGCGCGTCTGTCCCGGATTCCGGCAGTGGGTCGTTCGACGGCATGTCGAAGGACCCCGTCGCGACAGCTGCGAGCAACAACCCGCTGCTGAGCACCTTGGTCGCGGCCGTCAAGGAGGCGGGACTCGTCGACACGCTGAACAATGCTGAGAACATCACCGTCTTCGCACCGACCAACGACGCGTTCGCCAAGATCGATCCGGCCACGCTGAAGAAGGTGCTCGCGGACAAGAAGCAGTTGACGGCGATCCTGACCGAGCACGTGGTCGGCGAGCGGCTCTCGCCCGACATGCTGAGCGGCACGCACGACACCCTCAACGCCGACCAGAAGGTCACCGTCGAGGGCAGTGGCGAGGACTTCACCGTCAACACCGACGCGAAGGTCATCTGCGGGAGCGTGCAGACCGCCAACGCGACCGTCTACATCATCGACAGCGTGTTGCTGCCGACGTCCTGAGAGACCGACACAGCACGTGAAAGCGTCGATTCCGTGAACGTTTCGTCGCTACCGACCGGGCCCGGGGGATCATCCCCCGCGCCCGGCCCGGGCGACGTCTCCCGCGGGCGAGCGGCCGAGGCCGCGTTGCTGCAGGAACTGATGAAGAAGTGCTCGCGAGGTCACGAGAGTGCCTTCGCCGAGCTGTACGACCACACCTCGCGCCGGATCTACGCCGTCATCCTTCGGGTACTGCGCTCCCCCGACCACGCGGCAGAGGTGACCCAGGAGGTCTACGTGGAGGTCTGGCGACAGTCCGCGCGCTACTCACCCGACAAGGGCAGCGTGCTGGCCTGGATGACGACGATGGCCCACCGCCGCGCGGTGGATCGAGTGCGAGCGGTGTCGAGCGAGACGGCCCGAGAAGACCGCTACGTCGTGGCGGCCGGGGTCCGAGAGCACGACGAGGTCTGGGAGGACGTGCAGCAGCAGCTGGACGTCGAACGAGTCCGCCGCGGGATGACGGAACTGACCGAGATCCAGCGGGAAGCGCTGACCCTCGCCTACTTCGGGGGCTACACCCAGAGCCAGGTCGCACAACTGCTCGGGCTGCCGCTGGGGACCGTGAAAACTCGGATCCGGGACGGCCTGATCGGCCTGCGGGACGCGTTGGGGGTGGAGTCGTGAGCGAGATCCACGGCGCGGTCGGCTCGTACGTGATCAATGCGCTGGATCCCGGGGAACTGGACGAGTTCGAGGCGCATCTGGCCGTGTGCCCGACCTGCCGGCGGGAAGTGGTCGAGTTCGGTGAGACCGCGGCCGAGCTCTCGCGGCTGGCCCCGATCCACAGCGGCCCTCCGCCGGAACTGCGCGGCTCGATCCTGTCGGCCATCTCGGGGGTCCGGGTGCTGCCACCGGAGCCCGAGTCGTCGACACCTCTCTCGGAGGCCGCAGCACCGGTGGTGCACCCCGGCGGCGACCGGGATGCACGCGGCGGCACGCAGAGCCAACCGGTCGAGTCGTTCCAGGCTCCGGCAGCGGACGAACTCGCGGTGCTCCGGCAGCGACGGCGGACGCGTGTGCTGGCTGGCCTGGTCGCCGCGGCGCTGGTGCTGGCCCTCGGTCTTGGCGGGGTGGTGATCCAGCTGGTTCAGGCTCGGCAGGCCGACGTCGCCGATCAGGCCGCACAGACTGAGCTCTACAGCGCACCGGACGTGCGGATCTATCCGGTGCCTTTGAGCAACGGCGGCCGGGCGTCATTCGTGGTGTCGCGAAGCCTGGGCAGGGCGCTGTTCGTCAGCCGCGACCTTCCCACCACCAGCCCCCGGCAGACGTACCAGTTGTGGACGTTGCGTGACTCCTCGATCACGGCCACCAATCCGGTCGGGGCCTCGCCCGACGTTCTCGTCGCTGGCGGCGGCGACCGGCGCGCGTTCATCCAGGGACCGCTCGACGGGGTGACGGGTCTCGCCGTCAGCATCGAGGATGCCGACGGAGCTCAGCTGCCGACGATCAAGGCCGTCCAGGCCGTCGCGCCGCTGTAGACCTGCCGTCCTCGCATCGCGCGCAGACTGTCGGCGGCGCATGGCAGGCTGTGCCCGTGCCTGACACCGAGGCTTCCACACGGGCCGGACTCGACAAGCAGCGTGCCGAGGTCGCGGCCATGTTCGACCGGGTCGCGGCGCGCTACGACCTGGCCAACGACCTGCTCTCACTCGGCCAGGACAGGATCTGGCGACGCCTCGTCCTGCGTGCGGTCGACCCGCGGCGGGGGGATCGGGTCCTCGACCTCGCCGCCGGCACGGGCACCTCGAGTGAGCCCTTCGCCCGTGCCGGCGCGTCAGTCGTCGCCACCGATCTCTCCCTGGGGATGCTCGCGGTGGGGAAGACACGCCAGCCGGATCTGGATTTCATCGCCGGCGACGCGTTGCGGCTTCCCTTCGCCGATGCGAGCTTCGACGCCGTGACCATCTCCTTCGGGCTGCGCAACGTCGAGCATCCGGAGGCGGCACTGAAGGAGATGCGGCGGGTGACACGACCGGGCGGAAAGTTGGTCATCTGTGAGTTCTCGACGCCGACCTGGAGCGTTTTCCGGACGATCTACACGACCTGGCTGTTGTCGGCCATCCCGCGGATTGCGCGGATCGTGTCGTCGAACCCGACCGCGTACGAGTACCTCGCCGAATCCATTCAGGCCTGGCCCGACCAACCCGCGCTGGCCCAGGTGGTCGAGGCTGGCGGCTGGCGCGAGGTGGAGTGGCGCAACGTCTCGGGTGGCGTCGTCGCGCTGCATCGAGCGCGAGCATGAGCGGCCGCGCAGTGCTCAGCCGAGCTCCGACGCCCACCGCCGATTCTCCGACGATGGCGCTGCGACGACCGATCCTGCTCGGTCCGTACGCGTCGTCGAGTTGCCCGGTGAAGACGCAGAACGCGTTCGATCCCGCCGCGCGCAACGGTGAGGTCGCCCGGCCGGGGAGCGCGGACGGCGAGGTCGAGCTCTTCGACGGGGGCACAGTCTTTCGCGCGCGCGTCCTCGAAGGCCTCATCGAGGCCTGCCGCGGCCGGGTGGTCGACCTCAGACTGCTGGCATCGGCTCCTGCCGCCGAGCATCTGGAGGCCACCGAGCGGGCCCTCACGTCGGGCGCCGCGGTGATCATCGGCGCCCGGCTGCCGGCCGACCCCGCTGGTCACCGGTTCGGCAGCCCGGAGTTGCTCATCCGTGGCGCCGACGTCGACGGCGGGCCCCGCTATCACCCGGCGGTGATCAAATGGCACAGGTTCGTCGACGTGCCCAGGCCGGCGTCCGGAGCGACCGCTGTCGACGGGCCCCGGTTCTCCACGCTCGCCGAGCCGCATCCCGACGCCGCCAGCCCCCGCCGAGGGCACCGCGCGCGGGTCGCCACGCGCTGGGCCGATGTGGTTCAGCTGGCCCACCTCTGGCGATTGTTGGAGGCATCCGGCTGGGCCGCCGTCACAGCTACCGGCGCCATCATCGGCACGGACGACCTCGCCGGCGGCCCGCTGCTGTGCTGGCTGCCGTTGGATCAGCCTCTGATCCGGACCTTTTCACGCACCGATCCCAGCGGGTGGCGGCTGCGGACCGCCTTGGAGCGACACGACCACGAACTCGCGTTCCGGATCACCGTGGCCGAGGCTGCGCGCGCCCGGGTCGGGCGACCGGAGTCGGATCCGCCGTTGCTGGTCCGACCCATCGTCACCTCCGAGTGCGCGCGCTGCGCCTGGTGGGAGCACTGCGTCCCGCAACTGGATGCCGACGACATCAGCCTGCGAATCGACAAGGGGGCGCTGGACACCCGCGAGATCCTGAGTCTCCGAGCGCTGGGCATCGAGACCGTGACCGAGTTGGCCGACACCGATCTCGACGCCTTGCTGCCGAGCTACCTACCCGAGGTCACCCACCGGCAGGCCGCCGAGGCGCGGCTGCGGACTGCGGCACGTCGCGCCAGACTGCTGCGCGCCGGGACCGCCTTCGTACGCGAGACGTCGGGGCCGATCGAGGTACCGGCCGGCGCGGTGGAGATCGACCTCGACATCGAGAGTTCGGCAGACGGCCGGGTCTACCTGTGGGGCTTCCTGCTGCAGCGGCCTGGTGCTGGCGAGCCTCCGACGTACACCTCGTTCAGCCGCTTCGCAGACCTCGACGACGAGAGCGAGGCCAGCCTTGCTCGCGAAGCGATGGCGTGGCTCAAGACGTTCGCCGAGACCGGTGAGACCGTCCGCGTGTATCACTACAGCGCCTACGAGACGGCAGCGATCGAGGCGCTCGCACGGCGTTCCCGCGACCCACTCCTCGAGTGGGCCGCCGGGTACGCCAGGAGCCAGTTCGTCGACCTGCTTGAGGTGGTGAAGTCGCACTACTTCGGCGCCCGCGGGCTAGGTCTCAAGCTGCTCGCCGTGCACGCCGGATTCCGCTGGCGCGATGACGACCCCGGTGGGCTGAACTCTCAGCAGTGGTTTGCCGACGCCGTGCACTCGGGATCGGCGGAGGCGCGCACCGACGCACGCCAGCGGGTGCTGGAGTACAACGAGGACGACGTCATCGCGACCAGCACGCTTCGCGCCTGGTTGCGGGCGCAATAGCGACGGCTCGGGAGGACTCGCCGCTCTCGTCCGAGACCGCTTCCGATCAGAGATCGTGTGCGATCGCGGCGATCGCCGCGTGCAGCTCGCGTCGAGTCGTACGGTCCACCCGCGCCTCCACAAGCTCCACCCCTACCGGCGGCTCACCGAGCAGTTCGCGGATCTCCCGGACGTGCTCGATCCTCCGGTACGCCACGCCGGCGCCGGCAGCGAGGGCCGCGAAATCCGCGCGCTGCGGGGTCGCGAAAACCCGCTCGAAGGACCGCCGGCGCGCCAGATCGCCGTGCTCGAGGGTGGCGAAAATGCTGCCCCCGTCATCGTTCGCGACGATCAGCCGAAGGTCGGCACGCGGCTCATCTGGGCCCGCGAATAGTCCTGTGAGATCGTGCAGCGCCGTCAGATCGCCCAGCAGCGCATGGGTGGGGCGTTCGACAGCGAGGGCGACGCCGAACGCCGTCGACACGGTCCCGTCGATCCCGGACAACCCGCGATTGGCGTACGTCGCTGGGGGCGAGGCCGAGATCGGCGCGAGGTCGGCGTCTCGGATCGGGTTGGACGAGCCGATGACGAACGTATCGTTCTCGTTCAGCGCTGCCCACACCGCCGCGGCCAGCGCCGGCCCGGTCAATCCGGGCTGGGCGTCGACGAGCCGTTGCAACGATCGAGCCGCCGTCCCGTCCGCCGCCCGCCAGCGCTGCAGCCACTCGCCGGATCCCGGGGTCAGCGACACCGCGCTGACCACCCGCGTTGCCCGTCGCCCGGGATCGACCCAGTCCGCATGGGGGCTGACGACGACGATCTCAAGGTCGTCGCTGGACAGCAGTCTCGTCACCGGGCGTGACAACGTGGGACGTCCGACGACCACGACCCGCTCGATCTCCCGCGCCAGGTCACTGCCCAGCAGCACGCGGTAGGTGCCGACGGCGGCGGCACCGCGGCGTGCATTGCTGGAGGGTTCCGCGAGCAACGGGACAGCAGCGGCGGCGGCCTGCTCGGCGACCATGACGCCCGCCCAGGGTGGGAGGTCACCCGCAACGATCACGGTGTTCGGGCCGGCCGGAAGCTCGGTGGCCGCCACCGCGGTCGGACCAGGCTCAATCGTCAGGTCGGGTAGCGACACCGTGGCCGACTCCGTCGGCACCAGCGGCTCGGCGAGTTCGACATCGAGGTGGACGGGCCCAGGAGCTCGGCTGCGCGCGCCGGTCGCAGCGACCAGCAGCCGCGCCACCTCGAATCGCCACCCGTACGGATCGCTCGGCCGATCGGCGAGGCTGGCCTCGGCCCGGACATGGCGGCCGTACAGCCCGCGCTGATCGGCTGTTTGGTTGCTTCCCGTATGCACGAGAAGGCGGGGCCGACTCGCCGTCACCACCACGAGAGGAACGTGGGAGTGCCAGGCCTCGAGCACGGCGGGATGCAGATTGGCCGCGGCGGTGCCCGACGTCGTGAGCGCCGCGACCGGGGCTCCCGACGCCTTCGCCAGACCGAGCGCGAGAAATCCGGCCCCCCTTTCGTCGATCCGCACATGCAACCGCAGCAGGCCGATTCGGTCCGCCTCGAACAACTCATACGCCAGCGGCGCGCTCCGCGAACCCGGCGCCAGAACCGCCTCCCGGACGCCTTGCCCGAGCAGCTCCTCCACGATGACGCGCGCACACTGGGCCGCCTCAGCCATCGTCGGCGTCCCGGTCCATCAGTCTGCGCGCGCGCACGAGCCGAGCCTGCCAGAACGCGGCAGCGTCAGGGTCTGCCCGAACCGACGCGAGCGTGTCGTCCGGGAGGTCGATGCCAGCTCCCGGCACCGGCACCGCGCCATCGATGGCCCGCACCGGTGGGACGCCGACGTCTGCTGCCAGCAATCCCGCCGTGTTCAGCCCGCAAGCGAACGGGAGTTCCGGCAGTGCCGCGGCCAGCGCTATCCCGGCCCGAAGGCCGACCGACGTCTCCAGGGCACTCGAGACCACCACCGGAAGTCCCAGCCGCTCAGCGATCGCCAGGCAGGCCCGGACGCCGCCCAGCGGCTGGACCTTCAGCACCGCGACGTCGGCCGCCTCCAACCGCGCGACTCGGTACGGGTCCGCTGCCCGCCGAATGGATTCGTCTGCGGCGATGCGGATGTCGAGCCCGGCCCGGGCGATGCGGCGTCGCAGTTCGGCCAGGTCGGCGACGTCGAGGCAGGGCTGCTCGGCGTATTCCAGGGTGAAACGGTCCAGCGCGCGCAGGGCACCCAGTGCCTCTCCGACCGACCACGCTCCGTTCGCGTCAACCCGCACGGCGCCGCTCGTCCCGAGCGCGGCGCGGACCGCCTCGACCCGCTCGAGATCATCGCCGAGGGTTTGGCCGGGCTCCGCTACCTTCACCTTCGCCGTCCGGCATCCCGATGCGGCCACCAGCGCGTACGCCTCGGCCGGACCGACTGCCGGCACTGTGCAGTTCACGGGCACGGCGTCGCGAACCGGAGCCGGCCAGCCACGCTCGGCAGCCTCGTCGGCAGCGCGCAGCCACGAAACGATCTCGGCGTCGCCATAGTCGAGAAACGGGCTCCACTCGCCCCACCCTGCGGCACCGCGGACGAGCACGCCCTGGCGAACCGTGATGCCGCGGAAACGCGCGCGCATCGGGATCGAGTAGACGTGGACGGCGGCGGGCACGGGCACCAGTGTCGCCCAGTCCGCCTAGATTTGCGGGGTGATCGCTCGCGACCCGGAGTCGGCCAGCCAGGGCCTGCGCGTGGTCGAGTCGTCCGAACTCGCTCAAGGACTCCGCGACGCTCTTGCCGGTGGCCCACCGATCGCGCCCCTGCCGAGCGACCCCCGCGAGCGCCGGCGAGCGCTCCAAGCGGTGCGGCCGGCCGACCCCGTCGTCGAGACCGACGCCGCCGTCGTCCTCACCTCCTCGGGGAGCAGCGGCACGCCCAAGGCGGCGATCCTCACGCGGGACGCCGTCCTCGCCGCGGCCGCCGCTTCGAACGACAGGCTCGGCGGTCCGGCCAGCTGGGCGGTGGCGCTGCCGACGCACTACGTCGCCGGGCTGATGACGCTTGCACGCGCTCAGCTGGCCGAGCAGCCGACGGCAGCCGTGCGAACCGATCTCGCCGACCTCGCTGCCGCGGCAGCATCGCTGCCGGCTCCGCGCCGCCTCTCGCTGGTTCCGACTCAGCTCGCGCGGGCGATGCGCTCCGCGTCGACGGCACACGCGCTGCGCGCCTTCGACGCCGTGTTGGTGGGTGGCGGTCCGCTCGACGACGACCTTGTTCGCCGCGCTCACGCAGCCGACATCGCCCTTGTCCGCAGCTACGGGCTGACCGAGACGTGCGGCGGCTGCGTGTACGACGGACGTCCGTTGGGTGGCGTCCGGGTCCGACTGGACGCGGCCGGGCGGGTCAGCATCGGCGGGCCGACGCTGTTCGCCGGCTACCGGTCCCGGCCGGACCTGACGACCGAGCACCTGGTCGATGGCTGGTTCACCACGTCGGATCGGGGCAGCTGGGAGGGCGAGCAGCTCGTCATTCTCGGCCGCACCGACGATGTCGTCGTCACCGGTGGACTGAAGGTGGACCTCGCCGAGGTCGAACGGGTCGCGCAGCAGTGGGCGCGAGGGCACGCGCTCGTCGTCGTGGGCCTGCCCGACCCGGAATGGGGCACCCGAATCGTCGCGGTCACGGACGGTCCTGGTGAGACAACCGGGCTGCGCGGATTCATCGCCGAGCGACTCCCGGCGCACGCAGCGCCACGCGACCTGGTGCGGTTGCCGTCGATACCGATGCTGACCAGCGGCAAGCCCGATCGCGCCACGATCCGCCAACTGATCGCTGGCCAGCCACCGCCGAGGGGCGATGCCAGCATGGAGACACCATGACCCTGACCCGCTCCCGAGTGCACCGACGTCACACGACGGTCCGGCGCAGCTGCCGCAACGAGAGTCACCGATGACGACGCTCGCCAGCGCGACGCCTGCCCAGTGGGTGGCCGGTGCCCGCCCCCGGACGTTGCCGGCCGCGATCGCTCCGGTCATGGCGGCGACAGGACTGGCCTGGTACCAGGGCGGGCTCCGGCCCGTTGCGGCGCTGCTCGCGTTGCTGGTGAGCATCGCTCTGCAAGTCGGGGTCAACTACGCCAACGACTACTCCGACGGCATCCGCGGAACCGACGCCGTCCGGGTCGGACCGCTGCGCCTGGTCGGTTCGGGTCTGGCGCGACCGGCGGCAGTGAAGCGCGCTGCGTTCGTCGCCTTCGGCGTGGCCGCGCTTGCCGGCCTCGGCATCGTGCTGGTGACGGGCCACTGGTGGTTGATCCTCGTCGGCGCCGTGTGCGTCCTCGCCGCCTGGTTCTACACCGGTGGCAGCCACCCGTACGGGTACCTCGGACTCGGCGAGGTCTTCGTCTTCGTCTTCTTCGGCCTGGTCGCGGTCGGTGGGACGGAGTACGTCCAGACCGACGCGGTGAGCCTCGCCGGAGTGGTGCTGGGAGTCGCGATCGGCGCCCTGGCCTGCGCCATTCTGGTAGCCAACAACCTGCGCGACATCGCCGGCGACACCGCTAGCGGCAAGCGCACCCTCGCGACCCGGCTCGGTGATCGTCGGACGCGCGCGCTGTACGTCGGCCTCATCGGCCTCGCTGCTCTCAGTCTCGTGGTCGTCGCCGCGCTCAGCGATTGGCTCGCGCTGTTCGGCCTCGCCGGCATCGCCGCGCTGATCCCTGCGGCTCGGACCGTGCTGGGTGGAGCGACCGGTCGAGCGCTGATCACCGTCCTCAAGGCGACCGGCCAGGCCGAACTGCTCACCGCCGCGGCGCTCGCTGCCGGCCTGGTCCTGGCCCGCTGACCGCCAGCTCGGTCAGAACAGCGGCGGCCGACCCGCTCTGGTCATCCGCCACACCGTGCGCCAGGACATCGGACGCCGCTCACCCCAGCCGCCACGGAGCCCCTCGGCGAAGCCGCCGAACCACGCCGCGAGGCCGCGGGGGTTGCGCCACTCGCGCCTCAACGTCATCGCCACCCAGATCGCCAAGTAGGGCGCCACCAGCGACGCGGGGAGGTTACGCACCGCTACCCAGACACGATTCCGCGCGTTGGTGCGGAAGTAGATCGAGTGTCGTTTCGCGCTCGTGGCCGGATGGTGCACCACGGCATCGGCGGCGTACCAGCCGACGTATCCGGCATCCCAGATCCGCCACATCAAGTCGACGCCCTCGTGCGCGAAGAAGAAGTGACCCGCCCAACCGCCGACCTTCTGGAAGACGTCGCGCCGCATCATGCAGACGCCTTCCCACAGCCAGACAACAGGCCCGGACACCTCCACACCACGTCGCGCGGCCTCACGCGGAGTCCAGCGTTCGGGTGCCGGTCGCCCGAACGGGTCGGCCGGCCTCGCCTGCACCGCTGCCACCTCCGGATGCCCGGCCAGCACCTCCGCAAGCCGCAGCACGGTGTCGTGATCGGGAAGATCGGCATCGTCGTCATAGAAGAAGAGGTAATCGGCCGCGACGTCCGCTGCCCCCACGTTGCGGCCCTCGGGGCAGCCGACATTCTCCGGCAGATTGATCACGGTCGCGCCCTCGGTCGGTGGGATCGCGAACCCATTGCCGACGAGCACGATCTCCAGGTCGACCCCCCGTTGTGCCTGCAGCGACGCCAACGCCCGGGCGAACTCCGTCGGGCGGTCGCCCATCGTGAGGAGGACGGCCCCAACCCGGGGCCGCTGGTCGCTCAACGCAGCCTCGGCGAGGACAGAATGGCGACGAAATGGCCGGACACGGTGAGCAGCGCGGCGGGCAGCAGCACCAGCACCAGGCCTCGCGTGGCCACCAGGTCGCCGAGGAACAGGTCGGCGATCCCGGCCGCCAGCGCAAGCAACGTCAGCTCGACCGAGTGGTAGATGCGGTGGAACGGCACGAAGCGCGCCAGCGATCGCAGCCGCCGAATACCCGCCGCAGTCGGGGTGACCGACTCGGCGCGGTCCGCGAGCAACGGCAGGCCGGAGACCGCCCGGGTCACGTGCACCGCGTCATTGAGGACCTTGTTCCAGAGCACCAGCACGGCAATCAGACAGCCGAGAGTCGTCCAGCCACCGAGCGAGCCGAGGCCACCGTCGGCGTGGACGCCGAGGCCGATCGGAACGACCCCCTCAGCCGTGTAGTGGCCGATCTTGTCCAGGAAGTACCCGCGCGGGGAGAAGGTTCGCCGCCAGCGGGCGACCTCACCGTCGCAGCAATCCCAGAGCATCTGCAGTTGCGCGAGCAACGCTGCCAGCGCCGCCCCGAACAAGCCAGGCGCAAGCAGGGCCGCGCCCGCGGCGGCGCCGGTGGCGATCATCAGCACGGTGACCTGATTGGCGCTGAGCGGTGTGCGGAGCAGTAGCCGGGTCAGGTACGGCGAGATGCGCCGAAGATAGAGGTCGGCGACCCAGTGCTCGCTGTTGCGGCGGCCGGTCACCGACTCAGGCTGCGTGACAGCGCGCAGCTCCGCGATCGTCGGCTCGCTCGGTCGCTCCGGGCTGGTCTGATCGGCAGCAGTCACCAGAGATTCACCGCACGTTCGCCGCGCCGCCAGATTCCATTCGCTCAGACTATCGACGCCCGACCCCGCCGACCGGCCGAACGCGCGGCAGCTCGGTCAGCCGCGAGCCCGGTGCCAGGCGTCGTCGATCGCGGCCTCGAAGCGCGCCGTGCTCGTGCCCGGGGTGGTGTCCCCGAAGTAGTAGCTGGTGAGTTCCGCCAGTGACGGCTCGGCAGCCAGTCGGTCCACCACGCGGGAGGCATCTGCGGCCGGCAGTAGCGGCAACCTGCGGAGGAGCGCCGAGTCGCCGCGGAAGGCCCGAGATTCGGCAGGCTCGGTCACCACCAGCGGCTTCCCTGTTGCCAGCCAGTCGTACGCCACGGCCGAGATGTCGGTGACGCACGCATCCGCGACCCGCCACTGCCATCCGTACGGGCCCTCGTCGATCAGGTGCCGGTCCCCCGCCGACCGGACCATGGCCCGGATCTCGCGATCAGCCGCCACATAGTCGGCGCTCCCCTTGTGGATCCGCGGATGCGGTCGATAGATGACCCTGATCTGCGGATCGGCGAGCAAGGCGGCCACAATCGACCGCCCGTGAGTGAGCAGCGAACCGTAGGCGATGCTCGGCCGGTCGCCTTGCCAGGTCGGCGCGTAGAGCACGACACGCGCGTCGTCGGTCCAGTCGGGCGCGCCCGGATACGCGTAGTCCAGTTGCGGGCGGCCCACCAGCGTCGTCAACCGATCGGCGTCGTAGTCGCGAAGCGCGCGGGCAAGCCTGTCCCGACCGGCCTGCCCGGCGACGAGCACACCGTCGTACGCGCGGTGCTGATGGGAACTGCTCGAGCCCTTGTCGCTCTCCCCGTGACCGATTTGGAGGTGCACCGGCTCGGGGAATCGGAGCATCCGGAAGTTGGATTCGACCTGGTTCACGTACAGCACCACCCGGACCCGCCGGCTGGCCACGACCGCCTCGAGGGAGGCGCTGCCCCGGAGAAAGGCGACCGGCAGCGCGGTCGAACTGCGGACGAGACGGCCCGTGTCCGCGCTGTCCACGATGACGAAAACTCCGCGTCGCTCGGCCAGCCGCTCCAGTGGGCGGCGCCATTGTTCGAACTGATACAGGTTGTCCGGCGAGGTCGCGAAGTACAGCGCCACCGCGTCCTCGGGGAGTGCGTCAGGCGCGGTTGTCTGCCGGGCAAACGCAGCGGCGGCGAGTTCGTTCCCCACTCGCGCCGAGCCACGACGAACGACATCCGCGATCCGGCGCCACATGGTCAGCGTCCTTCCGTCCTGACCGCGGAGCGACCCAGGGCCGTCACCGCGGGCCGACCCGAGCGCACCGGATCGAGCATTGCGTCAGCGTAGTGGGCAGCGCTTGTCGGGTCCGAAGACGCGACGCATACTCTGCACATGGCCCGGTATCTGCCGCTCATCATCGTCGCCCTGATGACGATCTACTGTGTGGTCGAGGTCGCCCAAGCGCCCGCCTACGCTGTACGGCGGATGCCGCGATGGCTGTGGGCCACCGCCGTCATCTGTCTGCCGTTGGCGGGAGCGCTGAGCTGGCTTTTCCTCGGCCGGCCGAACGCCGAGTCGCTCGGCACGAATCCGCGCAATCGGCACCCGAAAGCCCCGGATGACGATGTCGACTTCCTCCGGGGCCTTTAGGCCGACGCTCTCGCGTCGGGTCTTGCCACGCCGGCGCACCTGCCGGCCGACTGCTGATGGTTACGGCTGTTGACCGCTTGCGGGCTCGGCCCGCGCAATCGCTTCACCGCCGAGCGGGCGCAGCTGCAACCGCTCGATGATCTCCTCGACCTCCGTGGCAGAGTCCCGACCGAGTTCGACGACGATGCCCCGTTCATCCGGGCCGAGCCGTTCCAGCGTCGCCAGCTGTGAATCCAGCAGGCTGCTCGGCATGAAGTGGTCGAGCCGGGCGGCGAGCCGCTGCGCGATCACCTGAGAGCTGCCGTCCAGGTGGACGAACGCCACGCCGGGCCCTCTCAGTCGGTCGCGATAGACCCGCCGCAACGCCGAGCAGGTGATCACCCCCGGCGCACCGGTAGCGGTGTGCCGCTCGATCCAGGAGGACACCTTGTCCAACCACGGCCAACGGTCCTCGTCGTCCAGCGGCTGACCCGCGGCCATCTTCGCCACGTTCGCCGCGGGGTGCAGGTCGTCTCCTTCGGCCAGTGCCCAGCCGAGCCGGCCGGCCAGCAGGCCCGCGACGGTCGACTTCCCGGTCCCCGAGACACCCATCACGACGAGCACGATTGGATCCGTGACCTGACTGTTCATGGCCCTACACCACCAGACCCAGCAGCAGCACCCCGACCAGGCCGCAGACCGAGATCAGGCACTCCATCACCGTCCAGGTCTTGAGGTTCTGCGGAACGCTGGTACCGAGATACTGCTTGACCAGCCAGAAACCCGCGTCGTTGACGTGGGACAAGAACAGCGATCCCGAGCCGATGGCCAGCACGAGCAACGCGACCTCCGGCGAGGGAAGGGTGGCCGCGACCGGCGTCATCAGTCCTGCAGCCGTCACCGTCGCGACAGTCGCCGAGCCGGTAGCGACGCGCACCAGCACCGCAACCACCCAGCCGAGCAGCAGCACCGACAACCCACTTCCGATCACCGCACGAGTGATCACGTCACCGATGCCAGTGTCGATCAGGACCTGCTTGAACGCCCCGCCGGCACCGACGATGAGCAGGATGCCCGCGATGGGCGGCAGGCTGGATTCCAGCGTTTCGGCGATCTGAGTACGACCCATCCGCCCGCCGCGGCCCAGCACGACGATGCCGACGACGACAGCGATCAACAGGGCGACGATGGGCGTCCCGAGCACGTCCAGCAGCGCCTTGACGCCACCTTCCGCCTCCGGGGCGATGACCTCGGCGAGCGCCTTGGCCAACATCAAGATCACCGGCAGCACGATGCAGGCGAGCGCCGCGACGAAGCTGGGCCGCGGCCGGCCGGCCGGATCCTCACCCTCATCCTCGGCGGTGATGAACAGGTCGGGCACCGGCACGGGCGCCCACTTCGCAGCGAACCGACCGAAGACGGGTCCCGCGACGACGACAGTCGGAATCGCCACCAGAACGCCGAGGCCGAGGGTCAGTCCGAGGTTGGCGCCCAGGGTCGAGATGGCGATCAGCGGGCCGGGGTGCGGCGGCACCAGGCCGTGCATCGCCGACAGCCCGGCCAGAGTCGGGATCGCGATCTTCATCAGCGGCAGCCCGGACCTACGCGCCACCAGGATGATGACCGGGATCAGCAGCACCAGGCCGATCTCGAAGAACATCGGGAGGCCGATCACGGCGCCGACGAGTCCCATCGTCCAGGGCAGGCTACGCGGACTCGACTTCGCCACCAGCGTGTCGACGATGCGGTCCGCCCCGCCCGAGTCGGCCAACAGTTTTCCGAACATGGCTCCCAGCCCGATCAGCACGCCGACGCTGCCCATCGTGGCTCCGAAGCCCTTGCCGAAGCTCTCCAGAGTGTCCGCCGCGGGCAGGCCGGCGGCCAGTCCGACACCGATGGCCCCGACCGTGAGGCCCAGGAATGGATGCACCTTGAGCCAGGTGATCAAGCCGATGATGACGGCGAAGCCGGCCACGGCGGCCAGGATCAGTCGACCGTCCCCCACGGCGAGTGGTACGAGCTGTGGCACTCCGGCCACGAGCAATGACGCGTTCACACGTCCCTCCGATCGTTGAGGAAGCGACCTAGAGGTCGCTTCCGTGTGATGTTTAGCAAGACCGTAGAGTATTAGTATGATTATTGCAAGACTCTTGACTCAGCCGTACGTCAATTAACCCACCCGCCTCCGGTGTCGTCAGCCAATTGAGCGGTAGGATCCTCCTCGTGGTCAGCCTGCAAGAGACACCCGGACCGCTGCATGACGCCTTGATCGAGCAGTGGGGATCAGACATCGTCGCGGGGCGTCGGCCTGCCTTCAGCAGGATCGCCAGCGATCAGGCCGCGCAGGAGCTCGGGGTCTCCCGCACCGTCGTCCGCGAAGCGGTCCGCGTCCTGGAATCGCTCGGCCTAGTCGAGATCCGACAGCGGGTTGGCATCACCGTCCAACCGCCCGAGCGGTGGAGTCCGTTCGATTCTCGAGTGTTGCGATGGCGTCTGGCGGGCCCAGATCGGATGGCGTACCTGCGAAGTCTCAGCGAGTTGAGGTCGGCCGTCGAACCGCTCGCCGCGGGGCTCGCCGCCCGTCGCGCCACCCCGGCCCAATGCGGGGCACTCGCAGCCGCCGTCATCGGGATGGCCTCCACTTCGCGCGCTGCGAATGCCGAGGAGTACCTCCGCCACGATGTCGAGTTCCACCGCACGCTGCTGGACTCGGCCGGGAATCCGATGCTCGCCGGCCTCGGTGCAGTCGTCGTCGCCGTCTTGGAGGGACGCACAGAGCACGCAATGATGCCCGCCGTCGCTGACGCTGACGCGCTACGACTGCACGGCGAAGTCGCCGCTGCCGTTCAGCGAGGCGACGCGCAGTCGGCAGAAGCCGCGATGCACGCAATCGTCGCCGAAGCTCGGGATGCGATGGAGCAGACCGGCGACGCTGCATCGCCGGCAATCCGGTAGCGCGAGCGCAGTCCTCGCTCGCGTCGCGAGGCTCAGGCCGGGCGGTCGTCCGCCTTCTCGGGGGGCTCCGGCGGCAGCATCGACTCTCCGCCGATCGCCGTCTCGCTACGGTCGGCGCTCCACTCGGTGTGGTACGAGCCTGGCTTGTCGACCCGGCGATAGGTGTGCGCACCGAAGAAGTCCCGCTGTGCCTGGATCAGCGCAGCCGGCAACCGCTCGGCGCGAATCCCGTCGTAGTACGCCAGCGACGACGAGAAGGCCGGCGTCGGGATTCCATTCTGGGCGGCACCCGCGACGACCCGCCGCCACGCCGCCAGGCTTGCGCCGACCTCCGAGGCGAAGTAGCCGTCTGCCAGCAGCAACGGCAGCTCGGGGTTGCGCTCGTAGGCCTCGGTGATCCGGTTGAGGAATCGGGCCCGGATGATGCAACCGCCGCGCCAGATGCGCGCCATCGCTCCCCTGTCGATGTCCCAGCCGTACTCCTCGCTCGCAGCGGCGATCTGATCGAACCCCTGCGAGTAGGCCACGACCTTCGACGCGTAGAGCGCTCGGCGGACGTCCTCGACAAACCCGTCGCGGTCGGCAACCTGCCACTCGCCGGCCTCGGCCGGCAGCGCCTTCAATGCAGCGTCGCGCTGCGGCACGGAACCGGAGAGCGCCCGTGCGAACGTCGCCTCAGCGATGCCGGTGATCGGCACGCCCAGATCGAGGCCGTTCTGGACGGTCCACCGGCCGGTGCCCTTCTGCTCTGCACGATCCATCACGATGTCGACGAAGGCATTGCCCGTCTCCGCGTCGACATGCTTCAGCACCTCGGCGGTGATTTCGATGAGGAAGGACTCCAGATCTCCGGAGTTCCATTCCTCAAAGATCGCCCCTATCTCGGCTGCGCTGGCGCCAGTCGCGGTCTTGATGAGGTCGTACGCCTCGGCGATCAGTTGCATGTCGGCGTACTCGATGCCGTTGTGCACCATCTTCACGAAGTGACCGGCGCCGTCGGGCCCGACGTAGGTGCAGCACGGCACACCGTCGACCACGGCGGCGATGCTCTCGAGCAACGGGCCAAGCGACTCGTAGGACTCGCGAGACCCGCCGGGCATGATCGACGGCCCGTTCAGCGCTCCCTCCTCGCCGCCGGAAACCCCAGTGCCGACGAAGTGCAGGCCGTGCTCGCGGAGCTTCGCTTCGCGTCGGATCGTGTCCGGGAAGTGCGCGTTCCCTGCGTCGATGACGATGTCGCCCTCTTCGAGCAGCGGAATCAACTCATCGATCACGGCATCGGTGCCTGCGCCGGCCTTCACCATGATCAGCACGCGGCGTGGCCGCTCGAGCGAGGCGACGAATTCCTCCATCGTCTGCGACGGGATGAACGTGCCTTCCGAGCCCGCCTCCGCGATGAGCGACTCCGTCTTGGCGTAGCTCCGATTGTGGATGGCGACGCGGTGGCCGTGTCGGGCGAAATTGCGGGCCAGATTGCGCCCCATCACCGCCAGCCCCGTGACACCGATCTGCGCAAGCTGGGTCATACGTGAAGACTCCTCTGCGGCCGTTGTGAGACGATCGTCCCGACGGGCGGGGCGCTGCGGGGGTCAGCGTATCGGATCCGTGGCACGGGGTGTCGATGACAATCGCCCACCCGACCTGGGACCGGTCTTGGAAGGACGACATGCTTCAGCCCCTCGGCATCAGCGCCGAGGCGGAGGCCGTTTATGTGGCACTCGGTCCTCTCGCGTCGGCCTCGGTGGGCGAGTTGGCCGACCTCACTTCCACCTCGACGGAATTGGTTGCTGACACGCTGGAACAGCTGCGCAGGCTGGGCCTCGCCACCGTGTCGACACAAGGACATTGGCGTGCGCTGCCACTGCTCGATGTGGTGAGTCAATTGAAGGCGCAGCGACTGTCCGAGATCGAACTGGCCAGCGTCGCCGCAGAGTCGTTGCAGAGCCACCTGATGGCCGCCGGCGCGAGCCAGGAGGAGGACGTCAAGATCCTGGTGGGCCGCGAATCGATCGTGGCCGCGCACCGGGAACTGATGGACTCTGCGCGCCGGGAGATCTGCTTCTTCGACAAGCCCCCGTACGCACAGTCGCGGGTGGACATCACACCGGAGTCACTGGCGGGCGAGCCGGAGTGGCAGGCGTTGGAACGCAACGTACTCCTCCGCTGTGTCTACCATCCTGGGTTCGATGCCGACCGGCTGGCGGAATTGGCGCTCTTCGCCGCAAAGGGCGAGCGGTCGCGTACGTCGCCGGTGCCGATGAAGCTCATCCTCATCGACTCCCACATCGCCCTCATCCCCTCGATGCGCTCGTACAACCCTGGCCACGAGTTGCGCGCATCGATCGTGCGGCACGCGCTCCTGGTCGAGGCCTTGCAGTGGCTGTTCGAGGCGGTGTGGGACGCTGCAGTTCCCATCATCACCTCGTTTTTCGCCGACAACGACCCTCGCCGCCAAATGATGATCTCCATGCTGATGACCGGCTCGACCGACTCGGCCATCGCCAACACGCTCAACATCAACGTGCGTTCTGTCCGGCGGTGGATCGCCGAGCTGATGGATGAGCTCGGCGTCTCGACGCGCCTGCAACTCGGCGCCGCTCTGGTGCGCGCCGACGGCCTGCGGATGGAGCGGCGAGCGGCCGGCGGCGACAGGGGTGGCAGCAGCGGCCGGGCGAATCGCCAGCCGAACACGCTACGAGCCGTACAAGGAAGCCACGCCCGCGGCTCACGATGAGCCGCGGGCGTCGCCCTTAGGGGGAGGAACTCCGGGTAGAGCCTCGGGGAAAGCCCTACACGGGTTGACTCGGTCAGACGCTCACATCGCCCACCGAGTCTCCGGGAACGTCAGGTATCCCGGCTTCCTTGCGGAAGATCTAGTGCATCTGCTCTACCGATGCTAGCGAAGTTCGTGAGGTATTGCACCACCTGTCGCACCCCTTCATATGATCGCGCGGCTGATAGCCCAGTGAGGCTCGGCGCCCTCTTGGGACCACCGAACCACTTGCGGGACCAACAGGAGGGACTCCTGGGGGCGGGGTCGGTGCCCACACTCCTGCACTGCGTGACATGCGTTGAGCCCCGGCCTCCGCGGCTAGCGCGGGGACCGGGGCTCAACGAATGCTGGCCGATGTGAGCGGTCACATTTACGGTGATCGGGTGAGCAATCGCCTTGCATCCCTACCGCGGAGTTCCCCAACTCCGAAGGTCCGGATTGTCATCGATGCGCTCAGAGCGAGTGGCCTCGGCTCTCAATCACAGCGAGTGGCCCGCGAGCGAGTGACCTGCGGTGCGGAGGCTGTGGCCCGCGTCGGCGCTGGTGGGAGCCAGCAGAACCACTGCGGTTGCGGCGACGGCGACGGTGCCGGCGGTGACGAGACGAACGATGCGACGGGTGAGAACCGAAGCCTGCATGAGAAGTTTCCCTTCACTGACGCCCCAGGCGGAAATTTTGTTGGCCCGCTTGGGAACCCTGACGTTTCAAGAAGAACTTACGCAAGCCGAAGGAGAGAAGTCACGCGGAAACAGAGCCAGGAAGTGGACATGTCCTAAAGTGGACATGCCAAAATCGCGTTAGGTGCTCTTCCTGCACCAACGCGTCCACGTGCGCGCCGCCCTCGAGAGCGTGCGTGCCGGTCTGTGACCCCTGTGGCCACAGAATCGCCCCCAAGCCATTGGTGGCCGTTACCGATTGCACGTCGTCTAGACGACCCGCAGACGAGAGCGCCTCCGATCGTTGGGACGTACTCGTTTCTGGAGTCAGCCTTACCTTTGATTGACCCCGCGTCAAGAACATTCACCGTCCGACGGCCAGAATGCGCAACACAGTTCTGACTTGGGCAGCCGGTTCGGTGGGGTGACCGAGATGACCCGCGCCTCGACGGGCCGCCGAGCATTGCAGACGATAGTGAATCGCCGCACATCATGCGGCTGGCGCAAGAACCACCTCGGCGGGCGCGACCCTCGGCGGCCGCTCCCCGTGCCGCCTGCAGCGGGCGGTTGACGCCCGAGAGGGAAACCGACGCACCCAAACCCAGGGGCTCGGCGGTAGGCATACCCCTGGCGCTCTGGGCGGAGCGAACTCCGCCCAGAGGCTCCTCCGGTACTAGGTCAACTGCAGGATGACGATGACCAAGATGATGATGACCAGGACTCCGATGATGGTCCCGATGATGCCGCGGTTCATAGCTCCTCCCTTCGCCTTGAGCAGGCCGCCGTGTCCGGCGGACGACGCCTGGCATCGACTTTACGCTGTAAACCGCGATTCGGTGCGCATTGTGGCAACCCCGACACTGCCTAGCCGGCGAGCGACGCGACCATGGTGCCCAGCCGAGGGTGGTCGCTGCCGCCCCATGCCGGCGCCAGCAGGCGGACTCGCGGCATAGGGCGCCGGGGGGCGCGGAGCGCGGCGCGAGCGGCCGTTCTCCATCGCGTGGGCTCTGATCCTCAGGGGTCGATGCGCAGGGTCACGCACGCGGGTCGTCGACGCCAGACCCATCATCGACCAGTCCGGGGAGTGCATCCTTTTCAAGCTTTTGGTTGATTTCAAGGAGCAAGGCGGCTAGGGTCAGATCAATCAGATAGTTGAACTGAGGAGCGCTGTCGATGGAGGACCAACTCTCGCGCGTCTTCGCCGCGCTGGCCGACCCGATTCGGCGCGACATCGTCGTACGGCTCGCCGCTTCGGACGCGACGGTCGGTGAACTTGCGGCCCCGTACGCCGTGACCCTGCAGGCCATCTCCAGGCACCTCAAGGTGCTCGAAGGCGCCGGCCTGGTCAGTCCGAGCAGGGGGGCCCAGCGCCGCCCACGACACCTCGAGGCCGAGGTGTTCGACCTGATGGCCAGATGGATTGAGCGGTACCGCCGTGAAGCAGAGCAGCGGTACACCCGGCTGGACGCCGTTCTGGCGACGATGAGCGACGCACCGACGGCGCAGGCCAGTCCCGACACGACCCACCTGCAGGAGGACCCTGATGACCAGAAATCCGCGTGAAACGCAGATCGACGCCGACCCGGGCCTGCCCGTCATTCGCATCGTCAGGGAGTTCGACGCGCGCCCCGAGCACGTCTTCCGCGCCTGGGTCGAGCCGGAGCTGATCGTTCAGTGGCTAGGCCCTAGAGACCTGGAAACACGGTTGGACCGCTGGGACGCGACCACAGGCGGCAGCTACCGGTACGGGCAACACCGCAACGGTCAGGAGATCGCCGCGTTCTACGGGTCCTTCCATGAGGTCCGGCCAAGCAGCCGTCTGGTGCAGACGTTCACATGGGCTGGAATGCCCGACGGCGTCAGCCTGGACACGATGACCTTCGAGGCGTTGCCTGGCGACCGGACACGGGTGGTGGCTGTCAGCGTGGTCGAGTCGATCGGGGCGCGAGACGCCATCCTCGCCAGTGGGATGGAGCGTGGCGTCGTCGAGGGCTATCTCCGGTTGGACGCCCTCCTGGCCCGCGACTAGCTGCGGCGCAGCAGACTAGACCCGGGCACGGCGGCCCGCCAGCACGGCCACTGCAGCCCTCCGACCCGAGACGAGTGCGCCCTGGATCGACGCTGTATCGCGGTGGTCGCCGGCAACATGCACGCCGTTCGTCAACGTGACCGGCTGCCGAATATCGAGCGGCGGCAGCTGAGCAGGCAGCGCCTCCAGGATCGCGTGGGCGGCGACTCGTCGCCAGCTCTCGGTCGCACTTCCGTAGATCAGTTCCAGGTGACGACGAACGCTCGACTCCATCTGCTGCGAGTCGTCGGCACCGAGGACCGTGCTCGCAATCAGTGGTCGGCCCGCCGGCGCATAGCTCGGTGCGACGTTGGTCACCACCGCCGTGTTGACCACGGGGCCGCGGGCGTCGGCGTCGATGTGCAGGTACGGCCGCCGGGTCGGCGGCTCGGGCGCCGTGTGCCAGAAGGTCGTCAAAGCGCGACAGGGCACGGCCGCGAGCCCGGTGAGCCGCGCCGTCGTTGCCGGATCGGTTGCCACCACGACGGCTGACGCCTGGATCTGCTCGTCATCCGTTCGAACGGAGTCCGCCGAGACCTGCCGCACCGGCGTCCCCAGTTGGACCACCCCAGCCGGCAACGAATCGGCGATCAACTCTGGCAGCCGAGCCATCCCAAGCGACGGCACCGCAGGGGTCCCTAGAAGGAAGGAGCGCACGAGGAGGCCAGCCAGCCGCGCCGATGTTGCTCCGTCCGACTCGCCCAATACCCCGCTCAGGAAAGGTTCAACGACGCCTTGGCGCAAGATGCCAGACACTCCCCAGGCATCGAGTTCCGCCGAGAGCGAGCGGTCCGGCGAGGCCAGCTGTCGCCGCAGCGGGAGCAGGGACTTGGCCGCCCAGCGAGCAAGCTTCAGTTTGTCCAGCGTGGTTCCGATCGGGGCCCGCAGCGTGTCGACGAGCCGGTGCGGCTCCCGCCGGGGATCCGCCAGCAGCCACCGCTGGGAGCCGTGGGCCACCACCACCCCAGCACGAAACGGCCGCAGGTCCAACTGGTCGAGTTGAATGACCTTCGGCAACACGGGATAGGCCGGATTCAGGAGCTGAAAGCCCCGATCGCAGCGGAACCCGTCCACCGCGTCGGTGCGGACCCGCCCGCCGACCCCGTCCGACGCCTCCAGCAGCAGCACTGCCCGGCCGGAGCGCGACAAGTGCTGCGCGCAGGCGAGGCCGGCCAGACCCGCCCCGATGACCACCACGGGCCCTTCATCGCCGATCGCCACAGCTCAGGCTCTCATCCGATGTCGCAACCGCCCAGCGGCCGATCAGCCCCGTTCGTCGCCTTTGATGGCGTGACTCGCGTCGCGAAGGGCATCGACGACATCGTCGCCTGCCTGCTTCACGTTCGCCCCTGCGGCCTCAGCATGTCCGCGCGCCTCCAGGCCGGGGTCGTCGGTCGCGTCGCCCGCCGCCGCCTTGGCCTTGCCCGCGAGTTCCTCGCGTCGCGAAGGGCATCGACGACATCGTCGCCTGCCTGCTTCACGTTCGCCCCTGCGGCCTCAGCATGTCCGCGCGCCTCCAGGCCGGGGTCGTCGGTCGCGTCGCCCGCCGCCGCCTTGGCCTTGCCCGCGAGTTCCTCGGCCAGGTGCTTTGCCTTGTCTCCGATCCCCATCGAACCTCCTTGTCCGGACGTCCACGCGCCGTGGCCGATGCTGGGAACGGTAACACCAGCATTGCGCCGTACGCTCGGGTCATTCGGGACCAGCGTCGGGGGCGCCCAGCCTGTCACCACCTCAGCACCCATGACGGAGGCTCGCCATCACAGACGACGATCGACCGAAGTCGACTCCCCAGCGGCTGCAGGGCACGCTTCAACGACTGCACCCGAGCAGCGCGCTCATCGCGGCGTGCGCCGCCGCGGGCATCCTCCTGCTCGGATTGACCGCGGCGGCCACCGGGGTCTACGACGCGGTCTCGGAGAGCGACGGCGTAGCCGTCCTGGACCAGCCGGCCCTACAGCTCGCGATCCGGTTGCGCACACCCGGGCGCAGCCAGGTGATGACGGCGTTCACCCATCTCGGGGGGCCGCTGGGGATGACTCTCATCGCCGGGGCGATTACCGCCACGATGGTCCTGGTCTGGCGCTCCTGGACGCCGCTGATCCTGCTCGGGATCGGGGTATCGGGATCTCTGCTCTTCACCACGGTCGGGAAGGCGATCGTCGGCCGCAACCGGCCGCCGCTGGACCTCGCGGTTCCTCCCTACGAGTACGCCTTCTCGTTTCCGTCCGGCCACACGCTGAACAGCACGGTGATCGCCGGTCTGGTGGCGTACCTGGTCTGCCTGCACCTCCGGCGAGGACTGACCCGCGCGTCGGTGGTCATCGCTGCGGCTCTGTGGTCCCTCGCGATGGGAACCAGTCGGATCTTCCTCGGACATCACTGGCTCACCGACGTTCTGTACGCGTGGCTTGTCGGACTTGCCTGGCTGACGCTCCTGATCACCGCTCATCAGCTGGTCAGCCGTCGCGCTGGCACGAGGAAGAAAGCCTGACGGCGGTGGCCTTCCGAAGAAGACCACCGCCGCCGGGGTGAGGAATCGATCCGCTTGGAACGGCCGCTGAGTGCCCTGCGTGGGCGCCGGGCACCCAGCGGCCGTGGGCGCGGATGTCAGCTGTGCATGTCCTCCAGCGCCTTGCCCTTCGTCTCCTCCACGAACTTGGCGACGAACAGCAGGGACAGGAGGGCGAATGTCGCGTACAACCCGTAGGCCAGAGCCAGCGAGATGTCCTTCAGCGACGGGAAGGTGACCGTGATCACCCAGTTCGCGACCCACTGGCCGCCAGCGGCCAGCGAGAGAGCGGCAGCGCGCATGCGGTTGGGGAACATCTCGCCCAACAGCACCCAGACCACCGGGCCCCACGACATACCGAACGACACCACGAACAGGTTCGCGGCGACCAGAGCGATCGGGCCCTGAGCACCCTCAAGGATCGGCGCACCGTCGACAACCTTCGCGTTGCCGAAGATGACGGCCATGGTGGCCAGCGTCACCGTCATACCGATCGAACCGACGACCAACAGCGGCTTGCGGCCGAAGCGGTCGATGGTCGCGATCGCGATCAGGGTGGTCAGGATGTTGATGATGGCACCGATGACGGTGATCACGAACGCCTGATCCTCGCGGAAGCCGACGGCCTCCCAGAGGATGTTGGAGTAGTAGAAGATCACGTTGATGCCGACGAACTGCTGGAAGATGGACAGCAGCAGACCGACCCAGACGATCGGGGCGACCTTGCCGTTGACCTTGAGGTCCTGCCACGACGGCTCGACCTCGCGCTCCATGCTCTCGCGGATCCGCTGGATCTTGTGATCGATGTTGCTGCCCGAGCCGAGGAGCTTGGTCAGGATCTCCTTGGCCTCGTCGATCTTGTGCTTGGAGATCAGGTAGCGCGGCGACTCCGGAATGGTCAGCGACAGCACCCCGTACAGAACCGCCGGCACCGCCATCCAGAGGAACATCCACTGCCACGCGTCAAGACCCGCCCAGTAGGGCTGATCTGAGCCTCCAGCACCGCGAGCGACCAGGAAGTCGACCAGCAGCGACAAGAAGATGCCTGTCACGATGGCGAGCTGCTGCAGCGAACCGAGTCGACCACGAATCGATGCAGGTGCGATCTCGGCGATGTACGCCGGCGCGATCACCGACGCCATGCCGACGCCTAGTCCACCGACGACGCGGAAGACCACCAGCACCCAGAGGCTGCCGGCCAGGCCGGCGCCGATGGCGCTCGCGAGGAAGAGCACAGCCGCGACGCGCATGACGGCGAGGCGACCGATGCGGTCGGCGATCCGACCCGAGAGGAACGCGCCGGCAGCGGCACCGAGCAGAGCCGAAGCAACGGCAAAACCCAGGGCGGCTGGCTCAGCATTGAACTCTTTTTCGACGGCAGCGACGGCACCGTTGATGACAGCACTGTCGTAACCGAAGAGGAAGCCGCCGAGTGCGGCGACGGATGCGATTCGGACGACGCCTTGGCCGCTGCCCGCTTCGTCGTCGAATACTGACTCTTCGGTCGTGGACGTCCCGCCTTGTCCGACCATAGTTGGTCCCTTTCCTTAGTTGGAGGTGGTTGACGACTCCGCGAGCTCGGCGGCCTCAGCCGTCGTCTCGCCAAGGCGTACACTCTGGGGCTGGCCACTGACCAGCGTGACCGGATTCCCGGCGACGAGGATGTCCTCGGTGGCGTCGGCATCACCGTGCAACGTGAAGGTCGCCTCGCCGTGGTCAACAGCGACATCGACCTTGCTCCCCCGCCACTGGAGACGGAAGCGGACGCCTTCCCACTCCTCCGGCAGCCAGGGGTCGAACGACATCTTGTCGTGCAGAACCCGGAAGCCGCCGAAGCCGCCGACCAGGATCTGCCAGGTACCGCCGGCAGACGCGATGTGCACGCCGTCCTGAGTGTTGCCCTGGTTGTTCGCCAGGTCCACCAGTGCCGAGCGGAAGAAGTACTGCACCGCACGCTCCGGGTCACCCACCTCGATGCCCATGATCGCGTGGATCGCCGGGCTGAGAGAGGACTTGTGCAGAGTGCGGGCCTCGTAGAACTCGTAGTTGGCCTTCTTCACTTCGGGCGAGAACTCGTCCGGCAGCATGTGCATCAACATCACCACGTCGGGTTGCTTGTTGAGCATCGTCTCTTCGCAGTTGAAGTGGTGGTAGCCGACGGGGTACTTCGGCATGTTGTTCTCGTCCCACTCGGTGACGGGAACATCGAGCCGCTCGAAGTAGCCGGCGAACTGCTCGAGGACGTGGTTCTCAGGATCGAGGTGGTAGCGGATCTTGCTCGCCACCGTCTTCCACTCCTCGACCTCCTCGGGGGTCACCGAGACCTTCTCGAGGATGGTCGCAAGGGCCTCCGCGTCGTTTGCCGCGAGATCCTCATAGACCTTGGCCGCCTCGACCAGGTTCCACTGGGCCAGCCGGTTGGTGAAGGCGTTGTCGTCGATGTGGGAGTGGAACTCGTCCGGCCCCATCACCTGGTTGAGCGAGTAGCTGCCGTCGTCGTTCTTCGTCGTGCGGCTGACCCAGAACCGGCTGGTGTCGAAGAGGATCTCTGCGCCGTAGTCCAGCAAGAACTGACGGTCGCCAGTTGCCGCCACGTAGGTGACGACACCGTAGGACACGTCCGCAGAGACGTGGATCTCCTCGTCACGCGTCCAGAACCGGTGAGCGCCGTCGTTGGTCCACATCGGGCATTCCTCGCGCCCGGTGTCAGCCGCCTCCCACGGGTAGCGAGCACCCTTGAAGCCGGTCTCGACGGCGTACTCGCGCGCCCCACCGATGGTGTTGTAGCGGTACTCCAGCAAGGTCTTGGCGGTCTGCGGCTGCGCGTAGATGTAGAACGGCAGCATCAGGCACTCGGTGTCCCAGAAGACGTGCCCGCGGTAGCCCTCGCCGGTCATCGACTTGGCGCCGATGTTGACCCGCGGGTCGTCCGGGTTCGCAGCGATCAGCAACTGGTAGATGCTGAACCGAAGGGCGTGGGTCGCCTTGTCGTCGCCAACGACGGTGCAGTCGCAGTCCTGCCACAGCGCATCCCAGGCCGCCTGGCTCTCGCTCAGGCACTCCTCGAAGCCGTGCTCGCGGTGCGAGGACAGCGAGGCCAGCGCGCTGGCCTTGACGTCGTCGTGGTTCCGCGACGTGGCAATGGACACGATCTTGTCCACCACCAGGGTCTCGCCGCTGCTGACCGAGAAATCAGCGCGCTTCTCGATCCGCTCGTAAGACTGACGCACCGAACGACGCTCCGGCAGTTGCGAGGCGACCACAGCGGCCGCGTAGCCGATCCGGATCTTGCTGTCGATGGTCTCCATCTCCAGGTAGATCGCGTCGTCGAGGTCGTCCCGCGCGATCTCCGTCATGTGCCGCGAGAGCGCCCACTTCTCCCACTTCACCTCGCGGGTGAACTCCGGAGTGTCGACGTAGACCGGGAGCCGATCCAGGTTGCGGCGGTAGCCCTCGATCGCGCTCTCGATCGTGATCGGGCTGTTGTGGTTCAACGGGGTGATCGCGACGCGCATAGCGCAGAGTTCGCGATCAGACATGCTGGCCAACCGCACCGACTCCAGCTCGGTGCGGTGGCCAGCCGCGTCCTCGAAGACCGTACGGCGCCACAGAATTCCGTGACGGAGGTCGAGGGCACGTTCATGGTCGACGACCTTGGCCGTCTGCACTCCCAGCCTGACACCGTCCACCAAGACGGCGAACGGCAACCAGTCGGGCGCATTGACCAGGTCGATCACGGCGGCGTCGTGGCTGTCGTACACGCCGCACAGGTAGGTGCCGGAGAGCTCGCCACGGTGGCCTTCCTCCAAGGTGCCACGGGTTCCGAGGAACCCGTTGCCCACCGTGAAGAGCGTCTCGTACACATTGGCCTGGTCCGGGTCGAAGCCCGACTCGGTGACAAGCCACTCGTCAGAACTCAGCAGATCCCGCAACATCGTCGTTCGGCTCCGATCCGGTCCGGTTGTCAGGCGTACGCCGACTCGATCTGACGATCGGTTTCGGCTAGCGGGAGGTAGATCGCCAACTCAGAGCCGGCGCAGCGCTGGGCACCCATCGCGTTGCCGTACTTCGCGGCGCTGACAACATCGCCATTCTTGAGGTAACCGTAGGCCATGCCGGCGGCGAAGGAGTCGCCGCAACCCGTCGTGTCGACGACCTCGGCAACCGGCAGCCGGTCGACGAGATCCTCCTTGAGGGCGCCGTTCTCGTCGAGCTCGTAGACGGCGCAGCCGCGCTCATCCAGCGTGACGCAGACGGCCTTGACCCCCTGGTTGAGGCAGTACTCGGCGAACGCGGGGATCTGCTCCATCGGCAGCGGCGCACCGTCGGTGGTGCCGCCCTCGGCGTCGCCCGGCGGGAACCAGCTGCAGCCGGCCTCTTCCTGGTTCATCTTCAGGATGTCGATGCTGGGGAGCCAGGTGTCGCGCTCCACCCAGAGCCGGTGGTGACGCTCGCCGCCGCGGGTCAGCGTGTTGGTCGGACCGTGGGCGTCGAGAAGCACAAAGCCGGAGCTGTTGGCCTTGATGTACTTCAGCAGGTCCAGGCTGACCTGGTAGTCGGTGATCGGAACGCCAACCCAGGCGTCGGCGTCCAGGACGAACTCGACGTCCTCAGGGAGGATCGGCGCCATGAAGCCGCTCTGACGCTCGAGACGAGTGTTCTGATCGACATAGGTCAGCTCGACCATGTCCCCGCGTCCGGTGTGGGAGCGCACGCCGGTGACGTCGATGTTGGAGAACTGGGACAACAGTTCCTTGATCGGGCCTTCGTCCTCTGCGCGCACATGCACGATCGGACAGATGCGGTCATCGGGATCCATCAGGGCAGACAGCGCCGCGGCTGTGTACAGAGCGCAGCCGTACTTTTCCAGCACCTGCCCGCGGTGCGTGGTGATGCGGTCGTACGGGATCGGCCCGAGAACCGCAACGGTGAGGTTAGACATCCCAGCTCCAGATCGACGTCGAGTGTTTGCGGAGGCATGCCCGTAGGCAGCCGAACGCACTGTGCTTGGGGATTACACACCCAGATGAGGCGTCTGTGAAGACACTCTGAGGGTCTTTAAGCCACTGAGCGATGTTATTGCATACTATTAATGTTGTTTTACCGGCCCAAGTCTGATACGGTCAGTCCTGTGTCCAGCACCGATGTCCCATCTCCGCGCCGCCACCGCTCGCGGCAGCACTTACTTGAGATCATTCGCCGGGAAAACGGCGTGACGCGTTCCGATCTCAGCCTGATCACCGGTCTCTCGCGCTCAGCGATCGCGGAGGGCGTACAAGATCTGCTCAACGACCGGTTGATTGCTGAAGACGTTTTGGAGCCTGGTGGCAAGGGTGCTGGCCGCGGACGACCGTCCGCCCTGCTGATCCCGGCGCCCAGCGATGGCGTCGTCGTCGGCATCGACTTCGGCCACGACCACGTGTCCGTCGCGATAGCTGACACCAATGGCAAGGTGCTGGCCGAGCAACGCTCCGACGTGAACGTCGACACCCAGGCTCGCGCCGCGCTCGACGCGGTCTCGGGCATGGTTTCCCGCCTGCTCGGTCAGGTGGGCTGGGCGATGTCGGACGTCCGCACGATCGCCGCCGGCATCCCCGCCCCGCTGGACATCCGTACCGGTCGCATCCGGTCCGCCTCGATCATGTCGAGCTGGACCGACCTGCACCCGGCCGAGGAGCTCACCAACATGCTCGGTCGGCGGGTCGTCACTGGCAACGACGCCGACATGGGTGCGCAGGGCGAGTTGCGCTTCGGTGCAGCACGCGGCATGCGCGACTTCATCTACATCAAGGCGTCCGAGGGCATCGGCGCGAGCATCGTGCTCAATGGCGTTGCCTATCGCGGTTCGCTCGGGCTGGCGGGCGAGATCGGACACACTCGCCTCAGCGAGCAGGGCACCTGGTGCCGATGCGGTAATCGTGGCTGTCTGGAGACAGTTGTCTCCTCGACATTCGTTCATCAGCGGATGAACGAGTCCGGGATGGTTTCCACCAACGCGGTCTTCCCGCTCGCGGACGCTGTCCGCAGCCAGGTGGCCTCGGCGCTGGTGGCTGAGGCCGGGCGCACCCTGGGTCGGGTGCTCGCTGACCTGTGCAACTGGCTCAACCCTGCCGGGATCATCATCGGCGGCGAGCTGGGTACCGCGGGGCAGCCGATGATCGACGGTGTGCGCGAATCCATCTCGCGGTTCGCTCACCCCGGTGCGGCGGAGACCGTCGATGTGAAGGTCGCACAGCTGGGCCTTCGATCGGAGCTGCTCGGCACCATTGCTGTCGCCAACCACGAGGCCCTCTACCTCACTTGAAGAGATGCCGGTGAGTCCCCGACCTGGAGCCGACCTGGACACCGGCTCCCGGAACGCGACGCACCGTCATCCCCTCGAGTCGGGTTCGAGGTCGGCCGTCGGGCTGGCGAGCGAGCGTCGGCCGCGCGGCGTCGGGGCCGCGCGGCCGGGCAACGCCGGTGCCTCGTCCCGGCGGGCAGCAGCGAGGCCGCCAGCAGCAGCGGAGCGGGCGCGGGGAGGTGACCCTGGACCTCCGCCGCGGCTGAGCGACCCCGGTCCAAAGATCATCACAGGACGGCCCGCGCGGCTCGGCTCGCTCGGGTAAAGTCCCGGTCGCCGAAGTAATTGAGGTTCCGAAGTCCCAGCGGATGGCGCGCCGCCCCCGGGCGTCGGATGGACCGTGACCCGGACACGTGAGGGACCATCCTGTGAAGACGACTACGGAGCATGTCCTCAGCGAGGACCTGATCCGCACGCTCTACCCGACCTACGTCGAGGCGTGGGAGCACCTCTTGGTGCAGGCTGCTGCGCGCCACGTACTGACCTTCGACGAGTTCACCGACGAGATGACCGATCCCCGGATCGAGAAGCACGTGGTGTGGGACGACGACGGGACGAAAATCGTCGCTCTGACGACGCTCACCACCGACATGTCTGCCATCCCGTGGATCAACGCGCAGTACTTCGAAGCGCGCTACCCGGACGCCGTCGGCCGAGGGGCGTTGTTCTACCTGGGCTACACGCTCGTCGACCAGCATTTCCGGCGGTCGAACGCGTTGCTGATCATGGCCGAGCACGTCAACCGGCGGCTGGTTGCCGCACACGGGGTGGTCGGGTTCGACATCTGCGACTTCAACAACGAGCAGGGAATCGGTCGCCGCGCAGCACGGCTGCTGTCTGCAAGCACCAGCATCGAGCCGCTGGACACCCAGACCTACTATGCGGCCGACTTTCGCGGTGCCACCGGCCGTCGCACCCAGCGCTACAGCGGCGTCGCCCGATCGGCGCCTGCCCCGGCCAAGGACGAGTACCGAGTCGTCACCCTCGCCGATCGCCCCGACCTCGCTCAGGAAATGTCGGCGCTGGTCGCGGCTGGCCTGCCTACCTTCCTCACTGAGGGACGCTCCAGTCACTCCGTCGACGTCGACGAGTTGCTGCTCGGTACCCCGGAACGCCAGATGCTGCTCCTGTCGCAGGACGACGTGCTCAGCGGAGTGGGAATCGCGATACCGCTGCACTGGAACGGCTCCGCAGAGGACCTACCGCTCGGCTCGGACGACGCGCTCCGACGAAGTGCCGAGATGCTCGAGCGGGGACAACTCGCGGACTCGATCTGCATGCTCTCGTTGACAGTCGCGCCGCACGCGACGGCGATCGACCCCGGGATGCAGATCCTTCGCGGAATGCTCGCCGCGGCGACAGCGACCGGCGCGGAATCGCTACTGGTCCCTGTCCGCCCGGAGGCAAAGGCGAGCTACCCGCTGACGCCGATCGAACGCTACGCAGGCTGGCAGACCCGGTCGGGCGAGCCCTTCGACCCGATGCTTCGGCTCCATCGCGCTGCTGGCGCGGAGGTATTGCGAATCGCGGAGGAGTCGAGCACGGTGACCGGGTCCGTGGAGGAGTGGCAGGACTGGGTCGACATGGACCTTCCCGAGAGCGGGGCCTATGTCATCCCCGGCGGACACGCGGTTCTCGAGGTGGACCTGGCCACCAACAGCGGGCGATACGTCGAGCCACACATCTGGGTGCGCCACAAGCTGGGCGCAGCGAGAGACGTCAGCTGACCGATGCGTCGAGGCGCAGTAGCGCTTCGTTGGCTCGCACGACCTCTCGGTCAAGGTCGTCGAGCATCTCGATCGGTAGCGGCCCATTGCCCCGTGCGGCGAGCTCCAGCGTGCGACAGACCTCAGCGACGTGGCTGGCACCGATCGTGCCGGCAGCCCCCTTCAATTCGTGCGCCGCGGCGGCGACCTCGTCTCGGTTCCCGGAGACCACGGCGGCACGCAGTGTGGCCGCGCGCTCGATGCTGCGCCGCCGGTACGCGTCCACCATCGTCGCGAGCAGGCTGCTCCCGTCCGGGGCCTCGAGCTCCATCAGGTCGGCCAACCGATCGCGCTCGATCACATCGTCCTCGTCTGGCTGCTCAGCCATCTCCGCCACGTCACCCTCCCGTTCGTTCGGAATGCCGTCGAGCAGACGCAGCGTCAGGTCGGCGTTGTCCGCCCGCCCCTCAGCCACACGGTTCGAGTCCTGCTGGACGTCCTCGAACGGCGGCAGGGCAGCTCCAACCCACTTCTCCAGGACCGCTGCCAGCGCCGGGAACTCGACCGGCTTCGGCACGTAGTCGTCCATCCCGGCTTCCAGGCAGCGCTCACGGTCCTCGCTGAGCGCGCCGGCGGTCATGGCGATCACCGGCATCGGTGCCCGAGCCGCGGCTCGTTCTCTCGCGCGAATCTCCCGTGTGGCGGTGAACCCGTCCATGACGGGCATATGGCAGTCCATCAGGACGGCGCAATAGCTCGTGGTTGCGAGGGCGGCGAGTGCCTCGGCGCCGTTCGCCACGCTGTCCTGGCTGTAGCCGAGACGCGACACCAATCCTTCGGCGACCATCTGATTGAGCGCGTTGTCCTCCACGACGAGCACGCGCCCCTTGTCTGCCCGCCGCGCTTCGACAGCGTCGTTGACCTTTGTGCGCCGGGCGGCTACCTCGAGTTCGCGGGGCGCCATCAGCCGCATCAGGCGGTCGTACAGCTCCGAACTCTTCACCGGTTTCGTCAACCACTGCCCGATCCCAGCCGCGTGCAGCGATTGCCGATCCGGCTGCAAGCTCGACGTGAGCATCACCATCGGCAGCCCGGCGGTTGCCGGCCGCGCGCTGATCATCTCGGCGAGCTGCAGTCCGTCGATGTCGGGCATCTGCATGTCCAGGATCGCGAGATCAAACGGCTCGCCGGCCGCGGACGCGGACGCGAGCCAGTCGAGGGCGGAGCGGGCGTTGCTGACCATGTCCGGACGCATCCGCCACGAGGTCAGCTGAGCCTCCAGGATGGTGCGGTTGGTGGCGTTGTCGTCGACCACGAGGGCGCGCAGGCCAGCGAGCAGGTCAGGTCGAAGCTCACCGGGTTCGTCGGCCACCCGATCGGTCGCCGGCAGGTCGATCTCGAACCAGAACAGGCTGCCGACGCCGACTTCGCTCTCCATGCCGATGTCGCCGCCCATCACCTCGACGAGGCGACGCGAGATGGCAAGGCCGAGGCCGGTGCCACCGAATCTGCGGGTGGTCGACGCGTCGGCCTGCGAGAACGACTGGAAGAGGCGGTGCTGATCCTTCTCGGCGATGCCGATCCCGGTGTCGGAGATCTCGAACCGGATCCGTACCCGACGGTCATCACCACGCACCCGCTTGACCTTGACGGCGACCTCGCCTTCGGAGGTGAACTTCACCGCATTGGAAGCGAGGTTGAGCAGGATCTGCCGAATCCGACCCGGGTCACCGATCACACCGTTCGGCACCTCGGGGAGGCAGTACGCGATCAATTCGAGGCGCTTCGCCGAGGCGGCCGGGGCGAGTAGGGCACCAACGTCCTCGACCAGCCGCCTCGGGTTGAACGGCACCGGGTCGAGGATGACCTTGCCGGCCTCCAGCTTGGAGAAGTCCAGGATGTCGTTGATGACGCTCAGCAACGCCTCCCCCGCGCCCCGCACGCCGTCCGCGTACTGCCGCTGCACCTCGTCCAGCTCGGTCTCGAGGAGCAGCGAGGTGAGGCCGATGACCCCGTTCATCGGCGTCCGGATCTCGTGACTCATCGTCGCGAGGAACTCCGACTTCAGCCGAGACGACTCCAGCGCCTCCTCACGCGCCTTCTCCAGCGCCGCGGCGGCCCGGCGTCGCTCCGTGATGTCCTGGCCAGAGACCGAGATCCCCTTCACCCCGGTGCCATCCACGATGGGCGATACCGTCATCGCGACCGGAACGCTGCTGCCGTCGGGGCGCTGCCAGTCAGCCTCGAACGAACTGAGTTGCTCGCCGTTCTGCGCGCTGGTCAACAGGCCTTGAACGACATCGGCTGCCCTCGCCGGCAAGAACTCCAGCTGGCCGCCGACCACGTCCTCCGCGCTGTGACCGTACAGCCGTTCGGCTGCTGGGTTCCACGCGGTGACCTCGGCGTCCAACGAGATGCCGACGATCGCGTCGCTGGACGAGGTGACGATCGAGCCGAGCGTCGTCAACTGGGCAGTTCTCGCCGCAACCTTGGCCTCCAGGTCCTTGGTCAGCGTGACGTTCTCCCAGACGATCATGACTTGGCGGACCGTCACCAGGACCACCAAGATGATGCCGCCGATGAGGAGGAACGCGTCCCGGGTCGCACCGCCCAACCCCAACACCACGAGTGCGCCGAGCACCGGGACGTAGGGCACCAGCTGGACCGCCAAGGTGAGATCGGGGCCGGTACCGACGTGGCTGGTCATCGGTATCAGCGTCGCCAGCCCGATCAGCACCGGAGCTGTCATCCAGCCGGCGACCAGCGCCGTAGCGGTCAGATGCTGCTGCCCCTCGGCAAGCATTCGCGCGTAGATGCTGTCCGAGACTGCCAAGATGACCAGCCCGGACCCGAGCACCAACCAGGTCAGCCGGTCGCCAGGGAGCTGGCGCATCCCGAGGCACAGAACGAAGGCGCAGAACGCGATGTCGGTGATCGGGTATCCGAAGGCGAGGAGACCTCGAAAGCTCGACTCGTCGGTGGTCGCCGCAACTGACCGGAGCACCGTCGCCTCGCTGATCAGGATCGTCGCGCTCGTGATGACGAGGACGTCCATGACGCGCCGGAAGCGTGAGATCAGCGGATCGGGCGGGATCGGGAATGCGACCAATGCGGCGAGGGTCGGTATCGAATACCCAAGCACCGCGATCAGATCGGCGGTGCCCTCCCGTTGCGGCGTACGGGTGAACGCATCGATGACGTAGCCACTCTGGCTGATCGCACCGGCGAGGGTGGCCAACGACATCAGGCCCCAGCCGCGGCGGACCGGGGACTTCGGCCACGCCGCGCGCGCACACAGTGCGGAACCGAAGAGAAGAGCGAGCAGGAAGCCGAGATTGGACACGATCTGCGAGACAGCCGAGTCGCGCCCGAGGACGACGACCAACGTCGTCACTCCGGCGATGACCAACGCCCAGGCGAGCCCCAGCGGCAACAGTAGGGGCGAGACGCGGGCACTGAACGCGCTGGGCGCGCGCGACGGGGAGGCTGTGCTCATGCTGTGCACTTTCTGGCGACCCCGAGAACGATGCTCAAAGAATAGGTGGCGTCCGGCGACGCCAGAGCGCTCACTGCGCGACGGCGCGTCCGTCCGCACCACGCAGCGCCGCGGCCAGGTTGTCCTTGGTCAGCGGCTTGGCGATGTAGTCGTCCATGCCCGCTTCCAGGCACCGCTGGCGATCGCCGACCATGGCGTTCGCGGTGAGGGCGATGATGTACGGCTGACGCTCCTCCGGGAACTCGACCCGGATTCGACGGGTGGCTTCGAGGCCATCGAGCTCGGGCATCTGGATGTCCATCAAAACGATGTCGTACGGTGCTTCGCTGAGCGCCCGCAACGCCTGCACACCGTTCTCCGCGACATCCGCCGAGTGCCCGAGGAGGCGCAGCATTCCCAGCGCAACCATCTGGTTGAGCAGGTTGTCCTCGACCAGCAGGATCGAGGGGGTGGTGGACCCCGTCACGCGCGACCTCTTTCGTGCGACGGACCCCCGGGGCACTCGCCGCTCCCGTCGTAGATTGACAGCCTAAGGCTTGAACATGCGGTCCGACTAGCGCATCCGGTTTCGGGCCGGATCAGCCGCGGGCACCCGCAACGCTCCCTCCCAGCACCTCCCGCAGGTGTGTGGTTCGCTCCGGTCAACCGAACCGATGGGCCAAGACGGATCTGCGACAGGCTGTACCAGGGATTTCTTCAATCCGCGAATCGGATGTCAAGGTGGTGGGGATCACGTCCGCAACCCGTGAGGATTCCGCATGCGACGCTCCCGATTCGACCTTCGCAAGCCCGTCTACGCGCTCGTCGGGCTAGCCCTGGTGCCAGGGCTGATCGTCAGCACGAGCGGCACCGCGAGCGCCGATGCGGGCGACGCAGCCCGGCTTCGGCTCGTCGAGCCGGCCCACCCCGACGACGGCAAGGCGGTGGTCGCCCCGTCCCTGCGGCGCGCCAAGGGACGGATCACGGTGTCCGTGCGCCTCTCCGAGGCGCCGGTTGCCGAGGCGGTCCCGGAGGACGCGATCACCGACGGCGAGCTTCCGTCGAAGGAGTCGCAGCAGGCGCGGACTGACGATGTCGAGGCCCAGCAGGACCGCGTGATTCGGGAGGCGAAGAAGCTCGGCGCGCGCAGCCTTGGCCGCGCGACCTTGGCGGTGAATGCCGTCGCAGTAAGCGTTCCGGCGACAAAGGTCGACGACCTGGCGGAGATCCCGGGCGTCGTGTCGGTCAAGCCGGTCGGCCACTACGAGGTCAACGCCGACCCCGGCGGGTCCGGCAGCCTTGCGCAGGCCGCCCAGTACCTGGGTGCAACCCCGATCCGCAACGCGGGCTATGACGGCCGGGGCATCAAGGTCGCCGTGCTCGACAGCGGGATCGATTTCACCCATCAGTACCTGGGTGGGCCCGGCACGTCGGCCGCTTACCAGAGTTGCTACCAGGGTTCCGCCCGAGACGCCGCGCCGGTCGGCGCCTGCGCCGCGTTGTTCGGACCCTCTGCTCCGAAGGTCAAGGGCGGCTACGACTTCGTCGGAGAAGCATGGCCTGGTGGGAGCGTGCGCCGCGATCCCAACCCCATCGATGCCGAAGGCCACGGCACCCACGTCGCGGACATCCTGGGCGGCCGCAGTGCCGACGGCAGCCACAAGGGAATCGCTCCGGGCGTCAGCCTCTACGCCGTCAAGGTCTGCTCCGCGCAGTCCAGCGCGTGCAACGGGGTGGCTCTGCTGGAGGGCCTGGACTGGGCCCTCGATCCGAACGGCGACAACGACATCTCCGATGCGATGGACATCGTGAACCTCTCTCTCGGGCAGACGTACGGGCAGACCGAGGACGACTCCAGCCTCGCCGTGGACAACCTGGTGCGCGCCGGTGTGGTGGCGGTTGCCTCGGCCGGGAACGACGCGGACCGCCCGTTCAACGTCGGCTCCCCGTCGACCGCAGCGCGAGCGATCAGCGTTGCCCAGACCGCACTGCCCGACGACAAGCTGTTTTCCATCAAGGTGGTGTCGCCGCAGATCCCCGGGCTGCCCGGGAACGTTGTCCGGCATGCTCGGCTGCAGCCCTGGTCCCCGGCTCCGGCCAGCACCGTCCAGGGGCGTCTCGCCCAGCCGAACGGCAATCACGAGGGCTGCACAGCGGGCACCTTCGCCGGTTTCCCGGCCGGCGCGATCGCGCTGGTCAAGCGTGGCAGCTGTGACGTTTCGTTGAAGGCCCAGAACGCGCAGGCTGCCGGCGCGTCTGCCGTGGTGATCTGGAACAACGTCGGCGGCGACCCGCCCGACTTCTCGTTCGGCGGCGGTGTCGCAGTGACCAAACCGTCCTTCACCATTGCGCAGAACATCGGCACATCGCTGTCGCGAGCAGTCGCCGCCGGCACCGTTCAGGTCGCGATCGACCCCCGCGCAACGACGGCCCTCCGGAACACGGTGGTGGGCACGACCAGCCGCGGAGTCGCCATCGCCGGCCGGCGCGCGAAGCCCGACATCGGCGCCCCCGGTGCCTGGCTGAGCGCAGAGGTCGGAACCGGCGATCAGCGGACAGCGTTCGGCGGCACCTCCGGGGCCGCACCGGTGGTCTCCGGCGCCGCCGCCCTGATCCTCGACCGTCACCCCGGCCTCAAGCCCTCGCTGGTCAAGGCCCGGCTCCTCAACGCAGCGAGCACCGCGAATCGCACTCCTGACGCGAACGCGAACTTCTACCGCACGCCGATCACGCGGATCGGCGCCGGCGAACTCCGGATCGGTGCCGCCGTCAACAACCCGAGCATGCTGCGGACGACGCAGACCGGCAACGGCAACATCGGACTGCGGATCCAGCGCCTGACGACGAAGAGCTCCTACACGGTGCGGATCAAGCTCTACAACAACGACCGGACCCGTCATCGCTACCGCTTGTCCTCAAGCTTCCGCGACGCCTCGGACCAGGCCCGTCGGGCGGTCAAGGTGTCCGTGCCACGCTCGGTCAGTGTTGGGGGTCGGTCCTCCAAGACCGTCAAGGTCCGCTTCTCGGTCGATCCGAAGCGTCTGAAGAGCTGGCCGCTGGTGCACCGCGCCGGCAGCACCAGCAACGGCACGGCACTGAACGGGCCCGAGTTCGACGGATTCATCACGGCGTCGACGGGGAGTCAGCGGTTGCACCTCGGTTGGACGGTGCTGCCGCATCGGTCCGCTTCGGTGAAGGCCAGCAGCACGGTGAAGCTGGCGAAGGGCCGCGGGACGCTCAAGCTGCGCAACCGGTCTCGGGTGCGGAGTGGCTGGGTGCACGCGTACGCCCTCACCGGCACCAGTGGAAAGCTGCCGAAGCCTCGTGCCGGGCAGCCCGGGTCGCCCGGTTCGAACGTGGCGCAGATCGATCTGGCCGCGACCGGCGTCTACGACGACCCCGCGGACGACGTGCTCGGATTCGCCATCGCGGCGTATCGCCGCCAGGTGACCCCGCTCTACCCCGCGGGGTACGAGGTCGACGTGGATGTCGATCGCGATGGAAGCGCCGACTACGCCATCTTCCAAGAAGAGAACGGAGGGTTCGGGGCCTCGGCCCAGTCGGTGGTCTACGTCTATGACATCAACGCCGACGAGATCTCGGCTTCGTACTACGCCGACGCCGACTACTACGCATCGACGGTCGTCCTGAACGTCCCACTCAGCGCACTCGGACTGCGCGCCGGGTCGACCTTCGACTTCGGTGTCTACGCCTACGACAACTACTTCAGCCTCCGGTTCACCGACGCCATCGAGGGGCAGAGTTGGACGGTCGGGCGGACGAAGTACCAGATCGCGGGCGCCCCGGACGCGCGTCGGGTTCCGCCGAATCGGTCCAGGTCGTGGCGCGTGACGGCCAGTACGACTCCCGTCCGCTCCAGCCAGAAGGGTTTGCTGCTGTTCTACGACGACGCCGTCAAGCACGACTACCAAGTCGTCAAGGTCAGCCGCTAGTCCCAGCGCCGACCCCCCCAAAATGCCTCCACCCCGAACCGCAAGCCGGGGGGGCGGCTGCGCTTCGGGGGAAAGCGGTCTGAGGTTGCGCCTAGCGGACGCGGGGGCGGCTCAGCGCGCACCCTCGCGGGCGACCACGACGCGCACCGTGCGGAGGAGGATCGCCAGGTCCATCCAGAGCGACCGGCTACGCACGTAGCGCACGTCGAGGGCGACGCGCTCGTCGTAGCCCGTGTCGCTACGGCCGGAGACCTGCCACAGGCCGGTGATGCCCGGCTTCACCGACAGGAAGGCATCGCGGGAGGTGCCATAGCGCTCGAGTTCGGCCGGGATGATCGGCCGCGGGCCGACGAGGCTCAGGTGCCCGAGCAGCGCGTTCACCAGCTGGGGCAGCTCGTCCAGGCTGGTCTTGCGCAGGAACGCACCGAGGCGAGAGACGCGGGGATCGTCGCTGACCTTCTGCGACTCGCGGAACTCCTCCACCAGGTCGGAGCGACCCATCGCCTCGAAAGCCTGCTCGGCCGTCTTGTAGGGCCGGTCCGGGCCGGTGGAGAACTCCCACCGCATCGAGCGGAACTTCAGGACGCCGATCATGCGACCCCCGAGACCGAGGCGGTTCTGCCGGTAGAACACCGGCCCGGCCGGGTCGGTCATCTTGACCAGCAGCGCGACGGCAACAAAGAGCGGCGCCAGCAGCACCAGGCCGGCAACCGCACCAGCGATGTCGAGGCTCCGCTTGGTCGCAACGGACGCGGCGGAACGCAGCTTGCTGGAGAAGGGAAGGTCAACGGTGAGGGTGGGGCTGAAGACCGTCATCGTTCGCTCCTGGTGTCGGGGGATTTGGGCGACACCAAGAGGTTGAGGTTTCAAGCTTCAGCGCAGACTGCGCTGCAATCAGGGGGCGAGAAGGCTTCGATCAACGTTCGCGAGGGCCGATTGAGCAGCACCAGGCGGCGGCCCCGGGAGGTCCTGAGGAACGCTCCAAGCTCAGCGAAGGCTCAACGGGCACCTAGCTCGCTGCAGTCGTCTGCGGCATGACCGTGGGCTTCCGCACAAACGACAAGGCCGACCCGAAGGTGGGAACGGGTCGGCTGCGGCAGCGCGTAAGAATCGAACGTATGTTTTAATACAACGGTGCGATGGGACACGCAGTCGATAGACCGGGTCGGGGAGCAGGCGCTGCCGGGATTGACCCTCCCCGGCCTGACTGCTCAGGGCCTCGTGCGTACCGTCCGGACGCCGGAGTTCGCCGGCGTGACGTTCCACGAGGTGCTCGCACGCTCGGCGTTGAACCGGATCCCGGCAGCCTCGCAGGTCCCCTTCCGCTGGACCGTGAATCCCTATCGAGGATGCACACACGGCTGCGTGTATTGCTTCGCGCGCGGCACGCACACCTACCTCGGTCTCGATAGCGGCGCCGACTTCGACGCCCAGATCGTCGTCAAGATCAATGTCGCGGACGTGCTGCGACGCGAAGTCAACAAGCCGACCTGGCAGCGCGAGCGCGTCGCGCTGGGGACGAACACCGACCCGTATCAGCGCTGCGAAGGGCGATACCGGCTGATGCCAGGGATCATCTCCGCGCTCACCGAGGCCGGCACGCCGTTCTCGATCCTCACGAAGGGGACCTTGCTCCGTCGCGACTTGCCCACCCTGGCGGCAGCGGCCCGGAGCGTTTCGGTGGAGCTCGGGGTATCTCTGGCCCTGGTCGACGAGACCATCCGGTCCCAGCTGGAGCCGGGGGCACCAGGGCCGCGTTCTCGGCTCGAGCTGATCCGATCGATCGTCGACGCCGGCCTGCACTGCAACGTGCTGGTCGCACCCGTCCTCCCGCTCATCACCGACAGCGACGATGCGCTCGACGCGCTACTACACGTCGTCGCTGATGCTGGTGCGACGCGGGCATCCGTGATGGCCCTGCACCTCCGCCCGGGTGCTCGGGAGTGGTTCTTCCGCTACCTCGTTCAGCACCACCCCGCGCTCGCGCCCCGCTATGCGGAGCTGTATCGGTCAGGGAGCTACGTCGAGCGCGAGTACGCACTCGACCTCGCCCGCCGAGCCGGCCGCCTGCTGCGCAGGCACCGACTCGGCGAGACGAGGGCGACGAGTCGATGACGCGATCAGTTGACCAGCGAGAAACCGCCCGTCCAGCCGATCGAGCCCTTGGCTGCGAGAGTGATCTGGAGCAGTGCGAGCGACTCGAGTTCCCGCGCCCGCTTGAGCTCCCCGGCGTCGACAGCCCGCAGGCCTCCGGCCGTGACGAGTTCACCGAGGGTTGCCTTTGCGCCGGCATCGTCACCCGCAATCAGGACGGTGGTGGCCTGCTCACCCACCGCTCCGGCAGCGAGCGTGGCGCCGAAGTTCGTGTTGAAGGCCTTGATGACCCGAGCCTCCGGGAGGGCGTCCGAAACGACCGCCGCAGCAGAGCTGTCCGCCGGCACGACGAGGCGGTCGAAGGTGGCAAAGTCGATCGGGTTGGTGATGTCCACCACGATCTTGCCGGCCAGCTCGGACCCGTGTCGGTCGACGATGTCAGCGATCGCGGCGTAGGGCACCGCAAGCACGACGACCTCCGCGTCGATGGGCGTCGCGACATCCTCCCGGCCCCGATAGGAAACGCTCGCCCCGCCCGCGCTCAGGACCTTGCCGATGTTCTGACCCATGGTGCCCGCGCCGAAGATGGTTACCGAAGTCATGATTTCCTCTCAATGGTTGTACCTACAACTATTACGATAGCAGGCGAAGGTTGTAGATGCAACTATTGGGTAGACTGTGCACATGACCGAGCCGCGATGGCTGACCGCCGAGCAACAGGTCGCGTGGCTACGGATCGCGGCAGTCCTGGAACTGTTGCCCGCAGCGCTCGACGCACAGCTGACCCGCGACGAACAGCTGACGCACTTCGATTACTACACGCTCGCCATGTTGTCCGAGGCGCCCGATCGGACGCTGCGACTGACCACGCTCGCCAGCCGGACCAACGCAACCCTTCCGCGGCTGTCCCGAGTGGTGTCGCGCCTGGAGGAAGCCGGCTATCTCGTGCGGCAGCCCTGTCCGCAGGATCGTCGAGCAACCAATGCAGTACTCACCTCCGCGGGGTGGCAGAAGGTGGTGCACGCCGCACCAGGTCACGTCGAGACGGTTCGCCGATACGTGGTCGATGCCCTGACGGACGAGCAGTTGAGCGAGCTCTCCGAGATCACCGTGCAGATGCTCAAGCGCCTCGACCCGGAGGGCAAGATGTTCGCTCACGAAGCCCGCCGCGGACCAGGCACAGCCTGAGACCGACTCGCCTCTTCAACCCACGCCCAACCCTGACGTACCCGCCAACCAGTTCCGTTGACAGCCCCGAGTCCCCCACCGAGAGTGGACCTCAGCGGACTGACGCAGACAAGGAATCAAACATGAGCAAAGTGGTGCACTTCGAGATCCCCGCCGCAGACCTCGGCCGGGCAAAGTCCTTCTACAACGCCGTGTTCGGCTGGCAGCTCGACACGATGCCGATGCCGGGCGGTGGCGAGTACACCTCGGTGATGACGACGGCAGTGGACGAGCAGACGCGGATGCCGACCGAGCCAGGTGCGATCAACGGCGGCATGATGGAGCGCAGCGACGCGACGCCCGCACCGGTGATCACGGTCGACGTCGATTCGATCGATGAGGCGCTCAGCAGTATCGAGCAGGGCGGGGGCAGCACCGTCGTGCCGCGTACGCCAATCCCCGGCATGGGGGCGTTCGCATATTTCAAGGACACCGAGGGCAACGTGATGGGCCTGTGGGAGTCCACTCCCCCGGAGTGACGTCGGCGGCGCGACCTGACGTCGGGACGGCGGGTCGTACCCCAGTTCAATGCTGACCGGACTCGTGACCGAGATGCTCGGCACGCTCGAACTGGAACGTCGAGTGTTCAACGCTGACCGGGAAGTGCTCGGCCACGCACGCTTGCAGCTGGTCGAGCATCCCGGGCGCATGGCCGTCGAAGAAGCACTCGTCGTCCAACACGACATGTGCTGTCAGCACCGGGAGATCGGTGGCGATCTGCGAGGCGTGCAGATCGTGGACGTCGCGCACGTGAGGGACGGCGAGGATGTGCCGTTTGACCTCGTCCAAGTCGAGGCCTTGCGGCGTCGACTCGAGCAGGACCGCGCCGGATTCCCGCAACAGGCGGATCGTTCTCGGCAGAATGAACGCCCCGATCAGCAGCGAGACAACCGGATCCGCGCGCGTCCACCCGGTCGCCGCGATCACGAGGGCACCGACGATCACGGCGACCGATCCGAGCGCATCGGTGAGCACCTCGAGGAACGCGGCCCGGAGATTGAGGTTCGCCGCCCGGCTCGACGTCAGGATCAGCAAGGACGCCGCGTTGCCGGCGAGACCCACTGCACCGAACACGAGCATCCCTGTCGATGCAAGATCCGGCGGATCGATGAGCCTGCGTACGCCCTCAATGACCACATAGCAGCCGACGCCGAGCAGGAGCAGCGCCTGGAGCGCAGCAGCGAGCACCTCAGCCCGGCGGTAGCCCCAGGTGCGACTCGTCGTTGCCGGTCGATCCGCGAGCCGCGTCGCGGCCAGCGCCATCGTCAATCCTGCGGCATCGCTCAGCACGTGACCCGCCTCGGCGAGCAGCGCGAGGCTCCCGGTGACGACGGCACCGACGACCTGGGCGATCAGCACGGCCACGGTGATCGCGAGAACCGCCGTCAGCCGCGCACCATGCCCGGGCCGGTCAGTCACTCTCCCACTCTCCCAGCCAGACCGATCGAGTCCACCGATCTGCACGGGAAGCCCGCCATCCTGTGACCATTCCGGTGCCAGTTCGTCCGTCGACTCCCGTTGGGGCGAGGGCCGGGCTGCCGGGGAAGACATGATGCTCCTGTGACGTCCCAGCCACGCGATCCCGAGCCGTCAGAGCCGACGGAGGTCGATCTCCGGTCGCTGCAGCGCCGCACGCTCACCCTGCTGAGCATCGGCCAGGTGCTCTCCGGCCTCGGCTTCGCCGCATCGGTCGCAGTCGGGGCGCTCGCCGCAGTGGATATGGCCGGGGCGGCGTGGTCAGGACTGGCCGCGACCATGTCCACCCTTGGTGCCGCACTGCTCGCGCTCCCGCTGGCCCGGCTCGCCATGCGCCGCGGTCGTCGCATCTCTTTGAGCACGGCCGCCGTCACCGCGGCCGTCGGTGCTGCAGTCTGCATCGGCGCGATGGTCGGGCGTAGCGCACCGGCGCTCTTTCTAGGGCTGGCGTTGATGGGTGCGGCCACGGCTGCGGGCCTCCAGTCCCGATTCGCCGGAACCGACCTGTCGGCCCCGGGCCAGCGTGGTCGCGACCTGTCGCTGGTCGTCTGGTCAACGACCATCGGAGCGGTCGCCGGACCGAATCTGGTCGCACTGGGCGATCGGTTCGGCACCGTGCTCGGGCTGCCGTCCCTTGCCGGCGTGTTCGTCTTCACCCTCAGCTGCCAACTGCTCGCGGCGGCGCTGTATGCAGGGTTCCTGCGGCCCGACCCACTGCTCGTCTCCCGCTCCATCGGTGCCGCCGACGCGGCGACACCGGGCGTCGGCCCGGCGGTTCGCGCCGACCCGAGGCTCGCCCGAATAGCCATTGCAGTCACCTCGCTCAGTCACGGAACGATGGTGGCGTTGATGGCAATGACGCCGGTCCACCTGGTCGGCGAGGGAGCCACACTGTCGATCGTCGGCTTCACCATCAGCCTGCACATCGCCGGAATGTTCGCGCTCTCGCCGGTTTTCGGGATCGTGTCCGATCGACTCGGCCGCCTGCCGACCATCGCGATCGGCCAGACCCTCCTGGTGGCAGCCGTCATCACCACGGCCACCGCCGCCCACAACACGACCGTGGTGATGATCGGACTAGCACTCCTGGGCCTCGGCTGGAGCGCATCGACAGTCGCCGGTGCGTCGTTGCTCACCGACTCGGCACCGCCTGGGGCGCGAGTATCGCTGCAGGGACGCAGCGATCTGGCGATGAACCTGGCCGGGGCACTCGGCGGCGCGCTGGCCGGACCGATTCTGGCTGCCCTCAGCTACCCGGGCCTCGCCTGGGCCCTGCTGGCTCCGGTCGCCGCAGCCGCTGGTGCGCTCGGCTACGGCCAGCGCCTCCGCCGGGCAGAACGACTGCCTCGGTCGGCGTGACGTCTCCTTCAGGTACGGACTGACGCCGTGGGGATCAGCCGAGGTGGTCTCAGTTCCGGGCGAACTCCCTAGTCGCCGCGAGCAGCGCCTCGGCCATCGCCAGATCTCCCTTGTGGCCCGCGGCGTCGAAGACCGTCAGCCGACCACGTGGCCACGCTTTGCTGAGGTCCCACGGCCCCGAGAGCGGCGAACTCAGGTCGCGTCGTCCATGCAACAAGACGCCAGGAATCTCTGCCAGCCGCCCGGCATCACGGAGGATCTGTCCGTCGTCGAGCCAGCACCGGTGCCGGAAGAAGTGGGAGCAGATCCGGACGAACGCGAGCAGTTCCCGCTGGTCGCGGTCACTGTAGGGAGCGGCCTTGCCGTAGTCCTCGGTCGAGAGCACGGCGTCCTCCCACGCGCACCAGGCCTGAGCGGCGGCAAGACGGGTCGCCTGCTGCTCCATCGCCGCCGAATACGCCCTCATCAGGGCGTGGGCGGTATCGGCACCGGGCGCCAGCCGGCGAAAGTCGTCCCACGCCTCCGGAAAGAAGCGCCGCACTCCGTGATACAGCCAGTCGAGATCCTCATACCGCGCGAGCGTGACCCCGATCAGGATGAGCTCGCTCACCCGTTCGGGGAACTGCTCGGCGTAGACCAGAGCGAGCGTCGAGCCCCACGAGCCGCCGAAGACCAGCCAGCGCTCGACCGCCAGGTGCTGCCGGAGGAGTTCCATGTCCGCGACCAGGTGGGCCGTCGTGTTGAGCGACAGGTCGGCGCCTACCTCCGACGCGTGCGGTGTGCTCCTGCCGCACCCGCGCTGATCGAACTGCACGATCCGATAGCGGTCCGGGCCGAAGGACCGCCGCGGCCCGGGTCGGGAGCCGCTACCCGGCCCACCATGCACCACGACCACGGGCTTCCCGGCGGGGTTGCCCGACACCTCCCAGTAGATGTGGTGACCGTCCCCGACGTCGAGGAGGCCGTCCGCGTACGGCTCGATCGGCGGGTAGCGCACGGCCTCAGTGTCTCCCACGCGTGTCCCACACGATCGCGCACTTCTGTGCGTATCAACGCCCGGGTGTCGGTATCTATGCGTTGCGTCACACCCGCACGGCACCTTGGAGAACCTCGTGACCGCCTACCCAGCACCACGTGACCCGGCCCCAGGTCTGGAGGGCAGCCTCGCCGCGGGCAAGCCCCCGCTGCACCTCGCGCCCCCGGCAGCCCCTGAACGCGGCGCGGTCCGGGCAGCCCGTCCCGCTCGCAGTATGCGGGAAGCGAACGCCGCACTGGCCGAGCAGAAGCAGACTGCCGCGCAGGGCACGGACCCCTCCGGCACGGCAAACCAGCACAAGCGCGGCAAGCTGACCGCGCGGGAGCGTATCGACCTGCTGCTCGATCCCGGCACCTTCGTCGAGCTCCAGCCGCTCGTCCGGCACCGCGCCACGGGATTCGGGATGGCCGACAAGCGCCCCTACACCGACGGTGTTGTCACCGGCTGGGGTCTGGTGGAGGGGCGCAAGGTCTTCGTCTTCGCCCATGACTTCCGCATCTTCGGTGGCGCACTCGGTGAGCGGTTCGCGAGCAAGATCCACAAGCTGATGGCGCTGGCCGAGTCCACCGGCGCCCCGGTGATCGGGCTGAACGACGGCGGCGGCGCGCGCATCCAGGAGGGCATCCTCGGGCTGGCCGGCTTCGGGGGAATCTTCGCCGCCAACACCCGCGCGTCGGGCGTGATCCCGCAGATCAGCGTGATGCTGGGCCCGTGTGCGGGTGGCGCGGCCTACTCACCCGCGCTGACCGACTTCGTCTTCATGGTGCGCGGCACCTCGAACATGTTCATCACCGGGCCGGACGTCGTCCGTGCGGTGACCGGCGAATCGATCACCCTGGAGGAACTGGGTGGTGCGGACCTGCACGCCAATCACTCCGGGGTGGCGTCCTTCGTCCTCGACGACGAGCAGAGTTGCCTGCAGCAGGTGCGCTACCTGCTCTCCTACCTGCCGTCCAACAACACCGAAGCACCGCCCCGGCAGCCGACCGAAGATCGCCCAGACCGGCTCTGCGACGCGTTGCTCGATCTGGTCCCGGGCGATCCGACCCGCGCGTACGACGTACGGGACGTGATCGCCGAGATCGTCGACGACGGCGAGTTCCTCGAGGTGCGCGACCAGCAGGCCCGCAACGTCGTCTGTGCCCTCGCCCACCTCGACGGCCACGTCGTCGGCATCGTGGCGAACCAGCCGCAGCACCTCGCCGGAGCGCTTGACATCGACGCGTCCGAGAAGGCAGCCCGGTTCGTCCGCACCTGCGACGCCTTCAACATCCCGCTGATCAGCCTGGTGGATGTGCCGGGCTTCATGCCCGGCGCCGACCAGGAGCACCAAGGCATCATCCGGCGCGGCGCGAAGCTGCTCTACGCGTACTGCGAGGCGACCGTGCCGCGGATCCAGCTGATCATGCGCAAGGCGTACGGCGGCGCGTACATCGTGATGGACTCGAAGGCCATCGGCAGCGACCTCTGCTACGCCTGGCCCACCAACGAGATCGCGGTGATGGGCGCCGAGGCCGCCACCAAGATCATCCACCGGCGCGAACTCGCCGCTGAGGGCATCGGCTCGGGCCGACACCAGGAACTCATCGCCGAGTACGAGGAGGAACTGCTCACGCCGTACGTCGGTGCTGAGCACGGCCTGATCGACGACGTGATCGACCCGTCGATGACCCGCATCGTGCTGATCCAGGCCCTGGACACACTCCGGAACAAGTCCGCGTCGCTGCCCCGCCGCAAGCACGGAAACATCCCGCTATGAGCACGCCGAGGCAGCCCGCCGACGTGGTCGTCGTCCGCGGGAACCCGACCGAGGAGGAACTAGCCGGCCTGCTGGTGGCGCTGATGGCCGCGTCCGCTGCACCAGCGCCGGCTCCAGCCGAATCCGTGCCTGCCAGCCGGCCGCGTTGGCGACACCGCACGGCGCACGCCGGCTGGGCGTCCCGCGCACCACTGGGCTGGCGCGCGCTCGATCACGACCCGTCGCGCACCGTCACCGACCTCACCACCGTGCGCACCCGACGGGTTGCGCACGAGGCCCCGCCCGTCCGCCTTCCCGCCGCAGCCTGAGCGATGGCGGAGACGCTCCGAGGGGCAACGACCCGAGGCCACCGGGTGGTCGTCGTCGTGCTCGCCCTACTCGCCGCCACGGTCATCGCGCTCGGCACCCCTGCCGTCGATCGGCTGTCCGGTGGTGGGCTGAGTGCGCCCGGATCGGAGGCGGCTCGCGCCGAGCAGCGGCTGAAGACCGAGTTCGGGATCGACCTGCCCGCTCCGACCAACCTTGCCGCGCCGGAGGTCGAGAAGGCCGCAGCGAGCCAGCCCGTCGACGACGCGCAGAGCGGACGCGAGGTGGCGAGCGCCGCAGCTGTTCTGGTGCCGACGACTGCGCTGGCGCTCTTGCTCGTGCTCGGTGGCCTCGGCGCTGCGCTGATACCGCTGCTCACGGCCGCCGGCGTCGGCTGCACGACGCTGACCCTGTTCGCCCTGCTGGCCGGCGACCGCCCCGGGGCGTGGCTCGCTGCCACGCTGGGTGCCGGCCTCGGCTACAGCCTCACGCTCGGGCTCGGCGCTTCCCAGGTGATCGGGTTCCGGGCCGACGTCACCGCCGGGCACCCCGCGACCGAGGCGGCTCGGGAGACCGCGGCACGAGCCGGCCGGACCGCGATGCTGGCCGCCGCGGCGGTCGCGGGACCGATGGCATGCCTCGCGCTCGTCGGCGTGGATCTGCTCAGCGCGATCGCGGCAGCCGGCGTGCTGGCCGCGACGCTCGCCGGGCTGACTGTCGCGTTCGTCCTCCCGCCGTTGCTCGGGCTGCTCGGGCACCGGGTCAACGCCCTCTCGTGGCGGCCGCGCTCGGGTCGCCGGGCCATGCAGGAGCGGTCGGGCTGGCTGCGCTGGACCGGTGGCATCGTCCGCCGGCCAGCACGCACGCTGGCGCTGTTCGCTCTCGCCACCTGTGCGCTGGTCTGGCCGCTGGCCGGCGCCGACTTCGGCACCGCCGGTCCCCGGCCCGACCCTCGCACTCTGGCGGTGGCCGAAGCCGGGAACGCTGGCACGGAGTCCGGCCTCTACGCCATCTCAGCGCAGCCGCTCGACGCTCCGGCTGTCGAGTCGTACGCGCGTCGGCTGTCCGAAGTCGACGGTGTCGCCCGCGTCGAGGCGAGCACCGGAAGGTACCAGGACGGCGACAAGGTGGCGGCCCCGACGCCGGCGTCGATCCGCTACCACTCCCGGGCCGCGATGTGGGTGTCGATCGCTCTCTCGGTCCCCGCAGCGTCCCCGGCAGCACGTCAGCTGGTGACTGAGGTCCGCGGCGTCCCGGTTCCGACGCCGACCCTGGTCGGCGGGGCCGCTGCCACACTCGCTGACGCGCAGTCACAACTCCGCGACCGCCTCCCGGTCGCACTGATCGCGTCCGGCCTTGCGCTCGGTGGGCTGGTGGTGCTGTTCGGCGGATCCCCCGCGCTCGCCGCTGCGCTGCTCCTGATGGTCGGCGGCCGGATCGTGGCGGGATCGGGGATCGTGGTGCTGAGCGCGGGCGCACTCGCTCTGAGCGGTACCGGCGACTCGACTCGGCTGGACCTGCCCACGGCGGCCGTCGCCGTGGCGCTGCTGGTCGGCGCGCTGCTCGGTCTCGATCTGCTGCAGCTCTCCGCGGCCCGGCGACACGGGAGATCGGCGCGAGCGGACACGCGCGGTCTAGGTGGCGCCCTCGCTGCGGCCCTGCCGGGCGCACTCTCGGCGCTGCTGCTGATCGGAGCCGGCATGGCCCTCACCGCACTGATCGCGATCGGGGCGATCGGCACAGGATCGTCCTCGGCGGCCGGGGGCACGGGTCTGCGTTTCGATGGAGCCAAGCTCGCCGTTGCGGCGTTGATCGCGACCCTGCTCGTGGACGTCGCGATCCGGTTGCTGGCGCTCCCCGCACTGGTCCGGCTCGGTGGGTCCCGACTCTGGCGGCGAGCCGCCGGTCAGCCGGTTCGGCTGCTGACCGAGACCGACGCAGCGGCCGAGAGCGCTGGGATCGTGATCGAGTTCCCGGCCGCCCGCGCCCGGCGCCTGGCCAGCTGAGCACGCCCACGTCGCTGGCCTGAATAGGCGTCTGGCCAGCCGAGATTCAGGCGCGGCGGATGTATCAGCCGGGACGGCCGAGGGTCATGGAAGAAGAGCCGCTGCAGAGGATCAGCCTGCTGCACAGCCACCGGGAGCCGAGATGACAGACCAGCACTCAGACGCCACTCCCCACACCCCCCAGCGAGCGACGGGCAGGCGTCCGGTGCCCAGGGCCCTCGTGCTCGGACTGACCGTCGGGGTGCTGCTGGGTACCGGCGGCGCGGTGGCGGCGTCCCGCGCGCTGGCCACGACCGACAGCTGCGCAGCCGGGAGCGAACCGCTCCGCGTTGTGGTCGCTCCGGAATTGTCGTCGGCGCTGACGAGCGCGCTGCAGGGTGCGGCGGTGGACGACGGCTTCTGCCTGCAGAGCGTCGAGATCACCTCGGCCGATCCGGCCGAAACCGCTGCCGCCCTTCGGCACGGCAACGCACGGCCTGACGTCTGGATCCCGGACTCGTCAGCCTGGTTGGACGCCTTGAAGGCCGATCTGCCGACGTTGACGACTACGCCAGAGCGACTGGTCACCTCACCGCTGGTGCTCGCTCTGCCCTCGACCGTCGCGGAAGAACTCACCCCCGGCGGCCGTCCGCCGGTGACCTCGCTGATCCCCGCCAGCGGTGGGGCGGTGGGGCCGGTGCGCTGGGTGCTGCCGAAGCCGCAGGAGTCGGCCGCGACCGTCGGTGCTCTGCTGGCCCTCCAGGACGCCGTCGCAGAGCGCAAGGATCGAAGCGTGGTGCTGACCACCGTCATCCGAGGGAGCAGTCAGGACGCGATCACCAGCACCGAGGCGGCGAATCCGGAGCAGCCACTGGCCACCCCGATGCCTGAGCAGCGGGTCTACGCCCACAATCTCGACCACCCAGGTGCGGAACTCCGCGCCAGCTACCCGGAGCGGGACGGTTTCGTCTTCGACTACCCGATCGCCGTGCTGGCCAAGGACGTCGCCCGCCGGACCGATGCTGAGACCCTCGCGACGACACTGCGCGCCAGGAGCGCCCAGGACGTCTTCACAGCTGCCGGCTTCCGGCCGGCCGACGGTCAGCCCGGAAGCTCGGAGGCGTCTCCGGATCGCCGCACCCTGAGCCATGTGCCCGACGCGGCGGAGACGAGCAAGGCAGCCGCGGCGTACCAGGCCGTGCTGCGGCCCTCAAGGCTGCTGGCCCTGATCGACGTGTCGGGCTCGATGGCCAAGCCCGTTCCTGGCGCCGGTCCGCTGACCCGGCTCAACCTCGCCACCCAGGCTGCGGTGAACGGTCTTGCGGTGTACCCCGACGAGACCGCGGTCGGGCTGTGGGTGTTCTCCTCCGATCTGACGCCGAAGACCGACTACCGCGAGCTGGCTCCGCTGCAGCCGCTGGGACGCGGAGCCGACGGGGTCAGCGGGCGAGAGCGCGTCGCGTACGCCCTCGCCGGCACCACCGTGACCAAGGGCCACACCGGGCTCTACGACAGCGTGCTCGCCGCGGTGCGACACGTCCGCAGCAGCTGGGACGCGGAGCGAGTGAACTCGGTCGTCGTCATCACCGACGGGGGCAACTCCGACAAGAACGGCGTCTCGCTCGACGAACTGGTGAGCACGCTGAAGAGGGAGAACGACCCGAAGCGACCGGTCGCCGTCTTCGCGATCGCGTATGGCCCGGAGAGCGACCTGGCTAGCCTGAAGAGGATCAGCGCCGCAGCGGGTGGGCAGGCGTACGCAGCGCCGGATCCGCGGATGATCAGCGCCGTGCTGCGGGACGCGATCGGACGCCGGGCGTGCAGTCCGGACTGCTGAGCCTCAGCGTGACGTCGGGGTGCGGCGGCGTAGCCGGCCGGCGAGGACACCAGCGGCGGCCAAGGCCACCGCGCCGACAGCGATCCACACCACGCCAACCGTGCTGACCAGGCCGGCGAGCCAGGCTTGGACGGCAGCAGCAGCCGCGATCACCGGATCGCTCGCCGCATCACCGGCGAGGACCCGAAGCTCCCACCAGCCGTAATACGCGACGTAGCCGCCGACCACCAGCAGCAGCGCCCCGCTGAGGCGCGGCACCAAACCGCCCGTCCGGCGCAAGCGATCGATGACCGTCGTGCGGGCGAGGGCGACGGCCAGCGCTGCGGCGCCCACCAGCAGCCCCATCCCCAGCCCGTAGGCCACGTACAGCGCCACCCCGCGCAGGATGGTGCCGGACCGGAAGCTCGTCACGACGATCGCCAGGAAGGGCGCGATGGTGCAGGTGAGGGAGGCAATCGCGTACGACGCTCCGAAGCCGACCAGGACGCCGAATCGGCGACTCAACCGCGGACCAGCAGGACTCCAGCCCAGCGCGGGCAACGACCGACCCGACAGCAGCCACGCGCCCGCCAGAACCAGACCGAAGCCGACCACGATCGTCACCGCCGGGAGGTAGCGCTGGATCCCGGCCGCCAGCGGTGAGATGACAGCGCCGAAGACGCCGAACACCGCGACGAAGCCGAGCGTCATCGCGGCGGTGCTGCTCAGCGCGCGGCCGACCGCCCGGGCCCTGCCTGCGCCATCGTCCCCACTGACGATCAGCAGCGACAGGTACGCCGGCAGCAGGGCGAAGCCGCACGGGTTGACGGCAGCGAGCATGCCTGCGCCGAGCGCCAGCAGCAGTTCGTCGGACATCTCAGTCGGCGACCGCGGCAACCTCGTCAGCGAGCTTCGGGCTACCGCCGTAGCCCGCCCGGAACGTCTCCTTGCCGTCCGCGTCCAGCAGCACGAACGAGCTCTGCTGGACGATGTCGAAGTGCCGCCACACCGCGCCTCGCTCGTCCACCAGATGCGTCGGCCCATCTGCCTGATTCGCGAAGCGCGCGATCGCGGCACGGCTGTCGAGTGAACCGATGCCGATGACCGCGACCTTCCCGTCGTAGCGCTTGGCGAGCCGCTGGACCTCCGGCAGTTGCCCACGGCACGTCGGACACCAGGGCGCCCAGAACCAGAGCAGCACCGGCCTGCCCTGCAGGCTCGCTCCGTCGAAGGCGCGGCCGTCGACGGTCTTGGCGCTGAACTTCAGCGTCGCCGGCACCGGTCGGGGCTCGGTTGATTGGGTCGCCTTCGGCTCGGTCGATTGAGTCGCCTTCGGCTCGGCGGCCGTTCTCGATGTCGCACTCGGGGACGCGGACTCGGCTGGACTCGACGTCGTGGCCGGCGGTGTCGCCGCGACAGGCTCGGTCGCCGAGGGGGTGGCGCCGGCGGAGCATCCCGCCAGCAACGCAGCCAGGAAGGCGAGAGGTGTGGCCAGGGCGATCCAGCGGGCACGAGTCACCACCACATCGTCGCTGAGCACCGGCGGCGATCGGCGACGCGAGCCCTTACCGACCAGTTACGTCGAGCGCTCACCCTCGGTTCGCCAGCTGTGTTCGGGCCGGTAGCCGAGCATCCGCCGGGCCTTGTCGATGGCCAGCAGGGTGTCGTTGCCGTCGAGATCGACACGCACCTCGACCCCGGGGTAGCACTCGGTGACCAGCTCGGCGTTCGAGCGCTCCATCACCGTGTCGGCGTTGGCGATGACGAAGATCTCCCGCCCAGTCAGGTCGGCCTGCAGCGCCAGCCGGATCGCCTGGGCGCCGTCCCGCGCGTCGATGTAGCCCCACAGATTCCAGCGGCGGGCAGTCGCGTCGTCCTGAAAGTCGGGGAAATCCGCGTAGTCCTCCGGCGCCATCACGTTGGAGAATCGCAGCCCGATCATCTTCAGACTCGGGTCCCAGCGGCAGAGATGCTCGGCCATCGTCTCCTCCAGCGTCTTCACCAGGGAGTACGTCGACTCCGGACGCGGCGGATAGTCCTCGTCCACCGGGATGTACGGCGGCGGCACGTCGAACGGCAGTCCGAGCACAGTCTCACTGGACGCCCACACGATGTTCTTCACCCCGGCCCGTCGGGCCGCACTGACCACGTTCCAGGTCGCGTTCATGTTGTTGGCGAAGGTGCTGTGGTCACCGACGAGGCCGGGTGCGGGTACCGCCGCCAGGTGGACGACCGCGTGCACCCGCTGATACCCCTCCTCGACGCCGAGCATGGCGTCCAGCACCTGCGCGTAGTCAGTGAGCTGGACCGGCAGGTAGTGCACCCCCGGCTCCGGCGCGTCGGGGGTCACCCGGTCGAAGACGACGACGTCCCAGCCGTGGCTGACCAGGTCAGCAACGCATGCCCGTCCGAGCTTTCCGGATCCCCCGGTCACCACCACCCGTGCCACCCCGACCCCTCTCGCCGTGTCTGAGCTTCCACCGTAAACGGCTGCAGGACGGAGTGAGCAGGCGGCAGCGAGCGGCCGCTCAGGCGCAGGCCAGCAGCTCGATCAGCGCGCCGGTCAGCTGCTTCGGCAGGTCGAGCGCTTGCAGGCCCGCGATCTGCACCGCCCGGTCGCCGTCTCCGGTCAGTAACGCCCACGCCGCCGCCTTCTCGACGTAGCCGCACTGCGCGGCGTTCAGCGTCGCGAACAGCCGTGCCTGGACATCCTTGGTCGTCGCTGTCGGCAGGTCGGGCAGCGTGATCAGGAGTTCGAGGTCGGTCGGCACGTCGGACACCGTGATCGAGACCCGGTCCGCTCCCCTCCTGACCGAGGCGGTCGCATCGATCCCGGGACCCGTCGCGGCGCTCACCCTGACCGGCCCCGGCTCGACCACGCCCAGCAGGGTCAGGGTCCAGTCGCGGGACGCGGAGATGCCGACCCCGGGCCCGGTCGCCGGCCCGACATGCAGCGTCTTGGCCTCGTCGTCCCAGACCAGTGGGGTACGGGTGGTCTGGATGGTCTCGACGGTGTTGCCGCTTCCGTCGTCCTCCAGCAGTTCACGGCTGCCCGAGGCGCCCGGCAGCAGGATCAATTCGAGCGCCCGTGGATTGCTGGCCGCATCGCGCTCGTGCTCGGAGGCCAAGGGGAGCACAGCGCCCGCGGCCAGCAGCACCGGGATCGACGACTCGTCCCGGTGCAGCTCGAGACGCCGTCCGCCGGTGCTGCGGGCGTCGTACACCGCCCCGGTGAAGAGGTCCACCCACAGCCCTTCAGGGAGCCAGGCGCGCACCGAGCCGCGCAGCGTCACGGGGTCGGCCGGGGTGGTGATCGGGGCGACCACCAGGCTGTCGCCGAAGAGGAACTGGCCTCTGCGGTCGTAGGCCGCGTCCTCGTTGGGGTGTGCGTGGTACATCGGACGCACCAGCGGGACCCCGCGGGCGGCGTGGTGGTTCATCGTGTGCAGGTAGGGCACCAGCCGATGCCGCAGACGCAACGACTCCCCCATCGCCGCCCGCGGGCCCGGCGGGAACATCCAGGGCTCCTTGACCAGGAACGGATTCGACGAGGAGTGCAGCCGGTTGATCGGCGAGAACGTGCCCAACTGGACCCACCGGGTCGCCAGCTCGTCGTCACGCACGCCCGGGAGGTGCCCGCCGATGTCGTGGCTCCACCAGCCGTAGCCGACATCGGCGGCCGCGGCGGTGAACCAGGGCTGGAACTGCAGCGACTCCCAGGACACGTAGGCGTCCCCGGAGAAGCCGATCGGGTAGCGGTGACTGCCAGGTCCGGCGTACCGGGAGAAGCTCATCGGGCGGCGTCCGTCACGACCTGAATCGAGGAAGTGCAGGTGGTTGAGCATCCACAGCGGGTCCACCCCGGGCACCCGGCTGTGCACGCCCTGCTGCCAGTCCAGCCACCAGAAGTCGACACCCTGGTCTTCGAGAGGGTGGTGCAGCAGGTCGAAGTAGGCGGTGACGAACTCCGGATCGGTGATGTCGAACGGGATCCCGATCGCGGACTCCGGGTCGACGCCGAGCGCCGCCGCCATCGATGGATACGCGTCCTCGAACGGCAGCACCCCCTCGTGCGGGTGGACGTTCAGCGTGACGCGCAGGCCGCGCCGGTGCAGTTCGGCGAGGAAGCCCTCCGGATCGGGGAAGAGCGAGCGCTCCCAGCTGTAACCGGTCCAACCACTGCCGTACTGCTGCGGCACCGAAGCCACCCGGTGCCAGTCCATGTCGATCACCGCCACCGAGAAGGGCAGGTCCTCGGCGGCGAAATGGTCCATCAGCTCCAGGTACTCCCCGGCGCTGTAGGGGTAGTACCGACTCCACCAGTTCCCGAGGGCCCACCGCGGCAGCACCGGTTGCGGGCCTGACAAGGCGTAGAACGCCTGCAGCGCAGCGCTGTAGTCGTGCCCGTAGGCGAACACGTAGAGATCGATGCGGTCCTTGCCCCGGGTGCCGATCCACCCGTCGTCGGTGAGCAGGAAGGACCCGGAGTCGTCCAGTACTGCGACGCCGCTGCGCGAGGCAATCCCGCCCTCCACCGGGACGGCCCCGTCGGCACCGTCGAGGGTGCGCGCCGTGCCGCCGAGGACCCGCGGGTGCTGTCCGTAGCGCCACGTGCTGTGGTAGTTGCTGATCCGTCCCCTGGCCTGGACCGACAGCCCCGTCGGGCTGAACGGTCCGCGGTCGTAGACCAGGTGCAGCCGCTCGGTGAGCACCTCCAGGTGGCTGTCGTCCTCGATCAGCTGGAACGGAGGCGCCGGCAGGTCCCGGACGATCGCCAGGGTGGACGCCCGGTCTTCGAACTCGCCGTCGGGGGACCATTCCAGGCGCACCAGACCGTCGGCGAGGACCGTGATGCGCCAGCGATCGCCGCGCAGAATGGCCTCGGCGCGGGCGCGCGGACGGGTGGGCAGGCGGAAGCGGTCGAGCACGAGGACTCCTTGTCGGTTCGGGCGAGTCGATGCCTGCCCGCTTCCGGTTGCGGGTCGGCGCTGCCACCTCGATCGGGCTGCACCCACGCTCGACAGCCCCGATCTGGCGAGCAACCCACGCTACCGACCTCGGCGACGCTCGGCGCAGCAGGGCGGCAAGCGCGGTTCGCCTGGTCAGGTACCGGGCGCCCGTCGCACGGTGACGATGAGCAGGACGAGTGCGACGACCTGGGTGGCAGCGACGACCGCGACGAGTGTGGGCAGGGAGCGTTGGTACAGCGCACCGGCGGCCGCGCCGCCCAGGATCGCCGCGCCGCCCTGGACCGCGGCGAACACTCCGTACGCCGTCGCTCGCCGATCGGAGGGAACGAGGTCCGCGACGAGCGCCTTGACCGTCGAGTCCTGTACGCCGTTGGCGCACCCCCAGCAGAGCACCCCGACCACCACGATCGGCACCGAGCGGGTGAAGGCGAGAATCGGGACAGCCATCACGAGCGCGGGCAGCACGAACAGCACGCGGGCATGCACCCGATCGAACAGGATCCCGGTGATCAGTGCGGCGATGGCCTCGACGCCCATCGCCGCGGCGTAGATCAGCGGCACCGTGGCCAACGGCACCAGGCCATCCGCGGTGAGGTGGAATGCGATCACGGCGAAGGTCACCAGTCCGGCCGTCGCCGCGCCGGCCGCGCCGGCAAACCACCAGAACCTCCGCGGCAGGCGGTGTGACTCCGGCTCGGCGGAGCGAGCGGAGACCTGTGGCAGCGGCTCTGTCGGGATCCGGTGCCGCAGCCAGACCAGCACCAGCATCGCCAACGCCCCGGGCACGGCCAGCACGGCGAGGCCGGGCCACAGCGCGCTCGTCGCCGCGATCACCGCGGCCACCAGCAGGGGGCCGGCGAGCGCTCCCACCTGATCGAGCGCCTTGTGCACTGCGAAGCCCCGGCCGAGGCCGACCTGACTGGCGGCGTGCGAGAGCAGGGCGGTTTTTGACGGGCTGCGGACCGCCTTCGCCGCCCGTTCCACCAGCAGCAGCGTGCATCCGACCGCCAAGCCGGCGGCACCGAGGAAAGGCGTCACGGCGAGGGCTGGCACCGAGACGGCCGTGACGCCGTAGCCGGCGACGGTGAAGGTCCAGTAGCGGCCGGTGCGGTCGGCCCAGGAACCGGACACCAACCTCAGCAGCAGCGCCATCGCCTCGCCTGCCCCGCTGACCAGCCCGACCAGGACGGCCGGAGCGCCGAGCAGTGCCAACAGCGGGCCGGTGACCGAGCGGGCGCCTTCGTACACCATGTCCGCGGTGAGGCTGACCACTCCGAAGCCCACCACTGCACGCCACGCCGTGAGCGGCGCCCGGGTCCGGAATCGTCCGTCGGGCGGCGCTTCCGATGCCTCGGTCACGTAGCGGCAGGCTACCCGTCGCGCGGTGAGGCCGCCGCAGCCTCAGAACGCGCCTGCGCGGCGTAGCGCTCGGGGACGGCCGTCGGGATCATGCACCCGGCGGTAGAGCGGGGCCGCCCAGAGCCGAGCCCAGCGGCCGATCCGGGGCTCGGACAGCGGTCTCAGACGCCCCCTCGGACGCGGTCCTCGCTGACCCGAGTCGTGCCACGCCCGCAACCGGGCGGCGGACTCGGTGAAGACCTGCACCATGTCCACCGGGTCGACGCAATCCGCCAGCACCGAGAGCAGCGCCGCATCGTCGAGGTCACTCGGTCGACGGGCAGTGTTCAGCACGGACGTGTCGCCGGGGAAGCGCCCGCCCGCGAGCTCACGATCCAGATGCTCGGCGGCCAACGTCAGCCGCAGCCGCCGCGCGAAGGCGCTGTGGTCGTCGCCCGCCTCGTCCATGACCACCGCCGACAGCTCCGAGTCGTGGGTCCAGGAGCGCCGGTTGAAGTTGTCCGACCCGATGGTGGCCCACCAGTCGTCCATCACGCACACCTTGGCGTGCACGTAGACCGGTCGGCCCTGCTGGTTCTCGACGCCGAAGAAGCGGACGCGGTCGCCCCCGGCCTCGTTCAGCATCCTCGCCGCCTCCAGCCGGCCCAGATCCTGCGGGATCTTCGACAGCGGCGCCGCCTGGTCCGGCAGATGCGGCAGCACCGCAATGACGTGCAGATCCGGTGATGTGGTGAGCGCCTCGACGAAGGCCCTCGCGACCTCCGGGGACCACAGGTACTGGTCCTCGATGTACACCAGGCGCCGGGCGCGCCGCAGCGCCTTGCCGTATCCACGCGCGACGCTGCGCTCACCACCCCGGGCGAACGGGTAGTCCAGCCCGTGCCGCAGGTTGGGATACGTGCGCAGCAGCTGGACCGCGTGGGTGCCGCCGGGGATCGGCTCGGGCGGCGGCGACTGGTCCGGCAGCGGATCTGGCGACAGGTCGGTGCGGGAGAGCTTGTCGTGCAACCAGTAGACGGGGTGCCGACTCAGCGGGGTCGGGTCGAGCCACCGCTCGCGGAAGACCGTCTCCACGTCGTACACGGCGGGGCCACGGAGTTCGAGCTGGACGTCGTGCCAGGCCGGCCGGTCGCCGTACGCGGGGGCCATCGGTTGCGCCTGCGGATCGCCCAGATGACGGGCATCGTCGCGACGCGAATGGCCGAGGTCGATTCCGCCCACGAAGGCCACGTCCAGCTCGGGCCGGCCCTGATGCCGGATGACGACGAGCTTCTGGTGGTGCGATCCGCCGGTGCGGACGCGCATGTCGAGCAGCGCCTCCGCGCCGCCGGCCTGGAGCCGGGTGCCCAGCCGGCGGTTCTGCTCGGCGGAGAAGGAGAGCCAGTCCGTGTGCGAACGCCAAATGAGGCCGCGGACGTCGACGCCACGCTGGTCCGCGGAGACCAGCACGTCCTCGACCTCGGCGTCCGGGTCGTCGGTCAGCCGCTGATCGGGATCGCCGCGCCAATCGGTGAAGTAGATCAGGTCGCCCGCACGGGTGCGATCGATCGCGGCCTTGAGCTCGGCGAAGTACCTGACGCCGTGGACCAGTGGACGGGCGAAGTTGCCGATCGACCACGCGGCTCCGCCGGGATGCTCGGCGTCCAGCGCGGTCTGAGCATTTCCCCGTTCGGACTTGGTCAGCAGCCAGTCCGTGCGTGACGACGCTCCCGCAGTCGTCTCGTCCACGCTTCGAACCCTAGCCCTGCCGGCGCCCCTGCGGGCGCCGGCAGCCAGGGGCCCTGTTCTCCCGATTCGCTCAGCCGAGGACTGTCTGCCCTGTCCGCGCGCGCACCGCCGACAGGAACGAGGCGTAGCTCCAGGTGAGATCCCGCACGCTCTTCTGGTAGCCCGAGCTGCCATCGAACTGCTCGCTGAGCTCGAGGTGGTCGCTGTGGTAGACCAGCGCCCGCAGCATCGCATCCCCGGCTGCGTTCAGGGCCGCGATGGCATCGGCCGCTGAGGTCGCGGAGGTCACGCCCACCTGAGCGAAGAAGGGGCTGGACAGGTCGTCCAGCGGCACCTGTCCCGACGCTGCGATGGCGTTCGCGACCTCGTAGTAGAGCTGAGCGAAGTTCGCGGTGCAGAGCGCCCACGGGTGATCGCCGACGCTGTCCGCGCCCCCGGAGTAGAAGTCGCCCGGGTAGCGCCCCATCATCGGACCGAGGCCGAGTTCGGCATCGGCGCCGTTGATCGGGTAGTACTCGGGGTCGCTCGGGTCGGCCCAGTTGGAGTGCAACTGCGCCGCGGTGGCCAGCACCTTGGTGTCGGTGCACGAGACCGCGCCGTAGATCGCCGCCTGGACGATGTCGATGTTCGGGTCGTAGCCCTCGGGCACCAGCGGCTGGTTCGGGTCGCCGGGCGCCGCGCCACCGATCATGGTCGCGTAGTGGCTGCCGTTCCAGTGCACGGTGAGCGCGTTCTCCAGCCAGGTGATCGCCTCGGCGACCCCGGCGGGAACGGGAATCCCCACGGTGTTCGCGGCCACCTCCCGGAAGCACCGCAACTGGGCGGAACGCGCGAAGAAGGAGTAGGCGATGTGCTCTTCCCACAGGTTGGTCGTCATGTCCTGGTAGACCGACAGCAGGAACTCCAGGTTGCGCGCGATCAGGTCGGCAGCGGCCTGCTGAGCCTGGGGATCGAGCTTGTCGTGCATCGCGAGCAGGGCAACGTTCTGCAGCGCGGGGCCGTCGTTCTGCTCCGACCACGGCCGCGGCTGCGCTTCGATGGTGAAGCAGGCGTGCCCCTTGGTCGGCGCCGCGGTCCGCTGGCACTGGTCGGCAAAGTTCACGTAGTCCACCAGCGCCTGGTCGGGCTGCAGCGGTTCCGGGTCGGAGGCGGCGTTCAGTTCGAGGGCGACCAGCGCGGCGTCTCGCACCCAGTTGAAGACGTAGTCCTGGCTGATGCCCGGCGCGTTGGCGGGGTACGACGGCGCGGCGATCACACAGCCCGGCAACGAGACGAGTTGGTGGGTCGAGTCGGTGAACGGGAAGCCGTCGCTGGAGACGTTTCGCAGCATCAAGGCATACATGTGCTGGGCGACGCGCTGCAGATCGACGTGCTCGTAGGCCAGGTCGGCCCGCGCGTGCGTGTACGCGGAGTTGTTCGAGTCGGCGCGGGTGGTCGAGCCATCGGGGGTCGACGGGGCGTCGGTGGTGAGGGTCATCGGGGAACGTCCTGGTGAGGCGGTGGGGTGGCTGAGGTGTGGACGATGCGAAATCTGGCTGTGGTGACCTACGCCGTCGCCGGGTCGGGACGTTTCCAGGCGATCTCGTTGACGACGCCCGACGCATCGGCCGGCGTCCTCAAGACGAGTTGCCCGTCCCTGTCCTCCAGCGGCCGCTTCTGCACCGTGTCGGACCAGTTCGGGTAGAGCGCCTGAGTCACTCGATGGATGACCGTGTCCCCGTCGACCTCCCAGGTCCCCGAGTAAGCCAGGCAGGTCGAGTACGCCGCCGCTCGCGCCTCCACAGCGCCACCGAGGGGGTCGCCGCCGTCGATCCCGGGGCGCGCGGCCGCGGTCATCATCGCCGACATGTACCCGTCATGGGTGTAGAGCAAAGTGCCCTCGGCATCGGTACCCAAGGGATAGGACCTGGTGCCGTCGGCCTGGATGCGGACCCAATGCACCAAAATCCACGATCCCGCAATTTCCACGAATAGGACCGTGACACGAATCCCGGCAATTGTCCAGTGCTGCGACACGATTTGCTACGTGTCCCATGACATTTCGCGCCCGCCAGCACGGAAGTCGGCATCGCTGCAGCGCCGACCCGTGCCTGCCCCGCCGTCGGCCGACCCGGACACCATGCAGACACCGCCCCGCCAGCCGGGTGGACCAGGAGCCACAGGCCGTCGTCCGGCCACCCAGATCGTGACCTATTCGTGACCATCCGAAGGCTTCCACGATCCGCCAAAATCGGCTTGGACTAGGCGTGTTCACTCAGAGGTCCGGATGGCGACCCAACCGGCGGGAGTGCTTGCCCGGTCCGGATGGCCCATGCCACACTGTCGGACGGGTCGCAAAGTAATCGGGGGCGTCGACCTGCACGTCCATCTGACAGCCACATCGAGCGGGTGATGCATGACGTCCCGTCCGCAATCCTTCGTCCTGCTCTCGGAAGCCCTCACCGGGTTTTCTAGAATTCGTCTGCAGGGCACCGGGATGACCGCGACATATTTCGACGAGTTGACGGCTATTTTGCCGGGCGGAATGCTCCAGAGCATTCTCGATGACTTTATGGCAGAGCCGACCAGGCCCGTTGCGGAGCGCGCGGCGGCGTTGCTCGCCGACAGCGAGACCGGGCCGGTGGCCCGCAACATCATCCTGCTCTGGTACCAGGGCAGCTGGCACCAGCTGCCTGACGACTGGCGTGCCCGGCACGGCGCCGCCGAGCGGGACACCACGCACGTCGTCTCCGCTGCGGCGTACCAGGCCGGCTTGCAGTGGGTCGCCGCCGGGGCCCACCCGGCAGGCGCGCGCCAGCAGGGCTTCGGCGCCTGGTCGACCGCTCCCGCCGCACCGATCGGAGCAGTCTCGTGAGTGCCGACACCAACCCTCAGGGCACCGAGTACGACGTGGTGGTGGTTGGCGCCGGCGTTGCCGGAGCGGTCCTCGCCAAGCGGCTGACCAAGAGCGGCCTACGGGTACTCGTCCTCGAAGCCGGTCCGGGGTCGCCGTGGTCGTTCGACGGATACACGCGGCACCTGGACACCTTCTACAGCGCGTCGGCGAAGGGTGCCGAGTCCGCCTGGCCGCCGGCGCTGGGAGCGCCGCAGCCCGACGGGGCCGATGTCCGCAGCGGCAAGGGCTACTTCGTGCAGCAGGGGCCGCTCCCCTACGGCAGCACGTACACCCGCGCCCAGGGCGGATCGACGCTGCACTGGCTGGGTGTCTCGTTGCGGATGCTGCCCGAGGACTTCGAGCTCAAGACGCGCTTCGACGTCGGGCGGGACTGGCCGCTCACCTACGTCGAACTCGAGCCCTACTACCGCCAGGCCGAGTACGAGCTCGGAGTCGCCGCCGACGTCGCGGACCAGACCCACCACGGGATCCAGTTCGCCGAGGGCTACGACTACCCGATGCATCGCATTCCGCCGAGCTACGCCGACGCCGCCCTGGCCAACTCGGTGGACGGGATGGAGCACTCCGTCTCCGGGGACCCGATCTCGGTCACCATCCGGAGCTATCCGGCGGCCCGGAACTCCATCCCGCGCAACGGCTTCACCCCGGTGGGGGCGGTCGACGAGCGGACGTACGGGCAGGCGCTGGGCCGTGACCTCGGCCAACGCTGCGCCGGGAACACCTCGTGCAACCCGATCTGTCCGATCGAGGCGAAGTACAACGCCAACAAGTCGCTGGCCGGGGCCGATGCGCGCAAGCTGACAATCCAGGCCCAGTCGGTCGTCAGCAAGGTGCTTGTCGACGAGTCCGGCCGGGTGACCGGAGTGGAGTATCAGCGCTACGACGACCCAGGCTCCTCCCGATACACCACCGAGGTCGCCCGCGGCCGGGCGTACGTGCTCGCGGCACACGCCGTCGAGAACGCCAAGCTGATGCTCGCCTCCGGCCTCGGCGGCCCGAACGGCAACGACCAGATCGGCCGCAACCTGATGGACCACCCGTCCATCTACGGCTACGGGCTAGCGCCGACGGCGATCGGGCCCTTCCGGGGGCCGCTGTCCACCTCCGGTATCGACGACGCCCGCGGCGGCCCATTCAGGTCCAAGCATGCGGCGTTCCGCGTCGACATCGGCAACGACGGCTGGCGGGCCACCACCGGAGCTCCGGACAGCACCGTCGCCGCGGCCGTCGCCTCCGGGCTCTACGGCGCAGATCTGCTGCAGCACCTGCAGTCGACGCTGTCCCGCCAGGTGCGGTTCTCCCTGAACGTCGAGCAATTGCCGTCGCCGGACAACCGGGTCACCATCGACCCGCAGTACGTCGACAGCTTCGGCAATCCGCGCCCGGTGATCCACTACGACATCGACGACTACAGCCTGGGCGGAATGGCTGCGGCCCGCTCCTTCTACCAGGCGGTATTCGCCCAGGCCGGCATCGAGGACCACAGCGACGACGACGGCGCCAGCTGGTTCCCGAGCGTGAGCTATCAGGGCCAGGAGTTCCGCTACCACGGCATGGGCCACTTCGCCGGCACGCACATCATGGGCAGCGACCGGTCGAACTCCGTGGTGGACGCCGACCAGCGCAGCTGGGATCACGCCAACCTGTTCGTCATCGGCTCCGGCAGCTTCCCGACGATGGGCACGTCCAACCCGACCCTCACCCTGGCCGCACTCGCACTGCGAACGGCCGACCGACTCGCGGCGGAGTTGCGCGCATGACCGACGGACTACTGGATCGCGTCAAGGAGCTGCTCGAGGCGGCGGTCAAGCTCGAGTTGGCGACCATCCCCCCCTACCTGTGCGCGCTGTACTCCATCCATCCGGGCACCAACGTCGAGGCGACGCTGGTGATCCGCTCGGTGGTGGTGGAGGAGATGCTCCACATGGTGTTGTCGGCCAACGTGCTCAACGCCATCGGCGGCAGCCCCAAGATCGCCGGGGCGGACAACGCTCCGCGCTACCCCCATGAGCTGCCCGACGGCGTGATCATGGACCTGCTGCCGTTCTCCAGCGCCGCGGTCGAGAGCTTCCTGTCGGTGGAGAACCCGGAGTACCGAGCCGACGAGGCGAACGCCGAGCACGTCCTCGGTCGCCGGGACACGGTGCACGCCTCGCACGTGCTGCTGGTGCCCGAGCAACCGACCACGATCGGGGCGTTCTACGCCGAGATCGAGGCGGGGCTCAAGGAGCTGGTCGCCGAGTACGGCGAGGAGACGATCTTCTGCGGCGACCCCGCGCGCCAGGTGAGCCGCGACTACTACTACGCGGCGGGTGGCAAGTCGATCGAGGTGAGCGACCTCGAATCCGCGCTGAACGCGTTGGAGGAGGTCGTCGATCAGGGCGAGGGCGACATGCGGTCGGCATTCGACTCCGACGCGGACCTGGCCCACTTCTACCGCTTCGAGCAGCTCAAGTACGGCCGGGTGTACCAGCCGGGCGACGGACTGGGCGAGCCGACCGGGCCCGAGGTCAGCGTCGACTACGGCGCCGTCTACCCGATGCTGCCGAACCCGCGGATGGAGGAGATCACCGACCCGGAGTTGCGCGCGGTCGCTCAGCGGGCGAACGAGCAGTGGGCGCTCGCGCTGACCCAGATCGAGGCGGCGTTCAACGGTGATCCGGCACTGCTGATCCCGGCGGTGCACACCATGTTCCGGCTGCGCGACGAGATGCTCGTGCTGCTCGCCAACCCGCTCGAAGGCCACGGGACCTACCACGCCGGCCCCACCTTCGAGTGGACCGAGCCACCCGCGGCCCCCGCGCCCTTCTCCGTGGCAGCGGCCACCCTGAACGAAGAGGTCGTCTCGTGATCTTTCCTGTCGGTGCCACCCATCGAACCCAGCACCACATCGCGGCCAACACCACCTACGACGCGGTTGTGGTCGGTGGCGGAATCGCCGGCTCGATCATCGCCGACGAGCTGAGCAAGGCCGGCAAGAGCGTGCTCGTGCTGGAGGCCGGGATCGGCGAGGACCACTCGCTGCAGGGCTACGAGGGCTACCTGGAGCGGTTCTACGCGACCGCGTCCAAGGACAACCAGTCGCCGTACCCGGTGAACCCGAACGCGCCGATGCCGCGCGGCAGCGACAGCCACCGGATCTGGCCGGGACAGCCAGACACCACCGGCTACCTCGTGCAGAACGGTCCGATGGCGACCGACACGACGTACACCCGGGTGCTCGGCGGCACCACGATGCACTGGGAAGCCAAGACCCCTCGGATGCTGCCCGAGGACTTCGACGTCGAAACCCGGTACGGCGTCGGCAAGGACTGGCCGCTGTCCTACGACGACCTGATGCCGTACTACCGGACGGCCGAGCGCGAGATCGGTGTCTGCGGCGACGTCGAGCAGCAGAGCTTCCTCGGCACGCACTTCGAGCCCGGGTACGTGTACCCGATGCAGGAACTGCCGCTGTCCTACCTGGACTCGATCGTGCACGCCGGCATCGAGGGCACCACGGTCGAGATCGCCGGCGAGCAGTATCCGCTGAAGGTCCGCGCCTTCCCGCAGGGCCGCAACGGCGTACCGAATCCGGCGTACGACGGCGGCAAGGGCTTCAAGCCGATGGGAGCGGTCAGCACCAGCCAGGTCGAAGAGGGCGAGCGCTGCCAGGGCAACATCAACTGCGTCCCGATCTGCCCGGTGCAGGCGAAGTACAACGCCGCAAAGACCCTTTCCAAGGCGCTGGAGCGCGGGAACGTCGATCTGCTCGCCCAGACCGTCGGCTCCAAGGTGCTGATCGACCACGAGACGGGCCGGGTCACCGGGATCGAGGTCAAGGCGTACGCCGACCCCAACTCCCCTCGGCACACCACCTGGACGGTGAAGGGCCGGATCTATGTGCTGGCCACCAGCGCGATCGAGAACGCGCGCCTGATGCTCGCCTCCGGCCTCCCCAGCTCGAGCGGCCTCGTCGGCCGGAATCTGATGGACCACGCCTACCTGCTGAGCTGGGGCCTGCTGCCCCAGATCGCCGGCACATACCGCGGCACCGTCGTCACCGGCGGCATCGTCGACCTGCGCGGCGGCAGCTTCCGCAAGCAGCAAGCCGCCTTCGCGATGGACATCCACAACGACGGCTGGGGTTGGGCGACCGGCTCGCCGTACGCAGACCTGGTCGGCATGGTGGACAACGAGAACCTGTTCGGCGCCGACCTGCGCCGGGCGCTGCCGGATCGGCTCAGCCGGCAGCTGCTGCTCGCGTTCATGATCGACACCCCGCCGAACGAGAGCAACCGGGTCAGCGTCAATCCCGCCTACACCGACGCGCTGGGGAACATGCGCCCGGTGATCAGCTACACGGTGCCGGAGTACACCATGCGTGGCGTGGCCTGGGCGCGGAACTTCGCCAAGCAGCTGTTCGCCCGGCTCGGCGCTGCCGACCACACCGTGTACGACTCCAACGACCCGTCGTACGTCGTTTACGACGGCGAGGGCTACGTCATCCGTGGCGGCAACCACCTGGCCGGCACGCACATGATGGGCACCAGCGCCAAGCAGTCGGTGGTCGACATCGACCAGCGGTCGTGGGACCACGAGAACCTCTACCTGGTCGGCGGCGGCAGCATGCCGGGCATCGGCACGGCGAACGTCACCCTCACCCTGGCTGCCCTGTGCTACCGGAGTTCGGAGCGCATGCTCCACCAGCTCAAGTCCGAATCCGCTGCGGCCTGACGAGACGGGAACCCAGACCGTGTCCCAACACATCGATTCGCTCAAGAAGCTCCACGACTACCTTTACGCCGCGATGCAGTTGGAGCACGCGACCATCCCGCCGTACCTGACCGCGCTCTACACGCTGAAGCCCGGCAAGAACGCGGACGCGTTCCACGTGCTGCGGGTGACCGTCGTCGAGGAGATGCTGCATCTCACCCTGGCGGCGAACCTGATGAACGCGACCGGGGGGAAGGTCGACCTGACGAAGCCCGGCTTCACGCCCGCCTACCCCGCCTACCTGCCGGACGGGGAGGACGACTTCCAGGTCAGCCGCCGCCGATTCTCCCGCGAGGCACTGGAGACCTTCCTGAGCATCGAGCGGCCGCGGAAGGCGCCGTCGGAGGAGCGCCGTGTGTTGCACCGGACGAGCCACCAGCGCAGCCGACTGGGAGTTCGCCCGGACGCTCCGGAGTGGCAGTTCTACAGCATCGGCGAGTTCTACCACGAGATCTGGCTCGGCATCCGCCGGCTGCACAAGGAGTACGAGGAGCGCGGGGAGAACCTCTTCTCTGGCGACCGCTCGAAGCAGATCACCTCGGAGTACTTCTACTCCGGTGGCGGTGAAGTGATCCCGGTCTACGACCTCGACTCGGCGAAAGCCGCCATCGACCTGGTCGCGGAGCAGGGCGAAGGCTTCGGCGGTGGCATCTACGACTCCGAGCACGAACTGGCGCACTACTACCGGTTCGAGCAACTCACCCTCGGCAAGTACTACGTCGACGGAGACACCCCGGGCCATCCGAGCGGCCCGGCGCTGGAGGTCGATTGGGACGCCTCCTACCCGATCAAGCTCGACGTGACACTGGCCGATCTGCCGGCCGACTCCGAGGTGTACGCCGCCGCGGTCGACTTCAACGACGCCTACGCCGACTTCCTCGCCTTCCTGACCCGGGCGTACGGGGGTGAGCCGGAACTGTTCACCGACGCCGTCGTGCAGATGTTCCGGATCAAGGACCGGATGACTCGGCTGATCCACAACCCCATCCCCGGCTCGCACGGGGAGAACGCCGCACCGACGTTCGAGGTCAACGTCCCGGCCAAGCAGGAGGTACCGGCGTGAGCAGCCGCATCGACCGCTTCGTCGCCTTCTCGGCGGCCGCGACCGCCTGGTCCGGCTTCGAACTCCGCGGCACGGGCATGACCGAGGACTACCTCGCGACTGTCGAGGAACTGGCCGGCAAGGACCTGCTCGACGATCTGCTGGCGACGTACGAATGGGCAGTCCAGGAGGCCGGCGACGACAGCGACGCCCGCACCAGGCTGCTCCGTCGCACCCTCTACAGCGATCCTCGCCTAGGCCCCGTCGCGCGCAACATCATCAAGATGTGGTACGTCGGCATCTGGTACGAACTGCCGAAGGCGTGGACCGACGCCTACGGCGCCCGCGACGGCAACGTCACCTTCACCGTCAACGCCACCGCGTACATCGAGGGCCTGCTCTGGCCCACGATCGGCGCCAATCCCCCGGGTGCGAAGGCCCCCGGCTTCGCGTCCTGGATCGGCCCGCCGCGGATCCCGGCGGTGCCGTGAGCGCCGTGCGATGAGCGACAGCTCGGCCCCAGCGCCCACGCCCGGCACGATCCGGTTCGGCCGCGAGTCAACCGGCGTCCTCGACGATGCCGAGCGTGGCGAATGGCTGGTGACCAACGGTATCGGCGGCTACGGCTCCGGCACGGTGGCCGGGTCACTGAGCCGCGGATACCACGGCCTGCTGGTCGCGGCCCGTCGGCCACCGGTCGACCGGCGGCTGATGCTGGTCAAGCTCGATGAGACGGTCGCCTACCGCGGCCAGAGCTACCCGCTCGCCACCAACCGCTGGGCCTCCGGTGCCATCGCCCCGACCGGGAACGCGCAGATCGAGACGTTCCAGCTGGAGGGCACCGTGCCGCTGTGGCGGTACGGCTGCGCCGAGGCCATCCTCGAGAAGCGGATCTGGATGGCGCAGGGCGCCAACACGACGTACGTCTCCTACACCCTGCTGCGGGCGAGCGAGCCGGCCCAGATCTCGGTCAGCGCGATCGTCGACAACCGCGTCTTCCACAACACCGGGCAGGTGGCGTGGCCGGCGGAGGTCACCGAGATCCCGGGCGGACTGCAGGTCGTCTCCGGCGGCGCGGACACACTGCCGCTGCGGGTGCTGGCGAGTTTCGGTGACGTCACCATCTCGCCCGAGCTCTACCAGGGCTACGACCTGCCCGAGGAGGCGCTGCGGGGGCTCAACGACCAGGACAGCCACGTGCACGCCGGCACCTTCACCGCCACGCTCGCCCCAGGGGCGACCCTGCTGGTCGTCGGAACGGCGGAGCCGGATGCCGTGATCGACCGCGGAGCTCTGGAGGCGCGGCGCAGCCACGACGCCGACGTCCTGGCCGCCTGGCAGGCCAGCCGGACTGCTGCCGCCGATGCCGCCCCGGTGCCCGGCTGGATCGAGCGGCTGGTGCTGGCCGCCGACCAGTTCGTGGTGGCCCGCCCGACAGCTGACCAGCCTGACGGCATGAGTGTCATCGCCGGCTACCACTGGTTCGAGGACTGGGGCCGAGACACGATGATCAGCCTGCCCGGCCTCGCGCTGAGCACCGGGCGTCCCACCGTCGCCGCCTCGATCTTGCGCGCCTTCGCGCAGTTCGTCAGTGAGGGCATGCTGCCCAACCGCTTCCCCGACGGCGCCGACCAACCGGTCTACAACACCATCGACGCGACGCTGTGGTACTTCCAGGCGATCCGCGGCTACCTGTCGGCCACCGGCGACGAGGCGCTGATCCGGGACCTCTGGCCGACGCTGACCGACATCGTCGCCTGGCATCTGAAGGGCACCCGCTACGGCATCCAGGTGGACCCCGCCGACGGGTTGCTTCGCGGCGGTCAGCCGGGCGTCCAGCTGACCTGGATGGACGCCATCGTGAACGGCCGGGTGATCACGCCCCGGATCGGGAAGCCGATCGAGGTGAACGCGCTCTGGTACAACGCGCTTATCTCGATGGCCGAGTTCGCCGACCGAATCGGTGCGGACGCCACCGAGTTCCGCAGCCAGGCCGAGACGACTGCTCGCGGCTTCGCGCGCTTCTGGAACGCCGATGCTGGCTACTGCTACGACGTCCTGGACGGGCCCGACGGCAACGAGACCAAGCTCCGACCGAACCAGCTGCTGGCGGTCTCGCTCCCATCGCCGTTGCTCACCGCCGACCAGCAGCGCGCGGTGGTCGACGCCTGCGCGCACGCCCTGCTGACCTCGCGGGGACTGCGGTCGCTCGCGCCCGGCGATCCCGACTACGTCGGCTCGTACGCGGGCGACCAGGAGCACCGCGACGGCTCGTACCACCAGGGCACGGTGTGGACCTGGCTGATCGGGCCGTTCGTCGAAGCACACCTGCGCGTGTACCACGACCCGGACGCCGCGTACGGGTTCCTCGCACCGTTCGCCGATCACCTCACCTCGGCCGGCCTCGGCACCATCAGCGAGATCTACGACGGAGACGCGCCGTTCACCCCGCGCGGTTGCATCGCCCAGGCCTGGAGCGTCGGCGAGGTGCTGCGCGCCTACACCGCGATCCAGCGCTCCCGGACCACTCCACCGACCACGGCCAGCCCCGCCTGAGTCGGAGCCCGACCACCCCACCCGACCAGGAGGAACCCCGATGAGTGCCGTGAACTTCGACCGCGACAAGGTCAAGCTGGGAGTGACCCCCACGCTGTGGTGGAACGACGACTTCCCCAGCATGGACATCGGCATCCCCTTCGAGCAGGCGATCTCGGAGATGGCACTGGCGGGCTTCGAAGGCTCCAGCGTCGGCCACAAGTACCCGACCGACACCACCGTGCTGAAGAACGCCATGGCGCTGCGGGGGCTGGTGGTGGAAGAGCCGTGGACCAGCACGTACTTCACCATCAAGGAAATGAAGAGCCAGACACTGGCGGCGTTCCACCAGTCGTTAGAGTTCATCAAGGCGGTCGGCGGCAAGGAGATGGTGGTCGCCGAACTCGGCGGCTCGGCCCACGTGCTGCCCGTCGCGCTGTACGCCAACAAGCCGACGTTCACCGACGAGCAGTGGGCTGACCTCTGCGACGGCCTCAACTACATCGGCGGGATCGCCGCGTCGGAAGGCATGCGGCTCTCCTACCACCACCACATGGGCACCGGCGTGATGTACCGCGACGAGATCGCTCGGCTGATGGAGGGCACCGACGAGAACGTCCACCTGCTGATCGACACCGGCCACGCCGACTTCGCCGGCGTCGATCCGCTCGAGGTCACCAAGACCTACGTCGACCGGATCGGCCACGTGCACTTGAAGGACATCCGGCCCGAGGTGGTCGCGATGACCAAGGAGCAGGGACTGTCCTTCCAGCAGGCGATCGAGGCGGGGGTGTTCACCGTGCCGGGTGACGGCTCGATCGACTTCGTCCCGATCCTGCAGACCCTCGCCGACGCCGACTACGAGGGCTGGCTCGTGGTCGAAGCCGAGCAGGACCCGGCCAAGGCGACACCACTGGAGTACGCGCTCAAGGCGCGGAACTACCTCCGCGAGGTCCTCGGGTGGTGACCGCAACCCAGACCCGGCACCGGGTCTACTTCAGCTTCTTCATGTTCACCGCGGACCTGCATCCCGACGACCCGGCGTACACCGAGGTCATCGCACGGCACTTCCGCGAACTGTCCTCCTACGGCTACGACGGGTTCGATCTGCCGATCCCGGCCACCTCGACGCTCGACCACGCTGCCGAAGTCCAGAGCTACGTGCGACTCAAGCAGCGTCTCGACGAGATGGGTCTGGGCGACGTTCCCATCTCCACCAACGTCGGCACGACCAGGCGATTCGATCCCACCTCGCCGTACCGCGAGCAGCGTGAGCAGGCGTTGGCGTACCTGAAGTCCCGGGTCGACATCACCGCAGCGCTGGGCAGCGAGTTGATGGCCGGGCCGGTGATCTTCCCCTACAACGTCTATCCGGTCACCGACACCGGCATGCCGATCTGGTCCGACGCCCTGCAGGAGTGGGTCAAACCCGGCTACGAGCGGGCCCAGCCGATCATCGCCGAACTCGGCGAGTACGCCGCCGAGCGCGGCGTCACCGTCGGGATCGAGCCGGTCGACCACTGGGAGCAGGCGGCTCCGAACCTCGTGGGCGATGTTGCGAACTTCCTGCAGGACTTCCCGGGCAGCAGCGTCGGGGCGTGCATCGACATCTCCCACGTGGTGCTGGGCAGCGAAGGGCCCGAGGAGTTCCGCCGCCAAGTCGCCCGGCTCGCACCGCGGGGCCAGATCAGCTCGATCCACATCTCCGCGCCGGATCGGGGGCAGCTCGCCGACAGCTGGATTCCCTGGGACGCGCTGATGGACACCATCCTCCCGGTCTTCGACGGCATCTTCCTGGTCGAGGTCTTCAACGCCGTGCCGGCGTTCCTCAACTCGTTCCGGCTGACCCGGCGCAAGTTCTGGATCCCGGGTGAGGACGAGCCTGTCGAGGGTGTGCCCAGCGCGTACACGGTGGCCGAGGAGGCCATCGTCAAGGTGCGCGATGAGATGGCCCGCATCACCCCTGCCGTCGCTCCGTGACTCGGCAACGACGCACCCGCACCAACTGGAAGGACCGCACGTGACTGACACCGCATCCGAGACCAATCTCGGCACGGCCCTGACCGACCGGGCCGATCAGCCCCGAAACCCGCAGACCGCGGACTCGTTCCGGTCCGCGGCGCGACACGCGACCACTGCGGACAACCTCGGACCGCTGGCCGAGTTGCCCGGCTTCTGGGAGGGCACCGGCTTCAGCATCATCGCCAGGCCCGACTTCGACCCGGCGAACACCGACGGCTTCTTCCTGCAACTCAACATCCTCCGCGAGACCATCGAGTTCCGCCCGATCGGCTCCCCCGTGCCGAACCGCGGTCGCGAGCAACCCGACATCGACCTCTACGGCGTGACCTACCTGCATCGGGTGACCGACGCCGCCACGGGCGGCGCGTTGCATATCGAGCCCGGCATCTGGCTGACCATCCCGGCGACGACGGAGCCTCAGTCCGACGCCAGCATCGCGCGACTCTCGACCATCCCGCACGGCAACTCGGTCTGCGCGGTCGGCTTCGTCCAGGACGTGGTGCCAGACGGTCCGCCCCAGATTCCCCCGTCGAACACGGTGCCCTTCCCGATCGGGAGCGAAGAGCCGCCACCCGGAACGCCCAACCCGTTCAAGGCATACAACTTGAGCGAGGAAACCCCCTACCGGACCAATCCGCTGCCCGCGACGATTACTCAAGCGATGATCGACGACCCCGCCAACGTGGTGCGCGACGCCCTGAAGGGGCAGACGTTGACCCACATCACCCGGTTGATCGTCGACACGGCCAATGCCGGTGGCGTCTCCAACATCCCGTTCATCACCACCAACGCCGACACCCCGAGGCTTGAGTCGGTGTTTGCGATCGAGCACGTCCAGAACCCCGACGGCAGCGAGACGATGCAGCTTCAGTACGCGCAAACCGCACTGCTGAACTGGCGCGGAATGTCGTTCCCGCACGTCACCGTGGGAACGCTGATCCGCGCCTTCTGACAGAAGGCCGCGGGGCGGCTAGTCCTCGAGCTCCTCGTCGTCCCACTCGGCGGCGGCGGTGTCGTCCGACGCGTCCGGCATCGATCCCGGGGACACGCGATCGCGCGTCTCGTCGACTCCGGCCGCAGCCTCCCGCGCCTCGCTGATGCTCGCCGCGGCCTCCTGCAGCGGGGCCGGGTCGGCGCCTTCCTGGACCTCGTCGTCCTGGCTCATCTGCTCACCTCTCGGTCTGTAGGCGGTGCGTCGACCACCTGTCCTGGCGAGCATAAGGCGGTGCCGTCGAGACATCTCCGCTGCGGGGTCGTGCGGCACCCGGCGAACGCCGAAAACGCGCACTTCGCGCGCCAGGTATTGCGACGGCGAAAAACCTTCGTTACGTGGCGGCGTGTCTCGACAGCTCATTTCGCACTCCGGCGCCTCTTCCAGGTACGACTAGTGATGGCGGGACAAACCCCGGTAGTGATCCGGGTCAGACGCCCGCCGCGAGCGAGAAGGACGACGGACGATGATCGTGATTCCCGAGACCGGCAGGATGTCCGACCGCGAGCAGCACGACGAGGCGGCCCGCACGATCACCTTCCACCGCACCATGCCCGAGGCACAGCCCGGTGACATCGACTTCCCGGAGCTCCGGCGCGACGTCCACAACAACCCGCTGACCGAAGAGGTCAAGGTGCCCATGATCGGTACCCCGCCGGCGTGGTTGGTCGCCGCCGAGGCACACCCACGCGCCGCCTGACCACGGCACATTTCGGCGTATCGACTCCGGTCGGGACGCGCTCCTGACTGATGTCCTGGAACGCCTGCCCGGTGCGAACGGACACGCGGAGGGGCCGAGCTCCGGCAGCAAGGAACGGCAACGCCGCTCGGCAGAGCGGCCCCCGGTAACGTCCAGACATGTCAGATAGCCTCCAGATATGTCGGAGCGCACCGGTGTCGCCGTCGTCGGTAGCATCAACGCGGACCTGACCGTCTTCAGCTCTCCGCTCCCCCGACCCGGCGAGACGGTGACCGGCGAGAGCTTCTCGATGGGGCTCGGCGGAAAGGGTGCGAACCAGGCGCTCGCCGCAGCCCGCGCGGGAGTGCCGACGTACATGATCGGCGCCGTGGGAGATGACGCCTTCGCCGACCTCACCCTGTCGACGTTGAGGTCGGCCGGTGTCGACGTCTCGAAGGTCGCCACGCTGGAGGGGCCGACCGGGATCGCGCACGTCCGCGTCAACACTCACTCGGGCCAGAACGACATCGTGGTGGTCCCGCATGCCAACGCTCGGCTGGTTGCAGACGATGCGGCGGCCGCGCTGCGTGCTCTCGCCGACGTGGTGTCGGTCGTCCTGATCCAGCTGGAGATCCCGATCCCGGTGGTGGCGCGGGTGTCGGAGGTCTGCCGCGAACTCGGACTGACGCTGCTGCTCGATCCGGCGCCGGCACAGCGGCTGCCCGACGCCAGCTGGGCAGGGGTCTCAGTGGCGAAACCGAACGAGTCGGAAGCGGCGCAGGTCACGGGACTCCCCGTCACCGACCACGCCACGGCCGTCGCTGCCGGCCGCTGGCTCGTCGATCGAGGCGTCACCATCGCGGTGATCACGCGCGGCTCAGCCGGCGCGACGGTGGTCGAGGCGGAGCGGGTGACCGAACTCGAGCCCTTCGCCGTGCGGGCCGTCGACACGACCGCAGCCGGCGACGCATTCAGTGGTGCACTGGGAGCAGGCCTCGCCGCCGGACTCCCGTTCCCCGCTGCCGCCCGACGGGCGATGGCGGCGGCGGCCCTCGCCGTGACCGTGCGTGGGGCCAGCTCGAGCCTGCCGACGGCCGACGCAATCGACGCGTTCCTCGCCGCGCAGCCAGCGCCGAGGCCTCAGCCATGAGATGTTGGCCTGACACACGCGCTCAGCCGCACCCACCCCCAGGACGGGAAGGACGCGTATGAACCTCGAGAAAGTTATCTTCGGCTTCTTCGTCCTGCTCGCGGCGACGCTGAACTTCGGGTTCTTCATCGGCGACATCTCCAACCCGCACCTGCACAACATCTACGAGTTGTTCGCGGCCCTCGCCGTCAGCCTGATCGCCACGGTGCTGAAGTTCGGCGACCGCACCCAGATCGGCGCCGTGCACCTGGCAACCAGCCTGGTAGCGGACCTGCAGTTGGTGTCCGCAGGTCTGGTCTGGGTGTGGGCCGAAGAGATCTCCGTTCATGGCGTCACGGCCGCATCGACCGCGAGCGTCGTCTCGCTCTCCGGTGGCGCATTGCTGGCCAACCTCGTCTCGGTCGTCCTGCTCGTCGTCGAGACCGTCACCTTCCATCGGGGCTGAGCGACGGTGAGCAACCCGCTGCTCGTCTTCTGGTCTCAGCTTTTCGGACGTCGACGCTCGGGCGCTCCCATTGCCGCGCGCGCGCTGGTGGAGCCTGCCGCGCAGGCGTCCTCGACGATCTTCGTGATCATGCGCCGGATGCGGGCGCCGCTGATCACGCTGATCGTGATCTTCACCATCAGCGTCATCGGGCTCACGCTCATCCCCGGCTTCGACGCCGACTTCACTCCGGCGCAACGGCTGTGGGTGACGTTCTCGATCTATCTGACCGTGGTCGGGTGGGCGTACGCGATCGGCTCGATGCTCGCACTGCTTCAGGACCAGGCATTCCGGCAGGCGTTGGCCCTCCGGCAATTCACCCGACGTGTAACCAGGATGAGCGAACCCTTCCTGCTCGTCGCCGGCTACGGGCGGGCAGGGGAGCTGCTGGCGAAGTCCTTCGATGCACTCGGTCAGCAGCTCGTCGTGATCGATGAATCGTCGGAGCGGATCGATGCTCTCGACCTCGGCGCCTACCACGCGGAAATACCGGGGCTTGCCGCCGATGCCGCCAATCCCCAGAACCTGATCGCGGCCGGAATCGCCAATCCGCACTGCTCAGCGGTGCTGGCGCTGACCAACGACGACCAGGTCAACCTCGCCGTGACGATGGCGGCGGCGCTGCTGCGCCCCGAGCTCCCGGTCGTCGCCCGGACGATCTCGCCGACGATCGCCGAACGGATGCGGGCCTTCGGATCTCCCGCGGTGGTCAACCCGTTCGACCGGTTCGGCGAGCACCTTCGGCTCGCCCTGAACTCGCCGTCGTCGTACCAGCTCCTCACCTGGCTCGAGGGGGGCCCCGGGGCCGAACTCCCCGAGCGAGGGAATCCGCGGCGTGACGGGCGTTGGATCGTCTGCGGCTACGGGCGATTCGGCCGGGAGGTGACCAATGACCTGCGCGCTGCCGGGCTGGACGTGACGATCATCGAGCCCGCAGCTGCCGGGCTGGCCGAGCCTGGCGTCATCGCCGGCGACGCCTCCGACCCGGACGTCCTGGCACGTGCCGACCTGGCCACCGCGATCGGCATGGTCGCCGGCACCGACAACGACACCACCAACCTGTCAATGCTGGCGAACGCCCGCCGGGTCAATCCGGAGTTGTTCTTGGCGGCGCGCCAGAACCGTCCGACCAGCTCCCCGCTGTTCCAGGCGATGCACGTCGACGCTTTGCTGGTGCCGACGGAGGTGGTCGCGCACGAGGTGTATGCCCAGGTGAGCACACCGATGCTGTGGCGCTTCATCCAGGAGATGCCGGCGCGCGGCGACGCGTGGGCCGGCGAGCTGATCGAGCGGCTGCGGATCAACTGTGGCCGCGAACTGCCCGCGTTGTGGAAGATCAGGCTGGACCGCGATCAGGCGCCCGCGTTGTCCGCCTGGCTGGCCGACCGCCCGGTATCGCTGGGTGAGCTGTTGCGCAGCCCGGAGGACCGGGACCGGCGACTCAGGGTGGTGCCGCTGCTGTTGATGCGTGACGGGGAAGTTGTGCTGGCACCGGTGGACGAGACGCTCCTCTGCCCGGATGACCAGCTGTTATTCGCCGGACACGGCTCCGAGCGGCGCGAACTCGAAGGCACCTTGGTGGTCGAGGCGGCCCTCACATACGTGCTCTGCGGACGGCGAATCCCGCAGGGATGGGTGTGGCGCAAGCTCACCCGGGCTCAAACCGGAGCGCCACCCGGACCCGGCTGAGGCCGCCCGGGCGCTAAGCACCTCGGGAAATAGAGCGGGGGGGGGGGGGGGGGCGCGCCCCCCCCGCCGCCGCGGAGAAGAGCCCACCCCCCCCCCCCCACAGCGGGCGGGGATGCCGAAACTCCCCCGCGGCGGGGGGGCGCCCCCCCCCCCCCCCCCCCCCGCTCTATTTCCCGAGGTGCATAGCGCCCGGGCGGCCTCAGCCGGGTCCGGGTGGCGCTCCGGTTTGAGCCC
>JBGAIX010000024.1:0-29330 GCA_044225235.1 Propionibacteriaceae bacterium | reverse complement strand
GGCGTCCCGTACGGGGCGAGGCCCATCACCTTGTACTCGCCCTCGTTCACCTCGAAGCCGAGGTACCCGGTCAGCGCGCTGTAGAGCAGGCCGACCGAATGGGGGAAGTCGAGCTGCTCGTACAGCGACAGCGATGCGCCAACGCCGTGCCCCCAACTCGTCGTCGCCCACTCGCCGACCGCGTCGACGGTGAGCACCGCGCTCTCGGCGAACCCGGAGAAGTAGTAGGCGCTCGCCGCGTGGGAGAGGTGGTGGTCGACCACCTCGATCGGCCCGTCCCAGCCCAGCAGGTCGGCGATCTCACGGCGGGGGCGGTGGGCGTCCAGGCGGAAGAGCGCCGCTGGGCTGCGGTCCGGCAGATCGGGCAGGGCCGACCACAGCTGCCGGTCAAGCTTCTTGACCGGGTCCTCGTAGTAGGCGACGCAATCCAGATCGGTGAGCCGCAGCCGCGCCTGGTCGAGGCAGTCGCGGATCGCCTGCAGGGGCAGAGCCGGATCCTGCTTGTAGCGGCTGTGCCGCTCCTCGTGGGACGCCGCCACCAGCTTCCCGTCGACCAGCAGTGCGGCGGCGGCGTCGTGGTAGTGGGCGGAGATCCCCAGCACAACAGGCCCGGTCATGCGGTCGCCATTCCCGAGTCGGGATCGAGCAGCGGCGCGTCCGTCGCGGCGAGCGGCCGCAGGTCGCTGATCCATACCGCGTGCGGGTCATAGTCGGCGAAGAACGTGCGCCCGACCAGCTCGGGGTCGCGGGCCTGCAGGTAGCGCAACGCGAACGCCTGCCGACCGCCGATGTCGGTCACGCTGTCGATCACGACCTTGCCTGCGGTCGCCGACATCGACGGCCCGCGCGCGGTGCGAGCCAGGCCGGACACCGACGCGATCGCCTGCCGGTAGATCTCCCAGGCACGACCGAGCGGCACCTCGAAGAACTGCCGCGGCCCGGTGTCGCGCTCGACGAACATGTAGTAAGGCACGGCGTCCAGCTCGACCGTGTGCTGCCACATGCGCCGCCACACGTCCGCGTCGTCGTTGATGCCCCGGAGCAGCGGTGCCTGGGTGCGGATGACCGCGCCCGCCGCGCGGACCCGCCGGAACGCCCGGTCTACCGGCTCCGGCTCCAGCTCCCGCGGGTGGGTGACATGGGCCATCAGCGCGAGGTGCTTGCCGGCGCCGCGGATGCGCTCGAACAGCCGCATCAGCTCGTCTGCGTCCGGATCGTCGGTGAACCGGGCCGGCCAGTAGGTGAAGGCCTTGGTGCCGATGCGGATCGACCGGATGCTCTCCAGCCGCGGATCCAGCAGCGGCTCGACGACCCGTCGCAACGTCTCGGCCGACATGATCATCGGGTCGCCCCCGGTGAGCAGCACGTCGGTCACCTCGGGGTGGTCGCCCAGGTACCCGACGAGGTCGGCGCTGGTGTGGGCATCCGTGGCGATCTTGATCTCGGGTACGCCGACGAACTGGGCCCACCGGAAGCAGTACGCGCAGTAGGTGTGGCAGGTCTGGCCCTGTCGCGGGAACAGCAGCAGCGTCTCGCGGTACTTGTGCTGCACCCCTGCGATCGGCCTCCCGTTCCACCGCACCGCGTTGAGGTCGGTCTGCCCGGCCGGGTGGGCGTTGAGGTGTCGCTGGATCTCGCGGGCCGCTGCGGTCAGCGTGTCGGCGTCGGCCCCGGCGCGGACCAGTGCGGCCATCCGGTCCAGTTCGTCGGGGCGCAACATCCCCGGTTGCGGGAAGACCATCCGGAAGATCGGGTCGTCGGGGACCCGATCCCAGTCGATCAGCTCGTCCACGACGTACTCGTTGGTCTTGAACGGGAGCACCGCCGCGACGGCCTTGGTGAGCAGCTTGGTCTCCGCGTCGGCGCCGTACCGGTCGAGCAGCCTGTCAAGGTCGCGGGCCGCGAAGGCTCGGAAGCGTCGCAGGGTGGTGCTAGGCATGCCGGATCACCGCCCTGAGTCCGGCTGCGGGATCTGCTGCGCGGCCAGCACCTCGTCGATGATCGCGGCTGCCGCCCCGACACTCGGCTGCCGCAACAGCGCGAAGTGGTCGGCGCCGGGCACCGTACGCACATCGACTCCAGTCCCCAGCGCCTCCCGCCAGCCCAGGGTCGGCGATGCGGCGGCCGGGCGCTGCTGTGCGCCCGCCAGGACGAGGGCGATCCGGGTGTCCGGCAGGTGCGCTCGGCGGATGCGGTGGCCGGCCAGCGCGGTGGCGTTCGCGTCGAAGATCGCGAACCGGCTGGACCACAGGTCTCCGAGGTCCTCGGCCGCGGATCCACTGCCGGTGGTGCGTTCCAGGTCCCGGGTGAAGGCTGTCGCCCGGTCGGTCGCCGGGTCGGCGAAGTGGTCGTAGGCACCGCTGCCGGGGGCGTAGCTGTCCAGCATCACCACCGCGTCCGGGCGGCGTCCCTCGAACGCCAACTGCCGGGCCATCTCGTACGCGACGACACCACCCATCGACCACCCGGCCAGCCGGTACGGGCCGTCCGGTTGGACTCTCAGCACCTCCTGGACGTACGCCTCGGCGAGGTCGCGGACGCTGGGCTGGCGGCCGTTCGGCTGCTGCGAGCGGATGCCGATGACGGTGAGCTCCGGCGAGAGCGCCGCGGCGAGGTCGCGGTAGCACAGCACATCGCCGCCGATCGGGTGGACGACGAACAGCACCGGCCCACCGGCCCGGCCCGCGCGCAGCGTGACCAGAGTCTCGCTGGCGCCGCCGGGTGAGGGCGCCGGGGCCGTCGCGTCGTCACGGATCCGAGCGGCAATCAGGTCCACGCGCGGCCCTTGCAGCAGGTTCTGCAGCGACAGCGCCATACCGAGCTGCTTGCGCAGCCGGGTGATCAGGATGGTGGCCAGCAGGGAGTGCCCGCCGATGGCGAAGAAGTCGTCGGTCACGCCGAAATCCTCGTGGCCGAGCAGGTCGGCCCAGAGGCGCCAGACGACGGCCTCGGCCTCGTCGCGCGGCTCGATTCGCGCAGCACTCTGCACCGCAGGGAGCCCGCTGAGCGAGGACCGGTCGAGCTTGCCGTTGGGCAGCAGGGTCAACCGATCCAGGAACAACAGCAGCGAGGGGACCATCGCGAGCGGCAGGCGCTGCCGGGCGTAGTCGCGCAGCGCCTCGGTGGTCAGCGTCGAGCCTGGGGTGCGCACGACGTAGCCGACGAGCTGGACGTCCTTCCCGTTGCGGTCGGCGAGTACGTGGACCTGCCGGACCTCCGGGTGGGTTGCCAGCTGGGCCGCGACCTCCGCGGGGTGCACCCGGACACCGCGGATCTTGGTCAGGTCGTCTCGGCGGCCCTCGACGATCACCTCGCCGGAGGCGTCGATCGTCGCGAGGTCGCCGGTGTAGTAGAGCGCATCCGAGCCGAGCGGGTTGGGCCGGAACACCGACGCGGTCCGCTCGGCGTCTCCCAGGTAGCCGAGCGTCCGGTACGGGGTGCGCAGCACGATCTCGCCGCGCTCGCCCGGGCCGCAGACGTAGTCGCCCTCGCCGACCACCACGAGTTGTGCACCCGGCAGAGCGCGGCCGATCGGAACCGGTCCTTCCGGTGCGGGTACCGGCGCCCGGTGAAAGGTCTTGATCATGGTGGTCTCGGTGGGGCCGTAGAAGTTCACCACCTCGGCGTCCGGCGCGAGCAGCCGGGCCCGCAGGTCGGCGACCAGCGATCCCGCCAACGACTCGCCGGCAAGGCAGAGCAGCCGCAGATTCGTCAGCCGAACTGGGTCGGGGTCCGCCTCGCGCAGCCAGGCGGCGGCCACGCTCGGCGTCGTGTGCACGACGGTCACCCGCTCGGCGGCGAGCCACTCCAGCATCCGGCGGGTGTCCTCCAGCGCAGCCGCCGGCGGCAGGCACAGCGTCGCGCCGTTGCTCAGCGGCACGAAGACGTCGCGCAGCACCGCGTCGAACGACAGCGTGGTCAACTGCGCGACCCGATCCTCGCTGCCGATCGCGAACTCGGCGCTTTCCCAGGCGACGAAGTGGTCCAGCCCACTGTGGGTACCGACGACGGCCTTGGCCTGGCCGGTCGTGCTGGAGGTGAAGAAGACGTACGCCGGATCGTGCGGGTCTGCGGTGATCGCTGGGGCATCGGCTCCGGTGGGGAGGTCGCCGGTCTGCACTACCTGACGCACCCCCGCGCCGTCGACCATCTGGTCGCGGCGGGCGGCGGGTAGGGCCTCGTCCAGCAGCACCGGGACGGCGCCCCGGCGGAGCGCGGCGACAAGGTAGGCGACGGTGGCCGGGGTCTTCCCGCCCAGGATGCCGACCGTGCTGCCGGGCGTCAGGTCGGCCGAGGCCGCGACGACCGCCTCCGCCAACTGCCGGTAGCTGAGGTCGCCACCGGACCAGGAGATGGCGACCGCATCCGGGGTCTCGGCCGCCCATCGCTCGACGGCGCCGCTCGCAGCGGGCCACGGCTGCGCGGCGATGGCTTCGGCGAACGGGTGGCCGTCGCGGGTGATCCGGCTCAGCGGCGTCCCCGGTTCGGCGGTGCCGAAGCGAAGGACGGCCAGCATCCGCTCACCGAGCGCGTCGACAAACGCGTCCTGGAGGGCATCGGCGTCGTACTCCAGGTCCAGCACGGTGCCGGCAGCGCCCGGCCGGACGACGACGGTCAGGTCGAACTTCGCCGTGGGCGCTGCCGCGGTGCCGTCGGCGGCCTCGTCCAGCACGTCGAGCGGGAGCAACACCCGGTGCTGGTGCGACACCTCCTGCAGCGGCGGCATCCGGAGCATCACCGAGAAGAGGGTCCGGCGGTCGCCGTCGAGGTCGGCCGAAGCGGCCTGGACGACCCGCGTGTAGGGCACGTCGAGGTGGTCTGCAGCGGTAACCAGAGTTTCTCGGACGCGCCGGAGCGCCTCGTCCAGCGCCGGATCTCCGGAGAGGTCGAAGCGGTAGGCGTGGGTGCGGACGAAGAACCCGACCACGTCTTCGAGCTCCGCGCGATCCCGGCCCGCGCTGTCGCTGCCGATGGTGATGTCACTCTGCCCGCAGGCCCGGGCGAGCACGACGGCCAGCGCCGCCATCATCGCCATGTACTGGGTGGCGCCTGAGGCGCGGCAGAGCTGGTCCACCGCGGCCGTCAGCTCGGGCCCCGCGTTGAGTCGACGGGTGCGCAACTCGTGTGGCCGGCTCCCCGGTCGCGGACGCCCACGCGGCAGATCGACACTCGCCGCGCCGGCCAGCAGGTCCCGCCAGTACGCCAGGTGCGTCTCGGTGCGAGCAGGGTCGTCCCGGTCGGCGCGCCACGCCACGTAGTCCCCGTACTGAAGTGCGGGCGCGGTTGGGTCGAGGGCGCCTTCGGTGAGGACGCCGTCGGCTTCAGTCGTGAGCAGGCTCCAGGAGATGCCGTCGCAGCACAGGTGGTGGATGGTGAGCCCGACGAGGAGTTCGCCAACCGGAGCGGCGATCGTGCGGACTCGCACCGGCGGGCCGGCCGCCAGGTCGAAAGGCTCGGCGGCGGCGGCCTGCAGCGCGGCGATGGCGGCCTGCTGACTGGCGGCGGGCGGCAGATCGGCGAAGTCGAGATCGGCGGCCGCGACGGCTGGCGGCCTGCTGACTGGCGGCGGGCGGCAGATCGGCGAAGTCGAGATCGTCCGTCGGTCGGTCTGCCGGAAGCGGAGTCGTAGCGCCTCGTGGCGCTCGCACACAGCCAGGAACGCCTTGCGGACGCGGTGCGGAGCGACGCTCGCCGGGAGGCGGAAGAGGCCCGCCATGTTGTACGCCGCGCTGCCCGGATCGAGCTGCTGCAGCAGCCACAACCCTTCCTGCTCGGGGGTCAACGGTTGGGCCGCGCCGTGCTCCACCGGGACGACTCCGGGCTCGGCGACGGCTCCCGCAGGTGCCTCGGCACGAGCCCCGTCGACCGCGGCGGCCAGGGCGGCGATGGTCGGCGCGTTGAACATGGCCTGGAGGTTCAGGTCGACCCCGAAGGTGCTGCGGATGCGGGCGAGCATCCGGGCGAGCATCAGCGAGTGCCCGCCGAGGTCGAAGAAGTCGGCCTGCCGCGAGGTGATCTCGCGGTGGAACGCCTCACCCCAGAGCTGGGCGAGCCGGCGTTCGGTCTCGGTCCACGCGGTCTCATCCTCGGGCTCGCGCTCGGCGCCGGAGTCCGCTGCCGGAGCGGGCAGGGCCGCGCGGTCGAGCTTGCCGTGGTGGTTGAGCGGCAGCCGGTCGAGCAGCACCACGCCCGCCGGGACCATGCTGTTGGAGCCGTGCTCGGCGACGTGCCGTCGGATCGTCGCCGGCGACAGGCCGGCGTCCGGCTCCGCCACGACGTAGGCATTCAGCTGGGCGTCGACGGCGACGACCGCCGCGTCCTTCACGGTCGGCAGCTGGGCGATCAGGGCGGCCACCTCGGCGGGGTGTACCCGTACCCCGTTCACCTTGATCTGGTCGTCGACCCGGCCGTGGATCTCCAGGTCGCCCAGCGCGTTGAATCGACCGATGTCGCCGGTGCGCTGGACCAGGTCGCCGGGGTCGTCCGGGTTGAGCGGATTCACCTCGAACAGCGACTCCTGGTCCGGACCGAGCGGCCAGGCTCCCAGCGTCAGGTAGGGCGTACGGATGAGGACCTCGCCCGGCTCACCGACCCCACAGCGTCGGCCGCGACGGTTCACCAGCAGCAGTTCGGCCCCGTCGGTGGCCTTGCCGACGGGGAGCACGCCAGCGGAGATCGGTCCGGCGGGCACCTCGTACCAGGACTTGAGGATGGTCGCTTCGGTGGTGCCGTAGAGGTTGACGAAGCGCGCATCGCCGGCGACCGTCGAGCGCCAGCGGGTCACCAGGCTGCCTCGGAGCGGTTCGCCCGATTGGCAGATCAGCCGGAGCGCCGGCAGCGCCAGGCCGGGCGCTGCCGTGTCCAGCAGGGCGGCCAGCACGCTGGGCACCGTCTGCAGCACGGTGATCTGCTCGTCAGCGAGCCACTGCATCACCTGGGCGAGGTCGGTGAACGGCCGATCGGTCGGGGGCAGGCAGACCGTGGCGCCGCCGATCAAGGCCGGGAAGATGTCCTTGAAGACGGCGTCGAACGTCGGGGCCGCCGTCTGCGCGACCCGGTCGCCCGGGCCGATTCCGAGGGCGTGCTGCTCCCAGGCGCAGAACTGGGCCAGCGCGCCATGCCCGCCGAGCACGCCGCGCGGCTCGCCGGTGGTGCCCGAGGTGAAGCAGAGGTACGCGGGCGTCCGCCCCGGGTGCGGAGTGGCGAACGGATCGTCGCCGGATTCCAGGTCCGCAAGCTCGGCGAGATCGGCCAGGTCCGGCAGGTCCGTCGGCTCGGCCGGGCGCCCGCCGCTGCGTTCGAGGTCGGTCAGGCCGTGGGTGTCCGGCTCTCCGGCGTGAGCGCCGCTGGCATCGATCACGAGCTGCGGTTGTGCGCGTTGCAGCAGGCTGCGCATCCGGCTTTCGCTCTGGGTGGCGTCGAGCATCGTCAGCACTGCTCCGCTGCGCAGCACGCCGAGCATCGCGACGACGGTGCCGATGTCCCGGGTCCCCCAGACCGCCACGACGTCACCCGGAGCGACCCCGGTGGCGAGGATCCCGCGGGCGGTCGCCGTCATCCGCTCGGCGAGTTGCTCGTACGTGCAGGCCTCGCCAGCGCGGGTCAGCGCCACCGCGGAAGGGGTTCGCGCCGCCGTTGCGGCGACGAGTTCGGGCACCGTGGCAGGCGCCGACGACCGGACGGTGCTGGCGGCGGCATACAGGTTCTGGGTCATCTCAGCATCAGCCCCAATCGCCGGCAGGCTCGAAGAGTGGAAGGTCAGCGACGTAGCCGTCGACATCGGCGACGGCAGCCGCCAGCAGGGAGCCGAGCTGGCGCGCCATCAGAGCCGCCCGCTCGTCGGAGATCCGGCCCCGGGCGTACACCAGGCGCGCCTCGTACGCCGGTGTGCCCGGGAAGACCTCGAACTTGAGGTCGTAGTGGGTGTGGCGGGGCGGGAACTGCACCACCTCGACGCTGCGGCCGTCCGCAGACTGCTGCCAGGGCGGCAGGTCCTGGAAGACGAACAGATTCTGGAACAGCGGCAGTCGGCCGGCGCCACGAGCGCCGCCCACCTCCGCCACGATCCGCTCGATCGGTACGCCGCTGTGCCGCTGGCTGTTCAGCACCGTCTCCCGGGTCCGTACCAGCAACTCCGCGAAGGTGGGGTCGTCGCCGACGTCGAGGCGCTGCGGCACGGTGGTGACGAAGTTCCCGACCAGCGTCGCCGTCCACGGTGGGGTCCGGTTGGCCAGCGGCGTACCGACCAGCACGACCTCCTGGTCAGCGAGGCGCGCCAACCAGGCGCCGTACGCCGCCAGCAGCACGACGAACTCGGTGACCTTCAGGCGTCGGCACAGCTCACGCAACGTCTGCACCGTGCCCTCGGGCCACGCGATGGGGACCCAGCCGGCGGGGACGCTGAGTGTTCCCGCGCGAGGGCGGTCGACCGGGAGGTTCAGCCCGTCAGGTGCGTCGGCGAGGGTGTCGCGCCAGTGACGCAGCGCCGCCTCGGTCGTTGCGGCGTGCGCCGCGGTCCCCTCGACGGTGCGCTGCCAGACGGCGTGATCGGCGATCTGTGCGTGAACGCCGCCCGTCGCGGGGTCTCCGGCGAGTTCGTGGGCGATCAGCGACCAGCTCCAGCCGTCGATGGCGATCTGGTGGGCCGCGAGGACGAGCAGGTGGTCGGTGCCGGAGAAGCTCAGGCCGCGGACTCGGACCGGCGGACCCGCGGCGAGGTCGAACGGCTCGTACGCCTCGGCTTCGATGGCCTGCCGCCCCACGGCAGCGCGCTCTCCGGCGTTCAGACCGGGCCGGTCCTCCCAGATGATGGTCGGGGTCGCAGGATCGATCGCCGCCGCCGCGACGCCGTCGTGCGTGGGATATCGGGTGCGCAGCACGTCATGCCGCGCCGTGAGGGCTGCGAACGCCCTGGTGACCTCGTCCTGGCTGACACCGATCAGCCGCAGCCCGGTCGGTGCGCTCATCGCGGTGCTGTCCGGCTCCAACTGCTGCAGGAACCAGAGCCGCTCCTGGTAGCGGTTCAGGAGGGGGCCGGCACTCGCCGCGGTCCGGGCAGGCGCCTCGGTGCGACCCGGCCCGCTGCGAGCGGCTAGGGCGCGCAGTCGGGGCAGCGTCGGTGCGCCGAGGAAGTCCGCCACCCCGATCTCGGTGCCGGTGCGGGTGGCGATTTCGGCGAGCAGCCGAACCGCGAGGAGCGAGGTGCCGCCGGCGTCGAAGAAGTCGGGTTGGGCGCTGCCGAGGATCGCTCGCCACACCTGCGCGATCGGGTCCGACTCGGGTTCGTCGTCTCCGCGATCAGACTCGGCCGCCTCGACGAGGGCGCGCAGCGCGTCGGCGTCGGACTTCCCGTGCGCTGTCTGCGGCAGCGCCGCGGTGGCGGTGACCGACGAGGGGATGAGCCCGGCGGGCAGCGTCGCCAGGAGGTCGCGGCGCCAGCCGTCCCACGATCGGCCGGGGAGCGGCACGATGACCGCGTCGAGGCGAGCGCGGTCGGCCGTGTCGCGGCGCACGACCACCGCCGCGTCGTCGACGTACGGCAGGTCCCGCAGCGCCGCCTCGACCTCGCCGAGCTCGACCCGCACCCCGCCGATCTTGACCTGGCGATCGGTACGCCCGTGATAGAGGTACGCGCCGTCCGGCCCGCGGCTGGCCAGGTCGCCGGTCCGGTACATCCGGCCGCCACCAGGGCTGGGAAGAAAGCGCTCTTCGGTGAGATCGGGGCGGCCGAGATAGCCCCGCGCCACGCCGACGCCGGCGATGTACAGCTCACCGACGGTCCCGTCGGGCAGCGCCCGGCCGTCCTCGTCGAGCACGTGCAGGTCGATGCCGGTGATCGGATGCCCGATCGGCACCGGCGCCTCGGGTGCCGCGTCGCGCCGGCACTCCCAATGCGTGACGTCGATGGCGGCCTCGGTCGGCCCGTAGAGGTTGTGCAGGTCCACTCCGGGCAGCTGCTCGAAGCAGCGCGCGACCAGGCGCCCGTCCAGGGCCTCGCCGCTGATCATGAGCTGGCGGGGGTGCGGACCGTCGCCGGGTCGCACGGCGCGCACGTACTCGGCAAGCATGCTCGGCACGAAGTGCGCCACCGTCACCCGGTGCTGCCGGAAGAAGCCGCTCAGGTAGCGGGGGTCGCGGTGGCCGCCCGGCTCGGCGAAAGCGAGTTCGGCGCCGGTGATCAGGGGCCACAGCAGCTCCCAGACGGACACGTCGAACGTGTACGGGGTCTTCTGCGCGACCACGTCGCCGGGCCCGATGCCGAAGCGTCGCTGCATCCACAGCAGCCGGTTGACGATCGCGCCGTGCTCGGTCAGCACCCCCTTCGGCTGTCCGGTGGATCCCGAGGTGTAGATGACGTAGGCGAGATCGGCGGACTCGACCCGGGCAAGGTCGGCCGCTGGATCGGCGGCACCGGACCAGTCGACGGGCACGATCCGCGGCCGGTCACCGAAGGCCGGGTCGGCGACTCGGTGGTCGTCGGTGACGACGAAGGCAGGCTGGGCATCCTCGACCAGGCGTTCCAGCCGGGCCGCGGGGTCGGTCGTGGCGAGCGGCAGATACGCGCACCCGGCCCGAAGGCTGCCGGTGACGGCGATGGCGAGGTCGACCGACCGTTCCATGCAGAGGGCCACGATGGTCCCGGGACCGGCGCCCGCAGTGGTGAGTCGAGCCGCGAGGGACGCGGACCGGGCGTCGAGCTCGCCGTAGGTCAGCGCACGCTCGGCATCGCGGACCGCAATCAGGTCGGGTGTTGCCGCGAACTGGGTGTCGAGGAGATCGATGAGCGTCGAGCCGTCCACCTCAGGGGTCGGCCAGGCAGGCGGGTCCGTCTCAATGGCAGCGCCGCGCATCCCGTCTCCGTGCCGTGGCCTGAGTGCATCCGTGCGGGGCTGGCACGAACGACGACGACCGTATTATGCATAATCTCGGCCGCGGTATATAACGGCTGGGTGTCCGCTGGCTCACGGAGTCATCAGTACCCAGTTCACGCCAGGTGATGCATCAGTCGGCCGGAAACGGTCAGTCCCCGGGCGAGGCCCGGTTGGTCCTCGATCTGCAGGAGCGCGCTACGTGTGTGGCCTGATGGGGTTCGTGGGCCGCCGTCGCGACCGCGGCGAGGCGCGGGACCTGCTGCACGGCATGGTCGACGTGATGCGCCATCGGGGTCCCGACGCGGTCGGCACCCATGTCGCGGACGCCTTCGGCTGCGCCTTCACGCGGCTGGCGATCAATGACACAGCAGCCGGAGACCAGCCGGTCTTCAGCGAGGCCGGGCACGTCGTGGCGGTGACCACTGGCGAGATCTACAACCATGCCGAGCTACGCCAGCTGCTGGCTGCGCGCGGCCACCGGCTGCACACCCGCTGCGATACCGAGGTCATCCCGCACCTGTACGAGGAGTTCGGCCGCGACTTCCTCAACCACCTGGACGGACAGTTCGCCATCGCGCTCTACGACCGCGATGAGGAACTGTTCATCGGCGCGCGCGACCACTTCGGCGTCGCCCCGCTGTTCTACACCCACCGCGACGGGGAGTTGATCTTCGGCTCGGAGATCAAGGCGTTGCTGCGCCATCCGAGCGTCCCTCGCCGGGTCGATCTGGTCGGCCTCGATCAGGTGCTGACTCTGCCCGGTCTGGTCAGCCCGCGGACGATGTTCGAGGGCGTCCAGAGCGTGCCGCCCGGAACGGCTGTGGAGTTTCGGATCGGCGAGCAGCCGAAGCAGTGGACGTACTGGGACCTGGCCTACCCACGGGACGACGCCGACGACGAGCGACGCCCGGAGGCCGACTATGCCGAGCGGCTGGAGGAGTTGCTGGTCCGCTCGGTCGAGAAGCGGCTGATGTCGGACGTACCCGTCGGCCTCTACCTGAGCGGCGGGATCGACTCGGCGTTGGTCGGCGCGATCATCCGGCACCTGCGTCCCGAGGCCGACATCGCGTCGTTCGCTGCGACCTTCCCCGAACGCGAGCTGTCGGAGAGCGAACCGCAACGGCTGATGAGCCGGGTGCTCGGCACCCACCATCACGAGCGCCTCGTCGTCGATGACGAGATCGCCGAGCGGATGCCGCAGGTGGTGTGGTCGACCGAGTGCCCTCTGAAGGAGTCCTTCAACTCGGCAGCCCACGCCCTCTCGGGCGCCGTGCGCGAGCAGGGCGTCAAGGTGGTGCTGACCGGCCAGGGCGCCGACGAACTGTTCGGCGGGTACATCGGCTACCGCTTCGACCGGTTCCGCCGTTCCCAGCAGCACTCCGACGTGCGCGAGGCGGCGATGCGCTCCCGGCTGTGGGGCGACGAGAACTTCTTTTACGAGCGCAACGACACCGCGTTCCGGCACACGAAGGCGGCGCTCTACTCGGCAGCCGTCCGAGAGCAGCAGGACGCCATCGACTGCCTGGGCCATCCGCTCGTCGACCGGGCGCGGCTGACGGGGCTGCACGACCTGCACCGCCGCTCGTACCTCGACCTCAAGCTGCGGCTCGCCGACCACCTCCTCGGCGACCACGGTGACCGGATGGGCTTCGCCCACTCGATCGAGCTGCGTCACCCGTTCCTGGACCGCGAGCTGGTCGAGTTCGTTGCGACCATCCCGCCGGATCTCAAGCTGCGCGGCCTGGAAGAGAAATATCTGCTGAAGCAAGTCGCCCGCGAATGGGTACCTCGTCAGATCGTGGAGCGCGAAAAGTTCGGGTTCACCGCCCCCGGCAGCCCGCACCTGCTGCGGCGGGCCGATCCGACGATTGCCGACCTCGTCAGCCGCGAGCGCATCAAGGCGGAGGGCTACTTCGATCCCGAGCAGGTCGAGCAGTTGGTACGCCGCTACACCGAGCCGGGCTTCCGGATCAACGTGCCGTTCGAGACCGATCTGCTGATGACCGTGATCACCTTCGGAATGCTGCTCCGCCTCTACGACCTGCCGGCACTGGGCTGAGCGCCGAACGAGGAGAAGGGACGCCATGCCGACCGACGACGGCCGCCGCTCCACCGCGGCGCTGAGCAGATTCCTGTCCGGCCCGGACGGGACGCTGGCGCTGGCTCGGATGCAGGTGTTGGCGATGCCAGCGACCCGATCGACCGACATCGCGCCGCCCCAGCCGGCAGCCGGTCGGGTCGGCGTTTGGCGACGCGACGGGGACGCGCTGCGCCGCGATCCTGGGCTGCGCGCGGACTGGCGCTACTGGGCCGACCACGACGAGATCGCGCTCGACCCCGATCGAACGACCGTCGCCGTCGTCGGCGAGTCGGCGGCCCGCGGCTACTTCTTCGACCCGGAGTACTCCCTGGCCGGTCTGGTGGCGGCCGGGCTGCCGGACATCGACGTCCTCGACCTCGCGCGCACCAACTGCTCGGCCGGGCAGCTGCTGCAGACGGTCGCCGACGCCTGCGCGCTCGGGGTCGACGCCCTCGTCGTGTATGCCGGCAACAACTGGAACAACGTGGAGCCCGAGCCGGTCGAGCTGCAGGAACTCGCCGCGCTGGTCGACGCGGCAGGCGTGCCCGCGGCGACGGCGGCGTTCCGTGAGCTCGTCGGACGCGTCAGTGCGGCGGTGCTCGACGCCGTACGTGCCCTCGCAGGTGACCGCCCGGTGGTGTTGGTCGTCCCGGAGTTCAACCTCGCCGACTGGACCGACGAGCCGATGCTGGACTGCCCAGTCCTTCCGCAGCGTCGGCAGCAGCAGTGGCAGTCGCTGAGGGAACGGGCCGAATCCGCGCTGGCCGATGGCGACGCCGCTCTCACCGCGCGGCTGGCCGACCAGATGCTCGAACTGGACGGCGGCGCCAGCCCGGTCACCTACCGGCTGCGCGGGGCCGCGGCCGCGGACGACGACGGCCGCCTGCTCGACCTGGAGGCCGCCCGGGACTCCGTGGTCAGTCCGTTCGCGCTGCACTCGCCGCGCATCCTGACGTCGATCCAGCGCACGATGCGCGAGAGCGGGCCCCGGCTCGGGTTCACGCTGGTCGATCAGCCGGCCCTGTTCCGGGCCCACGAGGCCGTACCCGGGCGCCGGCACTTCCTCGACTACTGCCATCTCACCTTCGAGGGCCTGACCCGCACTGCCGAGGCGGTGGCCGGTGGGTTGTCCGATGCGCTGCCCGGCGTCAGCCCGTTGGCGTCCGCCCCACCTCCGCAGCCGGGTCGGATCGCACTGGCCCACTTCCTGGCCGCCGTGCACAACGCGCACTATGGCCAGCAGGAGCCGCTCCTACGCCACCACCTGCGCCGGGCCCTGGAACTGGACCCGGACGCCGCGACGTACCTTGAGGACTACCTCGACTACCAGACCCGCCGCGCACCGAACTGGATGTGCGCGAGCTACGAGCGTTCCGCCCGCAACCCGGCCTTCCGCCGCTACCTGGTGGTCGGCGATGGGCGGCTCAACGGCAAGCTCGCCGACCATCTGCTGCGCCGGGTGATGGTCGAGGAGCTGACCCGGATCGGCCGCGATCCGCGCGCCCGCCACGACGGGTTGCTGCGGGGCGAGCACGCCGGTCCGGCTGATCTGCTCGCCGACGCGCAGCTGGCCACCACGTTCGCCGAGCGCGCCGGGTCGGGAATCGGTCCGGCTGCCGCCTACCTGCGTTCGGCCCGCCCCAGCACCGTGTCGACGTTTGTGGTCGACGACCCCGCGCCATGCGAAGTGAGGCTGACCTGGCGATTGCCCAGGGACCTGACGACGCCGGCCACGGTGGCGCTGACGATCAATGAGCACCCGGCCGGTAACGTCCCGGGCGATTCGCAGTGGCGTACCGACACGTTCGCCGTCGACCCCGGCTGGTTGCGGCCAGGCCTCAACACGGCCGAGATCCGTTGGCCCCGCGACGGCGACGGCACCGATACGCTGCTCGACCGTCTGGCGGAGCGCCTCGAGTGTGGTGAGGTGCTGCCGAGCCATCCCGTCTTCGGCCATGTGCATGCCTGGACGGTCACCGAAGAGCACGCCGACGCGTGACGCCCAGCAGCACGCCGATGCGTGACCTGACGACCAAGGAGGCTCCGTTGCAGTTCGGGATCATGTTTTTCGCTGCGGGCGACGCGGACCCGCAGCAGACGTGCCGCACGGTGCTCGACACCGCCCGCGTCGCCGACCGCCACGGCCTGACCGCCGTGTGGACGCCTGAGCGGCACTTCGACGAGTTCGGTGGCGTGTTTCCGAACCCGGCGCTCAGCTGCGCGGCGCTCGCCACTGCAACCGAGCACCTGCAATTGCGCGCGGGCAGCTTGATCGCGCCGCTGCACAACACGGTGCGGATCGCCGAGGAGTGGTCGGCGGTGGACAACTGGTCGGGTGGCAGGGTCGCGGTGTCGTTCGGCTCCGGCTGGAACGCCAACGACTTCGCTCTGGCGCCAGACCAGTACGAGCAGCGCCACCGGGTGATGCTGGAGCAGCTGGAGACGGTACGGACGCTGTGGGCGGGCGGCGAGATCGAGCTGCCGAACGGCGCGGGCAAGCCGTTCGGCGTACGCCTGCACCCCCGGCCGGTGCAGTCGGAGCTGCCGATCTGGATCACGTCCTCCGGCAACCCCAGAACTTTCCAGGACGCCGGACGGCTCGGCGCCAACGTCCTCACTCACCTCATCGGGCAGACCTTCGAGGGACTCGCCGAGAAGGTGCGGCTGTACCGCGAAGCGCGCCGGGATGCCGGACTCGTGCCCGAGGCCGGCACCGTCACGCTGATGCTGCACACGCATTTGGACGAGTCGGCCGAGGCCGCACGCGCCCGCAGCCGCGGGCCGTTGCGCGAGTACCTCCGCTCTGCGGTCAAGCTCGAACTCAAGGCGGCCCAGGGCGGCGGCAGCATCAGCGGAGGTCACGTCGTACCGGACGACGAGATCGACGCCGATCTGCTCGAGGAGTTGCTGGACGCGACGTGCGACCGGTACCTCCGGGACGGATCGCTGATCGGCTCGCCCGATACGTGTCGGGAAATGGTCGAGCGGACGGCCAGCAGTGGGGTGGACGAGGTCGCCTGCCTGGTCGACTTCGGTGTGCCGTCGGAGCACATTCCGGCCACGGTCCCGCTGATCGCACGACTCGCCGGTGTCAGCGGCCCGGCCGTTGTGCCGAACGCCGGCGACGTCGCGGTGCCCGAGATGTCCTCCACTTCGCGGTGAGCATCAGCGTGGGCGGCCTCAGCTCGCACGCTGAGGAATCGCCGCTGGTCGGCGTCCTCGGTGGGATGGGCCCTGCCGCGACCGCCGACTTCTTCGCGAAGCTGGTCCGGGCCACCCCGGCCGCCACCGATCAGGAGCATCTGCGCACGATCGTCTGGTCCGACCCGTCGATCCCCGACCGGAGCGAGGCGCTCCTCGGCCGCGGCCCCGACCCGTTGCCGTCGCTGCTCGTCGGTTTGCAGCTGCTGGACCGGGCCGGTGCCACGATCATCGCCATCCCGTGCGCAACCGCGCACGCGTTCCTGCCGCAGCTCCGGCAGGCCACCAGCCGGCCGATCCTGTCCATGATCGAGGCCACGGTGGACGGGGTGCTCCGCACGGGGCCCGGTGTCGGGGCGGTCGGCCTGCTGGCGACGACTGGCACCGTGCGAGCCGGGCTCTACCAGGACGCCTTCGGCCGGCACGGAGTGGAGTGCCTGCTGCCAGCTGATGCCGACCAGCAATCGGTGATGGCTGCCATCCGCCTGGTGAAGGCGGGTCGCTTCGACCAGGCGCGTCAGGCCTTGGTCGCACCGCTACGCGCGCTGGCCGAAGCCGGGGCCCAGCTGATGATCGCGGCCTGCACCGAACTGCCGCTCGTGCTGGACGCACTCACGCCCGCCGGTACCGGCTTCGATGCCACCATGGCCCTCGCTGATGCGGTGGTCACGCACGCTCGCGGCCAAGTTCTGACCAGTCGCAACCGGGAGTCGTCATGCCAAAACGCGTCTGTCTAGTGTCACCGCGGTCGCACCTGTTGGACGCGGCCCGCCGGCTCGGGCTCGACGCGGTGTGCGTGTTCACACCGAAGGAGATCCGCACCATCCCGGCGGACACGATCGGTGACTTCGTCTGCCTGGTGCTGCCCTACCACGACCACCCGGAGGCGATGGTCGACGCCGTCCGCGCCCTGCACGCGGGGTCGCCGTTCAGCGCGGCCATCGCCATGCAGGAGGAGGGCCTGCTGGCTGCCGCCCGGCTCAATGACGCACTCGATCTCGGTGGCGTGGGGTTCGGCACCGTCGCCCTGCTCACCGACAAGTGGCAGATGAGGCAGCGCCTCGCCGACCGGGGGCTGCACCCCGTCGCGGCCCGGATCGGCAGCAGCGTGCAGGACATCGCTGACTTCGCCGCATCCGCGGGATATCCCGTGATCGCGAAACCGATCGCAGGGTCGGCCAGCATCGGCGTCCTGCGCATCGAGAGTCAGGACGACCTGGACGCCGCTCGGGAGGCGCTGAGCCACCTCGGCCTGCGGAGGTTTCTGATGGAGGAGTACCTCGACGGTCCCGAGATCAGCGTCGACGCCATCTCCTTCGGTGGGCGTCACGTGGTCGTGGCGATCGCGGACAAGATCACCGGCACCAACTATGTCGAGTTCGGCCACCTGATCCCGGCCAATCTGGATCCCGAGCTGGAGGCACAGGTCTGCCGCACCGTCGCGGACTTCCTCGACGCCGTCGGGCTGCGCGACGGGCTCTCACACACCGAGGTGAAGTTGACCAGCCGTGGGCCGCGGGTGGTGGAGGGCCACGACCGTCGCGGCGGCGACCGGATCACCACGCTCACCGATGCCGTCTACGGCATCGACCTGGAGGAGTACGGGCTGGCCTGGGCCGCAGGGGAGGCTCAGCCACTCACCGAGCGGCCGACGGGCCACGGTGGCGCGGCAGTGATCTTCTACGAAGCCGAACCGGGCCGCTTGATCGCGGTCGAGAACGCCGACGAGGTCCGCAATCACCCGGCCGTGCGCGAGTTCCACGTCAACTTCGCCCTCGGCGACGTGATCCCTCGCGTGCGCTGGTCATTGGACCGCGCCGGCTACCTGGTCGCGACAGCAGACTCATCGCGCGCGGCCTGGGCACTGGCCAACGACCTCGCGTCGACGCTTCGGTTCGTGACCGAACCCGTCGCGGGGGCGTCAGCAGACGATGACCTCGAGGCGCATCGGAGCCTGGTCGCCGAGCTCGACCAGGCGGATCGCCTCAGCCGCTGAAGCCGAGCTGACCCTTACACTGCGGTGTACCCGCCGTCGATGACGATGTCCTGACCGACCAGGTAGGACGACGCGTCGCTGAGGAGGTACGTGACGAGCGGGCCGAGCTCGTCCGGTCGGCCCATCCGCCCTGCCGGAGTGTGCTTCATCCACTCGGCGAACCATTCCGGACGGTCCCGGGGCACCGCGAGGGTCATCTCGGTGGCGAAATAGCCCGGGGAGACCGAGTTCAGCCGCACCCGGTGTGGGTGCCACTCCACCGCGAGGCTCTTGGTCAGCATCACCACTCCTGCCTTGGAGGCGTTGTAGGCCGCTTGGTCCTGTGGCCGGTTCACCCGCTGCCCCGACATCGACGCGATGTTCACCACAGTGCCGTGAGCATCGGCTGCGATGACGCGGCGGGCAAAGGCGCGGCAGACGATGAACGTCCCGGTCAGGTTGACATCGAGGATGCGGCGGAAGGTGTGCACAGCGACGTCCAGAGCGCTGGTGCCGTCGGCGATGCCGGCGGCGTTGACGAGGCAGGTGGCGAGGCCGAGGCGTTCCTCGACGAGATCGAGGGCAGCCTCCACTGAGGTCGGGGAGGTGACGTCGGCGGTCGCGCCGATCACGCGGGCACCGGTGCGCGCAGCCAGCTCAGGGGCTACGTCGATCACGTCGGCGCGCTGATCCAGCAGCGCGACCGCCGAGCCGGCTGCAGCGCTCGCCTCGGCGATCGCGAGCCCAAGGCCTCGGCTGCCGCCCGTCACCACCGTGACTCGCCCGGCCAGCGGTGCACGGTCGGTCTGGCTGCCCGAGGCCGCGAACCGTTCGTGGGGTGCATCCATCAGTAGCGACCTGTCTGGGATCGGGCGTGCAGCTGCCCGGAGATGAAGGTGTGGGCGTGCTTGGCGAGGTCGTCACTGTCGAACCAGAGGTTGCGCCAGATCGCGAGGTTCCGGCTCAGGTCCTGGTTGACGACCGCGGTGGAGAACGACTCGAAGGTGATCGGGCCGCGGTAGTCGATCAGGCTGAGGGCGGTGAAGAAGCCGTCGAAGTCCACCGAACCGGTGCCGAGGTACCCGCGGTGGCTTTCGCCGATATGGACGTAGCCGAGCCGGTCCCCGCACTCCAGGACGGGGGTCAGCAGGTCCGTCTCCTCGATGTTCATGTGGTACGTGTCGAGGTGGACTTTGACGCTGGGGTCGCCGAGCTCGTCGAGGTACGCGAGCGCTCCTCGCGCGGTGTTGAACACGTTTGTCTCGTACCGGTTGACGACTTCGAGCGCCAACGTGACCCCGAGTTGAGTTGCTCGGGCCGCGACGCGGCGCAACACGTCCTGGCTCTGGCACCGGCCCTCGGCTGTTGCTGGGGCGGAGTACTTGCGGAGCTGGCTGTAGAGCACGCCCACGAGGTAGCGCCCGCCGAGGTCGTGGACGATCTCCACGGCGCGGTTGAGCAGGGCCTCGCCGGCGGCGAGGCAGCCAGGGTCGCCGCTGCTGATATCGGCGGCGGCGGGCAGGCCCAGCGAAGCACTGACGTGCTGGTGGCTGGTGGCGAGCGCTCGGTGGGCCGCGCGCACATCGAACCCGTGAGGGTCCAGCAGGGCGATCTCGAGCAGCTCGAAGCCGGCTTCCTGGTTGTGCCGCAAGGCGTGCTGCAGCTGCGCCTCGCTCGTGCCGCCCGTCCAGACCAGCCCGTGACATCCCAGTGGCATGTGTTCTCCTCGGCGAGTACTTGAATCGTGTCAAACGATGATCGAGGATTTGAATCGTGTCAAGTGGTAGTGCCGACGAGGTTTCGCCGGACGGCGTGACCGGGCACCATGAGGGGGTGGTGTCGACGGCAGCAGACGTGGCGGCGCGGGCCCGGCTGTCTCGGGCGCAGGTGTCGAACTACTTCAACAACCCACAGCTGGTCTCCTCCGAGGCGAAGGAGCGCATCGGGGAGGCGATCGAGGCGCTGGGATACGTGCGCAACGAGTCGGCCCGCCGGTTGCGCGTCGGCTCGCACCAGACGGTCGGGCTGGTGGTGCTGGATGCCTGGACGCCCTTCTTCTCCGAGGTGGCTCAAGCCATGGAGGAGGGCGCTCTACGCCGCGGCTGGCAGTTGCACATCGCCAACAGCGCGCGGGACGCGGAGCGCGAGCAGCGGCAGTTGGACTACTTCGAGGCGCAGCGCGTCTCCGGCCTCGTCGTCGTGCCGCAAGGAGACGTGGTCGGCCGGCTCGAGCGATTCGCTGGGCAAGGTGCCGCCTGCGTGCTGGTCGACCCGCCAGCGGACGTCGTGTTGCCGAGCACTGTGGGGTCGGTCAGCGTCGACCATGTCCACGGCGGCCGGTTGGCGGGCCAGCATCTCCTCCAGCGGGGGTGCCGCCGGATCGGGTTCGTCGGCGATCCTCAGGCCAGCCGGGCCAGCGCCGAACGCTTTCAGGGACTTCAGGAAGCCTGTGCCGGACAGGTCGTCACCTTGTACGAGACCCCCCAGCTGACGTTGGGCGCGGGCACCGCCGCGGCCGCCGCGCTTCTCGACCAGCCGGCACACGCGCGCGCCGATGGGCTGCTCGTCGGCAACGACATCACCGCGATCGGGCTGATGCACGCCCTCAGCGTCGGCGGGGTCGCTGTTCCCGCTGCCGTGGCCGTCGTCGGGTACGACGGGATCGCGCTGGCCGCGCAGTTGCCGGTCGGGCTCACCTCGGTGGAGCAGCCGATGGCCGAGTTGGCCGCAGAGGTGATGGCCATGGCGACCCGCGAACAGGCTCTCGGCCAGGTGGTCCTGACGCCGCGGTTGCAGGTGCGGGCGTCTGCCTGAGCGGGCTCGGTCAGGCGCCCGCCGCGATATCGGTGCGGAACTGCATACCGTCGAAGGAGATCCGCTCGATCGCCCCGTACGCCGCCGCTCGGGCGGCGCTGAGGTCGGTGCCCTGCCCGACGACGTGCATCACGCGGCCGACCTTGGTGAACAACTGGCCGTCCCGCTCCACCATCCCCGCGTGGAAGACCAACGCCCCGAGGTCCTCGTCGAGGCCGCTGATCGGCACCTGCCGCTCCTGATCACCGGGGTAGCCGGCGGCAGCCAACGCGACGCACACGGCGGCGCCGGGCTTCTCCTCGACGGCCAGGCCCCCCAAGCGGCCGGCGACGGTTTCGCGGATCAGTACGCCGAGGTCGGTGCGGAGGCGCGGGATGAACGCCTGAGCTTCCGGGTCGCCCGGACGGACGTTGACTTCCAGCACCTGCCAGCCCGAGGACGTCTCGATCAGGCCGGCGTAGAGCACCCCGGTGAAGTCGATGCCCCGGGCGCGCATGCCGTCCACCAGCGGCTGCACGTGCGTGCTCAGCAGGCCACTGGCTGTGTCGAGGGTGAGCCCGGGGACCGGAGACATCGCACCCATCCCGGCGGTGTTCGGGCCGGTGTTGCCGTCGCCGATGCGCTTGAAGTCCCGCGCCGCGGGCAGCAGTCGGATGTCGCGGCCGTCCGTGACGGCGAAGAACGACACCTCCGGCCCCTCGACCCGCTCCTCGACGACGATCTTCGACTCCGAGATCCCGGGGTTGCGGTGCGTCAGTACCTCCCTGACGGCCCGCTCGGCGTCCTTCCGGTCGTCGCAGAGGACAACGGCCTGGGAGCGAGCGTGCCCCGACGACTTCACCACGCACGGGCCGTCCCAGCGGTCGAGCCCGGCCAGCGCCTCCTCGGGCCCGTCGAAGATCTCGAAGCGCGGGGTGGGAACACCGGTCTCGCTCGCGAGGTCCTTGAAGAACGCCTTCGATCCCTCCAGTTGGGCCGCGACCCGGCTCGGCCCGAACACCCCGATGCCGCGCTCCCGCGTCGGATCGGCGATGCCGACCGCGAGATCCCGTCCGCTGAAGGGGACCACCACGTCCGCACCGACGCGCTCGGCGAGGTCGGCCAACGCGATCGGGTCGGCTGGGTCGATGTCGTGGCACCGGCCGAATCGGGCCACTCCTGTGTTGACCCCCGCGCACTCGATCCGGTCGACGACGGACGACTGCGCCAGGCTCCAGGCAAAGGCGTGCGCAGATCCGCCGATACCGGCGAGCAGTACGACCATTCCCATCTGGACGAATCCCTGTCTGTGGAAACGGGTGATGACGCCACGATGCGCGACGTACTCGGGCTTCGCAGTGTAGGCGGTCGGGTCCGGGCCGAGGCCAGGCTCGCCGAGTGCGCCCCACTACCTTGCTCTGACTAGGCGTGACAGTCCGATCGACGCTGTGCGGCGCCGGCCGCGCCGCAGCCGGCAGCCGTTGAGGTCCGAGCAGTGGCGTCGGTAAAATCGCTGAACTCAGATCACCCGCCCGGGTAGGGGAGTCGATGACCCACGTTGACGATCTCGTCGAAGTCGTCATCACTGCGCCCGACGCGGCGTGGCTGATCGGCTTCACCCGTCGACTCGTGCTGGAGCGGCTGGCGGCCGCCGCACATCACCACACCATCCGCTCCGTCTACACCTGGAACGGAACCCTGAACGACACGGCCGAGACCCGCGCTGCGTTGCACACCCGGGCCGAGCTCGTCCCGGCGATCATCAGCCGCACCCGCGCCGAGCACGCCTACCAGGTCCCGGGCATCATCGCGATCCCTCTGGTCGCGGCGAATCCCGACTACGCCGCCTGGATTCGCGACAACACCGCGACCGCGGCAGAACTCTCCCGCTCCCGTCGTCGCGCGTGAGCAGGGCGGCGGCGTCAATGGCTCTTCGACCCGCCGAACGGGGGGCTCCAACATTGGTTCCGGGGCGCGCCGCGGAGGGGCAGTTGCTCCTGCCTACCGTGCACCTACCAGGTGGCGCAGGATGACGCCAGGTCGTTGAACCAGTCGAGGTGGGCCACGCTCGCGGTCGTGGTGAACGACGATCCGCCACGGTTCACGTGCTCCCACAGCACCGCCGTCCGGGTGGCGACGAGCTGCACGGACGAGATGGTGTCGTTCCAGTCGCCGGTGCCAAAGAAGGTGTACGACACCTCGGTCAGATCGGAATACTGACGGCCCGGTCTGAGGTCGATGCGCGAGCCGTCGTAATTGCTGTCCTCCCAGAAGTTGGTGTGCGGGATGATCGGCGCCGGGGCAGACGTCGGAACGACGAATCCCTCCGGCCCCGAGGAGGGTGAGGGATCCGGAATGCCGGGGCGACCCGGCTGCGGCGTCTGCGTGATCGTCGTGGGGGAGGCGCCATCGGGCTTGAGAGTGACCAGCGGGTCGTCCGAGGCGAGCGCCGCGGAGACGTACGACAGCCGCCACCAGTTCTCCATCACCTCGCGGTCGTCCAAGGCCACGAGTTCCTCCCGACCCGGGGCCCAGACGACATGGAGGTCGGTCTTGTCGAAGCGCGCGATGTCCTGAGGGTCGTACAGCGTCCCCCGGAGTAGGAACGGTTGTCTGGCCACACGAGCCGCTGCTCCGGGGGCGCGGGTCGACGCGGCTTCGCTTGCCCCGTGCTGGGGATCGAAGGGACGCGAGAGCGAACGGCGCGCATGGGTCTGCTGGGTCGCCGCGGCCAGCACATCGATCACCAAGTCGAGTGCATCGACGTTCGCGGCGCGCAGTTCAGCCGCGACGTCCTCGCGCGCAGCGTCCCCGGCAGCGACCGCGGAGATCAGGCTCAAGAGGCGCGTCTGAGGCGAGTCGGACTGGTTCGCTCCCGGTGTGGCCATGCTGACTCCTGCATTGACGAGGTTGTCTCGACCCTAGTCCTCGACCTCGATGCGCACTGTCACCATGTCTCCCGCCTCGATCTCCTCGCTCCGGCGAACCTGCTTCTTGATCGGAAGCACGTAGCTGCCGGCCTTGTCGGGAAACACCGAGGTCTGCCAGGACGTGCTGCCGATCGTGACCGTGACCCGGACGGACCCGAAGCCGGCCCTCGGGCGTTGCATCGTGGATTCCCGGATCGCCTCGGACTCGTCGGCCGGCACGGTGACGAACGTCCAGCTGTCGGGCTTGCGGGCATCCCACAACCACAGTTCGGCGGAGAACTCGTACACGTCCACCCTCACTCCTCAGCGATCCCGGGTCCGATTCGGCGGCCGTCGACGAACTGGCGTCGTCGGGCCGAGCGCCATCAGGCGAGCGCGCTCCGCCGGTTCCAGCTTCTCCACGGCGTAGCGGAACGTGCTGCGACTGATCTGACCGCGCCAGGCTTCCAGATACTCCGCCACCTCGGCGGGGTGTACCTGCGACGTGGCCTTGAGCAGCCAGCCGACACCCTTCTGGACGTAATCGTCCTCATCGCGCAACAGCCGCGTGCAGGTGTCGAAGATCTCCGGGATCGGCAACTCGACAGCCGCCCGGCCCGCGGTGGTACGGACCAACGGGACCACGACAACGCAGGACGCCCGCCGCGCCCAGGCCGACGGCGACTCGACCCAGTCTCGGGTCCGCGGGAGGAGCCCCGGGTGGCGTCGGAGCGAGTGGTGAAGCACGGTCAGGCACAGGTCGTCGCACTGCGCCCAATTCGACACGACGTTCTCCAGCCAGACCCGGCTGCGGTCGATCAGTTCAGGGCCGAGCGCCGGAGCGACCTTTCCCAACAGCGCGAACGCCAGCAGCACCTCCTCGTGGAACCTCGCCGTCGTCAGCAGCGCGTCGGCGAGCGCGAGGAGCTCCGCAGCGCCGATCCCTGGCCGCTCGCGGGCGAACTGGGCGGCGATCCGTCGGACGTCGGCGTTCGCTACGCCGAGTGCCCGGATCGGCTCGGGGAAGAACCGTTGCATCCGCTCGGCGAAACCCGGGTCGCGGTGAGCGTGCAACGTGTCGAGAAGGGGCCGCAGCGTCTCGAGCGGGGTCACGCGAGCCGACCCCTCGCACTCACGCTGGGGCGAGGGCTCGGGCCAGGCCGGCGAGAGCCTGGTCGGCGATGCGGTAGTAGGCCCACTTGCCGCGCTGCTCGCGCGTCACCAGGCCGGCGTCGACGAGTTGCTTGAGATGGTGCGACACGGTCGGCTGGGACAGCTGGACGTGGTCCTGGAGATCGCAGACGCAGGCTTCCGCGCCCTTGGCTGCGGCGATCAGGGAAACCAGCTTCACCCGGGTCGGGTCGCCGAGCGCCTTGAACATCTGGGCCAACCCGGCCGCCTCCTGGTCGTCGAGCGCCTTCCCGGCCACCGGCGAGCAGCAGACCACGGCGTCGTTCAGGAGCGGCAGTGGACGGCTGGGCACCCGCCCATCTTGCCATACGCATTGACATCTATCGATACGTCGCTACAGTTCACATCGACAAACGTCGATATGAGGAGTGGCTGTGTCCGAACCGATCCCTGAACGAGACCTGTCCGACCTGCCGGTGATCGTGATCGGGGCGGGCCCGCAGGGTCTGGCCGCGGCGGCGCACCTGCTGGAGCGCGGCCTCGAGCCGCTGGTCCTCGAGTCCGGTGGCGGGCCCGCAGCAGCGGTCGCCGCGTGGTCGCACGTACGGCTGTTCTCGTCCTGGCCGGAGCTGGTCGACGCGGCAGCCGTCCGCCTGCTCGCACCGACCGGGTGGACCGTGCCGACCGCGGGCTATCCGGCCGGGGGTGAATGGATCGAGCGCTACCTGGCACCCCTTGCGGCGGCGTTCGGTGACCGGGTCCGCTACGGCGCGCGCGTGACCGGGGTGTCCCGGCAAGGTCGAGACCGATTGGTCAGCGAGGGCCGTGCCGGACGGCCATTCGTCGTACACGTCGCTGCAGCCGACGGCGCGTATCGGTTGCGTGCTCGCGCGGTCGTCGACGCCACCGGTACGTGGGCGAGCCCGGCTCCCGCCGGTGCCGATGGGCTGCGGGCGCGTGGTGAGGAGGCGGCCGCAGCCCTCGGAGTCGTGACGTATCGGCCGCCGACCCCGGAGGAGGGCGACGAGCTTTCCGGGGGCCACGTCGTCGTCATTGGCAGCGGCCACTCCGCCATGACAGCCGTGATCGACCTGGCGCGGACGGCTCAGGTGTCGTGGGTGCTGCGGCGCGGCCAGGTCGGGGACACGTTCGGCGGCGGCGCGTCCGACGCGTTGCCACGGCGAGGAGCGCTGGGGGCCAGGGCCAGGGCAGCGGTGGACGACGGGCGGGTCCGGCTGATCACCGGGTTCCGCACCGAGGCCGTCCACGCCGGTCCGGACGGCGTCGTCGTCGCTGCGGAGGACGGCCGGACGCTCGACCCGGCCGACCACGTCGTGGTGCTCACCGGCTTCCGCCCGGACCTGTCGTTCCTGTCCGAGGTGCGGCTGGACCTGGATCCGATTCTGCAGGCACCACGTGGGCTGGCTGACGACATCGACCCGAATGTCCACTCGTGCGGATCGGTGCCGCCCCACGGCGCACTCCAGTTGAGCCAGCCCGAGCCCGATCTCTACCTGGTGGGGATGAAGTCGTACGGCCGCGCGCCGACGTTCCTCGCGCTCACCGGCTATGAGCAGGTGCGCAGCGTCGCGGCAGCGATCGCCGGCGACCGGGAGGCAGCGGCACGCGTCGAACTCACGCTTCCCGAGACCGGTGTCTGTGGCGGATCGGGGACGTTCGACGACGATCCGGGTGCAGCCGCCGGCGGCTGCTGCGGACCAGTGCCGTCGACGCTGCCGCTGACGGTGGCGCCCCACCTGCTCACCGTGGGCGCGGCGCGACGAGCCTGCTAGGCGGCTCTGCCGGGTCGGCCAGCCGCTCAGGCGGCTGGTCGGCCGCGATCAGGCGGGGACGAGCTCGGAGATCAGCACCTCGACGCGGCGGCGGATCTCGTCGCGAATCGGCCGGACCGACTCGACGCCCTTGCCGGCCGGGTCCTCGAGGACCCAGTCCTCGTAGCGCTTGCCCGGGTAGAACGGGCAGGTGTCGCCGCACCCCATCGTGATCACCACGTCGGACTCGCGGACCGCCTGGTCGGTGAGGATCTTTGGTTGCTCGGCCGAGATGTCGATCCCGACCTCGGCCATCGCAGCCACCGCAGCCGGGTTCACCGTGTTGGCCGGAGCTGACCCGGCCGAACGGACCTCGACGGAGCCCTGCGAGAGGTGGGTCAGGAACGCGGCCGCCATCTGCGACCGACCGGCGTTGTGGATGCAGACGAACAACACGCTCGGCTTCGACACCGTCAACTCTCCTTCGTTGTTGCCGCCTCCGGCGGCACGACGACGCGATCCGCCGGTTGCGGCGCGTCAGGAAACAGCACGAGGATCAGCCCGACTCCGACGACGGCTCCGACGAGTTGCGCGGCGACGAAGACCGGCGCCGAGGCCGGCGCGATGCCGGCGAAGGTATCGGAGAAGATCCGGCCGATCGTGACGGCCGGGTTGGCGAACGACGTCGAGCTGGTGAACCAGTAGGCGGACCCGATGTACGCGCCGACTGCCGCCGCGGACAGGGCCGCTCGTCCGGATCTCGCCAGCGCGAAGATCAGCAGCAGCAGGCCGGCAGTGGCGACGACCTCACCGATTCCGTGGCCGAGCCCGATGCGGTCGGTGCCGGAGATCTGGACCGCCGGCAGCTCGAACATCGCGTTCGCCAGCACCGCGCCGAGAACGCCCCCGGCGATCTGGGCGATCACGTATCCCGCCAGCTCGGGCTGTGTCAGGCCCGTCCCGGAGCGCCGGCCGAGGTACCAGTCCGCGAGCGAGACGGCCGGATTGAAGTGGGCACCGGAGACCGGTCCGAAGATCAGGATCAGGACAGCGAGTCCGAACACGGTCGCAGTGCTGTTTTCCAGCAGCTGCAGCCCGACGTCGTCCGGCGAGAGCGCGGCGGCGGCGATGCCCGAGCCCACCACGACCGTGACCAGCAGCCCTGTGCCAAGGAACTCGGCGATCAGCCGGCGTTGGAGCGGCGGCTTGACGGAGGACATGTCTCAACCATACTTGACTCAATAGGAGTGGAGGCAAGTTGCGCGTCGACGCCGCTACGGAGGCCAGGGCGGCCGTGTTCGCCGCCTTCGGCGAGCCGGTACGGCTGGCGATCGTCGATCGGCTGGTCCTGGGCGACCTCTCCCCGAGCGACCTGGCCGAGGCACTGCAGATCGGTAGCAATCTGCTCGCCCATCACCTCCAGGTTCTCGAGCACGCCGGCGTCGTCGACCGGGTCCGTTCCGAGGGGGATCGCCGGCGCAGCTACGTGACCTTGCGGGATGACGATCCGGCCGTGCGGGCCGTGGTGCTGGCGGGAGGGGTCCGGGGCGAACCGGCGCATCCGGACCGCGTGGTGTTCATCTGTACGGCCAACTCCGCTCGCTCGCAGCTGGCAGCGGCGCGGTGGGAACAGCTCAGCCAGCTGCCGGCGATCTCAGCAGGCACTCACCCGGGACCACGCGTGCATCCGGGCGCGGTCGCGGCAGCCCGCCGCCACGGTCTGGATCTGACCGGCCGGACGCCGACCGAACTCACCGGGCCGCTCGGAGCGGACGACCTCGTCGTGGTCGTCTGCGACAACGCCCACGAGGAACTCGATCCGGGCCTGCGTCGCGCGCACTGGTCAATCCCCGATCCGGTTCGCGTCGGCACCGATGCGGCGTTCGATGCGGCGTTCGGGGAGATCGATCGCCGGGTGGCCCGGCTCGCTGGTCAGACGGCGAGTTGAGGCCACTCCGCTGGTGACGGCGGCACTGGCTCGTCGGTACGGCCGGGGTGGGACGATCGACCGTGCCTGAACATGTGGGGATCGCGCTCGCCGCAGCCGTGCTCGCCCTCGTTGCGCTGGCCGTGGCGACCAGCGCCATGACCCGGCTCCCGGTGACTCGCGAGATCCTGATCGCGTCCGCGCGAGCCGCCGCCCAACTGGTCGTCGTCGCCTTGGTCATCACCGCGGTGTTCGCCCGCATGGGCTGGTCGGTCGCGTTCGCCGCGCTGATGCTCGCCGTCGCCAGTGTGACCTCGGCGGCTCGAATCGGCGCGCGTCGTGCGTGGACGTGGACGGCGTTCGCGATCAGCGTGGGGGTGCTGCCCACCCTGGCGATCGTGTTCGGGTCCGGCGCAGTTCCGCTGAGGCCGGCCGCCGTCATTCCGATGGCGGGCATCATCATCGGCGCGGCTATGACAGCCAGTTCGCTGACCGGCCGCCGCTGCTTCGCGGCGCTGCGGGACGAGTACGGCAGTGTCGAGGCGGGGTTGTCGGTCGGCCTGACGCGGTCGCAGGCAATCGACGAGGTGATTCACCGCCATCTGGCCGAGGCGTTGGTGCCCGGGCTGGACCAGACCCGGACGGTCGGTCTGGTCACCTTGCCGGGCGCA
>JBGAIX010000023.1:0-38201 GCA_044225235.1 Propionibacteriaceae bacterium | reverse complement strand
GTCTCGCCGGGCGGGTTGTCGTCGATCCAGCCGTGGGTGGGCAGCAGCACCGGGCTGCGTTGCAGCTTCGCGCGGGTGAGGGCGACCAGGTCGTCCTCGGTGCGTCCGGACGGCAGCAGCACCAGGTTCTCCGCCGGCCTCGTCCAGCCGAGCCGCTCGACGCCGAGCCGGGCGCGGAGCAGTTGCTGCAGCAGCATCGCCTTGGCGTCGAGAGCCTGCAGGTAGATCGGCATCACGTTCTTGAAGCCGCTCGAGGTGAACTGGGCGATCCGCGCCGGGCTCGTGCTGGCGCCGCGCCAGTAGCTCATCAGGTTGGACGCCGCATTGTGCACGTCACCGGACAGCAGCACCACCCGGCCGTGGTCGGCCAGCCGGGACAGCAGGTACTCGAAGGTGTCCTCGTCCAGCGCCCAGGTCTCCAGCGCGTCCGGGTTGGTCCCTGGCATCAGCCGGGAGCCGGAGGTGCGGTCCTCGGCCAGCTTCTCGGCGTGGGCGGCGTCGAAGATCCGGTAGATGGCGCGGCTGACCACTTCGTCGAGCACCGGCGGGCCGATCACCTGCAGCGGCGCGACGACCACCAGCACCTCGACGCCGTCCGGCAGCGGCGGCTTGGGGATCTGGTCGTCCAGGGCTTCCTTCGACACGTTGCCGGGCGGGCCGATCTCGCTGACGTAGCTGCGCCGGGTGCGGTTGTCGAGTGCCACCACCCGATGCTTGGGGCCGTCGATAGTGAAGTGCCAGCTGATCGGCGGCTTGACCGACAGGAACTGTCCGTTGGGCAGCGGCTGGTTGTCCAGGTCGTGGCCGAACATGATCGCCAACTCGGTGAACACGTCCGCCCCCGGTCCTTTGGTGGCGCCCTCGGGGAACAGCTTGGTGGCCTGGACCAGCAGGTCGCTGGGCAGCTCCCCCTTCAGATCGGGGCGTTCGGCCGAGGTGAGGTCGTAGCGGCGCGGGTCGTTGCCCCAGTCCTGGAACAGCGCGTAGGCCGTCATCGCGTTGGTCAGGATGCTCTGGCCCAGGGCGGTGCCGAGCACCCGGTGCCGCCACATCGGGCTGAGGAAATAGTCGTCGGTGACGTCGTGGTCGTCGAGGATCATGTAGGTCGGCACGTTGGCGAGCAGCCGCTGCGCCCGCCACAGGTTGGCCAGGAACTGCCGGTGCACCCGGTGGTTGCGTCGACTCACCTTCGGCTTCTTGATGGCCTCTTCCGCTTTGGCCTTGGCGCGCTTCTGGTCCTCTTCGGCGCGCTCGGCGTCGGTGAGCTTCCGGCGTCGCTCGGCCTCCTTGGCGATCTCCTCCTTGCGCACCTCGGCGTCGGTGAAGGTGTACTGCGGCACGCGGGCGGGATAGCCCGCCTCGGGGAGGCTCACCGACTGGGCGTCGGTGAGCACATCGAGCCATTTGACCGGGACCGGGTCCGCGTTGGGTGTGGCCGGCAGCATCGTCGCGCCGGGAATCGTCAGACCCCAGCAGGCGGGCGACCAGTAGAGCAGGTAGGCCGCGGCGAACTCGCCCACCGAGATCAGGTGGTTCTTGCCGTCCTCGCTGGTCAGCTGGGCACTGTTCTTGGTCAGGGGAAGCCGGTTGCCGACGCCGAACCACGGCGGTCCGGCGGGCAGCGGGTTCGCGGCGGTGTCGGCGGCGGGCTGCGGGTTGTAAGCGGCGTCCGGGTTCTCGGAGTTGGGCGTGCCGGCGCGCAACTGGACCTGGTTGACGGCGATCCGCTCGATCGGCGTCCGGGCCGGCTCACCGGGCAGCGGGGCGGACGCGGGAGCGGTGCCGATCAGCTCGACGCCGAGTTCGACGACGCGTTGCATCAGCACGTCCTCGACGTCGTCGGCGTAGATCTGGTCGCCGCCGAGGAACAACTGATGCAGCCGCGTCCGCGGGTCGCCGACCCGTTCGGCCAGGTAGGCGTCCATCCAGGCCAAGGCGTCCCCGTCGTCGTAGCCCGGACGCCGGCACGACCCGTAGCCGATCTGCAGGTCGTCCAGGCTGCTGGGCGGCAGGGCGAAACTGGGCAGCATCCGGTCGGCGTAGCCGAGCGGACCCGCGGTCGTGCCGCTGACCTGGCGGGTCTCCAGTAGCTTCAGCGACTGCAGGGTGTTGGTGCCGCCGTCCGCCTCGATCCACAGGTTGTAGGAGTACAGCCGATCCGGCTGAAAGGTCTTCCCCGAGGCGGGAGGGATGCGGGCGGAGACCATGCTCAGGTAGAGATGCTCACCGACCCGGATCGCCTCCGCACCCGGAAACGGCGCCGGCGCGTTCGGATCGGGCGGATCCGCGCTGGAGACGAACGGCGCATTGGTGGTGTCGTAGGCGACTCGTCCCTCGAACACCTCCAGCGTCACCTCGGCCGGACTGCTGAAAGCCGTCCAGACGCTGACCAGCCCCGGGTCGACCCTGCGCAGGATCGGCCCCGCCAAGAGCAACGGAAGTTCCATAACGGACGCCTTGTTTCCCCGCGGGAGGCGGAATCGCTTCGGACACTACGCCTCACAGCGCCCCCCGTCGTTGGGTACAAGTGCGTACGCCCGGCCGGCACGCCGGGCCGGTTCTCCCGGTCACCGGGGACGGTTCCTTTGGTCACTGGGGACGGTTCCTTTGGTCACTGGGGACGGTTCTCTTGGTCACCGGGCCAAGTCCTTTCACGGATCGTGGGACGTTCCTGTCCAGGTCAACTCGGGGCCAACCCACGGGAGCGGCGATGTCGAGATCGCTCGCCGATGGTCACAAACCGGTCCGATTTCGGGTCGCGACGCGAAATTCGTCGGCTTCCCCTTTATCGGACGGCGATGTCGAGATCGCCACTGCCTCGGGATGCACGTCCAGGCCGCGGTTCATCATCCAGGTCTCCGTGGCATTGGACCGGCCGCCGGTCCACGCTGATAAGTGACCGCGGGAACCGTCCCCGGTGACCAAAGGAACCGTCCCCGGTAACCAAGAGAACCGTCCCCGGTGACCGGGGAAACCCCTCAGCGACGAGCGCGATAAGCTGTCTCGTCGAACAGGAGGACCAATGACCGAGCGCATCCAGCGTCAGCGCGGTACCGCGCGCGCTGAGGAGCCGCCGGTCGAGGTGACCCCGGCGGCCACCAAGCCGGCGGTTGACTACGACGCTCTGCTCGACGAGATCGACTCGGTGCTCGAGACGGACGCCGAGGTATGTGCGCTCCTTCGTGCAGGGCGGCCAGTGAACGAACCAACCCTGACCCCAGCGGTGGTGATCGGAACCGGGGCTGGTCGGGGCGTCGGTCGGTGCCGCCCTGGTCAAGGCTCGGCGCAGGTGCACCTGATCGACCGGCTGTCCTCGCATGCCAAGGTGGCCGCTTCGCGCGGCGGCACCACCGATCCGATCGACCCTACCGTTCGGCTGGTCGTCGTGGCCGTCCGCCGGCGCGGCTCGCCGACACGATCGTGGAGAACGCCCTGCGCACCCTGCCCGAGGGCGACCGTCACCGACGTCGGTTCGGTGAAGGGCACCGTCCTGGCCGAGTTGCGCGGACGTGGCCTCAACCTGGCCCGTTACGTCGGTTCGCACCGATGGCAGGCTCGCAGCGGGTCGGTCCGCTGACCTCGCGCGCGCCGATCTGTTCGTCGATCACCTGGGTGATCACCCCGCACGACACGTCCCGGGGCGAAGGCAGTGCTCACCGTCCATGCCTTGGCCTGCAACTGCCCGGCGCCAGGATCGTCAGCATGGGCGCCACCCCACCGACGAGGCCCGCCTGTGTCACACCTGCCGCAGCTGATGAGCAGCCTGACCGCCAGCCGGTTCAACGACGTCCCGGACGAGCACCTGCGTCTCGCCGGCCAGGGCGTGCGCGACGTGACGAGGGTGGCGGCGTCCGATCGCGGCTGTGGACGCAGATCATCAGTGCCAACTCCGAGGCCGTGCGCGCCGAACTCGAGGCCGTCCGCGACACCCTGACGAACTGCTCGACAGTTGGGGCGATGAAGAGGTCGCCAGCCGCTTCCTCCGACGGACGCCGCGGCGTCCGTGGTCGTACGGCAAGCACGGCACCGGCGAAACCGCCTATGCCGAGGTGATCGTGGCCATCACTGACACCCCGGCGCGCTGGCCCGACTGTTTGCCGACGTCGAGGCTGCCGGGGTGAACGTCGAGGACATCCGCATCGACCACGATCCCGAACGAGATCGGCTATCTCGCCATCCGGGGTGACCAAGGCCACCCGCGCGGGCTCGAGGACGCTATGACCGCGGCCGGTTGGACGCTGGAGTCGTTGTGAGGGAATGATGACGAAACCCCTAGTGATCGCCATCGACGGGGCCAGCGGTTCCGGGAAGTCGAGCACCGCCCGCGGCGTCGCGACCCGGCTCGGGCTGGCCTACCTGGACACCGGCGCCATGTACCGCGCGGTCACCGTCGCCTACTTGGACGCCGGCGTCGACGGCGCCGACACCACTGCCGTCGCCGACGCGGTGGTCTCGGCCGACATCCAGATCTCGACCGACCCGTCCGATCAATGGGTGCGGGTCAACGACCGCGACGTCACCGACGAGATCCGCTCGCAGCGCATCTCCGGCAACGTCTCGACGGTCGCGGTCATCCCGGCCTGCCGGGAGAACCTGGTCGCTCGCCAACGGGCGATCATCGAGGCAGCGCCGAACGGCATCGTTGCCGAAGGGCGCGACATCACCACCGTCGTCGCCCCGGACGCCGAGGTCCGGCTGCTGCTCAGCGCCGACCCCGAGGTCCGGATGGCGCGCCGCAAACTCGACCATGGCGGCCAGATCGGTGACGCCGCGCTGCGCGACCAGATCCTGCGCCGCGACGCCGACGACTCCACCCTGGTGAACTTCAGCACCGCCGCGGACGGAGTCGTCAGCCTGGACGGCAGCCTGTTGTCGTTGGACCAGGTGATCGATGCCGTGGTGGAACTGGCGGAACGGGGCAGTTCGACGAGCTCAACCGGCGGAGATGAGGAAACCCCATGACCGAGAACACCGAAGAACTGATCAAGCCGGTGGTGGCCGTCGTCGGACGGCCCAACGTCGGCAAGTCGATGCTGGTCAACCGGATCATCGGACGCCGGGAGGCGGTCGTCCAGGACATCCCGGGGGTGACCCGCGACCGGGTCTCCTACGACGCGTCCTGGAACGGACGCGAGTTCGTCATCGTCGACACCGGCGGCTGGGCCCCGGACGCCAAGGGATTGGCCGCGCAGATTGCCGAGCAGGCCGAGCTGGCCATCGCCGCCGCCGACACGGTGCTGTTCGTGGTGGATGCCGCGGTCGGCATCCAGGACGTCGATGAGGCCGTCGTCGGCGTGCTGCGTCGCAGCAAGAAGCCGGTCGTGTTGGCCGCCAACAAGGTCGACGACGCCCGGAACGAGGCCGAGGCCGCGCTGATGTGGAACCTCGGCCTGGGGGAGCCGCATCCCGTCTCGGCGCTGCACGGACGCGGCTCCGGCGACCTGCTCGATGCCCTGATGGAGGCCCTTCCGGACGCCCCGCAGGAGACTGACGAGGTGATCGGCGGCCCACGCCGGGTGGCGATCGTGGGACGTCCGAACGTCGGCAAGTCGTCGCTGCTGAACAAGCTCGCCCACCAGCAGCGCTCGGTGGTCGACAACGTGGCCGGCACCACCGTCGACCCGGTCGACGAACTGGTCGAGGTCGGCGGGGTCGTCTATCGGTTCATCGACACCGCAGGCATCCGGCGCCGAGTCGAGGAGGCGTCCGGCCATGAGTACTACGCCTCACTGCGGACGGCGTCACGCGATCGAACGCGCCGAGGTCCGTGGTGGTGATCGACGCGTCCGAGCCGATCGCCGACCAGGACCTGCGGGTGATCACGATGGCCGAAGAGGCCGACAGGCGCTGGTGATCGCCTACAACAAGTGGGATCTGACCGACGAAGAGCGCCGCCACTACCTGAATCGCGAGATCGAGCAGGACATCCAGGCGTTCTCCTGGGCGCCGTCGGTGAACATCTCGGCGCTCACCGGACGCGGTGTCGACCGGTTGTCGAAGGCGATCGAGACCGCCCTGGAGGGTTGGGAGACCCGGGTGTCGACCGGCAAGCTCAACGCCTTCCTGGGTCGGATCACGGCAGCCCATCCGCACCCGGTACGCGGCGGCAAGCAGTCCCGGATCCTGTTCGGCACCCAGGCGCACACCGCCCCGCCCACGTTCGCGCTGTTCACCTCCGGGCAGCTGGACCCGGGCTACATCCGGTTCTTGCGCCGCCGGCTGCGCGAGGAGTTCGGCTTCGCCGGCACCCCAGTCCAGATCGAGGTGCGGGCGCGGGAGAAGCGCAAGAAGTAGTCGCCGTCCCGCGCGCCTGCCGCTAGCCCTGCCCGGGCCACTGATTCTGTGAGGGACCGGGCTGTCCGGGCTGAGGCGGATACTGCTGCTGACTGGGGTACTGCTGGGTCGGCGGCGGCGTCCCGGGATTGGGCTGCCCCGGGTACGGCTGGGGGTACTCGGGCTGGCCAGGCTGCGGTCCGGGAGGCGGATACCCCGGCCCGCCGTGCCCGTACTGCTGCGGCGGCAACTCGCTGCGTCGGACCTGATCGATGAACATGTAGGTGTAGTAGGTCTGCAAGAACGGCGTCGTGAAGAGCTGCACGACGAGCTGCAGCGCCATGGTGAGCGTGAAGAAGGGGATCATCGCCAGCAGATAGGCAGCGGCTTCGCCCGCGGATGGGTTGCGCGGCATGGCGGCGCTGAACATGCCGCCGGCGACCTGGGTGAGGGCATTCAGCATCCACATCACGGCAGCGACGGCGAGCTGCGGCAGCACCGCGTAGCCGAAGGTGCGCCAGAAGCTCCCCTTGGTGAGGTGCCAGCTGCGCTTCAGCGCTTCGATGCCGCCGAGCCCCTCGATCGCAACGGCGGGCACAAGGTAGAGCAGCTTGGTCCACAGGATGACCGACACCGGGACGGCCACGACGGCGAGCAGGGCGAACAAGCCGAGGGTGCCGAACACGGCGGCCGAGGCGTCCCTGCCCCTGGAGAGGCCGTTGAACATTCCCCATACCACCACGCCTATCAGCAGGTAGAGGGCGATCATCAGGCCGAAGCCGAGTGCGATCACCGGCATCAGCCGGGGCAGATAGCCGCGGGTGCGGGCGAGTAGGCCACCGAAATCAGGACGCTCGCCCTGGGCGATCTCGTAGGCGGCCTGCGACATCATGCCGTACATCTTGAGTTGGGCGAACACGATGACGAGGCTGCCGACGGCGAATATCACCACGACGATCACCAGTGAGGTGACGATGGCGCTCTGGCTGCCGGCGACTGCCGCGCTGCCGCCGATCACGGCGGCGGCCAGGAACATGGCGAGGGCCAGCAGCGCCGGTGCGAGTGCCAGCAGGATGAATAGTCCGATGCGCCGCTTCAGCGCCTCGAACGAGCCTGCGAACAGGCCGGAGATCTCCATCGGACTGGGCCGAAGCATGGGAGTGGGGTTGATCACCTGATCGAGTCTAGGGCGTCGCACTGACAGGAGTGGGGACGTCAGCATGGGCTCGCTTTGAGAGCGGCCGTCCTGACCGTGTAGGGTGATCCGTCGGAGCTCAACGAGCTTTGAAAGAAGAACGGGCTGTGGCGCAGCTTGGTAGCGCACTACACTGGGGGTGTAGGGGTCGCAGGTTCAAATCCTGTCAGCCCGACCGTTGAAAAGCTTTGTGAGAGGCACTTTGGTTGTCGCGGAGTAGCCCGCGTGGAACATACGTGGAACAGTGAGCTTCCGTCTTTGTGCAGTGTTGCACTGGCGGCCCACTCGAAGCGGAGGCGATGCAGGCGGCTTGGCCAAGCAGCCAGCCGGTCGCGACAGGCGCGTCCTCTCGAAGTCCCTTCCGCCCGACCCGCTGGCCGTACTCGGGCGTGACGTTCGGCCGATACGGCGCTCCCGAGAGCGCAGCCCCTACAACGGCCGCTGATGGTGCCATGACAGGTACGGGCGTGCTGCTGGCCCACGTAGATGCACCGTGGGCCAGCAGCACGATCTAGTAGCGGCTTGCATCTCCGCGAACCGTGATCTTGAATAGGGGTGAGTGAAGCGACCTGGCAGTTTCTTGCACTCACCCCCTAACTAGTGGGGCTCAAGCGCGACCTTGAGCCGGTTGCCGTCCCAGGAGACGACCAACCTGAACTTGGGGATGCGCATACTGCACCTCCTTTCTGCGCCCCATGTCGGGGCGCCGCGCCGTTCGTGCACCCCGTCCATCGGGGCGTCCCTATCGTTGAACAGCCCATATCCGAGCGCAAGCCGCCGGGGGTACCGCGTTGGCAGCGTTGGCAACGCTGAGTCTGCGGGGATAGTGATCCAGCGTCAGCTGGACCAGAGGTACGCTGGTTGCGGAGCAACTGTGTCGCTCGTGGCGGTTCCTAAGCATCACAATGAACGTCGCGAACGTCGTAGCACTCCGGAACTACTGGTTCCTCCGCTAAGCCCGTAGGGGTCCTACTTGAAAGGAGCGCGCGGTGCTCCCCGAAGCTGCTCAGCGCCTCGAGAAGGCGGTCACCCGATCGCAACGTCGATCGAGCGTCAACTTCCCGATCGGATTCGTCCGCTGGGATGACGGAGATACCCCGCCATTGGCCCGGGTGATGCGCGGCGGACAGGGTGGCGAGAGCCGCCTTCGGGTGTATCTGCTGCTGAGGCTGATGGCGACCGCGCCGCCTCACACAGTGACCGTGTCGGCGAGAGAGCTGGCGCGAGACCTGGGCATTGATGCAGACGGCACCGATGCGGGCGCTCGACGAGTTAACGCCTCTTTGAAGGCGCTCGGGGGGCGGAGGGGCAACACAGGACTGGCGAGCGGTCCAGCGATCCCACCCCTGTTGAGCTTCTCGGATAGGCCGGGGTTGACCAGAACGATCCAGATTCTCGATCCAGCAGGCAGCGGACAGCCTTGGAACGACCGAGAGATCCAGTCTCCGTACGTCACGATGCCACTTTCGCTTTACAGGAAGGGGTGGCTGCTCGCGCTTTCGGGACGGGCCGTCGCAATACTGCTGGTCCTTCGGGAGCTAACTGGCGGCCGAGCAGAGGATCGCGGATGGGCTGACGGAATCCGCAAGCGCCAGTACGGGTTTTCGGACGACACCTGGACGCGAGGAACCAAGGAGCTAGCCGACCGCGGTTTACTGACTGTCGACAGTGACATCCTGATATCGCAGGGTGAGCCAAGGCGTCGGAATCGCTACCAGTTGAACCTGGACAACCTTGAGCACTGGCACCCCTTCGAGAATCCGGACGACCCGATGCATGAACGTCGCTGGAAGCCCACCAAGTAGTCAGCACCTGGGAGCCGCAGGGGGAGGCGGCGACGAGCCGATCGTCTTCCGCACCCAAGAGCCGCCGGCGGTGGTCGCAGCTGCGCAGAAGTCTGCGGTCCACCGATTGCTCATAGACCGGCGAACCAGCTGGTTGTGCGGGTCGCCCTCGCCGGTGGTCTGGAGGTAGGCGTGGTTGGCGTGCCTACCGCGGCTGAGCATCGTGTAGAGCTGCTGTCTGCTCTCCTGGCCGGTGAGGAGTCCGTGGCAGGTGTCGGCGGTCGTGCCTTGGGCGCCGTGGATGGTGGTGGCGTAGCCGAGTTCGACGTGGGTGGTGACGTAGTCCGCGGGGAGGGTGATCCGGCGGTGGGTTTTCGGGTCGTGGACGTCAAGTGCGCCGTCGCGGTGTACGTCGTGGACTTGCCAGCGGTCGCCGTTCTTGACCCAGCCGCTGCCGGCGCGGAGCCGGCGATCGTTTCGGCGGGTGACGATCGTGTCGCCGATGGAGGCGCGGTTGCCGTCGGCCAGGTCGGCCTCGCTCCGTGGACGGCTGCCTGCCAGGCGATGCTCGCGGGCCGCCTGGTTGAGGACGGCGACGTGTTCGTGGGTGGGGGGCGAGCACGATCGCATCCCGGCCGGCGTGCTTGTCGGCGAGCCAGGCGTCGAAGAGCTGGCTTGAGGCGGTGTCCGGGTCCCCGACGTGGACGCGGTTGTGGTCGAGGTAGTAGCCGAGGGCGGCGGGGTCGCCGTCGCGCAGGGCGAGGGAGGCGTGGGCTTCTGCGGGGTCGGTGAACCGCATGACTTCGTCGAGTCGGGCGGTGCCGTGGCTGGTGATGATGTCGCGGAGGATGCCGCCGGCCGAGATGGCGTCGAGCTGCTCGTCGTCGCCGATGAGCCGGATGCTGGCGCCGCGCTCGATCGCCCAACTGATCAGGTAGTCCAGGCGCAGTGTGTCGGCCATGCCGGCCTCGTCGACGATGATCAGCGTGTTCGCATCAACCTCGTGCACCCAATAGGCGGGTCGGGGTTGGGCGATCTTGTAGGTCAGCTTGTGCAGGGTGTCGGCGTGGATGCCCTGGCCGAGTTCCTCGCCGAGCTGGGAGGCGACGGCCGCGGACGGGGCGAGGGCGAGCACATTGCCGCCGCTGTAGCGCCAGGCGGTGGCTAGGGCGCGCATGGCGGTGGTCTTGCCGGTCCCTGCGGGCGCCAACGCGAGTTGGACGCGACGGCCGGAGGTGGCGAGGTCTCGGACGAGCTGGACCTGTCCGCGGTTCAACTCGGTGCCGTTTGGCCTGTTCGGCGAGCAGGGCGGTGTCGACGGAGTTGGGGTCGGCGGCTCGTCCGCCGAGCTGCCCGGCGGCGGCGATGATCCGGTGTTCGGCGAACAGGATCCGCTGTGAGGTGTAGCGGGTCGCGCCGGCCACCCGGTACACCGACGTGCCGTCGGCGCGACGCAGCGCGTCGGGTTCACGGATGCCGTCGTCGGGCGGCACGAGGGGAATGCAGGCCCGGACGGCGGTGTCCACCAGGCGGGGGATCGCTTCGTCGAGTTGGTCCCACCGCACCCCGTCGGCACGGGCGAGGCGTTGGGCCTCGGCGCGAACGTGCCAGGCCTGCCACTCGGCTCGCCCCTCCTCGACATTGCTGATCACCATGGCGGCCAGCCGCCCGTACCAGGCGTCGTCGAGGCTCGGCGCGGCCGGGCGTTGCTGGTCGAAAACGCAGCGATACATGGCCTGCAGCTCGTACTCGCCGAGCAGGCCAACGGCCTGCTGCCACCAGACGGCTCGCTGCTCGTTGCGGGATCGTGGCTCATGCTTGGCCTCTCGGGTCTCCAGGGTGGCCTGCTGGTGCAGCTCCTGCCGCTCCGCCGGGGTGGGTGGCCGTCCGTGCTCGTTGTGGAAGGTGTTGGCCAGCTGGCCGGCCCGGGGCTGATCTCCCGCCGGCGGGTCGACCACAGCTGGACCAGACCGGGATCGACACCGGCGATCTCGCGCACCGGTCGTCGGCCATCGGTGCGTGGCACGTCGACGAACCGCAACCCCAGCGCCGCGCCGAGATGGGCTTCCAAGGCGGTGTTGTACGTCTCGGAGGCGGCGGTGATCGCCTTGTGCATCGCCCTGCCGTCAATCGCCCGCCACTGGCCGTCGGCGACCGTCTGTACTTTGTTCGCGACCGCGACGTGGGCGTGCAGATCGGGATCGCCGGCCCGGTTGTCACGGTAGGTGAACGCGGTCGCCACCAGTCCGGTGACGTCGACCTGCTCGACTCCGGCGTGCCCCTTGCGCGTCTTCAGCACCTCAGCCTCGATGAACCGCAGCGCGTCGATAACCGGCGCCCAGTGCGCCCGCTCGATCAGGGCCGCCGTTTCTCGGTCCGCGATGGCCCACAGCGACGACACCGACTTCACCGGCGAGAACGTCAGGTCATACCCGGCCACAAGAGTAGCGGGCGGCCGCGACATGCGGGTGATGAACCCCGACAGCTCACGGGCGTTCGGCGCCCGGTGCTCCATCGCCGTGAACCACTCCACACCCAGCTCGGTGCGCAGCCTCGCACGCACCTTGTCGGGCAGCTTCGCGGAGGGCTTGTTGCCGTGTTCCCGGTTCCAGGCGGCGTAGCGGCGGTGCAGCTCCTGCCGGAACAGGCTCGTGCTGGTGTCGGGCTGCCGGTAGGACCGGCCCAGGCGGACTGCGTCACGTCGCTGCTGCTCGGTCGCGTCCGGGCCGAGCAGGGCGAGCCGCTGCGCAGCGAGCGGATGCAGTCCCTTGCCGTACAGGAACCCCCATCTCCTCGGCAGTCACCACTTCACCGGCGTTCAGCCCATCGATGCCGGCCAAGCCCGAACCCACCCAGACACCCGGCGCCTCACCCTTCTCGTCGTAGTAGTCAGCCAGGGGAGTCCGAACCGGGCCGACCGCATCGTTCTGGGCGACCTGCCGGGTCAGGTAGTCATAGCCCGAACTGGTCGTCAGCTTCTGCATCCCCATCACCGCGATCACCCCTACTCCTATACAGGCAGATGAGACGGGCTTCGGTGGCCACGGCTGATCCGCTCTGATACTCCCTTAAGCCGCCCAACCCTCTCTATTCGGCTCTATTCGGACAGAATCACTGCCGAAATCGGCCCTTCCACCTATCCCTAGGCCCAAAAAGGCGTCCATCGGGACGCCGAAGGAGTAGATCTGTGGAGAAACTGCGCACGCCTGTCGAAATCTGTCCTCGATGGTGGCGCCGACTCTCTGAACGGACCTCACTAGGCTCGCAGCGAGCGCTCTGAGCCAGATGACTGCCGCGCGTCGCGACCGGGGGAGGGGATGATCCTCCCTAGGCTATTCATTGCAGACGTGGGAAGAACGTCGCTCGAATAGGCAGTTGTTGGCGGTTCCTTGGTGCAGTAGGTGTGTTCCACGGGATTTGGTTGTGTGTGCAGTTCACGTTCCGCGGAGAAGGTGCGGACGGCGGGTGGGAAGCGTCACCGAGGAGGGTGGATGCGAGCATTCAAGACCCGGGCTTGGCGTTGCTCCAGGCGTATGCGGAGGGGGACTTGGCGAGCCGGAGGCAGTGTGAGCAGCCGCCCTTCGCAACGATCCGATCGCTGTTTCTGGGAGAACGCGGGTGGGCTGTAGCTGCGAGCAAGGCGGGATACTGCTAAGGCTTCGCACGACGAGTGTCGCGACCCGCGACGATAGCTTTGCCTGCGAAGTCGGGTCGGCGGAAGGTTGCCACTATGGGCAAAGGGTCGAAGAGCGGGTCAGGGCGTGCACAACGCGGCAACTCGAGCGCCAGGACTGGAACTCGTCAACCGCGAGTGACGACTCGGCCAACTCTCGCGCGGCCGGCGCGGATGTCGGAGGAGGAGGCGTATTCGTCCAGTCGCGCCGGCGCTCGCGCGAGCCGTGGCTTCGGTTACCAACACGCGGTCGGTGCATGGGTATGCGCGAAGGTCGCCTCGGGCGAGCTCGGCGCCACCGACGTCATCCCGGAGGGACTGGAGGACATCCAGGTTGCCGGAGACGGCCCTGTCTACATCCAGGCCAAGTCGCGCCAAGCTTCGCAGGGGGAGTTCCTCGTCAGCGATGTACTGAGGTTCCTTCGGAAGATGATCGACACTCGCGCATCACAGCCTCGGGACGATCGCTCCGAGCGCTTAGTGCTGGTCCTTGAGCGCGGAGTTGAGGGAACACCGTCGACTCCTTGGGAGCAATCACTCGCAGACCTTCCACGGGATAATCCCATTCGAGTAGGAGCGGAAGGACTCCTGAGCTCGAGCGACGGATCGAACGCCACGACCACGACCCTGCTGTCGAAGACGGCTGTGGTCGTCCTCCCGTGGGGTCAGGTAGATAAGGAGACCCGCGACGCTCTGTCGAGGGCGACCGGACTGCCGCTCGGCGCCATAGACCCGCTCGTGCACACCTTGCGGGAAGAGGTATGTCGCGCCACATCCCAAAACGCTTCATCGGAATTGGCAGATCGCAAAGTGTTGAGTCGCCAACTAATCGAGAAAACCATAACCGCGACCGCTCGACTGATCGACATCAATTCCCTCACCACCGCAGTCGCCACAGGCCGATGTCTTCCGATTGATTTCGAGACAGCCCTCGACGACCCTCGGTTCTATGAGGGAATCGACGTTCGCCCAGGACATGTGGTCGCCGGACTCCCAGCACCGCGCGCCGCCTTCGTCGATTTCGCGTGTGAGGCATTGAGGTCGCAGCACGCAGCACTAGTGACGGGACCGTCAGGGGTCGGAAAGTCAACCGTGATGTGGAGCGCCGCTTATGCAATGAGAGACGTTCTTTGGTTTGAGATACGGCGGTTGGAGCGCGGAGATGAGGAAGACATATGGAAGCTGCTCATAGCCCAACGACCCACACCATCGTCACCCGTGGGCTTTGTAGTGGATTCGATCGGGACGAAGGACCCAGCGGCGTGGGATGCACTGCGTGATCTGCTACCCGTCGATGGCTCGGTCCTGCTGCTCGGCTCGATCCGAACCGAAGACCTGTCCATGCTAGCGACTGCTGCGAATGCAGCGATCGTGGAGTGCCGGATGGACGAAGCCGTTGCCCGCGAGCTGTTCGAGGGACTTCAGGCGCAAGGTCGCACTTTGCTATCGGTCTGGGAGGACGCCTACAACGAGAGCAAGGGCCTCACACTCGAGTACACCTACGCGCTCACCAAAGGAGAACGGCTCTCAGCCGTACTCCGGGAGCAGATCCAGAAGCGCGAACGCCAGCATCGAAGCATCGAGTTGGATGTTCTTCGACTGGTGGCCACCGCATCACGGTGGGGCGCCAAGGTGCCATCACAAGTGTTGACTGCAGTAGCACCTGATGCAGGCCCGAGAAGCGAGGCGTTAAGGCGGTTGGTGGGCGAGCACTTGATAGTCCTCGATGGAGCTCACTACGGAGGGCTACACCAAGTCCGAGCGAGCACGCTTTCCTCGATTCTGCACGAGACGCCGCCCCCAGACTTGCGGGCCACCGCAATGGAGTTGCTGGGCGTGCTTGACCCCCCAGACCTGCGGGCGATGGTTGTCGGCTGCCTCTTCGAGGAGCCCGCGTTCGCACCAACCATCATCGAATCCCTTGTCGAACGCTGCCAGCGAGCCGACAGCGGACTGCTTACGACCGTGCTACGCGCGCTTCGAACCGCGGACTTTCGTCGGGATGGCCGTGCCTGGGCGAAGATCCTCGATGCCAACCGGGTGCCACAGGCATTTCGACCCGTTACCGTGTGGCTCGCGCTCACCGATTCTGAAGTCGACATTGAAGAGGACCTCTGGAAGCCGGGCATCGGCAAGTCGATTCGCGAGATGAAGGCAGTCCCTCAGGTCTCGCTGTGGCGCAACGACTTCCTGGATGCTTTGGGGTTGGATGCGGTACTCGATGCAGCGCGGCAAGCGAGCACGCTGAGTGAGATTGAAGAACTTATTGGAGCGGTCCTCGGCGCGAGGGCCTCGAGAGAAACCGCACTCAAGATCGCTGAACTACCCCAGACAGTCCAGGTCGTCTCACGGGCTGCGCCCGCTGAGGCAAATCGGTTCATTGGACTGCTAGGCGAGGTGGACCGCTCTGCTGGGATACTACTTCGCGAATCGTTGGGGTCGGACGCGTGGGCCCAGTCAGTGCTGAGGGCACTTAACCCGTGGATGGTTCGAGCGGCCGTGGAGGCTGGCAACGACGGTGAGCCAGAGGCTTCGGCCGAACTCCTCTACGGAAGTGACTGGTCCGATGTCGACCCTCACACACAGGCCGTTGCTGCTGCCCGGACGCTACTCAGTCTGTATCCCGAATGCGTCGTGCGGGTCCGGACAATCACACCCTCCGGTGAGCCCCTTGCATTCGGCGACTACGAGCCTGGACTGAGTCAGCTGATGCGCAAGTACAACCAACATCCTCTCTCTGTGAATTGGAATCGGGAACGTGGGCGCCTCGCGTTGGAGATGGCGATGCACCGGTCGGATGCCGAGCGGGCGCGCGTGGTCCGGGGACTGATCATCGAGGTCGATGACTTCTTGTCGTCTCTCACGTCAACGTGGGTGATGCAGTCCCTCAGCCGTGCGTCCCTTGCATCACTTGAAGCCCTGCGGCAACGCTTGATCTCCACAAACGACTCGCTGGCAGGCCGCTCAATTCGCACAACCTCGGCGCCGAATGAGGATGTGGTGCTTGATGGCGGCCAGAAGGTACTTGAGGACGATGACCTTCATACACTTGTCGACGGTATGTGCTCGAACCTTCCAGGCAGATTGCTGGGTAACCAAGGCGAGAACTCGCTCGCCGCTTACGTCGGGGACACTCTGCGAGGTCTTGTACCTAAGGTGAGGCTCTCGGAGGGTTTGCGAGACGAGTCTGCGGGATCGACTGCCGCGGCCCTGAATTCGATCGAGCGGACGCTCGACGACCTGCATTGCGTGCTCGCGGATATCGCCTATGGCCCGGAGTCCAGGAGAGTTGCCCTGGCTTCGGCTTCAGTCGGTGCCCGAGCTTCCGCCCTTAGGAGATGCGCGGCCAAAGCAGCACCGCGAGCCATCACTCGACTCGTCGGCCGCTTGGATCTGATTGTGACCCAGGCTGCGGCCGCGGGCGTATCTATTCGCTGGACACTGCGAGACGCCCCGGCTCCTCAAGCAACCGACTGGCCGCCGGTTCAAGTTGCGCTACTTGTTGAGCTCGAGTCCGTCGACGACTGGGACGCTTCTGTCGGTGTAGTGAATGATGTGCTTGCCGCTCAGCCCGAGACCGCGGCTATTCAGATGCCCCTAGTTGTGCCCTCCCTGCGGGGCCGCCCGCTCCTACCGCTTGCGGTCCGTAGAGGATCGACGCTCTTCCCTGCGGCGGCAGATGCCGCCCAGTGGGGCGATGCTCTTGGCGAGGCATTTCCAACTCCCACCCTTGATTCTCTTCAGAGTCTTTGGGAGGGGCTGCAGGCAATGTCTTCCCTTACTCTCAAGGCCAGACTGCGGGCGGAAGATCATTGCCTCGACGACATGCCTTCCGAACTCCTCACACGCGTGGCGACTGCCGCTGGCGAAATAGCGACGCGACTAGAAGGGTCTGCACTCATGTCGGATTGGGAGAATTGGCAGATCGAGGCGGTCGGGACGGTGTCGGCGCAAGCTGAGCAACGCGACCTCGCTCCTGCTGACGCCTGGGTCAGCTTGGTGTCCCCTAGTGCAGGAGTCTTCCCGGAGCCTATGTTGGAGTATCTGCAGCGTTGGACCGCCGTCCTGAGGCATGACGTTGACGACATCTTCGGGGCGATCGCTGATTGATGGCTACTAGTGTCTTGTCGATGAGACGTGTTTACGTTTGTGGTTGATGCTGGTGAGGATCTGGTCGGCGGGTTTGGTCCAGATGAATGGGTGTTTGCGTCGGTTCCAGCCGTTGATGAAGGCCCGGATCTTGGCGGTGAGGTCGCGGGTCGAGGCGAACGTGCCGCGGCGGATGGCTTGGCGCTCAATAATGCCGAACCAGACCTCGATCAGGTTCAGCCAAGAGCCGGAGGTCGGGGTGAAGTGGACGTGGATCCTGGGATTTGCGGCGAGCCAGGCCTTCACTTCGGGGGTCTTGTGGGTGGCGTAGTTGTCCATCACCAGGTGTAACTCGACCTCGGGACAGGCACGGGCCACATGTTTGAGGAAGACCAGGAACTCCTGATGGCGGTGTCGCTGCTTGCATAGCGCGGTCACGTTCCCGGAGGCGATCTCCAGGGCGGCGAACAGGGTCGCGGTGCCGTGCCGGACATAATCGTGGGTGCGTTGCTCGGCATGCCCGGGTTGCATCGGCAGCACCTTCTGGGTCCGGTCCAAGGCTTGGATCTGGGACTTCTCATCGATGCACAGCACGACCGCGTTCTCCGGTGGCGCCAGGTATAAACCGACCACGTCGATGATCTTGGCTTCGAGTTCGGGATCGGTGGAGAACTTGAACGTGTCCGCTTTCCACGGCTTGATCCCGTAGTCCTTCCAGATGCCCGCCACCGTCGCGTGGTCGATCTTCAACCGGGCAGCAAGCAGCCGGCTCGACCAGTGCGTCACCCCCAGACTCTTCGGCGGCGGGGTCAGCGTCGCACTCAGCACCGCCGACCGGTCGATCTGGCGGGGCCGGCCCGGACGGGCTTCGTCGGCCAGGCCGGCGATCCCGCCCTGGAGATAGCGGGATCGCCACTGGTTCACCGTGGGCCGCGACACCCCGACCCGCTCCGCGATCACATAATTCGCCACCCCATCAGCGGCCAGCAACACGATCCGGGCCCGCTGCGCCGCCGCAGCCATCCCCGTCGCCGAGCGCGTCATCTGTTCCAACCGGGCCCGATCCCCGTCCCGCAGCACCAACCGGGCAGCCGTCCTGTTCGCCATACCCGATTATCCAACACAACCGTAAATCTACTTCATCGACACGCCACTAGTGATTGCGTACGCAAATTGTTGCGGAGAACTCCGGCGTGCAGCAACTATTCGTTCAACGAGCATCGGTCCTTCTCGATCTCATCCACATCGGGCACACCACAACGGCAGCGGCGAGGGGACTGGCCAGTCCCCTCACCATCGTGTCCGGGGATCTCCACCGGACGCCTTCTACCCTAGCGAATGCGCGCCCTCGTGATCCCCCTTCTGCAACATAGAAGGATGGCGGGGGGGGTGATGGGAATTACTTGTCCTCGCCCGGAGCGATCAGCTCCTCCAGGCCAGACAGGTCGAGCCGCTGCCGGTTGGCGTGCTCCGTCAGCATCGCGCGGAATCGGCGGTCGGCGAAGAGCGACAGGAGCAGATCGCGCCAGTCCCTCGGCTCCTTTCTGTCCGGTTCTTCCTCGCGTTCCTCCTTGGTCGGCCGCTCCCCGCCGGTAATGCACGAGGCGGTCACCGTCTGTTCGCGAGTGAAGGGAGCACCGGCAAACGTCTTGCCCACCGCGCGGAGGCGGAACCGATAGACACCACTGTAATAGACGGTGTAGTCGCCTTCCCAGTCGGAACCAGTGAAGTAGAGCGGTACCACTTCCTGCCCGCCGTCCGGTCGCAGAAGTTCCGCCCACACCGTCGCGCGATCGTCGCCGACGGGAACGTCGTACTCCTTCAGCGTGGCGAACAGCTTCACCGATGAACCGGGATCGAACTTCTCCTGCCAGGAACTCGCGCGGAACACGAGATTCGACCAGCTGTGCACGATCACGTCGTACGGCAGACGACCCTGAACGAAGTGATGCCAGTATTTCTCGGCCAGTTCCCTGCGCTCCAGCCGCAATACCACGTGCCAGGTACCGTCGTGAGTGCCGTATGGGTTGCCGGGCTCGACCGGGAACGACGAACGATAGAAGCTGATCCCGTCGCGATCCACCTTCTGACCGGTGCCGATGCCGAGCACCGCGTTCGCATCGAACCTGGTGCCATCGGGGGCTTCGAGTTCGTAGATCAGTAGTTCCGACGCGTTGTTGAGCACGATCGCATCGAGACCGTAATCCGCTTCCGTGATGGAGAACGGAATCCGGTGTTCCTCGCCGAAACCGATATCTCCGTGCGGATCGAGCACGATCTGCGCGTTGGTGATTCCGGCCAGTACCTGCAGGAGGTACTTTGTCAACAGCGTTCGCTGATCTTGATCCAGCACACCGGTGATCAGCAGATAGCCGTTGTTGGACTGGGTCAGCCGGTTCAGCTTGTCGACGTCGATGTTGTAGGGCAGCCCCAACCCGATCGCGAAGGTGTTTGCAGTGATGTTGCTTTCCACGTCGTCGATGTACGGGGCGACATTTTCCAGGCCGTCGGTGAGGACGACGATCGCCTCGACATCGTATGGATCGGTGGCCGCGGCCTGACCGTCCGCGAGCACGGATGTACCTTCCAGCAGAGCGCCACCGATCGCAGTCATGCCGGCCGGATTCATCTGGCTGCCGTTGATCTTGTTGATCGCATCGACCCGGCCGCTGCCGGTCGCGAGCCCGCCGACATCCTCGATGTCCTTGAACCGGCTGATGTTGTTGCTGAATCGCACCAGACCGATCCCATCCCCCGGGAGCATGGTTTCAACGAAAATCGTGGCCGCTTCGCGCAGTTTCTGGATCTTTGTGGTGCCGTCGCCGGCGTCCTCGTTCATGCTGCCGGAACGGTCCATCACCAGCACCACTTCGGCCGTCTTGCGTCCCACCGTGTTCGCTTTGATCGGGACTGTCCATGTCTGACCAGTCTGATCGCAGCGCACGTCGATGGACCCGCTCGAACTGTCGCCATCGAAGGTCGAGGTATAGGAAATCCAGATTCGCGCGGCGGCGACAGAAGAATAGGCGCCGGGTCCCGCCTGCGCGGTCGAACCGAAGGGCAGACCGAATGGGCTCCCCGGACCGCTGGTCACGGTGAAGGAGATGGGTCGGCTGGCGATCACTTCCCACTTCACGGCGCGCCAGGTGGTGACCCCGACTCCGCCGATGCCTTCCGGAATGTCCTGGAAGTTGATGCTGGTGGTCGTGAGTGTGATCGACTCCGCGGGAAGGTACATATTTAGCGTCAGGCGGATCACCCGGGAGCAGACTTCGCAGAATGGCGCGTAATCGCGCATGTAGCAGCGGTGAGCCGGCCGGTACACATCGCAACTCGTATAGAATCCACCCTCCCAGGCGCCGGTCAGGTTGGTCGCGGGCGCAGTCGCTGGCGGAATGCAACTGGAACTGGTGCAACTGCCGTTGCAGGCTGTCGGCATCGGCGTGGTTGCCAGTACCAGATCGCGCCATTTGTTCGTGGCGCGGTTCGGATCCAGAGTCACATTGGGTCTGTCCGGTTCAGTGGCAGGTGCGGTGCCGCTACCTTCGTACTCGTCCGCCAGACCGAATGCGGAGTGACCGATTTCGTGGATGGCGATTTCACCGGCCCGGGTGTGCGTGGAAAACGTCGCGATCTTGCCACCGGATCCTCCGTACTTGGAGGAGTTCACCACAACCACCACCTGATGCGTCAGTGGCACCTTGGCTTTGGCTTCGGTTTCGGCAAGGGTCGAGTCGCAGGTGAGCAGACGATCAAGATTCGTTCCGTTCCAGGGGCTACAGAACGTCGAATCGAAATAGGTGGCTGGGGTGGCGCCGGTACCACCTGTACAGGTGGTGGGATCGTCGGCACCGCTATCTGTCGAAACGACATCAACGCGGTGCACGTTGATACCCGCCCAGAGATCGTCGAATGGAGGAGTGATGCGAATCTGGTCCACGAAGTTCTGGACATCGGTGTGGTAGGTGGCGAGTTCGCTCGCCTGGTAGCCGTCACCAAGAATCACTAGATTCCAGCGGTCGCTGTCCGATCCGTGATCGACGACTTTGGTGACATTCAGCACATATCCATCGGCGCTGCTCATACCGCACGCCCCTTTTCGATGCGATCGAGTTGGAAGCGAGCGATCTCTACGGCGCCTTCGGCGCGATCAGTGCTGGTGAATTCACTGGAAACGAGCGAAACGGAAGCAATGTCGTCCACTGCGGGAATCAGCACGTCGAACTGCCCCTCGGTGATGTCGCGGTGATAGTGCTCGATTCGCCCGTCGGGGGAATGGTGGTCGGTATGGGTGCGGAAAGGATCGCTGATAACACGAGCCGTGATGCGTTCGTCCCGGGCATTGTGGAGTTCGATCCAGGTGCCGCCGTTCACCTTTGCCTGGGGAAGTTCGCCCACGGCGGGCGGGGCGATCATGGGCAGGCGTTCCTGCGAAACGAGTTCGATGCCTTCTTTCGTGTAGCGGAAGGTAAGCCGGAAGGACTCTCGTGGATACGAGAAATCCTTTCGGCCGGTAGAAGCACGATGGCTCATGTGCGGATCCTCTCCGGGCTGCGGGTAACCATGACGGATCGATCTGTTGGATCCATCATGCGCGCACGCAGGCTGGTTTCAAGTCCGCAGAAGTACGCAACCGCTGGATCCGTTCGGTTTCGTCGAGGGTGAGGGCAGGGTGCCGTCAAAGTCGTGTCTTAGGTTGTCAGGAGTAGCTGAGGGCTCGTTCTGCGTCTCGTGAGGTGTGTCTGAGGGCTTGGGCGATGTTGATGGTCCCGGTGAGCCGGTGGAGGCTGATGGCGAGGTTGCGCTGAATCGGCCTGGGGTGGTCGGAGGGCATGATCTAACCCGATTTTCACACTACCTCAACGACCCCACCGCCTGGACCCCACCGCCAACGAACTAACGCACACAAGCACTAGTGTGCGTCGGCGCGCGAGCTGTCAGGATCAGATATGCATCATGGACGGCCGCTGATCGTCGCCGACCATCCGCTTTGCCGGACGGCCGCTCTGCCTTGCCCCGGCCGATGACCGTCAAGAATCCTCCGCTGAGATGGCTACTGCTCGGCGCCTCGCTTGGCTGCCTGGCGCTAAGCACGTGGACGACGGCGGTCACACCGCACCGCGCCGCCTTTGATGAGGTCGCGGGTGAGGTCGCGTTCGCGCTGAGTTGGATAGTCGTCGGTGGTATCGCGATCGGCGTCGGAAGATTTCACCTCGCCAATCGCATTCTGACCCTGGCCCTGGTGCTGAGCGCCAACGTCGCCGGCTCATTCGGCCTGATCGGCGACACGTTTCCGGCCCGTCTGGTCGAGACCGCGACCGTCATTCTCGTGCCGCTCCAGGCACCGGCGGCCGGCCACCTGCTGCTGGCATACCCCAGCGGAGACCTGTCTGGCACGGCGGCTCGACGGCTGGTTCAGGCCGGCTACAGCGTGGGTCTCGTCGAGGCGGTGCTGTGGGCGCTGAACCGACATCACAGTGACTGTGCGCAATGCGTCCGTTCGCTGAGCTACGTCGGCCTTCCGAGCCCTGTGGCCGCATCGTGGTCGGCGGTGATCGCGTTGGCAGGGTTAGGTCTGGCGCTGGCGTTCGGTTGGCAGCTGGTTCGGCAATATCGCGCAGCGGGAAGCCGGCAGCAGCATCTGCTGCGACTGCCGTACGCCGCAATGGGTGCCTCGATCGCGTTGTACGCCGCCCTTGCCGCCATCGGCGGCCTGGCCGGACAGTCGACATGGACGGCGCAGCCGCTGGTCAGATGGGCTCAACTGTCCGCACTGTTCGGCGTGCCGCTAGGGCTGATGGTCGGTCTGGTGCGGGAGCGACTGGCCTACCGTCGGATCGGTGACTTCATTGTGGCCTCGGCGGCCTCGCCGGAACTCGACCTCGAGGCCACAATGGGAAGCGCGGTCGGCGATCCAGGGCTACGGATCGCCTTCCCTCTCGGCGCCGGCTTCGTCGATTCACGCGGACGGCCCGTCGCCGAACCCACGTCGGGACCCACCACGGAGGTGACCGTGGTGGGCGCGCCGGAGTGGCCGCTCGCCATCGTGACCCATGACCGCTCGCTCGCCGACGAGCCCGCCCTGCTGACCGCGGCCGGCTCGACCGCACGCCTGCTCCTCGAGAACGTGCGGCTGCAGGCCGAGGTGCGTGCTCAGCTGCTCGAGGTGCAGCGCTCTCGCAGCAGGATCGTCCAGGCCGCCAATGACGCCAGGGTGCAACTCGAGCGTGATCTGCACGATGGCGCGCAGCAGCGGATCCTCGCCATCGGAGTGGCGCTCGACCGGCTGTCCGGCCAGCCCGCCGACACTGAGGCGCTCAACGCGGCGAAGGAGCAGGTGAGCGGTGCGGTCGCCGAACTCCGGGCCCTGGCCGCCGGCATCCACCCCGCTGTGCTCACCGATCTCGGCCTCGTTCCTGCGCTGCGCGGACTGGCGCAGCGGGTCGGAGGCTCAGTGGTGGTCAAGGCTCCGAGTGGGGCGGTGGCCCGGCCGTCGGCGCCGATTGAAGCGGCGGCCTACTTTGCGGCTGCCGAGGCGGTGACGAACGCTCTCAAGCATGCGGACGCGACACGGGTGTTGGTGGTCGTCACCCAGAACGACAACCGCTTGGTGACGATCGTGGAGGACGACGGGGTCGGTGGTGCCAACCCGGGCGGTCACGGGTTGATGGGCATCCGTGATCGCCTGGCGTCAGCGGGGGGAGAGCTTCTCTTGGAGAGCGAACCGGGAAGGGGCACGCGGGTGACTATGGAACTTCCGGTCAAGCCCGAGGGGTGGGCGTCGTGAAGCTGATCGTGGTCGATGACAGTATGCTGATCCGTGAGGGCGTGAGCACCATGCTCACGCGTGCGGGTCATCAGGTGGTCGCCGCACTCGACGCCCCTGACCGGGTGCTCGCGATGGTGCGTCAGCATCAGCCGGCGGTGGTGATCCTCGACATTCGGATGCCCCCGACGTTCACCGATGAGGGTTTGCGGCTTGCCAGCACCCTTCGTCGGGGTCATCCACAAGTCGGCGTTCTGGTGCTCTCCCAGTACGTGGTCGGCGAGTATGCGGCCTGGCTGCTGGAACGGGCACCCGTCCGGGTTGGTTACCTGCTCAAGGACGCGATTCTGCACGCAGAGGTGCTCGATCAGGCCCTGGTGCGGATCGCCGAGGGCGGAACGGTGGTCGACCCAGCGATCGCGCATGCTTTGGTCGAGTCCGGTGCCGGACTACTCGACCTCACCGCCCGTGAGTTCGACGTGCTGCGCCTGATGGCCGAAGGGCTCTCCGACAAGGGCATCGCCGACCGGCTCAGGCTCAGCCTGCACACCGTCGCCACCCATGTGCGGCACATCTTCACGCGGCTCGCGCTGCCCGGTGGGCCGGAAGACAACCGGCGCGTGCAGGCGGTGGTGACCTACCTCGCGGCCCAGCGCTTCAGGCGGGGCGGATCGCCGGACTGAGGTCGACCGGGTGGCCTCAAGTCACTGATTTCGCTGATGTGCGCCGTCCCTCATCGGACGCATGCTTACTGCACCGTCGATCGGCCACCTGCCCCGAGGAGCCCACCATGTCCGCCTTTCCTCTCACCCACCTCCGCATCGGCGCCGTCGCCTGCGCGGTCACCGCACTCACCCTGGGGTCTCCCGTCGCAGCGTTCCCGCAGAGCGAGCCGGGATCGAGTCCGGCGAAATTCAGCGTGTCGCCGCAAGGGCGGGCCGAGCGGTCGAAGCCCACGACGACGGCCAGACCGCGTGCGACGGCGGGCCCGAAACCGAGTGCGGCCCCGCGTCCGAGCAGCACTCCGCGTCCCACCACGAGCCCGAGCGCCTCACCCTGCGCGGACGGCGCGGCTCCCCTCAGCTATACCGGGCTGTCCTACTGCCCGGGCTACATCTTCGGGGTCAAGCGGAACCTGTACGGCTTGAACACCAGGGTGGTGCTGCGCAGCGTCGTCGTCGAAGCGGTGACGGGCTCGCAGGTGCGGGTGTCGGGCGGTCCGTCCTGCCTGCCGAGCGAATGGTGCGGCCAGACGATCCCGAGCCTGACCACGACCTTCGCCACCTCCGCGGCCAAGCCGCGCTACGCCGACGTGATCAACCTCTTCGGCACGACCACCGCCGGCGGATTGACCCCGGCCGGCTTCGTCGTCATCGGCCATTGCGACCCCGCGTGGGGCGACTGCTAACTCGGAGGGCATCATGACCAGAACTCGTACGATCAACCGTGGCGCCGCTGCCGCCCTGCTCGCCCTGGCGTTGACGTTCCCGCCCGCCGCGCCCGCAGCCGACGCTGCTCCGACCCGCGCGAGCGGAATCGTCTTCGTCAGCGATCGCGACAGTCCGTCGTCGGACCAGATGATCGACGAGGTGTACCTGCTGGACCCCAGCACCGGTCACATCTCACGGCTCACCAACAACCGGGTGGCGGAGCAGTTTCCGGTGCTCTCGCCGGACGGACGCTACCTGGCGTATCTGTCGGCAACCGGGATCAGCGTGTGCCGGCTGAGCTACGCCGCCGGCGACTGGACGTGCGGGGCCGCGCGTGGCGTGGTGAGCGATCCGGCGCCCACTGGTGGCAAGTTCGCCTGGACGCCGGACGGTCGCTCGATCGTCTACGGCGGAGAGGACCCGATCGATGGCGACGGCGACGTCTTCTCGGTCGGTCTGTACAGTTTCCAGCCTGCCCGCAACCTCACCCAGGAGGCGCCCGGCGAGGCACCCGTTTTCGACGGACATCCAGCCGTTTCGCCGGACGGAAGACATGTCGTCTACGGCCATGACGGGGATCTGTATCGTCGCAGGATCGACGGCTCACACGCGGTGAGGCTGACCTCGACGGCCGGTGTGAACGAATACGGACCCGCCTACTCTCCGGATGGGTCGATGCTCGCTTTCCACAGCAACCGTCGGGCCGCCAACCTCGACATCTACGTGATGCGGCCGCGACCGGAGAGCTCAGGAAACCCAGCCGTCGATCTTACCGAGCGCCTGACCGCCCCTGACGGCACACCCAGCCGCGAGCGCTTCCCGAGTTGGTCGCCCGACGGGTCCCAGATCGCCTTCTGGTGGGGAGACCTCGAGGATGGCGAGATCTACTCCGTGCGGGCGGATGGGGGTGCCGTGCGCAACCTGACGGCGAACAATGACAGCGGGCCGCCGGGTCGGCCGATCGGCGACGTCGAGCCGTCGTGGGGAGTGCCTCGCCGACGTTGAGCATCGGCTGTTCAGCGCCGGCGACCGGGACGCGCTCGTCCGGTGCGCGGTGCGGCGGCCGTCCGCTCCTGCCGCGTCCGGGAACTGTTCGCAGTGCGACCGCGGACGACTCCGATGAACTCGTCGGTGAGCGGGTGCGGGTCCTCAGCCCGCCACGCGAGCCCGATCGTGGTGCCGGACGCGTCCGTCACCGGACGGTAGGTCAGGTCGCGCCGGCCGTGGGCGCGGGCGATCGACATCGGCACCCGAAGCACCGCGATCTCGAGCGCCACCTGGTTGATGCTTTCGGCGTCCGGCTTGGTGAGCACGGTCTCGTCGGCGAGGTCGGCCAGCGTGACCTCGTCGAAGGCGGCGATCGGGTGCTCCTTCGACACCCACGCCACCGGGGTCGCTTCGTACAACGGAATGACATGCAGCCCGGCGGTGTCGATCGGCAGCCGGACGAAGCACAGGTCGACCAGACCCTGATCGAGTGCCGCCCGTTGATCCTTCTGAGCGATCTCGACGCTCTGCAGCGGCGTCCGCCGGAACCGCTCGGCCCAAACGGTCGTCCACTTGGTCAACGTGACGCCCGGAACGAATCCGACCCGGACGCCCTGCGCGCCGACCCGCCGCTGTGGCTGACCGAGCTGCAGCGCAACGGCCCCTTCCCGCGGGGCGTGGTGGCCCGGAAACTGGGCGTCTCGCGATCGGGCCTGGCGCGGGCCGGCATCACCGACGCCCTGGACGCCGGCCAGATCGGCGCCCTGATCGCCGACCCGCCGGCCTGGCTGGTGCACGAACGGGAGACCTACCGCGAGGTGGTCGCCGAGAAGGCTCGACAGCGCTCCCACGCAGTAGCTCAACTGGGACGTGGCGGTATCCACGTCCCGTCGCACATCTCGAACACGATGCGGGTCTCGGTCCCACGCACCGAGGGGGTGCACGGTGACGTGGTCGAGCACCAGGGTGCGCAGCTTTTCGGCGTCACCCAAGCGCAACGGGCTCGACTCGGGGCAGTACACCTGCGGTGTGAGTCCGGTCCGGGTAACTGCCAGGAGGCCCGGTAGCGAAAGGGTTGATGGTCCTATGGTTGGGGTTGATCGCCGGCCTCCAGCTGGTGGATGTCCGGCAAGGCCCAAGTCCGCACCCCAGCAGGGTGGTGGGGATCGTTCGAGGTAGCGGCGTGCGGGTCGTGCGGCACGCGATGGGGTTCAGGCGCTCCAGGTAGGCGACCGCTCGTTCGAGGTTGGGTGCGACGGTGGGGTGACTCCCGCAGCAACGACAGTGAGCCTTATCTCACGCTCAGCGGCGCCTCGCGCGGAACGCTGATGGTTGGCTTCCGCCGGCTGAGCGTTCGCTCCCTGATTCTGCGTCCGTGACGTGCCACGCTTTCCTTCGAGTGCCCGCTGGCGCACGCAGCCCGCCTGATTTAGGGAGACCGACGATGGCCATACCCCTCTCGCCGCTCGAGGTGCTCGGCTGGGCGGTGCTCCGGCGCTCCGGGAAACGCCGTCCGGTGGAGGTGACGCCGATCGCGATCCCGATCCTGACCCGACGGATCCTGGAGGGCGTCCCGCAGCAGTTGACCAGCGGCGACTCGTTCGCTGACGTGCTGGAGTTCGCACGCGGGGGCGAGGGGCGGATGGCCTTGACCGTCGTATCGCACCCGACAGCGGAGGTCATCGCCGAGCTGGCGGACGCGTGGCAACTTCATCCGCTGTTGGTCGAGGACCTGGTGCAGGCCGACCAGCGTCCGAAGGTCGAACGGTACGGGGAGGTGTTATTCGTCGCGGTCCGCTCGGCCCGCTACGTCGACGCCACCGAAGAGGTCGAGTTCAGTGAGTTCCATCTGCTGGTGCAGTCCAGGGCGCTGGTCATCGTGTGCCAGGACGGACGCCTGACCGACGGCACCGTGATCACCGCCGGCACGGACGCCGAGCAGGCTGCGGTGGGGGACGGCGCTGAACTGCTCAGCAACCCGGAGTTGCTCCGGCTAGGGCCGGAGGCGCTGGTCTACCAGCTGCTCGATACCGTCGTTGACGGCTACTTTCCGGTGCTCGACGGTTTGCAGACCGACAAGGAGCAGATCGAACGCCAGGTGTTCAGCGGCGACGCCGCAGCCGCCGAACGCATCTATCGGCTGAGTGAGGAGGTCATCGACCTGCTGCATGCTTCAACCGCGCTGTCGAAGGTGCTGCGCAGGCTCCACGGCGGTGCCAAGAAGTACCAGCTCCCGGTCGAACTGCTCACCTATCTGCACGACCTGGACGACCACCTCGGTCACGTCATCGGCGAGACTGGCGAGCTGCGTGATGCGCTCTCCCAGATTCTGAGCGTGAATGCGACGCTGGTTGCACAGCGCCAGAACGAGGACATGAAGAAGATCTCGGGCTGGGCGGCCATCCTGTTCGCTCCTACCCTGATCGCCGCCGTGTATGGGATGAACTTCGACGTCATGCCCGAGCTGCACTGGACGATCGGGTACCCGGTTGCGGTTGGTGCGATGGTCGCCTTCGCATTGCTCTTGTACTTGATCTTCAAGTGGAAGAAGTGGATGTAGCAGGTTACGCGGTCGCGAGGGCTGGACTTGCGGTGGACGCCGTGGTCCCCGACGAAGAATGTAACGCCTGGACACGTCAGGGTGTCAGCAAGCTCATCCCTCGAAGGGAACCACCATGAACGACGTCGACGACACCCTGACCCGCATTGTTGCTGAAGCCGATCCGGTACCGCACGCCGATGACCCGGTGACTGTGGATCGGGTGTGGGCGATGGTTCATGCCGGACTGCTCGAGGATCCGGGTGTGAAGCCGTTGCGGCGACCGAGGCGGTGGCGCCGCGCCGGCGTCGTGAGTGTCGTCTCGGTGGTCGCACTGGCGGCCAGTGCGGGCGCGGTGTACATCGCCACCCGGACCGGCGAGTACAACCCGTCCGAGTCGGTTTCGGCAGGTGGGCCGGGGGAGAACTACCGGCTCAACGGAACCGACTTCGCAGCCGAACTCGCCAAGCTGGCCGGGGACGTCCCCTACCCGGACGAGGCCGCGCGCCGCGCAAGCCTGGCCGCGATCGTCCGCGACGCGAGCAGGGACGACGACGCGAGTCAGGCGTCGACCGGCGCTCTGCGGGCTGAGATCGCCCGCGGCGCGATCTGTGCGTGGAGTGTCGCCTGGCAGTCCGATGGCACCGTGAAGGGCCGTCGCGCTGCGACGTCCGCGCTGCGCGGTGCGATGTCATGGCGCGCGGTTACCGATGTCGATCCCAAGCCTGCGATCGACGGCTACCGGTCGGACGCAGGGCCCGCGCCGACCGTGTTCGGCCACCTGCCCGGCCTCATCAAAGCCGCCGCCACCGGGGATGAGGCTGCTCTCGCGGCGACGCTCGAGCAGTCCTCGTACTGCGCCCTCACCGATCGGCGTGCCGCTCCCGGCGATCAGCCGGCCGCGCCGACAGGCCCGGTGGCCGCGCCGGTTCCGACGACGGGGCGGTGACATGACGCTGTCACGTGAGGAGTTCGAGGCGCTCTACCGCACGCACGCTCCCGAGATCCTGGGTTACCTGCGTCGCCGCGGCGCCGGGGACGACGCCCAGGATCTGCTGGCCGACACCTTCCTCACCGGGTGGCGGCGCAGGGACGACCTGCCCGAGGCCACGCTGCGGCGAGCCTGGTTGTTCGGCGTTGCGCGCCGGCTCCTCCTGGCGCACGGACGCCGCCAACAACCATCTACCCTGATCGAGGCGTCCGACGTGCGGACCGTGCCGGCAGCAGCGGGTGACGATGCGGAGGCCCAGGAGGTGGTCCGGGCCGCGTTGGCGGACCTGCCCGACATCGACCGCGAACTGCTGACAATGACCGTGTGGGAACGCCTTCCGGTCGTCGATGCCGGCGCGGTCCTCGGGCTGAAAGCATCCGCGGCCCGTGTGAGGCTGCATCGGGTGCGTCGTCGGCTCGCCCTGGATCCACGGCTGGCAACGCTTCTGGGCGACGATCCGGTGGCGGCTTCGCAAGCCTCGGTCGACTGCGCCGCTCCCTGCTCACGCTGACCCGCTTGGATCCACTTGGAGCAGTCCGACCGCGAGTAACCTCGTCTCAGCGCAGGCATAAGGAGGTCGTGTGGGCGAGAGCGTCAGCGCCTCCAGCACCTTCGAACAGCACGCCGTCCGGGGTCGGTTCAACGCGGCGTTCTTCGGATTGCTCGACCCCTATATCGAGTGGACGCTGCGCCGTCACAAGCAGCGCGTCTTCTCCGGCTTGCCGCGTCGGGTGGTTGAGATCGGGTCTGGGGTCGGCGCTAACCTGCGCTACCTCCCAGACGCCGCCACCCTGATCGCGATCGAACCGAACCGGCACATGCACCACCCGTTGCGGAGCGCGGCCCGACGGTACGGCGTCCGGCTGGACCTGCGGCCTCGGACGGCGGACGACACCGGTCTGCCGGACGGCGGCGCTGACGTGGTGATCTCGTCACTCGTGCTCTGTTCGGTGCCCGATCCGGCAGCGGTGCTCGCCGAGATCCGACGCATCCTGCGGTCCGGTGGCACCTTCCGCTTCCTCGAACACGTCGCGGCGCCGGAGGGGACGCCGACCCGAGCGGTGCAGCGCCTGGTCCGGCGGCCGTGGGGTTGGGTGTTCGAGGGCTGTTCCTGCGAGCGCGATCTGGAGGGCGTCATCCGTGCGGCGGGCTTCAACGCCGTCGAGGTGGAGCGGTACCGAATCCACAGCCCGTTCCTGCCATTCAACACCCACATCGCCGGCCTCGCGGTTCGGTGATCGGGCGCCGATCTTGCGTCAGCTCGGCCTCGGAGCGTGCCGCTGGCGCGGGCCGGGTCCTTTCGACCCCGCCGGATATTCCTCCATCGGCACCTCGTCGCGCCGCCAGGCGTCGCGAACTGGTTGAAGGATGCGCCAGCACTCTTCGGCGGAGTCGCCGCGGACGGAGAGGGTGACGTCTCCGTCGAGGATCTCGGCGAGGATTTCGGAATAGGCCAGCAGTTCTCCCTCGCCGAGGTGGCTGGACAGTGTGTCGCGGTGGATCTCGAACGGATCGGATCCTCCGGTGACGTTCAGGCCCAGATGCAGCGCGTCCGGGCCGAGGGTGAACGTCAGTTCGCCGCCGTCCGGAACGGTGCCGGAGAATCCCGCGGCGAGGTGGCGGACGGGCCGGAACCGGAGGGTGATCTCTGACCGTTTGGCGGCGAGTGCCTTCCCGGAGCGGAGCCGGAAGGGAACTCCGGCCCAGCGCTCGGTTTGCACTTCGCAGACCAGTTCGGCGTAGGTTTCGGTGTCGTTGCCCGGGTCGACTCCAGGCTCGTCGACGTAGGACCCGATCGCACGGCTGCCGATGGTGCCGGCACTGTAGCGGGCGCGCCGCGATGCTGTGGCGGGGTCGTCGTTCCAGATGCGGGTGGCGCGCAGCGTGGCGGTCTTCGCGGACCGGAGGGCGTCCTCGCCGAGGGACGCGGGCGGCTCGAGTGCGACGAGGCTGAGGACCTGGAGGAGGTGACTCTGGATCATGTCGACCAGGGCACCGGCATGGTCGTAGTAGCGGGCCCTGTTCTCCAGGGCGAGTGACTCGTCGAAGCGTATGTCGACGGACTCGACGTGCTCGGCGTTCCAGATCGGGGTGAAAACCCGGTTCGTCATCCGCACCCCGAGGATGTTCAGCAGGCTGGAGCGGCCGAGGAAGTGATCGACGCGGAAGATCCGCGCTTCGGGGACGAGTCGCAGCAGCAACTGGTTGAGCTGTTTCGCGCTCTCGACATCACTTCCGAACGGCTTCTCCAACGCGAGCACCGTGTGTTCGGGCAGGTCCACCGATGTGAGCACCTCACAGCACTTCCGGGTCACGGCGGGCGGCAGTGCGAAATAGATCACCAGGCGTCCGGTGATGTCGGTCAGCAGCGCGCGCATGGCATCTGCGTCGGTGACGTCCGCGCAGGTGTAGGTCGTCTCGCCTACCCGGACGGCCTCAGCACCGGCTCCGGATTCTGCGAAGCGTGCGGCGACCGTGTCGCGCCATGCGTCGGTGCTCTGATTGTCAGACCCGGCTCCGAGCAATGAGATGTCACGGTCGGGTTCCCGGAGCAGGAGTTGGCCCAGGGCCGGCAACAGCAGCCGGGACGTGAGGTCGCCGGAAGCTCCTAGGATCAACAGCGTTGTGCTCACCACGCCTCCACGGTAGTCGGCAGATTCGGTGGTGAACCACCCGATCGACGAGTTCCTGGCCTTGCTGCCAAGGCGAGCAGCTGGCCGAGAGTTCGTTGAGAGTCCGCCGGCCGACACTGGCCGGGTCGAATTCGAATCGGGAGGGGAGACCGCGATGACCCACGGATACGCGGTTGTCACACTGGCCGGGGTGGTCACGATGGTTGCCGCACTCGGGTTCCTGCACTTGGTGCGGACCGGGCTGTCGCCGTTGCGCGACCCGGTCAGCGGCTACGCGCTGACCCGCTACCGCGCCGCCTACGCGGTGGCCGCCGGCGCGGCGTCCGTCGCCGGCCTGACCAGCGCGCTGCTGCTGGCCGGCGTTTCTGGGACGGGTGCCGCGGTCGGCGCGCTGCTCGTCTTTGCCGCGGCACGGGCGCTCATCCCGCTGTTCCCGATGGACCCCCCGGCTGCGGGCCGGTCGGGCCGCGGACGAGTTCACTCGCTTCTGGCCACGGCTGCCTTCGCGACGGCGACGGCGTCCGCCTTTCTGGTCTGGTACCCGCTGGCCGCTGCCGGTGAGCAGCGGCTCGCATCGGTGTCGCTGGCCTCCGGAGTGGTGATGGCGGTCGGCAGCGTCACCGTGATCGCCGGGACGGCCCACCCCGCACCGCGCCGGATCTTCGGCCTCGCCGAACGGTTGATCTACCTCGGCTTCATCGCCTGGTTCGCTGCTGTCGCGGTGCTGCTCGGGCTGCGCTGACGCTTGGGGAACGCTGATTCTCGGTGGTCGAGCTTGTCGAGACCTTGGAGGACCTGGCGTTGGCAAGGGGTTTCGAGCTCAACCCGCGGTGGTTGCGTTGACCAGCGCTTCCCGAGGGTTACCACCAATAGGGTGACCCCGTGGAGTTTCGCGATCTCGGGGTGTTGCGGGTGGAGGTGGACGACCTCGAGCTTCCGCTGCCCGGCCGTCGGATCGCCTCCGTGCTGGCGCGGCTGCTGGCGTCCGTCGGCGAACCGGTGTCCGCGGACGCGCTGGTGGAGGCGACCTGGGGCGAGCAGCCCCCGGCCCGCGCCCCCCAGGCGCTCGAGACCGTAGTGTGGCGGCTGCGTGGCGTGCTCGAGCCCGGACGCGGCGTCCGCGCGGCCGCGACCGTTGTGCGCAAACAGGGCGACGGCTACCTGCTGGCGGTGCCGGACGAGAGCGTCGACTCCCGCCGCTTCACGACACTCACCGACCAGGCGAACCGGGCATTGGCCGCGGGGAAGGCGTCGGACGCGCTCGCGCTCAGTGAGGCCGGGCTGCTGCTGTGGCGGGGAGAGCCGTATGCCTCGCTGACGGACGCGTCGTGGCTGCCGGCGGTTCGACAGGAGTTGGTCGAGCGTCGGTTGGACATGTCCGCCTGTCACGTCCAGGCACTCCTCGACACCGGAGAGCCGGAGCGGGCGCTCAGCGCGCTGCTGCCGCTGCTGGATGAGTATCCCTTCGACGAGCGGCTCTGGGGGCAGCGGATGCTGGGGCTGTACCGAACCGGACGGCAGGCGGACGCTCTGGCCGCCTTCGGCGCTGCCCAGCGGATGCTGTCCGGCGAGCTCGGCATCGACCCGGGGCCGGCCCTGCGGTCGCTGCAGAACGCCGTCCTCAACCAATCACCCGAACTCGACCCACCCGCGGCCCCGCAGCCGGCCGGCCAGAACGCTCCGCTGCGCCTGCCCAGTCGCCGGAGCGCGCTGATCGGCCGGGACGCCGCCGTGGCCGAACTGACCGAGCGCACCGCGACCCACCGGCTGGTCACCGTCACCGGGCCGGGAGGCGTCGGCAAGACCCGGGTGGCGATCGAAGCCGGCCACCGTATGCACGCGCGGCAGCCGGACGGGGCGTGGTTCGTCGACCTGGCCGGGGTCCGGCCCGAGGAGGGCGACGTCGCCCGGCTCGGCGAAATCATCGCCACCACGCTCGAACTCGCTCCGCGCGCCGACATCCCGGTCAGCCGGATGCTGGCCGAGCACCTCCGCTCCAGGGAACTTCTGCTCATCGTTGACAACTGCGAGCAGGTGCTGGACGCCGTCTGCGCAGTCGTCGACGGCATCCTCGAGGACGCCCCCGGGGTCACGGTGCTGACCACCAGCAGGGAGCCGCTCGACCTCGCCGGCGAGTCGGTCGTGCAGTTGTCGCCGCTCGCCGCCGAGGACGCCGCGGCGCTGTTCGTCGACCGGCTGGCCGGCGTGCGTCCCGACCTCGACCCGGTCGGTGACAGTGGCGAGATCGGCGAGATCTGCGAATCGGTAGGCGGGCTGCCGCTCGGAATCGAGTTGGCCGCCGCCCGAGCAAGGGTCTTCGAACTGAATGAAGTCGCGGCGAGCCTGGCCGACAACGCGGCCGGCTTGTCGCGCAGCGGCCGGGGCCCGCAGCGGCAGGCCAGTATGCAGGACACGGTCGACTGGAGCTATCGGCTGGCCCGTTCCGACGAGCAACTCCTGCACCGTCGCCTGGCCACACTGCCCGGGCCGGTGACACTCGAGGCAGCAACCGCGTTGTGCTCGGTATCGCCGCTGACCGGCGACCAGGCGCCCGCCCTGGTCGCGGGTCTCGTTCACCGGTCGTTGCTGATCTCGATGCGGCCGTCCGGCCGGACCGGCGTGACCACCTTCCGTCAGCTGGTGCCGACCAGGGCACATGCGGAACGGCTGCTGGACCCGGCCGACCGTGCCGCCGCGCGAGAGGCCTGTGACCGCTGGGTGATCGACTCGATCCGGCGGGCCGCGCTCGACGGTCAGATCGGTCAGGCCGAGGCGTCCGCCTGGGTTCTGGCGAACAGGACGGCCGTCGCGGCGACCCTCAACTCGACCTTGGTGGACGCTTCGGCGCCGTCCGGGCTGGAACTGCTCACCCGGCTCACCCTGTACTGGTTCGAGCGGGGCCAGCTGCTCGAGGCGGCCCACTGGTATCGCGGTGCGGCCATGGCCGCCGATTCCGGTGTATTCACCGGCGGGGAGGCCGCGCTGGCCCGGCTGCTCGGCCTCTGTGCGCGGGCGCTGAGCCAGGATCGTCTCGCCGCCGCGCGGATCGCGGACGAGTTGCCCGAGCTCGCCGACCCCGCCGAGGAGTCGGCATCGCTGGTGGGCCAAGCCCTCGTGCTGGCCGCGGTGAGCACGTGGGTGGCGCAGGCCCACGAGGTGGGCCTGCGGGTGAGTTCCGCGGCGGTGCGGGTGGGCCGGCGGCATGGTCTGCCGCAGGTCCACGTCCGTGCGCGCGCATTGGCGGACATGCACCGGCTCGATTCCGCCGAGCGGGCGGACGCCGTCCTCGATGCCCAGCAGATCCTCCGCGACCCGGCCGGCAACGAGTTCGCGGCGTTCGTCGCAGCCTATCTGTGTGCCGTCTCGGCATCGCGCGACGGTGAGCAGTCCGCCGCGATGGACTGGGCCGGACGCCTCGCGCAGGCCCATCGTGCGCTGGCGATGCACCCGACCAGTGAACTGCTCGAAGACCTCGGTGGTCTGCTGCACCGCGCCGGACGCCGTAGTGACGCGGTCAGGTGCCTCGCCGCCGCGTCCGCCCGGCACGCCCGGGACGGCGTGCCGTGGCCGCGGCTGCCAGCCACGACCACGGTCATCGACGAACTCACCCGATCGATGTCGGCGGCGGGCTACGAGCGTCTGTGGCGGTCGGGCGAGCGCCTGGGAACCTCACTCGATCCGTCCGTGCTGCTGGACGAATGGTTCCCGGCGGCCGGCCCGACCGCCACCGGCCCCGCTTCCGCGCGCCAGGCGTCCTGACGCTCAGCCGTTACTCGCCCCCCAGCTGGTGTGGTTGTCGAGGGCGTCTCGGAGCGTCGGCACGGTTCCGTTGATCACGCTGCCCGGGTCGACGTCGACGCCCAGGTACTGCTTGGTGGACTTCAGCTGCAGCGTGCTGCCGCCGGACGGATTCCACACCGAGCGCCACAGCTCGTTGTCGCTGCCGATGCACGTCCACTGGTCGACGACCCCGGTGGTGCCGTTGCGCTCCAGGCACTTCCCGGTGGCCCGGTTGACCAACTCTCCCCAGCCCTCGTCGCCGACCGGCTGCCAGGCCCAGTAGAAGTGTTGCTGCCCGGTGGCCTCCGAGAGGGTGACACTCGCGCCGTCGTCGCCGGAGGCGTTGTTCACCTGTAGCGCCTTGGCTCCCGAGGTGCCGAGTTTGTGGAACTGCCAGGTGTTGCCGCCGTAGCTCAGGTTGGGGAATGGTCCCGCAGCGGTGTTGGTGATCGGTGTCCAGGTGGCGCTCGGGTGCCAACCCGATCCGACCGTGCACGTGGTGAAATCGACGATGCTGTTCTGATTGCATTCGGCGACGTTCGCGCCGAGTATCGGCACGTTGAAGTTTGCCGTAACGGTCAACTCGGTCCCGTTGATCCGATAGGTGAGCTGGACATCGCCCCCTCGGGCGGCGTTGCTGATGTAGGTGATGGTGTCGGTCGAAGAAGCGGAGTCTGACCCGCCGCTAGCGGTGGTCAGGGTCTGCTTCGGGGTTGACGTGAGCGTGCCGCCGCCCGGGTCGGCGCTGACGAAATCGAGCGTGTATCGCGTGTGGTTGTGGACGGTGATCGTCAATCCGGTCGTCCCCGACTTGGAGGTGCCGAGCGTCGGCGGCAGTTGGACGGTGCCGAAGAGTTGATTCTTCGCGAATCGTTTGGTGTGGGACTGGGCATTGAGCAGCCGGGCGGTGACCGCGCTCAGCCGGATCCGGCCTGCGTCGGCGCCGGTGGCTCCGGGGGTGACCAGGAACACGTCGGCGCGGCCGCTCCGATTGACCCGTGCGCTCAGCGTCTTGGTGTTCAGGTTCAGCCGGAATGCGTCCAGCCGCAGGGTCTTCGCCGACCGCTTGAACGTGAGGCCGCCGGAGTGGGTGATCGCCGTCTCGGTCGGGTGGGCGCCGGTGGTCGGGAAGGTCAGCACCGTCCGCCCCTTGCCGTCGGTGTGCTTGCCGGCTGGGCTCAACGCCCCCAGCGACACCTTCGCCCGATGGAGGCGAGTGGCCATCGACGGCGCCACGACCAGCGTGGTCGACGGTTTCGTGGCGGGCTTGGGTGCCACGGTGACGATCGGCCCGCTGGGGCTGCCGGACGAGGGGGCGGCCAGCGCCATAGGGGCACCGGTAGTGCTGAGGCCGCTGACCAGCAGCCCCGCGGCGGCCAGGACGGCCAGCCTGATGCGAGCGTTGCGCATGATGGTTCCTCCTGTGAGGTGGTGGTGTTCGCCTGCCCCCACAGGCTCGCCCGGCCTGCTCTCACCGCCCACTCACCGCACTCTCTGCTCGCCTCGCCGTCCGCGACTTGCTTCGACGTCTCCGTCGTTTGGCTTCTTTTCCATGGTTTGAACCCCCGAAAAGAAGCCGAACGGCGGAAGAGTGGCCGGTGCGTCCGGTGGAGGTGCGGTCGGTTTCGGCGGCGTCCGACTCGAGCGCTACCGCATTCGCAGTCCGTTCCTGCCGTTCAACACCCACATCGCCGGCGTCGCGCGGAACTAGTGGTGCTGGCCGCGGGCCGGCGATTGCGGTCCGCTGTCGTCGGGCACCGCCTCGTGGTGCCGGACGCCGTGCGAGCGCCGGTCCTCCTTCATCTCGGCCTCGAAGACGTGCCGCCGTCCGGCCATCAACTCGCCGCGGACCCGGGATTCAAGCTCGCGGAAGGCCGACCAGTAGGTGTCGTCGTACTCCTCGACCAACTGATAACTCCATCGACCCTCGATGATGTTGCGGCCGACGAGTTCGCGTTCGAGCAGCTCAGCGGCCCCGTGATGACCGGCCGCGCGAAGTTCATCGACCGCGTCACCCAGGGCCAGGTCGGCCGAGCCGCACAGCCGGTGGAACGCGTACAG
>JBGAIX010000022.1:0-33411 GCA_044225235.1 Propionibacteriaceae bacterium | reverse complement strand
GACCGAGATGAGCACAGGTTGATCGACGCACATGTTCAGCACGGTCTGGAGAAGGCTGATCTGGCTCGGGAGATCTCCGGCGGTCCCGTCCAGGCCGACCTCGCCGACGAGGGCGAAGTCGGGTAGGAGCCGTGCGAAGTGGGACTGTCCGATTAACGGTGTAAGTGGCGGTTTCCATGATCATCGTTGTTCGGCGGCCGGCATGCGGTCGGCGAAGGTGATGGCGAACGCGTTCAGGGCGGGCTTCCATCGTGTGACCCATCGTGTCTGGCCGGTGCCTCGTGGGTCGAGGGATCGGGTGACCAGGTAGAGGGTCTTCAGCGCGGCCTGCTCGGTCGGGAAGTGGCCGCGGGCCCGGACCGCGCGGCGGTAGCGGGCGTTCAACGACTCGATCGCGTTGGTCGAGCACAGCACCCGGCGGATCTCCAGGTCGTAGTCCAGGAACGGGATGAACTCGGCCCAGGAGTTGCGCCAGAGCCGGATGATCGCCGGATACCGCCCGCCCCACACCTCCTCCAGCCGGTCCAGCGCCGCGGCGGCGGCGGCGGCGGTCGGAGCTTGGTAGATCGGTTTCAGGTCGGCGGCCAGCCGGTCCCAGTACTTGCGGGAGGCGTAACGGATGCTGCCCCGGATCAAGTGGATGATGCAGACTCCCGCTGTCAACCTGGGTGCGGCGCGGCAGTTGGTGGTTCGGGCATGCCGAAGTGTGGCGGCGTCCTCGCCGTGGTCAAGGCCGGAGCCCTTCGGGTGGCCTGCGGCCAGCCTGGACCCCGGCTGCGGGTGCCGCCGTTGGGCAGGGACGCCCGACCCGCGAAGCTAGGCGGCGGTCAGCTCCGGTGGATGGTGGCGGGTCGGGTCGTAGGTGGTGTGGTCGGTCCAGCACCGCCACAAGATCCGGACCCAGCGGGCGCCGAGTCCGCGTAGCGCCCGGTATTTGCCTTGACCGCGGGCCCGGCCGGCTTCGTAGATGGCCTTGGACCACGGGTCTTCGCGCGCGGCGATGAACATCCACCAATCGATGGCGTGCCGCATCCGACGGTTCGCGGCGTAGCGGAACCGGACCTGCCGGGTCCGTCCCGACGCCTTCGTCACCGGCGCCAGACCGGTCTCGGCCAGCAGCACCTCGACGGTCGGGAACCTGGCACGGTCCTCGCCCATCTCCGCGATCAACGCAGCGGCGACGACGGGGCCGATCCCGGTGAACGACAGAAAGATCGGCGCGTCAGGATGCACGTCGAGGAGCTGGGCGATCCTGTGGTCGAACGCCCGAAGGTGGTCAGTGTGCATCCGAAGTTCCTCCGCGAACACGGTGGCGGCGAACGACTTCCCGGCAGTGGTTCCCGGGCTAGATCCGAGCAGATGGGGTTTCATCCGCTCGACCAGGACCTGCGGATCGGTCCGCCCGCTGTATCCCTGCCGATGGCAGAACCGTTCCATTCTGCCGCTCCCGACGCGTTTGGCCTGGTCAGGAGTCGGATAGGCGCGGATGAACTCCAGTGTGATGTTGCGGTCCAGCTCAGAGAACAAGTGCAACGGCGCGGGATGGTAGGACTCCAGCACCGCCCGCAGCCGCGACTCGCAGGCCACCTTCGCCTGCTGGACCCGCTGCCGGTCCCGTGAGATCGCCTGCAGTTCCGCGGTCAATTCCGAGGGGACACTCAAGGGCCGCCACCGGCGATACTCCTGGCGTAACGTGTCGGCCAGCACGAAAGCGTCGAAGACATCCGACTTCGACGCCGACAGCCGATACCGCTCCCGCGCCCGAGCCGAGATCTTCGGCGACACACAGAAAACGGTGACCGCCGGTAACGTCTGCAGGAATTCCACCAACAGCCCCTCGGCGCGTTCGATCGCGACCCCGACTTCGACGCCGAAGCTGGCGAGCCGGCCGGACAGCACTGTCATCCCGGCGACGTCATGGATGATCCGCTGCTGAAGAAGCAGCGTTCCGGCGCCATCGAGGACGCAGAGTTGATGGAAGGAACCACCCCAATCGACGCCGGCAAACAGTCGCAGCCGATCTACCCGATCCGCTGCGCGATGATCTTGATCTGGCACCATCTGGCCTCCCTCGGGCCAATGTCACCCTCGCGCTTGGCCGGCCTCGTCGGAACCTCATCTCGGCGCTCAGATCGGCGCTGCTCCCGCTGGCAGATACAAGGCCGCCACCGCCCCAGCCGGACAGGTCTGCATCTGGACCTCGAAGGCAACACGTCTGCACAGGTCCTGACCGAGACGGCGCGGGTGACCAGCGGGACCATCCCGCCACCCCCATCGTGAACAGATGAGGTCTGCACGATGGTTGCCGGCCAGACCACGCCGACGGAGTCGGGGAGTCCTTTCAAACCGTCGCAGACGCAGAAGAACACATCGGCCACGCCCCGGTTCCGCAGCTCGGTCAGCACCGCCAGCCAGAACTTGGCCGATTCCCCGCCACCGTCACCGAACCACATGCCGAGGATGTCCTTGTGGCCCTCCAGGTCGACCCCGATCGCGGCATAGACGGGCCGGTTCCCGACCTGACCGTCGCGGACTTTCACCATCACGGCGTCGATGAAGATTGCGGCATAGACCGGCTCCAATGGCCGGTTGGTCCAGGCCTGCATCTCCTCCACCACCCGGTCGGTGATCCGGGAGATGGTGTCTTTCGACACCTGGACGCCGTAGATCTCGGCGAAGTGCGCGGCGATGTCGCCGGTGGTCAGGCCGCGGGCATACAGCGACAGGACGATCTGATCGATGTTGGACAGCCGGCGTTGCCGTTTGGCCACGATCACCGGCTCGAAGCTGCCGTCCCGATCCCGCGGCACCTCGACCTCGACCTCGCCCGAATCGGTGAAGACCGTCTTGGCGCGCTTCCCGTTGCGGGAGTTGCCGCGGTTCCGGCCAGCCGGGTCGTGTTTGTCGTAGCCGAGGTGCTCGGCCATCTCCTCGTCCAGAGCGGTTTCCAGCACCGCCTTGGTCAGCGCCTTCAACAACCCGCCCGGCCCGGTCAGCGCGACACCTTGAGCGCGGGCCTGCCGGACCAACTCCCTGGCCGCAGCCAGCTCGTCCGGCGACGGCTGATCAGCCGGATCCCCTGATGGTGGACTCACAGCCACCAGTGTTTCGGTCATCGTGACCCTTTCCGCCAAGCCAAGCTCAGCGAGTCAGGCCACTTACACCGTTTCCCGGACAGTCCCCGCGACTATGCCGAGGCGGCGGCCGTGGTTGGTTCGCAGGCAGGCCGTCCCGGGTTCGGGTTGTCGGCATAGTTACAGGCTCTCGAGGAACGCGAGGGTCTTGTCGGCTGGCCGGTAGCGGCCGGCCTTGGCTTTGGTCGGGGTTGTGAGGGCGAGCGCTCGTTCCTTGATCGTGATGTCGGCGTGCAGGTAGGGGTCGGTGGATCGGACACCGGCGTGTCCGAGCCAGAGGGCGATGACGGAGGTGTCGACCCCGGCTTGCAGCAGGGTCATGGCGCAGCTGTGCCGCAGCACGTGCGGGTGGACTCGTTTTCCGGCCAGGGAGGGACACCGTCTAGCGGCGGTGGCGGTGTGGGTCTGGATCCGTTGGGCGACGGCGTCGCGGCTGAGCCGTCGACCGGTGCGAGTGCAGAACAGCGGATCGCTGGGCCGCCCGGCGCGTTCGGTGAGCCAGCCGCGGATGATGTTGATCACTGGGCCTGTAAGGGGCACGGCGCGGTGTTTGCGACCTTTGCCTTCGCAGGCGACGTTGGCGCCGTCGCCGAGAGTCACGTCGGCGCAGTTGAGGCCGATGAGTTCGGAGACCCGCAGCCCCGTTTGTGCGGCCAGCAGCATCATGGCCGTGTCCCGACGGCCCTCCCACCTGTTTGCGTCAGGGGCGGCGACCAGCGCGGCGATCTCGTCCGCGGTCAGGAACGACACGAGGCGTTTCTCGAACCGTTTCGGTGGGATTGCCAGAACCCGCTGGATCAGCTGCGCGTGTTCGGGATGGCGCAGGGCGGCGAAGGAGAACAGCGAGCGGATCGCAGTCAGCCGCACGTTGCGGGTGCGGACGCTGTTGTGCCGTTCGGCCTCAAGGTGGTTGAGGAACGCCGAGATCGTGGCGGCGTCCAGGTCCTCCCAATCCAGCCGGGTCGGCAGTTTCCCGCTGCGCTGATGGGTGAAGATCACCAGGAGTTTCATCGTGTCGCGGTAGGCGGCGATCGTGCGGGGGCTGGCGTGACGTTGGCTGACCAGCCGGTCGGTGAAGAACGCCTGCAAGGTGGCGGCGATCAACGTCATGACGTCACCGCCGTCGTGGTTGAGGCGTCTCGGCGGGTTGCGGCACAGGCGAGCAGCTCAGGGACCGCGGACAGATACCAGTAGGTAGAGCCGGGTTCGCGATGACCGAGGTAGGTCGACAGCGCCGGGATCCTGGCTTGCACGTCCGCACCGGATCGATACCAGCTCAGCAGGGTCCGGACCGCGAAAGTGTGGCGGAGGTCGTGCGGCCGCGGCCGCCGTGGTGCGTCGCTGCCAATGCCGCTGTCGTCAATGACATGACGGAAGGTCTGGGAGACGACGGCGTAGCACAGTCGCTGCCGGGTGCGGGAGACGAAGAAGCTTGGCGGCCGGCGTCGCTGCTGGATCTGATCGCGCAGATCGGCGTAGTCGGCCAGTGCCTGCAGCGTCGTTGTGGTGACCGGCACCAGCCGGGACTTGCCGAACTTCGATTCCCGGATTGACAGCACCCCCGCGGACCAGTCGATGTCGGCCCGGTCGAGCTTGATCGCCTCACCGATCCGCAGGCCGGTGGCGGCGAGCAGACCGATCAGCGTGACGTAGGTCGCCGACCGCAGCGGCGGCGTGAAGCCCGCCGCCCGGTTCATGATCACCTCGATGTCGGCCGGGGAGAAGATGAACGGCCCCCGCCAGCGGGTGGGTTGGGGCAGCAGCCCGTGCGGCGGGACCTCGGTCGCCGGGTCGACCCCGACCAGGTAGCGGGCGAACCCGCGGACCGCGGTCATCCGCCGCGGCCCGACCGACGACCGCGGATCAGTCGTCGGCGTCGTCGCCCACTCCACCGCGGCCGCGACGGTCACCGTGGACAGTCCTTGGCTGTCGAGGAAGGCGACGAAGCGCGGTAGGAGCCGGCCAGGGTCGGCCAGCTGATGGCCCAGGGACCGCCGCAGCCGCAGATAGTCGGCCAGCGACTCCTCCAGGGGGGTCACACGGTCACCGCCGTCGGCCACGGCTGAGCGACGCCACGCAACGTGTCCAGATCGACCTTGGCATACAAGGCGGTGGTGGCCAGATCCTGATGCCGCAGGACCTGACCGATGGCCGTCAAGCCAGCGCCACGGCGGAGCAACTCGGCGGCCAACGCGTGACGGAGCCGGTGCGGCCCGATCCGGCGCAGCCCGGCGCGCTGGCAGGCCTGCTTGGTGATGTCGTTGACCAGTTCGGCCCGGATCGGGCCGTGGGGTGCTTTGAGGAGGACGAACACCTGTCGGCAGCCCACCGCAGCGTGACGGCGACGTAGATGCTCCACGACGGCCTCGCCGACGTCGGCGGGCAGCGGCAGCCGGTCCTCGCGGTGGCCCTTGCCGTGCACCACGATCTCCCCGGCCCGCCAGTCCAGGTCGCCCAGTTCGAGGCGGGCAACCTCGATCGACCGCAGACCGAGTCGGGCGACTAACGTCAACATGGCGAAGTTCCGGGCCCCGACATCGGTTGACCGATCGCATTGGTCAAGGAGTGCCTGGACCTCGGCGGTGGTCATCGTCGGCGGAACTGTCGCCAGCCGCCACCCACCGACCGGTGGCACCGCAGTCCCCAGCCGAACCGTGATGACCTCAGCGACGAACAGGAACCGCAGCAGCGACCGCAGCTCAGCGACCCGGCCCTTCGCCGATCCTGCCGACACCCGACCACACTCGGCGATCAAGAACGCGTTCACCTCGGCCCCGGTCAGAGCTGACGGTTGGACCCCGGCGGCCGCGCAGTCCACCAGGAAGCGGCGGCCGGTCTTCACATACCGCAGCACTGTCTGCGGAGCCAGACCACGGTCGACGACCAGCCACTGCCGGTACTGCTCCAGCAGCACATCGATCTCGGTTCGCGGCGACGGCGGCGGCGCGACCGCGGCAACCTCACGCAGATACGCCAGCGGCACCCTCAGCCCCCGCATCCCGGGAAGTCTCCGGCGGCCGGCCCGGCGCTGATCGGCCAGGAACCTCGCCAGCTGCTCATCTGATAGCTGCTGGACCTCGACGTGCTTCACGGCCAGCCAGCGGCCGACCTGGCCGAACTCCTTCAACATGTTCCGCACCGTCAGCGCCGTATACCCTCGCCCCGCCAGCCAGGCCGAGTACCCCTCCACATACGGACCCAGTGAGCCCGGCTTGCGTCGCGTCGTTCCCATTTCGATTGCTCCGTCTGGGGCACGCTGCCCCGCGACAGACGCTCTATCGGGCTGCAACTATGCCGACAGCAGCGGCCCAGACCCGACCGACACCTCAGCGCAGTGACGGCTTGATCAACTCGACGAATCGGCATAGTCGCGGTGTCGGCATAGCTTCACCTATGCAGATATCTGCATAGATCGACGAGGTCGGCTACCTCCCGTTCGACCAAGACGCGGCGAACTTGTTCTTCCAACTCGTCTCGTCCCGCTACGAACACGCCTCGCTGGTGCTGACCAGCAACCTGCCGTTCTCCGGCTGGGGTGGCGTGTTCGGCGACCAGGTCGTCGCCGCCGCCATGATCGACCGAATCGTCCACCACGCCGATGTGCTCACCCTGAAAGGTGCCAGCTACCGCCTCCGCGGACGCGGCATCGACAGCCTCCCGAGCATCCGCACACAGAATCAGGCAAACTAGACAACACGAACAGTGGCCCCATTTTCGAGCGTCGCATCGGCCTCGTTTTCGCCCGTCGTCGACACCGGCCGCCTGTCAACCCGGTAGGACCTCCAGGGCGGAAGCGCACGGCTCTGATGAAGGTGGCGGGCTACCAGGGTCGTCCTCCGGGAACCGCTCGGTGATCTGCCGGTCAAGATCCTCAGGTGTGGTCGCGTCGAGGACGACCAACTCCTGGGTGACGGGATCCGTCACTTCGGCGACATAGGTGCGCATGTCGCTGGCGTCGACGACGTTCCGCTCTGGTGCGGCGATCGCGGACGCTGTCACATGAGTGGCCGGGCAAAGTGGTGCTCGGCGAGCTGATGTAGACGCCACAATGGCGCGCCTGATGATGGGCCCGGTCATGCGGCCTGCTCGCTGAGGTCGATCCAGCGCACTGTGATTGTCGTGCCGTCAGCCGTCGCACAGGTGACCGCGCCGTCGCCTTCCAAGGTGTGCCGCGTCCGGGCGGTCCGCAAGCGCCGAATCCGTTGGGCGCGCGCCGCAGCAGCAGGGCCCGCCTGCGCTGTCTCGGTGACGCCGTCGGGCACGAGCTCACCCGTATCCGTCCACCGGATCTCGACCCGGCAGATATGCCTGGCCGCCGGCGTCTCAGTCGGCGACCCAGCGGGTGACGGCCCGGGCCGACACCGTTGGCCGCTCACTCCCACGGGCCCTCCATGATCTTGTTGAACGCTTTCACCGCGCGGTCCATGGCACCGGTCAGCACTGCCGGATCTCCCTTCGACCAGCTGGCGATGTAGCCCGGAGTGAATGAGTCAGCGTCCGAGCGGCTCATGCCGCGGCTCCGGTTCACCATGTACGCCGTCATCTCTGCCTCGGTCTCCATGCGTCCACGGTGCTGTCGGTAGCCGTCAAAGTCCTCGACGTGTCCGCAGTACACGTGGCCGAGCTCGTGGGCGATCGTGGACGCCTTCTGAGCCGCGCTGAGCCGTTGATCGACCACGATGCGACCGTCTTGCGACGTGAAGCCGAGAGTGCCTTCACCGGTCTCGGGGCGGCATCCTGGAATGACTTCCTCGCTGTACTGATAGCCGGCCAGGCCGACTTGGCGGCGGAGGCCTTCGAGGGTGCCGGGGGTGGCGTCGCCGGGGGCCGGCGCCAGCGGGAGGTCTGGCAGCGGGTCCCCGTCGGTCTGGGTGACGTTGAACACCGGAACCGGCTTGAACCCGCTGACAACGACCTTGTCTGTGACGGTGCCCTGCTCGTCTGTGTCGCGGATCTTGCGGGTCATGGGCGCCAGGATCCAGATGGCCTTCTCGCCTTTGCGGACGTGCCGATTGTGCTGCTCCCACTGCCGGAACCCCATCAGGTGCACGCGGTCGAAACCTTCACCGCGACGGGCCAGCTGTAGGAGCGCGGTCAGGCGGTTCGACATCGACCATCGGTTGAGTCCGTTGCTGGCCATCGCGTCCATCCACCGCTGCAGCTGCCCAGACGCGACGATGGCCGTCACCGCCGACTGGAGATCGGCGAGCATCTCCTTCGTGCGCGCGTCGCCCTTCAGGCTGCTGTAGTCCCCGGCCGGCAGTCCGGCAGGGAGAGGACACTGATGGCCTTCAGCGGCGAACTGGCCGCAGCTGGGACACCGATCCGCACGTGAGGCGGCGAGGTCGGCTTCGGCCCTCACAACGGCCCTGGCTGCCTCCTCCCGCCGAGACAGGGCGACGGCGTGCTCGAGCGGGTCACCCCCCTGTCGGTGGCGGATTGCCGCCAGGCCGAGACCGACCTTGGCTGCTGCCAGGCGGTGCTGCGCGAGCTCAAGCCGGCGGGCTGGGGAGAGCTCTGGAGCGTGGGACTCGGCGAGGCGGCTCAACAAGGCGACGTCCTGAACGGTCAAGGCCTCGCCGGCGCGAAGCGACGACCAGGTCTGCTCGATTCGTTGGCGGATGCCACGGGCGCGCACCGGGTCAAGTTGACCTTTGTCCTCTAGGTGGTCCGTCGATGCCTGCATTCGGCAGAGTGCGTTCTCTGCGGCCGCTGACGCGGCCGGGCCCGCGCCCGTGTCTCCGACCTCAGCCGCCACATCGCGTTGCGACTCGCGGATCTGGGCCAGGCGCACACCGGTCGCGGCGTACAGCTCGTGGGCAGCGCCCAGGGCGCGCTGGCGGATTGGACAGGTGTGGCCGTCGCCGGCGAACTGACCGCACGAGAGGCACCTCGCGGGCCCGCCGGACTCCGCAGTGAGAGTCGACGCCAACGGCTCGGTTGTGCTCACATCTCCGGAAGGTGCCGGATCGCCGCTAGCCGTGACAACGAGCGCCCGTCAGGAACGCGGGCTCACGGGAGCTATGAGTAGGCGTCGGCGTCTTCGCCACGCTCGAGGTCCTCAGCCTGCATGACCCACCTCTCAGCTGAAAGCATGCAGGCGTCCTTGGCTTCCCCGGGGTCGAGACAGCCGGCTTCCTCGAGATCCAGCTGGGCTGAGCGGCGAGCACCGTCGGCGCCCTCCCCGACGTAGGGGATGCGCCGCTTCATGGGGTCGGCCTGCCGCATCCGACTAGAGCCATCACGCTGTCGCTCCTCCCACCGGCCGTCATAGCGAAGGAAAGTGCAGCAATAGCCCGCGATGTGACGACCACTTAAGGGTGCCGGACATATCTGGACCAGGTTCAGCAACGACCCGAAAGGGGCCCTTCGCAGTTAAGGGTGTAGAGGTGGTCGGCGCGTCGGTCGAGGGATAGGCGTCGAGGTCTCCCGAGGATGGAAGTTCTCACACTGACCATCTGGAAGACCTCGACTTGAGCGACGCTACCCCGGATGCCGGTTTCGGCTCCCCTGACCTGACCGTGTTCTGCCGGCTGGACGAGCTCGGCCTCGAAGTGACCGGCCAACGACATGACCCCGATCGTGTGGTGTTGGCCTGCCGGGTCCTCGAGTCCGATGACTGGTGCGACCGTTGCGGCTGCCAAGGCGTCCCGCGCGGCACCGTGGTCCGCCGGTTGGCGCACGAGCCGTTCGGCTGGCGACCCACCACGCTCCAGGTGAACGTACGTCGCTACCGCTGCAGCGAGTGCGCCCACGTGTGGCGGCAAGACACCAGCCGAGCCGCCGAGCCACGAGCCAAGCTGTCTCGCCGCGGACTGAGGTGGGCACTGGAAGGGCTGGTGGTGCAGCACCTCACCGTCGCCCGGGTCGCTGACGGCCTCGGCGTGGCCTGGAACACCGCCAACAACGCCGTCCTCGCCGAAGGCCAACGAGTCTTGATCGACGACCCGCGCCGCTTCGACGGCGTCGCCGTGATCGGCGTCGACGAACACGTGTGGCGGCACACCCGACGTGGCGACAAGTACGTCACCGTGATCATCGACCTCACCCCGATCCGCGACAAGACCGGTCCAGCCCGGCTGCTCGACATGGTCGAGGGCCGTTCCACCCAAGCCTTCCAGCGATGGCTGGCTGCCCGGCCGGCAGCGTGGCGGGACGGCATCGAGGTCGTCGCGATGGACGGCTTCACCGGCTTCAAGACCGCCACCACCGCAGAGCTCCCCGCAGCTGCGGCGGTGATGGACCCCTTCCATGTCGTTCGGCTCGCCGGTGACGCACTCGACCGCTGCCGCCGCCGGATCCAGCAGACCATCCACGGCCACCGCGGCCGCGCCAACGATCCGCTCTACCGGGCCCGCCGGACCCTGCACACCGGTATCGACCTGCTCACCGACCGGCAACAGCAGCGGTTGGAGCAGCTGTTCTCCGACGATGATCACGTCCAGGTCGAAGCCACCTGGGGGGTCTACCAACGCATGATCGCCGCCTACCGGCACCCCGACCCGGCTCAAGGCCGCGAACAGATGGTGAAGGTGATCGACGCGCTCAGCCACGGGGTGCCGAAGTCACTCACCGAACTCATCACCCTCGGCCGGACCTTGAAGAAGCGAGCCACCGACATCCTCGCCTACTTCAACCGACCCGGATCCAGCAACGGACCCACCGAGGCCATCAACGGTCGCCTCGAACACCTCCGCGGATCCGCCCTCGGCTTCCGCAACCTCACCAACTACGCGGCCCGATGCCTACTCGAAGCCGGAGGATTCAGACCCCAGCTACACCGTCGATTGTGATGAGCCCCGAAAGGCCCCAGTCGCAATCTCTGCCGTCGTCGAAACAAGGTCATGGGGGCCGTGCCGCACCGAGTCACCGTCAACCGCTTCCCCGTGGATCGCCCGAACGCCCTGCATACTTCCTCACCATGGCCACCTCTGGGCGACAGATTCGGAAGCGGACAATCGGTGTCATTGTGGGAGTCGCTGTCGCGGTTGCGCTGATAGCCGCCCTGGCGGTGATCGACTTTGGACGTAGCCGCAGCTACGTCGGAACTGGTGAGGTCTCTCCACGCGAGCGCACAACGATCACCTCTGCGGACGGAGGCATCGAAGTCGAGATCGCCCCGCAGACGATTTCTGGTGAGGGCCGGTTGACAGTCGCTCGCACGGTCGATGGAGATGGTCGCCATGGGTGGTCTGTCCAGTTGGACGGCGCCGAGCTCCTCGGTGAGGCCGTGATTCGGTTCACCGGCGTCCGGCTGGCCGACGGGGAGCCGCTACCGATCGTCACCTCTGTGGAGGCCGGTTCAGGCGAGCGGCGTGTCGCAACCACAGTTGCAAGAGACGGCGATTCGATCATCGTGCGCACCGACCACTTCTCGTATTGGTTCCTTGACCGATGGGACGACTTGCGCGAGAAGGCCATCAGCTGGTTGACCGACCAGATAAGTAGAGCGGTGAGTATCGCCGAGGACCGGAGGCCCCGATGCCAAGAAGAGGAGGCAGCGCGCGACGCGGGCTATTCGGCCTCGAGTGATGAGGGACGGCGCGTCTACTGGTGTCTGGGCATGAAGCGCCAACACGCAGTCGTCGAGGCGGTGAACGCTCGCTGGTACGGGGTCGTCTTTGAGTACACACCCGGTCTGACGCTCTCACAGCTTGACAGCGGAGACCTCCTCCAGCCGATCGCGGACCTCCTCAAGCCCCGCCCCAGTCGCGGCGTCAACAAGAACGGACTGCTCGGATCGGGAAACAAGGTCCAACTCGACATCGACAGGTCCACCACGGGCCCTGTCGGGGTCAAGTTCGAGCCCGATCCAGCCGCCTACCTGCTCAGTGCGCTGCAGTTCGGCGTCGAGACGTACGCGATGATCGCTGAGAAGGTAGGCGCGCGTGACGCGAAGGCCAAGCTCCTCCAGCTCCTCGACGGCGCAGAGTGCCTTGACTCGCTCGTCGCCATGGCGCGCACCGATCTCAAGTCACCCCAGGAGGCCGAGGAGTTTTTCTCACACGCCCTAGAAGCGGCATTTTCGTGTATCGAGGCCACAGCCGCCGACGTCGATCTTGGTCCGCTCCTCAATTGGATCGTTAAGCCCATCATCTGGGTGATCTCCGGGGTCAAGGCAGCAGTCGACGGGATCGTCGCGGCGGCGGATATCGTGTTCGACCTTGACGGCTACCAAATTCGCGTCCTGTACGCACCAAAGATCACACAGCGATCCGTTGAGAACCTCCTGATACCTGCGGACTCCTGCTGGAGCGGTAGCGACGAGATTCAGCTCCACAACGGCGAGGGCGAGCGCGTCCATACTCCGGACGAAGCTACTAGCATCCTGAGCGCCGATCTGGTCGGCACAGTGGACTTGACTGGGGATGGGGTGGAAGAGGCTGTCGTTGCACTGCGATGCACCTGGGTTCCGCTCAGCCTGTGCTGCGCCGGCCGTGAATCAACGCTGGATGTCATCACGGTCCTGGACCTGAACGGCGCGACCCCTCGACGAGTGGGCCAGCCAATCGCTCCTCAGAGCGTCCGAGGCAGCGATGGCACAAAGCACCCCCGCAAGATCGACACGAGGAAAGTGCTCATCAGTGGCAAGCGCATTGTGACCTGGGAGTACCTAACGTATCGGTATGACTTCGATCCGGCCGAGGTGGCCCGTCTCGAAGGACGTGTGCGCCATTCGCTGGTCAATGGGCGATGGGTATCCACAAAGCTTTAAAACTGAATGTCCCATAGTTCTGGCAACTCTCGACGAGACATACCTGCGAGTAGCAGTCTGAGTTGCCACGGTTTCTCGGGCAGTTTCAGCGAAGCCGACGACAGCATCAGCGCACACCACCACCTACCCATCCACCACCGTGACCGGCCCCCCATGCCGCCGGTCACGGTGGTGAGAGGGGGCATCCCACTCGGGTTCTAGTGAGCTGTTGTCGGTCGATCTACTGGTCGAGTAGGCGGTGGATCAGGGCGCGGTGCGTTGCGGTGGCAGGGTCGGGCGTGGCAGCGCGGAGGACGTCGGGGGTGGTGGTGTCGGTGACGACGTGAAGGTGTGCGCGGTGACGGGAGAGCATGACGCAGGCGCGGCCTAGGTCGGTGGCGAAGGCGGTGGGGTCGCGGTATCCGGCGAGGGGGTGGAGGACGACTGCGGCGGGGCGCTCCATGCCTTGTAGCTGGTTGGCGGTGCCGACGAGGACGTGCGGGAGGTCGGACAGCAGGGCTCTGATGGCGGCGGCTTGGCTGACGTGGGGGGTGACGATGGCGAGGTCGCGGTCCGTGACGGGTCTGGTGCCGTCGAGTGTGGTGAGGGTGCCGGTGAGCAGGCGGCGCGCGGCGTCGGAGCAGGCGTGGACAAGCGCCGGGTCGGACGGGCCTGCGGTGGTGGTGACGGTTTGGGTGCTGATTTCAGGCAACGGGTCGCCGTCGGGGGTGGCTAGGTGTTCGGGTGGGCGGCGGCTAGTGAACGGCAGGTCGGGGTAGAAGGTGGGTTGGACGAGTGCTGTCGTCGCGGGGCCGAGCCGCCAGGTGCGGCTGAGGGTGACGACGGAGGCGGCGTTCCTGTGAGCAGCGAGCAGCGCGACCGGTGCTGGCAAATGGGGACCGGTGGGCGAGTCGGCCCAGCGGCGCGTCTCCCCGGTGACAATCGGGGGTATCTGAGCGGGGTCCCCGACCGCGACCAGTTGGGGGGCGAATGCGCCGAGCGCGCCGATGTCGGCGTAGGTCGCCTGCCAGGCTTCGTCGATGATCAGGAGGTCGCAGGCGAGGGTCTTCGGGTCGGTGTAGAGCCATTTCGCGGTGGTGGCGACGGCCACTCCCCCGCCGGTGTTGGGATAACGCAGCGGGGTGCCGTGGGCGACGATCGCCTTGCCGTTGCCAAGGTCTGGTGCGGGGTGTCCTTTCGGCCAGGCGAGTCGGGCGGCACAGTCGAGTGCGCCGAGTCGCCGCGCGATCTCAGCGGCTTGGTCGCGGGTTTGGGCGGCGATGCCGATGCGGAGGGAGGCGCGACTGGCGAGCATTGCGGCGAGCAGGGCGACGAGTTGGGTTTTGCCGGAGCCGGGGGCTGACGGCACCAGGACTAGAGGGTCTCCGGACCAGGCTGAGTGGAGCACGCCTGCGGTGGTGGAGTCGTCCATGATCGCGGCGGCAGGGTGGGCGGCGGGCCGCGCCAGGGCAGGTGCTGAGACTGACGGCGGCGACGCCAGCGACGGGGACGACGGAGCGGCTGCGGACGGAGCGGCTGCGGCGGTGGGGATGGTGCGCACGGTCGGGTCTCTCTCGGGTGACGGATGGGTCAGGTCAGTTCGGCTCAGCCCCGGCGATTAGCACGTCCAGGGGCACGGCGCGCCGGTTCGGGGTCGGCGGACGCCCGTTGGTCAGCCAGGACCGGCGGGTGAGGTAGAGGTCGCGGTAGCGGCGGCGGCCGTCGCGTTGTCGGTGCGGTGACGGTGGGGAGGGCAGCAAGGTGACGTGTTGCTCATCGCCAGGGGTCTGTCCGCTCACTCCGGTGAGGGTGAGGACGAGTTGATGGTGACGCACGGTCGTGGCGCGGACGGTGCCGGAGAAGCGGGGGCCTGGTTGTTCGGGGGTGCCGGTCCAGCCGGTGAGGTCGGCTCCGATGCGGAGCCGGGCGTCCAGACGCGCACAGGTGATTTCGACGCGGCGCAGCGGGTCGTTGAGGGGATGCGCGGTCCCGACGATCACGTCGCCGGTATGGACGGCGCGACGGCGGTAAAGCGGGTCGGTGAGCAGGGCGGCGGCGTAGAGGTCTGCGGCGTCGCAGCGGTCACGCAGACCTAGCGCGGCGCGATAGGTGGTGTCTGGGCCTTGCCACTTCCCGCCGTCGCTGTGCCGCGATCGCGCCTGTTCGTAGTGCCACTCGTCGTCCTCGGCCAGCACTGCGAGATGGTCCAGGGGCGGGTCGGCGGTCAGGCGGGCGTGCAGGCCAAGTAGCCCGGCAGGGCTGTCGTCGGGTAGCGGCAGCCATTGCCGCCACGTGGCCGGGTCTTCCTCTTCCTGGGGGGCTGTGCCCGTGATCCAGCGCAGACGGCAGGCGGCGGTGGTGTCCACCACTGCGCGGCCCGATGGGAAGTCGCTCCGGTCGCGCCACCAGGCGATGTGCGCGGCGACGGCGTCGAGGTCGCTGCCGGGCTCGGCGGTGACCGCGAGCCGGTACAGCAGGCCGAGGGTGCCAGGCGTGTCGGTGAGCAGGGTGGCGGCGGTGGGAGCCGTGACGGTGACGCCGAGGCTTCCGAGCAGGTCGAGGGCATGCGCGGCGGATGCGTGGGTCGGCGGGGTGCCGGGGGCGGCGGCAGTGATGGTGATGCTGCCGCCCTGGCGGTGGGCTCTGATCGCGATTGGCCGGGGCGCGGAAACGATCGGGGCGCGACGGAGCCGAGGTTGGGCGCGGCCTTCGGCGGCGGCGCGGAGCCGCTGGCCGAGGTCGAACCACTCGGCGGTCACTGTCGGGCCTCCGGGTCCGGGCTCGACCAGCCATCGCGGATCGCTGCGACGACAGCGGTGGGAGCGGCCGGATTGGGGCTGTGACCGGCGGCGACGGCGAACGCGGCGGCAAGGTCGAGCCCGGTGCCGATCAGCAGCCGGGCGGCATGCTCGCGGAGTGTCGGATCGGGGCTGGCAACGTTGGGCATGGGGTTCCTCCTGGGGAGAAGGGCGACGGGCGCGGCGGTCAGGTGTCAGGCGGCGCGCGGGGTGATGTGGACGGTCGTCGCCCACGGCGGCGTGCCCTGTGGAGGTCGAGGGCTGATGACCGCGCAGATGAGGCGGGCGCGGGTGGGCTGGTCAGGCCACGGCGTGTCCCCATCGGTGAGCACGATCACCACATGCGGCGCCGGGCGGTCACATTCGGCGGCGGCGATACCGACCCGCATGTCGGTGCCGCCGCCGCCGTTGAGGCTGATGGCCGTGACCGAACGGACCCGCTGCGATGACGTTGCGGCGGCGTCGCAGGACAGCAACCGGATGTGGTCGCGGGCGACGCCGGAGGATCGGAAGACGCCGGTGACCTCGCTGACGGCGGCGTCGAGGTCAGCCTGGCTCATCGAGCCTGAGGTGTCCACGACCAGGGACACGGCCACCGAAGGTGCGCGCATGGCGGGGGTGATGATCTTGGACGACGGGCGGCGGGACGGGCGGCGGTACGTGTAGTCCACCTGCCCGGCGCGGTCGGCAACCGCGCGGCGCACGCTGGCGCGCAGAACGCGTTGCCAGGGCACGGTCGGCGGGGTCAACAGCCCGGACGCCCAGCGGGACAGTCCCGCAGGCACCGACCCGCGGCCCTTGTCGTTCCCCGCCGCCAGGACCTCCACCGCGACCCTCCGCCGCACAAGGTCAGCTTCGGCCTGGTCGAGCGGCGAGGCTGACCCGTCGTCCAGCCCGATCCCGGCAGGTAGCTCACCCGGCGCAGGGGCCGAGCCTGCACCCGACCCGCAGCCGCCGGAGCCGTCGTCGGGCAGGGAACGGCCACCAGCGGTCAGGTGCGCGTAGTAGGTCTCGGCAAGCTCACCGTCGGCGCAGCCAAGCGCCTCAGGGGTCACCACTCCCTCCGGCAGGCTGATTCCGCCGGCGATCAGGTCGTCATTGATCTCGGCGTCCCCGGCGAGGTTCCACGCCAGGTGGTGCCGAGGCAGGGGCAGCCCGGCGGCACGCCCGGCGTGATCGCGGATCAGGTGCCCGACCTCATGGGCGAGCACCGCCGCCACAGTGGCGGGGTCCCAACACGCCGGGCCGGTCAGCAAAGCCGGGTCCATGTAGAGCCGCCACGAGCCGTCAACGGCGAAGGTGCCGAGCCCTGGGGCGGCGACCGGGTTTGCCGCGAACAGGGCATGCATGAAGTAGGGCGTGGCCTCTGCGGCGACCAACCGACCCAACCGGAAGGCATCGTGTTCAGCTGCGGTCAGCGGCCGCACCGGCAGCGTCATGCCGCACCCGCGACCGACAGTCCAGCGGCGGTGAGGATCGGGGAGAACTTCACCCGCACCGACGCCGGGATGCGCGCTTTCGGGGGCCGACACTGCGCCAGTGGACGGGCGGCGGCAGCAGCCACATCCGGCGCGCCTGCCTCCGCAGCGGCAAGCAACGGTCCCCAAGCCTGCCGCCACGCGTCGACCGTTCGAGCGCTCGCAGCCCAGCCGACGACGGCTGACAGCACCGCCCACACCCGATCCGGCCGGTCGCGCCAGTCCACGATGCTCGGGTCAGCGATCACCGCAGCCGGGTCCGGCAGATCAGCGTGCTGACACCACGTCAGAAACTCCACTCCGACTCCCTCGCCCACCAGCCCAAACACGGCAGCCTGGCGCGCAGCGGCGTCGTCATCGCGGATGTGGCCCAGCACGGCGGCGAGCATCGCCCAGGTCCGCCGGGACGGCCACGGCTGGCCGGTGGCCTCAGCGGTAGTCGGGAACACGTGCAGATGCTCAGGCTTGGCCCGAACGAACCCGGTGACCAACGCCTTCACCGTCTCGACGCGCAACCGGTCAGGGGTGATCGCCTGCGATGCGGGCGGCGTAGCCCAGCCGACCGTCATGCCGTCCAGCCACTCGTCAACGCTCGGAGTGAACGGGATGTGGCAGAACCGATTGGCCAGCGGTGGACTCAACTCCCAGCCGTCGGCGGCACGATCCGGAGGGTTTGCGCCCGCCACCACCCACACCCCGCTCGGCAGCACCAAGTCACCGACCGTTCGGTCCAGCGCAACCGCCAACATCGCGGCCTGGAGAGCAGGGCTACTCGTGGTTAGCTCGTCCAACAGGAGGAGTCCGCGCTGAGCGACGGCGAGCCTGCGCGCCCACGCGGGAGCCGACAGCACCACGTCACCGACGCCGCTGATCACCGGAAGCCCAGCGATATCGGAGGGCTCGCGGATCGAGCCCAGCACCGTCTCGCACGGAATGCCCGCCGCAGCGGCAATCCCCCGCACCAGACTCGACTTCCCGATGCCAGGGTCACCCAACACCAGCGAGGCAACACCGGCGCGCCCGCACGCCTCGATCACCGTCACCGTCGTCTTCACATCACTCATCACTTCGTCCTCTTGGTAGGAGGTCCGCGCGGGATGGTCAGCCCCACGCACTTTTGGTTGGCACGACACACGCTGCCACGCCCCACCGACAACCACCACCCGCCAGTCACCAGCCCAAGCACCCCATGCCGCTTGGGCTGGTATCTGGGCGCTGGCTAGGTGTCGGAGGCGTTCTATAGCGTCGGAGTCACCAACCAAATGCGGCGAGCTGACCACTCGCCACGAGGCCCCCAAGGAGGCCGCGATGAACAGCACCATCACCACCCCGCAAGGCGTCAGAATCGACGTCGACGCTTCACCCAGCACACTTACCTGGGAGAGCCCAGACGGAACTCTGAGCGCCCTCCAGGGCGCAGTCGGAGGCAGCGTCGAGCTCGTCTCCCTGCTCCCCGAGCTGGACATGTGGGTCGACGAAGAGGGGATCCTCAAGGGTCTGCCGATCAACCCGTTCGCGTCCGCGATCGCGCACGCACTCGGAGCGCGTCAGGCCTGCTACTTCGGGCCGGCCGTCTTCACCGGCGGCGTCGACGACGGCGGGCACACCCTCCCGCTGACCGAAGCGCAACTCAAGACCTTGACCGAGTGCGCCGGGCGCGCTCAGGTGCTCCTCCGGCTAGCCGACGTCCCCTAGGAAATCGAGGGGACCACTACTCCCCCCTCAGTCCGCTGGTGTGGCGCGGCGGCGGCGGGCCCCCATCATTGGGGCCGGCCGCCGCCGACGGACGGTCACACCCTCAAGCTCGGACACGTCGAGCATCGCGAGGGCCGCAGTTGCGGGGAGATTCATGAGTGGGTTGACGAGCAGCAACCAGACCTCGCCGTGGCACGGCAGCCCGGGGCGACACCAGCAGGCAAGGTTCAGGCCCTGGAGGTGCTGGCGCGCTCGAGTCACCAGCTCAGGATTCCGGTCTAGGTAGCTGATGAAGTGCCGGACGGCCGCCACATTGGCGGCGGCCGAGCGGGCAGCAGGGCGGTACGGGTTGGCCCACGCGCTCGGGTGCGCCACTGACAGCGCGTCGCTCGGGAGGCGCGCACCGCTGCGACGTGACAGCTGCAGGCGCCGCGGGCCCGTAGCGGCCAAGAGCGGGAGCCGTGGGGAGGCTGTCATCTCATCCACTCGGACCAAATCTCGCTGACATGCGCACTTTCCTCAGCAGCGGTGAGGATCGCCATGACCAGCTGCCAGGCGGCCATCCGCTGCTCCCAGCCTGGCCGTTGGCGATCGCTCTGTACGTAACTCGGGTGCCAGTTCGCCGGGCCGGGCCAAAGCTCATACGGCCGACTGAGCTGGCTGCTTTCGCTCGCCGGCAGGCCTTCCGCCCACGCACACACCTTGGCGCGGGCCGGGGCGTCCTGCAGGTGCGTGCGCAACTCCTCCCATGTCACCAGCTTGGCGGGCGTCCGATCCCAGCCGAAGCTTTCACCGCGCGCACGGGCGTTGGTCCACCACTCGTCCACGTGCTCGTAGCGGATTCCGTCGTGGCAGACGGTGTACGCCCAGCAACCGCTCGAGCGCGGGCGGCGGTGACTCACTGCACGCCAGGGTGCAAGCCGGACCACGATCTCCAGCGCCTCCGGCACTACCTCCTTTAGACAGCGGAACGCGTCGGCGAGCCTCGCTTCCTCCGCGCGGTCAAACTCACCGAAGAGATCCGGCTGGACAGCATCAGCGGGCCGCCGGCTCACGTGTGACACCAGCCGCCGTCGCAGTTGTCGCCGATCAGCGGTAGGAGCTGCTGATCTGGGCCCGCAATCGCGGTGCGGAGCGGCCGGCCGAATCGGGTCAGGTAGACCGGGTCCTTGCCGAGCTTCTCGCGCCGACGGTTCAGCGTGTCTTCGAGCTCGACGGAGCGGGCGAACAGCTCGGGCTCTTCGCGGGCCATGTCTTGCCAGGTCGATGGGCGGTGAAATGGACAAAAGAAGCACGATGACTTGGGAGGCACCGGGAGGCCGGCTGCGGTGATGATCCGGGCGCAGTCATCGCGACGGAGCCTTAGGCCGGTGTCGTCGCCGAGGCTGACGAGGGGGTAGACGACGCGTTCGTGTGGCTCGGTGCGGCGGTTGTTGGCGCGGCGGATCTCGTCGAGGCTTATGCCAATGGCGACGGTCGCCGGGTGTTCAGCGGTGGCGCCGCGGTTGCGGAGGAACTTGCCTGTGACAGCGATCTTGAAGTCGGCCGTACAGCTGCGTGTGCCGGGTGCGCCGTTGGACATGCGGACCGGGATGGGCAACGAGCGAGAGCCTTCGCGCATGAGCCGGCCCCACAGCGTTTCGGTGGTGCCGTCGCGGCGCTGCCGGTTGAGCAGGTGTAGCTCGATGCCGTTTGATTCGGCGTAGGGCATTGCCACGGTGCGGACGTAGTCGAGGGTTGCAGGGTGCTCGGAGTCGTCGCCGACGTTCGCCATGACCGCGAGCGGGTAGTCGATCTGACGCTGCGCCGCGAGGACGAGCAGGGCAGTCGACTGAACGCCACCGCCATACGAAATTGCTCTCACCGACATGAGCGCGACATTCCAACGGGGAACTGCTGGGAGGACTCCCACTCGGCAGGCCAGTCCTCTTGCCTGTCACTCCGGCCGCCGGTCTCGTCCGCTCTCTTCGGGTACGGCCGCGACGCGAGGCCGAGTCGGACGCGGTCTCGGTCACGGCGCGTGCGGCCGAGCGGAAAGAGGTAGCGGTGGGGGCCGTGATGGCGGATCCGGGTGGCCTGCACGGTGTCAAGCGCTTCGCGAAGCCACCGGGTGGTGTCTTCACCAGACCGGAGCGGGCGGGCTCCGAGTGCGCGAAGGCGCGCCTCTACGTAGCGGTGGCCCTGCTCGAGGCGACGGATCTTCTGCGCGGATCGACCATTCAGCACCGACCCGTCCGGGAGGACGATGAGGGTGCGAGGAGTGCCGCGGCCGGTGTAGATGGCATTGGTTGCCTGGTAGATCACGCCGGTGTGGCCTGCAACGACCTCGCCAGCGGGCCCGCGGCGTGGCATTGGGTCGGCGAAGGAGACCACGCCCTTGACACCGCGGGATCGCAGTTCGCTGAACGTTCGGGCCAGCAGCCATGACTCGGCGTTGGCCGGCACCTCATCGAGGAGTACGAATCTGCCGAGCTCCACCGACTGCGCGTACGGGGTGAGGTCGGGGAAGGCGAGTCGCAGGACGCGTTCGTGGACGGGAGCGCTGTAGATGGCTGCGCCCACTAGGCGGCCATCGCTGCGGTCCTGCATCCCAAGGCGGTGTATCGAGGCGGGATAGGCGCTGCCGAGGTAGTGGTGCTCTGCACAAAACCTCTTCGCCTCGTGCTCGGTGAGATTGGCGACGGTGTATCGACCCGGCGAGAACTGCGCTGACTCATTCGGATGTCGCCAGCTCGGCTTTCCCGACTGCCAACGCTGACACCACGGCGTGCTAGCCAGACCTGGACCCTGCATCAGGCGGCGCGCACCCTGTCGAAGCGGACGGCAAGGTCTGATCTGCCGGCGCGGTGAAGAACGCGGGCAAGATCGCGTTCGCTCTTGTAGCCGAGCCTGCGCGTGATCTGATGCGCCGACTCACCGCAGTCAAGAAGGTGCTCGACGTCGTCGATCGCCACTGCGTCGCGGCGCTCTTTCCGGGGGCTTGGTTGGCAGGCCTGCTCCTCGAGCTTCAGGCGTTCGTACTCGGCTTGGTGCGCTGCGATCAGACGCCTTACGGCCCTCGTGTGCGGTGTTCCCTGTGCCTTCGGTAGGGATGCGCTTTCGGTGTCGGTGGTTGCGCCCGTGGCCCACACGCGGGCGGTAGCGCCGCTGACGCCGAACACCTCGCCCACGCCATCCCACGAGCAGCCGAGGGCACGCAGCGCGAGGATGGCGCGGCGGCGCTCGGCTTTGTCGAGTGCGGAGCGGTGGACGTTTTCTTGAACGGCCTGCGCGAGCCAGTCGCGGTCGTCGAGGGGTTCAGGATGGATGATCGCTGGCAGCCGGTTGATGCTGGCAAGTCGGGCGGCGGCGACGCGGCGGTGGCCCGCGCGCAATCGGAGTCGTTGGCCGCGCCGTTCGACGACGATGGGTTGCAGAAGCCCGTACGTGTGGATAGACCGCGAGAGCGGTCTCAGGTCTCCGAGGGATGCGCGCACGTTGTGCGGGTGAAAGTCGACTTCGGACAAGTTGACCATCCCGACGAGCACTTCGGTCATGGCGCGCACGTGCCGCTGTGTGGGTATGCCGCGAGCGTTCGACATCGGAATCACGCGGCCTCGTTCCAGCGAGTCGGGTCGATGTCGACTTCGTCAGCCCCGCACACGCAGGCTCGCTCGCGGAGCTGCTCGGTGACGCCGGGATCGGGGACCTGCTCCCACTCGCTCCAGTCGTGTCGGGCCGACCGGTAGCGCGTGAACGGGGTGCCGTTGCGCACGTAGAGGGGATGTCGGGGAGCGCCCTGGCGAGTGCGGCCCAGGCACCAGACGATTTGATGGCGAGCGAGATCGAGGACTGCAGTTGCTCGATGAGCCGCTGACGCGTGGCCGCCCCACGCCGCGACGACGACGTCGGCCTCAGCGATGGCGCCTCGGAGCCAGGCGTCGTTGTCGAGGCCGACCGGATCCACCGCCGACCGGAGTGGCAGGTCGCCAGGGGCGGTCGCACGCCAAGCGAACAGGTTGACCAGGATGAGCCGGTTGCAGCCGGCGGCGGCCGCGAACTGCATGAGCCTGCTGGTCGTCCGGTCGTCGCGCTCGGCGTCTGCTGTCGACGGGTTGAGCCCGATTGCGGTCATCGTGACCGCCGGCCTGTTCGTCGTCCAGGTCCGGTCGAGACGGTAGCGATAGGTGTCGCCTGGCCGGCGAGATGGGCCGATCGGGTGATCTCGCCTGGAGTTGGCCAGGTCGCGCGATTGCTCGGCCGAGGCTCGGGAGCGATCGACGGCGTTGGCACCCGGTTGTCTCCAGAGGGTGAGTCGGCACCTCCGGAGACAACCGGTGTGGTGACGGCTCCGGCCCACGTCGGCTGGAGCGCCTTGGGTGTCCCCGTGGTCATGAGGGTCGTCGCCATGGCCGTCTACTCGGCGGGATCGTGGCTGGCGTAGACGGGGCACTCACGAGGGAGCACGGTGAACGTGGTCCTGAATGTCTCGCTGGGCATCGCGTCCCAGCCGAACCTGCTGGAGGGCGCCTGGATGGCGACATCGCCGCGGCGCAGCAGGGTCTCCCGGGTTGAGCCGTCGGCGTGCTCGCGGATCAGGATCGATCCGTCGGATGTGACGGCATCGACGCGCGCCTGCGGATCCGCGGACGCAGCCCGGATCCAGGTGACCATGTCATCGAGCGAGCTGTGATTGTCGAACGGCCAGGCGCGTACGACGAGGCGGCTGCGGGGCTCGCAGCGCAGCGCGCGGATGATCCAGGGCGCGCTCACCGGACGACACCGAACTGCTTGGGAGTGCGCTGCGGCAGCCTCTGTGATGGTCGATGCGACACCGAAGGTCCTCCTCCACGAGCGATGTCTTGGTGAAGGAAGGTGCTCGCGGTGCGCGACCTGTGACTCTGCCGAGCACGACCTGGAGGGCCCGAACATCCGCGTGGGCTGGGACGACTGGGGACCAACCCAGGAGCGTTCCCAGCCCTCGCGGATGACAGGCCGACGAAGGCGGCGGGCACCACCCCGCCGACGCTGCTCGACCTGGGGGCCAGACACATCTGACCGGGAAGAGTGTAGAGGCGGCGCGAATGACAAGCTGCGCCCCGGGGCATCACGAGGCCGCTCGGTGTTCGACGAACGCGGCATCTGGATGGGCGAGCTGGCCGAGAAGCCAGTCCCGACACACCGGCCAGAAGAGGGCGAGTGATTGCATCTCCAGCGTCGCCAGGGACTGCCACACCGCATCGTGTTGCTCGTCGACCACGAATACGAACACCCCAGGGCGGCTCGGGACGGTTGCTGGGAGGCGAAGCGCCGCAGCGGGTGTGAGGAGGACCAGTTGAGCGTCATCCCAGAACTCGCCCACTCGGCAGGGACTTATCCACTCGACCCCCTCGATGTCGGGGCAGGCCTCGTGATCGAGCCGGACTCCGATCGGGACACCGCGGCGGCGCCGGGGCCGGGTCCACAGCCAGGGAGCGTCTGCGTAGCCGGGAAGCCGGTGGCTGGCCGCTGTGATGATCGCGGTCAACAGGCGCCGCGGAAGGCTGTCGGCCCAGTCTGGGCTGAACCGGCACGCCGCATCCGCCGCCTGGGCGGCCTTGATCACCTCGACCGGCGCCAACGACGTCTCCACACCGCGGTGGCTGTAGGTCTCATCGTGCGCGGCGTGGTCGGCGAATCGGGCCTTGCCGCCCTCGGCCAGCCACCGTCGAGCAGCTGAGTTCGCCTGACGCAGGAGCTGCCCGGCTTGCGTGCCGGACGCCCCCGCGAGCTCCCTTTCGATTTCGCTTTGCGCCAGGGCTGCGCGGGTGGGTGAGGCGATCACCCCCCATGCTGTTGCGGCGCTTACGAGAAGGTCGAGATGGTCGTTGCTGAGCAACGGAGACAAGGAGTCCATTTGGAATACGTGATCCTTTCGAGTTTGGAAGGCAGGAATTCCAGCCCCCCGCACTTGGTGGGATCATCGTCAAACTTGCTGCTGCGAACCGTCCACTAAATGTGGGTTCGCTGGTTTCTCTGTGTCAGCCGGCAAGCGGCAGCCAGAGCCTTCGCTGTGAATGGCCCGCGGTGTCATCCACCGGCTGCTGCTGCCCGTCTTTCCATGCTGTGCCGGCCGCGATGCCGGTGTACTCGTCGGCTTCCGCCCAGACTGCGCACTCCGCGCGGATCGGGCACTGCGCGCAGAACTCGAGCAGCGGCGCCGCCGCTGCGACGGCGTCCTCCGGCTCGGAGGCAAGCTGGCGCAACTGCTCCTGATGTGACCAGAACCGACCGTGTCCTCGACAGGCTGCAGCGACGAGGCGGGCGGCCGCAGCACGGGCAATTTCGTCTTCCATGGTCACGCGGCCTCTCTTTCGGGGCGGGCGCGGAGCTGGCGGCGCGCCCAGCTGATGGTGATGACCACGGCAGCGAGGACGGCCGCCGCGGCGATGCAGATGCGGGGCAAGTCCAGACCGGCCCCAGCCGCTCCGGGAATTGCGATCAGTGGCGTTTGGTCGGCGGCGACCAAGATCTTGTGGGCGACCAGCCAGCGGCTCCCCGTCAGCCAGAGAGCACCCGCGGACGCAACAAGGCCGCCGAGCGCAAACATGGCGACGTGAAGTAGGAGGAGCTCCTCGCTGGGCGTGGTCGCGCTTCCGTTTCCGGGGTTGTTCACGCACTCTCCTCAGCAGGTCGACGGACCGGGATCAGCGCGTCGTCGGCGAGCGACATTGAGCCGTACTCGTCACCGTCGCCGCGCCACGAAATCGCCACCATGCCGGGATCGAGCACATCGTCCTCGGGCGGCTCGTCGACGACGACCCATAGCCCGCTGCCCTCGTCACACTCGACCAGGTCCCCCACCTCGATGTCTCGTGGAGACCGGATCGCCGGCGGCGCATAGCCGAGGTACTCGTCCTCGGCGGGATCTACCTCAAGCCCGCTCTCCTGGTCGTCACTGGCGTCAACAGGTCGCACGAGATGCAGCTGCGGCCGGGCGGGCAGTGATCCCTCGGCGGCCAGCTCGCCGGGTGCTGCTGCGAGGCCGAGCGACGCGGCCGGCGAGGACAGCTGTCGCCCGACGACCATCGAGACGCCGGCGGCCCCGCGTGCTGCCAGAGGGTCGAGGTCCGGCCGGTTGTCGGCGTAGTCCCAGTCGGCGGCCGCGTACTCGCGGTAGGTGGGCTGGCGCGGGTCGCCGCCATCGAGTTCGCTCTCCGGGTCAGGAGGGACGATCACCAGCCGCGGGTGTTGCGACTGTTTCGGACGGAGAGCCTCGAGGAGCCGGAACTCTTCCGATCCTGGCTCCGACCGCATGTCGGGGAAGCGGTAGCACTGAACCTCGACCGGGCGGCCATCATCATGCGTTGCCGTTGCCCGGCCAGTCCGCGATCGCGGCAGCGTGACTCCAACGGCTGGGTTCTCCCACATCATCATCGCGCCCTGGGGACTGAGCCGCCCCATGCTCATGCGGAAACCGAAGTTGTCGCGCATCTCCCCGCCGAGGAACTCCGCGTCAGGACGCTGTGTGGAAAGAACGATGTGGATCCGCGCTGTTCTCGCCTTCCGCGCGAGACTCGCAACCTCCGCGAGACAGGGAGGTTTGGTCGGGTCGCCCTTCACCTTGATCTGCGCGTACCACTCCAGCAGGTTCGACCGAAACTCGGCGAACTCGTCGAGGAACACCACCAACGGTTCGAAGTCGTTGATCGTGGCCTGCCCGCCCTCGATCAGCTGGTATCGGTACTCCATCAGACTCCAGACCCGATGGATGAGAGCGACCTGCTGGGGGACGCTTCCCGCGACGATCTGCACGTTCGGCCAATCCCGGAAATCCAGGAACTCGACCCGCTTCGGGTCGGCAACCCAGACAGGCCAGCCACGCCGCGTGACCTCGGCGAGGAGGGCATGGTTCATAGACGTCTTGCCAGACCCCGTTCCGCCGGTGAGCATCACCTGCGGAACCCGGGCCGGATACCAGTGCACCTCGCGGCCGTCCTCGTCGACAGCGCACGCGATCCTGACTTCCCGGTAGTTGCCGAGCAGATCAGCCGCTTCGTCGATGTCGCCATCGCGCGGCTCCGGCAGCCAGACGCTCGATGGGAGCGACGGCCGCACTTCAAACCGCACCGAGTCGCCCTCGAGGTCCCACACCGCCCGCCAACGCCCGGGCATCATCGTCGACACAACCCGTTCGATCCGGTTGCGATATCCGGCAGCGGCGAGCTTCTCCGCCACCTCATGGGTCACCGTGATGGAACGTAGACCGGCGCCGTCCTCGTCGACCTCGACACCGACGACCTTCGTCGTCGGACCAATCAGATTAGTGATCGCCCTCTCTGCCCGGATCTGTGCGTGCGGCGGACGGGCGTCCTCTCGCCGGCTCGCGGTGTCGAGTCGCAGCACGAGTCGGCAACGGCGGCGGTCGTGATGCACCACCTCGTAGGGCGCGAGCAATCTGGCTGTCAGCGTCGCGGAGACCTCACCGCGCCAGAGCGGGTCGTCGTCGACCACGGTCGGCGCGTACAAGATTCGCACGGTCCGGGGAACGCCGGGCCAACCGCGGGTCCAGCGCCGAGCCTGGATCAGGCGGCGGTCCAACTGCCGCACTCCAAGTAGCGGAGCCAGAGCCTCCAGCAGCCGACCTTCGAGCTCGCGTCGCCGAGCTGCGCGCGAACCGACGATCCCCGTCGCAGCTGCTGCAGCAACACCACCCACACCCGCAACGAGCCCCCACGTCGGGTGGCCCAGCACAGCGCTGAAGCCGAACCCAGCAAAGCCCGCTGCAACCCACAGGCCAGCGTCACGTAGATGGGTCGACGGCCGCACCGGGAGTTTCAGCGCCGGCGGCGCGACGGCGACACCAACACGCGGGGCGGAGCCGCGGCGACGGACAACACCATTGGGCATGCGAGCCAGCAACCTTCCGGGGATTGAGGTTCAGCTATCCACGGAAGGTGCGCCGGGACGCCCTCTGTGACCCTGAAGCGGGTAGTGCACCAAGGGACGGATCGGAAGCCACAGACCCTTCACTGGAGTCTCGTCGTAGCCGCGAGCACAGCCTGCACGCGCGGCGCACCTAGGGCCTACCGGGCTGCCACCCGCGTTACACCACCCCCACACCAGACGACCACCACAGCCCAGCAGCGGGTACATCACGCGCGGACCATGCCGAGAACTGGCGCACCGGTTGACGCCAAATTTAGACTTGGCGCGAGGAGGGTTCTCGAAGAGGTTCTGACTCGCTTGCCAAGTCTAAAACTGTCTTGCCCGGCCCCTTTGCCGCCGCCGCGCGCCGCCGCTGTTTGTGTCGAGATGCAGCCAAGATTGAACTCTTGCCCGATGAACTTTAAGTTGCCGACTCGGACTGCTGCTGCGAGCAGTCTCGTCCCCGTGTCGAGATGCACCCAATCTTGCAAGAACGGTTGTTGATTCTAAGAATCAGCAGCGGCGTTGACAGTGTCCGACAGCCTCATGTGTCGAGAATGCACCCAGTCTTGTAGGTGCGACTGTCGATTCTAAGAATCAGAAGGAAGCGGGAGTCATCCCGTCGGGGATCAGAACCCGGCGATCCGGCCTGCCTGCCAGCCAGCCAGCCAGCGCGCGGACGCCGACATGGATCCCGCCGACCGATCGGGCAAGACCGCAGAGGAGCGGGCAAGGGTCCAATCCCCGGGGTGATCGATCTGCTGCAGCGACGACGGGAGCCAACGGGGGCGTCGAGCTGACCAGCGACGACGAGGACGTGTTTCGCCGCCTACTACGCGGCTCATCCCGACAGCGATGGGCTGGAGACCCGTCCATTTCAATCGATGCTCAAGCATTCGCCGATCAGTACGGCCACGTTGAGCAGCTGATGTGTCCGGAGCTACCGGCCCAGCCGCGCATAGATTGCTGAGTACGCTGCGGCACCCCAGATACCGTGAAGCTCATTGCAGAGCGCACCGTCGAAAGGCACCGTATGAAGTACGACCTCGAGGCCCTGGGCAGCAAAGGGTTCCAGGAGCTCGCAGCCGCGCTCTGCGTTCGTCTATTCGGCCCCGGTGTTCAGGTTCTTGGCTCAGGCCGTGACGGCGGCAGAGACCTCTTCTACGACGGGCCCATGCTCTGGGGTGATGCGTCCTCTACCTCGGGCGAAGTCTGGGACGGCTACAGCGTCATCCAGGCCAAGCAGCGCGAGATCCCAGCTCCTCGACCCGAGGCGAACGCCAGCTGGCTCTGGGGAGAGATACGCAAGGAACTGGAGGCCTGGGTCACCGTCGCCACGGGCCGGGAGCGGATGCCACATCAGCTGCTGATCATCACTAACGTCCGGCTCAGTCCCACCCCCGACACCGGTGGTCTCGCGGTGGTGCACTCCCGCATCCGTGAATATCTGCAAGGTCTCGAGAAGGGGGCGAAGTCCAGCAACGAGTACGTGGCCCGTGAGGGACGAGACAAGTTCAGGCGCGCAAAGCAGCTTCGCAAGTGGCGAATCTGGGACGGCAACCAGCTCACCGGACTGTTGGACGCTCACGGCAGCGTGCGGCAGGCCTTCAGCGCGTTCCTCACCGTGGGAGACGTCCTCGCCAACCTGGCTCAATACAACACCGCACCCGCGGAGAATCTCGAGGTGGCTCTGCGCGCCCACGCTCGTGCTGCATTGCTACGGGAGCGCCCCATCTACTTCGACCAAGCGGGCGCGGCTGATCCGACAGGTACGCCCGTTGACGCAGTAGTCACAGATCTACCTGCGATTGTCCAGGCCGATGGGTCCCGCGACCGGGCGATCGGCTATGTCCTCAACCACGGCGAACGCATCCTGCGGCCCAAGCTTGACGTCCATCGCGGCCCCCGACACCTCGTGATCACCGGTGCACCGGGAAACGGCAAAACCACGATCTCGAAGTTCGTCGTCCAGGCATACCGAGCGGCACTCCTACACCAGGCGGCGGAGCTTGGCACCGACCACCAGTCGGCCATTAGCGGGACCAGGGCCGCGCTCGCACGGATGCACCTCCGGTTCCCGAGGCACCACCGATGGCCGATGCGAGTTGATCTTGCCGAGTACGTCGAGCAGACCAGCGGCTACCAGGGACTGCAACGCTGGATCGCGTCCAAAATCTCCGAGCGTCTCGACGACCTCCCTGCCGTCATGCCCTACATGCTCGCTACGTGGCGCCGCATCTGGCCGTGGATCTTGATCCTCGACGGCCTCGACGAGGTCAGTGAGCCCACCACCAGGCAACGACTGATCGAGAACATCACCGAGTTCGTCGGTGAAGCCGAAGCCGAGAACAACGACCTCCTGGTTGTCGTCACAACTCGACCTTCGGGCTACCTCGACGAGTTGCCCGGCAGTCATTTCAGCAGGGTCAACCTCACCTACCTCCAGCCCGAGGAAGCGGTCGCCTACGGAACGCTGGCCACCCGCGTCCGCCTCGGCAACGACGAGGAGCGAGCCGACCGTGTCCTCGGTCTCTTGAAGGGAGCAGCAGCGAACGAAGCGATGCGCAACCTCCTTCGCACTCCGCTCCAGGTCCTCATCATGACCATCATCGGCGAGGGCGCCGGGCAGTTCGATCCCGACCGGTTCGGCCTGTTCTGGACGTACTACGAAACCGTCCTACGACGCGAGCAAGCGAAGATCGGCGGGATGGCGCCGCTCCTCCGCGACCAAGCGCCCCAAGTCCTCGACCTCCACGAACGAGTAGGGCTTGAACTTCAACGCCGCAGCGAGCTCGCAGCAGGAGCCATGGCATCCCTCGAGGAAGCCGACCTCCGCAACATTGCCTGGAAGGTCCTCGAAAGCGCCGGCTACCAACCAGCCACGACACACAAGGACCTGCTGGGCCGCATCGTCAAGGCAGCAACACACCGCCTGGTTCTCATCGCTCCGCGACCTGATGGCGGCCACGGCTTCGATGTCCGATCACTGCAGGAACTCATGGCGGCCCGCCGCCTGACGTCAGGCGAGTTCGCCGCAGTCGAACCGCGTCTGCGGAGACTCGCCGCAAGCCCGCACTGGCGAAACACGTGGATCTTCGCAGCGGGCCGGTACTTCTCCGAACCCCAGCAGTTTCAGCATCAGGCAATCACCGAGCTTGTCGAGGTCATCGACAACAACGCAGCACACCGCCTGGGTGACGTCTGCCCCATCGGTCCGCAACTCGCGCTCGAGCTCGTCGACGACGGGATGGCCCTTGCGTATCCGCGCTGGCACCAGCGACTGCTCACCCACGGCCTAGCCGTCCTACGAGCCCCGGCGCCGCAAGACGTAAGCTGGGCTCACCCGCCTACTCATCCGCGCAGCAAGCACCGATCCCCAATCCCGGGAGATCATCGCTGACGGTCTCCGCGAAGCTCTCGGAGCGACTCCGACATCTCGGCAGACCGCTCTCGCCGTCCAACAACAGATCCCTGCAGCCGTCACAGCCGTGAGTGGACAGCGCTCGTTGCGGGGACTCAGCGAAGTCAAGGCCTACAAGCACACTCCCGGCCCGACAGACCCTGTTGCGGCCTGGACTACTGTCACATCGATAGTGCAGACGCTCGCTGTCGGTACCGACGTGCACGAACTCCTTGTCAGCGCGGCGGGAGGCCTCGGGAGGCGCGACGCACACGGAGCCGATCAGGTACGTGCCGCCTGCGCCTCAGCCGAAGCGGCCGAGATCCTGCAGTTTGCGCTACTCAGCGTGAGCGAGGAACTCCCTGCCGAAATCGCATGGCTCCGCGATGACGTGCTCACAGATGCGGCACGAGTTCCAGTCAACAACCCCGACAGCGACTGTCGATTCTAAGAATCAGCAGCGGGAGTCGCAGCGGCTGTTGCGCGATCCATGCACGTTCTCGGCGTGGCCGGCAGCTGCTTCTAGTCACGTGGCCTCACCACGGAATGCCCGCGTGGGAGTGCCTCATCGATCCACGTGAACGGCGCGCCGGGGCACGACTGCTCGTCGAACGCAGAGAAGGCCACCGGCAGGCCCGCGGCGGTGGCGAAGTCGGTGCTTTCGGTCACCTGGAGGTGCACGTGAGGCTGGGTAGAAGTCTCCGGACTCGCCCGGGCGATTCAGTGGGCCTGGTGGAGCCGAGCGGCTCTAGTGTTCCTGCGTGCCTGCACCTCTTACCGGCCGGGTGGCACTGGTGACCGGTGCCAGCCGCCGGTCCGCAATCGGGGCCGCCGTCGTCCGGCGGCTTGTCGCCGACGGCGCTGCTGTCCTTTGTTCATTCCTGGGCTGCGGCCGACGGAGGCCGTGCCGATCCTGGCGGTGCCGAGAGTCTGGTCGAGGAGCTCAGCGCTGCAGGTGGGAATCTGGCTCACGTCAGCGCCGACCTTGCCGACCCCGACACCCCAGCCCAGCTCGTCGCGGCGGCGCGTAAGTCGTTCGGCCGGCTCGACATCGTCGTCGCCAACCACGCCCGCAGTGCCAGGCAGTCGCTCGAGGAACTCACGGCCGCCGAACTCGACCTGACCTATGCCGTGAACACCCGTGCCACGCTGCTGCTCGTCCGGGAGTTCGCCGCCCAGTACAAGCCGGGCGCCGGCGGCCGAGTCGTGGTCTTCACCTCCGGGCAGTACCACGGGGTGATGCCCGCCGAATTGCCCTACATCGCGTCCAAAGCGGCGCTGCGGGAGCTAACGCCGACCCTCGCCGCACACCTGATCACCCGGGGGATCACGGTGAACTGCGTCAACCCAGGTCCGAACAACACCGGACACGGGGACGACGTTGGCTGGGCGTGGATCGCCGAACGCAACCCCGGGGGCCGGGCGAGCACACCGCAGGACACCGCACGCCTCGTCGGATGGCTGGTCAGCGACGAAGCCGAGTGGGTGACCGGTCAAGTCATTGCCTCTGACGGCGGCTGGTCGTCTCTCGGTGCCTGACCTTGCCCCTCGGCTGCGCGCCTCGACTCGTCTCCTGCCCGACCTTGGAAGCAGCGTCCCGCGCCAGCCTCTCGAGGCGCGCCTCAGTGATTCCAGGTCACCCCAAGGCCGGCCGACGACACCACCAACTGTCCGGCGCCAGTAGCTCATGGATTCCGCTCCGACCTCCGCGACGAGCGCCTGTGGCTGCGGGGAGCAGTGTCGACGCGCGGCGGGAAAAGACTCAGGGTGGTACGAGGAGCAGGACCCCCGGGGGATTTGGGTCGGGGTCGACGGTTCATGCTCATGCGGTGAAAGAGAGCGCCAAGGTCGATGGGTTGGAGCAGATCAGCGCCACCGAGCGCGCGGTTCATGGTGCGGTGACGTCTTCGGAGTTGCGGGCGTTTCTCGACGCCTGGATCCACCGGCGGCTCGGCAGCATGATTGCTGATGTGCGGTTCCGGGCCGGCCGCATTGATGCTGTCTGGGGCGTGGCGCTGCAGGACGGCCGAGAGGTCGTGATCAAGGCGCATCGGGCCCCGGTCGACCTGGACGCCGTTCGCTCCACCCGTAGCGGTTCAGCCGTCGCCCCGAACTGACGACGGCGCCGAAGGTGAGGATCGCGATCCGCAAGGGCTGGAGACGTAGGGAACACCCGCCGTGATTCCGTGGGAATCCCCGCTCACCAGGCGCTGAGCCGATGATTCTGCGCGGTGGCGGCGGTCAGAAGAAGCATGACCACTTCTTCTGCGCGCGCCTTCGAGACGCTGCTGACCGGCCGAGGACTCGTCGAGTCGCCGCGCTGGCA
>JBGAIX010000021.1:0-31129 GCA_044225235.1 Propionibacteriaceae bacterium | reverse complement strand
GCAGCACGGTGACGGTACGGCGGAGTTCGTGCGCGATCTTGCCCGGCGCCTGCCCCGTGTGGTGGTCGAGCTCGGTGCCGGCCAGCCTCGCCAGCGTCCGCAGCGTGCCGACAGCGTGTCGAGTGTCGACCGGCAGCAGCATCCGCGCGGTCCAGAGGCTGTCCCGTCCGAACAGCGTCAAATACCACGGGGCGCCAGCCGCGAAGAAGGGATCGCCGGGGTGCTGCCGCGCCGCCATCCGCATCCCGTTGAGGTCGGCGAGCGCCCGGCGCAGCCAGGCATCGACGCGGCGGTCGGCGACGGCCGACGGACCGAGGGCCGCCAGCGCGTCACGCGTCGACAGGCCGGGCTGCGGAGCGTCGACCACCACGCCGCTGTGGTCGGTGATCTGGACGCTCCACTCGACCTCGTGCGTCTGGCCCGGCGCGAGGTCGATGCGCCACGCGATCCGCGCGAGTGGGGGCTCGGACTGCTGCGTGATGGTCGCCCCGGTCGCCTCAAGGGTGGCGCTGACGTCCTGGTCGCCCCAGGTCAACGGGAGACCCGTGGGGAACGGCTGGAGCGGGCCGCAGGCATCGCGTTTGATCTGCACCATCGCGGCCAGGTCGTAGCCGAGGTCGATGCCGAGATCGAAGGAGACCGGGTCGGGGTTCAGCGACTCCACCCGGATCGACTCGGTGTAGGTGCCCGGCCGGACGCGCCTGGTGCGGTCGATCCGGATCAGCCGATCGGGGTGCCCGGTCATCCCCTCGGCGTAGCGAAACACCGACGTGAAGCGGCTTCCCTCGTCGTCGGTCGTGGTCGCGAGGTGCTCGGTTCGTGCTCCGTCGGCGGTGAGCGCGACCACACACAGCACCCGGACGTCGCCGTGCAGCACCCCCTGGATCCGCTCGGCCCGCCCGTCGACTCCGATGTCCCCCGAGGCGGTGCTCCAGGCCTGGGTCGGTGCGGCCAGCACGGCGACGAGGTCGTGCAGGAAGGGCTGGCGCGGCTGCGGCATCAGCGGCCCCCAGCCCGGCCGTCAGCGCCGGGGAGGGTCACCGGGATCGGACGCGTCAGGATCGCGCAGGTAGGTGAAGTCGCCGAAGTCGTCCTTCGGGCGGGTGCGGCGGGCGCGCCGTACTCGAGGGAGCACCGCGGTCGCCGCCGGGTCGGCCGAGTCGCTGTCGGCCGGCTGCGGCTCGTCGGAGGCTTCGTCGGCGCCGGCCGGCGCCCCATCCGTGCGGGCCTGATCGGCGTCGACGCCTCCGCTGTCGGCGCCGACCACGGTGGTCTCGTCGGACGCCGATCCGTCACCACCCTCGGCTGCATCCGGATCGTGCAGCGCCTCTTCGGATGCCGCCGTCGCGGTGCCGGCCTTCGGCTCCGTCGCCTGCGCGGCCGCCGCGGTGGACCCCGATCGGCGGCGCTTCCGCGGCGTGCTGGCCCGGACGACGGCGACGCCGACGGCGGTCGTCAGCGGCATTGCCAGCACCAGGCCGATCGAGCCGACCAGGGTGCGGACGATCTCTTCGGCGAACTGCTCGGTCTCGATGACCTCCAGCAGCGGCCGGTTGTAGATGGCGATCAGCAGCAGCACGCCGAGGGTCGCGCCGGCTGTGGCGAAGGCGATCGTGTACACGGTCGAGGCGATGTGGTCGCGACCGATGCGCATCGCTCGGGAGAAGAGGTGCCGACGGCTCTCGCTGGCATCGGCGAGTTCCCAGACGGCCGAGGCCTGAGTGATGGTGACGTCGTTCAGCACACCCAGCCCGGCGATGATGACGGCGCAGACGACGACCGAGGTGAGTTGCAGGTCCGGTGCGGCCGCCGCCAGGACGTAGTCGTCCTCCGCGCCCACACCGGTCAGGTGTGCCCACTTCGTCGCGACGTAGCTGAGCGCGGCGATCAGGATCAGGCCGAACAGGGTCCCGACCAGCGCGGTCGAGGTGCGTGCACTGAACCCGTGGGTGGCGTACAGCACCACGAACATGATCGCCGAAGAGCCGATCAGCCCGACCATGATCGGGTTCGATCCGGCGATCAGGGCCGGGAACAAGAACTTGACCATGATGAAGGCGGCGAAGCCGAGCCCGACGAGGGAAGCGAGGCCACGCCATCGGGCGACGACGACGACGATCACCGCGAACAAGGCAGCCATCAGCAACAGCGGCAGTCCCCGGGAGAAGTCGGAGAACTGGTACTGCGCGGGTTGTCCGCCCGCAGGTGGGACCCGGATCAAGATGATCTTCTGGCCGAGTTCGACCCCGCTCGCGGCGACCGGCGCACCGAGCGGAACGGCGACCTCCTTGCCGATGTCGTCCCCTTCGAGCAGCCGCGCGGTGACTTCGAGACAACGGTTGTCGGCGACGCCCGGTGTCGATCCGGACAGGCCTTCGCAGGAGAGGGGGCTGATCGCCGAGATCTGCGCCTCCGGGTACGTGACCCCTTCGACGGCGTAGCCGCTCACCTCGGTGTTGACGTGGTCGGAGATGTCCCCCGGCCAGAGCGCGATCAGCCCCACGGCGGTCCAGATGGCCAGCGGCGTGAGCACCACGACGAGGATGCGCAACGCGCGCCGGTGACGCCGCAACTCCTCCGGATCGAGCATCCGGAGTGCGTGCGATGTGCCGCCACGCGGCGTCAGCGAATGGGAGTGTGTCACCGTCTATGCCTAGTCTTGGTCCTCGTGAATCGACGTCCGGGACGCTCGCGGTGGCGCCTCCGGCCGCTCCGCGAGAGGCGGCGCCAGACCCCGAGTGCTACCGCCCTGGGCGGCTCACAATCTAGCCCACGGCAGCCGGAGCGTCCGGCGGTCGCGACGTGGGCGGCTGCGGACCGGCAGCGACGGTCCCGTACACGCGTCGCGGTGGCGGTTGCCGCAGTCGCGGTGGCCTGTGTCAGCGCGCTGCCCGCACTCAGCAGCCCGGCGCCGACGGCCGCCGAACCGGTGCCCGCTTCCACCGCCTCACCGGACGCGGGATCTCCGGCGCGCAGCAGCACCCCAGCCACCCCCGAGCCGGACGCCGGGCAGCCCGCCGAGCCCGCCCCGGAGGCCCGTCGCTCTCGGCGCACGGTGCCGCGATCGGGCCCGGGGACGTTCCGGCACGCGCGACTCGCGATCGAGCCGCCGACGGTACGGGGGCGGCTGATCCGGTACGACGTGCGCATCGAGAAGAACCTGGCACTCGACCCCAAGACCGAAGCCCGCCGGATCGCCAGGATCCTCAACGACGAGCGGAGCTGGCGCGGCACCGGCCAGTGGCGCTTCGAACTGGTCTCCCGCGCTCAGGACGCCGATGTGCACGCCTACATCGCCACTCCGCAGACGACCGATCAGCTCTGTGCCCCGTGGCGCACACGCGGCGAGGTCTCCTGCCAGAACGGCAATCGGGTGGTGCTGAACGCGAAGCGCTGGATCCGGGGTGCCCCCGCCTACCGCGGCGACCTCAAGAACTACCGCCGCTACCTCGTGAATCACGAGTTCGGGCACACCCTCGGCAAGCAGCACCAGCTGTGCCCTGGCCGCGGTCGCACGGCTCCGGTGATGATGCAGCAGACCAAGGGCCTGCGCGGATGCACGGCGAATCCGTGGCCCAGCCACGACAACGACTGAGCCGGACGTGACACCCGCTCCGCTCTCCCGCCGGGTCCGGCTGGAGCAGCCCGTGATGCTGGGGCCGGTGCTAGGCCTGCTCCGGCGAGGGCCGGGTGATCCGACCCATCGGAGGGCCGGGCCGGTCCACTTGCGGGCCACTCGGACTCCGCACGGTCCCGCGCTACTGAAACTCGTCGCCGACGGAGCGGAGGTCGGTGCCCGGGCGTGGGGCGACGGCGCCGAGTGGGTCCTCGACCAGCTGCCGCGGCTGGTCGGCGCGGCCGACGACCCCGCGGGCTTCCAGCCACTGCCCGCCCACCCACCGCTGGTCGAGGCGCATCGTCGGTGGAGTCACTACCGGGTCGGCCGCACCGAGGCGGTCTTCGAGGCGCTGGCGCCGGCGTGTATCGAGCAGGTGGTCACCGGCAAGGAAGCGTTCCGCGCCTGGCGACTGCTGGTGACCGAGTTCGGCGAGCCGGCGCCTGGACCGGCTGGTGATCGGGATTCGGTCGCCTGGGGAATGCGGGTGCCGCCCAGCCCCGAGGTGTGGGCCCGGGTGCCGAGCTGGCGGTTCCTGGCCGCCGGGGTGGAGCAGCGGCGGAGCCGGACGCTGGTCCGGACGGCGTCCCGCGCGGCCTCCCTGGAGCGCACCCTCAGCGCCAGCTACGCCGAGGCGGACCGGGCGTTGCGGAGCTTTCCCGGGGTCGGGGCCTGGACCTCAGCCGAGGTGCGTCAGCGGGCGCACGGTGACCCCGACGCGTGGAGTGTCGGCGACTATCACGTCGGCCGCGACATCAGCTACGCGCTGACCGGTGAGGAACTGGACGACGACCGCTGCGCCGAGTTGCTCGAGCCCTACCGCGGGCACCGCTTCCGGGTGCAGACGTTGCTGTCGCTGCTCGGGGTACGGAAACCGCGGCGAGGACCGCGGATGAGCCTGCCCACCCACACCCCGTACGCGACCGGCGGACGTTCCTGAGGTCACGAGCGGCGGCTGCGCACCCACCAGGCGCCGAGTCCCAGCGCGGCGAACACCCCGACCAACGCGACTCCGGCGTACCGGGTGGGCAGTTGTGCGAGGGTGGCGATCGGGCCGGCGGTCAGACCACCGAATTCGCTCAGCAGTGTGGCGATCGCGATCACCCCGACGAGCAATCCGGAGAGCACGCCGATCCCGGTGACGGCGATGTTGTAGTCGAGCGTGCGCCGGATGTCGCGGTGCGCCGATCGGTACAGCGCCAGCATCATCAGCCCGTTCGTGGTGTCCACCAGCGTCATCGCGGCGGCGAACGCGAGCGGGATCGCGAGCAGGCCAAGGGGCGACGCGCCCGCCAAGGCTGCTCCAGCGGCGAGCATCAGCAGTCCGATCTGGCTCGCCGTGTCGAAACCGAGCGAGAACACCATGCCGATCGCATAGACGTGGCGAGGGTGTCGGACCCGCCGCAGTGGCGCCGTCAGGACCCGGGCCGCAGGACCGCGCGGGGCGAGGTCGGCGTCGGTGAGGGGAAGGCTCGCATCTCGACGCAGTGCCGCCCGCAGCTGGACGGCGCGCAGCAATGACGTGAGGTTGGCCATCGCCACCAGCAGCAGATAGCCACCCGAGACGGCCAGCCCCACCGCCCCCAGCGTCGTGGCGGCCCGCGATCCGGGGACGAACAGGCCGCGGACCAGGCTTGAGCCCGACACCACCACCAACCCGCTGAGCAGCACCACCGTCGAATGCCCGGCCGAGAACGCGAGCCCGACCGACACCGGAGCGCGGCCTTCGGCGACGAACTTGCGGGTCGAATTGTCGATCATCGAGAGGTGGTCGAAGTCCAGGGCGTGGGTCAGTCCCCGAAGGTAGCCCAGTCCGACGGCCCCGGCGACGACGCCAAGGGTGCCGGCGCTCGACGCAGAGGCCCCGAGCAGAAACGCGGCGGCCGCCGCCAGATGCAGCACGGCGACCACGGCGTACGTCGTACCGATGCGCAGCCGCAGCGGGAGACCAGCGCGGCCGTCTGAGGTCAGCCAGCGTCGGTGGCGTGGGTGATCACGACCACCCGGGCCGCTGAGCGGGCGATCGGCGGGCCGCACTCCCGAAGCCGGCAGAGTGCCTGTCATCGCTTCTCCTCCGACTGACCGGTGCCTGCTCCCCGAGGCGGCACCTGGCTGGCTGTCAGATGCGACTCTAATCGCATCTATACCTGAGCGCCGAGCCAGCCGTCGGGTGGGCCGGGTGCGTGGGACAAGATGGGTCGGTGGACGAGCAGGTCGAGCTCGCGTCGGCGCAGCGCCGCAGCGAGGCGGTGCTGGCGGAGCTGCGTGCCCGCGGCGAGCGGGTCACCCGGGCCCGCCGCGCCGTCGTCGGGGCGCTCGCCGACACCGCGGAGCACCTGAGCGCCGACGAGCTCGTCATCCGGGCGGAGGCGGCCGCGCCGGGCGTGCACCGGGCAACGGTGTACCGGGCGTTGGCGACGCTGATCGGCCTCGGCCTGGTGAGGCGGACCCAGCTGGGCGGCACGCTCACGGTCTACCACCTGGAATTGCAGCCGCCGCACGAGCCGACCGGTCACGCTCACGCGCGGTGCTCGGGCTGTGGTGCGGTGTTGGACGTTCCTGGCGACGCGCTGCGCCCGCTGTCCAAGCGACTGGAGGAGGAGTTTGGCTTTCGGGTCGACCTGAACCAGGCCTCGCTGGTCGGCACCTGCGCTGACTGTGCGGCTGCCGGTCCGTCGTCACCCCTGCGCGGGTAGGTCCTCCAGCGCGGCCGAACCCGGCAGCTGCAGGGTGAACTCGGCCCCGCCTTGCGCCGATCGGCCGGCGCGCACCCAGCCGCCGTGCTGGGTCGCCGCCTGCGCCACGATCGAGAGCCCGAGGCCGGAGCCGGGCGTCGCGCGGGCGGTGTCACCACGGTAGAAGCGGTCGAAGATGTGCGGCAGGTCCGCCTCGGCGATTCCGGGACCCTGATCGGCGACGCGCAGTCGATCGCCTTCCAGTTGAACGCGGATGGTGCCTCCCGGGGGGCTCCACTTCACCGCGTTGTCGAGCAGGTTGGTGACCGCCCGTTCCAACGTGTCCGGGTCGCCGACGACGTACAGCGAATCGAGTTCCACGTCGAATGCCAGGCCGTGGCCGCGTCGTCGCACGCGATCCAGCGCGGAGTTCACGACATCGCGGAAGTCGACCGGCTCCGGCGACGCGGCTGTCTCGTCGCGAGCGAGCTGCACCAGGTCGCCGATCAGGGTGGTGAATTCGACCAGTTGGGCCTTCACGTCGGCGAGGATCTCGGTGCGGTCCTGGGCGCTCAGCATGCCGCTGTCGGCGTCGGCCGCGAGCAACTCGATGTTGGTGCGCAGGCTGGTCAGCGGGGTGCGCAGTTCGTGGCCGGCGTCGGCGATCAGCTGCGACTGGCGTTCCCGCGAGTGCGCCAGCGAATGCAGCATCTGGTTGAACGACTCGGCGAGCACCGCGATGTCACCCGAGGCCTCGATGCTGATCGGTGTCAGCTCCTTGGTCTCGGCCACCCGCTCGACGGCAGCGGTGAGCTGGCGTACGGGTCGCAGGCCGGAGCGGGCCACGCTCGCGCCGACCATCGCCGCGATCACCACGCCGGACACCCCGAAGATGATCAGGACCAGCCAGAGCGAGCTGAGGATGTTGTTGGTCTGTTGGAGCGGCCGGCCGAGCACCAGCGCGTAGTTGCCGAGGTCGGGGATCGGCACCGCGACGATCCGGAACGGGTCGCCCTCGGAATCGGTGCCGGTGCGCGCGGAGTAGCCGCGCTGCAGCCGCGCGATCGCCAACTCGTCGGCGCTGAGCATCAGGTGATCGCTCTCGTCGGGCACCGTGAACACCCGCCCGTCGCTGCGGACGGCGGCGACCGCGACGTTGCCGGCACGCAGCGCCCGCTCGGTCAATCCGCCCAGCGTCTTGATGTCCTGGGCGACCGGAGCTGAAGCCACCTCCCGCGCGGTCTCGACGAGTTCACTGTCCAACGCGCTGTACAGCGAGATGCGCAGGGTGAGGTACCCGGCTGCACTGGAGACGGCCACCGCCAACGCCACTGCAGCGGTCGTCAGGTACGCGACGCGCTGCTGCAGCGGGAGCGCTCGGAGCCAGGCCCTCAGCGCGCGCAGCACGGCCGCTTCACTCCGGCGGTCACGGGGGCGTCTCGCGCAGCACGTAGCCGACGCCGCGGACGGTGTGGATCAGCCGCGACTCGGAGCCTGCTTCGGTCTTGCGGCGCAGGTAGCCGATGTAGACCTCGAGCGAGTTCGCTGTCGTCGGGAAGTCGAAGCCCCACACCTCGTTCAGCAGCCAACTGCGCTCCAGCACCCGGCGCGGGTGGCGCATGAATGCCTCCAGCAGCGCGAATTCGGTACGGGTCAGGCTGATCTGACGCGTGCCTCGGAGGACTTCGCGGGTCTGGGTGTTCAACACCAGATCGCTGAAGGAGAGGCTCTGTGCGGACGGGTCGGCTGAGTCGGCGACCGTTCCGGCCCGCCGGACCAGAGCGCGCAGCCGCGCCAACAGTTCGTCCAGGGCGAAGGGCTTGGCGAGGTAGTCGTCGCCGCCGGCATCGAGGCCGTCCACCCGGTCCCCGACGGCGTCGCGGGCCGTCAGCACCAGGATCGGTACGTCGTTGCCGGCGGCCCGGAGCATCCGGGTGGTCTCCAGTCCGTCGAGCCGCGGCATCATCACATCCATGATCACCGCGTCCGGGCGCACCGCCGCCAGCCGGGCGAGCGCCTGTACGCCGTCGTCGGCGGTGCTGACCTCGTAGCCGTTGTACTGCAACGAGCGTTTCAGGGAGTCGCGGACGGCTTGATCGTCGTCGACGACGAGGATGTGCATAGGCCAAGCGTGCCAGACGCCGTCAGCGCCGGGCGGGCGCTGCAGCCAGCGCCGCCAGCGCCGCGGGCCGTGGGTTAGCCGGCCCGTATCCGCGCAGCCGCGCCCGCCCGGCCGCTCCGAGCAACGCCGGATGGAAAAGAATTCGCGGTGGAGCGGCCAGGTGATAGACGTCGCTGACGGCGCGATACGCCCTCTGGTGGCCGTGGCTGGCCAGCCGGGCGAGTTCGGCGGTCCACTCACTCATCGCGCGCTGCGGCGGGCTCTCCCGCCCCTGGCTGCTGGGCTGGCGCAGGTCCTGGCTGGTCGCCACCGACCAGGGCAGGTCCGCCACCGCAAGCAGCCTGCGCTGAACGCGGCGGGTGTTCAGGGCGTGGCCGCGCTCGAGTGACCGGCGAAGCGCTTCCTGCAGCCGTTCGGCCTGGCACGCCGCCACGGTGATGCCCTGTCCGTAGACCGGATCGAATGCGCACGCCGAGTCGCCGATCCCCAGCAGCCCGGGCGGCCAGTTCGCCCCGCCCATACGGTGCCGGCGGTTGGCGGTCTGCCGGTGCACCGCGACGTCCCCGATCGGCTCCAGCCGACGCAGCAGGTCGGCGAACGCCGGATCGGGCAGGCCGGTGAGAAAGCTGTCGAACTCAGCGACGGTGCGACCGGGCCGGTGGGGGCCGTAGCCCGCTGCCACGATCAGCCAGCGATCCTCCTCGATCCGGAGTGCGATGCCGCCGCGCGGGCGCTCGGGGGTGGCGGCGACAACGACTCCTGGGGTCGGCAGCGGATCACCCTCCAGGCGGTATTCGCGGCACGCGTAGCCGAGTTGGGCGTCGACCACCCGGGGTTCAGGCAGTGGGGTGCCGAGCCCGGACAGCCACGGCAGCAGCCGCGAACTGCGGCCCGAGGCGTCGACCACCAGGTCGGCGTCGATGAAGGTGTTGTCGGTGCAGTCCAGCCGCCAGCGCCGGCCGCTCCGGCGCAGCCCGCCGACCCGGACGCCGTCGTGAATGCTCACGCCCGGCAGATCGGCCACCCGCTGCCGGACCACCTGCTCCACCAGCGGCCGACTGGCCGAGACGATGGGGTGTGCCGGAAAGGCTGTCGGCATCCAGCCGAACTCGCCGAGCCACGGCAGGTCGGCGCTGTCCAACCGGTACGCCCCAGCGCGCTCGAGATCCTGCGCGATCCCAGGAAGCAACGTCTCCATCGCTCGCAGCCCGCGGTTCAACAGGATGTGCAGTTGCCCGGCCTGTGGGACGCCCTTGCGCGGCCGGGCTCTGCCGCCGGGCGGCGCGCTCACCAGGCTGTCCTGCTCGATGACCACGACGGGCAGGCCAGCGGTTGCGGCCGCCGCTGTGCTCAGCAGACCCGCAAATCCGGCCCCGATCACCACGACCGCCGGCCGACGTTCGGCTGCGGCCACCTCAGTGGTGGCCGGCTGAGGGGGCGGTCGTGGCCGGGTCCGGCCCGGCTGGTCGAGAGATGGCGAGCAGCAGCGCATGCAGGATGTGGGTGTCAATCGTCTGGGTGAACAACGACTGCACCTGCATGCGTTGATGCGCGGCCACCAAGAGCTCGATCGCGTCCTCGGCGGGGCAACTGAACTCGAGCCCGCTGGCCGTCATCGCGTCGCCGATCAGCTTGGTGAAACCCTTCGTGCACTCGGCGAAGAACGCCAGGTACGGCTCCCGCAGCGACGGCTCGCGGGCGGCGTACAGCTGCAACTCCTGCTGGGTCATCATCGACGCGAGCGTCGTGCTGCCGAGCACGGTGTATTGGGTGAGCGCAACCGAGAGGAGTTCCTCCGGTGTACGTCCAGTGGCCCGCGTCATGGCCGCTACTGCCTGCTCGGCGGCCTGATACTGCACCGCGATCGCCCGCTGGATGAGCGCGAGTACCAGGTCGTTCTTGTCCTCGAAGTTGGAGTAGAAGGCTCCCCGGGTGAAGCCGGCCGCTTCACTGATCTCCTCGACGCTCGCGCCGGAGATGCCGCGCTCGGCGAACACCGCCGTCGCAGCGTCCATCAACCGATCGCGAGTACGGGCACGCCGCGCGCTCAGCGCGGGAGTGGCGGGAAGCTGCGCGACGGGGATCGGCCCACTGGGCGAGGCGGCAGGGGCAGACGGTGCCTCGCTGTCGCGAATGCGCTCGGCGAGCGTCCTCGGCACGTCCCCTCCCCTCCCGCCGGTGCGGCCCACCGACGGCACGTCCGCCGACCTCATCGCGGCCAGCTCAGTCCTAGACCTTAATCGCTCCGGGTTCCAACGGTGCCGCTGTGACGCAGGTCGCTCACCTCGGGCTATCGATACGGTGCTGTATCCAATACATTACTGTATCCGGAGGCGGTGGGCGTTGTTTGGTGGCGATCCACCCGAGCGCGAGAACGCGATGGAGGGGGAGCGTTGTCATCGTTCCTGTACGGACTGGGCCGGGCCGCGTACCGGCGCCGGATCGCGGTGCTGCTTGCCTGGCTCGGGGTGCTGGTCGTCCTGGGCGGCCTGGCCGGCACCTTCGGCGGCAAGCTGGATGAGAGTTTCAGCCTGCCGGGGACCGAGTCTCAGGCCGCGTTGGATTCGCTCAGCCGGACCTTCCCGCAAGCCAGTGGGACGAGTGCGCAGGTCGTCGTCGTCGCTCCGGACGGCACCACCGTGCGCAGTCCGGTGGTCCGAGAGCGGATCGCCGATGCGGTCAAGCAGTACGAGGCCATCGGTCAGGTGGATGGGGCCATCTCCCCGTACGACACGTTCGCCAAGGGCCTGATCAGCGACGACGAGAGCGCCGCGATCATCAGCGTCCGATTGGACGCCGATCTCGGCAACATCACTCCGGAGACCTTCGACGCGTTGGGTGAGACCACGCAAGCCCTGCAGCAGAGCATCCCCGGCTCGCAGGCTGCGATCGGGGGTGAGGCCTACAACGACAGCCGCCCCTCGCTCAGCATCGTCGAAGCGGTGGGCGTGCTCGTCGCGCTGGTGGTCCTGTTCCTCACCCTCGGCTCGTTCCGCGCCGCCGGGATGCCGATCCTGACGGCACTGCTGGGGGTCGGGCTGACGATGGCGCTGATCTTCTTCGCGACTCGGTTCACGGTCATCTCATCAAGCACCCCGCTGCTCGCGCTGATGCTGGGCTTGGCGGTCGGCATCGACTACGCCCTGTTCATCGTGTCTCGCCATCGAGACCAGCTGGCGGCCGGGATGGAGCCGGAGGAGTCGGTAGCTCGCTCCGTCGCGACCGCGGGCTCCGCCGTCGTGTTCGCCGGACTGACCGTGATGATCGCGCTGTCCGGGCTCGCCGTCGCCGGCATACCCTTCCTCACCACGATGGGCGTCGCCGCCGCGGTCGGGGTCGCTATCGCGGTGTGTATCGCGTTGACGCTGCTGCCCGCGCTACTCGGCTTCGCCGGCGAGCGGCTGCGCCCGCGGCAGCGGCGGTCGCGCCGACCGGATGCGCGACCGCGCCCGGAGCGGGTCGGGATGGCGCGTCGCTGGGTCCGGCTGGTCACCCGGGTCCCGATCGTCACGATCGTGCTGGTCGTCGCCGCGCTCGGGGCGATGGCGATCCCTGCCAAGGACCTGCGTATTGCCCTGCCGAGCAACGGCGTATCCGATCCGGGGACCCCGGCCCGTGTGACGTACGACCTGACCACCGACCACTTCGGCCTCGGCTACAACGGACCGCTGATCGTGTCGGCGACCATCATCGGCAGCGATGACCCGCTCAAGCTGATGGACGACGTCGCCGACGACCTGCGGGCACTCCCCGGCGTGGCGAGCGTGCCGCTCTCCACCCCGAACCAGGACGCCAGCGTGGGCATCGTCCAGGTGATCCCGGAGAACGCGCCGGACAGCACCGAGACGAAGGATCTGGTGCTGACGATCCGCTCGATGAAGCAGTACTTCGAGGACACGTACGACATCCCGATCTATGTGACCGGTCACACGGCTGTCGGCATCGACGTCTCGGACCGGCTCGGTCGGGCGCTGATCCCGTTCGGTGTGCTGGTGGTCGGTTTGTCGCTGGTGTTGCTGGCGATGGTGTTCCGTTCGATCGCCGTGCCGATCAAGGCCACCGTGGGCTATCTGCTCAGCGTCGGTGCCGCCTTCGGCGCCACCGCGATGGTCTTCGAGTACGGCTGGTTCGGCTCGATCTTCAATGTGCACCAGACGGCCCCGGTGATCAGCTTCCTGCCGATCCTGCTGATGGGGATCCTGTTCGGCCTCGCGATGGACTACGAGGTGTTCCTGGTCTCCCGGATCCGGGAGGAGTACGTCCACAGCTCCGATGTCTCCGACGCCGACGGAACAAGGTCCCGGGCCGCGATCGAGAAGGGGTTCGTGGCGTCGTCGCGGGTCGTCGTCGCCGCCGCGATCATCATGTTCGCGGTGTTCGCCGCCTTCGTGCCCGAAGGCGACGGCGCGATCAAGACGATCGCCTTCGGGCTGGCGGTCGGCGTCTTCATCGATGCCTTCGTCGTCCGGATCACCCTCGTCCCCGCGGTGCTGGCGCTGCTCGGTCGGACCGCGTGGTGGTTCCCGACCTGGCTGAACCGGCGGCTCCCATCCTTCGATGTCGAGGGCGAGGCGCTCGCCCATCAGCTGGCGCTGGCGGAGTGGCCGGCGCCGGGTGACGACCATCTCCTCTACGCCGAGAACGTGCCCACCAGCACAGGTCCGGTCACCGTTGCCGCGCGGGCCGGCGAGGTCGTCGTCGTCGACGGGGGCAGCGCCGCCGACCGCACGGGGCTGCTGCTGGCGGTGTCGGGGCGTGCGAAGCTCGGCTCCCACCCGTTCCCCGCCAAGGTGGCCGGGCTAGTGCTCCCACAGCAGGCGTCGGCCGCCCGCGCGAGGACCGCCTACGTCGACTGCACAGAGGTGCTCGACCCCCGCCGCGAACTGCGTGCGGCGGGCAAACGCCGCGCTGCCGCGATCCTGGTCGCGGGAGCGGAGCGGCTGGTCGACCCGGTCGAGCGTGAGGAGCTGCGCGCCCTGGCGGCGCGTGTCGTCGCGCCCGACAGCACGACCTGCCTGATTGTCGCCGTCTCCGAGGGTTCCGCGATCGCGGATCTGCTCCCCGCCCACACCCGTCTCCTCAGCCTGACGGGCAGCGACCGCCTGGTCGCCGCCCAGGTGGCCTGATCGCTCGATTTCGCTCACTCCGAGGATTCAGATGCTCTCGTTCGAACGCGCGTCCGGTGGTCGCCAGGTCCGCTGGTGGTCCCTGATCGGCCTGTTTCTCGTTCCCATCGTCGTCGCCGGAGGCTTTCTCTGGGCGACCTGGAACTCCGACGCCCGCCTCGGCCGCGTTCAGGCCGCTGTGGTGAACGACGACGAGCCGGTCACCCTCAATGGGCAGCTGGTGCCGTTGGGTCGCCAGCTGGCAGGCGGGTTGGTGGCCAGCGAGGAGGAGCAGAACTTCAGCTGGGTGCTGACCGACAAGGACGACGCCGGCGACGGCCTGGAGTCCGGTCGGTACGCCGCGGTGGTCACCATCCCGGAGAACTTCTCCGAGCGGGCGACCTCGTTCGCCGACACCGACGCCAAGGCCGCCGATCTCGACCCGGCCCGGATCGAGGTGCAGACCTCCCAGGTCAGCGGCATCGCCGACCCGGTGGTGGGTCAGGCGATCAGCGCGGCGGCCACCAAGGCGCTGAACAGTCAGCTCACCGAGGAGTACCTGAAGAACGTCTACATCGGCTTCAACGACACCCAGAAGCAGTTCGTGAAGCTCGCCGATGCTGCGGGCCAGTTGTCTGACGGGACCGGCAAGCTGGTCAAGGGGCTCGACCAGTCGGCTGCCGGCGGCGGTGAACTCGCCAGCGGCCTGGACCGGCTCGGCACCGGTGCCCAAGGACTGGCCAGCGGTACCGGCCAGCTGAGCTCGGGGACCGGCCAGCTCGCGGATGGCCTCGACCAGCTGGCCGCGGGCGCGAAGAAGAGCGCGTCCGGCAGCCGCAAGCTCGCCAACGGCACCGATGAGCTAGCGAGCGGTGCGACGAAGCTGTCCAAGGGTGCCGGGAAGCTGGCGAAGGGGTCGGATCAACTGGCCGACGGAGCGGACCAGCTCGCTGGGGGGATCCACGCCCTGCATCGCGGAACCACGTCGCAGCCGGGCGGGACGGCTGCGTACGCCGACGCCAGCGCGGACTACGCGGCCGGCATCGAGGAGTACCAGTCCGCCCTCAAAGAGTTGGCTGCCGCCGCCAAGAACAATCCGAGCAAGCTGCCTGCCAAGCTTCGTTGTCCCGCCCCGGCCGACCCGCCCGACCTCTGCGACCTCTACTACGGCGGCATGCAGGCAGGACTGGCCGCTGCCCTCTCGGGTCTGGAGGACCAGGGCAACAGCCCCGGGCTGGTGAGCGGCGCCGGGCTGCTCGCTGACGGCGCCGACGCCATCGACGGCGGCGTCGCGAAACTCGACACCGGGGCGGCGAAGTACGCCGACGGCGCGGACGCGTTCGCCGACGGGACGCACGCGTTGGCCAAGGGCACCCGAGGCCTGGCCACCGGCGCCGGCAAGCTGGCCGACGGCACCGACCGGCTGGCGGACGGGCTCGGCGCACTCGCTACCGGGGCGGGCAAGTCTGCGAGCGGCGCACATCAGCTCGCCAGCGGTGCCAGCCAGCTCGACGACGGTGCCCGGCAGCTGGCCGACGGCACGGTGGCCGCAGCCGGCGGGGCGGGTCAGTTGAGCAACGGGCTGAACCAGCTGGCCGACGGCGGCGGGGAACTGGCCAGCGGATCGGAGAAGTTCGCCGACGGCTTGGACAAGGGCAAGGACCAGGTGCCGACGTACGACGCCGACACCCGCGACAAGCTCGCCGAGGTGGTGGCCACTCCGGTCACCACGCCGAAGGTGCAGACGGTGTTCTCCGACGTCGCGACGACGACCTTCCTGGCCGTGATCGCGCTCTGGATCGGCGCGTTGGCGAGCTTCCTGATCCTGCGGGCCGTGCCGTCGACCGTGGTGTCGTCCAGCAGGCCGTCGTGGCTGATTGCGCTCCGCAGCATGGCTCCCGCCGCGGTGATGGCGGCACTGCAATCTGTCGTGCTCACGGTCATGCTGCAGCGGCTGCTGGATCTGGACGGTGCGGCGGTAGCAGCGCTGGCGCCGTTCATGCTGCTGATGGCGATGACGTTCGTGGCTGTCAACTACGCACTGGTCGCCTGGGCGGGCGGTATCGGCCGGTTCGTGTCGGTCGTGATGGTGGTCATCGCTGCCGCGGCGGGCATCACCTCGGCCCTCCCGCCGGCCTTCGACGCGATCCGACCGCTGTTGCCGCTGACGCCGGCGATGGAGGGGGCCCGAGCCATCGTTAGTGGGGGTCCGGGTGCGGGCGGAGCCGGTGGAACGCTGCTGGCCTGGCTGATCGTCGGCCTGGTCGCCGCGATCCTGGCGGTGGCCAGACGGCGGATGGTCGCACTGGCACCGATGCACACGGTCGCCGCGCCGGCCTGACCCGGAGCGGCCGCCTCCGCCGCGGGGTCGTTTCGGGTCAGGCCTGGAGCGCCCTGACCCGGTCCAAGACGCCGGGCATCGCGCTCTCGATGACCGTCAGGGTGTCGTAGAAGCCGGCTGCCGTCCCGTACCAGGGGTCCGGGACGCCGTAGCCGGGCGGCGCGTCGGGGTCGTAGTCGGTCAGCAGGCTGAGGTTCTGCGCCCCCGGAGCGATCACCCGCATCTTGTGGAGGTGGATGTTCTCCATCGCGATCACCAGGTCGGCTGCGGCGATCTCGGCCGCGCTGATCTGGTGCGCCCGGTGCCCGCCGACGCGGTAGCCGTGTTCGGACAGGACTGCCTCGGCGCGCTCGTCGATCGGCGCGCCGAGTTCCTCCCGGCTTGTGGCCGCGCTGGTGAACCGAACGCCGCGCACACCGGCGTCGGCGGCCATCCGTTCGGCGACCCGCTCGGCCATCGGCGAGCGGCAGATGTTGCCCCAGCAGACGAAGACGACTCCGACTTCGTCGCGCTGGGGGTCAGCCACGCCGGTTGTCGTTCTTGTCGGGGACGAAGGCGTTCAGGATGAAGCTGACGATCGAGACGACCAGCGCGCCGCCCAGCGCGGTCCAGAAGCCTTCGACATGCCACGACAGCCCGACCAGGCCCGACAGCCACGAGGTGAGCATCAGCATGAAGGCGTTGATCACCAGCAGGAACAGGCCGAGCGTCAGCAGCAGCAGCGGCGCCGTGAACAACGCGAAGATCGGCTTCACGATCGCGTTCACGATGCCGAAGATGAAGGCCACCACCACCAGCGACAGCACCTTCGTCGTCATGCTCCCCGCCGTCAGGGTGATGCCGCTGAAGATGAACGTCGCAATCGCCAACGCCGCCGCATTCGCCAGCAGCCTCAGAAGAAACCTCATGCGCCGATCGTTCCACAGCGCTCCAGCGCCCAGTCCCGCGCCGCGCCCACATCGTCGACGCTGCGGACGCCGGGGACGGACGGCGGCCTGGCGACCACGACGACCGGCACACCCAAGGCGCCAGCAGCGGTCAGCTTGGCGGCGGTGAACGCCCCTCCTGAGTCCTTGGTGAGCAGGAGATCGGCCTGATGAGAGCGGATCAGTTCGCGTTCTCCGGCGAGCGTGTACGGGCCGCGCGCCACGACGATCCGCCACCGGGCGGGCAGCAGATCGCTCGGCGGGTCGACGAGGCGGACGCAGACATCGCGGTCGTGCCAGCCGGCAAAGGCGGGCAGCGACTGCCGGCCTGTCGTCAGCAGGGGGCGTCGCGACCACGCCGCGGTGGACGCCGCGGCGGCGAGATCGGGGACCCAGGTCCAGGTCGAGGCGAGCGGGTGGGCGGACCAGCCCGGCCGTGCGAGCCGGATCAGCGGGGTTCCCGAGCGGCGACAGGCCTCGGCTGCGTGACGGGACATGGTGGCGGCGAACGGGTGGGTGGCATCGACCACGGCCTCGATCGGCGCCGCGGCGAGGAAGTCGACGAGGCCGTCGGTGCCGCCAAAACCGCCGATGCGCACTCGGCCCACAGGCAGTGCGGGATCGCGTACCCGGCCCGCCAGCGAGCTGATCAGCGGGCAGCCGGCGGCGACGAGTTCGGCGGCCAGCTGGCGTGCCTCGGCGGTGCCGCCGAGCAGGAGGACTGTCATCGTCGGCTCGTCGCACCGCGCAGTCCTACCGCCACGCAGAGGCCGACCGCCGCGGCCAGCCCACCGAGCCCGGTCACCAGGGCGAGGCGGCGGGCGCGCGCGACGTCGGTCGTCCAGGGGGCAGGCCCGTCCCCGAGGGTGCCGCGGTCCTCCACCTCACCGTGGTAGCGGTTCGCGCCGCCGAGCTGAACACCCAGGGCGCCGGCGAACGCGGCCTCGACCTGACCCGCGTTGGGGCTGGGGTGACGGTCCGCGTCCCGGCGCACGGTCTGCACCGCTGTCGCCACCCGGCCGCCGACCAGTGGTGCCGAGACCGCGGCCAGCAGCGCTGACAGGCGCGCGGGAATCCAGTTGGCGGCGTCATCGAGGCGAGCGGCGGCCCAGCCGTACCGGAGGTAGCGCGGGGAGCGGTGGCCGATCATTGCATCCAGGGTGTTGACGGCGCGGTAGCCCAGCAGCCCCGGCAGGCCGGCCGCCGCCCCCCAGAGCAGCGGCGCTACCACTGCGTCGGAGGTGTTCTCGGCCACCGACTCGACCGTCGCCCGGGCCAGCTCCGACTCGGACAGGGTGTCGGTTTCGCGGCCCACCAGGCTTCGGATCCGGAGCCGCGCCTGCGGGAGATCCCCCGCCTCGAGGTATCCGGCGACCGCGGCGGCCTCGCGCTGCAGCGACGTCGCCCCGAGCACCGCCCAGGTCGCCGCCGCGGTGCAGAGGAAGAGTGCGAGCGGCGCCCGCCGGGTGAGGGCGTCCGCAGCGGAGCCGGCGAGCACCGCACCTCCGACCAGCGCTGTGACGTGCGCGCAGCCGACGGCTCGGCTATCGGCGTAGTCCCGGCGTTCCAGTGCCGCGGCGAGTGCCCCGAAGCCGGCGACTGGATGGCGGCGGGCCGGGTCCGCCAGCAGCAGGTCTCGTGTACCTCGCTACCGGCCCGGTCCCCGATCCAGAGACCGACCGCGAGTGGGCCGCGCGGGTGGACGCGCACCGGGCCCGCCGGTCGGCACAGTGGAGCACTGTGGAGTCGGCGGACGCGGCCGCCGTGCTGCGCGAGACACCGGGCCCCGTGTTGCTGGACTGCCTTGGTACCTGGCTCACCGCGACGATCGACGGACTCGACGCCTGGGAGCGGCCGCTGCGCGACTGGCAGCCGGCCATCGACGAGCGGATCGAGGAGTTGCGCGAGGCCTGGGCAGGTCGAGGCGGGCTCACGGTCGCGGTCACCAATGAGGTGGGGTGGGGGGTGGTCCCCGAGCACCGATCCGGCCGGATCTTCGCCGACCTGCTCGGGTACGTGAATCAGGCGATCGCCGCCGCCTCGGATGAACTGGTGCTGGTCGTGGCGGGGCGCGCGCTGCGGCTGTGACCGCTGCCGTCGTCCGGGGGGTCTGGTCACGTCGCCAGCACCAGCACCAGGGCGGTGAACGCGACCTCCACCGCGGCGCCCATCACGTCCCCGGTCACGCCGCCAAGACGTCGGACGCAGTGCGCGACCAGGACGGCGACGGCGGCCGCAGCGACCAGCACGGCAATCGCGCCGCGAGCGCCGTCGCCGGCCAGCCAGTCGGCGCCTCCGATCACCAGCAGTGCGACGCCACCGACCGCGGCCGCTGCCCGCGGCGATACTGAGCCGGCCACCGTCGATCCCAGACCACCGGGACGAGCCGACGGGACACCCTGCCGGCAGGCCAGCACCAGCGCGGCGCGCGAACCACAGACCGCGAGGGCCAGCAGGCCTGCCTCGCGCGGTGCGTGCACCAGGGCGCCGATCGCGACCGACTGCAACCCGATCACCACGATCAGCGCGACCGCCCCCATCGGGCCGAGGTCGCCGCGTCGCATCACACTGAGCGCCCGCTCGGCGTCCCAGCCGGAGCCGAGCCCGTCGACGGTGTCGGCCAGCCCGTCCAGGTGCATGGCGCGGCTGCCGAGCGCGAGCACGGCGACGGCGAGCAGTCCGACCGCGGCATCGGGAAGCGCTGTCCGACCGGCGAGCCAAGCGACCAGACCTGCGCTCAGGCCCAACGGCGCGGCGGCGAGCGGGGCGAGCAGCATGGCCCGGCCGGCCGTCCCGCGGTCGGGGGTGCCGACCGGCCCTGGCGGAATCACGGTGAGGGTGCCGACCGCGAGCCGCAGCGCCTGCAGTGCCATCGGGTCAGCCGGGTGGGGCGAGGTCGGACAGCAGCGCGACCTCGCGCATCAGCAGCACTGCCGACCGCAGCACCGGCAACGCGGTGAGCGCCCCGCTGCCTTCGCCGAGCCGTAGTCCGAGATCGAGGATCGGATCGAGTCCGAGCTTCTCCAGCGCCAGTTGCTGCGCCGGTTCGGTGGACCGATGGCCGGCGACGCACCAGGCCGTCGTGCCCGGCGCGAGATCCTCCGCGACACAGAGCTCCGCCAGCGTGACGATGCCGTCGAGCAGCACCGGGACACCTCGCTCTGCGGCGCGACGCAGAAACCCGGCGCCGGCGGCGATGTCGGCCGATCCGAGCCCGGCGAGGCGCTGGCGCGCATGCGCGGCGCGCGGCCCCATCCGCGCCAGCGCTCGGGAGCTCACGGTGGTCTTGTACGCCAGGCGGGCGTCGTCGATCCCGGTGCCGCGTCCCACCACCTCTGCGGCGGGCACGCCGAACGTCGCCGCGACGAGCGCCGCGGCCGGCGTCGTGTTGCCGATGCCCATGTCACCGAGGATGAGCAGGTCCGCCCCGGCAGCGATCTCTGCGTCGGCGATCGCCTCGCCGGCCCGCAGCGCCTGCAGGCACTCGGTGACCGTGAGCGCGTCCTCGTCGTCGATCCGGCGCGCCGGGCCGACTCGGTGCGCCGTCACCTCGGGCCGTAGATCGCTCAGGTCGGCGTCGACGCCGAGATCGAGGACGCGCAGGCTGACGCCGTGCTGCCGGGCGAGCGCGTTCGCGGCGGCGCGCTCGCTGACGAAAGCGCGCACCATCGCCCCCGTCACGGCACGGGGGTAGGCCGACACGCTCACCGAGCCCGCCCGCGAGGCATCCTCCCTGGTCACCGCGTGGTCGCCGGCCAGCACGACGGCGCGGACGCGGTCCAGCGGCCGCGGCGGGCAGCTGGCCTGGCAAGCGGCCACCCAGGCGGCGAGGTCCTCCAGTCGACCGAGTGCACCGGTCGGCTTGGCGAGGGCGGCGAGGCGCTCCCGAGCCGCGGCACGCGCTGCGGCGGACGGCGGCGCGATCACGGTGCCGCCACCTGGTTGACGCCCGCCGCAGCGTCGGCTTCGACGGCGGGGCGGGTTTCGCCCGTCCCCTGGCGCCGCGCCAGCAGCCGATGCACCAGCTCGCCGAGACCGACGCCGAGTGAAGCCCAGAGCGCCAGTTGCGTCAGCAGGCTGGCAGCGCGGAACTCGTACAGCACCGACGCGGGGAAGTCCGCCGAGACCTCGTCGTAGTGCGGCAGCAGACCGACGGCCGCGGCCGCGACCAGGACGAAGCCGCCGACGGCGGCGAGCGCGGCGTACCACCAGCCCCAGCGAGGGGCGAGGACGCGCGCCACCGCGGTCGCGGTGATCGCGGCGATGACCGAGATCGCGGTGAGGATGAAGAAGAGCGCCGTGCGGGTCTGGATGGTGGCCGGGTCGCCGACCGCTGGCGGGTTCGGTGGGTATCCGGCGAACGGCACCAGCGTCAGGCTGACGAAACCGATGCCGGCGAGGGTGAGCGGAACCCCGCGCGGACCAAGCCGTCCCAACCGGCCCAACGCGAACGCGCTCAGCACCCCGAGCAGGCCGCCGAGGGCCGTACCGGCCACCGCGGTGCCCGTGAGCAGCCCGACGGTCGATTGCAGCGTGCGCGGCACCTCGGTTGCTGTGGCGCCGTCCGCGGGTTCGGCGGGTTCAGCGGGATGGCCCTGATCTCCGTCATGCTGATGCGGCTCGCCGGAGCCGGACTCCTCGACGGCGATCGCCGCGCTGAGCGGCGGCTCGCCCACCGCGTACGCGACGCCGAACGCCACGATGCCGGCCAGCAGGCCGGCGAGGAGCCCTCTGACCAGGAAGTCCCGGACCGACGCCGCCGCCGTCAGTGGCACGGGTAGCCGAGCAGGTGGCGTCCGTCATGGACCCACTCATGCACGGCGGTGCCCGAGAGCAACGAGGTGGCGCCCTGCTCGGCAGAGACGAAGTAGACGGCGATCAACGCCAGCATCCCGGCGAAGATCAGCCACGGCAGGATCTGGCGCAGCTGGAACGGGGGGAGTNGTGATCGCGGCGATGACCGAGATCGCGGTGAGGATGAAGAAGAGCGCCGTGCGGGTCTGGATGGTGGCCGGGTCGCCGACCGCTGGCGGGTTCGGTGGGTATCCGGCGAACGGCACCAGCGTCAGGCTGACGAAACCGATACCGGCGAGGGTGAGCGGAACCCCGCGCGGACCAAGCCGTCCCAACCGGCCCAACGCGAACGCGCTCAGCACCCCGAGCAGGCCGCCGAGGGCCGTACCAGCCACCGCGGTGCCCGTGAGCAGCCCGACGGTCGATTGCAGCGTGCGCGGCACCTCGGTGGTAGTGCTCTCATCGGCGGGCGCGGCCGGCTCGCTCTGGTGGGCCTGATCGCCGTGATCGCCTGCATGCTCATGCGGCTGGCCGGATCCGGATTCCTCCACAGCGATCGCCGCGCTGAGTGACGGCTCGCCCACCGCGTACGCGACGCCGAACGCCACGATGCCGGCCAGCAGGCCGGCGAGGAGCCCTCTGACCAGGAAGTCCCGGACCGACGCCGCTGCGGTCAGTGGCACGGGTAGCCGAGCAGGTGGCGTCCGTCGTGGACCCACTCATGCACGGCGGTGCCCGAGAGCAACGAGGTGGCGCCCTGCTCGGCAGAGACGAAGTAGACGGCGATCAACGCCAGCATCCCGGCGAAGATCAGCCACGGCAGGATCTGGCGCAGCTGGAACGGGGGGAGCGCGACAACAATCGGCGGCGTAGCAGCTGCCGCTCGTGCGTTCGGCTCGGTCATGTGTCCTCCTGGGGTTACGGCGACCCGTCGTAGTGGAGCTCGGCGAAGGGAGGGTCTGACTCAGGCCGCCCGCCGGAACTCACGTCCCGGCTGCGGAGGCCCACACAGTGGCGCGACCGTGCCGGATTTGCACCGGCTTCCAGGTCCTTCTCGAACCCGAGCACTGTATCGCCCGCCCCGTGGCCCAACAAGATCAGCCGCGGTCCGCGTCGCCGACCGCTGCTGATGCCGACGGGTCCGCGTTCGTCGGCGAGAACGCGGCGACCGCGCCGATGACGGTCACGGCAGGCGGGCTGATGCCTGAGGCCTGGGTCCGCTCGGCGATGTCGGCGAGGGTGCCGGCGACCGAGCGCTGGCTGGGCAGCCCACCGTCGGCGACGGTCACGGCGGGGGTTTCCGATGCCAAGCCGCCCTCGATCAGGGCCGCGACGATCGCGGGCAACGTCGCCACGCCCATCAGCACCACCAGGGTGGTCCCGGTGCGGGCCAAGGCCGACCAATCGAGGGTGGAGCCCGGTGCGCCGGGCGCGAGATGGCCCGACACGACGGTGAAGCCCTGGGTGAGATCGCGGTGGGTGACGGGGATGCCGGCGAGCGCAGGAACGGCGACGGCGGACGTCACACCGGGGATGATCCGGACCGGCACCCCGGCGGCGGTGCACGCCTGCCACTCCTCGCCGCCGCGGCCGAAGACGAAGGGGTCGCCGCCCTTCAGCCGCACCACCCGCCGTCCGGCCAACGCGTGCTCGACCAGGATCGCGTTGATGCGGTCCTGCGAGGTGAAGGCGCCGCGCGGGATCTTCGCCACGTCGATGATGGTGGCGGTCGGCCGGGCATGGCTGAGTGCCGCGAGCGGCGCCAGCCGATCGCAGACCAGCACATCGGCCTGCCGCACCGCGTCCATGCCGGCAACGGTGATCAGGCCTGGGTCTCCGGGTCCGCCGCCGACCAGGGTGACTGAGCCGCCGGACGCGTCGGCCCCGTCCTGCGGCTGGTCCCGGTGCGCCACCGGGATCCCGACCGCCCGTGCGCCGGCGGTGATGTCCTGATCGTCGCCGGGGTCGTCACTGGCCAGCACCAGGAGCGCGCAGCCGTCGAGATCGACCCGCTCGGCGGGCCGGCGATGCAGGGTGACGAGGCCGCGTTCACCGAGATCCTGGACGGTGGCGACCGGCGTACTCGCACACACGGTCACCAAGGCTCCGGCATCGAGCAGCCCGCGGATCGTGGGCATCGACCGTGCCCCGCCACCGCTGACCAGGACGCTGCGGCCGACGAGTTCGAGTTCCGCGGCGAAGGTCATCGCACCCCGCCTTCCGCGCCCGCTCGCAGCCCCGTCAGGGCCGCGACGAATCCGTCCGTCACCGCAGGCTCTCGCACCGCGATCCGGATCCAGTCCGGTCCCAGACCCGGGAAGGTGTCTCCCCGCCGCACGGCATAGCCGCGGTCGCGGAGGGCGTGCCGGACCCAGCCGGCATCGCGGTCTCCGCGCAGCGGGGTCGTGTCGATCAGCACGAACGGTGTCCGGGGCTGTCCGGCAGCGGCGATGCCGAGGTCGGCCAGCCGGGCCAGCAGGTGGTCACGGTGGCGGCGGATCTGCTCGGCGCCGGCGGCGGCTTCGGTCAGGGCGGCCGGCGCGAGGCATGCCACGATCGCCGCCAATGCTGGCGTGGACACCGACCACGGCGGCTGCTGGGCGCGCATGGCCGCGATCGCCTCGGGGTCGCCGACCGCGTACCCCGCTCGGAGCCCGGCCAACCCCCAGGTCTTGGTGAGCGAGCGCAGCACCACGATGCCGCGCAGGTCGTCGCCGATCAGGCTCTCCGGCTCACCCGGAACGGCGTCCATGAATGCCTCGTCCACCACGAGCGTGCGGCCGGGTTGGACGAGCGACCGCAGCACCTCCGCGGGGTGCAGCACGCCCGTCGGATTGGTGGGATTGCCGACCATCACCAGATCCGCGTCCGTCGGCACGTCGCCAGCCCGCAAGCCGAAGGTGCGGTCGGCGGGCAGCAGGACTCGTTCGGGGCGGTGCCCGGCCGCGATCAGCGCGGCCTCCGGTTCGGTGAACTGAGGGTGCACGACGACCGGGCGACGCGCCTGTACGGACCGCGCCAGCAGAGTGAAGGCCTCGGCGCCACCGGATGTGGGCAGCACCTGGTCGGCAGCCAACCCGTGCGCCGCGGCGATCGCCTTGGTCGCTTCGTCCGCGCGGGGGTACGCCGCGATGCCGGAGAGGCTGTCGTGCAGGACCTCCGACAGCCAGCCGGGAGGCTCGGTCAGCCTGACGTTCACCGCCAGGTCCACCAGGCCCTCGGCGATGTCCCGGTCGCCGTGATGGTGCAGGTCCGGCTCGGCGGACGAGCGGGCACGGGCCGCCTCGGCATGGACCGCGTCGGCGAAGCGCTGCACGATCGACGGGTTGCCGGCCGCGTGCAGGTGCACGTAGCTGGCGTGCAGGGTGGGACGTCCCAGCCCGGCGGGGTCGGCGCTGAAGCCGTCAGGACGTCCGTCGATGAGCCAGGCCGGGTGCTCGCCGTGGGTCGGCTGCACGGCGGTCCGGTGGAACTCGTGCCCGGCGGCGCGGCCCCCCGCGCGGGTGAGCAGGGTGTCGGTGGCACTGACGACGGTGCGGTAGCGCAGCGTCAGCCGATCGGTCATCGCGGCGTCCGCGGCGATGGCGCCCACCATCGGGTGGCCGTCGACCGTGCGGCAGAGGTAGAGCAGCCCGGCGCACTCCGCGACCGTCGGCATCCCCGCCTGGACCGCGAAGCGGATGCTCTCGCGCAGCTGCGCGTTCGCGGAGAGTTCGGTCGCGTGCACCTCGGGGAATCCGCCGCCGAGGTAGAGCCCGCTGGTGCCCGCGGGCAGCGAATGATCCACCAGCGGGTCGAACACGACCGGCTCGCAGCCCGCCGCCCGGAGCAGGTCGTCGGTCTCGGCGTACCGGAAGGTGAACGCGCGCCCGGCAGCGACGGCCACCACGGGCCGGCGAGCGCCGCCGCTCGGGTCGCGGACGACGGCGCCGGGCTGCCACGGCGCTTCGGTCAGCGGTGGGGCGGCGTGCGCGATCCGGAGCACGGCCTGCAGGTCGAGATGCTCGGCGACCTGCTCGGCGAGACGGTCGAGCGCGGTCGCCGCCTCGTCCCGTTCTGCCGCCGGGACCAGTCCGAGGTGCCGTGACGGCGCGGTGATCCCGGCGTCCCGGGGCAGCACCCCCAGCACCGGCAACCCGGTGGCTTCCAGCGCGCGGCTGACCTCTGCTGAGTGGCGGCTGGATCCGGCCTTGTTGAGGATCACCCCCGCAAGCCGTACGTCGGGCTCGAAGGTGTTCAGTCCGTGCACCACGGCTGCCGCCGTCCGGGACACGTGCGACACATCCAGGACGAGCACGACCGGCGCCTGGATCAGTGCTGCCACGTGCGCCGTCGAGGCGAAGCCGTCGCCCCCGATCTGCCCGTCGAACAGCCCCATCACGCCCTCGACCACCGCCAGGTCGGCCGGCTCCGGGGTCGCTGCGCCGTGCAGCAGCAGCGGGGCGACCAACTCCGGCGAACACAGGTGCGGGTCCAGATTCCGGCCGGGCCGACCGGTCGCGAGCGCGTGGTAGCCCGGATCGATGTAGTCCGGGCCGACCTTGAATCCGGCCACCGCCAAACCCTCGCGGCGGAACGCGCCCATCAGGCCGGTGGCGAGCGTCGTCTTCCCGTGCGCCGAACCCGGCGCAGCGACCACCAGCCGGGGCAGGTGGTTCTGGCCGGACAGCGCGGTCGGTCGGGGGAGGGGGTTCGGGCTCACCACTCGATCCCTCGCTGACCCTTTTGGCCCTCCTCGAACGGGTGCTTCACGTTGGTCATCTCGGTCACCAGCTGCGCGGCGTCGATCAGTTTCGGGTCGGCGCGACGGCCGGTGATGATCACGTGCTGCTGGCCCGGACGCTCAGTCAGGGTCCGCACGACGTCGTCGATGTCGACCCAGCCCCAGTTGATCGGATAGGTGAACTCGTCCAGCACGTACAAGGTGTGCCGTTCCTCGGCCAGCCGGCGCTTGATCTCTGCCCAGCCCTCCGCGGCGGCCTGCGCGTGGTCGTCCTCGCTGCCTGCCTTGCGGCTCCAGGACCAGCCGGCGCCCATCTTGTGCCACTCCACCTGCCCGGGCGCACCGGCGTCGGCGAGCGCCTCGAACGCACTCTGCTCACCGATCCGCCACTTCGCCGACTTGACGAACTGGAACACCCCGATCGACCAGCCCTGGTTCCAGCCGCGGAGCGCCAGCCCGAACGCCGCGGTCGACTTCCCCTTGCCGTCGCCGGTGTGCACGATCAGCAGCGGCCGGTTGCGGCGCTGCCGCGTGGTCAGGCCGTCGACCGGGACCGCGTTCGGAACGCCCTCGGGCATCAGGCCACCCTCTTTCGGTCGACCCGGGCGGCGGCGACCAGGTGCTCGGCGGCCACCTCGCCGACTGGGACGTACTCGGCGCCGAGCTGGGCGGCCAGCACCCGGGCGAGGCCGAGCGAGAGGCGGCCGCTCTCGCAATCGACCACCACCGACGCCACCCCGGTCCGTCGCAGTGCTAGCGCCACCTGGCGTGCCCTGGCGACTGGTTCGGGCCCGGCGTTGGCCCGGCCGTCGGTGACGACGACGAGCAGAGGTCGTCGCCGAGGGTCGCGAATGCGTTCGATCCGGAGCGTCTCCGCGGCGCACAGCGGGCCCTCGGCGAGCGGGGTGCGACCACCGCTCGGCAGTTCCCCGAAGCCGGCGTGCGGCCACGTCCACCGATGACGTCGGCGGCAGGGCGACGGTGGCCGCGGCGCCGCGAAACGTGATCCAGGCCGACCTTGTCCCGCGCTGGTACGCGTCCAGCAGTAGCGACAATNGGCCGTTCCTCGGCCAGCCGGCGCTTGATCTCTGCCCAGCCCTCCGCGGCGGCCTGCGCGTGGTCGTCCTCGCTGCCTGCCTTGCGGCTCCAGGACCAGCCGGCGCCCATCTTGTGCCACTCCACCTGCCCGGGCGCACCGACGTCGGCGAGCGCCTCGAACGCACTCTGCTCACCGATCCGCCACTTCGCCGACTTGACGAACTGGAACACCCCGATCGACCAGCCCTGGTTCCAGCCGCGGAGCGCCAGCCCGAACGCGGCGGTCGACTTCCCCTTGCCGTCGCCGGTGTGCACGATCAGCAGCGGCCGGTTGCGGCGCTGCCGGGTGGTCAGGCCGTCGACCGGGACCGTGTTCGGAACGCCCTCGGGCATCAGGCCACCCTCCGCCGGTCGACCCGGGCGGCTGCGACCAGGTGCTCGGCGGCCACCTCGCCTACCGGGACGTACTCGGCGCCGAGCTGGGCGGCCAGCACCCGGGCGAGGCCGAGCGAGAGGCGGCCGCTCTCGCAGTCGACCACCACCGACGCCACCCCGGTCCGTCGCAGTGCTAGCGCCACCTGGCGTGCCCTGGCGACTGGTTCGGGCCCGGCGTTGGCCCGGCCGTCGGTGACGACGACGAGCAGGGGTCGTCGCCGAGGGTCGCGGATGCGTTCGATCCGGAGCGTCTCCGCGGCGCACAGCAGGCCCTCGGCGAGCGGGGTGCGACCACCGCTCGGCAGTTCCCGAAGCCGGCGTGCGGCCACGTCCACCGATGACGTCGGCGGCAGGGCGACGGTGGCCGCGGCGCCGCGGAACGTGATCAGGCCGACCTTGTCCCGGCGCTGGTACGCGTCCAGCAGTAGCGACAACGCGGCGGCCTTGACGGCCTCCATCCGCCGTCGCGCGGCCATCGACCCCGACGCGTCCACCAGCAGGAGCACGAGGTTGGACTCGCGGCCTTCGGTGACTGCGTGCCGCAGATCCGGCTGGTCGAACCTGATCGGCTCGCCGCTGGTCCGGCCGCGTCCCGCCTGCTGGGGCGCCGCCGCCCGCATCGTCGCACCGAGGTGCAGCGGCCCTGCTGCCGTCAGCCGGGCCGTCGCGCCGACCGTGCGGCCGCTGGTGGTCAACGCCCGGCTGCGCCGCCCGGCCTCCCCGGCGCCGACACCAGCCGCGGTGAAGAGCCTGGTCCGGTACGTGTCCCCGGCCCCTGCGACGGCCGTCGGCAGCGGCGCTGCGACAGTCGCGCCCCGAGGCTCGGGAGCGGACTCCTGGGCCGAGTGGTCGGCCGGCGCGGGTGGCGGCGGGGCCGCAGCCTCGCCGGGGCGGGGAGGCTTTGCCGCCGCGTCCGTCTCGTCGGGGCGATCATCGGTCGGCGGTTCCGGCGTCGGCGGCTCGGGCGGCTCCGGCGGGACTGAGTCGAGCAGTTGGTCGAGCAGATCCTCGTCCAGGCCGGGCGCGTCGAACGGGTTTCGGCGGCGACGGTGGGGCAGCGCCAGCCGGGCCGCGGCCCGGATGTCGGCCCGCTCCACCCGGCTGCGGCCGTTCCAGGCGGCGTGCGCGACGGCGGCGCGTGCGGTGACGATGTCGGCGCGCATGCCGTCCACCTCGAAGCCGGCGCAGACGACCGCGATCACCTCGAGATCGCGCTCGGTCAGGGCCACCGCGGAGAGCTGGTCGCGCGGGCGTACGACGCCGCGAAGGCGACTGGGTCGTGATCGAAGCGCAACCGGCGGCGTACCACCTCGGCGCGGAGCACCGGATCGCGTGGCGCCGCCACTTCGACGGTCAGCCCGAACCGGTCGAGCAGTTGCGGTCGGAGCTCGCCTTCCTCGGGATTCATCGTGCCGATCAGGATCAGCCGGGACGCGTGCGCAACCGACACGCCGTCTCGCTCGACGGTGGCCCGACCGGTCGCCGCGGCATCGAGCAGGAGGTCGACCAGGTGGTCATGGAGCAGGTTGACTTCGTCGACGTAGAGGATGCCGCGGTTCGCGGCGGCGAGCAGGCCGGGTTCGTAGTGCACCTGACCGGAGCCGAGCGCGCGCCGGAGGTCGAGCGACCCCATCACCCGGTCCTCCGAGGCCCCGACCGGCAACTCGACGAGACGGGCGGGTCGTTGCTGCCTGGGTGCGGCCTGATGCGGGCCGTCGGGACAACGCGGGTCGGGATCGGTCGGGTCGCAGCTGAACCGGCACCCGTCAACGACATCGAGGCCCGGCAGCACGGCCGGCAGAGCGCGGACCATGGTCGTCTTCGCGGTGCCCTTCTCGCCGCGTACCAGCACCCCGCCGATGTCGGGCGCCACCGTGGTCAGGATCAGTGCCAACGCCATGTCGTCCGAGCCGACGACGGCGGAGAACGGGAATGTCCGCACGTCACACCCTTCCCGCGGGTGTCCACGCCCGCGCCTGCTGGGACCTGCCGCGAGGCGAGGCTCCCGGGGTAGGCCGCCGGATCGCGGTTGCTGTGGCGGCCGGTGCGGCCGACGTCCTGACTTCCCGGTTCCCCGGGTCACAGTGGCGGGACCGCTCCGGACTCGCACCGGATTCCTCCGCCGCACCGCGAGTGATCCTAGCCGCACGGCCCGGCATGGCTTGGGTGGAAGGTGAGGTCCCGACTACAGGACACGAACTTCCACCTTGGTCGCGCCACCACGGGCTTAGGGTCGAGCCGTGATCGACGTGGTCGGGCTCAGCGCTGTGGGTTGGCAGGATCTGCCCGCGCGCGAGCGGTCGCTCGTCGAGGGCGCCGAGGTGCTGCTCGGCAGTCCCCGGCAACTAGGGCTGATTCCGCCCGTCTTGGGCCAGCTGAGGCTCGAGTGGCCGAAGCCGCTGCGCGAAGGGCTGCCCGGGTTGCTGGCCGCACAGGCTGACCGCGCGGTGGTGGCGCTCGCCTCGGGCGACCCGCTTGTCGCGGGCATCGGGGGCACTCTGGTCGACCTGCTCGGTCCCGACCAGGTCCGGGTGCATCCGGCTCTGTCGTCGGTCACCCTGGCCCGCGCGCAGTTGGGCTGGTCAGAAGACAGCGTGATGGTCATCCGGCTCCGCGGCGACGATGCCGATCTCATTCGTCGCGACCTCTATCCGGGCGCCCGGCTCGTCGTCTTGTCGCGCGACGCCGAGAGCCCGCGCGAGGTGGCGAGGGTGGCCACCGAGGCGGGCTGCGGCGACAGCCGACTCACCGTGCTCGGAAACCTTGGAACCGATCGACAGTCGATCGCCGTGGCCAGTGCAAGTACGTGGGCCGATGCTGCGGCGGGCTTTGCGGCGCCGGCGCTGAACGTGGTGTGCCTCGAGGTCGTCGGCGATGGCCTCGCTGCGTCGTTGGTGCCCGGGCTGCCCGACGAGGCGTACGACCATGACGGCCAGTTGACCAAGCGCGACGTCCGGGCGTCCGCGCTCGCGCGGCTGCAGCCGAGGCCGGGTGAGCTGCTCTGGGACGTCGGTTCCGGCGCTGGTTCGATCGCGATCGAGTGGCTGCGCGCGCATCCGCGCTGTCGCGCGTTCGCCGTCGAGCGCGACCGGGCTCGCGCGAAGCGACTGACTGAGAACGCTGCCGCCCTCGGCGTCCCCGGCCTGCGCGTGGTCGAGGGAGAAGCGCCCGGCGCGCTCGACGGGCTCGCCGCGCCCGACGCGGTGTTCGTCGGGGGTGGCGCGAGCGACGCGGTGCTCGACGCATGCTGGGCCGCGCTCCGGCCGGGGGGGCGGATGGTCGTCCACGCTGTGTACGTGGAGACCGAGGCACTGCTCGCCGCGCGCTTGCGGCAGGTCGTCGGCGAGCTGAGTC
>JBGAIX010000010.1:0-145738 GCA_044225235.1 Propionibacteriaceae bacterium | reverse complement strand
GTGCTTCGCCCCCCGGAAAGCTCGTCGCGGTCACCTGGGGCGATGACTACCGCGAACTGGATCTGACCCAGGAGTCGCGCGCACGAGCCGGCCTTCCCCCTCGTCCGACCACGTCAGGTTCCGAGCTCGCGCGGCGGCTGCGGCGCGCGGGATACCGGAGCGTCGAGATTCGCGACGTGCGGATGCCCGTTGCACACGACTCCGTGGCGGCCTACCTCGCCTACCGGCAGGCATTCGGGCCTGTGCCCGACCTGGGCGCTTCTGACCTGGCCGCTCTGCTCGGCACGCTGGCCGACTGCGCCGCGTCGTACACCGACCGAGCCGGCCGAGTGCTGCTGGACTGGCACCTGCTCGTGATGTCCGCCAAGCGCTGAGCCCCCTGGCCAGCCGATCCAGTGAGGGAGGAACTGAGACGCCTGGCTGCTCAGAACTGATCTCCTCGTGCGCCTGATCGCGACCTGGGAGATCGGCCCTCGCCGCCTCAGAACCAATCGATGAACAGGCAGTGCTCGCTGTCGACGCCTATGGAGTAGCTAGCAATCGTCGGTTCGCCGCTGGGCTCGATGAACACGTAGGCCGCGCGATTGCGAAACGTTCGCGTTCCTTCCTCGATGCCGTCGTCCGAAGCTGGCCCGAGGCTCCAGCCGTCCTCGCGCAGGAGCACCCTCAGCTGGGCGACCTTGCTTCTGACCTCCGCTGCTGACGTGCCGGTCAGGTCCGCCTCAACCCCGCCGAGTGAGCATTCGTCATTGCGCGGATTGACCGTCTGGTAGAGCTCGGCGCCCGCGCGATCTGCCAAATCCAAGGCGTAGGCAGAGACGTCCTTCCACGCCGCTCGATCCGCCTTGCGCCCAGCTACCCAATCACTCTGGGCAGCCCACACAGTCACGCCGAGCACGAGGACTAGGAGGAGGGTGGCGCCGGAACTGACCAGAACGAGAGAGCGGCGCTGACGCCTGGCGTGATCGACCTCGCTCACTGACGAAGCCTCTCAGACGCGCGGACGCCGTGTGCCCAATTCAGGCGTCACCGCGGCCTTCCCCACAGCCATCGCACCGCGGACGCCGCCGGTTGCGCTCCTGACCTCGACCTCAAGCCGGGGCTTGTTGTGCCCCGCTGGTCCCCCGGATGTACTGCTGATGGCGGCGGCGCCCTCCTGGCAAGCATGAATACCCACGATGCTTCGACCGGGGCGTCCGGCGCGGCCCTGGTGAACTCTGCCCGCCCGATCGGCGCATCGGAGCGAAGGCGAGCGGCGACGGTCGCGCGCCGACCACGGCTGCTGGCTCGTGTGGTGTTCGTGCTGGGCGTCGTGCTCGCCGGCCTGTGCGGCAGCGGGACCACCGCGTCGGCGGATGTGCTGAGTTTCGGCCCCGACACGTGTGCACCGGGCTTCGTCTGGCGCGAGGCGTTCGCCGGCGACACCGCCTGCGTGACGCCGAGCTTCCGCGCCCGGGTGCTCGCCGACAACGCCGCCGCGGCCTCACGGCGTCAGCCCGGGAGCCTGAACTGCGTGTCGGGGTACGTGTGGCGGGTCGCGCGACCGTCAGATCTGGTCTGCGTCACGCCCAGCGTTCGCACCCGGGTCGCGGCGCAGAACGGCGTGCCTGACGCCAACAAGCAGGCCTTCGCGCCTGGCACGCACACCGTCGACCTGGGGATGGCAAGTCATCTGAAGCGTGTCGTCTCGCGCGGATTCAACAGCTGCCGAGTCTTCCCCAAGCAGAACGACGAGCTGTTGGTCGGCTGGATGCAGTACGAGGACGACGGCACGCCATGCATGGCCGAGTCCTCGCAGGTCGCGGTCCAGTTCGACACCAGGGTGTTCGAGCGCATCCCCGGCAAGGTGGTGAACCGGGCCGTCCTGATCTACGACGAGCGCCAGGCCTCAGGCTGCAATGTCGGGCTTCCCGGTGGCGGGCCGTGCTGGACCTCAGGCAGCCGCCAGCCGGAGAACAAGCCGAACGGCTGCGTGGTCGTCCGGGTCCCCGCGACGAACTGGGCGGTCTCGCCGCCGAGTGGCGAGTTCCCGTTCGTCACGCATCCGAGCGGCCGGCCCACGGTGATCCGTCTCGACTCTCGCTCCTGGGACGTGACCGAACCGTTCCGTTGGCAGAAGGAGCGGGGCGCGATGCCGCTGCAGCCGCTCGACGGTCCTGCCTTGAACAGTGGGTTCGGTTTCCTCCTCTCGGGTGGGCTGACGATCGGTCAGCTGCAGGCCGAGGACAACACCAACTGCCTGTCCACGCTCGCCAACGTGCGGCTGCAGCTCACCTACACGGTCTCGACTGGCACCTTCACTCAGCCGCGGTAGCCGATGGCGCGGCGCGTGCCGGCGCGCAGCCGAGGGGACCGAGCAGCCAGCCCTCAGGGTCTCGGCAGCCGGGCGATGAGGACTTCGCACGTTGCGGTGGGCCCGGGGAACCACGGGAACGTGGGCAAGCCTGCAGTGAGCGTGACGTACCCGTGCAGCGCTGCCCACAGCAAGGCTGCCTCTTCCTCGGCGGGTCGACCGGCGCCCGTGGTCAGGGTGGCAACCCCGTCGGCCAGGATGCCGAAGGCCTCCGCGCCGCTGGTCCCCTCGAACGGGCGACCGGATGCGACCAGTGCCTCGGTGCGCTCGGTGCTGCGACGCCGCCCGAAGAGGGTGAGGTAGAGCTCCGGGTGCTCGGTCCCGAAACTGATGTAGGCCAGGCAGATGGCGAGCAGTCGGTCGCCGGCCGCGGCCTGCCGATCACGCGCGTCGCGGAGTGCGGCGGAGAGCTGATCGAAGGTCTGTTGCACCAGGGCGTCGATGATCGCCTGACTGTCGGCGAAGTGGGCATAGATGGACGGCGCCGACACCCCCGCTTCCCGCGCCACCGCGCGCAGCGTCACGGCATCCTCCGAAGCGGTCTGCTCGAGGATGCGCTGCGCGCCCCGAAGAAGGTCGCCGCGGAGCTTCCCGCCCTCGCCGCGGGCGTTGCGGACTCGGGTCGGACCGGGTGTGCTCATCGGAGAGGCCCCTTCGTCGTTGACCGCCGTCGGATCACTGACTGAAGGCGAGTCGGTGACCACCGCCTGACGTCGACGGTCCCCCTATTCTCAGCGCCACAGCACGAGGAGCGAGATCGCCGTGCTCAAGGCGCCGACGCCGACTGCTGCGGTGAACGGGATCAACGCCCGCCGGGCCGGCTTGGGCAGGCCGAAGGCGATGCCCAGGGCCAGGTTGGCCAGTCCCCAGCCGAGGTTCACGCCCGCCGAGGTCCCGAAGGGACTGGTGTGCTCCTGGCCCAGCAGTCCGAAAACGGTGTGCGGGACCCCGTTGGCGAAGAAGCCACCCGCGAGGAATCCCAACGCGGCCGAGGGGACCGCCGTGCGCCAGCTTGTCGGGGCGGTCGTGTGGATCGGTGTTGCAGTCATCGTGGTGATCTCCTGGTAGCTGATGACGCAACATTACAGCAATAAACTTACGACCGTAAAGTCATGGACTCGGGACGGTCGCGCGCGCTGGTGCGCGTCCCTCTCAGTCGGTGACCTCGAAGGTCGGCATCGCGTAGCCGGCATCCTGGATCGCCTGACTCGGTCCGTACAGACGCAGGATCAGGTACGCCTCCTTCTCCGGGATCGGCAGGAAGTTCGGATCGTCGGCGTTTGAGCTGACATCGGCGCTCAGCGTGATCGTGTAGTAGCCATCAGCGTCAGGCGTGAGGGTCCGGTCCCCGCGGCTGTGGCGGTTCAGGGCGTTGTGTGCCATCAGGCGATCGTCACTGCCGTACACGGTGAAGGACCAGAACTCGCTGACGTCCGGTGCCAGGAAGCGTGCGCGGTACGCCTTCCCGCCCGATCCATCGATGGGCAGGCCGTCGGCGCCGGTCTCCACCTTCTGGTAGACCGATTCGACGGGCGGCAGGCCCCATTGGCCCAGATAGGTCCCCTCCGCGAACAGGTCGCGCGCCCCGTGCTGCAGGTCGGCGCGGGTGCCAAGCAGCTGCGCGGCGTTTGTCATCGTAGGAGCGAGGGCGACGATTCGCTCCATGCCGAGGCGCTCGCCGCGGCGGGCGGCCTCACGCTGCTCGTCGGTGAAATCGTTCTTGCCGGGCGCCAGTCCGATCTCACCGAGCCGGGACAGCCAGTGTTCGTCGGCGGTCGCCATGGTGCCATCGGCGAGCACGACGTTCACCCGCGTCAACCAGTCCGTCGCGTCCGGTCGCGGGTACTCACGAACCGGTGCCGGCGGTGCCGTGACGCCGAGGAACGCCGACAACGGCTGGACATCCCAGCTGTCCATCAACTCGCGGGCGGCGGCAAGATCCTCCCCGCCGGTCGTCATGATGCGTCCCATCACCTTGATCAGATTGGAGTCGGACCGCACCACCTCGTCAATGCCGTCGGGGACGGAACCGCGCCACGCGCCGCCGACGAACAGCACCCGTCCGCCCCGGGTGCCACGCGTTCGCGACCCGATCATGGCCGTGGTGTAGTGCCCGAGATCCATCGTGTGGAGGATCCAGTAGCGGCCCTCATCCACGTCCGGCACCGTCACCACAACCGGCTCCGCTGCAACGTCGAACCAGCCCTGCAGGTGCAGGGTGTCGTTGTTGATCGTCGGGTGCGCCGTGTAGCTGTCGTCAGCGAGATCCCGCAGCCGCTGGAACGCATTCAACGGCAGGCCGGGCTCGATCGTCGTCTCGTAGAGAAACTTGTACGCCTCGTCGATCGAGTAGCCGTACAGATACGCGTCCCGCGCTAGGTCGTCGGAGATTGCCACTACGTGATCGTCGCCTCGGTGCGACCGCGTGGCAAGGGTGCCGGCGTGCACGTCGGCTCAGGAGGCGGACGGCTCCAGGTGCTCCGGCTGAGTGAGCGGTCCCCGCCCACCGCGTGGACGCATTGGCTCGACCATGGCCCGGCGCGGCAGGACGCGCTGCGGAGTGCTGGCGAGGTACTCCGCCATCGTCCGCTCCCGCCCGTACCGGCGCTTCATCCAGACGTACGCCGCGAACGCCGCGGGCCCGAACGCCGTCTGGGCCGGCACGATCAGGTCGGTCCGGGCATCCACCAGCACCCGGAACGCCAGCGGCGCGAGCGCGGGGACGACGGCACCGAAGATCACGGCGGTGGTGAAGGCGACGCGCATCGCCGCTGCCCCGTACGCCTTGTAGACCGCGATCACGAACAGCGAATAGGCAAGCAGATCGCCGAGTCCGAGGCTGGCGTTGAAGATGCCGAGCCGGAAGCCGATCGATGGGTCGAGCGGCCAGCCGAGGAACCGCTGCGCGAGCTGATTGGTGACCGGCCACTTGAGCGTGAAGATCGCGTCGTAGATCGCGAGCACGAGGACGAACCACGCGATGTGCTTGACCCGCATACCGCCCTGGACGTACAGGTTGGCGACCGTCACGGCGGCCGCGATGACGATGATGCTGTTCTCGATCCAGAACACCTGCCAGCCGAGCACCGTGCCGAGCAGCATCTGGGTCATCCAGATGTTCGCCCCGATCAACACCCCCACTGTGAGCCACGTCAGGGTCGGGCTCATCAGCGGCCGGAGGCCGATCGACAGCGCGGAGGTGAAGGTGATCCCGAGCGCGACCAGGAGTGGCGTCAGCGGGAGGACGACGTACAGCAGCGGCAGGCCGACGATGAAGACGAACAGGAACGCGATGTCGCGACCGTTGAAGGTGCCGATCGCCGGCCGCTCGATCCGGACGCGGGTGAAGTAGCCCAAGGCCAGGCCGCAGGTGAGGACGGTGCCGAGCACGGCGAGCACCAGCTCGAACAGGATCGGGAACAGCAGTGATTCACCGGGAAGCATGGTGGTCTCCGGTCATCGGGTAGTCGACGAACGTTGTCTCGCGCAGGTCGCAGCGAAGCAGCCGCAGCGCGGTCGCCTGGTCATCCGGCACCAGATCGATCGCCGGATCGATGCCTCGATTCAGGAAGTGCTGGTGCAGGTCCGCCTCGGCCAGCCCGCTCGCCGCACACTCCGGCAGGGTCAGGTTCAGCCGGCCGCCGCGGACCTCGGCGCGGAATCGCCCCGGCCAGGGCTGCGACGGCAGGGCCTCGACCGCGTCCACGAGGTCGCGCGGAGCGACCACCTCGTCCCGGCTGAGCCAGAGCATCTGGTCGGCCTTGCCGACGATCGGGCCGGTGCCGGGCAGGCCCGCGATCTCGCAGCTCGCCGCCCCCTCGACCGGCGCGCGGACGACGTCCCGGGTGTCGTAGCGAAACACCGGCATGCACTCGCGGAACGGGTGGTACGGCGTGATCACGACGGTGCTCAGCGCGCCTGGCGCGGCCGGCTCACCGCTGGCGAGATCGAGGAGTTCGACGGCGCCCGTGTTCAGGTCGTGGTGCAGGTGGCCCTGGGAGCACGTCGCCCCGGTCACCGGGATCACCTCGGTCATCCCGAACGAGTCGCTGACACGCGCCCCGAACGTCTCCTCCGCTGCGGCGCGCACGCTCGGCGAGAGCACTTCGCCGCCGCATTCGATCCGCTTCAACCGGAAGTCCCGCGGCGTCAGGCCACGGCGGCGCGCAGCGACCACGAGCTGGGCCAGATAGCTCGGACTCGCCGCGAGCAGCGTCGCCTCGCCGAGTAGAGCGTCCAGCGCCTGGTCTGGAGGGATCACGCCGAGGATGCGGCACCGCATTCCGACCAGGCGCGCAATGGCCGCAGTCAGGCTCACTGACGCGGTGGCCCGCGAGCTCAGATGCACGTGGATGACATCAGAGGGGTCGATCTCGCCCCGGATCAGACCGGTCAAGGCGCTCATCCCCGACCAGAGCTCAAGCTCGCGTCGCGACATCCAGATCTCGGCGGCTCGGCCGGTGGTCCCGGTCGTCCGCGTCACCAGGTGCGGGGAGGCGTCCGCGCAGACGAAGTCGGCGCGCTGGTCGATCAGGTCGCGCTTGGTGGTGGTCGGGATGGCGCGCATCCCCTCCAGGTCGAGCTTCTCGGGACGGATGCCGGCGGCGGCGAAGCGGCGGGCGTAGAAGGGCGACTGCTTGGCGAGCCGTCGTGCGGTCCGACGCAGCGACCGCACGGTGAACTCCGTCCGCTCCTCGGCGTCGGCGAACGGCCCGTCGACCAGTTCGCGCGCGCCGGCGCCCGGGCTGCCGAACTCGGCGAGCGTCGCCAGGCTGTCGTCGACGAGCTTGGCCAGGATGGCCGGATCCAGCCCGCGGCCCCACACCATCCCGATCGCCAGCCGGAACTGGCGGATGCCCGTCTCAAACATGCCCATTCCCGTTTCAGGTCTCGACGTCACGAATAGCGGCTCCGCACCGCGGAGCCGGCTTCGGTGGGCCCGTACTGGGGAGAAGCCGGCCCGGCGGGACGAGCGGTTCAGAAGGCCGCGCCCGAGCCGGCAGCGAACATCACTGCGGTGAGCGAGCCCAGTGCGTAGCGCGCGTGCTTGGCGCTCTTCAGCAAAGACTTCATGGTGACCTCCCTTCGGGTTCTCGATGCGGACGGCGCACCAGATCCGGGTGCGCTGCGGGAAGGACGCGGGCTAGGGCAGCACGACGACCTTCGCGTTCATCTGGGGGTGCACGGTGCAGGTGATCAGGTACTCGCCGGGGACGTTCCAGGCCGGCGTCGTGTACCGCTCGTGCTGCTCCATATCCAGCGCGAGTTGTTCTGGAACGACAAGACATCCCCGGCGTGGATCGTGATCGTGGGCACAATGCCGGCTTCCTCGTCCCGTTCGTGCTCCTCGATCGAGCCGACGACGTACCCGTCGTGGTCCATCCCGATGTAGCCAGCGGGTGGGTCGGCGAGCCTCGGAGCCACCATCGGGAGCGCGATTCCTGCAGCCACGGCGACCAGCGCCAGCAGGAACGGCGGAATTCGCATCGTGCACACCCCGGGGGCTCCAGCGCCGGTTCCGGAGGGCGGCTCCGGGGCGCTACACGTGACAAGGACGCGCGACGGCGTTCCGTGATACGTCCGGGCCCAGCGCCGCGCCTGGGGGGACGGGGCGCGCGGTGGCCTGCAACCCTCCTGTCCGGCGGTGAGACTAATTCGGGCTGGAGACGAAATTGTTCAGTTTCGTGTCACCATGTGGGCGCCGATGTCGATCCGGGGTGATTCCGTTGTTCTCTGCACGAGCCGTCACCGCTGCGGTCGCTGGAGCCTCACTCGCGCTGGGTGCCGCTCTGCTGGGAGCCTCAACCGCGCAGGCGGGAACGGCCGGGAGCGAACACCTGCCTGATCTGGAGACGCTGGTTCCGGCCAACTCTTTCTCGGTCGTCGGCACCGGGGCCAGTCGCGAGTTCCGCTACACGCACCTCATCTACAACAGCGGTCCTGGACCGCTGGAAATCCAGCCCGAGTACGACCAGTCGATCGGCGGGTACCGCGGGCGACAGCAGACCTACACCCACGACAGCGCCGGCAGATGGTCGCAGGTGCGCACGGCGCGGGTGCCCGACCTGTTCGAGTTCCACGCCGAGCACGGGCACTTCCACTTCCCGCTGGCGACCTTCGGCCTCTACGCCGTGGCGGCGGACGGCGGCCCCGGTGCCCCCGTCGCGGTCTCGCCCAAGGTCGGCTTCTGCATCGACGACTCCTACCTCTACGACTCGTCAGTCGAGCATGCGGGGACGTTCATCGGCTCCCGCTCCAGCTGCGCGGATCCGTCGGGGTTGCGGGGCATCTCCGTCGGGGGCGCGGACGAGTACGACTACCGCGATCCTGGTCAGGCCATCCCGTTCGACGGCGTGCCTGATGGGACCTACTGGTTCCGCGCGATGACGGACCCGAACAACGACTTCGCCGAGGCGGACGAGTCGAACAACGAGACCGACGTCCAGGTGACCGTGCGCGCCGGAGTGGTGACGGCCGGACAGGTCCGGCACCCGGACACCACGCCACCCACTGGCTCGATGAGCGCGCCCGTCGAGGGTGCGTCCGTGGCCGGGACGGTCCCGGTCACCGTCACGGCCCCGAGCCCGGTCGTCAAGGCGGAGCTCGTCGTGGATGGCGCTGTGGTCGGCACGGCGACCGCCACGTCGAGCCCGTTCACGGTGTCGTGGGACACCAGGGCCAGTGTCGACGGCACCCACTGGCTGACCGCTCGGCTGACCGACTCGGCCGGCCGGGTGGGCAACACAGCGGTCACCTCGGTCCGCGTCTCCAACGCGACACCGCCCGGGAGCGGGCCCCCGGGTGCGCCGACCGTCACCGACCGCGCCGTGAGCGACGGTCGAGGCACCCAGAGCGCGACGGTGGACGTCGTCAAGGGCGGTGACCTCGTGCTGGCCTTCGTCGCGGCGGACGGGCCGGACACCGGAGCCCAGTCCGCGACGGTCGCCGGGAGCGGGCTCTCCTGGCAGCTGGTTCGCCGGGCCAATGCGCAGTTCGGGGCCAGCGAGGTATGGAAGGCGACGGTGCCGACCGGAACGAGCGCGGTGACGGCGACGTCGACGCTGGCCAACAGCGGTTTCGACCAGTCGTTGCAGCTGACCGCCTATTCAGGGTCGGCGGGTGTCGGGGCTTCCGCGGCCGGGAGCGCTCAAAGTGGGGCTCCGCGGACCGCGTTGACCACGACGAGATCGTCCTCATGGATTTTCGGCGTCGGCAACGACTGGGACCACGCGGTCTCCCGGACGCCGGCAGCCGGGCAGACGATCACGCACGAGTGGGTCGACAGCGGCGTCGGCGACACCTTCTGGATGCAGTCGCTGACGTCGGCGACCCCGTCCTCCGGCACCAGCGTCGCCCTTCAGGACACGGCGCCGACGAGTGATCGTTGGAATCTGGTGGCGGTCGAGGTCCTCGGGGCGGACGGGCCGTCTGCTCCGGACACCAGCCCGCCGGTGGTCACCGTCGACGACCCGGCAGGCGGGGCCACCGTCGGCGGCATCGTGAACCTGGCGGCGACGGCCGCGGACAACGTCGGGGTGGCGTCGGTGTCGTTCGCGGTGGACGGTGTCAAGGTCGGTCAGACGGACACGACGCCTCCCTTCACGGTCGCCTGGGACACCAAGACTGCAACCGCCGGGAAGCACACCATCACGGCGTCGGCGGCCGACGCGGCCGGGAACGTCGGTCTGAGCGCGCCGGTGCAGGTCACGGTCGACAACTCGACCCGCCCGGCGCTGATCACGATCGGCGGCAAGGTCAACCGGCAAGGCCGCGGAACGCTTGCCGCGCCGGCAATCCAGACCGGTCAGCCCGGCGCGTTGCTGGTGGCCTTCGTTGCGATGGACGGTCCGGACCGGGGAGGCGGCCAAACCGCGACGGTCTCGGGTGGCGGGCTGACCTGGTCGCTGGTGAAGCGGTCGAACACGCAGGCGGGGGACTCCGAGATCTGGGCCGCCAAGGCCCCGACGGCTCTCACTGGTGCCGTGATCACCGCTGTTCCCGCCGCCACCGGCTACGACGGCTCGCTGACGGTGATCGCCTTCGGCGGCGCCAGCGGGCCCGGGGTCGCAGGGGCGGCGGGCGCGCCAACGGGGGCACCGTCGATCTATCTCCCGGCTGTCCAGGCTGGCTCCTGGGTCTTCGCGGTGGGGCAGGACTGGGATCGCGCGCAGGCCCGCACGCCGGTCGCGGGCCAGGTCCTCCAGCACCAGTGGGTGGATACCGCGGTCGGTGACACCTTCTGGGTGCAGTCGACGGCGGCGCCGTCCGCTCAGGCCGGCCTGGTGACCCTCGCCGATACAGCGCCGACCACCGACCGTTGGAATCTGGCTGCCGTCGAAGTGGTGGCGACCAGGGTTTCCGGCTGAAGCACGGGGTGGCGGGCTAGTCCGGGTAGGGCCCCCACGCGTTGGTGCGCTGAGTCGATGGCTTGTTGCCGAGCTTGCCGACCTTGATCATCGACGCGAGCGAGTCGAGGATCACCCGCGCCGAGATCAGCGACGTCTGCTCGGCCCAGTCGTACGGGGGGGAGCACTCGACGACCTCCATGCCGGAGATTCCGCCCTCGGACACCAGCCTGACCAGGCCGAGCGCCTCCCGCGGCAGCAGCCCACCCGGCTCCGGCCAGCCGGTGCCCGGGACGAAGCCGGAGTCGATGACGTCAACGTCGAAGGACAGGTAGACCGCCTTCGCGCCCTGCCAGGCGAGTTCGAGGGCGGTCTCGGCGATCTTCTCGATCCCGACGCGCTCGACGTCCGACACGGTCATGATCGTCGTTCCCCGGGCGCGCCCCACCTTCACGCCCGCCCGCGGCGCCTGCCACCCGCCGATCCCGATCTGGACGAGGTTGGTGGGCGGCGCGTTCTTGATGTCGGTGGCGTGGAACCAGGGCGTGGTGTGCATCCGCTCGTCGAGATCGAGTTCCTGGGTGTCGACGTGCCGGTCGAAGTGGATGATCCCGATATTGCCGTCCATGTGCGGCGCCAGGCCCCGGATGGTCGGATAGCCGATCGAGTGGTCGCCGCCCAGCACGACCGGGAACACCCCGTTGCTGACGACGTGGCTCATTGCCTTGCTGATCTGGTCGAAGGACTTCTCGAGGTTGCCCGGAATCGTGCAGACATCCCCGATGTCGACCATGTTCAGTTGCTCGCGCAGATCGACGCCGAGGTCGAAGTTGTACGTGCCGAACAGGTTGGTGGCGCGACGGATGCCCTGCGGCCCGAAGCGGGTGCCCGGCCGGTACGTCGTGCCGGCGTCCAGTGGCGCACCGAAGATCGCCACCTCGGCGTCGCCCACGTCATGCACGTCCTCCACGTAGGGGCACTTCATGAACGTGCCGCGCTCGCCGGCGAAGTGCGGGATCTCGCCGCGCGCGAATGTGGGCAGCGTCCGGTCGGTGATCGAGTCGGCGGCCTCCAGACCAAAGGAGAGCCCGCGCTCGATCTCCTCGCGGTGCCGACGGTCGGACAACCGGGCCTCCGCCTGCTGAGCCCAGTGGCCGTCCCGATCCGGCCGGTCCGGATCGCGCGTCACGTCCTCGGTGTCGGTCATCTACTGGACTCCTCCCGGATCGAGGCGCGGCCTGGCTGGCCTCATCGAAGCACATCCTGGCCGACCGGCAGGCAGCGGAGGAGCAACGTCCCGCAGGGATTGGGCAGGTGGAGTCTGGATCACTGATCGACTACAACGATAAATCCGTCACCTACAACGTTGCATCGATCGAAAATGATCGCTAGCATCGCGTCACATCTCGCGACGCATGCAGCGCCGCCTCGCATCAGCACGACAGAGGAGTCGCCTCATGCGCACACGTCGTCCCGCTCCGCGCTCGATCCTCGGGTGGGCCAGCCTCCTGCTCGGAACCGCGTTGGTCCCTCTCGCCGGACTCACGCCGGCCGTCACGGAGGCGGCTGCCAACCCACCACCGGCCGCAGCCTCGCCCCTCCTGGCGATCGACTCCGACTTCCCCGACCCGGATGTCCTCCTCGCGGACGGCGTGTACCACGCGTACGCCACCAGCGACATCGACCGTCACGTCCAACACCGGACGTCGGCGGATCTCCGCGCGTGGACCGATGCGCCCGACATCATGCCGACGCTGGCCGACTGGGTCGGCGACTGCGCGACGCTTCCCGACGGCCGGGTCGACCACTGCGTCTGGGCTCCCGAGGTCTCCGCGGTCGAGGGCGGCTACGCCCTCTACTACACGGCTCGTGACGCGGCGTCCGGCCTGCAGTGCATCGGGCTGGCGACCTCCAGCAGCCCCAACGGGCCCTTCGTCGACGAGCGTGACACCGCGCTGGTCTGCCCGACGGAGCAAGGCGGCGCGATCGACGCCTCGACCTATCGGGACGGCGATGACCTCTATCTGCTCTGGAAGGCCGACGGCAACTGCTGCAACAAGCCGGCGATCCTCTACCTGCAGCCGCTCTCGGCGGACGGAAAGACCCTCACCGGTCCGCCGACCGAGCTGATCCGCAACAGCCTGCCGTGGACGGGCGCCGTGGTGGAGGCCCCGACTCTGACCAAGCACGGCGATACCTACTACCTGCTGTTCTCGGCCAACGACTACTTCGGCGGCAACTACCGCACCGGGTGGGCCACCGCCGACCGCGTCGACGGCCCGTACACCATCAATGCCTCGGAGTTGATGACGAGCCGCGACTTCTTCGGTGACGTCCGCGGCCCCGGTGGGCAGGACGTCTTCACCACCCGCCAGGGTGAGACCGCGATGGTGTTCCACGGCTGGAACGCCACGTACACGGGCCGCGGCATGTACGTCACGGAGTTCGGGTACGACGACGCCGGCATCCCGGTGGTCGCCGGTGCCGCTCAGCGGTACGAGGCGGAGAGTGCAGTCATCACCCACGCCACCGTCGGTACCGACAACGCCGCATCGGGCCTGAAGCGGGTGGGAGGCCTGGACTTCGCCGACAGTGCGGTGTCCTTCACGGTCCGCGCCGCACAGACGGGGGTGCACACTCTGGGCATCCGCTTCGCCAACGGCTCTCTCGACTCAGCCGGCAAGCCGGCCAGCGCGACGCACGCCCTGAGCGTCAACGGAACTACCGCCGGCTCGGTCACGTACTGGCACACTCAGTGGGGCAACTGGCAGGTCCTCGAGGTGCCGGTGCGGCTGACGAAGGGCGTCAACACCATCACCCTTCGCCGCGGCACGCTGTTTGCCGAGCTCGATGCGCTCTACATCGGCCGCGGCCACCGCGCCGAGCAAGCCCCGGTGCACCCCGAGGACCTTGCCGACGCCACCCGCTACGAGGCCGAGGACGGTCAGGTCGAGCACGCAGCGATCCGTCCGGATGCGTCTGCCTCGAACGGTGCGAAGGTCGGCGGCCTGGACTTCTCTGACAGCTCGGTGACCGTACGCGTGAACTCGGAGAAGGGCGGGCGTGCCACTCTCGGCGTCCGCTTCGCCAACGGCTCTGAGCGCGGCGGCTATCCGCTGGTCGCCCGGCACGCGGTGGCCGTCAATGGTCAGGCAGCCGGTGAGCTCGCCTACCCACACACCCGGTGGGGGAACTGGAACGTCATCGAGTACGAGGTCGCGCTGGAGCCGGGCTGGAACACCGTCTCGCTGACGCGGCTTGCCTGGTACGCCGAGATCGACGCGATCGACGTCAGGTAGCGGCGCCGAGGATCGGCTGGCGCCTCAGGCTGCCACGGGCGCCGGCCGATCCTGATCGCAGATGAACGAAGCCGGTCGAACATGCACGTAGAGTGCCACCGTGTTTCCGGCCGCGCGCAGACAGAAGATCGTCGAGTTGGTGCAGCAGCACGGGGCTGTCTCGCTGCGGCAACTGGCCGAGGCTGCCGGCGCCTCCGAGGTGACCGTTCGCCGTGATCTGCAACAGTTGAACGACGAGGGCCTGGTGCGACGTAGCCGGGGCGGCGCGATCGCGGTGGCCGGAGCACGCGAGCGGGGCAGTGGGGCCGCTGGCACACCCCCGCGTGGCGACGAACACCCCACCGAGGTCGACGAGCCGTCGTACGCCGACAAGTCGCGGGTGGCGCGGGCGGAGAAGGAGGCGATCGCCGAGCGAGCCGCCGAGCTGATCCGGCCGGGTGACGCCGTCGTCATCGGAGCCGGCACCACCACCGAGGCGCTTGCCCGGCGCTTGGCGCAGCACACGGCACTGACGGTCGTGACCAACTCGATCGTGGTGGCGCAGGCGTTGGCGGCGTCGGCCGGGATCGAGGTCACCCTGACCGGAGGGTCGTTGCAAGGCTCGACCTTCGCGCTGATCGGGCCGGCGGCGGAGGCGAGCCTCAGCCACCTGCACGCGCCGCGCCTCTTCATCTCCGGCAACGGCCTGACTGCGTCGCGCGGGCTCAGCACGCCCCGTCCGGAGGTGGCGAGCATGGATCGCGCACTGGTCGCTGCCGCGCGTGAGGTCGTCGTCCTCGCGGACCACACGAAGGTGGGTCACGACGAACTCGTGCTCACTGTGCCGGCCGAGTCGATTCGGTACCTGGTCACCGATCCCGCTGCTGACTCCGAGGTGTTGACCGCACTCCGGGCGCGCGGGGTCGAGGTGCTCGTGGCCAGCACCTCGGACTGATCGACGCCTGACAGCTCGCGCTGCCGTCCTAGCAGTTCTCGTTGCCGAGCGAGCCCTCTTTACAACGTTGTGTGCAACGTTGTAAGTTTCCGGAATTGATCCGCTGAAACTGCAAGGAGGCACAGTGGCGCGGACGACGATCACGCTGGATCCGGCATTCGTCATCGGTGAACTCGATCGCCGCCTGTTCGGCTCGCTCGTCGAACACATGGGCCGCTGCGTCTACACCGGGATCTACGAGCCAACGCACCCGACCGCGGACGAGACCGGGTTCCGTCAAGATGTCGCCGAGCTCACCCGCGAGGCCGGGGTCAGCGTCGTGCGCTATCCGGGCGGCAACTTCGTCTCGGGCTATCGATGGGAGGACGGGGTCGGCCCGCGCAGCGAGCGGCCGACCCGGATCGACCTCGCCTGGCGCAGCATCGAGACCAATCACGTCGGGCTGAACGAATTCCTGGGCTGGGCCGGCCACGTCGGGGCCGAGCCGATGCTCGCCGTCAATCTCGGCACCCGCGGCGTCCAAGAGGCCTGCGACCTGCTCGAATACACCAACTACCCGGGCGGCACCGCACTCTCAGATCTGCGCTGGAAGCACGGTCAGACCTCCCCGTACGGGGTGAAGCTCTGGTGCCTGGGAAACGAGATGGACGGGCCGTGGCAGGTCGGTCACAAGACCGCCGACGAGTACGGCCGGGTTGCAGTCGAGACGGCTCGGGCCATGCGGCAGGTCGATCCGTCCATCGAACTGGTCGCCTGCGGCAGCTCGAACAGCCGGATGGCAACCTTCGGGGACTGGGAAGCGACCGTCCTCGAGCACTGCTACGACGCGGTCGACTACATCAGCCTGCACGACTACTACGAAGAGCACGACGGTGACCGGGCGAGCTTCCTCGCGTCCGGTGACGACATGGACCGATTCATCGGATCCGTGATCGCCACGGTCGACCATGTCGGCGCCAAGCTGCGCAACCCGAAGCGGGTGAATCTGTCGTTCGACGAGTGGAATGTCTGGTACCAAAAGCGCTTCCCGGGCCACACCAACCTCGATGTCGAATGGGCTCCGCGGCTGATCGAGGACACCTTCAGCGCCCTCGATGCAGTCGTCGTGGGCGGGTTTCTCACCACGCTGATCCGGCACGCCGATCGGGTCAAGATCGCGTGCCATGCGCAGTTGGCGAACGTGATCGGTTTGCTCCGGACCGAGCCCGGGGGCGCGGCATGGCGCCAGACGATCTTCCATCCGTTCGCCGAGACGGCCCGGCTCGCTCGTGGATCGGTGCTCCGGGTCGAGCCGATCGGGCCTCGGCACGAGACGGGCCGCTACGGCGACGTCGCCAGTGTCGACGCCACCGCCACCTGGGATGCGGAGACCGACTCGGCCGCCGTCTTTCTGGTCAACCGGCACCCCGGCGAGGCCCAGGACGTGACGCTCTCGCTGCGCGCCTTCCCGGGAAGCTCGGTCCGCCGCGCCGTCCAGCTCAGCGCGGCCGACCCCGATGCCGTCAACACCGCCGACGAGCCCGATGCGGTCGGCCTCCGCGTCCTCGACGACGCTCGGGTCGATCGCGACGAACTCGTACTCCGCCTGCCGCCGGCCTCCTGGACGGCGCTGGACCTCACCACCCGCCAACCCTGACTCCGCCCGACCCGATCAACGACTCGCTCCGCTCCACCCGATCAAAGGAGACACGCCATGACCAAGCCCTCTCTGTCGCCGCTGTCGCGACGGAATTTCCTGGGCATCCTCGGTGGGGCGGGCGCCGCCGCCGCGCTCGCCGCCTGCGGTGGGACGAGCACACCCCCAGGCACCGGCGCGCCGAGTGCGTCCTTCGGCTCAGGTGAGACCTACGAAGGTCCCGCGGTGACGTTGGCCTTCTGGAACGGCTTCACCGGCGGCGACGGCCCGTTCATGAATGCGCTGGTGAAGAAGTTCATGGCGGAGAACCCGAACGTCACGGTCAAGGTGAACACCCTGCAGTGGGCGGACTACTACCCGAAGGTGCCGAACGCCGTCGCGTCCGGCTCGGGTCCCGATGTCGGCATCATGCACATCGACCAGTTGGCGACGAACGCCGCCCGGCGGGTGATCATCCCGCTGGACGAGATCGCCTCCGGCCTCAACCTGACCGAGTCCGACTTCGCGCCGGCCGTCTGGAGCGCGGGCGTCTACCAGAGCGCTCGCTTCGGCATTCCGCTCGACATCCACCCGCTCGGCTTCTACGCGAACACGGCGCAGCTGAGCAAGGCCGGGATCAGCGCGCTGCCCGCAGATCGAGCCGGATTCGAGAGCGCGGTCGGCGCTCTGCAGAGCAAGGCCGACGTGAAGCATCCGTTCTGGATCACCGCCACCTGGCCCGCACACCTGATGTTCATCTCGTTGATCAACCAGTTCGGCGGCAGCCTGTACGACGAGGCGGGTGCCAAAGCGTTGTTCAACTCCGACGCCGGTATCGCGGCTGCTGAGTGGCTCCGGGGCTTCGTCACCAGCGGCGCTAGCCCGGCCGATGTCAGCAACGACGCGCAGGCCCAGGCGTTCCGGCAGGGTCGGAACTCCCTCACCTGGGACGGCATCTGGATGATGAACGAGTGGGCGAAGGTCGACAAGCTCGAGTGGGCGGCCGCCGCGCTGCCGACCATCGGGCAGCAGCCCGCGGTCTGGGCGAGCTCGCACAACTTCGTGGTGACCAGCCAGGCCGCGAAGGACCCGAACAAGCTCGCCGCGTCCCGCGCGTTCATCTCCTGGATCTCCGCGCGCTCGATCGACTGGGCCAAGTCAGGCCAGGTGCCGGCACGCAACAGCGTCCGGGAGTCGCCGGAATTCGCCGCGCTGAAGGTGCAGTCGGCGCTCGCTCAGCAGCTCCCGCACGTGGTGTTCCCGCCTGCCGTGCCCGGCATCGGTGACATCACGACTCCTACCTTCGAGCGTGCGATCGGTGAGATCGTGCTCGGCAAGGCGAAGCCCAAGGAGGCGCTCGACGCGGCCACCAAGAAGGCCGATGCGATGCTCGCCGACAACCGCGCCAAGTACGGGTCCTGACCGTGTCGGCGTTGGTTGAGGCCTCGCCCCGTACCGCCGTCCGGCGCCCCGAGACGCGCAAGCGCCGTCAGCGGGACGGCGACGGGGCAGCCTCGAGGGTCGGGCTGCCGACCGCGATGATGTTCGTCGGGCCCTACCTGGTGCTCTTCTCGCTGTTCGTGCTCGCACCGATCCTCTACGGGCTCTGGATCTCGCTGCACACCTGGGACTTCCTGTTGCCGGGGAAGCCGTTCGTCGGGCTGCGCAACTACGCCGACCTGTTCACGCCGGACTCGGTGAGCGCGGTGCCGTTCTGGTCGGCGATGCGGGCGACGGGCATCTTCACCGCACTCAGCGTGCCGCTGCTGATTGTGGTTCCGCTGGCCCTCGCGGTGGCCCTGAAGAGCGCGTTCCGCGGCCGCAACGTCGTCCGCGCGGTGTTCTTCGCGCCCTACGTGCTCGGCGTGGCGGTGGTCGGCCTGCTCTGGCGCTACCTGCTCGACCCCAATGTCGGTGTCGTGAACTACTACCTCGACGCGCTCGGGTTCGACCGCATCCCGTTCACGACCGGGACGCCGTGGGTCTGGATCGCCCTCGTGCTGCCCACGCTGTGGTGGACCGCCGGATACAACATGGTCATCTTCCTCGCCGGGTTGCAGGACATTCCGGGCAACCTGTACGAGGCCGCCGAGCTCGACGGCGCGTCGGCCTGGCAGCGCTTCTGGAACGTGACGCTGCCGGGATTGCGGCCGGTGATGGTGTTCGTGCTGACGATCACGATCCTCGCGTCGGCCAACGTCTTCGGCCAGCCCTACCTCATCACCCAGGGCCAGCCGGGCACCGAGACCAGGAGCGCGATCATGGCCATCGGCGAGGAGGGCCTGCGCCGGTTCAACATGGGCACCGCCTCCGCGATGAGCACCGTGCTGACGCTCGCGCTGCTCGCGGTCAGTCTGATCAGCCTGTCGCTGCTGCGGGAGCGCACACCGAAGCGGGCTGCGCGATGACCGCGACGGCATCGGCGGCGGTGGCCAGCCCCCGCCGCGCCCGTTCCCGTCGCGCTCCCTGGAGAGCGCTCGCCCTTGCCCTGATCGGCCTGCTGTTCCTGGTGCCGCTGTGGTGGATGCTGAGCACCTCTCTGAAGTCGACCGCCGAGGCGGCGAGCGCGGACCTGCACGTGCTGCCGCAGTCGGTCTCGTTCGAGGGGTACGAGCGCATCCTCGGCGGGGCTCAGACGCCGGTCGTCCGATGGTTCCTGAACTCGCTGCTAGCCGCCGCCGGTCAGACGGTGCTGGTGCTGGTGGTGGCCAGTCTCGCCGCGTACGCCCTGGCCAGGCTGTCCTTCCCCGGTCGTCGGGTGATCACCGGGCTGGTGCTGGCGACGCTCTTCGTGCCCCCGATCTCGCTGTTGATCCCGAACTACGTGATCGTGGCCCGGCTCGGCTGGCTGGACAGTCTCACGGCGGTCATCGTTCCGGGCGCGGCGGGCGCGTTCGGCGTGTTCTTCCTGCGCCAGTTCTTCTTGTCACTGCCCATCGAACTCGAAGAGGCAGCGCTGATCGACGGCGCGAGTCGGCTGAAGATCTTCCTCACCGTCATCCTGCCGCTCTCCCGGCCCGCGCTCGCAACGCTCGCCCTACTGACCTTCCTGACCAACTGGAACGACTTCCTCTGGCCGCTCTACGTGCTGTTCAGTCCGGAACGGCTCACCTTGCAGCCTGGACTGTCCACGCTGCAGAGCGCGTTCTCCACCGACTATTCGGTGATCATGGCCGGCGGGGTGATCGCCAGCGTTCCCGTCCTCGTCCTCTTTCTCATTTCGCAGCGCTTCGTCATCGAAGGGATCGCGCGCAGCGGGCTGAAGTGATCCGGCTAGGGCTTGTCGTCCGCGGATGCGTGCAGCGGAGTAGTGGCGCCGCGGTCGAAGCCCGGCCCAGGGTCGACCTCGGGTAGCTCCGACTCGGGTCGCTCGTGTGGGTCGGGAAGGGCGAGTGCTGGACGCGGATCGGCGCGCACCTGACTGAGGGCGACGTCGAGCTTCGCGTGCAGGTCCTCGAGCTGGGAGCGCAGGTCGGCGTCCTCCGCGTTGCCGCGAACCGCCTCGACCAGCCACGAGGCGAACGTGCCGGTGACCACACCGACGAGGGCGATGCCGCCGATCATCAGCATCGCGGCGATCCAGCGACCGCCGGTGGTGACCGGATAGTGATCTCCGTAGCCGACCGTCGTCATCGTCGTCAGCGACCACCAGATGGCATCGCCGAACGTCAGGATGTTGGCCTGGTCGGAGTGGCGTTCCGCGTCCAGCACGGCGAGCGAGGAACAGAAGGCCAGCAGGGAGGCCCCGCCGACGACGTACGCGCCGATGCGCCCGCGCAGGCGGAGTCCCGCGCGGCGGTTGAGGACGGCGAGCAGGGTGACCAGCCGGAGCAACCGGAGCGGGCGCAGCAGTGGCAACGCGATGACGAGCAGGTCCGCGAGGTGCCCCTTCAGATAGCGTCGCCAGTCGCCCGCGAGGATGAGCCGGGCGACGTAGTCGGCGACGAATGCCAGCCACGTCGCCCAGGTGATCGAGCGGCAGACGAGCCGCGCCTCCCGCGACAGATCCGGCACCAGAATCGGGACGGCGTAGACCACCAGGAAAATCAGCGCGCCGATCATCAGCGGGATTTCCGCCCGTCGCTCCCATCGGGAGAGCCCGCTCGTCATTGCGCATTCCATTCCGGCGCCGCGATGACCAACCGCGGGCGGTGGCGGCAATACGTCGGCCTGTTGAGCGGCGGGTGCATTCCGGAGCAGGCTCTCGCGTTCCTCTGCATCCGACCATGGTGGCGGAGCCAGTAGCTGATCAGGGGATTCAGCGGGCGGCGCGTTTTCAGCCGAGCATCAGCGCGAAAACATTGGTGGCGAGTGCGTACGTGCCGGCAGCTACTCCGATCAGCGTCGCGACCAGCCCGCTTCTGGCGCCGAGGGCCCGCGCACGCAACCCGAACATCACCGCGGCAACATCCGGTATCAGCATGACGGTCAGAGCTGGCAGTGCGGCGGCGAGAATCGCCATCGGCGGAGCCCCGTCGGGGCCGAAACCCTGCGCGGCCAGCAGACCTTCGCCCAAAGCCATCGCAGCGATGAATCCGATCGGGATCGCCGCAACCGCCAGCCACGCCAGCCGGGTGAATCGGACGACAGCAGTTGCACGCTTCATGGCCGGATCCGGGACTTCGCGGTCAACCATCGCCAACACCCCTGACTCCGAGTCTGATCAGTCGGCGTGGCCGGCGGCAGAGGCCTAGGTCCCGTCCGGTGAATCCCGTCGAACCGTTCGCCGACCAGGCCTGATGGCGTCGGGGAACGCGGCGCGAGGGACTGGCGCGGAGGACTGAGCGGCGAGACGATTCAGTCGTGCCCCAGACGAAATCTCCTACGTCCCTGTTGTCCGACGCCTCGCGCGCGGTCGTGAGCCAAACCGCCGCCGTCGTCGCCGCACATGCCGACGACATCACGGCGCGCTTCTACCCCCGCATGTTCGCCGAGCATCCTGAGCTCCTCCGTGTGTTCAACCTCGGCAACCAGGCGACCGGAGAGCAGAGTCGCGCGCTCGCGGGGTCGGTCGTCGCCTACGCCGTCCAGTTGATCGACCCGGCGGCGCCGTCCTTCGACCATGTGCTGCGGCGGATCGCCTACAAGCACGCATCGCTCGGGGTGCGCCCGGAGCAGTACACCATCGTCGGGCGGAACCTGATGGCTGCGGTCGCCGACGTCCTTGGCGACGCCGTGACCGCCGAGGTCGCGGCTGCCTGGGAGGAGGTCTACTGGCTGTTCGCGGTCCAGCTCATCGCCGAAGAGGCGCGCTACTACCAGCAGGCTGCCGCTGAGCCTGCGTCCCCGCTGCGCCCGTATCGGGTGGTCAGACGCATCGAGGAGACTGCCGACGTCATCTCCCTCGGCCTGGAACCAGCGGATGGCAGCGCGCTACCACCCATCGCCGCGGGGCAGTACGTGTCGGTGTTCGTCGATCTTCCCGACGGCGGCCGTCAGCCGCGTCAATACACCGTGTCGTCGACGGCGGTGGGCAACCGTCTCCAGATCACCATCCGTCGAGTCCGCGGTCGCGGCGGCGCACCCGATGGTCAGGTGTCGAGCTACCTCCATGACCACATCGACGTCGGTGACGTGCTCGAACTGAGCGCGCCCGCTGGTGACTTCGTCGTCGACTCGTCCGACAGCCCGCTGCTGCTCGCCTCCGCCGGGGCGGGAATCACCACAGTGCTGCCGATCGTCGAGCACATCGCTCGGCACCAGCCGCGCCGTTCCGTCGTCGTCGCACACGCCGATCGGGCCGCGTCGGACCACGCGTTGCGCGACACCGTGACACACGTCGGTCGCCAGTTGGACGATTTCACCGCATACACCTGGTACGAGGAGGTCGCTGCCGGGGACAGTCGATCGTTCAGCGGTTTCATGGACCTGAGTCGGATTCCTCTGCCGGCTGATGTTCAGGCCTTCACTTGCGGCCCGTTGCCCTTCATGCGCCACGTCCGCTCCACGCTGATCGGACTCGGCGTGCCAGGCGAGCGGATCCGGTACGAGGTGTTCGGCCCTGACCTCTGGGCGGCCCAGTTGTCGAACTAGCTCTGCTGCGCAGCGTCGACCGCCTTCGAAGGCGGCCTGCGTTCGGCCTTTCGATACGCGGTCGGTGTCACCTCGTGCATGCGCAGGAACTGCCGGTTGAAGTTGGACAGATTCTGGTAGCCGACGCGGCTCGCGACCCCTGCCACCGGGAGGTCGGTGTGTTCGAGCAACTGGCGTGCGTGGGCCATCCGCATCTTCCGCACGGTGTCGCTGAAGGTCTGGCCGCTCGCCCGGGTGAAGAAGCGGGAGAAGGCCGACTCGGACATCCCCACCAGAGCAGCAGCGTCGCTCTGGGTCAGGCCCGGCATCCCGCCGGCAACCTGACTCAGCACTCGGTCGACGAGCTCGGCAGCGCGGTCGTCGGCGATCGGCGGCACCCACGGAGTCGCCAACGGGCGCGCGGCTCCCGCCTCTGCGGCGGCGCCCAGCACGTCGAGGAGGGCCACCAGGTGCCCGAGGCGCTGCAGGCCGGACGACCGCCCGATGGCGAGCAGTTCCGCGGCGCCGGCACCCGCGGCAGGTTCGCCGAACTCCAGTCCTCGGGCGGCGCGCTTGAGCAGCCCGTTCGCGGCACGTAGCTCGGGGATCAGCCGCTGGCACTCGGCCAGCCAGCGAGGATGAAACTGGAGCACCACGTCGCGCTCCCGCACGACGTCGCCAGCCGCGATGTCACTGATCCAGTGGTGTGGCAGGTTCGATCCCACCAGGACGAGTTGCCCCGGGCCGAATGCACCGATGTGGTCGCCGACGATGCAACGGCCCCGGCTTCGCTGGATCAGGTGGACCTCGTACTCCGGGTGGTAGTTCCACCGGCAGAACGGTCCCGGATAGTCATGGACGTGCCAGCGTGCGGACTCCCCGGGCACCGCAGGCACCACTTCACGTGCCGCCGGAGAGTGCACGAGCCGAGTCGCCTGACCGCCGATGGCCTTCTCGGTGATGATCGACATGGTGTCCTTCCTCGCGGTTGCCGGAAGTTTGGTGGGCCAGAGCTGCATGAAAGTATCAGCAGCTGCTTGCTCAACCGCTAGAGCAAGGGGCTCGCGGTTCCTAGGCTCGACACAACGACAGGCGCTGCGGACCACCTCCAGACGGCGCCGGCCATCACCAGCCAAGGAGTGCCCGATGAACAATCCCAGTGCCGTCCTCTACGGCCCGCACGACGTACGGATCGAGGATCGGCCACTCCCTACCCCAGCGGCGAATCAGGTCGTGGTCGCGGTCGAGGCGGTCGGGATCTGCGGTTCGGACGTGCACTACTACGAGCACGGCCGGATCGGCGACCACGTCGTACGCGACCCGATGGTGATCGGCCACGAGTCGGCCGGGACTGTCGTCCAGGTCGGCGACGGAGTCTCCGCAGACCGGATCGGGGAGGTTGTCGCACTCGAGCCGGGGGTGCCGTGCGGACGGTGTCAGCAGTGTCGGCTGGGCCGCTACAACCTCTGTCCCGATGTGGTGTTCTTCGCCACGCCACCGGTCGATGGGTCGATCAGCCGCTACGTCGCGATCGACGCGGATTTCGCACACCCGGCATCCGGCCTGACCGCCGAGCAGGCTGCGATGGCCGAGCCGGTGTCGGTCGGTGTCTGGGCGGCCCGCAAGGTCGGTGTGACCGGCGGCGACCGGGTCCTCGTCACCGGCGGCGGACCGATCGGTCTACTCGCGGCGCAGGTCGCGCGTGCGCTCGGCGCCGATGTCCCGACCGTCACCGACGTCAGCGAATTCCGGCTCGCGCAGGCTCGCCGGCTGGGCCTCCACGCGGTTTCGGCCGGCCAGCAGCTCACCGACGAGTTCGACGTGCTGCTCGAGTGTTCGGGCGCCGGCCCTGCGCTCGCGGCGGGCATGCGGTCGATGGCGCGCGCGGGTCGGGTGGCGCTGGTCGGGATGGGCGCGGACGCGCTGCCGATCGACGTGCCGCTCGTGCAGGGTCGCGAACTGACCATCACCGGGGTGTTCCGCTACGCCCATACCTACCCGTTCGCGCTGCAGCTGATTCGCGACGGCGCAGTTGCCGTGGACGCGATCATCACCCACCGCTTCCCGCTCGAGCAGACCGAGGCTGCCCTCCAGGTGGGCCGCACCGATTCGACGGCGATCAAGGCCATGGTCGTCACGGGCCAACCGGCGGACTCCGCCGACTGATCGCACCCGGCAGTTCTCCCGCCCGGGACGAGAAGCGGCTCGGGTCGGGCGAGCACGACGACAGGACTCCTCATGCACCGATTCGACATCCGCGTCGAACTCGACCAGCGCTTCACACCGGGCGACATCGAACTCGATCTGCGTACCAACCGCCTGCATCCGCTGCACGAGCACGGGCTCAGCGTGGTGACGACGACGGGCGGGGCGCCTGTGCTCGCACTCACCCTGACTGCATCCGACCTCTGGACCGCGATCTTGCGGGCGATGGCACTCTTCGATCGCTCCGGCTACGTGGCCGCCGGTATTGTCGCGCGCCCAGGTCAGTGCGGTTCGCTCAGCGAGGCGCCCATCCTCTGATCGCGGACGCAATGGCGTCCGGCTGGTCCTCGGGCAGAAAGTGAAGCCCCGGACCGACGGCGCGGATCTCGAGCGCGGGGGCCGTCGACCGCAGCCGCGTCAGGTACGCGGAGTCGATGATCGCGCCCGGATCAGCATGCAGCAGCAGGGCCGGGATGGCGGCTTCCGCCAGCCAGTCGAGATTGTCGGTCATGACCTGAGCGACCTCGGCGGGATCGCCGGCGATCGGGATCTGGGTGACCCAGCGCCAGATGGGGTGTCTGGAGTCGGGGGTCGGGAAGGGCTTCTGGTACGCCGCGCGTTCCTCGCCGGTGAGCTGATGCAACATCCCGCCGGGCAGGACGGCGTCGAGGAAGAAGTTCTCCTCCTCGATCGCGCGCCTGCCGGCGACCGGATCGCGCAGCATCTGGAAGAGCGCACGACCGCCCTCGTCGAAGTCCTGCCAGGAGTCCATCGGGCGCAGGTGGCCCTCCATCATCGCGATCCCGCGCACCCGTCCGGGGCGGTGGCGTGCGTATTCGAGCCCGAGGCTGACGCCCCAGTCGTGGGTGGCCAGCACCATCCCGCCAGGTCCGCAGTCGAGTGCGTCGAGCGCCGCGTGGAGATAGCTGCGGTGGTCTGACCACACGTACTCGAGATCGGGCTTGCCGGATCGGCCCATCCCGATCAGATCGAGCGCGATGCAGCGGCGGTGCGGTGCCAGCGCGTCGATGACGCCCCGCCACAGGTAGGACGAGGTCGGGTTGCCATGGAGGAACACCAGTGGCGGGTCCGCGTCGTCCTGTTCGGACGGGCCGGTGTCCAGCACCGACATCGTCGACTGGCCGACGGGCAGGCTGAGCCTCCGGGCGCTGTCGAAAGCTGATGGCCGCTGCATGCCGAAATTCTCGCAACGATGGTGCGGGCCGCCCGCGCCAGGGGAGCCGGCTCATAAAAGCTCGTGGTGGCGGACGGAATTGGCTGGCCCGCGCGGGTCAATTCAGGAACTCTGGAATGGCGTTCGCGGAACTCTGATCCCGGATCTATTCACGATGTCGAGGCCGGCGATGACACCTGCAGACAGCGAGAGACGGCCAGATGCTCGGGGGTTCATCTGGCCGTCTCTTCGTGGATAACGCTACGGAATGGGCGCTTCGGCGACAAGCGCCGACCCGTGTCCGCTTGATGACATGACCGAAGCGGACACGGCCACCGCGGCGACTGGCACGCGTAGAAAGTCGCGCCGGCGAGGGGATCAGAGGAGGTGCGCGACCGACTGAGGTCCAGCGCATGTGGCGAGAGGCGAGAGGATGCTCGGGGGTTCATCCTCTCGCCCCTCTGCGAACAACCCTAGGGGCGGCTTCGCCGGCAGAGCCACTTGACACGGTGTCAGCTTCAGGACATGGCCATGTTGGGACATCCGGACCCGGAAGCGCTGCCTGCAGCGCCTCAGCGGCGTAGTTTCGTGTGCGCGGGGGTTCGCCTGGTGAAGTTGCGAAGATCGGGGGATCGAGAACGCATCAGCGACGCGGCTGGGCTCGCCTCAACGGCTCTGGGCCCAGCCTCCTCGCACACATTCACCACACGTCTGCGGCAGGGTCTTTGCGACCTAGTGACGATCATGAAACTGGGGGCTACGCTGCGCGTGTGAGCGGCTCAGTGACGACGCCAGAGCGTAGATCCATCCGCCGTCGGCGGTCCGTCGGCTGGTCGGCCTTCAAGGAATATGCCAACGGTGCGCTCTGGGTGTTGCCCAGTTTCGCGGCCCTGATTGCGCTCATCGCCGGGGCCGGGATGGCGTCGATGAAGGTCCGACCCGGGGGGTTCCTCGATCGCATCGCCTTCCAGGGGACCGCTGACGACGCACGCACGCTGCTGATCTCGGTGAGCAGCACCGTGGTGACCGTGATCGCGCTGGTGCTCGGCCTGACCGTCGTGGCGCTTCAGCTGTCCTCCACGCAATTCTCGCCGCGGCTGCTCCGCAACTTCCTGCGCGACCGCGCGACCCAGACCGTGCTCAGCGTCTTCATCGCCACCTTCGTCTACAGCGCCGCGGGGTTGTTCACCGTGGGCTTGGATGCGGGCACCCGGACCGAGAACTACCCGCGCCTCGCCGTGAGCGGCTCCATGGTGCTGCTGTTCGCCAGCCTTGGAATGGTCGTGTACTTCGCCGATCACCTGGTGCACTCGATCCAGATCGACTCGATCAACCGGATGGTGGAGCGGAACACGCTTCGGATCATCGATGACCTGGACATTGATTCGGTGGTGTCCGAGGTGCCCAAGGTGCCGGAGTGGGCCGTGCCGTTGTACGCCCGCAAGTCTGGCTACATCCAGGGGGTCTACCCCGAGTTGCTGTTGCCGGTCGCGCACGCCGCGCACGTGACGATCTGCATTCGGCCGCGAGTCGGCACTCACGTCATCGAGGGAACGACGATCGGCTGGGTCTGGCGTGAGTCTGCTGCCGATCCGCGGCCGGCGCCCGGTCGCTTTGCGGACGCTGTGCACGCCGATCTCCGCATCGGGTTCGAGCGGACGCTGGAGCAGGACGTGAATTTTGGCGTCCGCCAGCAACTGGACATTGCCTGCAAGGCACTGTCCCCGGCGATCAATGACCCGTACACGGCCGTTCAGGCGATCGAACACCTGTCCGTCGTCTGCTGCAAGCTCGCAATCCTGCCGCTGGGCACGAGCATTCTCAGCGATGACGAAGGCACCGGGCGGGTGATCGTGCCGGCCAGCGCCTTCGCGGAATACGTCTTCTTCATCTGCGGGATCATCAGCCGCTACGGTGCCGGCGAGATCACGGTGATGACGTCGTTGGTCCGGCTGCTGCGCAGCTGTTCCGAGGTTCTGCCTCGCGGATCGCGCCGACTTTCAGCTCTCGATCAGGCAGCGGCCGAACTTCTGGAGGACGCCGAGCGCCGGATGCAGCGGCCACGCGATCTCGAAGCGATGCGGGCGGCGGTCGAGTCGCTGCGGCAGCGCATCAGCCTGCAGCAGAATCAGCCCTCCTAGCCAAATCCCTCCGGCTTGGGCGTAGGCCCGGGCTGACACCGGGGGCACCACCAGGTGCGCCGCTGCTCGCGGTCGCCGAGCGGCGGGTCGACGACCCGGATCAGGGTCTGGCAGCGGAGGCACGGCTGCCGCCCCCGCCCGGCTACCCAGTGCTCCTTCCCTCTCCGGTTGTTGCCGGTGGTGACCTGGTAGGCGCCGGCGACGAAGGCCGAGTGGCGCAAAGCCCTGGCGGCGAGACGGACCAGCGCCGCTACGTCGGTGTCGCCGACCGGCGTCCACGGGCTGATCCCTCGCAGGAAACACAGCTCGTTGGCCCAGACATTGCCGAGCCCGGCCACATTGCGTTGATCGAGCAGGGCGAGGGCCACCGGACGCTCGGGATCCGCGCCGACCCGGCGGACCGCCTCGCCCAGGTCCCAGTCGGTGCGCAGGGGGTCGGGTCCGAGGTGGCCGACGATGCGATCCTCGCGTGCCGTCGGCAGCAGTTCGACGATCGGGATCATCAGCCCATAGGCGGTCGGGCCGTCGTCGGCGTCGAGTACGACGCGGACGTCTCCATCCTGGGCGCGCGGGAGGTGCTTGCCGGCCGAGAGGATGGTCCAACTCCCGTCCATCCGCAGGTGGGTGTGCAACGTGTGGTCGTCGTCGAAGCGGGTCAGCAGGTGCTTCCCATGGGTGAGGTTCTCCAGCAGCGTCGTGCCGGCGAGTTCGGCGCCGGCCAGCGCGGCGACGCGCAGCTCGACCCGAGCCATCCGCCGGCCGCGTAGCGCGGTGTCCAGGCGGCGGGCGAGCTTCCACACCGTGTCTCCCTCAGGCACGGCTCCATGATTCGCCCGGTGGACGCCGATCACCAGCCCGGCCCGGCCGGGAGCCACTTCTAGACTCGTCCGCACGACGCCCGAACCCGGTGGGCCACTGGTGCCCTGCCGATCCGCGGCGCCCTGCCGACGCAGATCGGAGTTCCGATGGCCACCACAGCTCGCCCGCCGACAACGCCGCCAGCCGACCTGGAAGCTCGAGACCGGGTGCGGCGCGACGACCGCGAGCACGTCTTCCACTCCTGGTCGGCGCAGGCCGCGATTGATCCGCTGCCGATCGCGGGCGGCGCAGGCGCGGTGTTCTGGGATTTCGAGGGCCGCGACTACATCGACTTCAGCTCGCAGTTGGTCAATCTCAACCTCGGTCACCAGCACCCCGATCTGATCGCAGCGATCCAGCAGCAGGCCGCCCGGCTGTGCACGGTCGCGCCGACCTTCGCCAGCGACGTCCGGGGCGACCTCGCGCGCCGCATCGCCGAGGTCGCGCCGGACGGGTTCGAGAAGGTGTTCTTCACCAACGGCGGCGCCGACGCGGTCGAGAACGCGGTCCGGATGGCGCGGCTCTACACCGGTCGCCGGACGGTGCTGACGGCGTACCGCTCTTACCACGGAAACACCGGCACAGCGATCACGATGACCGGCGAACCGCGGCGCTGGCCGAACCAGACCACCGATCCTTCCGTGGTCCGGTTCTTCGGCCCGTACCCATACCGGTCCGCCTTTCACGCGACCAGCCCCGAGGAGGAGTCGGCTCGCGCGCTGGAGCACCTGGAGAGCGTGATCGCTCTGGAAGGTCCCGGCACCATCGCGGCGGTCGTGCTCGAGACGGTCGTCGGCACCAACGGGGTGCTCGTTCCGCCGCCGGGCTACCTGCGCGGGGTCCGCGAGCTCTGCGATCGGTACGGCATTCTCTACGTCGCCGATGAGGTGATGGTCGGCTTCGGCCGGGTCGGCGAGTGGTTCGCCTTCCAGGCGTTCGACGTCGTGCCGGACCTGATCGTGTTCGCCAAGGGAGTCAATTCCGGGTACGTTCCGCTCGGCGGCGTGGTGATCAGCGACCCGATCGCGCACCATTTCGACGAGCGCGCCTTCCCGGGCGGGCTGACGTACTCGGGGCATCCCCTCGCCTGCGCACCGGGAGTCGCCACGTTCGAGGTCTTCGAGCGCGACAACGTCCTTGCTGAGGTCCGCCGCAAGGGAGCCGAGATCGTCGAGCCGACGATCCGGGACTGGCCCGAGCGGCATCCCAGCGTCGGCGACGTCCGTGGCCTCGGCCTGTTCTGGGCGGTGGAACTCGTCCGTGACCAGGCCACGCGTGAGCCGCTGGTGCCCTTCAACGCCGCTGGCCCGGCGGCCGCACCGATGGCGGCTTTCGCCGCCGCCTGCAAGTCCGCCGGGCTCTGGCCGTTCGTCCACTTCAACCGGACGCACATCGCCCCACCGCTGGTGATCGAGGACGATCAGCTGCGGCACGGGCTGGCCATCCTGGATCAGGCGCTCGGGGTCGCCGACGGATTCGTCGCGAGCTGACCCCGATCAGACCTCGAGGAAGTCCAGCAGCGCTGCGTTGAACTCCGCGACGTGAGTCGAGTTGATGCCGTGCGGGCCGCCCTCCACCACCACCAACCGGCTCCCCGGCACCATGTCATGGGTCCGCTGGCCCGATCCTTCGAAGGGGACGATCACGTCGCTGTCCCCGTGAATGACCAGCGCCGGCACCGTCAGTTTCGCCAGGTCCGCCCGGAAGTCGTCGGTCGCCCAGGACTCCATACACCCGAGCACTGCCGCTTGCGAGGACATCTGGCAGACCTGGATCGCCCGCTCGCGGAATGCCGCGGGGACTTTCAGGTCGCCGTCGACGGTGTAGAAGTTCGTCGTGAACGTGTCGAAGAAGCCGTCCCGGTCGGCAATGGCGCTCTCCTGCAGGCTCTGGTAGGCCTCCATGCTGAGCGGGCCATCAGGATTGTCCGCCGAGTTCATCAGGCACGGTGGAACCGCCGAGGCGAAGACCACGCTGCGCAGCCGTCCCTCTCCGTGGTTGCTGACGTAGCGCGCGACCTCGCCACCACCCATCGAGAAGCCGACGAGGGTGACGTCGCGCAGGTCGCGCGCGGTGATCAGCCGGTCTACATCGGCGGCCAGGGTGTCGTAGTCGTATCCCGACTCCGGCTGCTCGCTCCTGCCGAAGCCGCGGCGGTCGTAGGCGACGACCCGATATCCAGCCGCGGTGAGGGCGGGAACCTGTGCCTGCCAGCTCTCGGCGGACAACGGCCAGCCATGGATGAGGACGACGGGGCGGCCCGGGCCTCCGCTGTCCTCGACGTACAACTCGACCTCTGGCATGGCGCGTCCCTTCGCTTCGATTGGAGCTGCCCGTCCATCGTCGCGCGTGCAATCGAAGGCTGCCAACGGGGGGTGCTGCGGGCGAACCGAGGGGGGAAGATCGCAGCGGTCGAAGAATTGTTTGTCGGCAGGCTGTCGCAATCGGCCGCACGCGTTCGTGAAGAGTCTGAGAGCCCGGCACGTCGCGGGGCTCCGGAGACGAAGGAGAGATCATGACCGAGTACCTGCTGTCCGTGTGGGGATCCAGCGATGACGTCCGCCCCAGCGAGGAGGAGATCCAGGCCGCGTACGCCGACGTCGACCGCTTCAACGCGAAGCTGCGCGAGTCCGGCAAGTGGGTCTTCGCCGGTGGCCTGCACGAGCCGAGCAGCGCGACGGTCGTCGACGGGACCGGCGCCGAAATCGTCACCACCGATGGCCCGTACGCCGAGTCGAAGGAATTCCTCGGCGGGTTCTGGGTGATTCAGGCGGCCGATCTCGATGAGGCACTCACGCTCGCGGCCGAGGGGTCGAAGGCATGCCGAAACAAGGTCGAGGTCCGTCCCTTCCAGGACGACTGAGGCTGAGCGTGACCGACCAGTTCGACGGCCCGGCGCCGACCGTGGGAACAGGGTCGGACGCCGGGTCGCCGGAGTCGGTCGCCGAGGCGGTCGAGCGGACGTACCGGGCCTCGTTCGGCCGGATCGTCGCATCGTTGGCGCACCGATTCGGCGATCTCGATCTTGCGGAGGAGGCCGCCCAGGAGGCGTTCGCCGAGGCGATCCGGCGCTGGCCCGACGACGGAGTGCCGCCGAACCCGGCCGGATGGCTGACCGTTACCGCCCGCAACCGCGGCCTGGATCGGATTCGCCGTGAGTCCAGCCGGCAGGCTCGGCATGCGCAGGCCGAAGTGCTGTACGCGCCGGAGGATCCGCTGTCGCCGGTGACCTCGATCCCCGATGAGCGTCTGAGGCTGCTCTTCACCTGCTGCCATCCCGCGCTGGCGCCGAGCGCTCAGGTAGCGCTCACGCTGCGGTTGCTCGGCGGGCTGACGATGGCCGAGGTCGCGGCCGCATTCCTGCTCCCGGAGCGGACCGTCGCCCAGCGGATCACGCGGGCGAAGCGCAAGATCGCGGCGGCAAGGATTCCCTACCGGGTGCCGCGTGACGGGGAGTTGCCCGACCGCTTGCGTGGCGTGCTGGCGACTCTCTATCTGATCTTCAACGAGGGCTACCTACCGCGGTCGGGAGCCGATGCCGTCCGGGTCGACCTCAATGCCGAGGCGATCCGACTGGCCCGCGTGCTCCGCGACCTGATGCCCGACGAGCCTGAAGTAGCAGGACTGCTGGGATTGATGCTGCTGATCGACGCGCGCCGGCCAGCGCGATGGGCCGACGGCCTGCTGCTTTCACTGGACGAACAGGACCGCGCCCGTTGGGATTGGTCGATGGTCGGGGAGGGCCAGCGCCTGGTCCGCGACTGCCTGCGGCGGAACCGGCCCGGGCACTACCAGATCATGGCCGCGATCAATGCCGTGCACGCTGATGCGCGGCACTTCGAGGACACTGACTGGCACCAGATCCGAGCGCTCTACGACCAGTTGCTACGGGTAACGCCGACGCCGGTGGTGGCCCTGAACCGTGCGATCGCGGTCGCGGAGACCGAGGACGCCGACGCTGCACTGGCTCTGGTCGACGATCTGCAGCTCCAGGACTACCAGCCCTGGTACGTCACCCGCGCCGACCTGCTGCACCGAGCCGGACGTGACGCCGAGGCGACGGTCGCGTACGGCGCTGCGGTGCGGATGACCTCCAACGACGCTGAGCGCGCCTTCCTGGAGGGTCGAATGGCCCGCCTCGGCTGAGGTCCGGTCTCCAGCCCTCGTCCCTGTTCCGCTGGTGCTGGGCGCGCGATGGCGCGAACGTTCCGGTAGCGGGAGTTCAGTTCGGGCTTTTCTTGCGTACGGGACCCGGTTTACCCTAAGCCGTCGGCTCCCGGGGGGACCTCCGCCGATCAGTGGCTCCGCTGCGGACACCTTCCCCAACCCTGGAGGAACCATGACAGACAGTCCCTTCTCGCGCGCGCGCCGTGTCGTCGGCGCGACCGTTCTCGGGGCGACGCTCGCGTTGGGCGGGACGATGTCGGCCTTCGCCGACGCCGGCACGTCCACCCCGACGGCAGAGGCCAAGCGCGCCGGGGTCGAGCCCGGTAACGCTCCGATGGGGTGGCGGGCGCAGCAGCCGTACGGCGGGCGGGTGAGCCGATACGGCATCGACGCGGTGACCGCAGGCTCCTTCACGCCGTCGGGCGTGCTCGGTATCGACGTGTCGAGCTGGCAGCGCAATCTGAACTTCGCCCAGTGGGCCCGCTACGGGCGGCAGTTCGCATTCGTGAAGTCGACCGAAGGCAGCACGTACCGCAACCCCTACTTCGCGTCACAGGTGTCCCGGGCTCGGGCCGCCGGCATGTTCACCGGCGCCTACCACTTTGCCAATCCGGCCGGCAGGAGCGGCACCACTCAGGCGCGCTACTTTGTCAAGCGCGGCGGCGCGTGGGTGAAGGACGGCCGCACCCTCCCCGGAGTGCTCGACATCGAGTACAACCCCTACGGCAAGACCTGCTACGGGCTGAGCAAGCGCGCGATGCGCAAGTGGATTGCGGCCTTCCTGACCGAGTACAAGGTGCTGACGGGCCGCGACGCCATCATCTACACCACCACCGACTGGTGGACTCGGTGCACGGGCAACACCGCGCGGTTCTCCAGAACGAATCCGCTCTGGCTGGCGCGCTACGGCACCCGCACGCCCGGCACGCTGCCGGGTACCTGGACCACGGCGACGTTCTGGCAGTACACGTCGCGGCCCATCGATCAGAACAAGTTCAGCTCTACTCGCGAGCGCCTGGTCGTCTTGGCGACCGGCGTCGATCCGAAGAACTCCTGATCGGACGAGCCCGTCGTTCGTCCCGAGCGTCTCTCGTGCGCCCGGCGCCCGTCGTGAGACGCGACCGGCACGGGCCCGTCGGACCGTGCCGGTCGCTACCGAACTGAGGGGGGCTCAGCTCTCGGAGTCGCCGATCAGGGCTGCGACGTGGTCGGGCACGTACTTGGAGAGTTCGCGGGGCGGCCGGACGTAGTTGGTCGCCGGGGCGAGTCGCTTCGGCAGCTCGACCGCGGGGAGCGGGACCTCCTCGTACGGGAGCGTGGAGAGCAGGTGGGAAATCATGTTGAGCCGGGCATGCTTCTTCAGATCGGACTCCACGACGTACCAGGGACTGTGCGGGGTGTCGGTGTGCACCATCATTTCGTCCTTGGCCCGTGAGTAGGCCTCCCAGCGATTGATGGACTCGAGATCCATCGGACTCAGCTTCCAGCGCCGGACCGGGTCCTGCATTCGCGACTTGAATCGACGCAGCTGCTCTCCATCGGAGACCGAGAACCAATACTTGCGGAGCAGGATTCCGTCGTCGATCAACATTTGCTCGAAGATCGGCGTCTGGCGCAGGAAACGAGCGTGCTGCTCCGGCGTGCAGAAGCCCATCACCCGCTCCACGCCGGCCCGGTTGTACCAGGAGCGGTCGAACAGCACGATCTCGCCGGCTGCCGGAAGGTGTGCGATGTAGCGCTGGTAATACCACTGGCCCTTTTCCCGCTCGGTCGGGCTGGGCAGCGCGATGATCGGCGCGACCCGCGGGCTCAGGTATTCGGTGATGCGCTTGATCGTGCCGCCCTTGCCGGCTGCGTCGCGGCCCTCGAAGACGATCACGACCCGGGCGCCCGTCGCGCGCACCCACTCCTGGACCTTGACGAGTTCGGTCTGCAATCGGAAGATCTCGGCCTCGTACGCCTCGTTGTTGATCTTGCGCGGCTTGCTTTTCGACTTCTTCGCCATAGCCGAACCGTAGCGGCTGGGAGCGTTGGCGGGAACACCGAAGTTGATCATCAAGACGGAAGGCGAAGCACGCGATCACCGCTGCCGGCCGGCGTGGGGCCGACGGCGGTCAGCTCAACTGGGCGTATCGCTCGGTTCGGCTCGGCTCGTCCGTGCGCGGGCAACTCGTGCACGAGCGACCCTCGTCGGTGACCTTGTAGTAGTAGCAGCAACTCACCCGCTGTCGAGCGAGGTGATCCCGTCCTCGCGCGTCGGTGAGCACTCGGACCGAGGAGGACTCGGCGAACTCGGCTGTCTGGCCGGGTAGTGCGCTCCTGGTCGCCGCGATCACCTCAGCGGCGTCGGCCAGCTGTGCGGGGCCGCCGTACCAGACGCCGGTGTCGAGTCCGTCGAAGAACGCTCCGAGCAGGTGCCGGCGTGGCAGCCGAGTTCCGGCCTGCCACTCGGCGAGCGCCGCGTCGGCGTGTTGGCGGATCTGTCCGCGGAGTACGGCGCCGAGCGCATCACGGTCAGGTACGACGGTCGCCGAGCGGTCCGCCGCGGCCGGGTCGTCCGGCAGGCACCAGAACCGCTCGTCGAGCAGTGCAGCGGCGATGGGGTAGTGCTCGTCGGCGTGACGCGCGAAGGCGAGGGCGCCCCGATCGAGCCGGGGTACGCGATTCAGTTGCCGGAAGAAGGCGCCACCGACGACCCCGGGCACGCTGGCGTACCAACCGAGCGCGAGGCTGGAGACGGTGAGCCCGTGCGAGCGACCGTGGCGCTGCAGCAGCTGCGCATCGATCGACCGCTCCCAGGATCGGACGAAACCGGCACCGACGTCGCTGCAGGCGACCCAACCTGCGCTCTCCTCGGGCCAGCCGACCCGCAGGTCGAGCCAGCATCCAGCGGCCACGTCGGCCACCGACCCCGCGAGCGGCGAGGCCGGTGCGAGTTGGGCGGTCACCCGGTGATCCCGGACCTCGTTCCGCGTCGCAGACAGCCCCGACACCCGCGCGCGGCGACGAGCAGTGCCTGCGTAGGTGCGACGAGGGGCATGATCATGGGCTGCATCGTAGGGCGGAACGCCGACTCGCGATAGCCCGCTCACTGTGCGGGCTGCGGAAGTCGGGTAGCTCCGCGTGGTGGCCGCCAGCGAATATCCCGCGACCTGGTGGCGTGCGGCGCAATGTTTTCCGGTCCGCGCGGCGGCGGGCTTGGATTTCGCCGTCGGCGGACGAGAGTATGCCGAAATGGAGTTGCTCGCTGTCAGTGCCGGCTCGTAGCGTCGAAGCACCAGATCAGGTCATACCGATTGCGTCGAACGTGCGACGAGTCGGCGTGCAGAGCGTCGATGAGTTCCGGGGGCGCGGCCGGTCTGCATCACTGGGTGGCTGCACCGGGGCGGTCGCTCGCGTGGCCCGACGACCTTGCAGAGGACTGACATGACGACCAGCGTGACCGAGGCCGGAGCGGCCGACCAGTCGCGACTCCCCAAGCGCGACAAACAGATCATCGCGACGGTGCTCGTCGCCGCATTCGTGGTCATCTTGAACGAGACGATCATGGGTGTGGCGCTGCCGCGGCTGATGAGCGACCTCGCCATCACCGCCCGTACGGTGCAGTGGCTGACGACGGCGTTCATGCTCACGATGGCCGTGGTGATCCCGACGACGGGATTCCTGCTGCAGCGGCTGTCGACCAAGACCGTGTTCACGTTGGCGATGGGGTTGTTCTCGGCCGGCACGCTGCTTGCGGCGGTGTCGCCGGGCTTCTGGCTGCTGCTGCCAGCGCGCGTGGTGCAGGCGTCCGGTACGGCGATGATGATCCCGTTGCTGATGACGACCGTGCTCACACTGGTTCCGATCGAGCGGCGAGGCGTCGTGATGGGCAACATCACCATCGCGATTTCGGTGGCCCCCGCGATCGGCCCGACCCTGTCCGGTTTGATCCTGCAGTACCTGTCCTGGCGCTTCATGTTCGTGCTGGTGCTGCCGATCGCCGTCGCCGTGATGGTGTTCGGCTCCCGTCGGTTGGCTGAGGTCGGCGAGGCGGGGAGCCAGCGGCTGGACGTGATCTCGGTCGTGCTCTCCGTTCCCGCGTTCGGCGGCGTCGTCTACGGGCTCAGCCAGCTCGGCGGTAGCGCCGCCCAGTCGCGGCTGGCCGTGATCGCGATCTCGGTCGGTGTGGCCTGCCTGCTCGCCTTCGGCTGGCGACAGACGCGGCTGGCGAAGCGTGGCGCGAGCCCGCTGCTTGACCTGCGCCCCTTCACCTATCCGATGTTCAGCCTCAGCCTCGCGTTGCTGTGTATGGCGATGCTGTCGTTGTTCGGCATGGTGATCCTGCTGCCGATCTATCTCCAGACCATCCGCGGCGTGGAGGCATTGCCGACCGGATTGATGCTGCTCCCCGGCGGACTGCTGATGGGCCTGCTCGGCCCGCCCGTCGGGCGGCTCTTCGACCGCTACGGACCGCGTGCGCTGACGGTTGTCGGCGCCTCGCTGCTCACCGTGGCCATGTGGCGATTCAGCACGGTCGGGCCGCAGACCTCGATCTGGCTTCTGGTGGGCTTGCACATGGTGCTGATGCTCGGCCTCGCGTGCATCTTCACCCCAGCGTTCACCAGCGGCCTGAATCCGCTGCCGCCGCAGCTCTACTCACACGGCAGCGCCATCCTCGCCACGCTGCAGCAAGTGGCCGGCGCCGCCGGCACCGCGTTGCTCGTGGCCATCATGGCCAGCCGGACCAGCGAACTGGTGGCGCTCGGTGCGACGCCCTCGGCGGCGCTGCTCGGCGGGCTGAATCGGGCGTTCTTCGTGGCGGCCTGCGTCAGCGTCGCCGCCATCGCGTGCGCGGTGTTCATGAAGAACGCGGGGGCCGGAGCGCATGGCGCGCCGCCCGCAGCGCCTGAGGGTGGGCCCGACGCGTCCGAGCAGAATTCCGTCGGTAGTTCGGAGACCCCGGTGGACGCAGTCTCGGACGACTCAGCGCCGGAGCGTGCATCGGTTCGCTGACCCAGGTGCGCTGACCCACGTGCGCTGACCCACGTGCGCTGACCCACGTGCGCTGATCCGTCCTCGGCCTGTCCGTCGGGCCCACGCCACCGAGCTCTCGGGGGCGTGGGCACGGTGGCGTGCAGACGCCTTGGGGGTGAGTGCTCGGGTGCCGGGTCAGGTAGCCGTCAGCGCACGACTTTGATGTTCAGTCGCCCATGTCCCACGGCACCGTAGAGGCGTAGCCACAAGGGCAGAAACACCTCCAAGCCGCGCGCGCCGGTGAGGTCGCCGAGGTCGAGGATGTCGCTCCAGCCCAGATCACGCGCAAGGGTGCTCGCCGTCGCCCGGGCGTCGGCGTCGTTTCCGGCGACGAAGACGGTCGACTCGCCCGGCAGCGCATCCGGGTTGACCATCACCTCGTTCGCCATCGTGTTGAACATCTTGACCAGGCGTGCGCGCGGGTGCGCCCGCTGGAGCCGTTCAGCGAGAGAGTCCGTATTGCACACCGCCAACGTGGGCGGGAACCCACGGGCAAAGTCGAGTGGGTTCGAGACGTCGACGACAACGGCGCCATCCAGCGCGTTGCCGACGGCGTCGAGTGCTGCAGCCGCGCCGGCTCCGCTCGTGGCGTTGATGAAGGCGTCGCCCTGCAACGCTCCGTAGGAGGTGAGAGTGAGATCGCTGTCCAGCCACTCAGGACGGGTCTTGGTCTGTTCGGGGTCCCGGGTGCCGACCGCCACGTCATGCCCGGCTGCGGTGAACGCGCGGCCGAGGGCACGCGCGACGGCCCCGGTACCGATGATTCCGATTCGCATGACCGGCATCATCCCTGGTCGGCGCGGTCTGCCGACGCGCGGTCGCGCCGGGCGGGCGGTCCCGCTATCGGGTGCGCACGACGGCCGACGCGGTCGACGGCTGGTCCTGATCGCGCCACTCGCTTCCCACGGCGGAGAGATCCAGCGCGAGCGCCGCAACCTCGTACGCAGGACCGAGCGCCTCGCGCGTGCGGCGGACGGTGTCCTCGCGGCCGGAGCGCTCTACCGCAGGCACCGGCACCCGAATCTGCGCCCGCAGGCGGTCGGCTGCGGCGAGTTCGCGTGCTGCCGACTCCCAGTCCCCCTCGTCCGCGGCGATAGCGGCCAGTTCGTCCCGCACGCTCGACTCGCGCCAACGATCGCCCAGCGCTTCATGCTCGGCGAGGCTTGCCAGCTGGAGGCCGGCAGCCCGGGCCCGGTCGCCGCGCAGTCGAGCCACAACTCCGAGTTGATTCAGGGACCACGCGATTCCCTCGCGGAAGTCGAGTTCCTCCGAGAGGTCCAACGACTGCGACAGCATGGTCTCGGCGCCGTCCAGATCACTGCTCAGCCGACTGATCGCCCCGAGGTTGATCAAAGCGGAAATGACGCCCGGCTGGTCGCCGACGGCGCGGAGCTGGCCGAGCGCCTGCCGGCCGAGCGAGTCGGCGGTGTCGAGGTCGCCCCGCAGCCAGTGCAGGAAGCACAAGTAGTCGAGTTGGACGGCGGCCTGAGCCCGGTCCCCGTCTGCTTGAGCGATCTCGAGCGCGCCGAGGTGCAGGCGTTCGGCCTGTTCGTACTCGCCCTGCTCGCGCAGGATGGTGGCCAGCCGCGAGGTGGTCCGGCCGACCCCGGCGCTGTTCCCGAGCTCGGTCCACAATCGGAGGGATTGGCGCAGGAGTCCGGCCGCGTCCGCGTAGTCGCACTGCAGGAAGGCCAGGGTGCCGGCGAGATGCAGAACCGGCGCGCGCAGCCGCGCGGGTGCAGCCCCCGCAGCGTCGAGCGCCGCGAGCGCCCAGCGACGACCGTCGGCATAGCGGCCGTGAAGGTAGAGCCATTGGTCCATCGCCACGAGCATGCGCAGCGCCAGTTCCGGCTCGTGCTGAGTGGCCCATTCCACGGCCCGGCGGATGTTGCTGGTCTCTCGGTCCAGCTCCGACAGCGCAGCCTGGTCCCGGGCGCGCTGCGGCTCGGACGCCCGTCGCAGCACGTCGTAGTAGTGCCAGGCGTGGCGCCGCTGGGTGGCGGCCGCGTCGTCCGGCCGTGCTTCCAGCTGTTCCATCGCGAACTGCCTGATCAGGTGCAACAGGCGGAAGCGCGCGTGCAGGCTGCCGTCGTCGCGCCGCTCGACCAGCGACTTGGACACCATGCACGACAACACCTCGACCACTTCGACCGGATCGAGGCCATCGCCGCAGACAGCAGAAACGGCCGGCCGGTCAAAGCCGAGCCCGAACACCGCCAGTCGCTCGAAGATGAGCTTCTCCTGCGGCGCCAGGAGGTCGTACGTCCAGCGCACCATGGCGTCGGAGAGGCGTGCCTCGTCGTCGGGATCCGGTCCGCGGAGGATGCCGAACTCGCCGTCCAGTTCGGCCGCCAATTCGTGCACGGTGAGCACATTCGTACGCGCCGCGGCAAGCTCCAGGGCGAGGGGGAGCCCGTCCAGCCGGTGGCAGATGCGGGTCACGGCGTCGGCGGCTGGTGGGTCGAGCGCGGCGGGAATGGACGCGCGGCGGAGGAAGAGCGCCGAGGATGCGTAGTCGCGCAGCCGACGCGGCGCGGTGCCGACAGGGGGCAGCTCCAACGGCGGCACGCGGACCACCACCTCGCCGGGGATGTCGATCACGTGGCGACTCACGAACACCACCTTCAGCCCCGGCGCGCCGCTCAGGAACGCGCCACCGACCTCCGCACAGGTCTGCAGATGCTGTTCGGCGTTGTCCACGATGACCAGGGGCGCCTGCTGCCGAAGTCGTTCGATGATGGTCGGTATCGGGCTGTGCTGGATGCCGCGGATCCCCATGGCGCCGGCGATTGCGCCGACCACGCTCGCGGAGTCGGTGAGTGACCCGAGGGGGAGCCAGTAGACCCCGCCGGGAAACTGGCTCGGCTTCGCGGCGGCGAACGCAGCCGCCAGCCGGGACTTCCCGACGCCGGCCGGGCCGAGGAGGGTGACGACTCGTACCCGGTCCTGCGCCAGCAGGCCCGCGATGCGTGCGATCAACGCATCGCGGCCGAGCGGGGGATCGGCGAACGTCGGCAACGGCGAAACCGGCGTCTCCTCGGCCGCCACCGTCCCGAACAGCGCGCTGCGGTCGGCCTCGGAGAGGCTCATCGCGTCGGCCAGCAGGCGCATCGTGGTGACGCGCGGCGAGCGTCGGCCGCGCTCCAACAGCGACACCGCCTCGGCGCTCAGACCGGCGCGAGCGGCGAGGGTTTCCTGAGACAGTCCGGCGGCGCGTCGCAACCGCCGCAGCTGATCTCCGAATCGGCTCATTCGTCCCCGTCGCCCTGCCTGTCACACGTGCCGCTGGACCGCCCTGGGCCACCCCGGACAGATGTTTCGATCCCCGAACTACTTCATTGTCCGACCGATGTCCGTGGCGAGGCAACGTCCGGATCCCCACAATCGAGGAGCAGCGTGCTTTCGGGGATGGCCCGTGAATCGGGGGAGTGGGCCATGTCGGCGAATCGTCGGCTGTCGACAGTAGGCGTGGAGGGTGGAGGTCGATTTTCGGGGGTGCTGCCTCGGCGGCAATGGCCTCACCCTCCCTCACCCCTCGGCATCCTCAGCTGATCAGGCGCTGGCTTGGATCTGATGACGGTGCCGTGGCGCAGCGACTCGGGCGCCCATTCCGGGGCCGCTCCCGCGCCGGGTGCGATCCGCCGGTGAGAATGAGCCGGTGACCGGCCCATTCGATCCCGCAGCGTGGCAGCAGGTGCCCGGCTTCGAGTTCACCGACATCACCTACCACCGCTCCGTCACCTCCCCGGTGGTCCGGGTCGCCTTCGACCGCCCCCACGTCCGGAACGCGTTCCGGCCGCACACGGTGGACGAGCTGTACCGGGCACTAGACCATGCGCGGACGTCGTCCGATGTGGGCGCGGTGCTGCTGACCGGCAACGGACCGTCGCCGAAGGACGGCGGCTGGGCTTTCTGCAGCGGCGGGGACCAGCGGATCCGCGGACGCGCGGGCTACCAGTACGCCGAGGGCGAGGAAGCGGGCAGCGTCGATCCGGCAGCGCTCGGACGGCTGCACATACTGGAGGTCCAGCGGCTGATCAGGTTCATGCCGAAGGTGGTGATCGCGCTGGTCAGCGGCTGGGCGGCTGGTGGTGGGCACAGCCTGCACGTCGTCTGCGACCTCACGTTGGCCAGTGCGGAACATGCGCGCTTCAAGCAGACCGACGCCGATGTCGGATCGTTCGACGCCGGGTTCGGTTCGGCGTACCTCGCCCGGCAGGTCGGCCAGAAGTTTGCCCGCGAGATCTTCTTCCTCGGCGACACCTACACCGCCGAGGATGCCTTCCGGATGGGGATGGTGAACCGTGTGGTGCCGCACGCCGACCTGGAGACGGTCGGCCTGGAGTGGGCCGAGCGGGTCTGCGGGAAGAGCCCTACTGCGCAGCGGATGCTGAAGTTCGCGTTCAACGCGATCGATGACGGCCTCATCGGGCAGCAGGTGTTTGCCGGTGAGACGACGAGGCTCGCCTACATGACCGACGAGGCGGTGGAGGGGCGCGACGCGTTCCTGGAGAAGCGGCCGCCGGACTGGTCGCGGTTCCCGTACTACTACTGAGCGCGCGAGGCCTCCCCGCGCGTCAGACGACCCCGTAGAGGCGGTCGCCGGCGTCCCCCAGGCCCGGGAGGATGTAGCCGACGTCGTTCAGCCGCTCGTCCACCCCGGCCAGCACCAGGGTGCACGGCACGTGCAGCCCATCGAGCAGTTCGCGCAATCGCTGCACACCCTCGGGTGCTGCCAGCAGGCAGATGCAGGTGATGTGGTCAGCTCCTCTCTTGGTGAGGAACTGGACGGCGGCGGCCAACGTCCCCCCGGTGGCCAGCATCGGATCGAGCACATAGCACTGGCGGCCGGTCAGGTCGCTCGGCAAGCGCTCGGCGTACGTCGTCGCCTGCAGCGTCTCCTCGTCGCGCACCATCCCGACGAAACCCACCTCGGCGGTCGGGATGAGGCGGGTCATCCCCTCCAACATGCCGAGCCCGGCGCGCAGGATAGGCACCACCAGCGGGCGGGGCTGGGACAGCTTGACGCCGACCGTCTCCTGCAGCGGGGTCCTCACGGTGAAGGGAGAGACCCGGACCTCGCGGGTGGCCTCGTACGCCAGCAGTGTGACGAGTTCCTCGGTGAGGCGACGGAAGGTGGGGGAGTCGGTCTCCACATCCCGAAGGGCTGTCAGCTTGTGAGCGACCAAGGGATGGTCCACGATGCACAGTTCCACAGCGGAACCGTATCGAGCGCGGGGGAGCCGAGGGACCGCGCCAGGCTCGGCCGTCATCTGACACGATGGCTCTGGCGTGGAGCACGTCGTAGAAGGAGGGGTCGATGCCGGACATCGAGGCCGGGGGCAATCAGCCCCTCGGGTCGCGCGACAAGGTTCAGCGCGCCGGGGCGTACGACGAGCCGGCTGTCGCGGCGTCGGAGGACTTCGAGGACGAGGGCGCTGAGGACGAGGATCTCGACGATGTTTTCGACGACGACGACGTCGACGACGTCCTCGATGACGAGGACCTCGAGGTGTTTGCGCCCGGTCGGACTGCGGCCGCACGTGAGATCGACGAGGACGACGACGACGACGAACTCGACGACGACGACGAACTCGACGACGACGACGAACTCGACGACGAGGATGACGACCTCGACGAAGACGACGAAGACGAGGAAGATGAGGACGAGGTGTTCGAGGGTGCCGCACCCGCCCGCACCCCCGAGGACGATCCGGACGACGATCTGGACGAAGTCGAGCTGGAAGATGCGGCGGAGGACGAGATCGACTTCGTGCTGGCGGCGTACCGCGAGGACGGGGTGGCGAGCGTGCAGACCCTCGCGAAGGAGTTGGCCAACGATCTGGACCGGCTGATCGTCCAACTCCGCCGCCTGCCCGGCGACGCGGGTGCCCTGGGCTTCGTCAGCCTCGTTGAGGAGATCTTCGTGCTGGTACGGGTCCGCGGCCGACACGTACAGGTGCTGCTCTCGGATGCGTCCGCAGCCGCTGAGTGGCCGATCGCCCACGATGTCGCGGAGTTGCTCGGCGCCGAGGTGCCTGACGAGGACGACGAGGAGACCGAGCCGATGGGTGATCTGCGCATCCTGGCCGACCTGGGTGTGAGCGAACTCGACCTGGAGGCTCTGCTGGACGATGTCGATCTCGGCAGCGATCAGATGCTGATCCGGATCGCGGATCGGCTGAAACTGAATCCGGCGTTCCGGAAGGCAGCCGAGGCGAGCATTCACTAGGCGTGGTCAGCCGATGGTGAGTCGGTGGGATGCCCCGATGCGGCTGGCGCTGCGCGAGGCGGTGGTGGCGCGCGACCGCGGCGACGTGCCTGTCGGCGCGGTCCTCCTCGGTCCGGATGGAGCCGTCGTCGCGGCGGCCGGCAATGAGCGCGAACTCACCGGAGATGCGACGGCGCACGCTGAGTTGTTGGTTCTGCGCCGTGCCTCCGCTCGGCAGGCCGACTGGCGGCTCGCCCGGCACACACTCGTCGTCACCCTCGAACCCTGCACGATGTGCGCCGGGGCGCTGGTGCTGGCTCGGATCGACACCCTGGTCTTCGGGGCTTTCGACCCGAAGGCGGGGGCGGTCACCTCACTCTTCGATGTGGTCCGCGACCCGCGACTGAACCACCGTCCGGAGGTGCGTGGCGGCATCCTCGCCGAGGAGTGTGCGGCGCTGCTGACGGACTTCTTCGCCGAGCGCTGAGCTGTCGCCGCCTCACGGACCGATTCGCCCCCGCGGCCCGGGCTTCGGTAACCTCTCCCGCGGTGGCGTGTCTGAGCGGCCTAAAGAGCGCGCCTCGAAAGCGCGTGAGGGGAAACCCTCCGCGGGTTCAAATCCCGCCGCCACCGCCAGTTGACCAGGCACAACGCCGGCGCCGCCAGGAGGCAGCGCCGGCGCTTCTGTTGGTGCGGCGAACCGACGTTGGCTCGTGGACGAGCGAAGCGATCCGAGAGCGCGGCCCCCAATTGCGGCGCGTCACTCGGATCGCCCGTCGCCGGGCCGGAGACGATCTAGGCTGCACCGCACGAACCCTCCGACCAGCTGAGGTCTTGTGAGCACGACACGGACGCCACCGGCACCGCAGGCGCCGGCGACCCCGCGTGCGCCGAGCGCAGCTGCCGCGACGGCCGCGCCGCGGACGGATATTCAGGCGCTGCGTGCGCTCGCGGTCGCACTCGTCCTCGCCTTCCACCTCTGGCCGCAGGTCCTCACCGGCGGGTTCGTCGGGGTCGACGTGTTCTTTCTGATCTCCGGGTTCCTGATCACCTCGCACCTGCTCGCCCATCCACCCCGAGCCTTCGCAGAGGTGGCGGAGTTCTGGGCACGTCGGATCAGGAGGCTGTTGCCCGCCTCCCTGCTCGTGCTGGGGGTGACAGTCGTGGCTTCCCGGCTGTTCGCCCCGGAGACCCAGTGGCTGAACACCGCCAAGCAGGCCGGTTTCGCGGCGGTCTACGGCCTGAACTGGCTGCTGGCCGCCGACGCTGTCGACTACCTGGCGGCCGAGAATCAGCCGACGCCGGTGCAGCACTTCTGGTCGCTGTCGGTCGAGGAACAGTTCTACTTCGTCTGGCCGATCCTGATCGGGGCTCTGGTCTGGGCCGGCGCCCGCCGCTCGCGACCTGGAGCGGTTGTCATCGGCCTCGCCGCGGTCGCCGGCCTCTTCCTGGCGGTGTCGGTGACACTCACCGCGACCAATCCGACCGCGGCATATTTCGTGACTCCCACGCGCGCCTGGGAGTTCGCGTTGGGAGGGCTGCTCGCCGGCCTCGTCGCGCGGCGGCGCTCGGCGACCGGTCGGTCGCGGCTCCGGCTGACGACGCGTGGCCGCTCCGTGCTCGCCGCCGCCGGCTTGGGAGCGATCGCGGTTGCCGCGGTGACCTTCGACGGTCGCACCCCGTTCCCTGGTGCGTCCGCCCTGCTGCCGACGCTGGGCACCGCAGCGGTGATCGCCGCGGGGCTCTCCCCGGAAGTGGGGGTGCTCGGGCGCGCGCTGGCCACCCCGGGCATCCAGGTGCTCGGCGACCTCTCCTATTCGGTGTACCTCTGGCACTGGCCGCTGATCGTGCTGTTGCCAGCGATCACCGGTGCGCCGCTCACCCTCGGCTCCGCCCTACTGATCCTGGTGCTCACCGTCGCCTTGGCCGCCGTCACCAAGCGGTACGTCGAGGATCCGGTGCGCCGGCTCCGTCCGCGGAAGCGGCAGGTGTTCATCGCTGCCGCGCTGGGCATGGCCGTCGTTCTCACCCTCTGCGGCGCGCAGGCCATCGAGGTTGCAGTGGACAACGCTCGGGCCGAGCAGGCGCTGGCAGCAGCCCGGCAGCGGCCAGACAGGTGCCTCGGCGCCGGAGCCCTGCTCAATTCCACCGAGTGTCGCGGAGTGACCCGCGATTCGGTCATTCCGGCGCCCGCCGCGGCGGCCAAGGACAAGTCGGAGGCGTACGCCGACGTCTCGCACGGCCGCGACTGCTGGTCGTATCTACCCGACTATCCGGTCGTCACGTGCACCTTCGGCAACCCGGCGGCGACCAGGCGGATCGCTCTGGTCGGCAATTCCCATGCGGGCCAGTGGCTGCCGGCACTGCAGCGCATTGCCGAGCAGCGCGGGTGGGGCATCACCACCTACCTGGCTTCGCGCTGCGCGATGAACCCGACGCCACAGGCGTTCGACACCAGCGCCCATGTCGAGGCCTGCCGCAGCTGGGTCCAGAGCGTGTCGGACGCGGTGATCGCGGAGAAGTTCGACGTCGTCGTGCTCACCAACAGGATGTCTCTGCCGGCGCGCGGCAGCGTCGATCGGGGCGGCAGCATCGCGGCGTACCAGGCCGGCTACGAGCAGCTGCTGCAGCGCTGGGACGACGCGGGCGTCACGCTGTTGGCACTTCACGACACACCAGCCCCCGGCGACGCCGGGATTCGTTCGATCCCCGACTGCGTCGCCGCCAACGGGCCTGCCTCGGCTGCGTGCGACGTCGCGAGGAGCGCGGCGGTGGCGCCGGAGCCACTGTTCGCGGCAGTCGACTCCGTTGCTCCGCGGCGGGTGGTCAGCGCGGACCTCAACGACGCGATCTGTGCGGGTGAGGTCTGCCACAGCGTCGTCGGCGGCGTACTTGTCTACTTCGATGCGTCCCACCTCACTGCCACCTACGCTCGGACGCTGGCTCCCGCACTGAGCGGCTGGCTGGACCGTGCGCTGGCGCGGTGAGGGGTGGCCGGCGATGGCGGGATCGCGTGTCACGCCCGGCGCCCAGCGCAGTCCAGTTAGGGTGAACCGTCCGGTCTGCGGACTGCACCGAGGGGGTGTCCTTGCCATCGCCTGAGTCCACGGCCGAGGTCGATTTCTCGATCATCACCGCCGTGTACAACGTCGGCCGGTATCTCGACGCATTCATCGCCTCGATCGAGGGCCAGTCCTTTCCTCGCGGGCGTTTCGAAGTCATCGCCGTCGACGATGGATCCACCGACGACAGCCTCGCCAGGCTGCAGGCATGGGCCGCCCGGCATTCCGCCACGGTGACCGTGCTGACCCAACCGAACGCCGGTCAGGCGGCGGCACGCAATGCCGGTCTGGAGCGAGCCCGTGGCACCTGGGTCACGTTCACCGATCCGGACGACGTCCTCGCGCCGGAGTACCTGAGCGAGGTCGCCGATTTCCTCGCTGCCAACCCGGGAACGTCGATGATCGGCACACGACGGCTGCTCCTGGACGACGCGAGCGGCCGGCTCACCGACACCCATCCGTTGCGCCGCCACTTCGCTGGCCGAAACCGCCTCCGCGGGCTGGACGTGTGGCCGACGTACTTCTACGGGAGTGCGCCGTGTGCGTTCTTCCGGCGCAGCGTGATCGAGGAGCACGCGCTCCGCTTCGATCCGCGGGTGCGCCCGCACTTCGAGGATGGGCACTTCTGCTGCCGCTACCTGCTCGCACACGACGCGCCCGCGATCGGCTTCGTGTCCACGGCCGCGTACCACTACCGCAAGCGATCCGACGGCACGTCAACGCTGGCACGCGCTCTCACCGATCCGGATCGCTTCACCATGGCCGTGCAGTACGGGTACCTCGACCTGCTGCGCGAAGCGGCGGCGAGTCGCGGGGCCGTGCCGGAATGGCTGCAGAACCAGATCCTGTACGAGCTGAGCTGGTACTTCTCGACGCAGCACGCCATCACCGGCGGCATCAGGCCGGCGTCCGGCGCGGTCGCTGAGCGATTCCACGAATTGATGGCCGAGATCTGCACGTTCCTGGATCCGCGCGTGGTGGAGGCGTTCGACCTCAGGCGACTCCGCCCGGTGTGGCGGTACATCCTGATCCACGGCTATTCGGGCAAGGCGTGGCACGAGCCGTACGCGCTGGTCGACCGGCTGGACCGCGAGCGCGGGCTGCTCCGGGTCCGCTACCACTTGATCGGTGACCTCCCGCCGGAGCAAGTCCTCAGCGACGGCGTACCGATCTCCCCGGCAGCTGCCAAGTCGCGTTCGATCACCTATCACGGCCGACTGCTTGCACGTGAGCGGATGTTGTGGGTGTCCTCCCGGGCGCCGTTGCGGCTGGTCGTCGGCGGGACGCCGCTGGAACTGCGCTTCGCCGAGCACGACGTGCCGGCCTTCGCCGTCACTCCGGCGATGACCCGTCAGGCCTTGGAGCCGACGAGAGCGTCGGCGCCGACCCCCCGACGCCGCGTGCGTCGCCGCGATGCCCTGATCCGGCGTCTCGCCCAGACTCCCGTCGTCCGCCGGGCGTTCAAGGACGCGTGGGTCCTGATGGACCGGGTCCATGACGCGGACGACTCCGGTGAGATCCTCTTCCGCTACCTACGGCGGAAGCGCCGCTCCATCAATGCCTGGTTCGTCGTCGAGGCGGGGACGCCGGACTACCAGCGGCTGAAGGCTGCCGGCTACCGACGGGTGATCGCGCACGGATCGCTGCTCTGGAAGCTCCTGATGCTCAACGCGCGGCACCTGATCTCGTCACATGCCGACCTGGCGATCATCGCGCCGCCCGAGATTCTCGCGCTCGCCGAGCCGACCTGGAAGTTCACCTTCCTGCAGCACGGGGTGATCAAGGACGATCTGTCGAACTGGCTCAACCTGAAGTCGATCGACACGTTCGTCGTGAGCACGCCGAGTGAGTGCGCCTCGATCAGCGGCGAGGACACCCCGTACGTCTTCACGAGCAAAGAGGTGCAGCTGACCGGGCTGCCTCGCTTCGACCGGTTGCGACAGGTCGGGCAGCGATTTCCCCCGGAGAAGCGCGATCTGGTTCTGGCCGCACCGACCTGGCGGAGTTGGCTGGTCGCGCCGCTCGCCGCCGGAAGCCAGCGGCGTCACCTTGCGGACGACTTCCACGAGTCTGACTTCATCACGCAGTGGCTGGCCTTCCTGCGCTCGGAGGAGTTGCGTCGGGTCTGCGACGAGCAGGGCCTCACGGCCGGGTTCCTGCCGCACCCGAATCTGCAGAGCGAGTTGCATCGACTCGACCTGCCGGCGCACGTGCGGACTCTCAGCTATGAGGACGGCGTCCAGCAGCACTTCGCCCGGGCCGCCGCGTTCATCACCGACTACTCCTCGATCGCATTCAACGCGGCCTATCTGGACCGGCCCGTCGTCTACTTCCAGTTCGACGCCGATCGGGTGTTCGGCGGTGGCCACGTCGGCCGGCCCGGCTACTTCGACTACCGCCGCGACGGATTCGGCCCGGTCGCCACGAATCTCGACGAGGCGGTCGCCGCAACGGTGGAGACGCTGCGGGCCGGTCGCGAGCCGGCACCGCTCTATCAGCAACGCATCGCAGCGACCTTCCCGGAGCGGGATGGCGGCTGCTGTCGGCGTACCACTGAGGCGATTCTCGCGTCGGGCCGCCGCTGGCCCGTGAGGAGCCAGTCGTCGCGCGACCGGGCATGATCTCCAGTGCACGGCGCCGCCTCGGGCGCCTGTTTCGAGCTCTGTCCCAGCGGTTGAACGGCGGGGGCGAGCGTCGCAGCCTCGGTCGGCCGTCCACCCCCACGCTGAGCGTGGTGATCCCGACCTACAACGTCGCCGAGTACCTGACGGCCTGCCTCGAGAGCGTCCTTCACCAGAGCATGGCTGACCTCGAGGTGATCGTCGTCGACGACGGCTCCACCGACGAGACCGCGGAGATTGCGCGCAGTTTCCATCAGCGAGACGGCCGGGTGATCGTGCTGACGCAGCCGAACGCCGGTCAGGGGGCGGCGCGAAACCGGGGGGTAGCGCTCGCGAGTGGCACGTACCTGATGTTCGTCGACGGCGACGATGTGGTGCCGCCAGGGGCCTTCGAGCGGATGACCACCCTGCTGGACAAGACCCAGTCCTCATTCGCGCTCGGGCCGGTGCTGCGGCTGCGTCCCTCCGGCAGCCTGGCGCCGCCGGTCTGGAACCGCTCGGTGTACGGCGCCGAGCGGCGCGCGATCACCATCGACGAGTTCCCGGCGGCGATGCTCGACGTGCTGGCGTGCAATCGGATGTTCCGCCGGACCTTCTGGGTCGAGTCTGTCGGCGGTTTCCGCGGCGGAATCGCGTACGAGGACCACGCGCCGATGGTCAAGGCGTACCTGGTCGCGCGTCAGTTCGACGTCGTGATCGAGCCGATCTACCACTGGCGGATGCGCGCCGACGGCTCCTCGACCCGACAGCAGAAGCACCTCGTCAGCAACCTTGTCGACCGGATCGAGGTCAAGGCCGAGACACTCGCGCTGATCGATCGGCATGCCTCCAGCGCCGTCCGTTCGGCTTGGGTCGGACGAGTCCTGGACCTGGATCTGGCGGCCTACATCGCTCCTGCGCTGGCTGCCGGCGCGGACTATCGGGCGATGCTGCAGCGCGCGGTCGCCCGTCACCTCGACCTGGCCGACAGCGAGGCCCTCGGCTACGTCCGCGTACAGCAGAAGATCTCCGCGGCGCTGGTCGCGAGGGAGCGATGGGGTGAGCTGGCTGACTTCCTCGCCCTGTTGCGTGCCGGCGGCGGCCAGCTGCCGACGACCGTGCGGGACGGTGAGGTCGTCATCGCTGATGGCGTCGCTGGGCTCGCTGCGTTGCCTGATCCGATGTTTCAGTTGGGGCGGGTGGAGACGGAGTTGGACGTCTGTCTCCGCGATGTCGGCTGGCGCGGCGACGTCCTGGGGCTGACCGGCTGGGCGGTCATCAACATGGTCACCGCGGAGGCGCCGACGGTGCGGGCGTGGTTGGTCGAGATCGGCGGCGCCGGGCGGCTCGACGTTGTCGTTCATGGCCGGCCCGACGACGAGGCGACGGTCTGGTCGCGCCAACGGCACGCCGACGCGTCCCGGTACGGCTTCGAGCTGGAGATCGATCCGCGGACCCTGCCGGTCACCGGCGGACGCCGCGCACGTTGGCAGCTGCGGCTGGAGGTCGAGGATCGCGGGCTGCGTCGTGAAGCGGATGTGCGGCACGCATTCAGCGACTCCGTCGCCTCCCTGCGACGGCTGCCCGCTCAGGTCATCGACGGTCGTCGAGTAACGCCCACCCGCGACGCGGCGCATGGCTTTCACCTCGTCATCCGGCCTGCGGCGACTGTGGATCAACTGCCTGTCCTCCGCCCGGACGGGGCGTTCTCCGGGACGGTCTCAGCCGCCGGAAGTTGGCGCGAGGTGGCCTTTCTGGGTCGCGGGGACACCGCACCTGCGCACGGCGGTCGGCTGGAACGCATGCTGGTCGGTGGGCAGCGCTTCTCCGTACCTCCGCCGCCGAGCTCGGCAGAGCCGGCCACGCTGTCGCTGCTCGACGAGGCCGGTCGCCGGCTGGCGCTGAGCTGGCCGTCGGCCACTGCGCGCGAGCCGATCGCGGTCCCCGGCACGGCCCTCATCTGGGTGCCGTCGTCGACTGGCGACCTGGCCCTGGCGCAGGCCACCTCGATTCTGCGCCTGATCGGCGTCGACGTCGCCGCAGACCGGCTGAGCTTGTACGTCGCCGCCGAGGGCGAGGAGATGGCCTGGCTACGCGGCGCGAACATCGCCATCCCCGGAGTGGGCGTCTCAGCCGGCCCGGGCCAGCGCCGCTGGGACTTCATCCTTCGGCGTCCTGACGGACGCCCCGCGCCGCTGGGCACCTACGCCCTGGTGATCGGCTCCAACCCAGGCGACGCCCGACGGGTGCCCGTTGCGGAGCCCAGCTACGCCGCTCTGGGGGCGTCCCATCTCACCCGCTGGCACCGAGTCGTCGTCGGGACGACCCCAGGCGGGCAGGCGAGGGTCGTGCTCCGCTCGCCGCTGCGTGACGACGAGCGCGGCGAGTTCGCCCAGCAACGCCTGCGCGAAGAGTTTGGTCGGGTTGCCGAAAGCGTGCAGCGCCAGGTCATGTTCTGCGGGACCGAGCGGGTGCTGCGTCTCGCGCTGGCGGCCGCGACGACTGCGCTGCTCGGACTTGATCCGCCGTTTGCGGTCGCGTGGGAGGTCAGCGACTCCTCCCGGGAGGCGCCCGCGGGCGCCCGCCCGATCGTCGCGCGATCTCGGGAATGGTACGAGGCGCTCGGGACGAGTGCTGTCGTCTGCTCGACGGTCGATCTGAACTGGTTCCCGATCTCGGCCGGACGGCAGTTGCGGATCCGAGCGCTGCAGCCGGGCGGCCCCGTGCCCTCCGACCTCACCAGGTGGTCGGCTGTTCTGGTCGGGGACGCCGGCGTCGCCGCCGCTCTGCGCGCGGAGGCGAGCGGATTGACCGTGGCCGAATGGACCGCCACAGGTGCTGCCCGCCCGCGCGACATCGGACGTCTGGTCGCCGAACTCGCCAGCACGTTTCACGACTGAGGAGCTTCCGCGCCGCGCCATTGGGGCCGTTGGCCGCGGGGCTGAGTGTTAGCGGCATCCGGGGTTCCAGCGACCGGCCGGCGTCCGGAAGGATAGGCGAGTGGAGATCGACGCCATCCTGCTGATCGGTGCCGTCGTTCTGCTCGTCGCGATCATCGCCGCTCGCGTCGGTAGCGGGGTCGGCCTTCCGTCGCTGTTGCTGTTCCTCGCCCTGGGTGTGGCGCTCGGCGAGGACGTGATCGGCATCCGGTTCAACGACGCCCACCTCGCGCAGGAGCTCGGCTTCGCCGCGTTGGTGCTGATCCTGGCCGAAGGCGGCCTGACCACCCGCTGGGACGACATCAAGGGCTCGATCGGGCTGGCCGGGCTGCTCGCGACGATCGGCACCGGTGTCAGCGTGGCGCTGATGGCGCTGTTCGGTCACTTCGTGCTCGGCCTCGACCTGTGGCTGGCGGTGCTGCTAGGGGCGGTCACCTCGCCCACCGACTCCGCCGCTGTCTTCTCGGTGCTCCGCAATGTCCCCATTCCGCACCGGTTGCGTGGGGCGCTGGAGGCAGAGTCCGGTCTGAACGACGCCCCGACTGTCCTGCTGGTCACGGTGGCGAGCACGCTCGCCGCAGGGGAGAGCCCGGAAGCTGGGGCAGCCGGCGTATTCGGGCTGATCGTGGCCGAACTCGCCGGTGGCCTGGCGGTCGGTGGCGCGCTCGGGTGGCTCGGCGTGCAGCTCCTCCGGCGCGTGGCCCTGCCGTCCTCCGGCCTCTACCCGCTGGCCACGCTGGTCTGGGCCGTCCTTGCCTACGCGGTGGCGGCAGAGGTCCATCTCAGCGGATTCGCCGCGGTCTATGTCTGCGCGCTGTTGCTCGGTAACGCCCGGCTGCCACACCGCGCGGCGACGCGGTCCTTCGTCGAGGGCATCGGCTGGATCTCCCAGATCGGGCTATTCGTGATGCTCGGCTTGCTCGCGGTTCCGCACCGCATCACGCTGACCGCGGTGCTGGTCGCCATCGCCGCCGGCTTGGTGTTGACCCTGTTCGCACGACCGGTGTCGGTGGCGGTCTGTTCGGTGTGGTTCGGCTTCTCGGTCCGCGAGCAGGCGTTCCTGTCCTGGGCGGGCCTGCGCGGAGCCGTCCCGATCGTGCTGGCGACCATCCCGCTGGCCCGCGGTGTCGAGGGCGCGACGTTCCTGTTCGACGTGGTCTTCGTCTTCGTGCTGGTCTTCACGATCCTGCAAGCGCCGACACTGCCGTACCTGGCGCGACGGCTCGGGCTCGCCGACGACGGCAGTGCCGCAGAACTCGAGGTGGAGGCCGCCCCGCTCGATCGCATCTCCGCAGAGCTGCTCCAGGTGCGGGTGCCACAGGAGTCCCGGCTGGTCGGCGTGGAGGTCGGCGAGCTGAGGCTGCCGCGGCACACCGTCGTCTCGCTGATCATCAGGGGCAGCACCCCGTTCACTCCGGAGGCTCAGGAGCGGATCAAAGCCGGCGACGAACTGCTGATCGTTGCCCCGATGAGCCAGCGGATGCGAGCCGAGCACCGATTGCGCGAGCTGGGTCGGTACGGCCGGCTAGCTGGTTGGCGCCGGGTCGACTGACGCGGCGACCTTCGGCCGACCGGTCCGAGGTGCGGGTCAGCTCCCGTTCGCCGGGGTTGCGGTCGCCGACTGTGACGGCAGGCAGACCGTGCTCGTGCTGACGGTGTAGGTGTCCTTGGCCTTCTTGTTGAAGCCTGCGTAGCGGTTGCCGACCAGCACGTCGACGGTGTGGTCGCTCCGCCGGTCAGTGCGTACGGTCGCCTCCTTGAAGAAGGTCTTCACGAACAGCACCTCCGGCGACTTCGCGTCGGTGCCGACGATGATGGTCTTCTGGACGCGTTCGACCGTGTTGGTGGTGGCGGTGACCCGGAAGCCCTTGCTCCTCAGTTGCCGCCCGACATCGGCAGCCAGGCCCTTGCGATCCCCGCCGTTGTAGACGCGGATGACCACTTGGGCCGATCGAATCTGGCCCTTGGGCACGTTCTGGGTGACACAAGGCTGGGGTGGCGGCGGTGGCACCGGCTTGATGATGTTCGAGTAGCCCCAGTAGGCGCCGTAGGTAAGGATGCCGAGCAGGATCAGCAACGTCAGGGGAGTTCGGATGACCCGGAAGATCCGGACGATCAACGTCGAACTCCTTTTCTCAGCCTCTTCGCGCCAGTGCGTGCCCGCCCGCCGCGCTGGCCGCCTGCGTGGTGAGCCTACAGTCGCTAGGCCTTACTTCAGGTCAAGCACCCGGGCGTGCATGGTCTGTCGCTGCTGGAGCGCCGCCCGCAACGCGCGGTGCAGACCGTCCTCCAGATAGAGCTCGCCGCGCCAGCTCACCACGTGGGCGAACAGATCGCCGTAGAAGGTGGAGTCCTCTTCGAGCAGGGCCTCGAGGTCCAGCGTCCGCTTTGTGGTCACGAGCTGGTCCAAGCGCACCTGGTGCGGCGCGATGGCCGCCCACTGCTTCTGCACGTATCCGTGATCTGGATACGGCCGAACGTCCCCGACGCGCTTGAAGATCACCCCGACACTCTAGTCAAGGTGGATCGGCCGCTGACAACAGCGGCTCGTTACGATTTGGCCATGAGCGAGCCCCTGCACTCGGCGTCGAGCGAGGTCTCACCCGAAGTCCGGGGGATCATCGACGGATACTCCTTCGAAGAACCGGCGATCGATCTCGGGGTGTTGGTCGAAGCAGGCTCACCAGTCCCCGACGCTGTGGTCCGGATTCCGGTCGGGATGCTCAACCGGCATGGGCTGGTCGCAGGCGCCACCGGGACCGGCAAGACGAAGACCCTGCAACTCATGACCGAGCAGATCTCGGCTGCCGGGGTCCCGGTTTTCGCCGCGGATGTGAAGGGCGACCTGTCGGGGATCGCCTCGCCCGGCCAGCCCAGCGACAAGCTCCTGGCCCGGACCCAGAAGATCGGTCAGCACTGGCAGCCGGCGGCCTGTCCCACGGAGTTCTTCGCCCTGGGCGGCCAGGGCGATGGCGTGCCGCTGCGAGCCACTGTCAGCTCGTTCGGGCCGATCCTGTTGGCGAAGGTGCTCGGCCTGAACGCCGTCCAGGAGTCCTCGCTCGGCCTGGTGTTCCACTACGCAGACCAGGCCGGCCTGCCGCTGCTGGATCTGAAGGATCTGCGCGCCGTCCTCACCCACCTCACCAGCGACGAGGGAAAGTCGGAGCTGAAGGGGATCGGCGGGCTGAGTGCGGCGACCGTTGGCGTCATCCTACGGACGCTGATCACGTTTGCCGACCAGGGCGCCGACGACTTCTTCGGCGAGCCGGAGTTCGACAGCGCGGACCTGCTGCGCGTGACCCGGGATGGCCGTGGCGTCGTCTCGCTGCTGGAACTGCCGAATCTGATCGACCGCCCCGCGTTGTTCTCCACCTTCTTGATGTGGCTGCTGGCGGATCTGTTCCACGACCTTCCGGAGGTCGGCGACATCGATCGACCGAAGCTGGTCTTCTTCTTCGACGAAGCGCACCTGCTCTTCGCCGACGCGTCGAAGGGGTTCCTGGACGCGGTGGCCCAGACGGTGCGGCTGATCCGCTCGAAGGGGGTCGGCATCTTCTTTGTCACGCAGACCCCGAAGGACGTGCCGGACGAGGTACTGGCCCAGCTCGGCTCGCGGGTGCAGCATCAGTTGCGCGCCCACACGCCGAACGATGCGAAGGCGTTGAAGCAGACCGTCGCGACGTTCCCGCGGTCGCACTACGACCTCGCCGAGACGCTGCAGCAGTTGGGGATCGGCGAGGCGATCGTCACCGTGATGGACCCCGACGGGGCGCCGACTCCGGTGGCGTGGACACGGATGCGTGCTCCTCAGTCGTTGATGGCCCCGACGCCGGCAGAGGTGTTGCGGCCCGGGATCGCGGCGTCGGCATTGATGGGCCGGTACGGACAGGCCCTGGACCGGGACTCGGCGCACGAGATCCTGGCTCGAAAGCTGCAGGCAGGCGCGGAGGCCGCGGAGCGCGAGCGAGTGGACCGGGAGGCCGCTGAGCGGGCGGAGCAGGAGGAGCGCGAGCGAGCCCGGGCCGAAGCGGAAGCAGCCCGGAGCGCCCGCTCAGCGCGGCCCACGGGCACCGGTCGGACATCGTCGCGGCGAGAGAAGTCGATGGCGGAGAAAATCGCCGGTTCGAGTGTGGTCAGGCAGTTCGCCCGCACGGCAGGAACCGAGATCATCAGGAGCATTTTCGGGACCGCCCGCAGGCGACGGTGACCACGGCTGTCGTCGCCCCCGCCGCCGACCGATTCCGCGAGGGTCGGGTTGAATGTGGAAGAGGGCCGGTACCCGTCGCGCCGACGATTGATCGGAACAAGCGGGTGGCCGGCCCCCTCCCGGATGGATGCGACGGCACGTCGCGGCCTCGCAAAGCCGCTGCCTGGTAGTGCCTCACCTGGCGCCAGGCTCAGGCCTGCGGTGCGACGACGGGCGCCGCCGCGCCGGCCTCCTTCTGCGAGGAACGCTTGGCCGCGGCCTTGCGTTCGGCGATCGCGGTCATTTCCTCGTAGCGCTGCGCTGCGCGGCGGCTGACTTCGTACGAGGATCGGTGGTCGTGGCTGAACATGGCAAGCTCCTGTCACTGAATCGGATGCGGCAGGGCGCGGCCGATGGCCGCGCGTGCCGGGCGCGTTCGGACGGCAGTTGGCGTCCGGAACGCGGGATCGATCGCAGGGAGGCGCCTGACTCGGCCCGTGCAACTGTGCCCGACCAGGCGGTGCAGCAGTGCCTGGCCAGGTGGTGCAGCGACTAGGCGGCGCAGCCGAGAGTCGGGTGCGTGCGCCGGGTGTTGACCGCCTCGCTGGTCTCGATGGGTCTCGTGCGAAGGATCAAATCGCGCACCTCCTCTCGGTTAGGTCTCGCGTGTCCGTCTCGTCGGACTCGCGAATCGCCACGGGCAGTTCGTGGTTTGGTCGAGGCTAGGACTGCGGTCGAGGGCGCCGCAACCGAATTTCCGCCCGCGCTCTGTGTGGAGTTCCGTCGAAGGAACGGGAGGTGGCTGTGACGTTCGCACCGGAGGACGCGGATCTCGAAGAGCAGAAAGCCCTCGTCCTCGGCGAAGACGACGGGCGGGCGTGCAATCGGGCGGCGTGTGATCGGGCGGTGCTGTGCCGGTGTGGCGAGTGGGTTCGCTCCTGGTCGGGATAACGCAGGACTCGCTCCCGTTCCCGAAAGGGGCGGTCAGAGGTATCCGAGAGCGAGCATCAGGCCCAAGAGCAGCATGGGGACGCTCACCTGCGGGACGAGGGCCCGGAACAGGGCGTTCGAGGTCTCCGGGTGGCCAGCGATCCGGTCGTGGCGGTAGTGCCGGTAGCGGAACGCGAGGAACGCGAGGGTTGCCACGATCGCACCGACCCCGATGACACGGAGCACCAGGGAGCGCTCGTCCGGATGGGTGAAGAAGCCCGCAGCACGGCCGAATCCGAAGATGAGGAAAGCGGAGATCAACGTGCCGCCCACCTCGACTGACAAGTCTCGCCAGTACTCGATCTTGGGAGCGCGCAGCGGGGCGGGATTGTGGCGGTGCTGTTCGAGCGCCCGCAATTCGCGCGCCGCATCCCGGGTGCGCCGAATACGGTGCTTCTGTCGAGCGGAAAGTGACATCGGCTCCACCGAGTTCAAGGTCAGTTCGCCCCCGAGACGAGTCCGTGAATCCTCCCACACACGCGCCCTGTCGATGCAAGGCTGGCGTCCGCCGTGGACAAGCGGAGCGCCTGTCGAGCGATGGGACGGGCGGGCTGTGGCATGCCGATGGCTGACCGACCGGTGCCGTCGGACAGACGCTTGGCGTCAGCCCGCTGTCGCCCGCGCCGCCCTTCCCTTGCCGAACCGCAGGTAGGCCACCGGCAACACGAACAGGTTGACCAGCGTCGCCGTGACCAGCCCACCGACGATCACGATGGCCATCGGGTGTTCGATCTCCTGACCGGGGATGCTGCCCGCGACGACCAGCGGGACGAGCGCCAACCCGGAAGCCAGCGCGGTCATCAGGATCGGAGCCAGCCGCTCGATCGCCCCCTGAACGACCAACTCGGGGCCGAAGGCGACACCTTCGTTCTGCTCCAGCCCCTGGAAGTGACTGATCATCAGGATCCCGTTGCGGGCGGCGATGCCGAAGACGGCGAGGAATCCGACCAGGGAGCCCAGCGAGAGCACCGCGCCGCTGAAAGCAACCGCAATCACCCCGCCGACCAATGCTGTCGGCAGCAGGATGGAGGTCAGGAGCGCCAGCCGGACACTTCCGAACGCTGCCTGCAGGAGCAGCAGAATCGCGGCTACGGCAGCAAGCCCGAAGATCAGCAATCGACTCTTGGCGGCGTTCAACTCGGTCGACTCGCCGAGGACCTCGGCGTAGTAGCCGACAGGGAAGGGATGCGCCTCCAGATGTTCCTTGACGTCACTGACGACAGACTCCAGATCGCGGTCGGAGACGTTGCCACCGACGTCGATGCGCCTGGATTGGTTGTTTCGCAGGATCGCGTTCGGCGTGGGCGCCATAGTGATCTCGGCGACCTCGGCCAACTTGACCCGATCGCCGGTGGGCGTATCGATCATCATGTTCTGCACGTCGGTGACGCTGTCCCGAGCCGACGGCAGCGAAGTGACGTGGACGTCGTAGGCCCGGCCGCCCGCGAAGATGTCGCTGACCTCCTCGCTCGCCACCATGGTCGATGCCTGGCGGCGAATGTCGCCCGGGGTCAGGCCGTGTCGACGGGCCTCTTCAAGCTTCGGCTTGACCTCGATGTGGGCCAACGTGGTCTGCAGCGAGGCGTGCGCGTCGGCCAGCCCTTCGACACCGGCAATCGTGTCAGCGACCTCCTCCGCCTGCTCCTCCAGCGTCGCCAGGTCCGGGCCGTAGATGCGTACCACGACCGACTCGCTGGTACCGGTCAGTACCTCCTTGATTCTTTCCCGGAGATAGGTCTGGACGTCGCGAAACAGACCGGGGTACGCGTCGACGGTCTCGGTCACCTTGTCGAGGGTGTCGTCGTAGTCGACATCGGGGCTGACGCTGATCCAGTTCTCACCGAAGTCGACGCCGTAGACCTCGTCGGCGAGCAGCGCCTGACCGATGTGGGAGCCGCAGTTGCGAACGCCGTCGATCGCCCGCAGGTCGCGGCAGGCCAGCTGAGACACGCGCGTCTCCTCGGTCACCGATGTGCCGGGCTGGGTGAGCCAGTGCATCAAGAAATCGCGTTCCTTGAAGTTCGGTAGCAGCTGGCTGCCGAGCAGCGGGAAGGTGATGAGACCCGCGAGCAGCAGCACGCCGGTGGTGACGAAGGCCGGAGCCGGCCGCCGGACCAGAAACGCCAGCACGGCGGCGTACCGCTTCTTGATCACCCGGAGCAGCGGGGACTCGCGACTGACCAGCGACCCGCGCGACAGCATCAGGTAGCAGAGTGCGGGGGTTACCGTCAGCGCAACGACCATCGAGACCATCACCGCCAGCGCGTAGGACAGCACCAATGGGCGGAAGAAGGAGCCTGACAGACCCTCCAGGAACAGCACCGGCACGACTGCGACGACGTTGATCAGGGTCGCGTAGGTAATTGCCGACCGGACCTCGACCGACGCGTCCAAGATGACGCCGAAGGTGGAGCGGCCGCGACCGAGGGCGCGGTCCTGCCGCAGCCGACGGACGATGTTCTCCACGTCGATGATGGCGTCGTCGACCACCACCCCGATGGCCACCACCAGGCCGGCAAGCACCATCACATTGAGTGTGACTCCGGACAGATCGAGGACGAGAATCGCCGCGACCAGGGAGAGTGGAATCGCGATCAGGCTGATGAACGCGGTGCGCCACTCGAACAGCAACCCAGCGATGATCAGCACGACCAGACCGATGCCGATCAGCATCGCCGTGGTGAGGTTGTCGATGGACTGCTCGATGAAGGTCGCAGGACGGAAGATTGTCGTGTCGACGGCGATGTTCGGAAGGCCGGGCTTGAGTTCCGCGATGGCAGTCTCGATGCCCTGTGTGACCTCCATCGTGTTCGCGCCGCGGTACTTCTGGACGACCAAGAGCAGGCCAGGCCCGTCGTTGACCACCGCGTCACCGATCAGCGGCCCGGAGTCGACCACGACATTGCCCAAGTCGCCGAGGCGGATGACCTTGCCGTCCTTCTCCACCACCGGAACTTCGGCAAGCTCCTCAGGGGTGTCGATCGGCTGCACGTGGCGCACGTTGAAGCGCCGGTCGCCGGTCTCGACGAATCCACCTGTACCGACCACCGCGCCGTCGTTGTACCGGAGCAGGCCGGACTCGACTGAGTCGCCCGCTGCGTCCATCACCTGTTGCAGGCTTACGTCGTACTTGGCCAGCTTCGCCGGATCCACCTGGATGTGGCGCTGGGGGAGCCGCTCGCCCCAGATCGCGACCTGGGCGACTCCCGGCACCCGGAGCAGCCGGGCGCGGATCTTCCAGTAGGCGATGGTGGACATGTCGGTCAGGCTGACCGTGTCGGAGGTGAGCCCGATCTTCATGATCCGACTGGTCGACGACAACGCCGGCATCATGAAGGGCGGGCTGGCCCAGGTCGGCAGCGTGGGCGTGATCTCAGCGAGCCGTTCCGACACCAGCTGCCGGGAGCGCAGCTCGTCAGCTCCCCGGTCGAAGATCAACAGGATGGAGGACAGCTGGGCGACTGACTTGGAGCGGATCTCCTTCAGCCCCTCGATCCCGTTCAGCTGATTCTCAAGCGGAACTGTTATCAGCTCCTCCACCTCGTTGGAGGAGTTGCCCACGGCGATGGTCTGGATCTCGATCCGCGGCGGAGCGAACTCGGGGAAGACATCGACCTCGGCATCCGGAAGACGGATGAACCCCAGGGCCATCATCGCGCCCGCGATGAAGAGCACGATCCAGCGGAAGCCCAGGCTACGGGCGACGATACGGCGCATCTCGTCTCCTTCCTCAGTGCTTCCCGGCGATGTCCAGCTCGGCGCCCCAGACCTCGGCTGCGCCGGTGGTGACCACCTGGGTTCCCGGCGTCGGTCCGGTCGACAGCAACGCCCGGTCATCGACGATCCGGTCGACCTCGACCTTGACCCGCTTGAACACCAACGGTTCTGCGGCCCCGTAGACCCAGCTACCGCCCTTCTTGTCATAGATCAGCGCCGCGTAGGGCACGTTCACCCGGCTGCCCTCGGCAACCACCGGCGCGAGTGTCACGTGCACTCTCCGTGCCCCGTCGGCGGTGAAGGTCACCGTCTTGAGCCCGCTGGCGTCGGCTTCGCTGAGCGTGGCCGGTTTGTACGAGGTGTCGGAGTCGTCCTCGTCCTGGGTGCAGCCGCCGATCACGACCAGGAGCGCAAGCACGCTCAGCACGATGGGGATCGGTCTCCCGGCTCTGCGGTTCAAGTCAGGCTCCCGCTTCGTCGGCCAGCACTTGGGTCCGCTGGGACTCCGCGCTCGCAGTCCGCTCGTCCGGGTCGTGCCTCGGTCCGGCGTGCTGGTGCAGGGCAGGCACCGCGAACAGCGCGAACGGCACGGCCGTCACGAGAGCGCCGAGGAGCACGACCGACATCGGATGCAGGATCTCCAGCCCAGGGCGACTGCCGAGGACGATCATCGGGGCGGTCAGCGCCACCACCGCGATCGCCGAGGTGAGCATCGGAGCCATCCGTTCACGAGCGCCCCGCTGCACGATGTAGGAAGCGGGAGCCTGAGCAGCACCCTCTCGGTCCAAGGCCATCATCCTGAAGATCGTGACCAGGCTGTTTCGCACTACCCACGCCAGCGCAGCCAGCAGGCCCAGCAGGGCGGCGAGCGAGAGGCCGTACCCGGTGATTGCGCTGATGGCGAACCCGCCTGCCAGCGACAGCGGCAGCGCGAGGCTGAGAGCGAGGGCCAGCTTCCAGCTGTGGGTCCCCGCCTGGAAGAGCAAGAAGGCGGCGAGCACGGCTGCGACAGTGGTGCCGATCACCAGCCCCAGACTGATCTCCTCGGCGGTGCTCTGACCGACCACCTCGGCGTGGTACTCCAGCGGCATGGACATGGCGCGCAACTCGCGGTCGACGTCGGCCTTCACATCCGCCAGGGATCGACCGCTGACTCCGGCGACGATGTCCATCCGCCGAGACACCGCGTCGCGCTGGATCACTTCCGGCGTCTGGGCCGCGCGAACGTCCGCGACATCGCCGAGCCTGACGTAGCCGCCGCCGGGCTTGTCGAGTTGCAGGTTCGCGACATCCTCCAGGCTCCGTCTGGTGGTCGGGATTCCCTGCACGATGACGTCGAAAACCTTCTGTTGCTCGAACAGGCTGCCCACCTGGATGCCCTGCACGAGGGTCGCCTCAGCCCGGCGCACGGCCCCTGGCGTCATGCCCTGGGCCTGCGCCTTGTTCAGATCGACCTCGATCTCGATCGTCGACTGCATCTTCGGACGGATCAGCTCCGGTCCGCTGATGCCGTCCACGCCCTTGATCTGATCCAGCACGCGAGCTGCGGTCTGCTCTAGCTGTACGGGATTCTCTCCGAAGACGCGCACCGTGAGCGGGTGCTCGTCGCCTGTCAGGAGCTTCAAACCGCTGCTGGTCGCCGGGTTTCCGCCGGATACGAGCGCCCCGATGTCGTGCATGCGTTGGGTTGTGTACGGGACCACCCGGGCGGTCAATTCGGGCAGGTCGCCGACGACCTCCTCGATCCGGGCGATCGTCTCGTCGTAGTCGACGTCGGTGTCAACCGCGACCCAGACGTCAGCCGAGTTGACGTTCACCACCCGGTCCCCGCCGATCGCGCGTCCCAGATGGGCCGACGCGCCCTCGACCCCAGGCACCCCTCGGAGCGCACGGCTGACCTCGGTGGACCGAGTCGCCATCCACTCTCGCGACGCTCCGGGCGGACCCTCCAGGGACACATGGACGTCGCGATCCTTGAACGTCGGGACGAGTGAGAGCGAGAGGAACGGGATGCTCACCGCGATGACGACGACACAGGCCAGCGCGGCCAGCAGAACCGGTCGGCTGCTGTGCGTGAATCTGGTCAGGCCTGACTGGTAGCGGCCGCTGACTCGTTCCAGCACGTTGGTGCTCCACATCTTGCCGGGCTTGGCGTTGTGCAGCAGCACCATCGTGAGAGCCGGGGCGGCGACCGCCGCGACCAGGGAAGCGGATAGGGCGGCGACCGCGTACGCGATGACCAGTGGTGCCAGGAACGCGCCCGGTCGTCCGTCGAGAACCGCCGCTGGCAGGAGCGCGAGACCAATGACCAGGGTGGCGTACACCAGCGCCCTGCCAGTGCCGATCCAGCCCTGGGCCACCGATTGCGCCGCTGACTCCGGCTCGAGCTCGAACTGTTGGTCGCGGAGCCGACGCATCGCGTAGTCGACAGGCGTGATCGCTTCGTCCACGACGATGGTCAAGGCGGCGGCTAGGCCTGCGAGCGTGAGCGCATTCAGGTCGTAGCCAAAACCGCGCAGAATGAGCAGGGCGGTCACCAAGGCGAGCGGGACCGTGATCACCGTGACCAGGACGACCCGCCACGGCTGCCGGAGTGCCAGGAGCACGACGACCATCAGGATGGCACCGACGAGCAGGCCGAGTCCGACGTTGTCGACGGCGTCAGCGACGTACTCCGCCGGCCGGAAGATGGACGTGTCCGTCGACACGCCGGTCAGGCCGGGGCGCAGCGTGTTCAGGGCAGCCTCGACCCCCTCGGTCACCTCGGTGGTGCTGACCCCGGGGAACTTCTCCACCACGAGCAGCAGGCCCTGACTCTCCCCGACGACCGCGTCGCCGATCAGGGGCTGGTGGTCGACCTTGATGGTGGCGACATCCCCGAGCTGCAGCTTGCCCTGAGTGCCTTCGACCGGGACCTTGGCCAACTCGGCCGGGTTCGCGATGCGCTCCAGAACGTGGCGGACCTGGAGTCGCTGCTGCGGAGACTCGACGAAGCCGCCCGTTCCCGGTGTCGACGCCTCCAGGAAGGACAGCGGCGAAACCACCTGTGCGTTGCCGGCCGTCTCGATGATCTGGGCGAGCTTGACGTTGCGGGCACGTAGCGTCGCGGGATCCACCTGAACCTGCAACTGCTGGTCTCGGAGCCCCCAGATCGAGACATTGGCTACACCGGGCACGCCCATCAGGCTCGGTCGCACCGTCCACTTGGCCAGCACGGACTGCTCGATCAGGCTGAGTTCGGACGAACTGAGCCCGACCATCAGCACGCGGTTGGAGGAGGACAGGGGCGGCAGCAACGTTGGAGGCTTGGAGACGTTGGGAAGCGCGTGAGCCTGGGTGAGTCGCTCCTGGATCAGCTGGCGCGCCTGGTAGATGTCTGTCCCCTTGGCGAATACGAGGACCACCGAGGACAGGCCCGGAACTGATTCGGATCGGATCGTCTCAACTCCCTCCACGCCGTTGAGAAGGTCCGCCTCCATCGGCACGGTGATGAGTTGTTCGACCTCCTCCGCCGACAGGCCGAGGGCCTCCGTCTGGATCTCGGCGTACGGCGGAGTGAATTCAGGCAGCACATCGACTGACGTGTCGCGTAGCTGCAGCAGCCCGAGTGAGAGAACGCCGATTACGGCCGCCACGATCAAGAGACGAAACCGCAAGATCTGGCCGAAGAAGGATGTCACATGCGCCACGCGCCAAAGTTAGTACGGACGTCGGGGGAACGCATCCCCTGCCCCAGAGAGAGTGTGACGGATTTCCGTGCCCGAGGGCTTGGCCCTGCCCGGCATGAACTTCCGGGAGCGTTGGTGCGCTCCTGCTGGCCACGTGTGCCTGCGCGGCGCGATCTGGGGCGCCCAGGCAGTCTGCTCCCGCCCATTCGAGGTCATCGCAAGAGCCGGAAGATCGTGCGTGTCTGATTGTCCGGCAACGGGGCCAGAGCCGAGCATCGGTCGATCTCGGAAGCGCCGCGTCCTCCGGGTTCGGCTTCCTCGCGATTGGCGTCGCGGCCGCGGCTTCCGTCGTCGACAAGGGCGATTGCATCGCGATCGGCCTCCGGGTGGCTCACCGGTAGGGCGCCGCTGGACCGTGTCCCGCGATGGTCTCGGACCTGGCTGATCCCCCACCGTCGGTGCAGGTGCGCGCGGCCACAGCCGATCATTCGAGAGTGCGTCGATGGCGAGGTCTGCACGGATATCTGGTGCGATTGCAGCAATCCAACCGCAGATCTCGGTTGTACCGGCATTGCGCGGGCGACCCTCAGAGCCCAATCGATCACCATCGGGCTACATATCGAGAACGACGCTCCGGCGTTGGACGCGTCATTTTGGAGGGAGAGCCGCAATCAAAAACTCCGGCCCGGCTTTCGACGACGACTACCCCGGCAACTCCTCATCGCGCAAGGGCGGGAATCGGCGCCTCATTTTCGGTAGGAAGAATTCGCATCGAAGCGCCGCGGCGGTTCGGTCTGCCGGCCACGGCGGGTCGGCACCACGAGACGACCAGTGCGTCACCGCCAGCCTCGCCCGCGGCTTCGCCACGGTGGCTGGTCCCGCCGCACGCCGTCACCGCACGACTCGGCTGGAACACTCGTGCTCACCATGTCAACCGAGGACCGGCCTGCGGCGAGTGACGCAGTGATGGACATGCACGGAGTGACTGCGGCGGACGACGGCGCCACCCCTGAACCGAGGCGGCGACCGGCGCTGGCGGCCGTCGATTCCGCAGCTGAAGTCGAGTCGGCGCCGCCGGCCGTCGACAGCGGCGATGACCGGCGCCTGTCCTTCGATGAGTTCTATCGGCGGGAGTACCGCCAGGTGCTCGGTTTGGCCTACGTGCTGACCGGGAGCATGTCGGTGGCCGAAGACACCGCTCAGGATGCCTTCACTGCGGCGTACCGGCAGTGGGCGGCCATCGGCAGCTTCGATTCCCCGGCGGCGTGGGTGCGCCGGGTGGCCTGCAATCGGGCGGCCTCGGCGGTGCGGCGCCGGGTGCGCGAGGCGAAGGCGCTGGTCCGGCTGGCGTCACGTACTCGCATGCAGGTCGAACTCGACGAGGGCGACGCGGAGTTCTGGCGCTCGGTCCGGGCCTTGCCGCCTCGCCAGGCCCAGGCCGTCGCGCTCTTCTATCTGCAGGACTACAGCGTGCGCGACATCGCCGCAGTTCTGGACTGCAGTGAAGGCACGGTGAAGACCCACTTGAGTCGGGCGCGCACTGCTGTTGCGCGTCAGTTGCGCTTGGAGCGCGTAGGGGATGGCCATGAGTGATGCGTCGAGCGACGCCGAGCGCAGCCCGGAAGGCTCCGACTCGGCCCACGACACCTTCGAGGCGCGGGCTCGACGAGCGTCGGCCTCCGTGCGCGAGCAACTGGCGGCCGGGGACGGAGCAGATGAGCTCGCCCTCCGCCGGGTACGCCGGCCGAGAGGACGCGCGCTGCCCCGGCTGGCGGCCGCAGCGGTTCTGGTCGTCGCAGCGGCGGCCGTCGGGCCGAGGCTCGTCGGTGGTGACGGCCCCGGGGCGCCCGGTGGCGCTGGCGGCGGGGTGGCGTACGCGGCGGAGCCTCTGACGGCGTTCGGTGACTGCGACGCGGTGCTGGGGTACTTCAAGAAGGAAGCGCCCGACTACCTGATCGAGCGGGCCCGCCTCGCCCTCGCCGATACCAGCGCCGGCGGGGCCGAGAGCGAGCCGCGACCGCCAGCCGCACGCGAGGACGCGAGCGGCTCGGAGAGCGCCGGGCCGGATCACTCGTCGACCAATGTCGCCGAGGCCGGCGTCGACGAGCCTGACGTGATCAAGACAGACGGCAAGATCATCGTGGCGGTGGCCCGGGGCCGGGTGCACGTGATCGGAGCTCGTAGCGGCCGGATGTCAACGCTGTCGACACTGCCCGACACGGACGTTCGGAATGTCCTCCTCGCAGGCACCCGGCTGCTGGTGTTCACCGAGCAGCGGCCGGGCGGAGTCGTCCCGCAAGCGCGTTCTGGAGCGCAACGCCAGTACCTGAGCCTCTACGACCTCGCGGCGCCGCGTACGCCCAAGCGGGTTGCGACCCTCGCCGTCGAGGGCCAGGTGCTGGATGCCCGGCTCGTCGGCGCGCAAGTACGGATCGCCACGGCGTTCTCGCCCGACCTCGACATCCCGTCGCCGTCGTACGGGAACGACGGCGAGATCACCGAGGAATCCAAGCAACAGCTCCGCGCCGCGGTGGCGAACTCGACCGTGGACGACTGGGTTCCGACGTACACCCTGAGTGACGGTGCCGGGGCGCAGCTGAGCCGCGGCCGGCTGGTGGAGTGTCCGGATCTGTCCCGTCCGGCGACCTTCGCCGGCATCGATACGGTCGCCGTCTCCTCGTTCGACATCACCTCGACGCTCCAGGAGCGGCACACAGTCGGGGTGATCGCGAGTGGGCAGCAGCTGTACGCGACCAGCGCCGCGACGTACGTGACGACGACGGAATGGGAGCGCGATGGCTCGACCGCGACGACGAGCATCCACAAATTCCTGACAGCTCCGTCGGGGGCCACCGCGTACCGCGGGTCCGGCGCCGTACCGGGAGTGTTGCTGAACCAGTACGCGATGTCGGAGAACGCCGGCGTGCTCCGGGTCGCCACGACCGTGTCCGAACGCCGCGGCTGGGTGAATCCGCGAGCGGTGAATGAGGGCGTGGTGACCACACTGCGCGAGCAGTCAGGCGCCTTGGTCAAGGTCGGCCAAGTCGGCGGGCTGGGAGCTGACGACAACGAGTCGATCCGCGCGGTGCGGTTCATCGGGACGACCGGATACGTGGTCACCTACCGTCAGACCGATCCGCTCTACGTGCTCGACCTGCGTGACCCCGCCGCGCCGCGGATCACCGGTGAGTTGAAGATCCCCGGCTACTCGGGCTATCTGCACCCGGTCGGAAAGAATCTGCTGCTCGGAGTCGGCCAGAGTGGAGCGGGCAAGATCCAGTTCTCGTTGTTCGACGTCGGTGACCCCACGTCGCCGAAGCGGATTGACACCCAGGGCTACAGCTGGGGGAGTGCCGCCGCCGAATTCGACCCCAAGGCCTTCCTCTTCTGGGAGCCGCGGCGGCTGGTGCTGGCTCCGATCACGTCGTACACGAGCGACAAGCTCGGCTTCAGCGGCCTTGTCGCGTTGCGCGCGGACAGCCGCGGACTGCGTGAGGTCGCTCGGATCGCTCCGCCGGAATCGGGCGGGCAGGCGGTGCGGTCGCTGGTCATCGGCGACGACGTGTACGTGCTGTCCGACCTTGGGCTCCAGTCGAACCGCCTGGACGGCTACCGCCTGGTCGACCGGTTGACGCTCTGACGGCGTCAGGGGCACGGTGGTGGAGTCATGGCAGATCACACCCAACCTCGATCGCGGTTGCGCCGGGTCCAGGCGGCTCGCCTGCACGGACGGCTCGACGCGGGCAATCTGCGGCTGTCCCGGCTCTCGCGCGCCGGCACGGTGTGGACCGTGGACATGGAGACCGCCCAGCCCCATGAGTGCGATTTCGACGCGGCAAGTGGGACCTGGCTGGAGACCGACGGCGGCGAGCGGTACGCCCTTGCCGCGCAGGCGGTCGACCGGGACGGCAGCCCCGGAGGTCGATTCCTGACGGTGACCCGCATCGAGGATGGCGGCATCGTTCCGGCGCTGGATCCCAAGACCCTGGGTGATGCCGCCGGCACGCCGTTCGGCTGCGAACTTGGCGGCGCGATCGTGATCGAGACGTTCGGGTCGGCGACCAACGCCGTCGGAGTGCTCCAGCACGTCTGCACGCTGCCCGTTCAGACCTCCACCCACCCACACCCCGACGGAGCGACGCTCGTCGGTCCCTCGACCGGCCCGGTCTTCACCTACACCGGTCGCGGTGCCGCGCTCAACGACATTCACGGCGGTGAGGTCGGCGCAAACGGTCGATACCTGCCGCTCCCTGCGCACGTGGCAATCTCTGGCGGGTTCGAGGTGATCGCGGCCAAGCGACCTGCCGTGCGTCACTTCCCAGCACCGACGCAGGTCGTCCCGGCGTCGCCTTTGCTGTGGCGGACTGTGGTGCCCCAGCTCCAGATCGGGAGCCGCCTGTTCGGCGACGGTTGCGCGCCGTGAACTGATGGGGGCGTCAGCGGTAGCGCGTGACGAGCGCATCGCCGATCGCGGCGAGCTCGTCCCGAACCGCCGGGTCGGTGGCCTCGATCCATTCGACCAGCCCCGCGAGCTCGCCGGCGAGCGTCGCCTCGTCGTAGCCCCGGATCACGACCTCGATCCGACCGTCGGGTGCGGGGCCGGCGACGTCGAGGCGGCTGCCGAACGCCATCCGGAGGATGTCGATCCCGTCCGGCATGCAGAGCGCCCGGCATTCGAGGGGCGTTCGCCTGCGATCGACCTCGTCGGCGATCTCCCGCCAGCTCGCGGCCAGGTCAAAGCCCTCGGGTCGCTGCACAGGAAGATCGGTTGGGTCGACCGAGGACACGCGGTCGATCCGGAAGGTCCGCCGGCCGGCCTCGGTGGCCGTGACGAGGTACCAGTACGCGCCTTTGACGACGACGCCTAGCGGGTGGACGGTTCGCCCGGTCTCGACGCCGCTCCGGTCGACGTAGCCGAGCCGCACCTGGACGCCGCGGATCACCGCGTCCTGGAGTGCGTCGAGGAACGGTGGCGGCCGCCGCTCGACGCGAGCCGACCCCCACGATTGCCGGTCCAGGACCACCGACGACGCGGCTGCCTCAGCCTGCTCCCGGAAGGGCTCTGGCAACGCCCGGACGAGTTTGCGCAGCGCCGCCCGCACGGCCGGCGTCGCGGCTGACGCCGGCCCAGCCACCACGAAGAGGGCTCGGGCCTCGCCCGCGGTCAGCCCTGACAGGTCGGTGCGGGCTCCGCCCAGCAGCCGCCAGCCGCCGCCTCTGCCCTGCAGCGAGTACAGCGGCACTCCGGCCATGGCCAGCGCGTCGAGGTCGCGCCGGGCCGTCCGCTCTGAGACCTCCAGCTCGCGGGCGACTTCTGCTGCTGTCACCTGTCCACGCCGCTGCAGCAGCAGGAGGACGGCCACCAGCCGGTCGGTGCGCACCTGGCAAGACTGGCAGACAAACCGGTCGTGGGGTGACCGGTTTTGGTGGACACGATGGCTGCATCACTACCGAAGCAAGGAGAAGCAGTGCCCTACCCAGCCGATTTCCCCGAACCGACCCTCGTGCCCGTCAATGGTGTGGAAATCGAGGTCTTTGAAGCCGGCCGGGAGAATGCCGGAGAACCGATCGTGCTCTGTCACGGCTGGCCGGAGCACGCCTACTCGTGGCGCCATCAGTTGCCCGCGCTGGCGGCGGCCGGCTACCACGTCATCGTCCCGAACCAGCGGGGCTACGGCAATTCATCCCGCCCGACGGAGGTGACGGACTACGACCTGGAGCACCTCTCCGGTGATCTCGTCGCGCTCCTCGATCACTACGGGTACGAGGATGCGACCTTTGTCGGCCACGACTGGGGCGCCTTCGTCGTCTGGGGATTGACCCTGCTGCACCCGGGCCGGGTGAACAAGGTGATCAACCTGAGCGTGCCCTACTTCGAGCGCGGGGACAGGCCTTGGGTGGAGTTCATGGAGGAGGTGCTCGGCAGTGACTACTACTTCGTCCACTTCAATCGACAGCCAGGGGTCGCAGACGCCGTCTTCGACCAGAACACCCACCGGTTCCTGCGCAACCTGTACCGGAAAAATCAGCCCCCGAGGGCGCCTGAACCGGGCGTGGAGTTGATCACCCTCGCCACCGCGGAGTCGCCGCTCGGTGAGCCGGTGATGAGCGACGACGAACTAGCCGTCTTCGTCTCCGCCTTCGAGTCGACGGGATTCACGGGCAGCATCAACTGGTACCGGAACCTGGACCGGAACTGGCACCTCCTCGGGGAGGTGGATCCCGTCATCCGGCATCCCGCGCTGATGATCTACGGCGACCGGGACGTGATCGCGAGGTCCGAACGACTGGCCGAGTTCGTGCCGAACGTGGAGGTCGTCGGGCTGGATTGCGGGCACTGGCTCCAGCAGGAAGCTCCCGAGGACATCACCCAGCTGATGCTGCGCTGGCTGGAGCGGCAGCGTGCAACTGACCCGCTGGAGCGCTTGCGGGTGGCGGAGGTGTAGATGCGCCGTAGCGACACTATGTGCGTAGTGCCATTGAACTACGAAAGTAGTACCCTCGCCCTGAGCGGAGAGGCGACGGGATCTCGGCCGCGGACCACTGGGGAGAACGGAGTGTGCTCATGTACGGAGTCATCAACGCGGTTGCGGCGCCTGTCGAGGCCTACGACCGAGTCCATGCCGAAGCGCTCAAGCGAGCCGGCTCGTCGATCGACAGCTTCGGGCTGCTGGTGCACGTCGGGCGCGCCACGGCTGACGGCTACGAGGTGCTGAACATCTGGGAGTCGAAGGAGCACTACGAACGCGCCATGGAGGCGGTCGGCGAGTTGGTGCCCGAGATGGCCGATGAAATGGCGCGGCCGCCGGCCGAGCAGGAGATCGAGACATTCGAGGTGCGCGGCCTGATCATCCCCCGTGGCGACATCGTGGTGTGAGCGGGCACGAGTGCGGCGTACGGCCTGGTCGCCTCGGCGATCAGGCCGAGGTCGTGTCGTCGGGAAACGCGGCCCCGGCGACGGCGCGCAGCAGCGGCCGGGGATCGGCGGCGTCATGGCGGGCGATGCGGTGCAAGATGATGCCTTCGCTGCAGGCCATCAGCGCGAGTGCGGTGGTATGCGGGTCGCGGGCTCCTAGTTGAGCCATCGTCGCAACGATCGATCGCTCCATCGCCGCACGGGTCCGGGACACTGCGGCGCGGATCTCGGGGTTGTGGTTCGCCTCCATGAACAGCGTCAGCCGAGCGGCTGTTCTGATCCTTTGCGGCCCCGTCAATACCTCGATCGCGACCGCCAGGCCTTCGACGACATCTGCAGGCGTCTGTGGGGGGGATGGTGGCCCGTCGACGCTGGCGACATCGCCCTTGCCGATCCAATCATTGACGCCGAGCACCAACTGGTCGCGGGTGCGGAAGTAATTGGACGTCGACCCCTTCGGCAGGCCCGCTCGCTCATCCACTCGGGCGTGGGTTAGCGCGCGCAGGCCTTCGGTGCCGAGCAACTCGACGGCGGCCTCGAGGACGCGGACCTGGGTTGGCGTCACGTCAGGACTATAGGTGAGACGCCAGCACTATAGAAGTAGTCCAGATGGACTATGAATGTAGTGCCTGCTCAAGGTGAGTGATGACCTCGCGTGCGTCGTCTTCGATGCCGTTGAGAAAGGTGGAGCGGCGTCGACGCAGCACCGGCAGGCCGAGCGCGTAGAGATCGTGCCCGTCGACGATGCCGCCTTGATGGCTCAGCTGGCCCTTCGGGTCGACGACTGGGACGTCAAGCCAGCGGTAGTCGGGCCGTGACCCCGTTGCCCAGACCACGCTGGCAATCTCGCCGCTGCGCAGATCGAGCCGCCAACGAGCGTCGGCCGGCACGCGGGTGGGCTGGTGCCGTTCCGGCGCCTCGACCTCGTCCGCCCGACCGGACTCGACCGCCCACGCGTCGAACGCGTCCAGCAACCGCCGCAGTTTCAGGTCGGCCAGCGAGAAGACGTTGCGCAGGCCGCCGGAGAAGAGCGCGACGCCATCGCGGACCGTCGTCCATCGGCCCACCAGTTCGACGCCCAGGTCGGCCAGCGCATTGAGGTCGAGCGTGCTGCGCTCAGGCGTGCCGACCAGTTGAGGTGACGGCAATCGTCGGGCCCGCGTCAGGTCCTCCATCGCGTCGTAGCGCTCGTCCCAGATCCCCGTCGCGTCCATCCACCACAGCACATCGCGACCGCGGTAGGTCCGGGGCATCCGGACGTGTTCGCCGACGGCGAGGGTGACGGGCCGGCCTGAGCGGGCCAGCTCAGCCGCCAACTGCACCCCGGTCGCCGACGCACCGACCACCAGGACGCCCCCCTCGGGCACGTCGCCGGGTTTGCGATAGCTGAACGGCGTCACTTGATGGATGTCGGACGGCACCGCGGCCGCGAAAGCCGGCACGCTCGGCGTGTTGAAGGCACCGCTCGCGATGACCACTGCGCGGCAGGCGATCTCGCCGCCCACGGTGCCCACGCGGTATCCGTCGTCAACCCGGCGGACAGAGGTTGCCGCGGTGTTGCTCCGCACCGGTGCCCGGACGAGTGCAGCAAACCTCTCCACCAGGGCGACCACCTCGGGCATGCTCAGGTAGCCGTCTGGGTCGGCCCCGTCGTAGGGCATGCCGGGGAGTCGGTTGAGCCAGTTCGGCGTCAGAAGCCGCAGCGAGTCCCAGCGTTCGGTTCGCCACGACTGTGCGACGTCGCCCCGTTCGAGGACCACATGGTCGATCGAGCGGGCCGTCAGCTCTGCGCTCGCGGCGAGACCGGAGTGTCCGGCCCCGATGACGACCGCGGTGACCTGCTCGATCGCCGATGCCCGATCTTCAGGCGATCTCGACGGTGACGTCGGTCGGGTTGGTCAACGCATCGAATACCGCGGAGCGCTTCTGGGACTGTGCGACCAACGACTCGATCTCCTGGCGGGTCGCGTCGGCATCGATGGTGAAGGTCACCTTCACGTCGTTGTAGCCGTTCCGGACGTCCGGGTCGGCGCCGAGAATCCCGCGAATGTCGTGATTCCCCTCCACCACGGCCTCCACCGAGCGCAACTGGATCCCGCGATTCTGGGCGATCGACGCGATTCCACCGGTGAGACAGCCCGCCAGACCGACCAGCAGGTACTCGATGGGGGTGATCGCGGTGTCCTCTGCCGCAAAGACCGCCGGGTGGTCCGCGTCGAAGGTCGAGCTGAACTTGTGCTCCTGCTCCTGGCCCAGGCCGAAGAACTTGTTGACCGTCATGCTGCTGGCCACGCCGTTCTTCCAACTCGAGGTCGCCCGCCAGGTGAACTGCGCCGCCTCGGGCGCGCCCTTCAACACTTCGCGGGCGTCGAGCAACGCCTGTACGTTGACGCCGTTGTCTGCGGACTTTTCCTCGACTGCTGTCATTACCGTGCCCTCTCGTGGTTGCTGCGGGCCGAACCGGGCCAGCACCCTCAGTTACGCTGCCATTTCATGGCGCTGTCCGACAAGTCCCCAGCCTCGGTAGGCCGGGTCGAGACGCGCTACGCCGACCTTGCGGATCCGCTTCCGCTGGACTGCGGTCGGCGACTCGCCGGGGTGCAGGTCGCCTACGAGACCTATGGCTCGCTTTCACCGGCAGGGGACAACGTGATCCTGGTCTGCCACGCCCTCAGTGGCGACGCGCACGCTGCCGGCATCGCAGCCGAGCCGGGTGCTGAGGGCACCCGAGACGGCTTTGCGGCCGAGGATCGCGACGGACTGCAAGGCCGGGCGCTCGGCTGGTGGGACGGCATGATCGGGCCAGGCAAGGCCTTCGACACCGACCACTTCTTCGTCGTCTCCACCAATCTCCTCGGCGGCTGCCGTGGCACGACCGGGCCCTCATCGGTCGACCCCGCGACTGGGCGGCCGTACGGCTCCGACTTTCCGGTCATCACTGTTGCCGACATGGTGCGAGCGCAGCGGGCGTTCCTCGATCAACTCGGCATTGGAAGGCTGGCTGCCGTCGCAGGTGGCTCGCTCGGCGGCATGCAGGCTCTGGAGTGGGCGGTCGGCTACCCCGACCAGGTCGACGCGATCGTCCCGATCGCCAGCACCCACGCGCTCCAGCCGCAGGGCGTCGCCTGGAATGCGATCGCGCGCGAGTCGATCCTGCGTGATCCGGCCTGGCAGGACGGCCACTACTACGGGACCGGGCGTACGCCGGATGCGGGCATGGGCGTCGCCCGCATGGTCGGTCACGTGACCTACCTGTCGGGACCCGCGCTGGCCGACAAGTTCGGCCGCCGGCTGCAGTCGGGCGACGACATCCGCTTCACCATCACCGAGCCGGAGTACGAGGTCGAGAGCTATCTGCGGCACCAGGCGACTTCGTTCGTGCGCAGGTTCGATGCGAACACCTACCTCTACACCTCACGGGCGCTGACGTACTTCGACCTGGCGCGGCAACATGGCGGATCGTTGCTGAGCGCCCTCGAGTCAGTCCAGGCGCGCACCTTGTTGATCGCCTTCAGTTCGGACTGGCTGTATCCGCCGTCGGCCTCGGTCGAGATCCATCAGGCGCTGCGCAGCCTCGGGAAGGAATCGGAGTTCCACATGATCGACGCACCGTATGGCCACGACTGCTTCCTGCTGGAGGAGGCGGCCCAGACGCCGATCATCCGCCGTTTCCTCGGTCGAGGAGGCGCCGCGTGACCCGGATGGAGCAGCCGCGCGCGTTCGGCTTCGAGACCCGTCAACTGCACGCGGGGCAGCGCCCCGACCCGAACACCGGTGCCCGCGCCGTACCGATCTTCCAGACGACCAGCTACGTGTTCGAGGACCCGGAGTCGGCCGCGGCGTACTTCAACCTTCAGGAGTACGGCAACACGTACTCGCGGATCATGAATCCCACCGTTGCGGTGTTCGAGGAGCGGGTGGCCAACCTGGAGGGCGGCGCCGGTGCGGTGGCGTTTGCCAGCGGCATCGCGGCCCAGGCGGCGGCTCTGTTCACCATGCTCGAGCCCGGTGATCACGTGGTCGCTTCTTCCGCGCTGTACGGCGGGTCGGTGAACCAGCTGAAGCACCTGCTCAGGAAGATGACGATCGACCTCACCTGGGTCGACCCCGATGACCTCGACGCGTGGTCGGCGGCCGTGCGGCCCACCACCAAGGCATTCTTCGGTGAGACCATCGGCAACCCGGGCGGCAATGTGCTGGACATCGCCGGGGTCGCCGCCATTGCTCACGAGCACGAACTCCCGCTGATCGTGGACAACACGTTCGCGACGCCCTACCTGTGCCGGCCGATGGAATGGGGCGCCGACATCGTGGTGCACTCGGCGACCAAGTTCCTCGGCGGTCACGGCACCAGCATCGGCGGCGTGGTCAGCGAGGCCGGCACGTTCAATTGGTCCAACGGGCGCTATCCCGTGGTTGCCGATCCCTCGCCGGCCTATCACGGGCTGCAATTTCACGAGACGTTCGGCACCTACGGGTACCTGATGAAATTGCGCGCCGAAACGCTGCGCGATCTGGGTGGGGCGTTGTCCCCGTTCAACGCGTTCCTCTTCCTGCAGGGTCTCGAAACGCTCTCGCTGCGGATGGACCGGCATGTCGCGAACGCCGTGGCGGTTGCTCGATTCCTCGAGTCGCACCCGCTGGCGAGCAATGTCACCTATCCGGGGCTGCCGGGCGGCCGGTACGCGCCGCTGGTCGACAGGTACCTGCCCAAGGGTGCGGGTGCTGTGTTCTCGTTCGACTGTGCCGGCGGGCGTGAGGGCGGGCAGGAACTGATCCGGGGCGTCACGCTGTGGTCGCACCTGGCCAACGTCGGCGATGCCAAGAGCCTGATCATCCACCCGGCGAGTACCACCCACCGCCAGCTCAGCGACGACGAACTTGCCGCGGCGGGGGTGTCGCCGGGCACGATCCGGCTCTCGGTCGGGCTGGAGTCGGTCGATGACCTGATCTGGGACCTGGAACAGGCGTTGGCATCATCGCAACGCGAGAGCGTCGCGGCCAGGGGTGAGCGATGAGCACGGCAACGGAGCTGGATCTGCGCCCGCATCAGGATCCGCTGACCATCCAGCAGGTGCTGTACGCGACCAAGACGATCGCCGTCGTCGGCATGTCGAGGAGCGAACTGCGGGCCAGCAACTTCGTCGGCTACTACCTCCGACGGCACGGATACCGGGTGATTCCGGTGAACCCGCGGGAGTCCGAGATCATCGGGGTTCGCTCGTACGCCAGCCTCAGCGAGATCGAGGAACCAGTGGACATGGTGAACGTGTTCCGTGCCCCCGCCGCTGTGCCGGCCATCGCCGAGGAGGCAGCGGCAATCGGTGCCGCCACCCTGTGGTGCCAGTTCGGCGTGATCAGCCCCGAGGGCATCCGGATCGCTGCGGAAGCCGGCCTCACGGTGATTGTCGACCGCTGTGTGAAGGTCGAGCACGCCCGCTTCGTCGGCCGGATGCACTGGCTCGGCTTCAATACCGGCCGGATCACATCGGTGCGCGGCGGTCTGCAGTAGGTCGATCCGCTGCGGACCGGATTGGCGAGCCGAGTCGCGCAACGGGCCGTCCGAATCGGCGCCCTTGGAGGCGAGACTTGCGAGCGGAGGATACGAGATTCGAACTCGTGAGGGCGTGAACCCAACCCGCTTTCCAAGCGAGCGCCATAGGCCTCTAGGCGAATCCTCCGCGCGGAACCTTACCGCCACGGCCTAGGCCCGGCGAATCGTTCCAGTCCGGCGTCGGCCCATCAGCCGACGGGCGCGAGCGCGACGGCGTCGGCGTGGTGAGCGCTGAGGAGCCGGTAGGCGCGGCTCCGGATGGCGATCACGGTCAGCAGCAGCCCGAGTGCCCCGGACAGCACGAAGACCAGCGCGATGCCGCGATCAGGTCCGACCCCGAACCAGCCGCCGATCAGGTCGGCGCCGCTTCCGGTCGTCATGAACGGGATGAAGACGAGCTGGGTGATCGGGCCGATCAGAAACGCGGTCAGCGGAGAGGCGGCCATCTCCACACTCTGGGCGAAGCCAAAAACACGGCCCTGGCGCTCGTACGGCACGACCCGCTGCAGGATGGTCTGCTCGGCGGCCTCGGCGTACGGGACCAGTGCCATGTACACCGCCATGCCGATCGCGAGCATCACGATCGACGAGCGCAGAGGAAAGAGGATCACGTCCACCCAGAGCACGGCGTTGATCAGCAGGAGCACGCGCAGAGGGCGCGCACCGAGGCCGGTCCGAGCGACGAGCAGCCCACCAACGATGAGGAAGGCGCTCAGGGCTGCCCACAGCAGGCCCCAGGTCTGCACCGAGACCATGTAGAGGCCGTATGCATCCACCAGCGCCATGAACGCTCCGCCGATGAAGTTGTTCAGGCAGCTGAACCCGATCAGGGCAAGGAGACCGGGGACGGCGCGGACCAGGCGGACGGTTCCGCGAAGGTCGACCTGTCGCCCACGGCGTCCAAGCGCGCCCGTCCCGCCGGTGGATCCGGACGCATCGGCGTCGTGTTCGGTGGGACCCGTCGTCACAGGGTCGTCGAGCCGCACCGGGGCAAGGTGGACGAGGCTCACGGCAAGGACGGCTAGCGCAAGGAGCAGGACATAGCGCATGCCGTCGGCGGCGACAAGCAGGCCGCTGATGAGTGAACTCCCGAGGAAGGTCGCGCCGGTGACCGTTCCCACCAGCCCGTTCGCGCGATCTCGCCGCTCCGCTTCGATCAGCAGGGTGACCAGGGTTTGGAGTGCGATCGTCCGCAGGTTGCCAAGGATCATGCCGGTCATGCAAAGCCCGATGAAGACCCAGAGCCGGACACTCGAGGCGTGCTGGAACACCTCGACGGGAGTGAGCTGGTAGAGCCCGAACGCCGCGACGTAGAAGACTCCGGAAGCGAGCGCCGAGGCCTGCATGACGCGCTTCTTGTGGTGGTGGTCGACCACGCTTCCGAACCAGATTCCGCTGATCGCGGTTGCGCCGAGGAACATGCCGGCGACCATCCCGGTCGCGAGCACCGACTTCGTTTCGAGGAACACCCAGAACGTCACGGCGAACCAGACGCTGATGTTCATCACTGCGACGAGGAGGGTGCTGACCAGAACGTGCACAAAGGTGCGGTCGTGGCTCCGCTGCAGGTTGATCAGGCGGGTTCGGGTCATCGGTTCAGTCCTTGTCTCCCAGTGCTGCGAGGGCAGACTCCGGCCGAGTGCGGAACTCATCGCCAGTGGGCTCTGGACGCCCTCCGCGTCGGCAGCCGCCTCAGCCGTGCTGACGGCACTTGCGAGCCGAACCCGGATGTTCGCGTAGACTCAGCGACCGGTCCCTCGCGTGGCGATACCTCACCCAACCCCCCCAGGGCTTGACGGCAGCAAGGGTAAGTGAGCTCTTTCGGGTACGCGAGGGACTTTTTTGCCCCGCTACGCCGTGAGGCCATAGCGCTCCAGGATGGGATGGAGCGCCTCGACGCCGCCGCCTCGCGGGAACAACTCGGCGTGCAGGCCCGCGGTGCGTGCGCCCGCGACGTTTGTTGCGTTGTCATCGATGAACAACGTCCTCGACCCGACGGCGTTCGTCGCGCTCAGGATGGCGCGGAAGTAGCGCGGGTCCGGTTTGGCGGTGCCCAACTCCCAGGAATAGAACTGCGCGTCGAAGACGTCGTCGAACCCGAGCGCCGAGCGCATGTACCCGCCGCGCAGGTTCTGCTGATTCGTAGCGAGTGCGCAACGGACCCTTCGCTTACGAAGCTGCCGGACCGCATCCAGCATCGCGGGATCGACCACGATCCAGTGGTCAGGCTGGATCACCTCCTCAAGTGGCGCGGCGATCCCGTACCTCTCCAGCACGCCGCGCATCGCGGTGGCGAAGTCACCACCGGCGACGGTTGCGCTCTCCGCCGCGAACACGTCGCCGAGGAAGGCCTCTCGTTCGGCGCCACCGTGGCGGGTCAGGTCCTCCAGCCAGCTCTCGCGCACGCCCTGGATCACGCCATCGGCGTCGAAGAGCACCCAGTCGATCTCCATCCGGTGAGCCTAGGGACGGGTGCCGACAATGCGTCAGCCGTCGCTCGTCTTCGAGGCCGGCGGAGCGCGCAACAGCGGGTCGCGATGTCAGCGGATCGGTCTAGGGTTCAGGGGTGGACGAATCCGACGCGCGCGGGCCGTGGCTGGACGCGACGTCCGAGCACGCCGACGAATTGGACGTCGATAGCCCGATCGAGCACGTCCAAGAGGAAGCGCTGTTCGATGGGCAGGCGACCGAGGGCTCGCCGGCCGATGCCGCGCCCCTCGCGCTCTACCGTCGCTACCGACCAGACACCTTCGCCGATGTCATCGGCCAGGAGCACGTCACCGCACCGTTGCAGCGGGCCCTCACCAACAACCGGGTCAACCACGCCTACCTGTTCTCCGGTCCGCGCGGCTGTGGCAAGACGACGTCGGCGCGCATCCTGGCCCGAGCGCTGAACTGCGAACTCGGCCCGCGCGCTGAGCCGTGCGGTCGCTGCCGTTCGTGTCGCGACCTCGCCCGAGGCGGTCCCGGCTCAATCGACGTGATCGAGATCGACGCTGCCAGTCACGGCGGCGTGGACGATGCGCGCGACCTGCGCGAGCGAGCCTTCTTCGCTCCGGTCGCCAGCCGCTACAAGATCTACATCGTCGATGAAGCCCACATGGTCACCACGGCGGGCTTCAACGCCCTGCTGAAGCTCGTCGAAGAGCCCCCGCCGCACGTCAAGTTCATCTTTGCGACCACCGAACCCGACAAGGTCATCGGCACGATCCGGTCGCGTACCCACCACTACCCGTTCCGGCTCGTCCCGCCGCGCACACTGATCGACTATCTGGGCACGCTCTGCGACGCCGAGGGGATTGCGGTCGAGCCGGCGGTCCTTCCGCTCGTCGTGCGCGCCGGAGCGGGCTCGGTGCGTGATTCGCTGTCGGTGCTCGACCAGCTCCTGGCGGGCGCGGATGACGAAGGCGTCGGTTATCGGCAGGCTGCGGCGCTGCTCGGCTACACCCCGGACTCGCTACTCGACGAGTTCGTCGATGCCTTCGCCGCCGGCGACTCGGGGGGAGTGTTCTCGTGCGTCGACAAGGTGATCGAGGTCGGCCAGGATCCGCGACGGTTCGCCGAGGATCTGCTCCGCCGGCTTCGCGACCTCGTCATCGTGGCGGCTGTGCCGGACGCCGTCACCTCCGGCCTGGTGGATGTGTCGATGGACCAGGCCGAGCGGCTGACCACGCAGGCGGCGGCGCTCGGTCCGGGTGAACTGACCCGAGCCGCCGAGGTGATCGCCTCCGGATTGACCGAGATGCGGGGGACGACAGCCCCGCGGCTGCATCTCGAATTGATGTGTGCGCGGGTGGTGTTGCCCGGTGCCGACGTCGACGACCGCGGGATCCACGCGCGCCTCGACCGGCTGGAAAGACGGCTGGGAGTCGTCGGAGCGGCCGCTGACACTGCGGCAGGTCCTGCCCAGGGCGCGGGTACTGGTGAGTCGGCGCCAGCGGTGTCGCCCAGAGTCCGGGAAACGCCGCCGCCTGCCGATGCGCGCAGCTCAGACGAGCCCACCCAAGCAACTCGTTCCAGTGCGGGGACGGGGTCCGCGCCGCCTCCGGTGCCGGCCGACGACCGGCCTCAGCGCGCCACGCCGCCCCCTCCGCCCGCTGCTGCGGAGGCTCCCGCGAAGGCCCAAACGGGGCTCAACGTGACCGACCTGCGTCGGCTCTGGCCTGAGGTTCTCGAGGAGATCAAAGGGAAGCGGCGCTTCACCTGGATCCTGCTCAGCCAGAATGCCCAGGTCGCCGACGTTCGGGGTGGAACGCTGCTGCTGGCGATGTCCAACGTCGGCGCCAGGGACAGCTTCGGTCGCGGCGGCAACGAGGACGTGCTGCGCGAGGCGCTGGTCGCGGCCATCGGAGCCGACCTCCGGATCGAGACGATGGTCGAGGCGGGTGGATCGGCCGCGGGGCAGAGCCGAACTGCCGCTCCGTCGGCTGATCCCGACGTCCCGGCGCAGGCGAACGGATCAGCACAGGCACCGGCCGCAGCGCAGCCCGGCGACCGGAGGTCCGATTCACCGACGACCGGGGGCGCTCCCGCAGGCGTCGCCCCGGGCCGCCCCCGCACCCCTCCTGCGGATCGTGCGGATCGACCGGACGACGAGCGAGATGCAGCAGCCCGGCGCGATGACGCGGACGCCGACGAGGCTGAGGTGTCGCACCACGAGTTGCTGGCGCGCCACCTCGGCGCGGAGATCATCGCCGAGGAAGAACTCGACGCATAGGCTTTGACCGCACCTTCGACCGAAAGGCCACCGATGTTCCCCGAGGGCGACATGTCCGGACTGCTGGCGCAAGCTCAGGCGATGCAGCAGAAACTGCTGCAGGCACAGCAGGAACTCGCCGAGGCCGAGGTGACCGGCTCGGCCGGTGGTGATCTGGTGACCGCGACCGTGACGGGCAGCGGGGAACTGGTCGCGCTGTCGATCAAGCCCGAGGCCGTCGATCCGGAGGACACCGAGACGCTGGCCGATCTCGTGCTCGCCGCCGTCCGCGATGCCAGCAACCGCGCGCAGGCGCTGGCCGCCAGCAAGCTCGGCCCGCTCGCAGGCGGCATGGGCGGCATGGGCGGACTGCCGTTCTGAGCGGACAGCAGGGCTGACGGCGGTAGCGGAGAGGGGCGAGCGTGTACGAGGGTCCGGTTCAGGACCTCATCGACGAGCTCGGGCGACTGCCCGGCATCGGGCCCAAGAGCGCCCAGCGGCTGGCGTTCCACATCCTCGCCGCCGACGCCGACGACGTCCTGCGACTGGCCAAGGTGCTGACCCTGGTCAAGGAGACGGTCAAGTTCTGCGAGGTGTGTTTCAACGTCGCCGAAGACACCCGCTGCCGGATCTGCCGGGACCCACGCCGCGATGTGACCACGATCTGCGTGGTCGAGGAGTCCAAGGACGTCGTCGCCGTCGAGCGGACCAGAGAATTCCGCGGGCGCTACCACGTCCTCGGCGGCGCGATCAGCCCTATCGATGGGGTTGGCCCGGGCGACCTCACCATCAGGGAGCTCTGCCTGCGACTGGCGGACGGGACGGTCACCGAGGTCATCCTGGCCACGGACCCGAATCTGGAGGGCGAGGCCACCGCGACCTACCTGAGCCGGCTGCTGCTGCCGATGGGCGTCCGGGTCAGCCGGCTTGCCAGCGGCCTGCCGGTCGGTGGCGATCTCGAATACGCCGACGAGGTCACGCTCGGCCGCGCCTTCGAGGGCCGCCGCTACGTCGACGCCTGAGCCCGATCGAGGTGGGACCGCCTGCCCTCAGACCTCGACGGCAGCATCCTCGCGATGGAACACCCCGAGTGCTTCGCAGGCCGCATTCAAGGTCCGCTGCACAGCGATGCTGTCGTCGAGCGGCATGATCGTGCTCTCGGTCCGCCCCTCGCGGATCGCCTCGGTCACCTCGATCAGCTCGTGCGCGTAGCCCGTCCCGAGCGGCGGGCGTTCGATCAGCTCCGGCTCGCGGCCCTGTCGGCGTAGCAGGATGCTGTGCGGGTGGTGGAAGCGCGGCGGGACCTCGACGATGCCACCGGTGCCGAAGATGCGGGCCGAACCGGAGGTGTGGTGCCGCAGCGACATCAGCAGGGCCGAGGCGCGACCGTCGTCGTAGCCGAGGAGCACGCCGGCCTCCCACTCGACGCCCGTCGGTGCCAGTGAACCGGTGACCTCGATCCGATCCGGCACGCCGAGGAAGTACTGGGCGAAGGACACGACGTACACGCCGAGGTCGAGCATCGCCCCGCCGCCCTGCGCCGGGTCGAACAGTCGGTCCTTGGGGTCGTACGGGCGGTCCACGCCGAGGTCGGCCATGACTTGGCGGACGTCGCCGATCGCGCCGTCGTCGATCAGCCGGCGCAGCTCCACGATCGCCGGCTGGAATCGGGTCCACATCGCCTCCATGGCGAACACTCCGTTGGACCGAGCCGCTGCGGCGATCTCTTCCGCGCCCGCCGCTGTCGCTGTGAAGGCCTTTTCGACGAGGACGGCCTTGCCGGCGTTCAGCGCGGCCAGCGCGATCGCGTGGTGCTGCGGGTGCGGGGTTGCGATGTAGAGGACGTCGACAGCGTCGTCGTCGATGATCTCTCGGTACCCGCCATGCGCCCGGGGGATGCCGTGTCGGCCTGCGAACGCGTCGGCGCGGTCCCGCGAACGGCTCGCAACCGCAGTCAGCACCGCGTTGTCGACGTGCTGAAAGTCCCTCGCCACGCCTTCGGCGATGCGTCCGGGGCCGACGATGCCCCAGCGCACCCGACCGGATGAGTCGGCCACGGTTCCTCCTTGAGCTCCTGCTGCTGGCCCCACGATGGTCGAGACGGCGGCGGGCCTGCAGATGTTCGGACCATCGTCCCAACAGGTGGCGACCGCGACGAGTGTGCCGGCCGCCGGCCGCGGGCGTTTCGCAACACCGCTCCGGTGGCCGGGTGACCGTTGGACGCACCCCGGGGCCGGGCCACTCGCCAACTAGAGTGACCGCGTGTGGATGGAGCGGACGTGAGCCGGGGGTCTGACGGTTCGCCGGGGCGGATCGTGCAGAAGTACGGCGGATCGTCCGTGGCCGACGCCGAAAGCATCAAGCGCGTCGCGAAGCGGATCGTCGCGAGCAAGCAGCGTGGCGCTGACGTCGTCGTCGTCATCTCCGCGATGGGCGACACGACTGACGAACTGATGGACCTGGCGCTCCAGGTGTCACCACTGCCACCGCCGCGCGAACTGGACATGCTGCTCACCGCCGGCGAGCGGATGAGCGCGGCGCTACTGGCGATGGCGATCGCCGACCAGGGCATGCATGCGCGATCGCTGACCGGGTCGCAGGCCGGCATCATCACCACCGGCACACACGGCAATGCGCGGATCATCGACATCACGCCGGGCCGCATCACCAAGGCTCTCGACCAGGGCGACATCGTCATCGTGGCCGGCTTCCAGGGCGTCGCGCAGGACACGAAGGACGTGACCACCCTGGGCAGGGGCGCGTCCGACACGACAGCGGTCGCTCTGGCCGCAGCGCTCGGCGCTGACTACTGCGAGATCTACACCGATGTCGACGGTGTCTACACGGCCGATCCGCGCATCGTCGGCAGCGCCCGGCGCATCCCCGAGATCAGCTACGAGGAAATGCTGGAGATGGCAGCGTGTGGGGCGAAGATCCTGCACCTGCGGTGCGTGGAGTACGCCCGACGCGAGCGCGTACCTGTGCACGTCAGGTCGTCATTCTCCGACAAGCCCGGGACGTGGGTCCGCGATCCGAAGGAAGGAAGCGAGATGGAGCAAGCGATCATCTCAGGCGTCGCCCACGACCGGAGCGAGGCGAAGATCACTGTCGTCGGAGTGCCCGACGAGGTCGGTGTAGCAGCCCAGATCTTTGAGGCTTTGGCGGCCGCGGAGATCAACATCGACATGATCGTGCAGAACGTGTCTGCCGTCGCCACATCCCGCACCGACATTTCGTTCACCCTGCCGAAGACCGATGGTCCCGCGGCGATGGGCGCACTCGACGCGCTGCGGGGGGACGTGGGCTTCAGTGACGTCCTGTTCGACGACCAGATCGGCAAGGTGTCGGTGGTCGGTGTCGGGATGCGCTCGCACCCCGGCGTGACCGCGCGCTTCTTCTCCGCCCTCGCGGCGGTCGGGGTCAACATCGAGATGATCTCGACATCGGAGATCCGGATCTCGGTCGTGGTCGACCAGTCTGACGTCGACCGGGCCGTAGCGGCCGCCCACACGGCCTTCGGCCTGGACTCGACAGAGGAGGCCGTCGTCTACGCGGGCACCGGCCGGTGATAGGGCGGCGAGGAGCCCGGCTCCACTAGGGTGCGGGCGTGAAGCCGTTCCTCTTCCTCGGCATCCGGCCTGAAGACGTCGCGGCTGACGACGAGTACGCCGCTGTGCTCCGGTGTGCAGCACTGGACGAACCGCAGGTGCGTCGGGTTCGGCTGGAACAGCAGTCGCTCGGATCGGTGGATCTAGATGCCTACTCCGGGGTGATCCTCGGCGGCGGGCCGTTCCAGGTCAGCGACCCGGAGGACGGCAAGTCCCTCGTCCAGCGCCGCGTCGAGAGCGAACTATCGGCGCTGCTCGACCTCATCGTGGAGCGAGACTTTCCGTTCCTGGGAGCCTGCTACGGCATCGGTACTCTCGGACGGCACCACGGGGCCGTGGTCGATCGCACCTTTGGCGAGCCCGTCGGCGGGGTGTGGATCGACGTCACCGAAGCGGGACAGGCGGACCCGCTGTTCCGAGTCGCGGGGGAGACGTTCGGCGCCTACGTCGGACACAAGGAGGCGATCCGATCGCTGCCCTCGACCGCAACGGTGCTGGCCCGGTCGTCGGCATGCCCGGTGCAGGCTTTTCGGGTACGCAGCCGGGTCTACGCGACCCAATTCCATCCGGAACTTGATCTGGACGGGCTGGTGACCCGGGTACAGATCTACCGTCACGCCGGGTATTTCGAGCCCGATCAGGCGGACGTCGTCATTGCCGAAGCGCGTGCGAGCGGCGTTGACTCGACCCCGAACCTGATCGGCCGATTCGCCGAACTCTTCGCGCGCTGAGTCGTCGCCGGGTTCCGGGGCCCAGCGATTGGAGCGAATTATTCGAGAATCGATCTAAATCCCCCTGCCGCGGATATTCTGCGTTCACACCACATCGGATGAATGAGGAGATCGTGCGCAGGGCACTTGCTGTCGCGGTAGTTGGCCTAGCATTGGCGGGCGGTTCACTTCCGGGCCCAGTCGCGTCGGCGGCGCCCGTGAGCCTGGAGAGCGCCGGCGTTCATCCGGGGTTCAGCCAGAAGGCGGCCAAGTACAAGTTCAAGAACTGCACCGCTCTGCACAAGGTCTACAAGCACGGCGTGGGCAGGACGTACGCGAAGGACAAGACAAGCGGCGAGCCGGTGACCAACTTCAAGCGGTCCACCAAGCTCTACAAGAAGATCGTCGGGTATCGCTCCGACCTCGACCGCGACAAAGACGGTATCGCCTGTGAAAAGCACTAGAACCGGGCGGCGCGAGGTCCCGGCCTGAGTGCAGCTACCTCGCTCACGATTCTTGTCGACCTGACCAGCGTGTCCTGCGGGGCATTCTGAGGACATGACCGCCGCGGCCGCTGTCGTATCTTCACGGCGTGGAGCATGCATGGCTGAGCGGCTTGATGGCCGATTTCGGCGCGAGCGGGCGGCTGGCGACAGCGGAGTCCCCGTCTGGAGCGCTGCTCGCGTACTGCGGCTCGGTCGTCGTCAAGGTGCACCACCCGCGCACCGATCCTGCCGCGCTGGGGGAACGGCTCCAGGCGGTGACCATGGGGGGACTGCGCGACGCCTTCGTTGCCCCGTTGAGCGCCGCAACGTTTGCCGCGCCGGATGGGCGTCGTGCCACGGTGTGGCCGCGAGTCGAGGTTCTGGACCCGCTCAGCCCCGAGCCGCCCTGGGCCAGCGCCGGCCGCCTCCTTGGCCAGCTCCACCGCGCGGCGCAGCCGGAGCGCCGGCTGCCGCTGGCCGACCCTGTCGCTCGGCTCGGGCGGGCGCTCGGCCGGCTCCCAGAGTCGGAGGTCTCACCGCTGCTGCGTCGGCTCGGGACAGGCGTCATCGCTGAGGCCGCTGGGGCACGCGTCGGTTCGCACCTGGTCCACGGGGACTGGCACCTGGGTCAGCTCGGCCGTCCGCCGGGTGAGGCCTGGAGGCTGCTCGATCTCGACGATCTCGGGGTCGGCGATCCTGTCTGGGACCTCGGACGACCAGCGGGGTTCTGGGCCGCTGGGCTTGTGCCGGACGCAGGGTGGGAGGCCTTCCTGACTGCCTATCGCGGCGCGGGCGGGTCCGCGCTGCCTCCGTCCGGCAATCCGTGGCCTCGACTCGACCTGCCCGCGCGCGCCGCAGTCGTCGCTGCCGCCTGCCGCGCTGTGACGCGCCCGGCTGTCGACGAGCAGGACCTCGCCGCAGCGCTGTTCGCGGTTTGCCGTGAGATGTGAGGATGGGCGCCATGACACAGCAACCGCCGCCCTTCCCGGGGACAGCACCCGGGGGAGGCCTGCCGACGTTCACCTGTCCGAAGTGCCGCGGGACGATGCAGACCTACGACCGCAACGGCGTTCACGTCGAGCAATGTGGCAGCTGCCGCGGGATCTTCCTGGACTTCGGCGAGCTGGAGCACATCAGCCGGATGGAGGCCAATTTCGTCCAGCAGCCTCCCGCGCAGTCGTACGGACCCGGCTGGGGGCGCCACGGCGATCACCAGTACCGCAAGCGCGGCTTCGGGAGCATGTTCTTCTCCAGTTGAGCGCGTCCGCTGCGGGCGCCCGCACTGTTCAGTCGCCGCTGGGGAACGCGCGCACATCCTCCTCGAGCAGCCGGTACTCCTTGAGCTTCGTGTGCCGGTACTGGCGGGAGAGGGCCTCCAGCAGCCATCCGCGACCTTCGGCATCGATCTGGCCGGTAAAGCGCAGGAGTGTGAAGCCGGCGCCGATCAGGATGTCGTCGGCGTCCACTTGTGCGTGCGTGCGCAGCGAAGCGATCTCGGCGTCCGCATGTTCGCCGAGCATGTGGCGCAGCGTCGGGTTCCGTCGCAACTCGTCGATTCGTTCCGCCCAGTCATGGACCTCGTCGGAGCCTTCGTCGCTGCCGAACGGGGGCAACTCGTCGTTTCGGAAATCGTCGGGGTCGTAGATCCGTCGGGTGAAGTGAGCCGCAAATCGGGGATGTGCCGACGGCAGCGCCACGTCCTCGTCGTCAGCCATGGCACGCCCTCCTTCTTCGGTCGACCTCGCCGTCGAGACCAGCGAGCACCCGCGCACAAGAGGCGCGCGTTGATACCGGTGTCGGGAAGTCGCTCGGCTGCCTCTCCGGGCCCGCCTGGCATCAGTCGATAGCAACCTGACCAGGTCTTTTGTGGTCGGGGTGACAGGATTTGAACCTGCGACCTCTTCGTCCCGAACGAAGCGCGCTACCAAGCTGCGCCACACCCCGTGGCCTGAGCCTCGGAGAGTCTAGCCGATGTGTCGCGCGGCCTCTGCCGGGTTCGGACGGCGGTCAGCGCACGGACGGTGGAAGGTCGTGTCCTGAGTACGGGACTCCACCTTCCACTCAACGGGGGGCTAGTCCGCTGTCGGGCGCGGTACCAGCGTCAAGAGGGTGGCCTCGGGTGGGCAGGCGAACCGGAACTGGGCGAAGGGGGACGTCCCCAGGCCGGCCGAGACGTGGAGCGCGGCGGTCTTGCCGCCGGCCATGTGTGTGGAGAGGCCCTTGACGCGCTTCGCATCCAGATCGCAATTGGTCACCAGTGCGCCGTAGAAGGGCACGCAGACCTGGCCTCCGTGCGTGTGGCCGGCGATGATCAGGTCCATCCCGTCCCAGGCCATCGCGTCGATGACGCGACGGTACGGCGCGTGCGTCACCCCGATCCAGAGTTCCGCCTCGGCGCGGTCGACCGGGCCCGCGATAGCGGCGTAGTGGTCTCGATCGAGGTGTGCGTCGTCGGTTCCGCGAAAGCCGATCCGTAGCCCGTTCAGCTCGAGCACGGCGGTCGCATCGGTCAATTCAACCCAGCCGCGCGAGGTGAACTGGTCACGCAGGTCCCCCCACGGGAGCGAGTCCTTCGTCATCTGACCGCGCCGCTCGGGCTCGATCACGTACCGTAGCGGATTCTTGAACACCGGGGCGGTGTAGTCGTTCGACCCCCAGACGAAGACGCCGGGCCGGTCCAGCAGGCGCCCGAGACTGTCCACCACGTACGGGACCGCATCGTGGTGGGCGAGGTTGTCGCCCGTGTCGATCACCAGGTCGGGCTCGAGTGCTGCCAACCGGCTCACCCATGCCTGGCGTGCCCGGGTGGTGGGGGTCATGTGCAGATCGGAGATGTGCAGCACCCGCAGCGGCTCGGCACCTGCCGGCAGCACCGGTACCGTCACCCGACGCAACCGGAAAGCGTTCAGCTCGTAGTAGTGGGCGTAGCCGAGACAGGCCAGGCCGAGGCCGCCGACAGCCGCCACCCCAGTCGCCAGTCGAGCTGCCACACCGCGGGTCGAGAGCATGCTGCTCAGGCTATCGAGGTGACACGGCTGGGAGACTGGTCCCATGCCAGAACCGTCCGCACTCAAAGTACGCCTCCGCAGCGACCTCACGGCCGCCATGAAGGCGCGTGACAAGCTGCGTGCCGGCACGCTCCGGATGGTGCTGAGTGCGGTCAGCGAGGCCGAGGTCGCCGGTAGCGCCGCCCGGGACCTGTCAGACCAGCAGGTCCTCGATGTCGTTGTTCGCGAGGTGAAGAAGCGGCGCGAAGCCCTCGACACCTACACGATCGCCGGCCGCCCGGAGCTGGCGGCGAAGGAGCAGGCCGAGGCCGACGTGCTGGCCGAGTACCTGCCGTCTCAGCTGTCCGCCGACGAACTGTCGGCGTTGGTGACCGAGGCGATCGCCGCCTCCGGTGCGGCGCCGCTTGGCGTGAAGGGGATGGGCAAGGTGATGGGGTTGCTGACGCCCAAGACCAAGGGTCGAGCCGACGGTGCAGCCGTGGCAGCCGAAGTGCGTCGCCAACTCGCCGGCTGACAAGCCACAACGCCCCGCCCAGTGACCCGGGCGGGGCGTCGCGCTGACCTGAGCGTTGACGGAGGCTCAGCCACCGTCCTTCGGTTTCTGAGCGTCCTGCTGTTGTTTCTTCTTCTTGGCCGCTTCCTTCTTCCGTCGTTCGGCGGCCTTCTTCTTTTCGGCTGCAGCGCGCCGCTTGGCAGCGGCGATGGCGGGATCGGTCCCCTTCGAGTAGGTCGCGTAGACCGTGCCGTACTCGGAGATGACGGCACCCGAACCCGGCGACCAGCCGAGGAAGGAATACCGCGGTCGGCTGCTGTACACGTACTGGCGCGAGACGGTGAAGCCCGCCTCCTCCAACTTCCGTGTCGCCGCGGCGATGCTGAGCCCGTAGAGGCTGGGCACCCGGACCTTCTTGCCGACCTGAATCCTCCGCGGCGGTTCCTTGAACGGGGTCTTCGGGATCTGCTTGAAGTACGACTGCATGACCGGCTTCCAGATTTTTGCGCCAGCGTCGCCACTACCGGAGCCCTCCAGCCAGTAGCCGGTGGAGGGGACCCGGTAGCCCTTGACGCCACCGCGGCGGAACTGGCCCAGTCGCTTGGCCTTGGCGGTCTTGACGAAGGGTCGCCGCTGGTTGTCGATCGAGATCATCGCCACGCCGGCAATCTGCGGCGTGTAGCCGGCGAACCACACCGCCTCGTTGCTGTCGATGGTGCCGGTCTTGCCGGCGATCTCCCGCCCGTCGTAGATCTTCGCGCGCAGACCGGTGCCACGGTTCACGACGGACTGGAGGATCTTGTTGACGCCGTCTGCGACGCCCTTGTCCATCACCCGCTCGCAGTTGGCGTCCGGCGCCTCCAGCTTCTTGCCCGTCCTGCTGGTGATCTTGGAGATGATGACCGGGTCGCAGTGCACTCCCCGAGCGGCGAATGTCGCGTACGCCTCCGCCATCGAGAGCGGGCTCACCTCGACGGTGCCGAGGGTGAACGACGGCTTGTCCTGGTACTCCTTCACCAGGTCGACCGGGGGCTGCCCGATCCGGGCGCCGGCTTTGACGCCGGTCTTCTCGGCCATCTTGGTCACGCCGCACATGCCCGCGGCCAACTCGAGCTGGACGAAGTAGGTGTTGACCGACCACTCGGCCGCCTCGACCATGCCGATCGTCTTGCTGTGGCCGACGGAGTTGCGCACCCGCCAGCTGCCGTAGACCCGTTCACGGCTCTTGCACGTCTCGTACGAGCGACCCGAGAAGTCCAGTGGCGAGCGGGCGTTGAACTTCTTGCTGATCGGGATGCCCTTTTCCAGCGCCGCCGCCATCGTGAACGCCTTGAACGTCGAACCGGCCTGGTAGCCCTGGATGCCCCCCATCGCAGGGTCGACCGCCAGGTTCCAGTAGGTCTGGCCCTTCTTGGAGTTGCTGCCCATCACCGGCCGGCTCTGTGCCATTGCAATAATCAGGCCGGTCCCCGGCTCGATCATGTTCATGGTCGAGATGATCGGGTCCTTCGGACCCACCACGGCGCTCACCCGCTTCTGGGCGAGATCTTGGATCTTCGGGTCGATCGCCGTCTGGATGGTGAGGCCACCGCGGTTGATCATGTTCTCGCGGTCCTCGACGGTCTTGCCGAGGCTCGGGGTATTCAGCAGCGTCCGGCGCACGTAGTCACAGAGGAACGGGTACCGGGTGCCGACGCAGCCGTTGCGGGTGGGCTTGACCTTCTTCTGACTGAAACCCGTGGCCTTGACCTTGAGCGCTTGCTCCGGGGTGATCAGCTTCTGCTCGAGCATCCGGTTGATGACCACGTCACGACGGTCGAGAGCCGCGCTGGTGTTGCGCACGGGGTTGTTGGCGTCGGGGTTCTGGACCAACCCGGCCAGCATCGCTGCCTGCGCCAGCGTCAGCTCTGAGGCGTGGGTGGAGAAGTAGTGCCGCGCCGCCGCCTCGACACCGTACGCACCCTCTCCGTAGTAGGCGATGTTCAGGTAGCGCTCCAGGATCTCGTCCTTGGTGAGCTGCTTCTCCATCGCGATCGCGTACCGGAGCTCGCGGATCTTGCGCTCGACGGTCGCGGCCTGCGCGTCCTTCACGCACTGACTGTCTCCCCTGGACAAGCAGGCCTCGACCTGGACCATCTTCACGTACTGCTGGGTGATCGACGAGCCGCCCTGGGTGTTCTCGTTGGCGGTGTTGTTGATCAACGCGCGAAGCGTGCCCTTGAAGTCCAGAGCGCCGTGCTCGTAGAAGCGGTGATCCTCGATCGCCAACTGGGCCTGGCGCATCACCGGAGCGATCTTGTTGAGCTTGACCGGGATGCGGTTCTCGTCGAAGAAGTAGGCAAGCGTCTTGCCGTTGGCCATCAGCACGCGCGACCGGGTGGCCGGGTACGGCGTCGCGAGCTCTGCGGGGAGGCTGTCGAGTTGGCTCGCGGCTGCTCGGCTCGTCACGCCCATCAACCCGGCGATCGGTACGAACAGTCCTGCTACCAGCACACCCGCCAGCACGCTCACCACGACGAACATGACGAGTGAGTACGCCACGCTCCCGACGCGTTTGGGCCCGAACGACATGCGGCCCAGGTTACGGGACGAACTCCGCTGGACCCGAATCCCGCGCCATACCAGATGTCGCCGTCGTACGCGAGGATTTTGCGTCTGTTGGTTACAAATCGAGAAAGACGATGTCGGTGGCCTAGTCAGCCTTCGGGGCATGTTCGTACGATTTCGAAGGCTGTGCCATACGGGTCGGGGAAGCCCGGTGCAGCCGGAACGAAGGGGAGAAGCGTGAGCTCACAGCGACGCGATGACTGGACGCTGCGCGCACGATGCCGCGGCACCGAGGACGCACTGTTTCCGGACGGATCGAATCAGAAGCGGGCGCGGACCCTGTGTTGGGGTTGCGACGTGCGCATGGAGTGCCTCGCGGAGGCGCTCGACAACCGAATCGAGTGGGGCGTCTGGGGCGGGATGACCGAGCGCGAGCGACGTCTACTCCTGCGCCAACGGACTGACGTCGGCTCGTGGGCAGAACTACTGCTTGCCCGCGCCGCGCCGCTGGCCGTCGCCACGCCGGCAAAGACCACCTGATCCCGCCGCCCGGCGCTTCGCCTCTTCAGCCCTTGTCGGCGAGCAGGCTGCCGACGAGCCGGAGGGAGCCCAGGTCGGTGACATCGCTGCCGAGCGCCTCGACCCGGGTCTGGGCGACCGCGGGGCGGGTAGCGGTGAAGCGGTCCAGGAGCAAGCTCTCGGCCGCGACCTGACGCATCAGCCTGGCGTGCCGACGCAGCGCCTCGGCCTCAAGCGGAGACGTCTCCGGGTCGAGATCCTCGGCGAGCGCCACGGCCCGGTCGGCCGAGATCTCCAGCGCGCTGGTGTGCACGCGGTTGACGACCAGACCCGACAGAGGCATCGCCTCTTCGCTCAGCCGGTCGATGAAGTACGCCGCCTCGCGCAGCGCGTCGCGCTGTGGGGTCGCCACCACCAAGAAGGTGGCCTGCGGGGAGGCCAGCAACTCGAACGTGGCGGTCGCGCGCTGCCGGAAGCCGCCGAAGAGTGCCTCGAACGCAGTCACGAACGTCTGGACGTCGGAGATGATCTGTGCGCCGAGGATCTTGTTCATGGCCGCGGAGACCAGGGTGAACCCGACGCTCATCAGGCGTAGCGGCCCCCGGGCCGGGGCCAGCAGGAGCCGCAGGAAGCGCCCGTCGAGGAGGGCGCTGAGGTGCTCGGGTGCATCGAGGAAGTCCAACGCCGAGCGGGCCGGCGGGGTGTCCACGACGATCAGGTCCCAGCGGCCATCGGCCGCGGCCTCGGCATGCAACTGGCCGAGTTTCTCCATCGCCATGTATTCCTGCGTGCCCGAGAAGGACGAGGAAAGCGCCTGATAGAAGGGGTTCTGCAGGATCGCGGCGGCCTTCGAGGGCGTCGAGTGCGCGATCACGACGTCGTCGAACGTCCGCTTCATGTCGAGCATCATCGCTTCGAGGCTGCCCCCGGCGGTGGTGTCGACGCCGGCCACCGGGCGTGGGGTGTTGTCGAGGGCGCCGAGCCCGAGCGACTGAGCCAGCCGACGCGCGGGATCGATGGTGAGCACGACCGTCTTGCGGCCGAGCTCGGCGGCGCGGAGCGCGAGCGCGGCCGAGGTCGTGGTCTTGCCGACGCCTCCCGAGCCGCAGCAGATGACAATCGTCGTCCCGCGGTCGGCGAGGATCGCGTCGACATCGAGGAACGGGGGCTCGGTCATCGGCTTGCCCGGCTCGTCCGGCCGGTTTGGCTGCGTCGGCGGCAGCCTCCGGTGCCGGTCACCCGAGGTCCATCTGCTCGCTGAGCTGTTCGGCGATGTCCAGCACGGCACCGTCGTCGATCCCGCCGGGGTCAAGGGGGATCCGCACCAGCGGCAGCCCGAGGTCGCCAAGTCGATCGTGCCGGGCGAGTTCGCCCCCCTCGCGCTGCGCCTCGGTGGCGAACTCCGCTGCCAACGTCCGGTTCTGTGCGGCGCTCAGGCCCGGAACGCGCATCGATGCCCGGCCGGCAGCCGCCGCAGCCAGCAGCTCGGGGCGTAGCGGGGTCGGCGTGACCATGTTCTCCACCACGACCCCAACCCGGATCTGGGTCGGTCGCAGCGAGGCCACCGCCTCCTCGGTTTCGCTCACCGGCATGTCCTCCAGCAGGGTGACGAAATGCACGGCCGTCGTCGCCGATCGCAGCACCCGCATGATGGAGTCCGCTTGTGCTCTGATCGGCCCGACCTTGGCGAGCCCAGCGACCGCCTCGTGCACGTTCAGGAACTGGCTGATGCGGCCGGTCGGGGGCGCGTCGAGCACGACGGCGTCGTAGGCATTCGGCCGGTTTTTCACCCCGCGGCGCACCGCCTCGTAGACCTTGCCGGTGAGCAGCACGTCGCGCAGTCCGGGAGCGATCGAGGACGCGAAGTCGATCACGCCGAAGCGATCCAGCGCCTTGCCGGCCAGGCCAAGGCGATAGAACGTGTCGAGGTATTCCATCAATGCGTCCTCGGCATCGACCGAGAGCGCCCAGACCGTGCCGCCATCGGGAGTGCGGACGACTCGGCGTTCCTCTGCGCCAACGAGCGGTGGGAGGTCGAACAGCTCGGTGATGCCGTTGCGGCCCTCCACCTCGCAGAGGAGGATGCGGCGGCCGTGACTGGCCAGCGCGCAGGCCAGCGCCGCCGCGATCGTCGTCTTCCCGGTGCCGCCCTTGCCGCTCACGATGTGCAGCGTGTGGCGGGGCGCCGCCGGGCGGCGGGTCGAGGCTGGGCGGCTCACGTAAGGCCAGTCACTCGGAGCCCGGCGTGCGCCTTGTACCGCCGGTTGATGGCGATCAGGTTCGCCGTCAGGGCCTCTACCTGACCTGCGTTGCGCAACCTGCCGCCGTACACCCCGCGGCCGCCGGGAATGGCCTCGGCCAGCGCGCAGACCGTCGCGACTGCCTCTCGATCCTCGCCCAGCACCAGGATGTCCTGGTCGATCTCGGCGACGTCCGGGTCGTCCAGCACAACCGCGCTGAGGTGGTGAAACGCCGCGACGACCGTCGACTCCGGCAGCAGTCGCTGCGCTTCCTCTGCAGCCGATCCGTCCGGCAGCCGAATCGGGTACGGGCCCTGCTTGTCGAAGCCGAGTGGGCACACGCAGTCGACCACGATCTTTCCGGCCAGGCGTCCCGCCAGCTCGGTCAGCAACTCGGCGTGACCTTGGTGCGGGACCGTGACGATGACGATCTCTGCCTCCGCGGCACCTGCATTGTCGGTTCCGGTCACGTCGCCGAGGTGGGCGTACTCTGCGGCGACGCCTGCGGCGCGGTCGGCCGACCGGCTGCCGAGGACGACGCGATGGCCGGCGGGCGCGAGCCGCCGCGCGAGGCCGCGGCCCTGGGGACCGGCGCCACCGAGAATGCCTACGACCGCCATGGGCCGATCCTAGTGTCGGCCCTGTTGCCGCTCGGGGCCTGAGGATCAATCGCCGGTGGGCACCGCCGAAGTGTCAGTGGCGTCGCGCAGGATGGCCGTCATGACCGAACAGACGCAGCCGGCGAAGCCCTCAATCGCGCTCGGAAGTGTGGTGCTCGACACCGACGACCCGCCCCGACTGGCCGCGTTCTACACGGCGGTCCTTGGCTGGTCAGTGGAGTGGGCTGAGGACGACTGGATCACCATGGGCGACGGGGCCGGTGCCCGGCTGGCGTTTCAGCTGGCGATCAATCACAAGGCGCCGACCTGGCCCAGTGATGCGGTGCCGCAGCAGTTTCACCTGGATCTCAAGGTGCAGGATCTTGAGGCAGCGTGCGGCTACGTCGAGTCGATGGGCGCTCGTCGCGCGGCGAGCATCGGCGATCACCCGACGTTCGTGGTGTTCCTGGACCCGAGCGGCCATCCGTTCTGCCTGTGTGCGTGACCGCGAAGCGCGGCGAGCTGAGGTGCCGAGGGGAAATACAGTGAGCCCATGACGAAGTGGGAGTACGTGACCGTGCCGCTGCTGGTGCATGCCACGAAGCAGATCCTGGACAACTGGGGTCAGGACGGCTGGGAGCTGGTCCAGGTCGTTCCCGGACTGAACCCGGAGAACCTGGTCGCGTACCTGAAGCGACCGATTCCGGCGTCGTGACCCTCCCGTCGCGCCGGCTTGCCGAGCTGGGCCTGACACTGCCCGAGCCGCCGGTGCCGCTCGCCGCGTACGTGCCGGCGACCCGCTTCGACGACTTGGTCTTCACCGCTGGGCAGTTGCCGCTGGTGGATGGTGCGCTGATCGCGACGGGCAAGGTGGGTGCGGGGGTGACCGCGGAGCAGGGTGCCGAGTGCGCCCGGATCGCGGCCCTGAACGGCATCGCCGCTGCCGCGATGGCGGCCGGTGACATCGATTCGATCGTGCGCATCCTCAAGGTGGTCGTGTACGTCGCGTCGGAGCCCACCTTCACCGGCCAACCCGCTGTGGCCAATGGCGCGAGCGAACTGCTCGGCGCGGTTTTCGGTCGGGCCGGCCTACATGCCCGCAGTGCGGTGGGCGTTCCGGTGCTCCCGCTGGACGCGCCGGTCGAGGTCGAGTTGGTCGTCGAGACCGGCGCCTACCCCTCGTTCATTTCCGGGTGATGCGGACGTGGCGTCGCACTCGCTGGACGTCCTGAGCCGGTTCTCGCCACCGGTCCCGCCGGCGCTGGCCGAGCGCGCTCGCGTCTTCGCTGCCGCCCGGCCCAGTGCGCCCGAGCAGGCCGCGAGTGTGGTGCTGCTCCGTGAAGAGGCTGCCGGGCTCGAGACGTTCCTGCTGCATCGACACGACCGGATGCCGTTCGCCGCGTCGATGGTGGTCTTCCCGGGCGGGCGGGTGGATTACGATGATCAGCGCGACCCCGATGTGCGGCGGGCGTGCGCCGTCCGAGAAACCTGGGAGGAGACGGGAGTCCGGCTTCGCCAGCAAGATCTGCTGCCATGGGCGCACTGGGTGACGCCAGAGCCCGAGCCTCGACGCTACGACACCTACTTCTACGTCGCCGCCCTGCCGAAGGGGCAGGTCGCCGCGGACGTGTCCGGCGAGACGGAAAGCGCTGAGTGGGCCCGCCCAGCCGACGCCCTTCGTCGCTGGCGGGACGGGGTGATCGGGCTGATGCCACCGACCCTGTCGATCCTGCTGGAGCTCGACGAACTCGGGTCGTTGGCGGGGGTGTGTGCGGCCGCGGCTGAGCGAGTCGTGGTGGCAGTACTGCCGCGGGTCGAGCAGACGGCAACCGGCTGGCGGTACCGCTATCCGGTGCGCGTCGAGGAGTTGGACCGATGAGTGGGCTGCCGCCGTACCTCCGGCTGGTGCGGGCGCCCAACCCGGGGCCGATGACACTGGATGGCACGAACACCTGGATCATCGGTGATCCCCGACTCGCGCCGCCCGTCGTCGTCGATCCTGGCCCGCTGGACCGATGGCACCTGGATGCGGTGCTGAGCGCGAGCGGTGGAGCGGCGGCGGTGGTGGTGCTGACCCACGGGCACCTCGACCATTCCGAGGGCGCGACCGCGTTCGCCGCGCGTGCCGGCTGCGGCGTCCGGGCGGTCGATCCGGCGCTGCGGGTGGGGGACCAGGGTCTGCCCGACGGCCACACGTGGGCGGCCGCCGGTGCCCGGATCAGCGTGGTGTCGACGCCGGGCCACACCGGCGACTCGTGCTCGCTCGTGGTCGACGGCGACGACGGGGTTGTGCGTGTGCTGACGGGCGACACGGTGCTCGGTCGCGGGACCAGCGTGATCACCCATCCTGATGGCGATGTGGGCGCGTATCTCACGTCGCTAGGGCGGCTGATCGGGCTGATCTCCGATCGCTCGGTTGGTGAACTGCTGCCCGGGCACGGGCCGCGGGTCGCCGACCCAGCGGGCTGGCTTCAGTTCTACTGGCGTCACCGCCAGGAGCGGCTCGGCCAGGTGCGTGCAGCGTTGCGCGCCGGAGACCAGACCGCTGCCGAGGTCGTCTCGCGCGTCTACGCTGCCGTTCCGCCGGACCTCCGGCACGCCGCGCTGCAGAGCGTTGAGGCGCAATTGCGCTACCTGCGTACGGAGCCGAGCCGGTGAGCGATCCTGGCGGATGGGGCGCGCGGGGCGGATCGGGCGCGCGGGGCGGATCGGACCCGTCACGGCCCGTAGCGCGGCCACCGGACGGGGACTCAGCCACCTCAGGTCCGGCCCACAGGGTTCACACAGGGAGTGCGGGCACCTTCGACGTCATGAACGCATCTCCGTCCGCCGGTCTCGCCACTCCTCCCTTCGGTCCCGCCCGCGAGGCGCCGGATGGCCGGCCGGACCAGGGGTCGGATGATCCGACGATCTCGTTCGCCGCGCCGCAATTCACGAGCCCTCAGTACGCAACGCCGCACGCTGCGGCCCAGCCGCCGAGCGGCGCAAGCTATCCCACGGGCGGATTCCCCGGCCCTCAGCCAGCCGGCCCGTACTACCCGGCCCCTCCAGGCATCCCGCCCCTGGACCGCACCTCACCTCATCCGCAGCAGCCACCACGCCGTCGCGCCGGGGCGCTGCTCGCGGTCGCGTCGCTCGCGGCGGTGATCGGTGCCGGCGCGGGTGCGGGGTCCTTCGCGTTGCTGGCTGAGCGGAACGCGACGTCCACAGTCGGCGTCAGCACAGTGCCGGCGGCGCAGGCCCCGAAGCTGGACGGCACCATCGCCGCCGCAGCCGGGACGATCGAGCCGTCGGTCGTCACCATCACGGCGCAGGCCGGTGGCGGCGGCGGTATCGGGACCGGCGTCGTCCTCGACGATCAGGGTCACATCCTGACCAACAACCACGTGGTCGAGCCCGCCTCGAACGGCGGCACCCTTTCGGTGACCTTCAATGACGGCGACACCGTCGCGGCGCGACTGGTCGGCACCTCGGTGAGCAACGACCTCGCGGTGATCAAGGTCGAGAAGGCGTCCGGCCTGAAGCCCGCGACGTTCGCCAAGTCCTCGTCGCTCCGGGTCGGCCAGGCGGTCGTCGCGGTCGGTGCCCCGCTCGGTCTCTCCGAGTCGGTCACCAGCGGCATCGTCTCCAACGCCGCGCGGCCGGTGCGGTCGGGGACCAACAACGACGCCGTCTACCTCGCCGTCCAGACCGACGCCGCGATCAACCCGGGCAACTCGGGCGGGCCGTTGGTCGATCTCAACGGCGCGGTCGTCGGGATCAACTCCTCGATCGCGACCACCGGTTCGGCCGAGGGCGGTCAGTCGGGCAACATTGGGATCGGATTCGCGATCCCGTCAGACGTCGCGGTCCGGGTGGTCGGCGAGCTGATTGCAACCGGGCACTCCGCCAATGCGGCTCTCGGCGTGACCGTCGGCGGTGACTCCGGATCGTCGGTCTCCACCGGTGTTGCACTGCAGACGGTGGTCGCGGGAGGTGCCGCCGACAAGGCCGGGCTGCGGGCGGGTGACGTGGTGACAAAGGTGGACAGCTACCACACCACAACCGCAGACGGCCTGATCGCGGCCACCCGCTTCCATGCGCCGGGCAGCGTCGTGGCTGTCACGTATGTCCGGGACGGTGGCGCACCGCAAACCGTCGAGGTGACGCTCGGCAGCCAGTAGGCAGACTGAGCGACTGGGGTGCCGGGCCGGTCAGCGAGCCCGGCGCTCCACGCGTTCGACGTCCAGAATCGTCACCGAGCGCGGCTCGAGGCGGATCCAGCCGCGGGCGGCGAAGTCGGCGAGGGCCTTGTTCACGGTCTCCCGGGATGCGCCGACGAGTTGGGCCAGCTCCTCCTGGGTGAGGTCGTGGTGCACGTGCAGGCCATCGTCACGCCGGTCGCCGAAGCGCCGCGCCAGTTCGAGCAGTTGCTTGGCCACCCGGCCGGGGACGTCGGAGAAGACAAGATCGGCGACCACGTCATTGGCACGCCGCAGTCGACCGGCAAGCTGAGCGAGCAGACCGCGGGCGACCTCGGGTCGGCCGGTCAGCCAGCCCATCAACTCGTCGTGTTCCAACGTCCGCAGCTCGCACGCGGTGACGGCTGTCGCAGTGGTGGAGCGGGGACCCGGATCGAACAACGACAACTCGCCGAACATCTGACCGGGGCCGAGGACGGCGAGCAGGTTCTCGCGGCCGGCAGACCCACTCCGGCCGAGCTTCACCTTGCCACTGACGACGACGTAGAGCCTGTCTCCGGAGTCGCCTTCGCGGAAGAGCACTTCGCCCTTTCCGAGCTTGAGGGTTCCCATAGCCGACGAGAGGGCGCTCGCTGCCTCGTCATCGAGGCCGTCGAACAATGGCGCCATCTTCAAGACTTCAGGATCCACGCACCCCTCCTCGGTCACCCACGTCCGCGAGCCCGGCTTCCAGCAAGGCTACCGTCGATTACGTTCGCGTGTCAGGGGTTGCCGTGCTCCCCTCGCTAGGGTGAAGGCATGACTGTGCCGGAGCCGGACGCGTCGTCGGCCGAGCCGAGAGGGCTCGCTGCCGCGAGCCCGCGCCGGTCGCCCGACGTCTCGCGTACCGCGCTGGTCCGACGCGCGCGGGCAATCAACCGTGGTCTTGCGCTGACCTATCCGGACGCCCACATCGAGCTCGACTTCACCACCCCGTTGGAACTGCTGGTGGCGACCATCTTGTCCGCCCAGAGCACCGACAAGCGGGTCAATCTGGTCACCCCGACCCTCTTCCATCGCTACCCCGACGCAGCCGCGTACGCAGCAGCGGATCGCGCCGAGTTGGAGGCGCTGATCACCCCGACTGGTTTCTTCCGGGCCAAGACCGACAGCCTGCTGAAGCTCGGCGCAGCGCTCACCGAGCGCTTCGGTGGGGAGGTGCCGGGGACGATGGCCGACCTGGTGACCCTGCCCGGGGTCGGCCGCAAGACCGCGAATGTGGTGCTGGGTAACGCTTTCGGGGTCCCGGGAATCACGGTCGACACCCACTTCGGCCGGCTGGCGCGCCGCTTCGGGTGGAGTTCGCAAACCGACCCGGACAAGGTCGAGATCGAGGTCGGATCGCTGTTCCCGAAGAAGGACTGGACCCAGCTCTGCCACAACGTCATCTGGCACGGGCGGCGGCGCTGCCACGCCAGAAACCCCGCCTGCGGGGCCTGTCCGGTGGCGCGGCTGTGCCCGGCCTACGGCGAAGGGGAGACCGATCCGGTCAAGGCCGCGAAGCTCATTCGGGAGCCGCGCGGATGACCCAGCGGATCCGCCTCGTGCTGGCCGGACTCGTCCTGATGCTGCTGGCCGCAGGGTGCACGGAGGCGCCGGCGGTGAGCAGGTCGCCCGCACCCGCGGGCGTGTCCCCGCAGACGTCGGAGGCCACCGCGGCCCCTGCCCCGAGTGGCATCGACCTGTCGGAACGCAAGAAGGCGGCGGGCATCGCTGACTGCCCGCAATCGGACGCGCACGTGGAGGTGCGGAAGGACGGTCTCCCCGGCGCCGTGCTGCCATGCCTCGGCGGCGGCCGACCCGTGCGCCTCGCCGGACTTCGCGGGACCCCGATGCTGATCAACGTCTGGGCGCAGTGGTGTACGCCGTGCCGGGCCGAAGCGCCGTTCCTTGCCGAGGTCGCCGAACGGGAGCATCCAGGCCTGCTGATTCTGGGCATCGATCACGCTGACCCACGCCCGGACCGGGCGATCGAGTTCGCGCGGTTCGCTCACTGGGCCTACCCGCAGATCGCCGACCCGGATCTGGTGCTTCGAGACTCCCTCCAGGTCGTCGGCCCGCCTCAGACGTTCTTCGTCCGTGCCGACGGCTCGATCGCATACCGGCACGTCGGGCCGTTCACGTCGGCCGACCAGATCCGACAGCTGACCGCGCAGCATCTTGGCGTCCGACTGTGACCGCCGTTCGGGAGCCGGACTGGGTGCCGGGTCTGCGCGCCGCGCTGGCCGAGCCCGCTCGCGTCCGGCAGGTGATCGATCTCCGACCCGGGGTCGGCGGGCGACCCGCAGCGGTGCTGGTGCTGATCGGACACGGTTCTGCGGGTCCGGACATCCTCTTTGTGGAGCGTGCGGCGGGGCTGCGCACCCATGCCGGGCAGGTGGCCTTTCCGGGCGGCGCAGCCGATCCCGGCGATGCGGACGCCGCCGAGACGGCGCTGCGCGAGGCTGTGGAGGAGACCGGCGTCGATCGCGCCGGGATCGACATCCTCGGCATGCTACCCCCCGCGCATGTGGCGGTCAGCGGCTTCGACGTCACCACCGTCGTGGCCTGGTGGCGGCAGCGCAGCGCTGTGTCGGTCGTCGACCCGAGGGAGGCGGCGTCCATCGAGGTCGTCCCGGTTGCGGTGCTGACCGACCCGGCCAACCGGGCGCAGGTCCGGCACGTCACCGGCTACGTGGGGCCTGCGTTCCAGGTCGGCGACCACCTCGTCTGGGGGCTGACCGCGCATCTGCTCGACGGGGTACTGGACCTCGGGGGGTGGCAGCGACCGTGGGATCGGCGCCGCACGGTGCCGATCCCGGCGCGCTACCTACGTGATCGAACCGATACCGCAGGACGGACCGACCTGGGAGGCCCCGATGCCCACTGACGACGGCCGCGCTGACGCGTCCGAGAGCGAGCTTCTGGTCCGGTGGGACAGCGTTCTCCCAGGTCAGACTGAGATCGGCCAGGAGCTCGTACGCCGCTACGCCGAACCGCATCGGCGCTACCACACGGCCGAGCATCTGCTCCAGGTGTTGCAGACGATCGATGGCCTTGCCACCAGGCAAGACCTGTTCGTGGTGCGGCTCGCCGCGTGGTTCCACGACGCCGTCTACGCCATCCCCGTCGGACAGGTCAGCAACGAGGAGGCATCGGCCCGGCTGGCCATCCGGATGTTGGGGCGGGCGGGGCTGGAGCAGGAAGACCTGACCCAGGTCGCCCGGCTGGTCCGACTGACGGCGACACACGTCCCGGGGTCCCGGGACCCGGAAGGCGAACTACTCTGCGACGCTGATCTGGCGATTTTGGCTGCCGAACCGGAGCAGTATCGGCGCTACACCGAGCAGATTCGCCAGGAGTACGCCGCGGTCCCGGAGACGACGTTCTGGCTCGCCCGGCTCGATGTCCTGACCCCCCTCGCAGAGCGGGAGATCTTCCGAACCGGCAGGGGCCGTGCGCTGGCGCCCGCTGCGCGTCGGAACCTGCTGGGCGAGATCAGCGAACTGACCGACAAGCTCGAAGCCCAGGGTTTGTCTGTGCAAAGATCCGAGGTGTGATCGAGGCCACGTCCGCTGCCCCTGCTCCGTCGTCGCACCGCCCGGAGGGGTGGTGGCGATCCGCTGTCGTCTACCAGATCTACCCGCGGTCGTTCGCCGACGGGAACGGCGACGGGGTCGGCGACCTGCGCGGAATCTGCCGACGCGTCGACTACCTCGCCGAACTCGGTGTCGATGTCGTCTGGCTGTCGCCGGTCTACACCTCCCCGATGGACGACAACGGGTACGACATCAGCGACTACCGCGACATCGACCCGCTCTTCGGGACTCTCGCCGACTTCGATGAACTGATCGATCGGCTGCACGCGCGTGGCATCAAGCTGGTGATGGATCTGGTCGTGAACCACACCTCGGATGAGCATCCGTGGTTCGTGGAGTCACGCGACCCGTCATCCTCGAAGCGGGATTGGTACTGGTGGCGTCCGCCGCGGCAGGGCGTGGAGCCCGGGACGCCCGGCGCCGAGCCGACGAACTGGGCGTCGAGCTTTTCCGGGCCGTCGTGGACCTTCGACCCGAGCAGCGGCGAGTACTACCTGCACATCTTCAGCAAGAAGCAGCCGGACCTGAACTGGGAGAACCCGGAGGTCCGGCAGGCCGTGTACGCGATGATGCGCTGGTGGGTCGACCGAGGCGTCGACGGCTTCCGGATGGACGTGATCAACATGATCTCGAAGCGTCCCGACTTCGCCGATGTCGCGCTTGCTCCCGGCCAGCGGTACGCGTCTGCCGAGGAGTACCTCATCAACGGGCCCCGGCTGCTGGAGTACCTGTCGGAGATGAACGCCGAGGTCGGACTCGATGAGCGGCGCCTGCTCACGGTGGGGGAGATGCCCGGATCGACCGTGGACCTGGCCCGCGACGTCACCGCCGCGCGTCACCACCGGCTGGGGATGGTCTTCACGTTCGAGCACATGCGGATCGACACCGAGCCCGGCGGCAAGCGATGGGACAGCATTCCGCTGCGGCTCAGCGCGCTCAAGCAGAATCTGGCGCACTGGCAGTACGGGTTGGCCGACGAGGGTTGGAACTCGCTGTACTGGGACAACCACGATCAGCCGCGGGCGGTCTCCCGCTTCGGGGACGACAGCCCCGAGCACCGGGTGAACTCGGCCAAGACCCTCGCCAGCGTCCTGCACGTCCACCGTGGCACCCCGTACGTGTACCAGGGCGAGGAACTGGGCATGACCAACACCACCTTCACCTCCATCGAGGAGTACCGCGACATCGAGTCGGTGAACTATCACGCGGACGCGCTGAGCCTGGGCATGGAGGCTGAGGCTGTGCTGTGCTCGCTGGCCCTCCAGAGTCGTGACAACGCCCGTACGCCGATGCAGTGGGACGACACCTCGCACGGCGGTTTCAGTTCGGCGATCCCGTGGCTGCCGGTCAACCCGAACTACGTCACGATCAACGCGTCCGCCCAGGTCGCCGACCCGGATTCGGTCTGGGCGCACTACCAGCGGCTGATCGCGCTGCGCCATCGGGAGCCCGTTCTCGTCGACGGCGCGTTCGAGTTGCTGCTGCCCGACCATGAGCAGCTCTGGATTGTCCAGCGTCGGCTCGCGGAGTCGGCCGACGCCGACGCGCGACTGCTGGTGCTGGTGGCCAACTGCTCGTCGGCGCAGGTCACCGTCCCTGACGGTGCGCTTCCCGACCTCGGCGGTGCACGGATCGCACTCGCGACCCATGCCAACCGCTCCCTTGATCTGCTGCCGTGGGAATCACGGATCTACCTGGTCGGCTGACGCGGGCGGCACACTGTCCTCCCGATCCGCGGCGGCGCCTGCCCGGCGGGCCTGGGCGAGGAACGGAAGGGCCATGCTCGCCGCGACCCCCGAGACCAGGTAGGACAGCTGGTAGCTCCAGACGTCGGCAACCCGTCCGAGAACGGGCTGGGCGACGATCCCGCCACTGCTGTTGATCATCGAATCGAACGACAGGATCGTCGCCCGCTGCCGCGACGGGATCATGCCGTTCAGGTATGCCTGTCGGATGGGCCGAGCCGTCGAGAAGCCGACCGACCACACCACGAAGACGGCCAACACGGCCCAGAAATCGGCGATCAGCCCGATCAACACCATGCCGAGAACGCCCACGACTTGCATCGCGATGAGGGCGGACGTGCGCCGTTGGAACCGGCCCCGCACCCACGGGGTGATCAGGCCGCCGAGGATCTGTGCGCCGGCCACGATGGCGGCCGCCAAGCCGGCGATTCCGTACGCGGTCGGGTCACCCCACAACTCGAGCAGGTACGGCTGGAGGGCGTAGAAGACGTAGATGCCGATCCCGCCGCTGAAGGCGCCGGCGAGCATGGTGGCGCGGATGGCGGGCACCTTCAGCCCGTATCGGACGGAGTCCTGCAGCAGACTGCGCATCTCCTTCACCGGGCCGGCGCCCCGCCGGGGAGTGAAGCCCAGGTCGTGCATGAGCGCCAGGGCAAGAACGAACATGCCGAGCAGGATCACGCCGCGGACCAGGTACGGCACCCCCAGGTTGGTGACCTGCGCGAGGTACCCGCCGGCAGCCGAACCGATCAGCATCATCGCTCCGCTGAGGGTCTGACCGCGGGCGAACACCGCCTCCAGTTGCCCGGGGTAGCGGGTGGCCGCGAGCGCGTCGACCAGCCAGGCCTCGGTCGCGCCGGAGAAGAAGGTGAAGCCGAGACCGAGTAGTGCCGAAACGACCGCCCACCATCCGAACGAGGCGCGGAGCTGCCACAGCACGACGTAGAGCACAGTGGTGATCGCCAGCGTGACGGTGCCGAGCAGGAACGACACCCTCCGACCGCGAGAGTCGGCGATCACGCCGGTCGGGATCTCGAAGAGGACCATCCCGGCCGTGAAACAGGCATTGGCCGTGAACGCCGCCACATTGGACAGTCCGGCGTCCAGCAGGAAGATCGTGTTGATGCCCCAGATCAGCGATGCCGCCAGGGTGTTGCCCGTGGTCAGCGCGTAGTACGTGCGGCGGACGCCGCGCGAGGTGATCGTGCCGGCCGGGATCGAGCTCACCGGCGCAGCCTATGGGTCCGCACTGACGGCGCGCGGGCGCGGCTCAGTCGTCCTGGTCGAGAGTGTCCAACCAGCGGGTGAGTGCGTCGCTGATGGCCGCGGGCGCCTCTTCGTGCGGCAGGTGCCCGACGCCCGCCAACTCCACAAGGTCGTGTCGGGCGTGGACGTACCGGCCCGCTGCGGCCATGGGTCCGCGGTCCACCAACGGGTCCGCGGTCCCGCGCAGCGACAGCACCGGAACGAAGACCCCGCTGCGTAGCGCGGCGCGATAGCTCGCACCGGCGGGGCTGAGGACGGCGCGGGTCCAGTGCCGACGGTGGGCGAGTGCCCGCGGAGCGCTCGGCCAGTCGACGAGCGCGCGCCGATAGCGACCGGCCTCGGCCAGCAGCCGACGCTCAGCGACCATCGGCAGCTGGTCGAGCAGGGCACCCGGCAACTCACGCTGCCACGGAACGGTCAGCGGGTGCGGGCTGGCAAGAATGGCGAGGCCGCGCACGGCTTGCGGTGCGTACGCGGCGGCGGTCCACGCGGCGATGCCCCCGAGGTCGTGCCCGATCAGTGCGGCGCGTGAATAGCCGAGAGCCTTGACCACGCCTGCGATGTCGGCGGCCCACGTCGGAGGGTCGTAGCCCTTCGGTGGCTTGTCGCTCGCTCCGTACCCGCGCATGTCCATCGCCACCACCCCCACCCCACGCTCGTCCAAGGCCGGGAGTACGTGGCGCCAGGCGTACCAGAATTGGGCGAACCCGTGCAGCAGCACGGCAAGCGGGCGACTTCGGTCGAGGCCGACGCCTGCTGCGAGATGAAACCGCGCCCCGTTGGCGGCGACGTAGCGGTGGCGCCACCGGCCGGGGACGACGACTTCATCGGCGGTGGCACCAGCCACGGGCAACCGCCTCTGCTTGCTCCGGCGAGGTCAGCGCAACGCGCGCTGGCCGACCACCGTGCCCTCGATCTGTGGGGCCTTGGCCGAGGCGACGGCCCGCTTGGCGGCGTCGGAAAGTTCCGCCACGGTCTGGTTGGCTTGAGCGACGGTGCGCTCGGGCGCCTTGACCTTCTTCACCTGCAGGTAGCCGATCCCTGCGCAGACGCCCGCGACCAGCAGGAGCGCAACACCGACCAGCAGAAACGCCAGCCACGTGCTGACGCCGAGGGCCACGAGTCCGAAGGCCGCGGCGAAATAGAGCACCGAGAGGGCGCAGATCGCGAAGTAGCCGGCTGCGCCGAACAGCCCGGCGCCGATGCCGCCGTGTTTGGCTGCGGGCATCAACTCGGCCTTGGCGAGTTCGACTTCGTCGTGGATCAGCAGCTTCACGTCGTCGGTGATGCTCTTGATGATGTCGCCGAGCGCCTCGTCAGCCATGGGACCTCCCGTGTGGTTAGCGGTGAGCTTACTCAGACGCGAGCCTGGCGCGCGCCGACGTACGCCGACGAAGTAGCACGGCGGCAAGGATGGCCGCCAGCACGGAGCCGGCCAGCACGGCCACCTTCGCCTGTTCCTGCAACTCGGGCTGGTCGGCGAAGGCCAGGTCCGACATCAGCAGGGCCACCGTGAAGCCCACACCGGCGAGCGCGGACACTGCGAAGACCTCCCGCCATCGCAGCCCGGCGCCCAGCTCGGCTTTCGTCAGCCGCGCGGTGAGGTAGGCGCCGCCGAACACCCCGATGGTCTTGCCCAGCACCAGACCGGCAACGATGCCGATCGCCAGCGGTTCGCGGATCAGGCCGCCGAGGGTGTCGGCTGAGAGCGTGACCCCGGCCGCGAAGAGCGCGTAGACCGGCACCGCGACGCCCGCCGAGATCGGCCGCCAGGTGTGTTCCCACGCGTCCACGGGCGGATGCTCCTCGTCGGCGCTCCAGCGGGTCAGCAGGCCGAGCAGCACCCCGGCGATGGTGGCATGGACACCGCTGCGGTAGACGCAGTACCAGCAGGCCAGCGCGAGCGGAATGTAGATGACGCTGGATCGCAGCCACGGCGCGCCCCAGGTCCACGACTCGCCGAACTTGGCTCGCTGCAGCAACCACCAGGCGGCCGCGACGCTGACGCCGCCGAGCAGCCAGCCGGCGTGGATGTCGGAGCTGAAGAGCAGGGCGATCACCAGGATCGCGCCGAGGTCGTCGACGATCGCCAGCGTCAGTAGGAAGGCGCGCAGGCTGGACGGCAAGCCGGGCGCGACGACGGCGAGGATGGCGAGCGCGAATGCGATGTCGGTGGCCATTGGGATGGCCCAGCCTTGCGGCTCGCCGCCCGGCGCCGCGACGTTGATGGCGAGGTACACCATCGCCGGCAGCACCATGCCCGCGATGGCGGCGACGATGGGCAGCAGCGCATCAGTGGGGTTCGCGAGCGAGCCCTCCGTGAGTTCGCGCTTGAGCTCTAGACCCGCGACGAAGAAGAAGATGGTGAGCAGGCCGTCCTCGGCCCAGTGTTCGATGTCGAGCGGTCCGAGCAGCAGATGCCGGACTGCGTCATAGGCCGGGTGATCGAGGTTCGCCCACACCATGGCCGCCACCATCGCGGCCAGCATCAGGGCCCCACCGACGGTTTCCTGGCGGAAGATGTCGGCGACGAACGATCTGTCGCGACCGGTGAGGCGCTTGAAGATCACGCTTGCGTCGGATGCCGGCATGGCGATCAGGCCCTTCGAGTCGTCTGAACGAGCGCCGACCAGACTTCCCGGCTCACCGCGTCCAACCTAACGGGTCCGGCAGGCGGCAGAGGGAGCCCAGTCGGTCTTCGGGACTGGCGGCCCCCGCATCAGTCCTCAGCCGTGCCGCCGCCGCCCAGGTTCTCCTTGATCAGATCCATCACGGTCGAGTCGGTGAGCGTGGTGACGTCGCCCAGCTCCCGGTTCTCGGCGACATCGCGCAGCAGCCGGCGCATGATCTTGCCGGAGCGGGTCTTGGGCAACTCCTCGACCACCAGGATCTGGCGCGGCTTCGCGATCGCCCCGATCTCCTTCTGGACGTGCCGACGCAACTCGGCCGCGACGGCGTCGCCCGCACCTGTGTCCCCGCTGAGGGCATCTGCACGCAGGATGACGAACGCGACGATCGCCTGCCCGGTGGTGTCGTCGGCCGCGCCGACCACCGCGGCCTCGGCCACCTTGGGGTGCGAGACGAGCGCGGATTCGATCTCTGTCGTCGACAGCCGATGTCCCGACACGTTCATCACATCGTCGACACGGCCAAGCAGCCAGAGGTCGCCGTCCTCGTCCTTCTTCGCCCCGTCGCCGGCGAAGTACATGCCCGGAAAGCGTGACCAGTAGGTGTCGACGTAGCGCTGGTCGTCGCCCCAGATGGTGCGCAACATGGCCGGCCACGGCTCGGTGATCACCAGGTAGCCGCCGGAGCCGTTCGGCACCGGCTCCGCCTCGTCGTTGACGACCTCCACGGTGACTCCTGGCACCGCCCTCATGGCCGCGCCAGGCTTGCCCTCGGTCACCCCGGGCATCGGGGAGATCATGTGCATTCCCGTCTCGGTCTGCCACCAGGTGTCGACGACCGGGGTCCGGTCGCCGCCGATGTAGTGGCGGTACCAGACATAGGCCTCCGGGTTGATCGGCTCGCCGACCGATCCCAGGATGCGCAGACTGGAGAGGTCGAACCCGCGAGGGATGTCCGATCCCCACTTCATGAACGTGCGGATGGCGGTTGGCGCGCAGTAGAGGATGGTGACGCCGTACTTCGCGATGATCTCCCACCAGCGCCCCTTGTGCGGGGTATCCGGAGTTCCCTCGTACATCACCGAGGTGGCGCCGTTGGCGAGCGGCCCGTACACCAGGTAGGAGTGCCCGGTCACCCAGCCGATGTCGGCGGCGGTCCAGAATACGTCGGTCTCGGGCTTGAGGTCGAAGGTCGCCCAGTGCGTGTACGAGGTGCCGACGAGGTAGCCACCGGTGGTGTGCAGGATGCCCTTCGGCTTTCCGGTGCTGCCGGAGGTGTACATGATGTAGAGCGGGTGCTCGGCCGGAAACGCCTCGGCGGTGTGCTCCTGCGACTGCGCTTCGACGAACTCGTGCCACCAGAGGTCACGCCCCGGCTGCATCGGAGTCTGCTGGCCGGTCCGCCGGATGACCAACACGGAGCGCACATCGGGACAGCGCTGCAGTGCCTCATCGACCGCAGGCTTCAGTGCTGAGGCTGCCCCGCGTCGGAAGCCGCCGTCAGCTGTGATGACGACTTCGACGCCGCAATCCAGGATGCGTGTGGACAGGGCGTCGGCTGAGAAGCCGCCGAACACCACGGTGTGCGGCGCGCCGATGCGTGCACACGCCAGCATCGCGACGACGGCCTCCGGAATCATCGGAAGGTAGATGGCGACCCGGTCCCCGGCCTGCACCCCGAGTGCGGTGAGTGCGTTGGCTGCCTGCTTCACCTGACGGGTGAGCTCGGCATAGCTGATCGTCCGGGTGTCGCCCGGCTCGCCCTCGAAGTGAAACGCGACCCTTTCCCCGTGGCCGGCCTCGACGTGCCGGTCGAGACAGTTGTACGCGGCGTTCAGGGTGCCGTCGGCGAACCACGTCGCGAACGGGGCGTTGCTCCAGTCCACCACGTCGCTCGGGTCGGTGGCCCAGCTGATCCGCGCCGCCTGGCTGCGCCAGAACGCTTCCTCGTCGGCGGCGGCCTCGGCGTACGTGGCTGCGCCGACGTTCGCGTCGGCGACGAGATCGGAGGGTGGAGGGAACCGTCGATCCTCGTGCAGAAGGTTGGACAGAGCGTCATCGCTCATGGCGGCTCCTCGCAGTCTTCGCGCGCACCGGCCTAGGACGGCCGGCCCTTCCGGGTCGGCACCGAGGCTAGTCCTGGCGGCGAGCCAGCGCTCATGCCGGGCCCCGCGAAGCGCCATCGCGCCGAATCGCTTCCCCGACCGGCATGATGGGTTCGGCCTCGCAGGCTGCTGGCTCAGCTGCGAGGCCTGAACGGATTCCAGTCCCGGGACCAGACGCCGTCTTGGCACGGTTGTTACCCACCCGCGCCGCTCGCCAACCGTGTGTCCTGCCAACGATGCTGCGGGGTCTCCGAAGCTGAATGGCCCGTCCGGCTTGTCCCGCCCGTTCGGGCGTGCTTTGCTTCACGTAGTGGCCGAGCAGCGTGCCGCAACGGTTCGACCGAGGACGCTGACCATGGCCGATCCCTCCGCGTGGCGCGCCCGCCCGCAGAGCCCTGCGGAGCGCGAAGCGCTCGCCTCCCGCACTCACTCCTTGCTCCGACAGGCTGCCGCCGTGCCTCGCTGTCGGAGTACCAACCACGACGCCGTTGTGACCGACCATCTTTGGCTGGCCGATGTACTGGCGCGCCGCTTTCACCATCGTGGCGAGGATCCCGAGGACGTCCTCCAGGTCGCGCGGATCGGGCTGGTCGAGGCCGTCCAACGGTTCGATCCCGCGCAACCGTCGTTCATCGCATTCGCCGTGCCCACCATCACCGGGGTGCTGAAGCGACATTTCCGGGATCGGAGCTGGACCATCCGTCCGCCGCGGCAGACGCAGGAGCTTGCCGCACAGGTGTGGCGCGAGTGGCCGAGCCTTGCCCAACAGCTCGGCGGCATCCCCACGAGCCGGGACCTGGCGGAGCGGGTGCGGGCTCCGCTGGCCTCGGTCGAGCAGGCCCGCCGCGCCAGCCAGTGCTTTCGTGCGACGTCCCTGGAGGCACTCGGCGGGCTTGTTGGCGTGGCCGTCTCGGTCGACGCCGTCGACGACCTGGAGCGGTGCGAGGCCCGGGTGATGGTCGACGACGTCCTTGATCGACTCGAGCCGTCGGAGCGGCGGCTGCTCTGGCTTCGCTACGGGGAACAGCGATCTCAGGCCGAGATCGCGGTGGCCGTGGGAACCAGCCAGATGCAGGTGTCGCGGATGCTCGCCCGGCTCCTGGCCAAGGTCCGCGTCCTGGTCGGGGCCGAGTCGGCTGCGGTGGCCGCCTGATCCTCAGACAGTCGCCTGATCGAGAACGAGCCGCCCGACATCGGCTACCGGCATGCGGCGCGCGAGGTCGCTGCGGGTCAGCATCCCGACCAGCCGCCCGTCGTCGGTGACCGGTAGCCGGCGCACGCCGAAGGCCGCCATCACCTCCAGCGCCCAGGCAGCGGGATCGCCCGGCTCAACGGTGTGCGGTACGACCTCGACCAGGCTGGACACGGGTGTGCCGGGCGCCTCGGCTGGTGCGGCGGCCCATGCCATCAAGAGGATCCGATCGGTGATCACCCCCAGCACGGCGCCGGTGGCCGAGCACACGGGCAGCGCGCTCAGGCCATGCTCTCTGAGCAACCGGACGGCGTCCGCCAGCGTGGCGCTGGCGGAGACCTGGACGGGATCGGCAGTCATGACGTGATGTACCCGGAGCACGGCGTTCCTTCCACACGAAAGTGTTGCCGTCCAGATACCCGCCGCACGCGGCGGCGAATCAGCGCCGTGGGCACACCGTCAACTGCGCTGTCTTGACGATCGGGTGCGCGCAGTCGAAGTTGTCCTCGGTCGCCTGCCTGACCGACGCTGGAGAGCGCGACCAGGTGAATCCGCGCTGGAACACCAGGTACCGCACGCTGCTGTCGCGCAGGCATTCCACCCCTTCCCGGAAGCTGCGCAGGTGTTCCAATTCCGGGAGCTTCGCGCTCCGGTTGACGAAGACGTCCACGGGGTAGCGACACGACGTCGGCAGCCCGACGAAGTAGACAGCATCGGCGTTGGCGAAGTAGATCACCTCGGATTCACCGAGCGCGGCACCCACGGTGGCTGCCTCGGCGGACAGCTCTCGACGTACGTCCACCGCGCCGACCCGATTCAGATCCAGGTAGCTGTACCCGTACCAGGTGCCCGGCCAGCCGCCGTAGCTCGCCAGCAGGCACAGGCCGGCGGCAAGGGCTCCAAGCGCCCATCGCTGACCCGGCCGAGCAGTGTCGACGACCTCTTGGCGCGCAGCAGCGAACGACGTGGACGCCACCAGAAGCGTCATCGCCACGACGACCGGCGCCGTGTGTGCGAAGCGCCACTCGAACGTGGTGGACCCGAGCGCCGCTGTCACGATCAGCCAGGCGGGCGCGAGCATCAGCGCCCACGGCACGGTGCGCGTCGTCTCCCACCAGCGCAAGGCGGCGCACCCCAGCAGAGCGGTCGCCAGCACGCTGAGTGGCATGAATTGATACGTCCAGAAGGTGTTCTGAAGGACGATCATGGGCAGCGTCAGTACCAGCGCCGCGACCGGCCCGACGACCCAGATCCGTCGTCGCGTCAGTCGATAGAGCAGGATCGTCGACGCCGGCACCAGCAGAATCGCCGGGCTGACCCAGGCCCATGCCAGCAGGGACCTCCCCAGCGCGCTCCAACGAACCCCGGTCGAGACGTTCAAGCGCGGCATCTCCAGGAACCACTGCCATTCATGGCTGCCGAGCGCCAAGGTCAGCGCGAACCCACCTGCGGTGGCAGCGGCGGCGACGAGCGCAACCCGCAGCACCCGCCTGGCGTCGATCGCGGCGATCACGCCCAGGGCGAGCAGGGCCGTCGTGACGGTGACGTACTTCTGGAGCGTGGCTGCGGCCAACAGCAGTCCGGCCGCCGCTTGTAGTCCGGCGGCGGCTCGGCGTGCGACACCGGCGTCAGCGAAAGTCGGTCGGGCCAAGGCCAGGGCGACCGCCGTGACGGCGAAGACGGCCGCTACCCACTCGGGCTGCAGGGCGAAGCTGTTGGATGGCCAGGCGAGTGCTGCGTATGCCCCCAGGCTCGTGGCGAGGGCGACCGCCGACGAGGCGTACGAGGTGAGCGCGTGCCCGAGCAGGGCGCACGCCAGCGCCGCAGCCGCCAGCCCGGTGATCTGCACCGTGCGCTCGAAATCCCCCCCGAGCGCGGTGCCGACCCGCTCCCACGCGTCCATCAGCACGCGATTGAGCAATGGCCGGTGGGTGAACGTGTCCAGCGCCGACATTCCCGCGGCCCTGGTCGCCCGAAGCGCGCCGAAGCTGAACCGGATGTCGTTGTGAAGGACAGCCGTCGGGGCCTGGACGGCGATGCTGATGCTCAGCGCGAGCATCCACACCAGGGCGGGTAGCGCGCGTCGGTCGCGGCGGAGCGCGGACCCGAGTTGCACCAGCCAGGTCGCGGCCTGGCGCCGCGACTCCGTCGGGGCGTCTTGCGCCGTTGGTGGGGGGGCGAGGGCCACTACCTGATCCTTGATGCGTCGCCGGGTGGGTTGCGCAACCCTAAGCCCGTCTCGGCGGTCAAGGACGCTGGCAGCACCCGGCCAGGCGCGCTTACACTGTAAACATGGACTCCGCGGTGCCGGAAGGGGCTCGACAACAGCTCCGCGTGCCGGCAGCTGCGGCCGGGGAGTGGGCCCCGCGTCGCGTCAGCAGTGCCGGGCTGGTCACGCAGACAGTCAGTTCGCTGCGCCGCTCGCTGGCGTTGACCGATCGGGCACCGCTGGTGGTTGTCGCCGCTCACCCCTACGACGAGGTCACCGGCTGCGGGCTGCTGATTGCCGCATGGGGGGCACGCGGCGGGCGCTGCCTGGTGTTGCAGGCGTCCGCCCTCGCGGCCTGCCAGGGAGCCCGGACGCGAGAGCAATCCTCCGCCGCCGTGCGCGCCGGGTGGCTCAGGGCGCTGCGGGAACTCGGCGTCCGCGACCGCCGGGAACTGGGGTTGCCTTCGGGTGCGCTCGACGACGACGTTCCGGTCCTCGAGTCGGCGGTCGAGGGGGCGATGGCGGCGCTGGCGCGGAACGCCCGAGACGCATTGGTGGTCGCGCCCGACCCGGGCGCGCAGGATGGTGATCACGCGGCGACGGGTCGTGCTGCGCGCGCGGTTGCCCGCCGTCTCGGGGCCCGGTTCGCCGGCTACTCGCCGGAGTCGGAACGCCGGATGGCCTTGTCGCGCAGCTCGTCCGCGGGTGCAGGAGGGCGCTGGTGCCTGATCGGCGACGCCCGGACAGCAGAGGCGTGCAGCCGGGCGCTGGACGCCCTGCCGGTCCACCTCCGGTCGGTTGCTGAGCACAGTCGAGGTGACCAGTGGGATCCGCAGCAGCAGGTGCTGATGCCCGACGGCGCGCCGACGCGATGACCAGCACACAGGCGGCCGACATGCTCCCCGGCGGTCGCGCCGACGATCCGCGCCGAATTCCGCGCGCCGGTTGGGTGCAGATCCTGCGGCGCAGTTGGTCCGAGGCACAGCGCGATCAGATTCCGCTGCTAGCGGCGGGGGTCGCGTTCTATGCGTTCCTCGCGATCTTCCCCGCGATGATCGCCACCATCTTGCTGTACGGCCTGTTCGCGGACCCGTCGACGATCGCCGACCACGTCGACAGCGCCGGGAGCGCGCTGCCTGGACAGGTGCGTGAGCTCGTGGTCGAGCAGCTGCGGAGCCTCTCGAGCAGCCATCCTGCTGGTGCGGGGATCGGCGTCGCCTTGGCGCTGGTGCTCGCCTTGTGGAGCGCGTCCGGCGGGGTGGCGAACCTCACCACGGCGATCAGCACGGCCTATGACGAGACCGAGAAGCGGGGCTTCGTGCGCAAGCGGCTGCTGGCGCTCGCGCTGACAGTTGGGGCGGTCGCCTTCATGCTGTTGATGCTCGGGGCGGTCGCCGTCCTTCCGGTCGTGCTGGATGTCGTGTTCCCGGGCAGCGCGGTCCGAGTTCTGCTGGAGATCGCGCGCTGGCTGCTGGTTGCCCTGCTCGTCACCGCGGCGCTCGCCGTGTTGTACCGGGTGGCGCCGGACCGAGCCGCCGCGCGGATCCGCTGGGTCACGGTTGGCGCGGCCCTCGCCACGGTGATCTGGCTGCTCGCGTCCGCCGGGTTTTCGATCTACGTCGCCAATTTCGGCAGCTACGCCAAGACATACGGCGCTCTCGCGAGCGTCGTCGTGCTGCTGTTCTGGCTGTGGATCACGGCCTATGCGGTTCTGCTCGGCGCCGAGGTGAACGCCGAGGCCGAGCGGCAGACCACGGTCGACACCACCACCGGGCCGGCCAAACCGATGGGGTCCAGGGGCGCGGTCGTGGCAGACACCCTGCCCAGCGACGTCGTCCCGGAGGACGCGAGCGACCCGCCACAGTCGAGCGCGGAGGCGGGCACGCCCGCCTCCGGTCAGCACGAAGGAGCCGTCATGACCTCAGCTGAGTCGCACGACCCCGGAACCGCGGAGGCAGAGAACGCGGGGACGTCCGCAGGCGCGGCGATTCCGGCCGAGTCCCGTCGGGCTGCTGACTCAAGCCGATCCATCGCGGCGCTGATCAAGCAGGTCTCGGAGGACTCGAGCCACCTGGTCCGCAGCGAGATCCAGCTCGCGCAGGCCGAACTCGCCGGGAAGGCGCGACGGGCCGGCGTGGCCGGTGCCGCATTCGTCGGCGCTGCCGTGCTGGCGGTGCTCGGGTTGGGATGCCTCGTCGCCGCCGCAGTGCTCGGGTTGTCGACGGTACTGCCGGGCTGGCTGGCGGCGCTGGCGGTGGCGATCCTGGTGGTCGGCCTGGCGGTCGTGGCGGCCCTGCTGGGCCGGAGTCGATGGCAGGCCGCGGCGCCCCCGGTTCCCACCGATGCGCTGGAGAGTGTGAAGACCGACCTCAGCACGATCAAGGAGAGTGCCCGGCGATGAGTGAACAGACCGCGCCCGATCAGCCAGCGAGCGGCCCCGCAGCGGCCGCGCCTACGCCGCCGAGCGACGCCAGCACCGCAGCGATCGAGGCCGACATCGCCGCCACCCGCCAGCGGCTGGGGGACGCCATCGACGAGTTGTCCGATCGCCTCGACGTCCCCGGCCGCGCCCGACGACGGGCCGACGAACTGCGCGGCGAGGCGGCGTCGGCCGCGCGGGCAGCGTCCCGCCGGGTGCGGAACTCGCCTCAAACCGCCGCCGCGGGCGTGGTGCTCGCGGTCGCGGTGGGTGTGCTGCTCGGCCTGCTCCGCCGCGCGCGGCGAACCCGGCTGGGCTGAGCCGATGGCGGAGGCGGCCGTCTGGGTAGGTACCTCCGGATGGTCCTACGACCATTGGCAGGGCGTTCTGTATCCGGCAGGGCTGCCGGCCGCGGGTCGGCTGGGTCGCTATACCGAGTGCTTTCCGACGGTGGAACTCAACGCCAGCTTCTACCACTGGCCGCGCGAGCAGACCTTCGCCGGTTGGCGGCGGCGGCTGCCGCCGGGATTCCGACTCAGCGTCAAGGCCCCGAGAGGCCTCAGCCACGCGCGCAGACTGTACGGCCCGGAGGACTGGGTGGAGCGGATCGTGCGCTCCTGGTACGAGCTGCGCGGCCGACGCGGAATGCTGCTGCTCCAGTTGCCCCCGGATCAGCAGCGCGACGATGCTCGCCTCGACTACTTCCTCTGTGCGCTGCCGAGCTGGATCCCCGTGGCCGTGGAGTTCCGGCATCCGAGCTGGCACACCGAGCCGGTCTACTCGCTGTTGGAGCGCCGTCGCGCCACGTACGTCGTGATGAGCGGGGCCGGGCTGCCGTGTGTCCTCCGCGCCACCGCTCCCTGGGTGTACGTCAGACTGCACGGCCCCGACCCCGACCACCTCTACGCCGGGTCCTACAGTGACGCAGACCTCGGCTGGTGGTCGGAGCGGATCGGTGAGTGGCGCGCGCAGCGTCGTGAGGTATACGTGTATTTCAACAACGACGGCGAAGGGCATGCCGTCCGCAATGCCGAGACCCTGCGCGCGTTGCTGGGTGAGCGAGCAGTGGCGGTGCCGCGGTGAGGTGCCCGTGCAGGCGCGGCGGGTCCGCAGGCGCGGTCGGCCGCGATCAGATCGGAGGGCAACCGTGCGCGCGGTGACGTGGCAAGGCCCGGGCCAGGTCCAGGTCGACGAGGTCGAGGATCCGCGGATCGAGGCGCCCGGCGACGCACTGATCAAGGTCACCTCGACTGCCATCTGCGGTTCGGACCTGCACCTGTACGGCGTCCTCGGTCCGTACCTGCGACCCGGCGACGTCCTCGGCCACGAGGCGATGGGCGTGGTGTTGGAGGTGGGTTCCGACGTCCATCGCATCCGACCCGGCGACCGGGTTGTGGTCCCGTTCACCATCGCCTGCGGTCACTGCTGGATGTGCGATCGGCAGCTCTTCGCACATTGCGAGACGACCCAGGTGCGCGCGCATCGCAGCGGCGCCCAGCTCTTCGGCTACACCGAGTTGTACGGCTCGGTTCCCGGCGCGCAAGCGGAGTACCTGCGCGTGCCGCACGCGGAGTTCGGCCCGATCGTCTTGCCGCACGGAGTTCCGGACGAGCGGTTCCTGTACTTGTCGGACATCCTGCCGACTGCTTGGCAGGGGGTGGCCTACGCCGACCTGCCGTACGACGGGACGCTCGCAGTCCTGGGCCTGGGTCCGGTCGGGCAGCTTGCCTGCCGGATCGCTCGGCTCTGGGGTCGGCGCGTGATCGGCGTTGACCGGGTCCCGGAGCGCCTCGCGACCGCCGCCTCGGCCGGCGCCGAGATCGTCGACCTGAGCCAGCTCGACGATGTGGTCGAGGTGCTACAAGAGATGACCGGCGGGCGTGGTCCGGATGGGGTTCTGGATGCGGTCGGGATGGAGGCCCACGGCACCCCGGTCGCCGAGGCCGCGATGACCGCGGTGTCTCACCTGCCACGTCCAGTGGCCCAAGCGGTCGCAGGCGCGGCGGCGATCGATCGCACCGCGGCGTTGGTCACCGCGCTGACGGCCGTGCGGCGGGGCGGCACCGTCTCAGTGAGCGGTGTCTACGGTGGTCAGCTCGATCCGCTGCCGATGCGGGTGATGTTCGACCGGGGAATCACCGTGCGGATGGGGCAGTGCCACGTCAAGCGTTGGATCGGCGAGATCTGGCCGCTGGTCGACGACCCGGCCGACCCGCTCGGTGTCGAATCGCTGGCCACCCACCGGTTGCCGCTGATCGACGCCGCGCGTGGGTACGAGTTGTTCCAGGCCAAGCAAGACGGCTGCCTCAAGGTGGTGCTGCGCCCGTGACCGGTCGCAGTGATCTCCGGTCGCAGTGATCATTTGACCGGCGCTCGATGGCGTGAGAGGAATGGGTATATGGGCAAGTTGGCGACGATCAGCTATCGGCCGATCGGGTTGGCCGGAGGTCTGATCTCAGGCGCCCTCGCGGGGGCGCTGGTCAAGCAGATCTGGAAGCGCGTCGCAGACGAGGACGTGGCGCCGGACGCGTTGCAGTCCGAGTACAGCTTCCGGCAGGTGTTGCTGGCGGCGGCGATCCAGGGCCTGGTCTTCGCTGTGGTGAAGGCGTCGATCGACCGCGGCGGCGCGCGCGTCTTTGAGCGACTGACCGGCTCCTGGCCGGGCAGCTGACTCAGCCGGGCAACTGCCGAGTGTCGACCAGATCGGAGCAGATCGTGACCAGCTTGCGGTTGGTCTCCTGGGAGACCCGGCGGAGGTAGGCGAACGCCTGATCTGCGCTGATGCCGAGCCGCTCCATCAGGATCCCTTGCGCCTGCCCGATCACCGTGCGGTTGATCATCGCGAGGGTGCGCTGGTCGATCTCACGGCTCGTTGCCACCGAGACGGCGATCTGAGCCGCCAGCACCTGGGCGACCGCATGATCTTCCGCATCCCAGGCACCCACCTCGTCGGCGTACAGGTTCAGTGCGCCGTACGAGCGATCCGTGGTGTAGAGGAGCAGTGCCAGCATCGCCCGGACGCCGAGTTCGTCGTGCACCCGCCGCGACCAGCGCGGCCAGCGCGGATCCTGCACAAGATTTTGGCTGACGACGGTCTGATGCTCGCGCACCGAGTCGAGACACGGGCCTTCGTTGAGGGTGTACTGCAACTCGTCACCGCGCCGGACGGTCTCGTCGGAGCACGCGCCGAAGGTGATGGCGCGACCCGTGACGATCGTCACTCCGGCGTGGTCGCAGTTGGGGATCAACTTGACCGCGGCGTCGACCGCGATTTGCAGCGTCTCCGTTTCGTCCTGCTCCGCGTGCAGGTCGCGCGCCACTTGGGCGAAGTCCTCGATGCTGCCGAGGCCGCTTTCGTTCATCGACTCTGACCTCCCGCCAGCGCAAATCTACAACGACCGGGTCGGGTCCCGGGGTCACTCTGGCGAGTTACCGTCCGCCGGGCTCACAGCCGGATACGGAATGCCTCGTCCTCGGTGATCGCGAGCGACGAATGGTCGACTTCGGCCCGCCAACACGACGTCTGGAACGGCAGCATCAAGGGGTCGGGAGCCCGGCCGGAGCTGTCGTAGAGCGCGCCGACCTCGGCGAGCAGCCCGTCGCGCTGACTCGATTCCATCCGAGCCACCGCCGGCCGCCGCTGCACCATGCTGATCAGCCCGCTCCTGGTGATCGGCACCCAGTTCCTGAAGTTGCGTCGTTCGACGCTGCCGAAGCAGGGACTCTCGGCGAGTGCATCGACCGAACTGGTGCCGAAATCCCCGAGCATCGAGGTCGGATCCGCGCGTTGCATCAGAGCGACGAGCCGACGTACCCAGGGAACGGTGTCGTCGCGGGTGTTGTAGGCCACGGCGAGATGCCCGCCGGGCTTGAGCACCCGCGCGATCTCGGTGAAGGCCAATCCTGGCGCGAAGCGGTGCAGAGTTTGCGACGCCGTCACCACCTCGAAGTGGCAGGACAGGAACGGCAGCGATTCGACCTGGCCGACGACGTGCAGTTGAGTGCCGAGCCGTTCGGGCAGCTTGGACACCTGGTCGACCTTGCGATCCAGACAGAACACCTCGTGGCCGCCGTGGTGCACCATCTCGGCAAACGCGCCGCTGCCGGAGCCGAGGTCGAGCACCCGGCGCCGTGGCGGGCCCACCATCCAGGCCGCGGCGGCCTCCGGGTACAGGGTAGGGCGCGCTCGCATGGTGATGACTCTAGTTGTGGACGATTCCGTCGCTGCCGCTGCTCAGATCGAGGGCGGCCGTCGAGCGCTCGGCCGCGAGCGTGCATCGGCCCAGGTGGCCCTCCACGGGGGTGTTCAGCCCCCGGACATGGCGCAGCGCCCGCCGCTGGCGGGCGCCGGCCTGCACGGCGAACAAGTGACCATGCGTGCTTTCTGAGGTGTTGGTCCAGGCAGTCCTGGATCGCAACGTCCCGTCTGGGATGGGTGATCGCCGCGTGGGTGCTTGTGGTCGTGCGAGGACGTAGTTCGTCGGCTAACGACTGCCCGCGATCTCGATCAGGAACAGGGCCCTGACGAGGTCGGACGCGCACTCAATAACGACGAAGCTGCATTCCTGACACCCTTTGTACCTCGCGACCCCGCCCCTTGAAAAGGCTTGAATCCGACAGATGTGAGGGGTATGCAGCCCGTGCGCCGGGAGCCGCCGTGTCGACCCGTGCGTCTGCGGCGCACTGCTTGTCCACAGTCTCGACTTTGGGGGCCGTCCTCCACAGGCGTGCCGGAGGGGCGAAGCCTGGGCCGAGGACGTTCAGACTCCATCCGTGCCAGATCCCGCTGCAGCGTCCTCGCCGGCCGGCCGACTCGTCGTGCTGACCGACGACCCGGCGACGCTGAACGCCGCCCTGGCGGTCGCTGCGTCGGCGGCCGTGGAGCCGCGGCTGGTCTCCGGTTCCGCCGAACTGCGCGCGGCCTGGTCGGCCGATGTCGTGCTGATCGGCGCCGACTGTGCCGCGGAAGTCGCCGCGCGCGGCCTGCAACGTCGCGCGGACGTCTTCCTTCTCGGTGCGGCCACTCCATCGGACGACCTCGCGCGCTGGTCGCTGAGCCTGGGTGCGGTTGCGGTGCAGTTGCCGGCGGGTTTGGGCTGGCTGACTTCGACAGTCACGGAGCTCTTGGGGCGAGAGGAGCCGGCCCAGCGTGCCGTCGCGGTCATCGGGGGCTCCGGAGGTGTGGGCGCCTCGACGCTGGCCGCTGCGGTGGCGCTGCTGGCGGCACGCCGGCACCGCGGCAGCCTGCTGCTGGACCTGGATCCCCTGGGCGGTGGGCTCGATCTGCTGCTCGGCGCAGAGCGCCTCGCCGGGTGGCGATGGCCGCAGTTGCGCGGCGCGCGAGGCCGACTCGGCGAACTGCGCGGGCACCTCCCGGCGGTCGATGGCGTGGACATCCTTTCGATGGCGCGCGTGGATCCCGTCGCGGAGGTTGGTGACGCGGCGATTCGTGCGGTGCTGGGCGCCGCGACCCGGACCTATCCGTTGAGCGTTGTGGACGTCGGGCGGTCCAGCGGTCCCCTGGGCGCGGTCGCCATCGACGCGGCCGACCTGGTCGTGTTGGTGGCCTCGGGCGGTGTCCGCGGCATCGCGGCAGCTCGGGCGGCCGCTGATCGATGGCGTGGCCAGGGCACCTGCGCGGTCATTGTGCGGACCGGAGGGCAGCGACCGATCCCGGCAGAGACCGCGGCCGAGCGTATCGGCATTCCGCTCCTCGCCACCGTGCCGGATGACCAGCGGATTGTGCGCGCCGGCGAGGACGGCAACCCGCCGGGCCTGACCCGGCACTCCGCACTGGGGAGTGCTGCACGCGCGGTGCTCGACGCGGTCGGGATCGCGGAATGACGTCGGTACGGCTGGAGCAGCTACGGGGCCGGCTGGCCGCACTCGAGTACGCACACACGCCCCGCGACGTCGCCGACGCGATGCGGGCGGAGGGTCTCGCCGTCAGCGACGCGTCGCTGCTGGAGACCGTCGATGCACTGCGCCGACACAGCGAAGGCGCCGGCCCGCTCGAGGCCCTACTGCGGGAGCCATCGGTCACCGATGTCCTGGTCAACGGCGCCGATCAGGTCTACGTCGATCGCGGCGGCGGGTTGGAGATGACCGCCGTGAGCTTTGCCGATGACGCCGAGGTGCGACGGCTTGCGCAGCGGTTGGCGGCCTCGGCCGGCCGGCGGCTGGACGACGCGTTGCCATTCGCCGATGTCCGGCTCGCCGACGGGACGCGCTTCCATGCCGTCCTCGGCAGTGTCGCGCGTCCCGGCACGTGCCTTTCCCTTCGGGTCCCGGCCCGACGGGGGTTCAGCCTGGCCGACTTCGTCAGCCATGGATCACTCTCGGCGTCCGGGGCTCGCCTCCTCGAGCGCGCTGTCGCGGCCAAGCTGGCATTCCTGGTGACCGGGGGCACCGGCTCCGGCAAGACGACGCTGCTGGCCGCCCTGCTCGGACTCGTCCCTCCGTCAGAGCGGATCGTGATCGTGGAGGACTCCCGCGAGCTTGCCCCCGCACATCCGCACGTCGTGAGCTTGGAGGCGCGGCCCGCGAATGCGGAGCTCGCCGGCGCCGTCACGCTGACCGATCTGGTGCGCCAGTCGCTCCGGATGCGTCCCGACCGACTGGTGGTCGGTGAAGTTCGCGGCGCTGAAGTGTGTGACCTGCTGACGGCAATGAACACCGGTCACGAGGGTGGCTGCGGGACGTTGCACGCGAACTCGGCAGCGGATGTGCCGGCTCGGATCGAGGCCCTGGCCTCCCTTGGTGGCCTGGGGCGGGAGGCGGTGCACGCGCAGCTGGCGGCCGCGCTGCAACTCGTCGTGCACGTGGCCAGGAAGCAGAACGGCCGACGCGAGGTCGCCGAGGTGTCGGTGCTGCGTCGGGACGAGGCGAGCGGCCTGGTCGGGACGATCCCGGCAGTGCGCTTCGTCGACGGACGAACAGAGCTGGGGGCGGGGGCGGGTCTGCTTGATGCCTTGATGGGGACCGCGCCGTGATGGTGGTCTGCGCCATCTGTGCCGCCCTCGCCGTCTGGTGGTTGATCCCGCCTGGGGTGCAGCGGCGCACCGCGTCCGGTCCGGCCGCCCCGATCCACGCCGAGGGAAACCGGGACGGCGCCAACCTGTTCGAGGCAGCGGCGCAGCGCCGGGTCCGGGCGGCTGTGGTGGAGCGGCTACCGCTGGTGCTCGCGGGCGTCGGGGCGAGTGGTGCTGCCAGCCTGGCCGCCCTTGCCGGCGCCCGGGCCGGTGTGGTCGCGGCGTCGGTGACTCTGGCCGCGTACGCCGGGGCTCGCTCCGTGCGTGCATATCGGCGCGGACGCGCCGCTCGGATCGCCAGAGACGAGGTCGCCACCGCCTGCCGCCTCCTCGCCTCCCAGCTGCGTGCCGGCAGCGTCCCGGCGCGAGCGCTCGCCGTCGCCGCGGACGACTGCGGGGTGCTCCGGCCCGCTGCGCGAGTCCGGGCGCTCGGCGGCGAGGTACCCGAGGTCTGGCGTGTGCAGTCAGCACGGCCGGGCTACGGCGGTCTTCTCGCCCTTGCGCGCGCGTGGGAGGTGGCGTCGGTGACGGGCGCCTCGTTGACGGTCGCACTGGACGACGTTGCCCTGTCCCTCGCGACCGACAAGGCGACTGATGGGCTGGTGGCCGGGGAACTCGCGGCGCCCAAAGCCACCGGCAAGGTGATGGCGGTGCTGCCGCTCTGCGGCGTGGGCCTGGGCTACCTGCTCGGCGGAGATCCGATCGGATGGCTCACCGCTGGCCCGATGGGCTGGGCGTGCCTGGTCACGGGCATTGGACTGGCGGCGGCCGGGGTTGCCTGGCTGGAAGCGCTCGCCAGGACCGCAGCGTCGTCCAGCGGGGGACGCCGTGGCTGACCTGCCGACGACCGTGTGGTGGGTCGGCAGCAGCGTCGCAGCGGCGATCGCGATGCTGCTGGCGTTTCCGCCCCGGAGATCGCTCCGACGCCTCGATCGGACTCCTCCTGACGTCGCCGCCCACGGGTCGGTGGGCAGGGCCGGCTGGCGACTGCGACCCCGTGCTCCCCGCGCTGACCTCAGGGCCGTGCGCGACACGCCGCTGATGCTCGACCTGCTGGCTGCGTGCCTCGCCGCGGGCCTCCCGAGTCGAGCGGCGTGCCGGACGGTTGCGGCGGCCTTCGACTCGCCGTTGTCTGCCGACCTCAACCGCGTGGTCGCCCTGACTGAACTGGGTGCGTCCGACGCCGATGCCTGGCGCAGCTTGATGGACCACCCGCAGCTCGCCCCGGCGGCCGCCGACCTGGCGCGATGTCTGGAGTCCGGCACGCGTCTCGCCGAGACCTTGCGCTCCCATGCTGCCGGCGCTCGCGACCGGCAACGCGAGGCGGCGATGGTCCGCGCTCGGGCCGTCGGCGTCCGCAGTGTGCTTCCCATGATGACGTGCTTCATTCCGGCCTTCATCCTTCTCGGCGTCCTCCCGACGGTCGCGTCCGCGCTCGCGCAGGCGTTCGGAGTCTGACGACCAGCGCGGGATCGCAGACCCTGCACGCCCGTGGCTTCGACCGTCCCGAGGCCGGCGGAAACGGGGCCTGTCTCGCCTCTCACGACTGTCCACAGCGCAGGGCGCATCCGGCTCGATCCACAACCCGTCGCGAAACGCTCAGGTCAGGCCCCGCATCCCCACACTCCTGGTGCACCCGGATCGGGTGTCGCGTGAAGGCGCGATTGGCAGATCGAGGAGAAAACGATGACTGACGACGTTGTGGCCCTGCCGGCGACCGGCAGCGTGGAGAGTGTCGCGCCGGTGACGGCGTGTGAGGTGGAGTTGGTACGCCCGGCGCGGATCTCGCGCCGTGACGAGCGAGGGATGGTGAGCGCGGAGTGGGCGGTCGGCATCATCGCCGCCGTTGCCGTTGCCGGGGTGCTGCTCGCCGTGGTGACCAAGGGACCGGTGCAGGACGCGCTGCTGCAGTTCATCCTGCAGGCCATCCACCAGTTCTCTGGCGCCTTCGGCAAGCTCAAGTGGTAGTTCGGCCTCGCGGCCCGGCTGATCAGCAGCGGGGGATGGTGACGGCCGAGCTGGCCGTTGCCATCCTCGGCGCCGTAGCGGTGCTCGCCACGATCTGCTGGGGTCTCGCGGTGCTGGTCTGGCAGCTCCGCTGTGTCGATGCCGCGAGCGCGGTGGCGCGTCAGCTGGCCCGGGGCGATGAGGCTGCGGCCCGGGTGGCGATTGCGGCCGCCCCCCAGGGTGCCACCGTTGTCTCTGGGCGCCGCGGCGGCGTTGTGACCGTCGTGGTCACTGCTCGTCCGCACCCGGGTGGGCGCTGGCTACCCGCGGTGTCCCTCCGCGCCACCGCCGCGGTGCGTTCTGAGCCTGGCGTGCGATGAGGCGGACTCGCCGGCTGCTGTCCGTCGCGTGCAGTGACGAGTCTGGCAGCGCAACTGTCTTGATGGCGGGTGTTCTCGGTGTCGTGGTGGCGATCGGGCTCGTCGCGATGACCATCGCCGTGTATGCGCTCGCCTACCACCGGGTCCGCGCGGCTGCTGACCTCGCGGCGTTGAGCGGCGCGGTCGCGTATGGCAAGGGGGACGATGCGTGCGGCGCCGCCGCCGCGACGGCCCGGGCAAACGGTGCAGAGGTGAGCCGATGCGACGCCGTCGGCGATGTGCTCGGCTACGTCGTCACCGTGGAAGCGCGCGTCCTGGTCCCGACGCGGGCCCCCGGATTGCCGCGGTCGGTGCAGGCACGGGCGTTCGCCGGACCCGTCGCGTAGGTGCCGGGCCCGAGCGGTGCCCAGCATTTGGGCGACGTAGGAAATTCGATGAACGTTCAGAAATCGCAGGAGGTGCGCGAACTGGCGGTCAGCGCACGGTGGTCGAACTCCGAGGCGGGGCATGGCTGCGGCTGCGTCCGGCGCGGACGCCTCCACGCGCGAGAGAAACGCCTTTCGACCAGGTAGCTCACCCCGGCTGCCGCCGGGGCGGCGTGTCTGGGGCCCGCGCCCCTGACGTTAGACTTCGCGCGGGCTCCGCCCCAGCACGCCGCCGCAGAACGTTTCAGGAGGACGACGCATGTCCACACTTCCAGTTCCTATGGAAGTCGCAGTTTCACTGTCTGGGACCAGTCTGACAGTGGTTGCGGTGGTGGGCGGAGTGGCCATCGTCGCCCTCGGGATGTCCTTCATCTTCCGTCGGGAGGTCCTCACAGCGAGTGAGGGCACGACGAACATGCAGCAGATTGCCCGCGCGGTGCAAGAGGGTGCGGCGGCCTATCTCGCCCGCCAATTTCGTACCTTGGGCGTCTTTGCGATCGCAGCGTTCTTCCTGCTGCTCTTCCTCCCGGTGCACGACAGCGACACCTTCAGTGGCACAGTCCTTCGGATTGCTCGTTCGGTGGCCTTCCTCGCTGGTGCGACGTTCTCGGGCCTGATCGGCTACCTCGGCATGTGGCTCGCGGTGAGGTCGAACGTCCGGGTCGCGGCAGCTGCTCGCAGCGATGGCCGTAATCCGGCGATGCGGATCGCCTTTCGCACCGGCGCACACGTCGGCATGGCGACCGTCGGCCTCGGGCTGCTGGGCGCGGCCATCGTCGTCTTCGTCTTCCGCGGCGATGCGCCGACGATTCTCGAGGGCTTCGGCTTCGGTGCGGCGATGCTCGCCATGTTCATGCGGGTCGGCGGTGGCATCTTCACCAAGGCCGCGGACGTCGGCGCCGACCTGGTCGGCAAGGTCGAGCAGAACATCCCTGAAGACGACCCCCGCAACGCCGCGACGATCGCCGACAACGTCGGTGACAACGTGGGCGACTGCGCGGGCATGGCTGCCGATCTGTTCGAGTCGTACGCCGTCACTCTGGTCGCCTCGCTGATCCTGGGCCGCGCGGCCTTCGGTGAATCCGGACTGGTCTTCCCGCTGGTCGTGCCCGCCATCGGCGTGCTCACCGCCATCGTCGGCATCTATCTGACCCGGCCGCGCTCGGGAGAGAACGGTCTGCGGACGATCAACCGCGCCTTCTACCTCTCGGCCGCCATCTCGGCGGTGCTGTGTGCCGCTGCCGCCTTCGCGTTCCTGCCGTCCTCGTTCGCCGCCCTCGGGGTGCCTGGTGTCCAGCCCGGCCCGATCGACGATCCTCGGATCGTCGCCATCCTGGCGGTCGTGATCGGCATCGTCCTCGCCGTCGTGATTCTGAGCCTCACCGGCTACTACACCGGAACCGAGGACCGACCGGTTCGTGAGGTCGGCAAGACCTCGTTGACCGGTGCGGCCACCGTCGTGCTGTCCGGCATCTCCGTGGGTCTGGAGTCGGCCGTCTACACCGCGCTCGTCATTGCGGCGGCGGTCTTCGGCGCCTTCTTGATCGGTGGATCGGGCGTCGTTGCGCTGTTCGCGATCGCGCTTGCCGGTTGTGGTCTGCTGACCACGGTCGGTGTGATCGTGGCCATGGATACCTTTGGGCCGGTTTCCGACAATGCGCAGGGAATTGCCGAGATGTCGGGCGACGTACACGGAGAGGGTGCTCAGATCCTCACCGAGTTGGACGCGGTCGGCAACACCACCAAAGCCATCACCAAGGGCATCGCGATCGCGACCGCCGTGCTCGCCGCGACTGCCCTCTTCGGCTCCTACACCGACTCGATCCGTGGCGTCGGGGCGGAGGCATACGAACTCTTCGTGGACCAGGCGGTGGTCTACGCCCCGCAGACCCTGGTCGGACTGATCATCGGTGCCGCCGTGGTGTTCCTGTTCTCGGGCCTGGCGATCAATGCCGTCGGTCGCGCTGCTGGTGCGGTGGTCTTCGAGGTACGTCGTCAGTTCCGCGAGATCCGCGGAATCATGGACGGCACCGGCAAGCCCGAGTACGGCAAGGTCGTGGACATCTGCACTCGCGACTCGCTCCGAGAGTTGGCGACGCCAGGGCTGCTGGCGCTGATGGCGCCGATCGCTGTCGGCTTCGGCCTCGGAGCGGCCTCGCTCGCCGGCTACCTGGCTGGCGCGATCGCCGCTGGCACGTTGATGGCGGTATTCCTCGCGAACTCGGGTGGGGCGTGGGACAACGCCAAGAAGCTCGTCGAGGACGGCCATCACGGCGGCAAGGGTTCCGATGCCCACGCAGCGACCGTGATCGGGGATACCGTCGGCGACCCGTTCAAGGACACCGCAGGACCGGCCATCAACCCGCTGATCAAAGTAATGAACCTGGTGGCGCTGTTGATCGCGCCGGCAGTGGTGGCGATGTCCCCGCTGACCAACTCGGAGAACCCCATCCGGTTTGCGATCGCAGGCGTCGCTCTCGCTGTCATCGTGGTGGCCGTCGCCATCAGCACGCGGCGCCAGGTCGCGATCGCCGACGGGCCGCAGTCGGAGGCGCAGGCCAGCACGACGCAGCGGCAGGCGGAGCCGACCCCGTAGCAGCGGGGTCGGACGCGGGCGGTTCATGGCTTTCGCCACCCAAATCGGACGCGGCCAACCCACAATGGACGGGATGAACGAAGATCAGGTTTGGCCATCGGCTGACGGCCCGGTTCCATCCGGTCGGCCACTAGACCGACCCCCGTCCGGAAGTCAGCCTCGGGGTCCGGTGCCGTGGTTGTGGCCAGGGCCGCCCGTACCGGATCAGCAGCTGGCGCCGGATCAGCAGCTCGGGCCGGCCCCGGTGGGGCCTCATCCGGCGCCGAGCGTTCCGCCGTGGGTCTTCGCGGGCAGCGATCCGGCAGTTCCGCCATCTCTAGCCGCCGGTGAGCCTTCGCGGGGCCCTGCCCAGCCGGCAGGTCCGGGTCCCTGGGACAGTGGCGGGTACGGTCCGCAGCCCCCCGCGATATCGGGATACCCGATGCCCGTGGTCACCCGACCGCCACGTCCCTCATCGCTGCCGACCACGCCCGCGCCCTACCACCAACTCCTCCGTGGGCCGCGGCGCCGCTGGTGGCGGCCGCTGATCGCCCTTGCGCTGGCGCTGCCGGGCGTGTTCCTGTTCGCCGCACTTGCGGTGGTCCCGTTCGTGGTGGCCGCCGTGATCTGGCATCCGGACGACATCGAGGACTTCATCTCACGGCAACTCGACGTGGCGACGATGGGACCGGCGGGGTTCATCTATCTCAACGCGACCCTGATCGGGCTGATCCCGGCAGCGGTTCTTTCCATCTGGATCGCGCATGGCGTCAGACCTGGCTATGTCTCGTCCGTTGCGGGCCGGATCCGCTGGAAATGGCTGCTTCGCTGCGTGCTCACTCTGCTTCCGCTGTGGGCGATCTACATCGGCGTCGGCGTGCTGGTCGAGCGTGGCGGATCGCCGAGACCCGAGTCGTGGCCAGCGCTGCTGGTCATCGTGCTCGTGTTGACTCCGCTCCAGGCCGCCGGGGAGGAGTACTTCTTCCGCGGCTGGATCATGCAGAACGTCGGGTCCTTCTTCGCCCGCCCCATCGTCGGCGTGGTGGTCTCGGTGACGGTCTCCTCGGCCGCGTTCGCGCTAGCGCACGGAAGCTTCGATCCATGGGTCGTGGGCAGTCTCGTGTGCTTCGCTGCCGCCGCAGGAATCGCCACCTGGCGGACGGGCGGACTGGAGGCAGCGATCGTGCTGCACGCGGTGAACAACATCTTGACCTTCGGTGTCGTGCTGCTGTTCGGAGGGTGGCAGGAGGCATTCGTCAGCGAACAGTCCAAGGGCACGCCGGCCGTCCTTGTGGCTGCGCTCGTTGGCCACGGAGCGGCACTCGCGCTGGTCCTCTGGCAGGCGCGGCGGGCCGGTGTGCAACCCCTCTACCAGCCCACGGCGAGACCGATCTCCGCACCGCCTGGGGTCGTCACCCCGGCCAGCTGACGAAGCCGATCGCCGGTCAGGCCGCGTCCGGTGCCGCCAGCGCCCACCGAATCGTGCCGAGCGCGGTTCGCGCCGCAGGGCGGGCGACGAACCGGTCCGCGAGTGGAAGCGTCGGGAGCCGCAAGGTCGCGCGAGCCCACGCCGGGAGGGTGGAGACTGCGCCGGCTGCGAGCATCCCGTAACCGACGCGGCTCAGCCCCGGCAGTGGCGGGTCCCGAAGCAGCAGGTCCGCGGCTTCTCTTGCCTCATCGGTGAAACGCAGGCAATCCCGGTACGCGGCGAGCCCCGCGCGCATCTCGGCCGCCGTCTGCGGTGGATGCACGACGCCGAGCTTGCGCGCGACCACCGACGTCTGAGCCACGTAGCGGTCCGCCTCGGCGGCGGTCAGTGGGGCGCGGCCGAACGCCTGGTGACTGGCCAGAAAGCTGTCCACCTGGGCGAGGTGGACCCACGCCAGCAGGTCTGGGTCATCGGCGCGGTAGCTCGCGCCGTCGGCGGTCACTCCGCTCACTCGGGTGTGCATGGAACGGACCTGCGCCACGCTTCGTTCAGCTGCCTCGATCGTGCCGAACGTGGTGGTCGCGAGGAAGTGCGAGGTGCGCTGCAGCCGACCCCAGGTATCGCCACGGAACCCTGAGTGTCGGGAGACCGCGATCATCGCCGTCGGGTGCAGCGACTGCAGCAGCAGTGCGCGAATCGCGCCCACGAACGTGGCGGTGTCGTCGTACACCCGCCAGATCGGGTCGTCCGGAGTGAACCAACGCGGCCCGGGGGTGTCCCAGATGCGCGTGTGGGCTGCCTGGAAGTCGGGGCCGGCGATCCGGGCTCGGACCGAATCGGCCAGGTCCTTCCGCCCCTTGTCCAGCCACGATCCCCCCATGCAGCGGATCGTACGCTGCGGACATGCGCCGGACCCGCCTCGCGGCACGCCACTCTGATCCGTCGGCTCGGAACACACACAGATGGTGACCCCGCCGATCGAGAGTCGCCTCCCGGACGCCGATCTGGTCCAGGGCCTGGTCGCCCAGTTCGTCGGCCACGGATACACCGTCGACGCCGTGGTCGACCTGATCGGCGCAGACGCGCATCGAGCGCTCGGGCGGAATGCGACCATTCCGGCGCGGCGCGCGTTGCGCGGATGTCGCGACCCGCTCGCGCTGCTCACCCTGCTGTGGCCGCTGCAAGGAAGGGTCCGCGGTTCCGATCTGGAGGGTGCCCTGCCCGGCCTGATCGGGCCGATGATCGACGCGGGCCTGCTCGAACGGGACGGCGAGGACGTGCGCGCTGTGGTCGACATCCGTCCATACGCGAGCGACGACGGTGCGAGCGGCTGGATTGCGTCCGACCTGTCGCCGAACCTCGACACGCAGGTCGCGCCGATGCGCGCCGACTTCGTCCTCGGGGTCTCATCGGCGTCCAGTTCGTTGGCGCAGCTCACCCTCCGCGATCCGGTCGGCCGGGCGCTGGATCTGGGTACGGGCTGCGGCGTCCAGAGTCTGCATCTGGCTCGCCACGCCGGCGAGGTCGTCGCAACCGATCTCAATCGCCGTGCGTGCGCGATGGCGAAGCTGACCTTCGCGCTGAACCAGGTCTCGGTGGATTGCCGCCAGGGCAGCCTGTACGACCCGGTAGCGGGGGAGCGCTTCGATCTGATCACCTCCAACCCGCCGTACGTGATGTCCCCGCCCGGCGGTCAGCGGCTGGCGTATCGCGAGGGCGACGCCGTCGGCGACGCCCTGGTGCGGTCAGTCATACGCGCCGGCGCCGCCCACCTCGCTGAGGGTGGCGTGCTCCAGGTGCTCGGAAACTGGGCGCATCGAGCCGGTCAGCCGTGGCAGGAGCGGATCGCGGAGTGGCTCGACGGCACCGGCTGTGACGCTCATGTCGTCCAGCGTGAGGTGCTCGACGTCAACGAGTACGTCGAGTTGTGGCTGGCCGACGCCGGACTCAGCGGCTCGGTGGACTACCCCGACCGCTACGAAGCCTGGCTCGACTACTTCGCCGCACTGGACATCGAGGCGGTCGGACTCGGCTGGCTCACTCTGCGGCGGCTCGACCGGGATCGCCCGCTGGTCCGCATCGAGGAGTGGCCGTACCCGATCGAACAGCCGATCGGGCCGGCCGTCGGGCAGACCCTGCGGGCGCTCGGTGCCGGAGCTCAGTTGACGACCGCGCAGCGGCTGGCGGCTCGCTGGGTGCTGCGCCCCGACGTGGTGGCGGAGTCATCGGGTCGGCCCGGAGCTGCCGACCCGGAGTACCTCGTCTATCGGCAGCAGCGCGGCTTCCGCCGGGCGGCGCGGCTGGACACCGCGACCGCTGCGGTGCTGGGCGCAGCTGACGGGGAACTGACCCTAGGCCAGATCGTGGCTGCCGTCGCCGACCTGCTGGGGACGCCGGCAGACGCGCTCGCGGCGGCCGTCCTTGAACGCCTCGACACACTGCACAGTGAGGGCTATCTCGACGTGGCGGAGGCTGAGATCGGCTGAGGTCCGAATCGCTCCGGTCTCTCGCGGTTGTCAGGTGCTGCCCGTAGAGTTAGCGCGCTGGCGCGCGGGACGTGCCAAAACACCACCCGAAAGTAGGACCATCCAGTGGCAGCGAAGGCAGCTGGGCGCCGGCTCGTGATCGTCGAGTCGCCGACCAAGGCCACCAAGATCGCGAGTTTCCTCGGCGACGGCTACGTCGTCGAGTCGAGTCGCGGCCACGTGCGCGACCTGCCTACCGGCGCCGCCGAGGTTCCGGCGCGCTACAAGGGCGAGAAGTGGGCTCGCACCGGGGTGAACGTGGACAACGGGTTCGAGCCGCTGTACGTGGTGAATCCCGACAAGCGCGCCACGCTGCGCTCGCTGAAGGATGCGCTGGTCGAGGCCGACGAGTTGCTGCTCGCTACCGACGGCGACCGGGAGGGCGAGGCGATCGCCTGGCACCTGCTGCAGGAGCTGAAGCCGAAGGTGCCGGCCAAGCGGATGGTGTTTCACGAGATCACCCCGACGGCCATCGCCGAGGCGGTCGCCAATCCGCGCGACCTCGACGAGGATCTCGTCGACGCCCAGGAGACCCGGCGGATCCTTGACCGGCTCTACGGCTACGAGGTCTCGCCGGTGCTATGGAAGAAGGTCATGCCGCGGCTCTCGGCGGGCCGGGTGCAGTCGGTGGCCACGCGTCTGGTGGTGGACCGCGAGCGGGAGCGGATTGCCTTCCGCGCCGCCGGTTACTGGGGGATCGATGCGGTCCTCGACGCCGGGGCCGACGCCGACCCGCCGAAGTTCCCCGCGCGACTGACGAAGGTCGGTGAGCGGCGTGTCGCCACCGGCCGTGACTTCGACAGCGGGGGCCAGCTCAGTGCCCGCGACCAGGTGGTGCACCTCGACGAAACCGAGGCGACGTCCCTGGCCAGCTCGCTGCGGACGGCTGGATTCGCCGTTCGCGGGGTCGAGTCGAAGCCGTACACGCGCAAGCCCTATGCGCCGTTCCGCACCACGACGCTGCAGCAGGAAGCGGGCCGCAAGCTCGGTTTCACCGCGCAGCGGACGATGTCGGTGGCCCAGGATCTGTACGAGGCCGGCTTCATCACCTACATGCGAACCGACTCGGTGACGCTGTCGGAGACGGCGATTCGGGCCGCCCGTAGCCAGGTCGCCCAGCTGTTCGGGCAGGCCTACCTGCCGGAGCGCCCGCGGATCTACAGCTCGAAGGTGAAGAACGCCCAAGAGGCGCACGAGGCGATCCGGCCCGCCGGCGAAACCTTCCGCACCCCGGCTCAGACCCGCCTGACCGGAGATCAGTTCCGGCTCTACGAGCTGATCTGGATGCGCACCATCGCCTCGCAGATGAAGGATGCCGAAGGGCAGTCGATCACGGTGCGGATCGAGGCCGAGCCGGCCGACGGAGAGGTCTGCACTCTGGTCGCGTCCGGGCGGACCATCACCTTCTACGGCTTCCTCAAGGCCTATGTCGAGTCGGTCGACGATGCCGACACGCAGTCGGACGACAGCCAGACCCGACTGCCCGAACTGCACACCGGCCAGACGCTGCGACCGGAATCGGTGACCGCCGCCGGTCACGAGACCCGGCCGCCGGCGCGCTACACCGAGCCGTCGCTGGTCGCCAAGCTGGAGGAACTGGAGATCGGGCGGCCGTCGACCTACGCCTCGATTCTTCGCACCATCACGGCCCGGGACTACGTCTTCAAGAAGGGGTCGGCGCTGGTGCCGACCTGGCTCGCCTTCGCCGTTACCCGGCTCCTCGAGGAGCACTTCCCGCGGCTCGTCGACTACGCATTTACCGCGGAGATGGAAGAGATCCTCGACCAGATCGCCGATGGTCAGGCTGAGCGGCTGCAGGTGCTGACGGAGTTCTACTTCGGTGATCCGGAGGGCCACTCGCAACACGAAGGGCTGCAGCGGCTGGTCTCCGAACTCGGCGAGATCGATGCCCGGAAACTGTCCACCTTCGCGATCGGGGACATCGAGTCGAACCCGGAGAACATCGCGGTACGAGTCGGCCGCTACGGCAGCTACGTCGAGGACGACCAAGGCCGGCGGGCGAACGTCGCCGAAGATCTGCCGCCGGACGAGCTGAGTGTCGAGCTGGCGCGTGAGTTGCTGGCCAAGCCGATGGGCGAGGAGCGGGAACTTGGCGCCGATCCGGGGACGGGTCACGTCGTGGTGGCGCGGAACGGCCGTTTCGGGCCCTACGTCACCGAGTTGCTGCCCGAGGATGCGCCGAAGAGTGCCAAGCCACGGACCAGTTCGCTGTTCGCCTCGATGAGCGTTGAAACGGTCTCGCTGGAGCAGGCGCTGGAACTGCTCAGCCTGCCTCGGGTGGTCGGCACCGATGCCGACGGCCAGGAGATCACTGCGCAGAACGGTCGGTACGGGCCGTATCTCAAGCGCGGTACTGATTCGCGATCGCTGGAGAACGAGGACCAGATCTTCGCGGTCACGCTGGAAGAAGCGCTCGCCATCTACGCGCAGCCGAAGGCGCGGGGACGGGCCGCCGCCAAGCCGCCACTGAAGGAACTCGGTGCCGACCCGGTCTCGGGCCGCCCGATGGTGGTCAAAGACGGGCGGTTCGGTCCCTACGTGACCGACGGCGAGGTGAACGCCACTCTGCGGCGAGGAGACGAGATCGACACGCTCACCGCCGAGCGGGCAGCCGAGCTGCTGGCGGAGAAGCGAGCCAAGGGACCGGCGGCAAAGCGTCCCGCCCGCACCGCTCGCGCCACCAAGACGGCGGCGAAAGCCCCGGCGAAGCGGACCGCCGCCGGCGCTGCCAAGGCGTCCACGGCGTCGGGCTCGGCTGCGACGGCGAAGAAGGCGCCTGCACGCAAGGCGGGAAGTTCGAGCGCTGCAGCGCGGGCTCGCTGAGGGCTGCGCGGTGCGACGCGTGACCCGGAACGCGGGGCGGTGAGCCGGGATGGGTAAGGGAAAGCACCACCACAAGGCCCGGAAGCACCACCAGCCTTCCAGCGGCGCCGCCACCGAACGCAAGGTAGCCGCGCCCTCGACGGCACCGGCACCCGCGGCGCCTGACCGGCCTGGTCAGCGCTTCTACGACCTCCCGTACGGTGCGCCGGCACCGCGGCTGATCAATCCCTCGCTGGGCTTGCACTCGCTCGTCGCTCGTGTGGGCCACAACGCCGCGTACGAAATCGACGTAACGCTGCTGGACGCACCCGACCACCGGTTGATCCGTTCGGGGGTACTGCTGGCGCACCGCGTGCTGGACGGACGCGGCGAATGGTTCCTGACTGCCCCGGACTGGCAGCCGTTGCTGCCGAAGGACCGAACTGAGCTGATGGGGCATGCCGACCTGCCCGAAGAGCTCGCGGACATGATTCGGCCCTTCCGCCGTCGTGCGACCCTCGGTCCAGTGGCTGCGCTGAACTGTGATCGGAGGGAGTTCGCGCTCAAGGACGAGACGGGCACCACCCGCGCCCTGCTGCGGGATGATCGCGTCACCGTTCGGCGGGGCGGCCTGATCACCGCCCGCTATCGCGATGTCCTGCTGACTCCCGTCGGTCCGGGGCTCACCGAGGAGCAGGCGGGGTACTTGGACCGCGCATTGGTGCAGGCAGGTGGGACCCACGTCACGCGGCTGCCGCGACTGGTCACTCGGCTTGGTGCCCCGGCGACTGGGCCCACCGACATTCCCCTGCCGGTGCAGCTCGACCCCGACGTCTCGCTCCGCCGTTTCGTCGGCCAGGTGGTGGCGCGACGGCTGCGCCACATCATCGAAGCCGACCTTCGGGTTCGGGGCGGGGACGTCAGTGCGATCGCGCAGCTGGTCGAGGAGGCGTCGCTGCTGCAGATCGAGTTGACCGGCATGTCAGCGCTGCTCGACCCCGACTGGGTGGAGGACCTGTACGACGAACTCGGCTGGGTGACCGTGGATCTCCGTGGGGATCCCGAAACCTCGTTGGAGCGACAGTCGGCCCGGCTGCGCAGCGAGCGCTACTTGACGGTGCTGGAGCGGCTGGTCGGTGCGGCACGCTCGCCGAAGCTGTTGGACGCCCAGCCACGCACCGCTGGCGACGGCCTTCGGTCACTGCTGGCGGCCACGGCGTTCCGGCTGCGGCGGGCGGCAGATCGGGTCAGCGAGGACAGTCCGGTGGAGGTGTGGCTCGAGGTCCAGCAGGAGATGGCTCGGTTGGCCGGGGTCGCCGCCGTGGTCAACCTGCTGCTCCCGGATGATGCGGCTCGCGTATCCGAGGCGCTCACACCGCTGCACGCCGTGCTCGACCGGGTGCTGGGCGACTTCGCGGTGGAGGCGGATGCCCTGCTGCAGGCCGGCGAGTTGACGCCTGAGAAGGCGTTCGCTGCCGGCCGTGAGTTCGAGCGGGAGTCTCGGCGTTCGCGCAAGCACCGGCGAGAGTTCCTCGCCGGGTGGGTTCGTGCGAGAAAACGGTTGCCCGCGTGACCGCCGGGCTCTTCGTGGTCTTCGAAGGTGGCGACGGCGTCGGCAAGACCACTCAGGCCGATCTCTTGGAGGCGTGGTTGAGCCCCCGCGGGCACGAGGTGGTCCGCACGTTCGAGCCCGGCGACACCGCAGTCGGCGGAGTGATCCGGCGGATTGTGCTCGATCCGGCCACGGGTGACCTCTCTCCGCGGGCCGAGGCGTTGCTGTATGCCGCCGACAAGGCGCAGCACGTCTTCGCCGTCGTGCAGCCCGCGTTGGCGCGCGGCGCGGTGGTGGTCTGCGATCGCTATGTCGACTCGATGCTTGCCTACCAAGGCGCCGGTCGGGTGCTCGCGGAGGACGAGGTCGAGCGGCTCGCCCGCTGGGCGACCGAAGACCTCCGACCCGACCTGACCGTCGTGCTCGACGTGTCGCCGCACCACGCGGTGCATGTGAAGGCCGAGAAGGACCGATTGGAAGCGGCCGGCGATACCTTCCACGACCGGGCGCGGGAGCACTTCCTGGCGCTCGCCGCTCGGCGTCCCGACGAGTACCTGGTGTTGGACGCGCGGCTGCCGCGTGAGGTGATCGCCGGCCGGGTCGTCGATCGGGTGCGGGCCATGCTGTCAGAGTCGGCTGGCACGCTGGGCAGGTGAGGATGGCGGGCGGGCCGGAGGCAATGTCCGGGGTCTGGGGCGAGCTGGTCGGTCAGCAGAACGCCGTCGAGATTCTTCGACGAGCTGTCGACGGGGCGGCGCACGCGATGAGTCACGCGTGGCTCATCGTCGGACCGCCGGGCTCCGGCCGCTCGAATGCCGCCCGATCGTTTGCCGCCGCCCTGCAGTGCCGGCGCGGCGGCTGCGGCAGCTGCCATGACTGCCGCACCGCGCTGTCGGGAGCCCATCCCGACGTGACCCTGGTGCGCACCGAGATGTTGTCGATCGGCGTGGAGGAGGTCCGCGAGCTCGTTCGCCGCGCCGCGATGAGCCCGACCGTGGGGCGCTGGCAGGTGATCGTCGTGGAGGACGCCGATCGAGTGACCGAGCGGGGCGCCGATGCGCTGCTGAAGAGCATTGAGGAGCCCGCGCCGCGCACCGTCTGGGTGCTCTGCGCTCCGACCGCGGACGACGTCGTCGCGACCATTCGCTCACGTTGCCGACTGCTGCGCCTGCAGACTCCCACGGCGGCGGCAGTCGCCGCGCTGCTGAGCGAGCGGGATGGAGTCCCGGCAGAGCGAGCCGAGTTCGCGGCCCGGGTGGCGCAGGGCCACATCGGCCGCGCACGTGTGCTTGCCACCAGCGAGCAGGCACGGCAGCGCCGCGACGAGGTGTTGCAGCTGGTCACCCGCTTGAACGGGCTCGCAGGATGCCTTGCCGCGGCGGCCACTCTGGTGGAGGGCAGCGCAGCAGAGGCGGCGGCCGCCACGACCGAGGTCAATGCGTCGGAGCGCACTGCGCTGGAAGAGGCGCTCGGATTCGGCACCAGAGGCGCCCGACCTCGGCAGGCGCAGGCGGCGCTCAAGGATCTGGAGGACCAGCAGCGCGCCAGGGCGAAGCGCCTCCAGCGAGATGCGTTGGATCGCGCGCTGAGCGAACTGACCGGCTACTACCGCGACGTGCTGACGCTACAGACCGGGGCCCAGGTTCCGTTGATCAACGAGGATCTGCGACCGCAGGTCGCGGTTCAGGCACGGGCCTGCACGCCTGAGGCGACGCTCCGCCGGATCGATGCGCTGCTTGGGTGTCGGGTCGCGCTCGAAGGCAACGTCGCACCTCTACTCGCGGTGGAGGCCGCTCTGATCGGTGTGATGGCGCAGACGACGTGAGCCAGCCCCGACGAGCTCAGCGAGCGGTGACCCGGTAGATCCCGTCCCCGCCGTTGCCGTTGGACGTGGTGAAGTAGAGGGCGCCGTCCGGACCTTGTTGGACGGTCCGAATCCGGCCGAAGCTGGTGAACCGCGTCTGCGAGCCGACCACGCGGTCACCTGAGAGCGTGACCAGCCGAATTCCCTGGCCCTTCAGCATGGCCACGGCAAGTCGACCGTTCCACGAGCCCCACTGACGTCCGCTGAGGAAGGTGGCTCCGCTGGTCGCCACGGTTGGATACCCGGAGCTCCACTTGGCGCTGCGGGCACTGGGAAAGCGCCGCTTGTCGGTCATCGGGCGCGACTCGTTGTAGCCGGGGATCGGGTCCCACCCGTAGTTGCCGCCCTTGTAGATGCGGTTGATCTCGTCGTCGCGATTGGTCCCGTGCTCGACGGACCACATCTCGTTCTTTCCGGGCCGTTTGGCCAAGCCCTGGATATTGCGATGGCCGTAGGTCCAGACGTAGCGAGCGTTACCGCCGCGACGGTAGAACGGATTTGCCCTCGGGATGGTGCCGTCGCTGCGTACTCGCAGCACCTTTCCGCCGAGTGAGTTCAGGTTCTGCGGGACGCTCCCTTCGGCGGTGTCGCCGGTGCCGACGTAGAGCATCGTCGAGGAACGGAAGCGGAGCCGGCAGCCGCTGTGGCGGCCCTGCTTCAGTGGGATGCCCTTGATCAGGGTCTGGACCTTGGTCGCTCTGGTGTCGGTGTCCAGCCGCCACTTGATTACTTCCACGTCCTGCGGACCGCCTGCGGCCGACCGGACCGCCATGCAGACGTAGAAATAGCGATTCTTCGCCGCCTTCGGGTCGGCGACGATGCCGAGCACACCTGCCTCGCCCTGCGCGAAGACGCGGGGGAGTGCCAGTTGCAGGCGTTGGGGTGCGGCGGAGCCCCGCTTCGTCCACAACGAGCCAGCACGCTGGTCGTAGACCATCACGTCGCCCACCCAGGTGAGGTCCCAGGGGATGGTCAGGCCGCCGACGACTTTGGTCACCTGGACGGCTGGGTCGGCCGAAGCCACGGTCGGGGCGGTCGCGCCGACCAGTGCAGTGAGGGCCAGGCTGGCCGACGCGATGCTCGCGACGATCCTGGCGACGCGGCGGCGAGGGACGTTTCCCGTGGGGGACTCGCGCGGGAGGTTCCCCGGCGGTGGAGTCGCCGGGTCGGTGAGGTCGAGGGGGGATTGAGAGGGGACGGATTCGAGGGCGGCTGGGGGCACGGCACACTCCTGATGACGGTGACTCCCCCGAGCGTTTTACATCGTATGCCGGAGGTATCGCCCGGAGGCAACGCCGCGTCCACGCCCGCAAGCCTGTCGAGAGCGGCGGATTCCGAGCGTGGATTTGCGGTGGTGGGACCGGACCCCCTACGTTGTCTCTCAATTCGTATCCGATTCGTTATCTTCGGAAATCGAAGAAATATGTCGGCCCACCCGATGTGTGGTCGACCGTCGCGCGACCGTCACGCCGAGCTTCGCTGGATGGTCGCCATGCCGGGACGGTCCCGGGCGCAGCGGAGGTGGAGGAACCAACCGGCGCTCCGACTTGGGGGAGGAGTGCCACTGGGGTGAAGTCGTAGCGCGCGTGCGCGCGCCGGCCGGGCACCTGACCGCCCGAACCCGTCAGCTCACTTCACAGGCGGTAGTCAGGAAGGGGTCGGACGCTTTGACGTCTACGCTCATCAAACGACTTGTCGCCGGCGCAGTCACGCTGGCACTTGCTCTCGGATTGTCGATGCTGGTCGCGACGCCGGCTGAGGCGAAGCGGACCGTATGGGACAAAGTCGCCTCCTGCGAGAGCAGCGGCCGCTGGAAGATCAATACCCACAACGGGTACTACGGCGGGCTGCAATTCTCCCCGCGCACCTGGAAGGCATTTGGTGGGCGCAAGTACGGGCGCCAAGCACACCGAGCCAGCAAGGCCGAACAGATCGCGATCGCACGGCGGGTGCTCTCGCGGCAGGGCCCGCGCGCATGGCCTGGCTGCAGCAAGCGTGCGGGGCTGACCAAGAAGAACGGGAAGGCGAACCGGAAGGCGACACCCTCGACCAATCCGGGTGCCAAGAAGAAGAAGAAGAAGAAAAAGAAGTCAAAGTCCAGCAATACGTCGGCGGCTGCCGTCACCAGCTCCGCGATCCACACCTCGACTTCGGGCACCCGTGTCGCAATCGCTTGAGCCGGTACACCGCCCGCTAGGGTGAGCTTCGGTAACGCTCGCCCCCGAGGTCACTCGCTGTCAGCAGGTCAAAGGCGGAGGGCGCTCGGGGTGGACGTCACGCGAAGGATCTGAGGGAGCCATTCAGCCGCCGGGTCGGCTGGCTACTTCCGATCGCCTGAGACCATGGTGCGCATGGGTGGGTCCCTGCCCCCCGGTGACCCACCCCTGGAAGCCCGGCAGACCCGCATCTGCCGGGCTTCCGCTCGTCTCAGCGTCGTTTGGGCTCGCGTACTGGTCCTGGTCCGCCGGTACGTGGCTAGATTGAGGCCATGGCGAGGGTGATGGCGGTCTCCTTCGAACGGTTCGGCCGCCTGTACTACCTAGACCCGGGAGACGTGCTGTACCGCGTTGGCGATCGGGTGTTGGTGCCGACCGAGTCAGGGAACGAGGTCGCCCAGTGTGTCTGGGCGCCCGAGTGGGTCGACGATGAGGCGTTTGACGCGCTCCCGCACGCGGCCGGCCACGCCGGCCCTGACGATCTGGAACGGGACGCTGCCAACCGGCAACGCCGAGCTGAGGCGAAGCTCGTTGCGCGGCGGCTGATCAAACGACACGACCTGCCGATGAAAGTCGTGGCGGTCGACTTTCTCGACCAGAGCACCGAGTTTGATCAGATGGTCGTCGTCTACTTCACGGCGCCGCATCGCGTCGACTTTCGGCAACTTGTCGGTGATCTCGCGAGGGCGCTGCGTGCGCGCATCGACTTGCGCCAGATCGGATCGCGGGACGCGGCCCGGATCGTCGGAGGCCTGGGCAGTTGCGGACGTGAACTGTGCTGCTCGACGTTCCTTACGAGCATCCGCTGTATGCCGAGTTCGCGCGTGAGGTGCCGGCGGTGGGGGAGCAGGTCATCACCGAGGAGGGCGAGGCGACGGTGGTGGCCCACCACGTCCCCGCTGACTCGGCAGTGCTCAGGATGAGTGCGAGTGGTGAGGTGCGGACCTGTTCGCGCGCTGACGTCTGTAGTGCGCGCAAGGCCTATGAAGAGCGAGCGCAGCAGCCAGTGCCCGAGAAGCCGCGCAAGGCGCGGTTGCGGCGGCGCAGAGATCTCGACTGACCCGGATCTGAACCGACCGCACTAGTCTCACCGCGTGAGGGCTGGGCCAATGCGGGCTGTGCTGTTGGCCGGCGCGATGCTGGCGTCGGCCGCCTGTGCGCCGAGCCTGCCGCTACGCCCCTCGCCGGGTCAGCCCACGCTCTCCTCGGGGGAGCGGACGCCTCCCGCCGCCCCAGCGACCTCGCACCCCTCGTCGCTGCCCTCCGAGCCGATGTCGCCAACACCGGAGGAAACTGGGCGTCCCCTCGTGCCGGTGCCGAACGTCCGCCCCCGTGGAGTGGTGGAACCGCCGCCGGGGCGGGGCCTGGCGCGCTATCGCAGCCAGCGGGTCGAGTGGCAGGCGTGCGGCCAGCCGTTCCAGTGCGCGCGGGTGCTCGCTCCATTGGACTATGCCGTGCCTGATGGGCTCGCGCTGACCCTCACGATGGCGCGCCGGCCGGCCACAGCCGAACGCCGCCTCGGGTCGCTGGTCATCAACCCCGGAGGGCCAGGCGGTTCCGGGCTGGCGTACGTCGGTTCGTTCGACCACGCAGGTCTGGAGGGCTACGACATCGTCGGCTGGGATCCCCGGGGGGTCGGCGCGTCGACGCCGGTGGAATGCTTCGGCGCCGCTGATCTGGACCAGTTCTACGCGCTCGACACCTCCCCGGACGATGCGGCCGAGCTGAACCGCCTGATCGGGGCCGAGCAGGCGTTTGGTCGGTCCTGTCTGGAGCGGTCCGGCGGGCTGTTGCGTCACGTGTCGACTGCGGAGACCGTTCGCGACCTCGACCTGCTCCGCGAGCTGCTCGGGGAGACGGCGCTCAGCTACTTCGGATCGTCCTACGGCACGCGGATTGGCGCGCGCTACGCCGACGCCTACCCCGCTCGGGTCAGCCGGATGGTGCTCGATGGAGCTGTCGACCTCAATCGCTCGACTGGCGTCGACCAGATCGACGGGTTCGAGCGGGCGCTGGGCCACTTCGCTACCTGGTGTGCCGCGCAGGGCTGCCGGCTCGGCACCGATCGGGGAGAGGTGCTGCGCCATATTGCGCGCTTCCTGGACAGCATCGACAGCGCACCGCTCGCGGTCGAGCAGCGGACCCTGAGCCAGCAGCAGGCCGTCGCTGCTGTCTTTTACGCGCTCTACTCCCGGTCGAGTTGGTCCGCGCTCCGGGACGCGCTCGAGGGCGCCGCCTTCGCGGGCGACGGCGGTCCGCTGCTGCGGCTGGCGGACGTCTCGGCCCGCCGCGACCCCGACGGGAGCTACGGGCAGCTGGCCTACGCGTTCCCGGCGATTCGTTGTCTGGACAGCCAGGACGAGAGCATCTCCGAGGCGCGTCGGCGCGCCGCCGCCGTCAGCCGCGACGCGCCTGTTCTCGGGCCTCTGGATGGCCTCGACCTGGCGTGTGCCGTCTGGCCTGTCGCGTCGGCACCACCTGCGGGCCGCGCCGACGCGAAGGGGGCTCCGCCGTTGGTCGTGATCGGCACGACCGGAGACCCCGCCACTCCCTACGAGTACGCGCAGGGAATGGCCAAGGACCTGGACTCGGCCGTGCTCGTGACGTACGAGGGCGAGGGGCATCTGGCCTACGACCAGAGCGCCTGCGTCCGGTCGCTGGTGGTGGCCTACCTGGCCGGCGGCGCCACCCCGGCGGACGGCACACGCTGTCGGGACTAACGCATGCCGCCCCGCGGAGGTGG
>JBGAIX010000020.1:0-33421 GCA_044225235.1 Propionibacteriaceae bacterium | reverse complement strand
CGGGCGTGCGCGCAGCACGCTCGTGATCCATCACTCGCCGACCGCATCCTAGCAGCAGACCCGCAAGCTCGGCTGCCTCTGACAGCGCGGCGAATCCCAGCTCGGACGCGCAACCGGCCTCAGCTTCGACGGCGCGCGTGCGGCCCTGAGTCGAGGTGCTCCCTCGTTCCCTCCGGTAGCCCCGGGCGCTCCGCAGGCTTGCGCAAGGCCTCGATCAACGAGCATCGGCGCGGTCGTCGGCGTCCCTACGCTCGCACCGAGGCTGGCCGGGCCGCCCAGACCCGATCGGCATCGGACCCCCGCCCGTCATCGAATCCGAGGAAGGGAAGCGAGATACACCGATGCAAGTAACTCGACAAACCAAGGCCGGAGCGCCACCGCCCCCCACCAGTTCCGGGGGCTCATCGTCCATCGCCTTGGTCGCCGCCATTGCCGCCATGTCGGGGCTGCTCTTCGGCTACGACACGGGCATCATCGCCACCGCTCTCCCGGGCATCAGTGAGACCTACAACCTGACCGAGGCCCGGGACAAGGAGATGCTCACCGCAGCGCTCCTCCTCGGCGCCATGTGTGCGGTCCCGTTCACCAGCTACCTCACCGAGCGGTTCGGGCGTAAATCCGTGCTGATGATAATCGCCGTGCTGTTCGTCATTACGACGATCGTCTGCGCGATCAAGACCAGCCCGGAGGTCCTGACCGCGATGCGGTTCGTGCTCGGGCTCACCATCGGCGCGGCCAGCGGAGCGGCGCCGGTCTACATCTCCGAGATGGCGCCAGCCGAGAGGCGTGGCCGGCTGGTCGTGCTGTTCCAGCTGATGATCATGATCGGGATCGTCTGCGCCCACTTCACCGGATTCTTCGTCGGCCACGAGCGCTGGCAGATCCTGATCGCTGCCGGTGCCGCGCCAGCGGTGCTGATGCTGATCGGCCTCACGATTCTGCCCGAGAGCCCGCGCTGGCTGTACGCGAAGGGGCGGATCGACGAGTCGCGCGACGTGCTGATGAAGCTCCGCCAGGACGAGGCGGTGGTCAACCACGAACTCGAGGAGATGGCCGAGGTCGTCGCGGAGGAGACCGAAGCCAACGCCGGCACCTGGCGCGACTTCTTCTCCCGCTGGGCCCGACCGGCCCTGGTGCTCGGGGGTGGCATCGCGATGTTCTCCCAGATCACCGGCAACAACGCGCTCGTCTACTACATGCCGACCGTGTTCCGCGATCTGGGCTTCTCCGAAAATGCCTCGGTGCTGATGCCGGCGTTCGGCGCGGTCGGCGTGCTGATCATGACGTTCATCGGCAGCCATCTGGTGGACAAGGTGGGCCGACGCAAGTACCTGCTGGTGATGGTGCCGATCTCCATCCTGTCCTTCATCGTCATCGCCGTGCTGCTCGGACGTGGCGGGGCAACTGAGGGTGTTGGCCTCTACCTGATCTTCGGCGCGGTGATCCTGTACATGGTGGCGAACAACGGCGCCTTCGGCGTGACCATCTGGTTGATCAACTCTGAGGTGTACCCGATGAACCTGCGCAGCAAGGGCGGCGCGTTCGGCGCCTTCTCGCACTGGTTCTTCGACTTCCTCATCGCGATGACCACGCTGACGCTGTTCGCGACACTCGGCGCAGCGGGGCCGTTCTGGCTCTTCACCGGAATCTCGGTGGTCTCGTTCTTCTTCGTGTTCTTCCTGCTGCCGGAGACGAAGGGTAAGTCTCTCGAGCAGATCGAGCACGAGTTGCACCACGGACGGTTCTATGAGTTCCAGCGCAAGCGCGCGGCCCGCGCGGTCACCGGGGGTCGCTGACCTCGCCGCTGGCCGCCGACCAGGAACCCCGGCCCGTCCCGCCAAGGGACGGGCCGGGCTGCGTCCTACCCCAACCCTGTTGCCCCTCGCCAGGCGCGTGTTAGGTTCACCTCGTACGGGCGCCTTGACCTCGGCGCCGGCATCATCTCGTTTGTGGCGGCATCTCAGTGAAGTACCAGATCGCCCGCTGCCATCCACTGCAAGCGACTCAGGTCGTGACCATGGCTGAGTTGACCGTGGGCAGGTGGACGACGACGGGGACTTCTTCGCACTCCACCGCATGAGCACTCGACTCGCGGATCGCAGTGACCGAGACCGCCAGAGCCTCGGCCTGTCCATCAAGGATCGTCGGGCACGTTCCTGCCCGTGGAAAGGAAGTGCGGCATGGCCTCAGTCAGTTTCCGAGAGGCAACGCGCGTCTATCCGGGGGCTGACAAGCCCTCGGTCGACAAACTCAATCTCGACATCGGCGACGGCGAATTCATGGTGTTGGTCGGGCCTTCGGGCTGCGGCAAGTCCACCTCGTTGCGGATGCTCGCCGGCCTGGAAGAGATCAACGCCGGGTCGATCTACATCGGCGATCGGGACGTCACCGATCTGCCACCCAAGGACCGCGACATCGCGATGGTCTTCCAGAACTACGCGCTCTACCCGCACATGACCGTCGGTGACAACATGGGCTTCGCGCTGAAGATGGCCAAGGTTCCGAAGGAAGAACGCGACAAGCGCGTCCAGGACGCCGCCCATCTGCTCGGGCTGGAGGAGTTCCTCAACCGCAAGCCGAAGGCCCTCTCCGGTGGCCAGCGGCAGCGCGTCGCCATGGGCCGCGCCATCGTGCGCTCGCCGCAGGTGTTCCTGATGGACGAGCCGCTGTCGAACCTCGACGCCAAGCTACGGGTCTCCACCCGCACCCAGATCGCCGCCCTGCAGACCCGCCTCGGCGTCACAACCGTCTACGTCACCCACGACCAGGTCGAGGCCATGACCATGGGTGACCGGGTCGCCGTCCTCAAGGACGGCCTGCTGCAGCAGTGCGACACGCCCCTGAACCTGTACGACAACCCGCGCAACCTGTTCGTGGCCGGTTTCATCGGTTCCCCGGCGATGAACCTGATCGAGGGCAGCGTCGCGGATGACGGGATCCACATCGGCGACTACATCGTCCCGGTCCGGCGGACCGTCCTGTCCACTGCGGCCAACGAGAAGCGCCTGGCGGTGGGTATCCGCCCGGAAAATTTCCAGATCGTCGACGACACCGACGGCATCGGCGTGGACGTCGCGGTGGTCGAGGAGTTGGGCGCCGATGCCTACCTGTACGGAACGGTGACGGGTCTGAGCGATGAGGAGCGGCTGACAGCGACTCAGATCACCGCCAGGATCTCGTCGCGGAACCCACCCAAGCGCGGGGAGACCGTGCGCTTGCAGGTGGATCCCGAGAAGGTGCACGTCTTCTCCGTAGAGAACGGCCGCCGACTGACCGAGAAGGCCTCCGTCTCGTCCTGATGCGGTAGGTCTGATCGTGCCCGCTGACGGCCGTTGAGAGATCGGCCGTCAGCCTGCAGGGCCTCGGACCGGCACCTCGGCGATGCGCTGCACGACCTCGTTCCGACGCAGGAACCACGGGGTCAGCGGTGGGTTGTAGCGGGCCCAGGTGGGCGGCCCCTCCGGGACCAGACCTTCGTCGCTGAGTGCGCGTTCGAGCGCCTGACGGTGATGCTCGAACGTGTGTTGGGTCCAGCGACCGCGATACCGGCGGGCGGCAGCCAGTGCGCCCGGGCGTAGGTGCAGCGTCACGTCAGCTCGAGTGGGCTCCGGCGCGGTCTCGATCGTGTAGGACGCAGGCAGCACGAAAGCGACCGCATAGTCACCGCTCGCAGTTTCGCGCTGCTCGACGGGTGACGTCATCGCGATCTGCTCCGACTCGCGCTGGAGTACCGGTGCAGTCATCGGGACCTTGCGGCGGCTCCGGTTGTCACCGTTGAGGTAACCGACCAAGGTCCGGAACGCGACATTGCCCGCGTCGCTGAACGTCGCTTGAACGACGATCTCGGCGACGACGTGCGATGGATACCGGCGGACCTCGAATTCTTGGTGGCGACGAACGACCTCGTAGGGCTGCTGTTCGGTCATGCTCGCGACACTACGTCCGGCCGCCGACAGCGGCGGCGCCGCGTCGCTCGACCACGGCCCGGATGAGTGGTCAGACCGTCCGTTCAGACGGTCGCGAGGTAGTGGTGCACCGCGCCGACGCAGCCCGAGCCCTCGCCGACAGCGGCGGCGACGCGCTTGCCCGAGCCGGCCCGCACGTCCCCGACGGCGAACACGCCGGGCACGTTCGTCTCGTACAGGTACGGGTCGCGGTCCAGTGACCAGCCGCGCGGGCGGTCGCCCGGCCCGATCGGAAGATCCGGCCCCGTGTAGAGGTAGCCCTTCTCGTCCATCTCGAGCACGCCGGCGACCGAGTCGGTGTGCGGGGCGCTGCCGATGAAGATGAACATCGCGGACTGTTCGAGCTCGCGCAGTCCGCCGCCCAGGTGCGAGCGCACCAGCACCCGCTCCAACTGACCTTCCCCGTGCACGCCCGCCACCTCGACGCCGGTCATCACCTCGATGTTCGGGGCGGCGTCGATCCGGTCGATCAGGTAGCGGGACATGCTCTTGGCCAGCGGAGAGCGCACCAGCATCGTCACCGTCGAGGCGTACCGGGAGAAGAACAACGCCCCTTGACCAGCGGAATTGGCACCGCCGACGACACACACCGGCCTGCCGCGATAGGTCGACGCCTCCGTCATCGCAGCCCCGTAGTAGACGCCGCGGCCGGCCAGTTCGTCGATGCCCGGCGCCTGCAGCGTCCGGACCGCGACGCCCTGGGCCATGATCACCGCGTACGCCGACACCTCCAGCCCGTTCTCCATCCGCACCACCCGGTAGGGATCCTCGCGGCGGAGCGAGACCACGCGCTGAGCACTGAGCAATTCGGCGCCGAACTTCCTCGCCTGTGCCGCCGCGCGCATCGACAGGTCGGCACCGGAGACGCCGGCCGGGAAGCCCAGGTAGTTCTCGATCCGCGAACTCGTGCCGGCCTGGCCGCCAGGTGCGTCCTGTTCGACCAGCAGGGTGCTGAGCCCCTCCGATGCGCCGTACACCGCCGCGGCGAGTCCGGCCGGGCCACCGCCGACGATCACCAGGTCATAGAACTTCAGGCTCGGCCGCATGCTCATGCCGAGGCGGTCGGCCAACTCCTGGTGGGTCGGGCGTACCAGCGAGCCGCCATCGGGAAAGAGCACCACCGGCAGCATCGTCGGGTCGCCCGCGATCCCGAGCACGAGTTCGCGTGCAGTGCCGTCGGACTCCACGTCGAGCCACTGGTACGGCACCCCGTTGCGGGACAGGAACCCCTTCACGTCGAAGCTCTGCGGCGACAGCGGGGAGCCGATCACCCGGATCCCCGCGTACGGCAGTCGCACGGTCGCCGCCCAACCTGCCAGCAGATCGTCCAGGACCGGGTAGAGCCGCTCCTCCGGCGGGTCCCACGGCTTCAGCAGATAGTGGTCGAGGCCGACCTCGTTGATGCCGCGGATGGCAGCCTCGGTGTCGGCGTACGCGGTCAGCAGCACCTTCCGCGAGTCGGGGTGCAGCCGACGTGCGTGGTCGAGCATCTCGGTCCCGGACATCTCCGGCATCCGCTCATCGACGAGGAACAACGCGATCGGCGTCCCCCGCTCCTTGAGCTGCTGTGCAGCCTGCAGCCCCTCGGCGCCGGAGGAGGCACGGACGATCCGGTAGTCGCCGCGGTAGTGCCGGCGGAGGTCACGTTCGATCGCTCCGAGCACCTCCGGGTCGTCGTCGACGCTGAGGATGACCGGCCGACTCACGACGCGCTCGCGATCTCCAGCGGCAGCCGGACGGTGAAGACGGTCCGGCCGGGGCGGGAGGTGACCGTGATGGTTCCGCGGTGCTTCTCCGTGACGATCGAGTACGTGGTGGACAACCCCAGCCCGGTGCCCTTGCCTGGCGCTTTGGTGGTGAAGAAGGGGTCGAACAGGTGCGGCTGGACACCGTCCGGTATCCCCGGGCCGTCGTCCTCGATCTCGACGACGGCGACCTGGCCGTCGCGCCGGGTCCGCAACGTGACAGTGCCGCGAGCCGGCGGTTGGGAGTAGATGGCGTCCGCGGCGTTGTCGAGCAGATTCGTCCAGACCTGGTTGAGCTCGCTGCCGTACGCCGGCACCGGCGGTAACGCTGTCGCGTAGTCGCGGACCACGTCGATCCCCCTCTTCAGCTTGTTGCGCATGATCACCAAGGTGCTGTCCAGTCCCTCGTGCAGGTTGACCGCCTGCACCGGCGCTTGGCCGAGGTAGGAGTAGCTCTTCAGCGCACCGACGATCTCGGAGATGCGCCCTGAAGCCTGGGCGATCTCGTGCGACAGGAGATGCACGCGGTACGTGTGGACTGCCCAGGCGAGGACCGCCGGGAGCATCGCGTCGCCGAACGCGTCCCGCAGCCGCACCAGGTCGGCAGTTCCCAGTCCCTGTTCGACGAGGCCCGGGGCCAGGTCCCACGCGTCGTCCACGTCCAGCTCGTCCAGCCAGTCCTCGACCGCGGCCTGCAGGTCGGATCGCTCGACCGAGCCGAGCGTGCTCGGTCGGCTGGCCTGGAGCTCCGCGCGTGCGTGCAGGTCGCCGAGGACGGCCCTTCCTGCGGGCGGTACGCCGGCCAGCCGGCCCTGTGCGGCGTTCAGCGCGGCGAATGCCTCGCGGAGCTGTTCGGCGGCGCGTCGTGCTGCTGCCGCGGGGTTGTTCAGCTCATGCGCGATACCGGCGGCGAGCGTGCCGAGGGTGGCCATCCGTTCCGCCTGAGCGAGCGCTCGTTCCGCCTGCTTCTGCCGCGTCACGTCCGCGCCGTACACGAACACCAGGCCAGTCTCGGAGTCGTAGCGGTGGGCGAACACGTAGCTGTGGTCACCGACGCGCGCCTCGTGCGGAACCACCTCCGCGCTGCCGAGGATGCGGTCCCAGGTGGCTACGTCTATCCCCGGACACAGCTGCGACCAGCGCTTTCCCAGCAGTTCGGCACCGAAGACCCCGCGGGCGGCGCCGTTCGCGAGCAAGAGCGTGCCGGCCGCGTCGGTCCGCACCACAGGACCCGGATTCATCTCGGGGAAGCGGGCGAACTCCGCGAGCTGCCGCGCACGCGATTCGGCCAGCTTTTCCTGCTGCCGCCGGGCGGTGATGTCGGCGCCGTAGACGAAGATGGTGTCTCCGGAATCCGCCGTGACGTGGGTGAAGAGGACGCATTGTGGCCCGGAGATCTCCGCTTCGTGCGTGATCGCATCGGCGCCGGGCTCGCGGTCCAGCACCCGCTGCCAGATTTCCCAGGTCATCCCCGGACAGAGGTCGACCCAGCACTGACCGACGATGTCTTCGCGGCCGAGGAACCGGCGCGCGGCAGCGTTGGCCATCTGGATGACGGCGCTGCGATCGAGTCGGCCGACCGGTCCGGGGTTCTTCTCGGGAAGTTCGGCGAGCTGTGCGAGCTGGCGGAGCTGGGACCCCTCCACGCTCGTGATGCTAGCGGCCGGGACGCCGCCGCGGGCAGGTTTCGGGGCGCTCGTTCGCTCGGGCGCCTTCCGCCCTGCCGCCGACTGACCGGGTGGGCTGCCGCTACCCGGTGCAGCTGACGTTGACGTCCAGATTGCGTGAGATGAATTGAACGAGCGTTACCTGTCCACCGGAAAGTCCGGTGGCGGTAGCGCAGCGTCGTTCAGCATCGGCCGCATCAGACGCCCCGGCAAGCCATGTGTCGGCGCCGATCAAATAAGCGCCGACTGCCGGTGAATTCCTCGTGGTTCGATTCGTGAGCGTGGAGCCGACAATGCGATTCCATTGCAGGTGGGTCGAATAGAGTCCGACTCGCGCACCCTCCGCCAGCAGGAATTGGCGCATTCCCTCGATCGCGGCGGTATTTCGTGCGCGTGCATCCGGGCCGGACCTCTGCCAGGAGTTCATCGTCTCGACGTCGAGCCACCAGGTGTAGTCAGCCGGGTCCGGGCTGAGCCCAAGCTCGCGAGCGGCCGGCGCGAAGCGCTGATCCACCGCCTCCACGGCGCGATTCCAGCCGTACTGCCAGGAGCAGGGCAGGTCGTTGCTGTAGCTGCGGTACTCGTGCGGGCTGGTCGCGCACCGGCCGTACGGGTTGCGGCGTGCGCTGCCCGTCGACGCGAAACTGTCGGCGCCGCGAGCGTCCACGTTGCTGGTCGGCCAACTGGCGACCTCGTACTGCTCGAGGACCTCGCCAGGGTTGGCGGTGTTGACGTACAACTGGAGGCGCGGTTGACGTGAGGTGCCGCCCGCCGTCGCCGCGGACGCCCAGGCCAGTTGTTCGACCAGGCAGCGGTTCGTGCTGGCTGCGGTACCCCCGGTGACACCGACGACGGCGAAGTTGGGCCGCTCATTCAGCTCACGCCCGCATTGTGGCCAGGAAATATCAATGCCGGTGGGCGCGTAGCCGTTCCGGCCGGATGCCTCCGCCGGGGAAATTCCGGAGACAAGCGCGATGGAGAGCAGGGTGAAGAGAATGAATGCTCCTCGCCGAGCAATTGTGCGCATCAGAATATTCTAACACCGTGCGCCAAAGGGCCCGGCCGGAAAATTGGGCAGCCCCGTCGGCACGATTCTCTGCGACGTCTCGGGAAATCCAAGCCAAGAGCATCAGTGCGCACACGTCGTCGGCGATGCGACGGCGCAGAGCCGCGAGGAGCCTCCGGTGCCGTGCGCCCGCCGCCGGGAGGTTCCGGCGATGGGCGGCGGGGCAGCGCGCCGCATTCGGCCCGGCCGATAAAGTACAGTCCTCGACCGAATCTGTGACCAAGGACGGTGTCAGTTGGCGGACGCCACTGCGGGTCAGCCCGCCCGGCAGCCACGACGGCGCCGCCGATTGATCGTCGGACTCGCGATCGGGGTGTTCCTGGTCCTGGCCCTGGTGCTGGCGGGCTTGGTCGTCCGCCAAGCATGGGCGGCCAAGGGATCGCTCGAACAGGCTCAGCAGCACCTCGGCGACTTCCGAGAGGCGCTGAGGGAGCCGGACGGGCACAGCACGACCGCGGTGCACAAGCAACTGCAGGCCGACACGGCGCAGGCGGTGGAGCAGACCCGCGGGGTGGCGTGGTGGCTGTACGAACGGGTCCCGGTGGTCGGTGCGAATCTGGCGGCATTCCGGCAAACCGCGGAGTTGCTGGACGCGCTGGTGCGCGACGGCATCGGGCCGCTGGCGCAGGCGGTGGACGGCGTCAGCCTGGACAGCCTGAAGCCGCACGACGGCGGTATCGACATCCGCCCGTTGCGGAAGCTGGCACCCGCTACCGACGAGCTCGACGATGCTGTTCGGGCAGCGAACGCGGCCGCGTCATCGATCAGCACGACCTTCCTCGTCGGGCCGCTGAAGGAACAGGTAGTCCGGCTGCAGACGCAGCTGAGCGATGCGGCGCCCGCCCTGCACACCCTCCGGACTGCCATGCCCGTGCTCTACCCGGCGTTGGGCGGGGAAGGCCCCCGGCGCTACCTGCTGATCTTCCAGAACAACGCCGAGGAGCGTGCCAGCGGCGGGAACCCGGCCTCGATGGCCATGCTCACCGTGCACAACGGCAGGTTCTCGCTCGGGCGGCAGGCGAGTTCCACCGACTTCCCCCACCCCTACCCGAAGCCGCCGTACACCCCGAGCGGGCCCGGCAACGGCGACTGGGACAGCATCTACACCGACTACGCCTCGTCGTACGTCACGAACATCACGATGACCCCGGACTTCCCGTCGACGGCGAAGATGGCGCGAGCGATGTGGCAGGACGTGGTCGGCGGCCCTGTCGACGGGGTGATCTCGTTCGACCCGGTGGCGCTGTCCTACCTGTTGGAGGCAACCGGACCGGTCGAACTGGCGGACGGGTACACGATCGACTCCTCCAACGCGGTCGCCTACCTGCTGTCGGAGGTCTACGCCAAGTATCCGGACTCGCGCGTCCAGGACGCCGTCTTCGCCTCCGCGGCGGATGCGATCTTCACCGCGGTCACCAACGGGCAGGGAGACACGGGGGCCTATCTGGCTGCGCTCAGACCCATCGTGGCCGAGCAGCGGCTGAAGGTGTGGAGCGTACGAAAGGACGAACAAGCACTGCTGGGACCCAGTCCTGTCGGCCACATGCTGCCGGTCGGCAACGACGCTGGGACGGTTCTCGGCGTCTACAACAACGATGACGCGACGTCGAAGATGAGCTACTACATGGACGAGCGGGTCGAGGTCGCGATCAACCGGTGTGAGCCGGATCCGACGTACACGGTGACAGCGACGGTGACCAACACGTTGCCGGCGGCCACGGTGGACACGCTCCCGGAGTACGTCAAACCCCACCAGGCCCGGATCGTGCCCGGGGGTGACCGGCAGTGGGTTCAGCTGTACGGCCCGGCCGGGAGCCGGCTGGTCTCCGCGACGATCGACGGCGAACCGGTGGTCTGGGGGACGAATCTGCGCGCTGCGAGGAACACCAACAAGGCGGCGACAGGGGTGGACGACCGGCGCCCGGCGGTGCAGGGCACGATGTACGGACGCCCGGTCGGCGTGGTGAGCATCAACCTCGGGCCGGAATCGTCCAAGACGGTGCAGGCCGTATTCGCCGGCAGTCGCGCTGACAACACGGAGGTGACGGTCAGCCACACGCCGAAGGTGCGGCCGGTGCCGGTGGACATCGAGACGGAGTGCGCCGGGTAGCCTTCGGGACTTCACCCGGGGGGCGGTGCTCGACGGCACGGCCCTCGGCCCTCGAACGAAGGACGCCGGTGCGATCGAACAACTCTGCGCGGCTGGGACGTTGGTCGAGTCGACTCGTCGCCGCATGCGTTGCCGCTTCGCTCGCCTTGGCGGTTGGCGGCTGTTCGACCGAGGGCGGGCACGGAGTGGATGGTCACGGGTCGGGCCATCCGAGTGCTGGCTCGCGCGAGGCGACGGGTCCGGCTGCCGGTCCGCATAGCGATGCGGATGTCGCGTTCGCTGCCGGCATGGTTCCGCACCACGAACAGGCGATCGAGATGAGCGACTTGCTGCTCGCGAAGAACGACGTCGATCCCGCCGCCGCCGAATTCGCCCGGCAGATCAAGGCGGCACAGGAACCCGAGATCGCTCAGCTCCGCGGCTGGCTGCAAGGGTGGGGGGTCGCCTCGATGCCGGCCGAGGATCACGGCCATCATGGCGGCGGGATGCTGTCCGAGGCCCAGATCGAGGTACTGAGATCGGCTGACGGCATTGTCGCGACGAAGCTGTATCTGTCCGGGATGATCGAGCATCACCAGGGCGCCATCGCGATGGCGGAGGTCGAACTGGTCGACGGCGAGAACGCCGATGCGCGGCGGCTTGCCGAACAGATCATCGCGAGCCAGCGGTCGGACATCGCGGCGATGGATGAGCTTCGCCGCCGGCTTTGAACCGGCAGGTCTCGCCCACGGTCCGGTGAGGGACTCAAGGGGCGATCGTGAACCAATTCGGATGGGGTACATTGCTTCAGCCCCCCAATAGCACCCGAAGGAGTTCGCGCTAGCGCGACACGCCGTCCACGCGCCTTCGCTGTCGATATGACGAGGTCGCCTTGCCGCTCCCCGTTCGCACCAGTCGCCGCGTCGCCGTGTGCTCGCTCGCGGTGGTGCTGGCGCTCCTCTCGGTGGTGCTGTCCGCGCCGCGAATCGCGGTTGCGGCGCCGGTCAACGGGACTGCGCTGCTCAATGAGGATTTCGGCGGCACAACGGTCGCAAACCCCGCGATCCGCGCGCTCGACGATGCCTGCCTGACTCGATCGACGACACTGCAGTCGGCAACCGATCCGAGCGTCTCGAATCTCAGCAAGTGCACGCGGACCACCCGTGCGCCGGGAACCGGCGCCAATCCCGGCTACCTGCAACTCACCGACAACGAGAACAACCGCCGCGGCGGCATCGTGTTCAATCAGGCTCTGCCGGGCAATGCCGGCATCCAGATCGAGTTCTCGCAGTACCAGTACGGCCCGGACCGCAACGGCGCCGACGGCATCACCTTCTTTCTGGTCGATGGCGCCGTCAATCTCGACAGCACCGGGGCCTACGGCGGCTCGCTCGGCTACGCCCAGCGCAACAACGAACTCGGCGTCAACGGTGGGTACCTGGGTGTCGGACTCGATGCGTACGGCAACTTCGCCAACGACAGCGAGTCACGCGGACGCGGCTGCCCGAGCGGACAACATTCGCCGGTCCGCGGCACCACGCTGATCCCGAACTCGGTCGTGATCCGCGGGCCGCAGGCGGCGAACGACCCGTCCCGTCGGAACGGCTACTGCTACCTGGCGGGCACGCTGAACTCTTCGGCAACCCGGACGACGCTGCCGGGCTCGCTGCGGGCGAGCAGCCTGGACAGCGCGCGCCGCGACGTCCGGATCACCGTCAGCGAAGACCAGTTCCCGACCGTCACGGTCGAGATCGACTTCCGGGACGGCCGTGGGTATCAGAACGTCCTGAACTACAAGATGACCACGCCGGCGCCGGCGACCTGGAAGTTCGGGCTGGCGTCGTCCACTGGTGGCAGCAAGGACACCCACCTGATCCGCACGGTCAAGGTGCAGACGGTGGTGCCGCTGAACGCGATCAACCTGGTCAAGCAGGTCGACCGCACGCAACAGCAGCCGGCGACCTACGCCGCCGGGGACACCATCCCGTATCAGTTCGTCGTCACCAATGCCGAGGCCAACCCGCTGCACGACGTGGTGGTGACCGATCCCAAGATCTCCGGGATCGTCTGCCCACGCACCACCCTGGGCCCGGCCGGCTTCCCCGACGCCACGATGACCTGTACCGGGTCGTATCGCCTGCAACCGGGTGACACCGACACCGAGACGACGTTCACCAACACCGCACTCGCGCGCGGCAAGACCGTGGGCGGGGAGACCGTGCAGAAGACCAGCACGGTGACCGTGCCGCTGACGCCGAAGCCTGACCTCACCATCGACAAGACCGCGACCCTGGCCGATACCAACGGCAACAACCTCGCCGACGTCGGCGAACAGATCACCTACGCGTTCGCTGTCCGGAACACCGGAAACTTCCCGCTTACTGGGGTGGCGATCGCCGACACCCGGGCGACCGGCCTCAGCTGTGCCGACACCAGCCTCGACCCAGGGCAGACCACGACCTGTTCCGCAGCCCCCTACACCGTCACCCAGGCGGACGTGGACGCCGGAAAGCCGATCCACAACTCGGCCACGGTGGTCGGCACTCCGCCCGGCGGTCCACTCATCGTTCGCGGACCGTCGACGACCGACGTCCCGGTCGCCGCATCCGCGCCGAAGCTGACGCTGGTCAAGACTGCCCAGCTGAACGACACCAACGCCAACGGCGTGGCCGACGTGGGCGAGACGATCAGCTACGGCTTCGTCGCGACCAATGCCGGCAACGTCACCCTGCAGGGTCTTGCGATCAGCGACCCCAAGGTCGGCGCGGTGACCTGTCCCAGCACGACCCTCGCACCGGGCCAATCCGTCGCCTGCACCGCCGTCGCGTACACGGTCACCCAGGCCGACGCAGACGCCGGTGGCATCGCGAACAGCGCCACCGGCACGGCGACACCGCCGGGCGGCACGCCCATCACCACCCAGGGGCACAGCAACGTGCCTACTCAGCCGTCGGTTCCGGTGATCACCGTCGAGAAGACCGCTGTGGTCACTGATGTCAACAGCAATGGCCTCACCGACGTGGGCGACACGATCGCCTACAGCTTCCTTGTCGCCAACCGGGGAAATGTCAGCCTGACGAGTGTCAGCGTCACCGACGCCAAGGCCGGCCCGGTGAGCTGCCCGCAGCAGACGCTGGCCCCGCAGACGACCACCACGTGTACTGCCGACACCGTGTACGTGATCACCGCCGCCGACGCCGACACCGGCGCGGTTGACAACACCGCCACCGCTGTCGGCACGCCGCCGGGCGGCAGCACCACGACCGGCAACGACACCCACCGCGTGCCGACCATCAAGCCGCTGCCGCGCCTGACGATCGCCAAGACGGCGACCCTGAACGACACCAACTCCAACGGGCTCGCCGACCTGGGCGAGACCATCGACTACGGGTTCGTGGTGCGCAACACCGGCAACGTCGTGCTGACCGGGATCTCCGTGAGCGACCCGAAGGCCGGCGCGGTGACCTGTGTCGCGACGACGCTGCAACCCGGTGCCTCGACCACCTGTTCAGCCGCGCCCTACTCAGTGACCCAGGCCGACGTGGATTCCGGCGCGGTGCAGAACAGCGCGACGGCAACCGGTATCCCGCCGGGCACCAGCACCCCCATCCCGAGCGAGCCGGGCAACACGACGACGCCGGCGCTCAAGCCGAATCCGGGTGTGGCGGTGCAGAAGTCGGCCGTCCTCGGCGACACGAACGGCAACAACCTGGCCGACGTCGGCGAGACGATCACCTACTCGTTCGTCGTACGCAACACCGGCAACGTCACCCTGACCGGTGTCGCGGTCACCGATGCCAAGGCGGGCCCGGTCACCTGCCCGGCGACCACCCTGACCCCGGGGCAGGCCACCACCTGCACCGCGAGCGTGCACACCGTGACCCAGGCCGAGGTCGACGCCGGATCGATCGACAACTCCGCCACGGCGACCGGGGTGCCACCGGGTGGCGGCACCATCACCAGTCCGCCGGACCTGGTCCGCACCCCGGCTGCCACTCCGAACCCGAGCCTGGTGCTGAAGAAGCTGGCCACGTTGAACGACGCCAACAGCAGCGGCGTCGCCGAACTCGGGGAGACCATCACCTACACGTTCGAGGTGCGCAACACCGGCAACGTCACGCTCACCGGCGTGGCGGTCGCTGACCCGAAGGCCGGCACCGTCAGCTGTCCGGCCACGCCGCTTGCGCCCGGTGCGGCCACGACCTGCACCGCCGCGCCGTACACGGTGACGCAGGACGATGTGGACCTCGGCGCCGTCGCCAACACCGCGACGGCGACTGCAACGCCGCCGGCCGGCGGCACCACGACCAGCAGGCCCGCCAAGCGCTCGGTGCCGGTGAAGACCCAGGCACCCGCACTGACGCTGACCAAGACGGCGACGCTGACCGACGGCAACAACAACGGTGTCGCCGATGTCGGCGAGGAGATCGTCTACACCTTCGTTGCCACCAACGCCGGCGATGTCACCCTCACATCGGTCGCCGTCACCGACACCAAGGCCGGCCCCGTCAGCTGCGACCAGACGACCCTGGCGCCGGGCGCGAGCACGAATTGCCAGGCTACGAGTGCGTACACGGTTACCCAGGCCGACGTGAACGCCGGGGTCGTGGACAACAGGGCATTCGCCACCGCCCAGCCGCCGGGCAACAACGATCCGGTCGAAAGCAACCACCCGCGCGCCCAGGTGCCCGTGCCGTCTCCGCGGCCGCTGCTCGCACTGGTCAAGAGCGCCCGACTGGATGACGGCAACTCCAACGGGCTCGCTGACGTCGGCGAGACGATTGCCTACAGCTTCGAGGTGACCAACGTCGGCAACGTCACGATGACCGACATCCAGGTCGACGATCCGGACGCCGGCCCGGTCACCTGCACGCCCACCACGCTTGCTCCGGGTGCCTCCGCGAGTTGCGATGCCGACGACGACTACACCGTCACCCAGGACGACGTGGACCGCGGCTACATCCTCAATCTCGCCACGGCGTCCGGCCAGCCGCCCACCGGTGGCCGGATCCCCAGTCCTGAGAGCGGGACGCTGGTGCCGGCCAGCACCCCGCAGCCGTTGCTCACCCTGCTCAAGAAGGGGGCACTGGTCAGCGACGCCAACGGCATCGCCGATGTCGGAGACCGGATTCGCTACACGTTCCTCGTCACCAATGCGGGGAACGTCACGATGGACGCGGTCTCGGTGGACGATGCGAAGGCCGGGTCGATCACCTGCCCCGACACCACACTGGCGCCCGGTGCCTCCACCACGTGCGAGGCGGACAGCCTCTACACCGTCACCCAGGCTGACGTCGATGCGGGCGTCGTGTCCAACGTCGCGCAGGCCGGCGGCACCACCCCGGGTAGCGTGCGGGTGCCGAGCAACGCCTCGCGGGTGCGGATCGGCACCACCTTGCCGTCGCCGGGACTGTTCCTGGCCAAGACAGCGCAGCTGAACGACACCAACAACAACGGCACCGCTGACGTCGGCGAGACCGTCGGCTACGGCTTCCAGGTGCGGAACACCGGCACCGTGACCATCACCGGGCTGGCCATCGACGACCCCGACGCGGGCAGCGTCACCTGTGCTGCGACGACCCTCGCGCCCGGTGCCACCACGACCTGTACGGCCGACACGCCCCGCAGCGTCACCCAGGACGAGCTGGACGAAGGTCATGTCGACAACACCGCCACCGCCACCGGCACCCCACCCGGCGGCGGCACGGTGCCGAGCAACCCGTCGACGACGGAGTTGAAGACGACGCCGGAGTGGCCGGGGCTCGTGGCGGAGAAGACCGCGACCCTGCTCGACACGAACGGAAACTCCCTCGGCGACGTCGGCGAGCAGATCGAGTACACGTTCACCCTGACCAACAGCGGCAACGTCACGCTGACCGGGGTCACCGTGGACGACCCCGACGCGGGTGCGGTGACCTGTTCACCGACCACCCTCGCGCCGGGAGCTGTCGCCACCTGCTCGGCGAACAGTCGGCACACCATCACCCAGGACGACGTCGACAACGGCTCGGTGGACAACACAGCTCGTGGTCAGGGCGTTCCGCCGAGCGGCGGCGTCTTCACCGGGCCGCCCACGGGGACCTCGGTGCCCGGCACGCCGCAGACTCCGGGGCTCACGGTGGTGAAGACCCACACGCTGAACGACACCAACAGCAACGGCAGTGCCGACGCCGGCGAGACCGTCCAGTACGGCTTCACCGTCACCAACAGCGGCAACGTCACCATCACCGGGGTCGGCGTCGATGACCCCACCGCCGGACCGGTTACCTGCGCGCCCACCACCTTGGCGCCGACCGAGCAGTCGACCTGTACGGCCGACGACCTGTACACGATCACTCAGGCCGATCTCGATCGCGGCTACGCCACCAACACCGCAACCGGTACCGGCACACCGCCGACCGGGCCGGACACGATCAGCCCGCCGACCACCCACCACGTCCCGACGACGCCCGCCGAACCGGCTCTGACCATCGTCAAGACCGCCACCCTGGTCGATGACAACGGCAACGGACTCGCCGATGTCGGCGAGGTGATCGAATACCGATTCCGGGTGGTCAACACCGGCAACATCACGCTGGATGCCATCGCGGTCGACGACCCGACCGCCGGCACGGTGACCTGTTCGCCAACCACCCTGGCGCCCGGTGAGGACGCAGACTGCACGGCTGCCGATCACACCGTGACTCAGACCGACGTCGACCGTGGCTACGTCGAGAACACGGCGACGGCGACCGGGCGCACCCCGGGCGACCGCGAGGTGACCACACCTCCCGACACCCGCCGGGTGCCGACGGTGCGGCCGGTGCCGGCGATCACGTTGGTGAAGAACGCGACGCTGGTCGATGTCGTCGGTGGCACCTCAGGCCTGGCCGATGTCGGCGAGCCGATCGAGTACACCTTCACCGTGACCAACGTCGGGAACGTGACGCTGACCAGCGTGGCCGTCGACGACCCCAAGCTCGGCACGATCGAGTGCGCGGCCGACACCCTCGCGCCGGGGGCGTCGACCACGTGCACCCCCGTCTCCGCCCCTGGGGTGCCGACGACGTACACGGTGACGCAGGCCGACGTCGACGCGGGAGTGGTGCTCAACACCGCCACCGGAACCGGCGAGCCGCCGACCGGAACCCCTGTCACCAGCACCTCCCAGCACCGGGTGCCGACGGTCCAGCAGCGGCCCCTCCTCGCCGTGCAGAAGACTGCGACTCTGGTCGACTCGAACAGCAACGGCCTCGGCGATGTGGGTGAGCAGATCATCTACGGGTTCACAGTGCGCAACACCGGCAACGTCAGCCTCACCGGCGTCCAGGTGGACGATCCGCTCGCCGGGCCGGTGACCTGTTCGCCGACGACATTGGCGCCCGGGGAATCGGCGGCGTGCGTCGCGAGCAGCATGTACACGATCACCCAGGACGATGTGGACGCCGGGGGAGTAACGAACAGCGCGACCGCGACCGGCGTGCCACCCGGAGGCGAACGCACCCCGCCGAGCCTGCCGGGGCGGACCACGACTCCGACCGTGCCGGAGGCGCCAGAGCTCGCCCTGGCCAAGCGGGCGTCACTCAACGACACCAACGGCAACGGCGTCGCTGACCTCGGCGAGACCGTCGACTACACGTTCACCGTCACCAACACCGGAAACGTCACGGTGACCGGGGTCGCCGTGGACGACCCGAAGATCGGGGCGGTGAGCTGCCCGAGCGGCCCGCTGGCCCCCGGTGCGACGCGCGACTGCACCGGCAGCTACACCGTGGTGCAGGCCGACCTCGACGCCGGCGCCGTCGACAACTCCGCCACCGCGACCGGGACACCGCCGACCGGCCCGGGGATCATCAGCCCTCCGACCACCGAACGGGTGCCCACTCCCGTCCGCGATCCCGGGCTGTCGGTGGTCAAACGCGCGCAACTGATCGACGCGAACGGCAATGGCTGGGCCGACGCCGGCGAGACGGTCCGCTACCGCTTCACCATCACCAACATCGGCAACGTCACCATGAGCGACGTCCAGCTGGTCGACGACTCGCTCAACGGCGTCAGTTGCGATCAGACGACGCTGGCGCCGGCGCCGACCCCGAACCAGATCGGGCTGGGGCAGACCGCCACCTGTGGCCCGGTGGACTACACGGTCACCCAGGCCGACGTGGACCTCGGGTACGTCCACAACTCGGCGACCGCGACCGGGCAACCGCCGACCGGGACACGCGTTCCGAGCCAGCCGTGGACCACGGACATCCCCTCGCTGCGTACGCGGTCTGGTCTCGGCCTCATCAAGCGGTCACATCTGAACGACACCAACGGCAACCACACCGCCGACGCGGGCGAGACGATCAGCTACTCCTTCCGGGTGTGGAACAGCGGCAACACCACGATCCGCGACATCGAGGTGGTCGACGCGCTGATCGGACCGGTGACCTGCCCGCGGACGACCCTGCCGCCGTACGGAGCGGATTCGGTGATGACCTGCACCGCCGATCGGACGTACACGGTGACGACGGCGGACGTCAGGGCGGGCAAGGTCGTCAATGTGGCGACTGCCCGCGGACGGACGCCGAACGGGAGGCGGGTGACGAGTCCTCCGGACACGGCGACCACGATCACCACCCGCACTGGTCCGCCGCGGCGGCCGGACCATCGCCTGGCGCGGACTGGTGTGGACGGCCCCGTGCTGCTGCTCGGCCTCATCGGCGCCGGACTGAGTGCTGCCGGTGGCGCGGTGCTGGGCGTCGAGCGCCGGCGCAGGCGGGCGTAGGTCGGTGCGGGCGGTTCGCTCCGCCAGCGAGCGACGTCGAGACCCGGCGCTCGACCGGCGTCGGGTCGTCGTCTACGCCCTCGGGCTGATCCTGTTCTACGTCGGAGTCCTGCTCGTGGTGCGCCCCGACTTCTCGGCGCCCGGCGCGCTCAACCAGGTTGCGCTCGGCATCATGTTCGCCCCGACCGTCGGCGCGCTCGCGGCGGTGGTGCTCGCCGCAGGCCGGATCCAGTTCGGCCGGCCGACCTGGTGGATCGCCGCTGCGTTCGTGCCGCCGCTGCTGATCCTTGCGGTCACCGTGGCTGTCGCCGCGGACGGGGACGTCTCGATGGACGCCGCCGAGATCCCACGCGTCCTCGCGCTCCTCCCGCTCGCAGCCTTGGCGGGCAGCGTGAGCGCCGTAGGAGAAGAGATCGGCTGGCGAGGGTTCCTCTGGCCGTTGCTCCGTCGGCACCTCGGCTTCTGGATCAGCGCTGCGGTGACGATCGTCGTCTGGTGGGCCTACCACGCGCCGCTGATCTTCGTCGGCGCATACGGCTCGGTCAGCGGGCTCCCTGCGTTCACCGTGGCCATCATCGGGTTCGTCCTCTTCGTCGGAGTGCTCACCGAACGATCGGGATCGATCTGGCCGAGCGTGCTGGCGCATGGGGTGTGGAACGGCGCCGTCGCGACGGACTACCGGCCCGAGTTCGGCGGTGGCCCGGTGTTCACTGGCACGGATGACCTGCTCGGGGAGTTCGGCTGGATCGCTGCGCTGACCATGCTCGGCATCGGGCTCGCCACCGCTGTCTGGCACGTGCGACGCCCGATCACGCAACGCGCCACCGTGGAGCGAGGGCCCCGTCAGCGGCGGCGTAGTGATCGCCCGTAGCGCATTCCCGCCCAACCTGTCGGGTCCAGCCTGTCCTGCGCGCCGCGTCCCTGCCTGACCTTTTCCGCCCATCCGCCCGGGGCATCGGGGAGGGCGACACCGGACGCGCGCACGATCAGTGCGTCGGCAAGTCCGGCATTCCTCGCCAGCAGCGGTCCATGCAGGAACGTCCCGAATACCTTTCCCGCGACCGCCCCGTCGGTGACCACCGCCGGGCTTGTGTGCACCGCGAACGCCTGGCCTTCGGGCACGGCCGAGGGAATGCTGCAGTGAGACTCGTACGCGCTCAGCTCGGGGACCCCGCTGAGGGTGGACCGGGCCACCACCGGCCGGGTGATCTCGCGCCCGCGCGAGAATCGGACCGGCAGCAGGCCGAGGCCGTCGCGCTCGCGCCCGGATGCGTCTTCGAACCGCTCGCCAAGCACAACGAAGCCGCCATTGACGGCGAGTACCAGGCCGCCGGACCGCACGTGCTGGCGGATGCCTCCGCCGTCCAGTCGGGCGACGAGCCCCGCCAGATCGCCCTCGTCGAGGCCGCCGATCAGGACGACGTCTGCCGGCGGCAACGAGCCGGCGTCCACGATCTCCACACTGCACGCCTTCCCTCGCAGGGAGAGACGATGCTGAAGCGCGAGCGCGTTCCCTTCGTCGGCCTGGGCCTCGGTAAGGAGCGGGTACGCGACAACGATTCGGAACGTGGTCATCGGATCAGCCGCTTCTTGAGGTTGATCATCGCGGTGTAGTTGGCGATCACGTGCACCGGGCCGGCTGGAGCCGCGTCGATGGCGGCGACGGGGTCAGGTTCGACGGTGAAGTCCGCGCCGGCGGCCTCCAGCCGGGCCGCGAGGTCGGCATAGCGCTCGCCGGAGGCCGTCACTCGGCCCAGGCTCACGGGGTCGATAGGTACGTCCCACAGCGACGTGGTGTCCTTGATCCCGAATCGGTCCATCGCCAGGACCAGGTGACCCGGCTGATGGGCGAGGGTGAGCGCCTCGTGCCAACTGGCGGGGTTCTTGACCATAGAGATCCGCACTCCGTGGGACCCGCGTTGGATCAGCCGGTAGCGGCCGTCGACGTCGGCGACCGCTGCGGCGGCGCGTAGGGCATCGGCCGCGGGAACGCCGACTTCCTGGGCCAGCGCAACGGCGAAGGCGACGTTTGCCGGAAGCCATCCGCCCGGCGCGCCCGCGTGTACCGCCTCGGCGACGCCCGGTCCGGTCAGCCGCCCGCCCGTCACGGTCCAGTCGCTCGCGGGCCGAGACAGGTCACCCGAGCGACAGACCCAGTCGTGATCGGCGAAGTCGATCGCTTCGCCGCAGGCCGGACAGCGCCGTGCGTCGAAGGTCCATCGCAACCCGGCGCCGACCCACACCACCCGAGTGGCCGGCGATCGGGCCGCGACGGCCCACACGACGAGGGGGTCGTCCGCGTTGGCGACCAGCGTGCAGGGCCAGTCGATCCGCGCCACGAAGCGGCGCCACGCGTCGAGCGTGCGACCCAGGCTGACGCCACGGGTGAACTCGCGACTCAGATTCAGCAGGGCGATCGCCGCAGGCCGCGCCTGCGCCGCGAGTTCGGCGAGGAAGATCTCGTCGACCTCGAGAACAGCCGTCGCGGAGGTCGGGGCGGCCGCCAATGAGCCGACCAGTCCGGTCGCCATGTTCGACCCTTCACGGTTCGAGGCCACGGGCCCGCGCGTGCGCACGGCCTCCGTCGTCATCCACGTGGTGGTCGTCTTCCCGTTCGTCCCGGTGACGAAAACGACGCGTCGGAGGCGCGCCAACTGGCCGAGCGCATCGGGGGCGATGCGCACAGCGATGTCGCCACTGATCACCGAGCCGCGCCCCAGGCGCAGAGCGCGCGATGCGGCACCCACCGCGCGGGACGCGAAGATGGCGCTGCGCAGCCGCAGCGACGGGCGAACGGGAGGCCCGGCGGCGACAGGCGGCCGGTCGGCCAGGGACACGGCCGGAACGTAGCACGGCGGGACCGCTCGGCAGCGCGTTCGCGCGCTTGGCGGCCGTCGCGACGTGCGCGCCGGGCCCTGAGCTGGCCTTTGTCGCATACGCTGCTCGCGGAGGGAGCGGGGAATGGCGGGGATGGACGGAGACCGCGAGCGGTTCGTCGCGGTTGGCAGAGCGCAACTCGCGGCCCTGGCCTCCGACTACCCGATCAGCGCGGACACCCTGGAGATCACCAGGGTGTTGTCGCTGGTCCTGCCGTTCCGCGTCAATCGGTACGTCTTGGACGAGCTGATCGACTGGTCGGCGGTGCCGGACGACCCGATCTTCCAGTTGGTCTTTCCCCAGCGAGGCATGCTCAGCGTCGAGGACGAGGCCGAAATCCGCGCGGTCGCTCCGGCGGGGGAGCGCCCCGGGCCGCAGCTTGCCGAACTCGTCCGTCGCATCCGCTTGAGCATGAATCCGCATCCCTCGGGACAGCTGGAACTGAATGTTCCCCGGGATGCCCGTGGGGAGGTGCTGCCGGGCCTTCAGCACAAGTACGCCGAGACCGTGCTGTACTTCCCCTCCCATGGCCAGACGTGTCATGCCTACTGCTCGTACTGCTTCCGGTGGCCGCAGTTCGTCGGCGAGCCCAGCCTGCGGTTCGCCACGCCAGGACCCGAGCGGCTGGTGGCGTACCTCGAGAGCCACCCGGCGGTCACCGACGTCTTGGTGACCGGTGGCGACCCGCTGGTGATGACCACCGAACGCCTGCGTCGCCACCTCGAACCGTTGCTGGGCGTCAGCACCTTGCGCACCATCCGGCTCGGCACGAAGGCTCCTGCGTACTGGCCGCAACGATTCGCCGGCGACGCCGACGCCGACGACCTGCTCAGGCTCTTCGAGGAAGTGGCGTCGACCGGGCGCACGCTGGCGGTGATGAGCCACTACAGCCATCCCCGCGAACTGGAGACCGACAGCGCGCGGTTGGCCGTCGAACGCATCCTCAGCACCGGCGCGGTGATGTACACGCAGGCCCCGCTGATGGCGCACGTCAATGCGGTCCCGCATGTCTGGAGTGCGATGTGGCGCCTTCAGCTGAGGCTCGGGATGGTGCCCTACTACATGTTCGTCGCGCGCGACACCGGCGGCCGGGACTACTTCAAGGTGCCGCTGGCCGACGCGGCCATGGTCTTTGCCGAGGCGTACCGGACCCTGCCGGGGTTGGCTCGTACGGTGCGGGGGCCGGTGATGTCGGCGACGCCGGGGAAGGTGGTGGTCGACGGCGAACTGGACCTGGGTGGGGAGCGCGTGCTGGCGCTGCGGCTACTGAACGCCCGCAAGCCAGAGCTTGTCGGCCGGGTGTTCTTCGCCCATCACGATGCCTCGGCGTCCTGGCTGGACGAGCTGCGCCCGCACCCGCTGACCCCACCCGAGATCCTCGCCGAGGTCTGGCCTGGGGTGCTGGCCGGGTCACTCGGATGACCGGATGCGTCGAGCGATGACGATCGACGTACCCGCGGTGGCCGCAAACCTGGCCCTCGACGAGCGGATCAGGGAGTCTCAGCGCGCCGGTGCCTCGATCCTGCACCTCGGCTTCGGTGAGTCCGGGCTGCCCCCGCACCCGTGGCTGCTCGCCGCCCTTGCTGCCGGCGCTCCGCGGAACGCGTATGGGCCGGTGGCGGGCGACCGGGCTGCCCGTGCCGCTGTCGCCGGCTACTTCCGGCGCAGACGAATCCCGACTGCCGACGACCAGATCTTGCTCGGACCCGGGAGCAAGCCCTTGCTCGCTGCGCTGATCGCGGCCGAGCCGGGGGACGTCGTCCTGCCCAAGCCGTCGTGGCTGACGTACGCGCCGCAGGCCGCGCTCTTCGGGCGGCGGGTGGTCTGGGTGGGCATCCCGGCCTCGGCGGGGGGTGTGCCTGATCCTGCGGAGCTGCCGTCCGCGCTGGCAGCCGCCAGGCGCACTGGCGCGCGACCCCGTCTGATGGTGCTCACGCTCCCGGACAATCCCACCGGGACACTCGCCGATCCCCAGCTCATCCGTCGCCTCTGCGCCATTGCCGCGGAGGAGGATCTGGTCGTCGTCAGCGACGAGATCTACCGCGACGTGGTTTTCGGCGACGAAGAGTTTCTCAGCCCGGCCGAGGTGGTCCCCGACCGGACGGTCGTGATGACCGGCTTGAGCAAGAGTCTTTCCCTCGGAGGCTGGCGGATCGGGGCCGCGCTGACCCCGGCCACCGAGTGGGGCGCGGGACTCCGGCGCCGAATGACCGCGATCGCCAGCCAGCTCTGGTCCAACCTCGCCGCTCCGTTGCAGTCCGTTGTCGAGCACGCATTCAGCGAGCCTGACGACCTGGTCCGACACCGTGCGGCGTCCACCCGTCTGCACGGCGCCGTCGCCCACGCTGCGCACCGGCTCTTCGCCGGGTATGGACTAGCTGGGCGACCGCCTACCGGGGCCTTCTACCTCTATCCCGACTTCGAGCCGCTCCGCGACCGGCTCCGCGCGCTGGGGGTTCGTGGATCGGCCGACCTGGAGAGCTGGCTGCTCGCTGAGCACCAGATCGCAGTGCTCGGCGGGCACGTGTTCGGCGACGACCCCGCAGCACTCCGGTTTCGGGCGGCCACCAGCCTCCTGTACGGCGACACCGACGACGAACGCTGGGCCACGCTGGCGGCAGGAGACCCGCTGACGTCGCCGCCGGTGGCGCGGGCTCTGATGACGCTGGACGCGATGCTCGCGCGCGTCACAGGTCAGACGAGGGTCGCATGACCCTCGCGCCAGTCAGCGCAGCGACGGCGGGCGCGCCTCTGGAAGCTCCGCGAGCACGTCCCCGAATCGCTGCCGGAGCCGCTGCGCTGTCGGGTCGTCCGGTGCGGTCGCGGCAGCATCTTCGGCGGCACAGCGCTCCCGGTAAGCCTTGAGTTCGGTTCCCCGCCGCGCCGCGTCCCACCCCAGGCGCGCGGCCATCAGGTCGGCGATCTCGTCGATCGCTGCGAGGGCGTGGTCGCGTACCTCATAGGTGAGGCGGGTGCGGGTGGTCATCATGTCCTCGAGGTGCAGGGCGCCCTCGTGGGTCACGCCGTAGACCACCTCGGCGCGCAGGTATGCGGGGGCGGCAGCGAGCGGACGGCCCACCTCGGGGTCCTCGTCGACCAGGGCCAGCAGTTCCGGCAGCGCGGACCCGTAGCGGTGCAGCAGATGGGCCACGGTCGCCTCCGACCAGCCGTAGCGCTTGGCGATCAGCGGCGCCTGTCGCGCGTACGCATGGAAGGCGACGGCTCCGATCAGCGGCGTGGTCGCCGTCTCCGACGGCAAGGCCTTCGCCCGGGCCTCGCCCAGCACGAAGTCGACGGTGTCCTCCGCCATCACCCGGTACGTCGTCAGCTTGCCCCCGGCCACCGACACCAAGCCGGGTCGCACCTCGCTGACGGTGTGCTCGCGGGAGACCTTCGCCGAACTCGATTCGCCCTTGTCATGCGGCTGGAGCAGAGGCCGGAGCCCGGCCCAGGTGCCGATCACGTCGTCGCGGCTGAGCGGCCGAGCCAGCACGGCGTTCGCATGCTCCAGCACGTACGCGATGTCGCTCGCGGTGGCGACCGGATGGGTGAGGTCACCCTGGTACGGGGTGTCCGTCGTGCCGATCACCCAGTACCGCGACCACGGGATGAAGAACAGCACCGACTTCTCGGTTCGCAGGATCATCCCCGACTCGCCCGCGATCCGGCTGCGCTCGACGACGATGTGTACGCCCTTGGACGCGAGCACCCGCAGACCGCCCTCGCTGCCGGCCCGGCGTTGGAGTTCTTCGGTCCAGACGCCGGTCGCGCTGACCACGGTGCGGGCGCGCACGCGGTGCTCCTTGCCGGTCTCCAGATCACGGACCGTCGCGCCGGACACCCGACCGGCCCCGTCATCGCTCAGCCCGACGACTTCGCTCCGGCTCGCGACGAGCGCGCCGAACTGCGCGGCGGTGCGGACCAGGGCGAGCACCAGCCGGGCGTCGTCCACCTGTCCGTCGTAGTAGCGGATCGCCGCGCGGAAGCTGTCGGCCTTGAGGTCGGGGAAGATCCGGCGCAGGTCGGTCTTCGACACGTGTCGGTGGGTCGGCACCGCGCGGTTCCGGGTGCCGATCGTGGCCAACGCGTCGTACAGCCCGATCCCGGCGCCGACGTAGGGGCGCTCGTACCAGCGGCGCAGGGGGTAGAGGAACGGAACCGCTCTGACCAGGTGTGGGGCGAGCCGGTCGATCAGCAGTCCGCGCTCGGCGAGCGCCTCGGCGACGAGCTTGAAGTCCAGCATCTGCAGGTAGCGGAGCCCGCCGTGGACCAGCTTCGTCGAGCGGCTCGATGTGCCGGCGGCCCAGTCCTGCGCCTCGACCAGGCCCACCCGCAGACCGCGGGTGGCTGCGTCCAGTGCCACCCCGGCACCCGTCACTCCGCCGCCGATGACCAGCAGGTCCAGACCGTCGTCGTCGCCCATCGAGTGCAGCGCGGTGGCCCGGCTGGCCGCGGTGAGGGCGGTCACGGCGACACCTCGGATGGTCGGCGCACCGCTCCACCGTGCCGCATCGGCTCCGGCGACCCGACGCCGGGGGTGCTCGGCGTTCGGCCCGCCAGGGCGGTCAGCCCTTGATCCGGATCTTCGCCTTGGTGTGCGGCAACTCGACGAAGGTCTGACCCGGCGCCATCGCGAACGGCGTGCCGTCGGCAAGGGTGAACCTGAACGGCTCCTGCACCTTGCCCTTGGTCCAGGTGCCCTTCACGTAGCGGCCGCGGTTCAGGTAGTAGAACGTGCCCTTGCGCTTGATGATGTCGTGCAGGGGCTCGGCGTGACCGACGCCTTTGAAGATCTTGCCGTAGTGCTGCCGCGCCTTGATCACCAGCACGTTGTCGGTGGAGATGCGGGTGCCGTTGGCCATCGTGTGCGGACCCCAGGGCTCGCTGCGCAGGTAGCGCTTCGACTTCTTGTCGTAGGTGTAGGACATTCGGTAGCCGTCGCCCTTGTACGGGATGCTGATCGACTTGGCCCGCTTGCCCTTCGCCGCACTCACCTCGTCCTTGGAGGTCGCGAAGGGGAAGTACGGCCGCGGAGGTCCGGACTTGAACCGCTTCGTCTGCTTGACCAGCGCCTTCGGGTGGCAGATGACAGCGCGGTCGTAGTAGGACTGACCGTTCAGCTGATAGACCCGCGCGCGGTCGATGCCGTACGAGCCGGTCCGCAGCGTGTTCATGTAGGACAACATGCCCTCGAGGTGCTTGCGGTAGTGCCGCACGTAGTTGATCACCCACGGGGCTGCGCCGGTGTTGCCGATCAGGGCGTGCATCGGGCTCAGCAACGGGATGTCGACCGGACGGATCGAGCGCACCGGGGCGACGTCCGAGGCCAGCTTGGAGTGGAAGACCGGTACCAGCCGCGTCGCGCTGTATCCGTTGGAATCCCGGTAGCCCTCGAGTTCGACGAACACGATGTCGGCGTCGTCGATCCCGCGCTGCGGGTGCTCGAATCGGTTGTCGGGCACCTTGACGGCCACCGCTTGGTGGCGTGCGTTAGAGGGATCTTTGAGCAGCTTCCCGGTGAGTGGCCAGCGCGGACGCGTGTCCTTCGGCGTCGGGCTGGGCGAGGGGCTGGGCTGGGGGCTCGGCGCCGGTGAAGCCGGGGACGCCTCCGGTACGGGCGGGGGCGGCTGCTTGGTGCATGCTGCCAGCGCCGCGCCGGCCAGTCCCAGCAGCATGGTGCGGCGGCTGATCTGCGCCACGTGGTCCTCCGTCTTCAGACGCGGGTGAAGGCGAGGTCATCGTACGGTCGTTGTGCGGTCCGCCCGGTGCAGTTCAGCTGCGGCACACCGATTCTTCTGGCCACGGTGGCAAAAGGCCCCACGCTGCCTGGGGCCGTCGGCACCGGGGAGTGCGGCTAGCTGTCGCCGTCCAGCAGTCCATGCTGGTACGCCAGGACGACGGCCTGGACCCGATCGCGAACCCCCAGCTTCTGCAGGATGTGGGTGACGTGCGTCTTGACCGTCGTCTCCCCGATGTAGAGGGTCCGGCCGATCTCGGCGTTGGACAGGCCGCGCGCCAAACACCGCAGGACGGCGCCTTCGCGCTCGGTCAGGGTGTCGAGTCCGGGCGGGACGGGCTGGCTGGTCAGCCGGGCGAAACGCCTGATGACACGCCGGGTCACGGCGGGCGACAGCAGAGCGTCGCCGGCAGCGACCACCCGGATGGCGGCCAGCAGGTGCTCGGGCGGGTCGTCCTTGAGGACGAAGCCGCTCGCCCCCGCGCGCAACGCCTGGAACACGTATTCGTCCAGATCGAAGGTGGTGAGGACCAGCACCCGTGCGGCCGGGTCGGCGGACAGGATCCTCCTGGTCGCCTCCAGCCCGTCCAACTCCGGCATGCGGATGTCCATCAGTGTGACCGCGGGGTGGAAGCGGGCGGCGTGGGCGACGGCGTCGAGGCCGTTTCCTGCCTCGGCAACCACCTCGATGTCGTGCTCGTGAGACAAGAGCATGCGGAACCCGGCCCGGACCATCGCTTGGTCGTCGGCGATCAGGACGCGGATCGTCACTGTCGGCCTCCGCTGATCGGAAGCTGGGCTCGCACCCGGTAGCCGCCGCCGTCCCGGGGGCCGATGGCGACCTCCCCGCCGTAGATCTTCACCCGTTCACGCATTCCGATCAGCCCGTGGCCCATCCCGTCGCTCGGCGTTGGGCCGACGCCGTCGTCAACGACGTCGACGGTCACCGCGTCCGGGCGGATCTCGACCCGAATCCAGGCCTGAGTGGCGTGCGCGTGCTTCAGCACGTTGGTGAGGGCCTCTTGAGTGATCCGATACGCCGACAGCCCGACCGATGGCGGGACTCGGTGGGGGTCGCCGACGATCCGGTACTCGACCGGGAGGCCTGCGGCAGCGAACTGCTCGATCAGCCGGGGTAGGTCGGCGACTCCCGGCTCGGGTGAGAGCTCGGCCTTGTCCTCGTCCGGACGGATCGCAGCCAGCAGCTGCCGCATCTGGTTCAGGGCGGCTCGACCCGTCTGTTCGACCTCCCGCAGCGCGTCGCGGTCGTCGGCTTGAGTCGGCGCGAGTCCGTGCCGCACCGCGCCCACCTGCAGCACCATCACGCTGACCGAGTGGGCGACGATGTCGTGCAGCTCCCGAGCGATGCGCGCGCGCTCCTCGGCCACCGCCACCCGGGCGGCCGCATCGCGGTCCGCCTCGGCCCGCAGTGCGCGCAACTCAGCGGCCCGCGTCCGCGTCGAGCGATTGCGCAGGATCACCCCGGCCCCCCAGGCGGCGATGAAGGGCAACGGGATCGAGAGCAGGAGGGCGGGCTGGAACTCGGGCAGCCTGAGTGCGATCATCACCGCCCCGCAGGCCACGATCGCGACCCCGGCGACCGCCCTGCGCACGTCTGGCAGGTTGCCGAGCAGGTACGCCGCGACCATCCCGATCAGGTAGAGGCCGTTCAGCGACGGGACGAGGAGCGGGTCGACGAGCGACATCGCCGCGGCCAGCACCCAGTAGGCCGCGGGCGCCGCGAATGGGAACCGGTGCCGCACCAGGAGCGGGACCACCATCGTGCCGACCAGTGCGAGCGCCGGCCAGGACGGCGCCAGGTCTGGCCGGAGCGCGACCTCGACCGCCGTCGTCGCGACGAGCAGCCCGAGCAGTACGTCGAGGCCGTAGCGACGGACCAGCAGCCAGCGCCCTTCCACGCGGCGACCGTACTGCCAACCCGGCGGTCGCGCGTCCTCCGCGGGGAGGAGGGGCAGTGGTGGTCCGCTGTCGGACGAGGCGCGCCGCGGAGGGCCTGGGCACCCCTCCGCTTCGCCCGGGGATACTCGACGAATGCACGGCGTCCGCCCGTTCACCGCGATGATCGCGGCCCTGCTCGTGCTGGCCGGCTGCGCCCCCAACGCCGACCAGCCGTCGACCCCGACCCCAGTCGCCTCCAGATCGGGCCGAGTGGAGCCGTCGGCAACGCTCACGGCGTCCCCGACCGCACCGGGCCGGACCAGGCCGGCGTCGCCGTCCGCCACCGCCACGCCTCGGCCGAAGAAGCCGCATACCATCTCGATGGAGGCGCTGATCCAGAAGCGCTACGACGGTCGAGATCTGAGGATCGGCCGTACCCTGGCCGTCACCGATGCCTACCGACGCTCGGTGGTGACCTATCGGGGCGACGGGCTGCGGATCTCCGGCGTGATCAACGTCCCGCGTGGCAAGGGGCCGTTCCCGGTGCTCGTGCTCAACCACGGCTACATCGACCGGAGCCGCTACTTTCCCGGCCAGGGCATGCCGCGCGAGGAGGACTATCTCGCCCGGCGTGGCTACGTGGTGCTGCATACCGACTACCGCGGCCACGCCGGCTCGGACCCGGATCCCAACATCGACTACGAGCTTCGGCTCGGCTATGCGATCGACACCATCAACGCGGTGAAGGCGGTGAAAGCCTCCACGCTCTCTTTCCTCGACGGCGACCGGGTCGGCTGGCTCGGTCGGTCGATGGGCGGCGAGGTCACCCTGCGCGCGCTGGCCGCGCAGCCGGGACTTGTCGACGCCGCGGTGATCTACGCGTCGACCAGCTCATTGGCGGCCGACAACTGGCGGAAGTTCTACCGCGATTCGCCCGACCGTCGCAGGGTGAACGCACGGATCGCGAAGAGCTACGGCCTGCCGGACGACAATCCGGCCTTCTGGCGCGCGGCTTCGGCCCGCCCGTACCTCGATCGCGTGACCGAACCTGTGCTGGTGCACCACGGGACCAAGGACGACACGTGCCCGCCGGCCTGGTCGCGCGCCACGGTCGCGGCGTTGGAGCAGGCCGGAACGGAGGTCACCTTGCGCACCTACAAGGGTGCAGGGCACACCTTCGAGGGTGATCAGTGGCTGACCTCGATCCGTCGCACGCGCGCCTTCTTCGACCATCAGCTGTCCTGACGTCGGCGTCCAGCCCCCGTAGCCTGAGGTCAGGTGACCGTCGACCGGGGAGGCACGACATGACTCCAACGCGTAGCCCGTGGACACCTGAAGAGATCGGTCCGGCGTGGCTCACTCAGGTCCTGCGCGACTCGGGTGCGGTCCGGCGCAGTCGGGTCGTCGACTGCGCACTCGAAGCGCTCACCCGAGCCCCGAGCTTCACCGGGAGCTTCCGACGGCTGAAGCTGCGCTACGACGAGGTCGAGGCGGGGGCGCCCGCGTCGCTGGTCGTCAAGTGCTCGACCGAACACGACGACGCGCGCGCGGCCATGCACAGGATGGGGTTCTATCGCCGCGAGCACCACTTCTACACCTCACTCGCGCCGCTGACCGACGTCTCCGTTCCGCGGTGCTACTTCAGCGCGGTCGCCGACGACGGACGGTCTCTGTTCCTGCTGGAGGACCTGAGCTCGGGCCGCAAGGGCCGCTCGGCCGACGCCTGTTCCGCCGCTGAGGCCAGGCTGGTGGTCGAGACGCTTGCCGGACTACACGCGCGATGGTGGGACCACCCGCTGCTGTTCGCGGAGCCGCTGCTCGATCCAGACACCATCGCCTCGCCGGCCGTCATCGCCCAGTTGTTCGCCGAGCACTGGGCGGGCTACCTGGCAAAGTCGACCGGGCCCGGCGGCGAGACCTTCGCGGCGGCGCGCGACCTGATCGGAGCGCGTCTGGAGGCCGATGCAGAGGCGATGTTCCACGCTGGGCCGCTGACGTTGATCCACCATGACTGCCAGGCCGACAACATCATCTTCGACATCGGCGGAGATTCGGGGTCGTTGGCGATCATCGACTGGCAGCTCGCCGTGCGTGCCCGAGGCATCCTGGACATCGCCTATTTCCTCATGGGCAGTGTCACAGCCGAGGTTCGTCGGCAGGAGGAGACCGCGCTGCTCGAGCGATACGTCGGGCTGCTGGCGGCCGGTGGCGTGGACTATCCGCTCGACGCCGCCGCGCAGGACTACCGTCGAGCGCTGTCGATCCCGCCCGCCAGGCTGGCCATCGCTGTCGCCACGACGCCGTCGATGGTGGCGCACCCTGGGGCCTTCTGGGAGGTGCTGTTCGCCCGGCAACTCGCGGCGCTGGCCGACCACGCCGGGTAGGCCTCGGAATCCCCGGCCGCCGATGCGCGTTGGCGCAGGCATGAAGAGCATCGGTTTCCTCTCTTTCGGCCACTGGACCCCGTCGCCTCAGTCGATGGTGCGATCGGCCTCGGACGCTCTGCTGCAGTCGATCGACCTCGCCGTCGCCGCCGAGGAGGTCGGCGCCGACGGCGCGTACTACCGGGTGCATCACTTCGCGCGCCAGCTCGCCTCGCCCTTCCCGCTGCTCGCTGCCGTCGGCGCTCGCACCAGCAGGGTCGAGATCGGGACCGCAGTCATCGACATGCGGTACGAGAACCCGCTCTACATGGCCGAGGACGCCGGCGCCGCCGATCTGATCTCCGGTGGTCGACTCCAGCTGGGCATCAGCCGCGGATCGCCCGAGCAGGTGATCGACGGATACCGCTACTTCGGCCATATCCCCGAGGAGGGGTCCACCGACGCCGACATGGCCCGCGCGCACGCCCAGCGCTTCCTCGAGGTGCTCTCCGGCGAAGGTTTCGCGAAGCCGAACCCGCGTCCGATGTTCCCCAACCCGCCCGGACAGCTGCGCATCGAACCGCACTCACCAGGCCTGCGAGACCGCATCTGGTGGGGCGCCGGAACCCGCGCGACAGCGGTCTGGACCGGCGAGCAGGGTCTGAATCTGATGAGCTCGACACTGCTGACCGAGGACACCGGGGTGCCCTTCCACCAGCTCCAGGCCGAGCAGATCCAGCTGTTCCGCGATTCCTGGCAGGCGGCAGGCCACCAGCGCGAGCCTCGGGTGTCCGTGAGTCGCAGCATCTTCCCGATCGTCAGCGAGCTCGATCGGCAGCTGTTCTGGCGGGAGACGTCCAGCACCGATCACGTCGGCTGGCTGGACGGGGGGAACGCGCGGTTCGGCAAGACGTACGCCGGCGAGCCCGACAAGCTGGTCGCCCAACTGGCCGAGGACGAGGCGATCGCCGCTGCGGACACCCTGCTGCTCACGGTGCCGAACCAGCTCGGAGTCGACTACAACGCCCACGTCATCGACAGTGTGGTGCGCTACCTGGCGCCGGACCTCGGCTGGCGCTGACCTCTCCGGCCGAGCCTGAGCAGGCGGACTCAGACCGCGACGGCTAGCTGTTGCGGTTCATGAGGTTGGTGACGCTGGGGTAGGGCTGAGGAGGCAGGCCCCTGGCGGAGGATGAGAAGTGCGACCAACTCGTCCTGCTAGGAGACCTGCCTCATGTCCCACCGTAATGCTCCGTTGACCCCT
>JBGAIX010000009.1:0-150219 GCA_044225235.1 Propionibacteriaceae bacterium | reverse complement strand
GGGCGGCGTCCGGATGCCGGTTCGGCTAGGCTGAGGCCGTGTCGAGCCGCAGCCGCTACACCTCCCCCGTACACGCGGGCGCGCGGTTCGTAGCGCAGCGCGGACTGTTGAAGCCGCTGATCTGGCGGCTGGCCACGGTCAGCGTCCTCGGCCGTGAGCGACTGGAGGGCGTCAGCGGCCCGTTCGTCATCGTCTCCAATCACTCCAGCCACCTCGACGCTCCACTCATCTTCGGGTCACTCCCCCGCAAGCTGGCGCGATACGTCGCCGCCGGTGCGGCCGCGGACTACTTCTTCGACGTCTGGTGGCGCAAGGGACTGACCTCGCTGTTCTTCAACGCCTTTCCGGTCGACCGCAACGGCCTGCGCGGCCGGCGCGGGCTCGCGACCAGCCTGCTCGACGACGGCGTCCCGTTGCTGCTCTTCCCGGAGGGCACGCGCTCGCGCAGCGGCGAGATGGGCACCTTCAAGCCGGGTGCTGCGGCGCTGTGCATCAGCCGCGACGTCCCCTGCATCCCGGTCGGCATCGTCGGCGCATCGGACGCGATGCCCTACGGCAAGAACTGGCCCGAACGTGGCCGCCCGCCGGTCTACGTGGCATTCGGCGAGCCGCTGCGCAACGAGGACGGCGAGACGGTCGCCGAATTCTCGGATCGGATCGCCAAGGAAGTGCGCGGCCTGGTGGATTACGCCCAGGATGTACGCGCGCGCAATACCGCCGCCGTGGAGCGCGGAGACGGCCGCCCCTGAGGCCTACCGACCGGCCGCAGCGTGCACTGAGAACGAAGGAGATCGACATGCCTGCGGTGAAGCACATGAAGTGGTGGGGATGGGGCGTCGACGGCGTCGCCTTCCATCACGAGGACAAGCCCGCATTCCGGCCCTTCGTCATCAAGGCGGTGGATCTGGACGTCAATGTGGCTCCCACCAAGCCGATGGAGCTCAGTGACCTGCCGATCCCGACGCCGATCATCAAACCCGAACTGCTGGCCGAGCTGAGCGAGGCAGTCGGCTTCGACAACGTCGTCTCCGACGACCTCGACCGGGTCGTGCACACCTACGGCAAGAGTGTGCGCGACCTGCTCAGGCTGCGTGCCGGTGACATTCCGCGGGTGCCAGACGTCATCGTGTACCCCAAGGACGAAGCCGAGGTCCAGCTCGTCGTCGACCGGGCGGTGGCCGCCGATGCGGTGATCATCCCGTTCGGCGGCGGCAGCAACATCTCCGGCAGCCTGCACGCCCCGGAGGACGAGACCCGTACGGTCATCTCTCTCGACCTCGGGCGGATGAACAAGCTGGTCTCGATCGACGCCGACTCCGGCCTCGCGCGCATCCAAGCCGGCGCACTCGGACCCGACCTCGAGGCCCAGCTCAAGGAGCGCGGCTGGACGCTCGGCCACTTCCCTGACAGCTTCACGCACAGCACCCTCGGCGGCTGGGTCGCCACCCGGTCGTCCGGGATGCAGTCCGACAAGTACGGCGACATCGCCGACATCACCCGCGGGATGCGGGTGGTGATGCCGGGCAAGGTGCTGGTGGTGCGGCCGCTACCGAGCACCTCCACCGGGCCGAGTGTCCGGGAGATGGTGCTGGGCTCTGAAGGCCGGCTCGGTGTGATCACCGAGGTCACCGTCCAGGTGCACCGCATCCCGGAGGAGCGGGTCATCCTCGGGTACCTCTTCCCCAGCTGGGAGGCCGGGCTGGCGGCGATGCAGGCGATCTCGACCAGCGATGCGCACCCGTCGGTGACCCGTGTCTCGGACGCACGCGAGACCGCCTTCTCCTTCGCCACCCGCAAGAAGGGCCGCAAGATCTCGGTCTCCTCGCTGATCAGCAAGGGCTTCATGAAGGTGCTCGAGCGCCGCGGCTGGCAGCTTGATCGCTCCTGCCTCTCCTTCATCGGGTTCGAGGGCGGCAAGGACCACGTCGCCCGCCAGAAGGCGATCGTGAAGGAGATCGTCACCAAGCACGGCGGCATCGTGCTCGGCAAGGGCCCCGGCGTGCTCTACGACCAGAAGAAGTTCGACACCCCCTACATCCGGGACTTCCTGCTCGACCGCGGCGCCATCGGGGACGTGTCGGAGACCGCCGCGCCGTGGTCGAAGCTCGGCAAGCTCTACGAGAACGTGATGGCCGCCGCCAACGACGCGTACGACCAGCTCGGCGTGACCGGCTGGATCATGTGCCACCTGTCGCACTCGTACCACTCCGGGGCCTGCCTGTACTTCACGTTCGCGTTCAAGCACGACGGCAAGGACCCGATCGCTCAGTACGACGTCTTGAAGTCCGCCATCCAGCAACAGTTCGTGGATTCGGACGGCACCCTCTCCCACCACCACGCGGTCGGCACCGAGCATGCCGCCTGGCTGGAGCAGGACATCTCCGCCCCCGGCGTCCACATGATCGACGGCCTGTTCGGCACCATCGACCCCGGGCGGAACTTCAACCCGGGCAAGATCGTCGTCAAGTAGTCCGACACCCGGACCCGGGATAGGGCGTCCGCACAGGGGATGGCCCGGCCGCGCGGGGAACGCGCACCAGGCCGCTGCGTCGCGACCTACCCCGGGCGTCGATGCTGCCCCCCGGAGGGCTCTCACGCTACCGGGTCAGCTCCCACGGTAGGTCGAGTAGGCGTACGGGCTCAGCAGCAGCGGCACGTGGTAGTGGCTGTCGCCGTCGGCCACGACGAACGTCACCACGACCTCCGGGTAGAAGGTCGGAACGCCCCTGGCGGCGAAGTAGCCACCGGTGTCGAAGCGCAGCTGGTAGCTGCCGGCCGCGAGGTCGACCGGGCCGAGATGACTGATCCGACCGTCCGCGTCCGTGACCCCCGAGGCGACGACGGAAGCGGCAGCACCGAAGGACTCCAGCGTGACCGTGACCCCCGTCGCGGGATGCCCGCTGGCCGCGTCGAGGACGTGGGTGGTCACTCGGCTGCGCGAAGGAGCGTCGCCACTCATCGCGCCGCGTCGCTGTCGTCGTAGTCGGTGTGCTCGTGGGACGCGTGCGGGCTATGCATCCCACCGACGCGACCGAAGACCTGCGGCAGCCTGAGCAGGGCGATCTGACGCAGTTCGGACCCCACGACGGCGAGCTCGGTCTCGGGGTCCAGCGACAGCCGGCGGTTCAGCTCGTCCAGGATCTCCCGTCGACTGCGGCCGGCGGCGCGGATCAGGAACAGGCGCCCGAAACGCTCCTCGTACGCCTGATTGCCGGCGGCGACGGCCACGGCGAGCTCCGGGTCCGCGTCGTCGGCTGAGCGCTGCTCGGCCCGCGAGAGCGCGGCGCCGGACCCGCCGTCGCGTGGTGGCTCACCGATCCGTGGATGATGCGCGAGGGCGCCGGCGATCTCGTCTGGGGTGAGGGGGTCCGCTGCGCTCGCGGCCTTCCTCACCAGGGCGTCCAGGGAGTCGTACGGTGCCGCTGCAGCGATCTCGTCAACCCAGCGCGGCACCGCAAGGCAGGTGGTCAGTCCGTCCCGAAGTTCCGTCTCGGTCAGCACGTCAGCACCCTAGTGTCCGGGGATCGGCGACGATCCGGCCCCGCCCCGATCCGCTGCGGGAAGGGCCGAGATCCATCGGTGGCCGCGCCCCGACTGTCTGGTCGGGCCGCTAGATTCGTTCCGTGGCCCTCACCGTGCGCAGCATCAGCGACGAGCAGCATCTCGAGTTCATCGCGCGCCAGCCGTCAGTGAGCTTCCTGCAGACCCCGGCGTGGGGGCGGGTGAAGAGTGAGTGGCGTAGCGAGTCCCTCGGCTGGTTCGACGGGGACGACGCCTTGGTCGGGGCCGGGCTGGTCCTCTATCGGCAGCTGCCGAGGGTGAAGAAGTACCTCGCATACCTGCCGGAGGGGCCGACGATCGACTGGACTGCTGCCGACCTCAGCGCGTGGCTGACCCCGTTGGCGGAGCTGATGCGCAAAGAGGGTGCCTTTGGGGTCCGGATCGGTGGACCGCTGGTCGTCCGCCGGTGGGGTCCTGACGCGGTCAAGGCCGCGATCGCCGACGACCGGGTCACGCGTCTCAGTGATGCCGTACCCGACCACGTCGAGCACGACGCGACCCGGACCCGGAACCAGTTGCGCCAGCTCGGCTGGCGACCGCCGGACGACGGCGACGGTTTCGCCGCCGGCCAGCCTCGGTTCGTCTTCCAGCTGCCGCTCGCCGACAAGACGACGACGGAGTTGCTCAAGGGCATGAACCAGCTCTGGCGACGCAACATCAAGCGCGCCGAGAAGGTCGGCGTCGTGGTTCGCCGCGGCACCCCGGAGGACCTGCCTGCGTTCCACGCGCTCTACCTCGAGACCGCCGAGCGCGACCACTTCACCCCCCGGCCGCTGAGCTACTTCGAGACGATGTTCACCGAACTGCTCGCCGAAGACGCTGATCGGATCCGCCTCTACCTCGCCGAGCACGAGGGCGATCTCGTCGCGGCCACCACCTGGGTACGGGTGGGCACTCACGCCTGGTACTCCTACGGGGCGAGTTCGACAGCGAAACGCGACGTGCGCGGCTCGAACGCGATCCAGTGGCGGATGATCACCGACGCGATGGTGGCCGGGGCGACGGTCTACGACCTGCGCGGCATCACCGAGGGACTCGAAGCCGACGACCCGCATCTGGGCCTGATCCAGTTCAAGGTCGGAACTGGTGGTGAGGCGGTGGAGTACCTCGGCGAGTGGGACCTCGCGCTCAATCCGCTGCTCTACAAGGCGTTCGACCTGTACATGAAGCGGCGCTGAGCCGGTGGCAGGCGTAACGCTGCACCTGAACGAGGCGGGCTGGCGAGAGCACCTGCGTTCAGTCTCGGCGGCGGTTCCGGGGCTCGTCCCGGTGATCAAGGGCAACGGCTACGGGTTCGGCCTCGCCCGGCTGGCGGCCGAGGCGGACCGGTTGGGGGTCGAGTCGATCGCCGTCGGCCTACCTGCCGAGGTGCCCCAGGTCCGCGACGCGTTTCGCGGCTCGATCGTCGTGCTCAGCCCGTACGACCCGACTGACCCGCTAGCCCGGGAGCTGACCGGCGATCCCCGGGTGATCAGCACCGTCTCCCGGGTCGGCGATCTTGACGCACTCTCGGCCGAGCGGCCCACCGCCCGGGTGCTGATCGAGGTGCTCACCTCGATGCGCCGGCACGGCATCGATCCGTTCGAGCTCCGCGAGGCCGCGGTCGGGCGACTGGGTTCGCTGCAGTTCGGGGGCTGGACGATCCACCTGCCGCTGCGTGTTGAGGGACGACGGAGCGAGGCCCTCCGGCTCGCGTTGACCGCAGTGACGGCACGGCGCGCCACCCCCTGGTTCTCTCACCTCGACCCAGCTGATCTGCCGAGCATCGACGCGGAACTGCCGGGAACGCCGGCCCGGTTGCGGATGGGCACCAAGCTGTGGCTGGGAGCGCCGACGAGCCGACGTACCACCGCCACCGTGCTCGACGTGCACCCGATCCGGCGCGGCCAGCGCGCCGGCTACCGGCAGCGGCCGTCCCCGGGCGACGGCTGGATCGTCGTGCTGGCCGGCGGCACCTCGCACGGTGTCGGGATGGAGGCGCCGACGCCCGCGACCACGCTGCGGCAGCGCGCGATCTCACTGGCGAGCGGCTCGCTGGAGGCGGCCGGACGCGCGCTCAGCCCGTACACCATCGACGGCCGTAAGCGCTGGTTCCTGGAACCGCCGCACATGCAGACGAGCCTGGTGTTCCTGCCGGCGAAGGCGCAGCCACCAGCCGTCGCCGATGAGGTCCCGGTCGAGCTGCGGCTGACGACCGCGACCGTCGACCGCGTCGCCGCCAGCTAGTCGAGCAGCTTGTCCCTGAGCTGGGCGTTGTCATCCTCCGACCAGCCCAGTCGGGTGAGCAGCCCGGGCACACCGCCGTACGCGGCGTCCAGGTGGCCGAGGAACGTCTCCATCGTCTCCGGGTGACTGAGGTGGGAGGACAGCGGCCGGCCGCGCAGGTTGTCGGCATAGGTGTCGGACACGCGTAGCCGGTCGAGGATTCCGTGGATGCGCTCCGAACTCGCCGCGTAGTCGTCGACGATCGCCTGCCGGTGCGCCCCGGCCACCGACAGGGCGAGCGCGATGACCGTCCCGGTCCGGTCTTTGCCTGCCGCGCAGTGCACCAAGGTCGCGCCCTCAGCGCGGGCGATCACCCGCAGCGCACCGAGAATCGAATCGGGGCGATCGAGCACATAGGAGATGTAGTGCGAGGCGACGTCGTCCCGCAGCGTCACCTGCGGCTCCAGATCGACCCAGGGCAGTGCCTCGGCCGGCAGCACCTCGGCCGGCTCGGCGTCCTTCGGCTGGCCGACACCCCCGCGCCACTCGCGGAACAGCGAGAACCGGTGGTGCCGCACGCCGGTGCGGCTCAGCGGGCCGGGGCCCTCCCGATCGGCTTCGTAGTCGCTGCGCAGATCCACCACGTCGCTGACGCCCATGTCGAGCAGCGCATCGACCGCGCCGTCACTGAGACTCTGCAGATTGTCGGAGCGAAGCAGCCGACCCGGAGCGATCTCGCCACCGTCATCGGTCGGGATCCCACCGACATCGCGCAGATTGGCCAGCCCGTCGAGGTCGATCCACAGCCGTTGCACCCGCCCAGCCTAGGCCCGAGCTACCTAGGCCCCAGCGAACTGGGGACGAGCCAGCTCAGACGAGCCCGCACCGACCCGCGGCGAGGCGCACACGGCTGATCCTCAGCTCGCCCAGTGGCCGCTGTAGAAGAGCCACGCCCACCACAGCATCAGGGCGACCTCGACGCCGAACAGCACGCCGACGACGGCGCGCGCGACCGGCCGCCGCGCGCGGGCAGCCCAGCCGGCGAGCATGATCCACATCGGGAACCACAGCAGCGTCGCCCGGTTCACCGAGAAGAACCAGTACGACAGCGAGAACGCGAGGACCTGAACGCCGACCCAACTCGCCTCGGCCCACAGCGGGCGCCGGGACGGATCGGGGTCACCAGCTGCATGCCGACGCCGCCAGCTGATGACCAGACACCAGCAGACGGTCAGCACACCGGCCGCCATCGACACCATCTCGCCGCGGAACACGGCAGCCCACCACGGATGGTCGGCGTACGCCCCCGGCAGGATCGCCGGAATCGTGTTCAGGAAGGACTGCCACGGCCAGGTGAAGCCGCGCACCCAGCCGGTCGACTGCGCCTGGAACCAGGCAGTCCAGCTGCCGCTGATGGCGTGCAGGTAGATCACGAACGCCGCCAGCACCGAGGCCGGAATGAGCAAGAAGGCCAACCGCCGGAGCGCACCACGCCAGCCGAACCCGCCGGTCAGGATCATCACCACGAGGGCGCCGAGCAGGAACAGACCGGAGACGCGGACGGTGCAGGCAGCCGCCGCCAGCACCGCCGCCGCGAGCCAGTGGTCCCTGCGAGCCCGTTCCCACGCCCAGAACGCGGCCGCGCAGAACAGCGACTCGGTGTAGGGCACCACCGTGAACACCGCGGTCGGAGCAAAGAGCCAGAGCACCGCGGGCCAGGTCCCGCCGAGCCGGTAGAGCGCCGCCGCCGCGACGGCGGAGAAGGCGACCGACAGCAGGACTCCGCTGACGGCGACCGGTACACCGACCGTGGCGAACAGCCCCAGCAGCAGTGGCAGGCCCGGGAAGAACGCGCGCAGCAGGCCGTCGGGCTCCGCGTCGTATCCGCCCAACGCCAGGTGGGCGAAGTGCTGGACGTCCCAGTTGCTCACCATGTCGCTGACCGAGCGGCCACCGATCACCGCCATCAGCAGAGCAACCAGCGCCAGCAGGCCGCGGCTGGCGAGCCACGCCTGGACGACGACGCGTCCCGAGCCGGCGTGAGCCCCGGGTGCCGCTGCCGACCGTGCGGCCGGCTGGGGTGCGGACGCCAGCCGCAGGCTCGGCCACCACGGCACATCCCGGGCACCGTCGAGCACGCCGCCCAGCGGGTCGTCTGCCTCACCGGACCGGACGGGATCGGCGGCGGGCCGGAGGATGCCGCGGATCACGATCGCGGCCACCCATGCCTCGCAGCCGAGCCGGATCGCCACAGCGAGCCAGTACGCCTGGTCGGCCGATCCGTCGCCCGGGGCGAGCCGGCCGGCGAGATGCCACCAGATGGCGACGTAGTAGATCAGCTCCCCGGCCGTGAAGATCATCCAGTCGCGCCAGCGCGGCCGCGCCAGGGCCAGCAGCGGGAGCAGCCAGAGCACGTACTGCGGCGAGTAGACCTTGTTGGTCATCAGAAACGCGAGCACGACCAGGAAGGCGACCGACCCGAGCCGCGGCCGGCGAGGCGCAAGCGCCACCAAGGCGGCAATTCCGAGGCAGGCCAGCGCGAACAGGCCGGAGGACACGGCGTTCAAGCGCGGGACCGGGTGGCCAGCCAGTGCGAAGACGTACCAGATGGAGCCGAAGTCGCCGACCCGCTCCCGGTTGAACCGCCAGAAGTCCAGCCAGGCGTCGGGAGCGAGCACCACCACCGGAAGGTTGACCGCAAGCCAGCTGGCGGCAAACGCCGCGGCGGTGACGCCGACGGCGCGCAGCTTGCCGGCGCGCAGGCAGAGCAGCACCAGGGGACCGAGCAGGAACAGCGGGTACAGCTTCGCCGCCATCCCGAGGCCGAGCAGCACACCTGCCCAGCCGGGCCGGGACCGCGACCAGAACATCAACCCGAGCGCGGTCAGGGCGACAGGCAACAGATCCCAGTTGATCAACGCCGCCGCCGCCAGGCAGGGGGATGCCGCGACCATCATCGCGTCCCACGGCCGGGTCGGCGTCGCCCGCACCGTCGCCCACAGCGCGACCAGCAGGAGCGCCGCGAGCAGGACGGCGTTCACGGCGGCGAACAACGCGGCCGACCACGCCTCCTGCGACGCGCTGAGTCCGACGCCCTGCGCGCCACCCAGCAGCGCCGTCAGCCGGCGCTCGACATCGACGAGCCAGCCGGTGAGGACGGGGTACTCCAGTACCGGGTAGTCACCGGAATCCAGATACGGCACCAGGCCCCGAATCAGGCCTCGATCGCGATAGAGGATGCCGACGTCGGAGTAGCACAGGAAGACGAAGGCGTCGTGCCCCTGCCGGCAAGGCCAGCGCAACACCATCCCGGCGAGGTAGCTGAGCACGCCCACGGCGAGAACGACGCGGAGCGGGCTCCACCAGCCCGTGCCGACCTGTGCGCGGTCACCGATCGGCCCGCCGAGGCGTTCGCTGAGCCGCGCGACCAGGCGGTCGGATCGTGACGGCAGATCCCAGCCCGGCCCGGCCCGGCCACCGGACCGTGCCGGGCCCAGAGCCACCGGACGGGTCGACCGCTGCGGAAGCGACGCGTCCTCAGTAGCCGTCGAGGTCGGCTGGCCGGTCACCCCGTGCCGTTGCCGCCCTGCCCGTTGCCCCCGTTTCCGTTGCCCCCGTTTCCGTTGCCCCCGTTCCCGTTGCCCTTGCCCTTCTTCGGCTTCGCCGACGGCGTGGGGGCGGGGGTGGGCCGCTGAGGCGTCGGGGTGGCGGTTGGTGTCGGCCGCGGCGTCGGTGTCGGGGTCGGCGTCGGGGTGGGTCGGCCGCCGTTCACGTACGCGGGTGGAGCGAACTGTTTGACCGCCTGACCTTCGGTCGCGACCTTCATGTAGTCGGCCCAGGTCAGCGCCGGATAGGTGCCGCCGAAGAAGGTGCTGTCGCCCGGCCGCGCGTACTTGTCCAGATCGCCGTTGCCGTCGGCGCCCGCGACGTACATCACCGCAGTCGAGATCTGCTTCGTATAGGCGACGAACCAGGCGGAGACGATGTCTCCGGAGCCGTCGGCGTTCTCGCGGTCCTTGGTGCCGGTCTTCCCGGCCACCGGTCGAGCCAAGGTCTGCACCGCGCGCCCGGTCCCCTGCTCGACGACGTTGGACAGCGCGTACGTGACGTCGGCCGCGATGTCCTCGCTGACAGCCCGCCGCTCCTTGGGTGCCGCCTTGTAGAGAACCCGGTCGTTGGCGTCGCGGACTTCCTTGACGACGTGATTGGGCACGAACACGCCGCCGTTGGCGAACGTCGCATAGGCCCCGGCCTGGCTCAGCGGACTCACTTCGGCAATGCCGAGCGGAATCCGAGAGCCGAGATCCCAGCCCGCCGCCTTCGGCGCGCCCGCAGCCTGCGCCATCTCGGAGATCTTCTTCGGGCCGTCACTCATCGAGGTGGTCAGGTCGACGAACGCGGTGTTGATCGAGTCCGTGGTGGCCTTCAACAACGGCACCTGTGAGCCGTACTGCTGGCTGTACTCATTGCGCACGGGGACTGACTCACCGGGCGGCACGAAGGTGTTGCCGTTGAACGGCGAGGACAGCCCGTAGCCGTCCTTCAGGCCTGCCGCGAGCGCGTAGGTCTTGAAGGTCGAGGCGGTCGGTCGCGGTGTGATCGCCCAGTTCCGGGAGTTCTGCACGTAGTCGGGCCCGCCGTAGAGGGCGAGGACCTCGCCGCTACCGACGTCGACCGAGGCGATCGCTGCGTGCAACCCGGACTTCTTCTTGCCGACTGCGTCGGCCGAGATCGCGGTGTACTTCTGGGCCGAGGCGACGGCTGCGTTCTGCGCGTCCTTGTCGAAGGTGGTCACCACCTTCAACCCGCCGCCGCGGATCTGCGAGGAACTGAACCCGGCCACACCCAACTCGCGCTCGACCATCTTCAGCAGGAAGCCCTTCGGCCCGCCGTACCGGTCGCTGACCTTGATGTCGATGACCTTCGGGAGCTTGCTCCCGTACTGCGCCGCCTGCAGGGGCGTGATGTAGCCCATCTCGGCCATCGAGTTGAGCACGTAGTGATACCGCTCCAGCACCTGAGGACGGTTGTCGTCGTCGGCCGGGTCGTAGTAGCTCGGGTTGTTCACCACCGACGACAGCACCGCCGCCTGGGGCACCGTCAACTCGTCGGCATCGACCTTGAAGTAGGTCCGGCTGGCGGCCTGCAGCCCGTACGCGCCGTGCCCGAAGTAGATGGTGTTCAGGTAACCGGCGAGGATCTCGTCCTTGGTCATCTCGCGATTGATCTTGTACGCGAGGAACAGCTCCTTGAACTTCCGGGTCACCGTCTGTTCGGAGTTCAGGTAGAGGATCTTGATGTACTGCTGGGTGATGGTGGAGCCGCCCTGCACGGTGCCGCCGGTGGCAATCACCCAACCCGCTCGCAGCATGCCCCGCAGCGAGATGCCCTTGTCCGTCCAGAACGTCCGGTTCTCCGCCGCGACGATGGCCTGCTTCATCGAGTCAGGGATTTCGTCGATCGTGATCGGCTGCCGATTCTGAATCGCGAAGGTGCCGAGCTGGGACTTGCCGTTGCGGTAGTAGACGAAGGTTGTCGCCGTCTGGAAGTCGGCATTCGGGTCGGGCTTTTCGGTGGTCGCGTATCCGACAGCAACGACCGCGACCGTCCCGAGCAGACCGAGGGCGAGCAGCAGGGCGACGAGTTGAAGCACCCGGATCGGCAGACTTCGCCTGCGCTTCTTCGACGTGCCGGAGCCCTTGGGCTTCTTCTCGACGGGTCCCCAGTGGGGATCAGCCATAGATGTCCTCGACTGTGAGTTGGCGGCGCGGTGGCTTCCTCGTGACACCGTCGCCGAGCAGGTACGACAAGATCATGTGGTTCCAGTGGCAGTGCTGGCAGACCTCGACGACGACGACCTTGAACTCGCCGAATTCGTGAGCCATTTCCTCGAGTTCCGCTGTCCGTTTGATCCGGCCGGAGTACTGCCCCAACTGGTCACCGAAGACGTACTGCAGGTTGACCAGCTCGTCCGACGAGCACACCGGGCACGGCACCTTGGCCAGTTCCCCGTGATACTTCGCCGCCCGGAGCAGCATCGGGTCGGCGTCGCAGGCTTCCATCCGGGCAAGTCGGGCCCCGGGCCGCCGCAGGGCCTGCAACGACGAGCGGCGCTGCAGTGCGTAGTCGATGACCTCACGCTGCGACCACATGCCCAACAGCGTACGTGTCAGGTACCGGTCGGGGCGACAGCCTGACCAGCCCCTCGACGGGCGCAGGTGTATCGCCGAGAGGCCTGGGTCACTCTCTGGGCACGTGCGCAGAATGCGGTCCGGAGCAGCGACGGGAACTTTGACTCGGGGCTCCCGCAATGACCCGCGGCGAGCCTAGGATGTTGCATCGTCGCCGGCTGGGTCCGGCATCATCGCGCACCGGAGCAGGTATGACGCTCGCCTCGCAGGCAGGCTCATCCGCGCCGGACCGGGGGGTATCGCGTGCAGAGCGTGCCGGATGGCGCGCCGGCACCGATTCCCGTCCGGGTCGGCGGGGGTGGAGTGCGCCGTCGACCCCGATCGAGGCAGCTCCGTCAGCTCAGGTCGTCGCGAGTTGAGTCGCGTCGTGGATCCCGCCATCTTCGAGGAGAAGGTCCGCCGTCCGCAGGCGAGGGGGCTGGTCCGCGAGCGGCTGGAGAAGCGGATGTCACCACCCGCCGGGGTGGGGTTGGGCTCCGCGGCGGTCTGCCTGGTCATCGGGCCGCCGGGATCTGGCAAGACCACACTGCTCAGTCACCTGGCGGCGTCATCGGAGTCCGTCGCGTGGTACCGAGTCGGCAGCGAGGATGACGACGAGCGCGCCCTGACCCGGCATCTGGCGTATGCGCTGGCCGGTTGCTGGCCGTCGGCCGGCGCGGGCGACTCCGCTGCGCTGCCGGACGCCGAAGCGGCCACCCTGCTCGCGGCGCGAAGCGTCCATGAGCTCGTCCGAGCTTTGGAGCACCCCGCCATCCGCCCGGCCCAACTCATCGTCGACGACCTGCATGAGCTGGCCGGCAGCGGCGCGGAGGAGGCGCTCGAGTCGTTCCTGCTGCTGCGGCCCCGCAAGATCCAGGTCGCCCTGGGCAGCCGGCGCCCGCCGCGGATCAACACCTCCCGGATGATCGTCTCGGGTGAACTGACCCAGATCGACGGCGAGGATCTGCGCTTCCGCTCATGGGAGGTCGAGGAACTGTTCCGGGCGGTCTACGGCGCACCCCTGTCACCCGAGGCCTCCGCTGCGCTGACCCGCCGGACCGGCGGCTGGGCAGCTGGCCTGCAGCTGTTTCACCTCGCCACGGCCCAGTTGAGCCGCGGCGATCGGGAGCGCGCCGTACGCGAGCTGAACGGCCGATCGGCCCTGGTGCGCACCTACCTGGCGCGCAACGCGCTCGACGGGCTGCCCCCGGAGCGCCGTCGCTTCCTGATCACCACCGCCACGCTGGGGGTGCTCACCGGCGACCTCTGTGACGCGTTGCTGGACACGACCGGAAGCGCCTTGCTACTCGCCGAGCTTGAGCGAGAGCAGTTCTTCACCACCACGACCGACGGCGGCCTGACCTACCGCTACCACCAGGTGCTGCAGACCAATCTCGAACTGATGCTGGTGGACGAACTAGGTGGTCCGGCCGCGCGCGACCTCTACTCCCATAGCGGGGAATTGCTGGAGGCGGCGGGGCGCCCGTCCGCGGCGGTGCGCGCCTACGCCCGCGCGGAGGACTGGGGGTCGGTCGGTCGGCTGGTGCGCGCTGACGCCGCGCCGGCCGCCGGCGACGAGGTGCTCTGGGGCGCGCTGTCTCTCCCGGGAGCGCCGAACGACGACCCCGGCCTGGTGCTTGCCGGCGCGCGGCGGCTCGCCCGCCAGGGCCAACTGACCGAGGCGGTAGCGGCGTTCCGGCAGGCCGAAGCGCTGGTGGATGATCCGGAGTTCCGCCGCCGCTGCACCATCGAGCGCACCGCGGTCGGCAGCTGGCAACCGCAGGCGGCGTTGCCTCCGTTGCCGCCGATGCTCGGCAACGAACCGCATTCGGTGCTGCTGCGCACGTCCGTGCAAGTGCGGCAGCTGACCCGACAGCTGCGCGGCGCGGACACCTCGGCCGGGCCGCTGGTCGGCGGCCTCGCCCTCCTGCTCGCAGGTGAGTGGGACGAGGCAGAGGTGTATCTCGCCGGCTCCGGCCCGGATCCGGCGCCCGGCGGCTCGCCACTGACCCCCGCGTGGAGTGCGCTCGCCATCCGCCTCGCCAGCCTCGTCGTCGACGTGCTGCGTCGGCCCGGTGAGGCGGTTGCGTCGCAGGTCGAGGAGGTCATGCTGGGCGCCGAGGTCGAAGGCTGGCCCTGGCTCGCTCGGTTGGCTCGCGGCATCCAGGCCGCGACGTTGTTGGCGAGCAGCCCCGCCCCGTGGCGGCACGCCGCGGAGACCGAGTCGCTGGCCGAGTTGGACCGCCGTGGTGACCGGTGGACGTTCTGCCTGACCGCGCTGGCATTCGGTGCGGCGTACCTGCGGACCGGTGAGGCGGAACGCGCCGACTCGTGCCTTCAGCAGGCGTCCGACGCGGCTCGGGCGCTCGGCGCGCCGACGCTCCAGGTCTGGGCTGACGGGCTCCGGTCGGCCGTCGCCCGCGAGCGTGGAGCGAGCGACGCCGACCGCGCAGTCGCCGCTGCAGTTCGGGTCGCCGGGACGTTGGGCATCACCCGGCTGAGCGAGATCCTCGATCGGGCGAGGCCAGGCGCCGCCCAGGCACCCGCGGACGAGGCCGCGGTGCCCGCGGAGGCGTTCTCCGTACCGGTCCCGATGGATCAGACCCAGCCGGCGCCGGCGACACGCTGCAGCATCGAACTGCGCTGCCTGGGCAGCTTCTCGCTCTCGGTGGACGGGCAGGAGGTCCCGCTGCGCGCGCTGCGACCCCGCGCGCGTGCCTTGCTGATGCTGCTGGCAATGAACAACGGGCACCAGGTGCACCGCGAGCAGCTGGTGGACGTGCTCTGGCCGGACTCCACCCTGGCCTCCGGCATCCGCAGCTTGCAGGTCGCCGTGTCGAGCATCCGGCAGGCTCTACTCGCCGCCGGCAGCGACGACGACGTGCTCCGGCGGGAGGGCGACGCCTACGTGCTGGACGTGCCGGCCGCGTCCGACCAGCGGGCGGAGTTCGAGCGAATGGCCCGCTCGGCGAGCCGCGAAGAGACCGAGCCGGCCCTGCGGACCCGGCTCGCGGCGCTGGACCTGTACGCGGGCGACCTGTTGCCCGAGGCCGGACCGGCCGACTGGGTGGTCGACGAACGCAGCCGGCTACGCACTCTCGCCGCCGCGGTGGCGGCCGACGCCGCTGCCGGGGCATTGGACGCCGGCGATCCGGCGGTCGCGCTGGAGGCGGCACGTCGCTCGGTCGCGCTGGACGCGTACCACGACTCCGGCTGGGAGCTGATCCAGCAGGCGTACGCCCAGCTCGGCGACTTCTCCGGCGCAGCCGTGGCCCGGCGGGAGCAGCAGCGGGTGTGGGCGGACCTCGGCCTGGACCCGCGCGGTGCCGGCCGGCTGCCGGCATCCGCGCGTTGAGGGATCGGCCAGGGTCAGGCCCGCACCCCGGCGAGCCTCAGCGGCTGGTCCAGAACGGTCGGGTGATCTGCTTGGCCTTCAGCCCGAGCGAGGTGAGCACCTCGCCATCGCTGATCCTGGTCAACCACAGGTCCTGAGTCTTGCCAGGGCCGCCGAACGCAGACTTCCGGTTGCTCAGGATGAGCAGGTTCTCACCGTCCGGCGACCAGTTCGGCTTGTCATCGGCGGCCTTGCCGTTCGCGACCGCCTCCTCAGCGCTGCCGTCGGAGTTCATCACGAAGACGTTGCTGTTCCCGGCAGCGGTGCCGTTCGGTACCCGCCGCCGGAACGCGATCTGGGAGCCGTCCGGCGACCAGGCGCCGTCCGCGTCCACTCCCGGGCCGGAGTCGGTCAGCTGCTTCGGGGCTCCGGTCCCGATGATCGGCATGGTGAACAAGGCACCGCCGTCGCGATCAGGCGGGTCGCTCGCCCAGAACAGCACCGTCTGACCGTCCGGAGAAATGCTCGGGTCGCTGATGATGGCCTTGCCGACGTCGAGCCGGCGAATCAGCCGACCGTCCATGCCGACCACCAGCAGGGTGTCCTTGTTCTTGCTGACGCCGCAGGTCACGACGAGGACGTTGGGGTCGGCGACGCTCCAGGACGCGTGCTCGATCTTCTCGCAGCCGGCAGGGTCGCGGTCGAAGAGCTCCCGGTCACCGGTGCCATCGCTCGCCATCACCCGCAGCGCGCCCTGGTGGAGGTAGATCACGGTGTCGCGGCCGCGCGGCAGCAGGGGGTTGGAGTTGTTCCCTTCTGGCACCGGCAGCTGGACCCGGTTGATCTTGCCGTCGGTGTCGACCAGGTACAGCGGGCGGCCCTGGTCCCCGCCGCGCCGCATCGGCACCACGACGATGGACGCCGGGAGCGCCGGGCCCTTGGGAAGCGCGAGCGCCGGATCCGTCGTCTGACCACCGGGTGTCGGCGTCGCGGTCGGCGACTCCGACGGCGGCGGAGTCGAGGGGATCGGAGTCGCGGGCAGCGTTGACGCCGGTGGCAGCGTCGGCGGCGTGGCCACGGTCGGCTGGCGCAACTTCACGACGGCGAAGACCGCGGCGGCGATCAGCAGCACACCGACAACGGCGCCGGCAATGATCAAGATCAGCTTCCGCCGTCCGCCGCCGGAGTCGTCCCCGCCCTGGCCGGGTGGGTATCCCGGGCCGCCCGGGCCGCCCGGGCCACCGTACGGCTGGGTCGGCGGACCGGGCGGCATGCCGGGGCGACCGCCAGGACCTGGCCGCTGCATCGGCGGACGCTGCCCAGGTGGCGGTCCCACCGGTGGGCCCGGGCGGCCGGGCGGCTGCTGGCCCGGACGCGGAGGCGGCGGACCAGGCGGGCGGTAGCCGGGGGGATGCGGGCTGGACGCCGCTTCTGGCGCCGCAGCCGAGGCGTACGCCGCGGCGCTCGACTGGGAACTGCCGGCTGGACCAGCGATCGTGTCCTGCTCGGCATCGGTCGACGCGAAGAAGTCGAAGATCAGGTGCTGAGGCATGGTGGGCTGTTCTCCTCCAGAAGCCGACGGCTCGACAGGCGCGGGGGTGGTCTGCGACGGTTGGGTCGACCGGACGGGCGACGGTGCGTTGGCGAGTTCGGCCGCCCCCCAGGCTGCTGCCGTCGGATCGGCGGCCGGGGGCACTGGGGACGTGCGAACACGGGTCGGGGTGCTCTGGCCGGCCGGGGTCTGGGCGCTCACCGGCGTCGCTGCCGTAGCCGCCGTCGCGGGCGTCGGGACCGCCGACTCGGTGTGCTGAACCGTCGGCTGCTGAACCGTCGGCTGGTCAGCCGGCGGCCGATCGAGCTGTTGGGGCCGTTGCTGCCAGGCGGCCATCACCGGATCCACGACGAACGGGCCGGGCACGGGTGAGTACGTTGCCGGCCCGAGGTCGGCGTACGGCGGAGCCGCGGCGAGCGGGCCCGTCACGATGGCGGGCGGCCGAGGTGCGGAGTCGTGGGAGATGGGTGGCTGGGGCGCTGGCGAGTCGGCGGCAGCTGGGACTTCCACCGGCGCGGCGACGGGGGCTGGCGGCGGGGCGACGGGGGCCGGCTGCGGGGCGACGGGGGCTGGCTGCGGGGCGACGGGCTCCGGCTGCGGGGCCGGCGGCGGGGCGACCGGTGCTTGAGTCGCCAGCAGCAGACCGAGGGCGACGTCCTCGTCAGGGTCGTTGCTGAGGCCGATCGGGACGTCGAACTCGCGACCGAGGATCTCTGCGACCACCGGCATCCGGCAACACCCGCCCACCATGATCAGCAGCCCGAGGTCGCTCGCCCGCACGCCGGCGGCGCCGAGGACGCGCGAGATCATCGCGACGCTGTCCCGCAGCCCTGGTCGTACCAGCGACGTGAACTCCTGCCGGCCAAGCTTGACGGTGGTGTTTCCGCTGGCCAGTGCCACGTTGACCTGGGCCTGGGGCGCCTCGGAGAGGATCTCCTTGGCCTGCGTGCAGGCTCGCTTCAGATCGCTGAGCCGCCGCTGCGAGGCCGCGTCGTCCCGGGTCAGTTCCGCTCCACGTCCGCCGAGATTGCTCAGCACCAGCCGGAAGACGGCTTCGTCGAAGTCCGCCCCGCAGGGATGCGCGCTGTGCTGCCCGGGTTCGATGACCCGGCGGCCGTCGGTCGTCGTGCGGAGCACCGAGACGTCGCACGATCCGCCGCCGAGGTCGTAGACGAGCACAGTGGTGCCGACCGCGACGGGCTCCCGGCTCGCGTACGCCGCGAGAGCCGCCTCGGCATCGCTGCACCGCTGTGTCGCGCCGATGCCAGCTGCGGCGACGGCGTTGTCGAGGCACTCGAGCTGGTACTCGGTGAACGCGCTCGGATAGCCCACGACCGTGTCCACCGGAGGTTCGCCGTGCTGACGGGTCGCCTGCTGGTGGACGTAGCGCAGCACGGCGGCGATCGCATCCTCCGGAGTGACCCCATCGCCGCCGACCTCGTACGGCTGGTCACTGCCGAGCAGGCGGCGGGGATCGGCGATGGCGCGCGCGGGGTCCTGCACCGCTCGGCGGACGGCTTCCGGGCCGGTCAACAGCTGCCCGGCCTCGTCGACGTACACCACCGACGCGATCGACGCCTCAGCCCCGTCGAGCGCGAGCAACTGCCCCGCGGCGCCGCCCAGCACCGTCACTGCGGCGACGGTGTCGGTCGTGCCGAGGTCGATGCCTAGCCGATACGCCATTCCAGCCTTCTCCTGGTCAGCAGCCGGTTCGCCTCATCGTAGAGGGCGGACGAGGACAGGAGCGGCTTCGTGACACGACGGATACGGTGCCCAGACAAAACCAGGCCAGATGGTTGCGCCGGCCGCACGGCCCGGTCGTCGACGAATCGGCCCGCCGCTACTGACCGCTCACCACGACACGATGACGGACGTGGGCCGGCTTCACCGATCGGATCAAGGCGTCCACCCGCTCGACGTCGACCTCGACTCCCTGAGGCGGGCGGACAGTGACCGCAAGCAGTGCCCCCGGCTCGCCGGGCAGCTCGCCGCCAGGACTCGGCGACCAGCGGGAGCCGCCGGACTCCACCACCTCGACCGGCATCCCCAACGCGCTCTCCAGCGCGATTTCGATGCTCCGCCGGGTGCCGCGGGTGACGTTGACCATGCCCGCGATCTGCAGGTCGTGCCGCTGCCGGGTCGGGTCGATCGTCGGATCGACGCCCAGGCCGAGCCACCGCGACAGCCACGGCAGCATGTCCTCCGGCGCCAACGCGGGGTCGAGGTAGCTCGGGAAGGTGTCCAGGGTCAGGACGACCGGCGCCAGCACATCGTCGAAGCTGGCGCACAGCTGCTGCGCGAACGGATCCTCGCGCAACATCGAGGGCAGCGTCTCCGAGAGCGGGTGCGGACTGGAGAGCCCGTCGACCAGGCCTCTCATCGGGTTACCCGGACCTGGTGGTCGAACGAGTAGACGAGCCCGGTCTCCGGCAGGTCCATCCGCTCCACCGAGCCGGAGCGACGACCGGTGTCCTGTTCGGCCGGGAAGAGCGCGACCCGTACCTCCTTGGACATGTCGACGCCGGGAATCCGCGCCAGCGCTGCATGGACCTCGTGTGCCTGGACCGAACGCCCGAACGGCCAACCCTCACCGTCGGGCCCGCCGACGAGCGGGTGGTAGAGGCGATACAGGGCGCGCAGGACTTCGGTCCGGACCTCGCTCGGCTCGAAGCGTGGCCGGCAGCTGACGCTGACGACGGCGGTGAGCCACAGGAAGTCCGGCGGCTGCACCAACACTCGGGTGCCGACCAGCCGACGCTCCTCCAACCGGTTACTGATCCGCTCCAGGATCTGCCACGGCGGATCCAGGTCGGCCCGCTCGATCCGGCCGAGATCATCGCTGGCCGCGTGCGGCACGACCAGCACCCGCACCCCCGCCGTGGTGTTCTCCTCGGGCACGCAGTGCACCCGGGCAGCGTCGGGCGCGACGTCGCGGGCCAGTTCCTCGAAGTCTTCCGAGGTCACCGCGCGACCGCGGGAGCGCAACAACAGCGGCCCTCGCCGCTTGGCGTCGGCGAGCGTCTCGGCCTCAGCCCCACCGATCGCCGGCGAGCGATTCTCGACCCGGGAGACGTACGGGATGCTCGTCTTCAGCACCCTGATCTGGCCACGGGCGACGTTGCCGGACTGCCCGCCGCCGGTGCGGTACGTCTCCAACCGCAGCAGTGCTCCGCTCGGCGGGACGGCTCCGTAGCTCATCAGGCCGCCCTCCAGCGAGCGGATCGCCGGACCGAACTGCACCTCGCCGGCGTGCGCGTCGATCCGGAAGTGCCGGTCGGTCGGCCGCGATCCGGCGAAGTGCGGCACCTCCGTCCAGGTCTGCACGTCCTCGCCGGCCAGCACGGTCAGCATCAGCGGAGCGTCCGAGGCCACCACCGGGCGGCGCAGCAAGGCGAATCGCTGCGCCGGGGTGCCGTCCGAGCGACCGAGGATCTCACCGTGCACCACCTCGGCGTTCACCGTCGGTGCGGTGCCGCCGATCGTCTGGGCGGAGACGTCGAGCACGGTCGGCGACTCGATGTAGGTCGGCTGGTCCTGCGCGGCCTCGATCAGCCGGCAGCGCAGCCAACCGGCGCGCTCCTTCGCCACCACGGAGGTCTGGTGATTCTCCGGGACGTGCAGAATGACGTCGCCCGGCTTGTTCAGGCCGCCGGTGTCGTCCAGACCCACCTCACAGGCCGACCAGCCGTCGCCGGTCCAGGCCTCCCAGACCACCGGTGGCCGGCGCGGGTCGACGCCACGGCCGGAGACGACGCAGTTCATCCGGAGCAGGACCGCGCACGACGGGACGGCCTCGGTCAATCCGATCAGCAACGAATCACCGACGGTCGGGCTCTGGCTGAACGCGCGAAACCCGCCGCGGCCGACGGTCGCCGTCATGTCCGCCGGCGCTGACTGGTGCGCCTGGGTCGCCGCGTTCGCGAAGGAGCACGGGATGATCGCCAGTTCGCGGGTGGTGCTGAACACGACGGGATCGGAGATGTCTGTCCGCGGAGTCGCGACCTGGCTCTCCGAGCGGACGATCACCGTCTGCGGTTGCGGCGCAGACAGCCAGAACGTGACGGTGCCGCGACTAGCGGCAGGCGGCCGCAGCTCCACGCCGATCAGTTCCAGGAACTTGATGTAGTTCAGGTCCGGGACGCGGTTGAGGCGATAGATGAGCTGGTCGACCATCTGCGCAACAGCCTCGATCAGGGTCACGCCCGGGTCGGACACGTTGTGGTCGGTCCAGGTCGGACACCGCTGCTGCACCAGCCGCTTGGCGTCGTCGACGAGATCCTGGAACCGCCGGTCGTCCAGATTCGGTGCGGGGAGCATCAGGACCCTCCTCCGAGGATGGCCGGCCGGGTCGCGCCGGCGGGCATGGTGGTCGCGGCGGCCGGCAGCGGCTCGTCGTGGCTGGGAATGACGTAGAAGGGGAAGACGAGGTTGCGCGGGTCGTTCAGACCGCGGACCTGGTAGCTGATGTCGACGTAGAGGACCCCGGACTCCATCGCGTCGAAGGAGACCCCGACATCGGTCACCTCGATCCGTGGCTCCCAGCGATCCAGGGCCTGGCGAACGTCGTACGCGATCTGGCCGGCGGTCGCCGAGGTCGCGGTATTGAACACGTGGTCGTGGATCCGGCAGCCGAACTCGGGCCGCATCGGGCGCTCGCCGCAGGCGGTGCCGAGAATCAGCCGGATCGCCTGCTCCAGCTCGCGGTCGCGATTGACCAGCGCGACCCCGCCGGTCGCGTCGGTGCCAAGTGGGTACGACCAGCCGGCGCCGACGAAATCAGCCGCCGGGACACGGGTGTTGCCGCTCAGGGTGGGCACGTCATCCTCCGATCATCACCGTGGGTGCGCCCATCACGATGGGCGCGCCGCAGCCCGAGAGGTCGCCCATCCGGGCGGCCGGCATGCCGCCGATCAGCACCGTGGGACAGCCCGGCGGCACGATCGCGGTCGGCGGGTGGACCGCCGGCGGCGGGAACGAGCAGATGTGCGGCGTCCCCACGGTGGCCGCCGGCATGCCCCCGATCAGGACGGTCGGCACCCCCGGCGGGCCGATCACCCCGGGGTGACCCGTCGGGTCGCCGACGCGTGCAGCTGGAGGCATCCCTATCCCCTTTCCAGCCCGGCTAGTTGATCTTCACGAGGGCGCCCTGGACGGAGCACAGCGAGCCCCCCTTCACTTCGGTGGTTCCGCTGCCTTCGAGCTTGGCGCTGACGCCAGTCAGGCTGAGCGAGCTGCCGGCCTTGACATCGACAGCCCCGCCGCCGCCGTCGACGGTCACGCCGGAGCTGGCCTTCAGCGAGATCTGGTTGCCCTTCATCTCGATGTTGGATCCGGCCGAGTCGATGGTGATGCCTTGCGAGCCCTCGATCAGGACCTTGCCGTCGGCGTGCAGCGTGATGATGGTGCCGCTGTGGTCCATGATCAACTTCAGCTTCTCGCCGGTGGTCGCTACCCGTACGCCCTCGTTGCCGTTGGCGTCGACGAGGTCCAGCCGGTGCCCGTTGCGCGAGACCACCGAGCGCCGATTGATGCCGCCGTTGCCCCCGTCCACCAGGTCGACCGGCCCCGCCGGCATGGTGTCCACGCCGTTGAAGAGACCGCCGATCACGGTCGGGCGGTTGAAGCTGTTTTGTTCGAAGCAGACCAGCACCTCGTCACCCACCTCGGGCACGATCTGGGTACCGCGATCCTTGCCGGCGCCGAGCTGCATCGTCCGGGCCCAGTCGCTGACGTAGTCGTCCGACAGCCACGGGAAGGTGAGCTTGACCCGGCCCGCCTTCTCCGGATCAGCCGCGTCGCTGACGACGCCGACCACTGCGCTCGCGGGCGGCCGGCTCGGGCTGCCGGAGGTCAGGCCCAGCATCGTCCGGTCGCGGCGTCCGGTCACCGAGAACGACGTCGAGTAGCCGGTCAGTGGGTCGAACCGGTGCCGCGACGTGGTCACGGTGTACTTGCCGTCGAACGGCTCGCCGAGCCCGTCGATGCTGACGGCGGCGCCGGCCCGCAGCTTCGGGTTGCCACGGGCGGTGCCCTCGAACTCGGCGAAGCCGCTGGCCAGCTCGTCGGCGAGCACCCGCGCCGCCTCGTCCACCTCGGCCTGGGTCCGGTAGGGGATGTCGGTCTGGACGTAGGTAGGGTTGCCGAACGGCGCGGCCAGGTCGGTCGGCTTCACCGTCGGCAGCTCGATCCGCTTGGTCGCCGACGACTCGGTCGCCGTCAGCGCCTGCTTCGTCGCCACGTCCCACCCGCGCACCTCCACCTTGGCCACCTGGGCCGCCGAGGTCAGGATCGAGCGAAAGCGCAGCAGATCCTTGCCCAGCTGGAGCACCAGCGGGTCGGTGTTTGCGGTGCCACCCGCGGCCGGGGCACCGCTGGCTGCCACCGGCGCGGTGAAGGAGAACTTGCCGTCGCGGACGGCGATCTCCAGGTTGTTCGCCCGCGCGAGCGCTGACAGCACCTCCCAGTCGGTTTGCCCCGCCTGGCTGTAGTGGTCGAAGACCGTGGTCGTCGAAGTGACCTCACCGACCTGGAGCCCCGCCCGCTGGGCGATCTTGGTGGCGATGTCGGACGCGGTCATCTGCTGGTAGCTCGCGGTGTGCCGGCCGCGGAAGAAGCGGTGCGTCTGGTCGTAGCCGCGCACCACGGTGAACGTGCCGCCCGTGTCGTACTCGGCCTCCAGCGCCGTCACCTCGCCGCCGATCAGCACCTCCGGCTGGGGGGCAGCCGCAACCTGGACGCTCACCTTGATCAACGCCCCGACCTTGATGCCGGCCTTCGACAGCACCATCCGGTTCGGGTCGCGGAAGCGCAGCACGAAGGTGTCCGGCAGCTGCTGGCTGTCGTCCACGTACGCCGAGATCAGCAGCGGAGCGACATCGGCGGGCAGCGCCTTGCCATCGACCTCGACCAGGCAGCTGCTCGTGATGCTCATCGCGCACCGGCCAGCATCGCGGGAGCGCCCGGGAGGTGGGACGGCTCGGCGGATTCGGCGGCGGTCAGCTCCTCGGGCGTGGGCAGCAGCAGCACCGTGCCGGTCGGCACCCGGAGCGGATCGTCGATCTCGTTGAACGCGGCCAGCGCACGCCAGGCGTTGGGGTCTCCGTACTCCGCGTACGCCACGGAAGCCAGCGAGTCTCCGGCGACAGTGCGGTGCACCCGGCGTACGTCGTAGCTGCCCGAGGTCGGGTTCTGCCGGAACTGCTCACCCGGCATCTCCTCCATGCTGACGCTGCACGCCGCCCGGATCGGGGTGCCGTCGGAGTTGAACAACGTGAACTTCGCGCTGACGGAGGTGACGAACGCCGGGAAGCTGGAGATCGAGCCCCAGTGCAGCACCACGAGCGGCGGCGACGGCTTCTTCTTGCCGACGCTCTCCTCGGTCGCGACGCAGCACGCGAGCAGGTCCTCGACCGCCTTGACCACCGATCCGTCCTGCGCGCTGGTGGCGTCGAAGAACATCTCCAAGGTCATCTTGGCCGGCTCGGAGCCGGTGAACTCGGGCGGGCCGGCCTTCTTCGACCCCTTCGCCGGCTTGCGCTCCCATTTCGCCGACTTCGTGATGGTCACTTCTTTGGGGTTGAACTGGAACGGCACCTCGCCCCGCTTGGCGCCGGGCGCCCCACCGCCGTTCGCCTGCGGGGACGGGTCGTAGAGGCTGAGATGGGCCTTGTCCATCTGCGGCCTGCCCTTGACGGGCTTGCCGCCGCCGGCGCCAGTGTCACCCGGCGTCGCAAGCGCTCCGCCGGACGCCGAACTGAGCAGGGCAATCGGGCCGGCCATCTCAGGCCGATCCAGGCAGGAAGCCGTGGTGGGCGATCTCGAGCGTTTCGGTGGCGACCTTCGGGCTGTCCGGGTTCAGGCTCGGTCCCGACCAGCGCACCGGGATCACGCCGTCGAGGTTCCAGGTCGCGACCACGTCGCGGTCGCCGGTCATCGCGCAGATCGTCGCCGTCTGGCGCTTCACACCAGCGGCGAAGCTGCAGAGCCAGTTGGTCAGCTTCACGGTGTCCTTGCCCACCGGCCGGCTCAACTTGACGTTGCCGTACTTGATCCGGGTCGGCAGCTGCCAGACGAAGCCGTTGTTGCCGCCCTCTTCGCGCTGCTCCAGCACCACTTCGAGGCCGAGGCCTTCGCAGGTCTGGAAGTAGCCCAGATCGTCGTCGTCGATCCGGACGGTGAAACAGACGCTGACTGCCGGGTCGTTGCTCTCAGCCACGGCCGCTCCCCTCGCTCGTGCCCTGTGTGGTCGCCATCAGCCCAAAGCTCCGGCCCGTTCGCGATCCAGCCACAGCTCGGCGCGCAGCCGCGCCGCCAGCGGCTCGTACAGCCGCCGGGCCAGCTCGTCCAGGTCGGCGCCGGGTGCGCCGGGTGCTCCGGGCGCGCCGCCGCCCGCCGGTGCGGCGGCCTCCGGTGCTCGCTGGACCGCGGGTGCCGGCGCAGGCTCGGGCGGCGCGCTTTCCGCCGGGGCCAATTGCACGGAGGTGAACCCGTCCTCGGCCGGTGAACCCGAGTCGCTCGCGACGCCCGCGAACATGCTCGCGAACGACATGGCCGCTCCGAGACCGGAGCTCATCTCGGGCGCGGCCGGCCGCCTGGACTGAGCCGCTGCCTGCGGGGCGAGCTGCGGGGAGTTGCCTACGGCCGAGACTGAGCGCTGGATCGGCAGGGATGGCCCGATCGCGACGGTCGGCCGGGCCGCGCTGGCGCCCGAACCGACTGGAGGCCCCGACGGCAGCACCAGCCCTGACTCGGTCGAGGGTGGCGCGGTCCAGGGCTCGGTCGGCACGGCGGGGCCGGTCGGTTCGTCCAGCACAGTCGCCGGACCGACCGGGGCGTGGTCGTCCGCGTCCTCGCTCGCCACGGACACCTGCTGAGGCGCGAACCGCTGCACGACGGGGCCGGGAGGGGCGTCCTGCCTGTGGTCGCCGCTGGCGACTTCCGCCTCCGCCGTGGGCACCGCGCGGCGCTGAACCGGAGCGGCGGGCGGCTGGGCCTGGCCGACAGACCCTCGTTGCACGGGCCAGCGTGCGGTCACGCTGCGCTGAACACTCGCGGCGGCGCCCTGGACGCTCGCGGCAGCACCCTGGACACCGGACGCAAGCCGTTGTGCGGTGACCACCGCCCGCTGTGCAGTCGCGCCCAGATCGGCGTGCCACGGAACCGGGGCCGCGACGGAGGAGGACGGCGGCTCGCTGGTCGTCACGTGGGACGGGGTGCGGCCGGGGTCCGCTGCGGCGGAGCGCTGAAGCGACCGGTGCGGGCCAGGTGCGGGCGAGGCCGCGTACTCGAGGCGCTGCACCGCCGGCTCGGCGGACGTCGGGGCAACCGACTCGGCACCTGCCACCAGCGGTGACGCCGCGAGCCGCTGGGTGAGGGTCGGAACGGAGTGCGGGGCGTCACTTCCTGCGGCAGGCCCCGCTGCGGTCAGCTCCGCGTCGAGTGCCGGCCGCGATTCGAGCAGCCCCGGGGCCAGCAGTTCGGCCGCAGGCAGCTGGGTCTCCGCCAGCTGGGTCTCCGGCAGTTGGTTCTCCCCGAGTTGGGCGGCGGGCAGCGCCGGCGCACTGGTCGCCGGGATCGCCGGCGAGACAACGCGCGCCCCGACCTCGCCGACGAACCGTGACACCACGGGCAGTTCCGCCGGGGCGGTCAGGAGCGACGGGGCAGTCAGCGGGGACGGGGTAGGCAGCGCCGACGGGGCGCTCGGACCTCCTTCGTGGACCAGCGACGAGCCCCCCGGCGCCGTCGGCGCCGACAGCTGCGTCGGAGCGGCGGTGCTGGCCTGCCGCTGGGCGACCGGCAGGGCCGGCAGCGCATCGACCGACGCGGACGTGGCGGGCAAGGTCCGATAGGGCACCTGAACCGGGGCGTTGGGGGCCTCGACCGGTACGGCGACCGAGCGGCTGACGACGGGCAGGTCCGTGGCACCGGAGGGGGGAGCCGGCGACTCGGCGGACGCGTTCGACTCGGCGGCCTCTGCCGTGTGCGTGATTGCGTGGCTTCCGATCGGCTCGACGTCCACCGTGGGCGGCGGTGCGGGCTGCTGTGCCGACGGCGTCACTACCGCCCGCTGAACCGGCGTGGACATCGAGTCCGTGGACGAACTGTGCGACGCCGGTCCGGGCGCCTCGGCGACAGCCTGCATCCCGGCGGTTCTGACCGGCTCGGGGTCGGGGCTCGGAGCCGCCGAGGACACGAGATCGGGGAGCTCCCATCGCACCGTCGGCAACTGCGCCGACGCCCCGGCAAAACTGCGCTGGACGAGCGCCGTGGAGCGGCCGGCCGGTTCGGGCGCGCGGTGTCGCACCACCAAGTCCTGCGACGTCTGGTGCACCGTGTGCTCGCTCGGCGCGGCGAGCCCCTCGACCAACCCGCCGGAGCTCGGCTCGACCTGATGAGAGAGCGGAGCCAGGAAGCTCGGGTCGGTGAACGAGGCGAGCGAGGCGCGAAACCCGTCGTTGATCGCAACCGGGTGCACCGGTTCGGCGAGGGCGCGCTGAACCGGGGCGATGTCGCGCCAGTCGCCCGCCGAGGTGGGCGGGCTGGGCGCGGGCGTGGGGGCTGCGGCGGCCGCGGCCGGGCGGCTGGAGGGGGTGTCGGCTGCACCCCGTCCGAAGGGCCACCTCATCGCTGCGTCCTCGCTTCCGGTCTCAACCCTGCTCGATCCGCGCGTTCAGCGCCGCGACCTCGGCGATCCACCGCTGTCGCTCGCGGTGGTCGAGATCGAGGATGTCGTCGCGCGACCAGTGCAGGTAGTACGCGACGTACGCGACCTCGGCGTAGAGCCGCTCAGCCGCGTACGTCTCTATTCCCCCAGGCGCCCACCCGAGACATCGACCGCGAACCGGTGCTCACAAGCCGGACAGGTGACAGCAGCCCGGGTGTGTCCCTCGGTGTTGACCCGCCGGTAGAGGTCCTGCAGGAAAGCGAGATCGGCCGCGAAGAGGTTCTCCACGACGCCAGCGTGGACGTCGGTGATGGTGCCGATCCGGGTGATCACTCGAGCCAGCAGCACCACGGTCAGGTAGGCCGAGTTCTCCCGGACGCGGTCGTCCCGCAGCGGAATCAACTCGTCGCGCGCGGTGGCGAGCCGCATCACCCCGTCGCGGTGCACCTGCCCCGAACCGTCCACGTACCCGCGCGGCAGCACGAAGGCGAACTCCGTGGTCAGCGTGGGGGCCGGCTCCGGGCGAGGCGCCGAGGTCTCCGGGGAGTCCTCGCGCGCCTCCGGAAACATCTCCGCGAGCGAGCCGCGACGCATTACTCGACCTCGATGCTCTCGCAGGTGAGGACCAGCTTCTCCGACAGGTACGAGGTGTCGCCGGCCTTCAGGCTGCCGATCTCCAGGCTCTTCGGCCAGGCGTTGGTCAGCTTGTAGCGCTTCACCGCGTTGCCCTCGAAGTCGTAGACGATGATGGCGCCGCCCTTGCGGACGTCGGTCATCTTGCCGAAGCGGCTGTCCTTGACCCACTTTTCGAAGCTGTTGTCCGCGGTCAGGCCGCGGGTCAGCGTGACGTCGGGCGCCTTCGGGCGACCGGGCAGGCGACGGATCTGGTACTTCCCGTCCGGCCCGTTCTCCTTGTACTCCACCACGTCCTGCTCCATCTTCAGGCCGGTCACCTCAGTGATCGCCTTGATGGTGATGCCGTCGAACTCCAGTCCGAAGGAGTGACCAACTCCGCTGTCGCCCTCAGGAAGAGCCATGTCGCAACTACCTTTCTGCCGAAACTCTCATGCGCCTGCCGCGCTCCCGTGTGTTGTTGTGCGCGGCTCGGGGGGTCTGAGGGGGGTCGTCCCCCCTCACTCAACTTGCCGCGCCTGCCGCGCTCCCGTGTGTTGTTGTGCGCGGCTCGGGGGTTTGAGGGGGGTCGTCCCCCCTCACTCAACTTGCCGCGCCTGCCGCGCTCCCGTGTGTTGTTGTGCGCGGCTCGGGGGGTCTGAGGGGGGTCGTCCCCCCTCACTCACTAACGAGGCTCGTGCCGCCGGAGAATTGGGCCAGGCGGAAGATCACGAACTCAGCGGGCTTCACCGGGGCGACACCGATCTCGCAGACCACCTGGCCCGCGTCGATGCCTTCGGACGGGTTGGTCTCAGAGTCGCACTTGACGTAGAACGCCTCGTCCGGCGTGCTGCCGAACAGGGCGCCGGCTCGCCACTCCATCACCAGGAACGCGGCGATCGTGCGCCGAATCTTGGCCCACAGCGCCTCGTCGTTCGGCTCGAACACCACCCAGTTGGTGCCGGAAAGGATCGACTCCTCCAGGTAGTTGAAGAGCCGCCGGACGTTCAGGTAGCGCCATGCCGGGTCGGAGGAGAGTGTCCGGGCGCCCCACACTCGGATGCCACGACCGGGGAAGGCGCGGATGCAGTTGATGCCTTCGGGATTGAGCAGGTCGTGCTCGTTGCGGGTGATGTTGATCTCCAGGTCGACCGCGCCGCGGACCACCTCGTTGGCCGGCGCCTTGTGCACGCCGCGGGTGTCGTCGTTGCGGCCCCAGATACCGGCCATGTGGCCCGACGGCGGCATGTACGAGAGCAACCCGGTCGCCGGGTTCATGGTCTGGATCCACGGCCAGTAGAGGGTCGCGTACATCGAGTCGTAGCGGGCCTTGTCGACGCGCCACTCCTTGATCTGCTGGGCGTTGAAGCCGGGCGGCGGGTCGAGGATCGCGATCCGGTCGCCCATCAACTCGCAGTGGGCGATCATCGCGGTCTGCACGGCCTGCACGGTGTCGAGATCGATCGCGCCCTGCTGGTACGCGCTCATCAGGTCCGGCACGCAGAGCATGGTGACTTCTTCGATCGCCTCCAGACCGGCGAAACCGGTGCGCTCGGCGACATCGCCCACGTAGTCGTCGGCACCGAGCCGGGTCGAGGGCAGCGCGGCGGGAGCAGGCGGTGCTGCGAGCGCCACCTCGGTGTTCGCGATCCGCTCGACGGCGCCGCCGGCGGTGTCCTCCAGGTTGATCAGCTTCGAACTCGCGTTGACCATCGTGACGACGTTCTGCTTGCCGCGCGCCAGCGTGGCGTTGTCGAACTCCTCGACCTGCTGCCCGCCGCGCTTGACGATCACCTTGAAGGCGTCCTGGGCGGGGCTCTCGACCGCGGTGTCGGCGATCTGGACGGTCACCTCACCGGGCTGCACAGCCGGATCGATCGCGACGACCTTGAGCCGGCCCAGCTGGGCGGTCGGCGCCGCTGCGAGCTCCTTGGCGCGGGCGCTGCGCGGCGCCGGGCCGGACGGGCCCGGGTCTTGGCCGATCCGAACCACGTAGCAGTTGCCCCCGCCGTTCATGAAGTAGCCGTAGACGGACTGGGCCAGGTAGCTCCCGGCCACGAATCCGCCGAACGTGTTCGTGAACTGGGTCCAGTTGCTGACCAGCGTCGGCCGGTTGAACGGACCGGACTCCGCGAGCCCGACGAACGCGGCGATGGCAGTTCCCACACCTGCGAGTGGGCGCGCGCCTGCGGCGACTTCCTCGACGTACACACCTGGCGACTGGTAGGTCGGCATGCTGGATCTCCTTACCGGCTTGTGCTTGGGGCAAGCCTGCTGCCGCCGGGCCGCGGCGGACACGGCCACCCGGACGCCCCGTGGGGCAACGCTTTGTGCCCTGACGGGCAGCGTCCAGAGGCGGCACCGGGGCCTAGCATCGGCGCGTGGGAGCTGACCGGCTCAGGACCGACCCGGCTCCCTCAGCCGCGCCCAAAGCGCCGCCACGCATCCCTGTCGAGGTGCCGCCGCCGATGCGGGTGCTCGAATGGCAACAGACCGCCGGAAACGTCGCTGTCGCGCGCAGCCTTGCCGCCGGGGGCAGCCCGCCAGGGACTCCCACGGTCCAGCGTGACGACAAGACCCCGAAGGAGCGGGTCAAGCAGGCGCTGGACGCGGGCACGCCGGATCTGGTCGCAGGACTCGACGCGGCAGCCCTCGCCGCCGCCGGCTCCGACGAGCGGCTCCGGATGATCGACATCCTGAACGACCAGGGCAGCGGCTTCCAGCGAGCGTCCCTGCCCAAGCTCTGGGACACCTTCGGCGCGCAGCTGCGGGCCACCGCCGAGGGCAACGCCGCCCGCTGGAAGAAGTCGTTCTCGGTCGCCGGCTCGGCGATGCGCGGCGGCGCGAACGTGTCCGGCGTGCGGCACGTCTTCTACTTCGACGTCCAAGACGTCGCCAAGTCCTACCTGGACGTCAACGAGAACTACATCGGCGCCGAGTTCGAGCGACTGGGCCTGACCGAGACCGGCGATGTGAAGACCGGCCCGCCGACGGCGCAGCAGGCGGCCGCCGTCGCCGACACCCGCGACCAGGCCACCAAGCTGGCTGCCGACCAGGAGGCGATGATCGATCTGCGGAAGATCACCGTCGGCTACAGCTGGGTCGAATATCCGCCCGGCGGGCCCGGGGAGCCGGTCGCGACGGGCGGCCCCGCCACCTTCGATCCCGAGCGCCCGCCGAGTCACGGTCCGCTCAAGGCCGACAAGAACATGAAGACCTGGGAAGAGGTCAAGAAGCAGTACGACCAGTTGGACACGCTCGTCCGCGCGCGTCTGATGTGCAACCCCAACCTGTTCCCGCTGGCCCGCGACTCCCACGAGGACACCAGCAAGACCAAGAAGGTGTCCACCGGGACCGACGCCGAGGCCGCGCAGACGGTCGGCGACGGTCTGAAGACGGTCAAGGAGAACATCGCCAAGACCCGCCCGCTGCTCAAGGTGCTGGCGCCCGATCTCGAACCCATCCAGGGCCAGTTGATCGCGGGCACCCGCCAGGCCGCGCCGGACCGGAACTGGAAGAGCTCCCCGTTCTACGCCGAGATCGCGGCCGACATCGTGGCTGAGCACCAGCCCGGCCCGTGGTGGCAGACCCTCGGACTGGCCGCCGCCGAGATGGGCGCCTACGTCGTCGCCGGGATTGCCACCGGTGGCACCGCCCTGGCGATCGGCCTGGCAGCCAAGGGTGCGATGAACACGGCGCTCGCCGTCGGCAAGGCGCAGGCGATGGAGGCGGCGTACGGGGCGACCACGACCGAGGAGCTGTCGCTGATCACGGCCGGCCAAGTCGACGCGGCCAAGGCTGCGGCGATCGAGTCTGCGGCGTTCGCGCTACTGGACGTGGTGTTCGCCGCGACCGGGATCCGCAGCGCACTCCGGGAAGTGCTGCAGTACGAGAAGGTCGCGGCCGAGTCCGCGGCGCGTGCCGCGGTCGCCGCCGACAAGTGGATGCTGAAGGAGCTGCAGAAGGAAGCGAAGACCGCCATGGTCACCGAGGCCAAGGCCGCTCTGCCGCAGGTACAGGCGGAGGCGGAAGCCGCGGCCAAGGCGACCGAGGACGCGCGCGCGGCGGCGGCGAAGGCGGCGCCCGAGGAAGCGTCCCGGGCCGCTGTCGCGGTGAAGCGGGCGGAGGAGGCCGAGGGACGGGCCAAGGCCGCGCTGGAGGACACCAAGGCCGCCGCTGCCGGCAAGTTCAAGCCCAAGGCGCAGATCAACGAGTCCGAGGGCCTCGGCACCAAGGCCGCGTACGACGACACGGTCAGGGCCGCGAAGAAGGAGATCGGCGCGGCCTGGAAGACGATGACGGCGGCCGAACGGCAGGCCAAGGTGGTCAAGGTCGTCCAGGACCGGATGCGGGCCGCCGGCATCCCGGACTTCTCCGCTGTCACCCTGACGCCCGGCAAGGGCGGCGCAGCGGCGAACTGGCGCAACTGGGAACTGACCATCGATCCCGCGCTGCTGGACGGCTCGCACTCGATGGAGTCGATCGTCGGGCTGATCTACCACGAGGCAGCGCACTTCGAAGACTTCGTCCGGGTGGCCCGGCTGAAGCTCGGCGAGGGCATGAGCCCCAGTCAGATCCAGACGCTGACCGGGATCGACAACCGTGGCATCCAGGCGGCGCTCGCCCGCGGGCCGCTGACGGCTGCCTCCGCGGAGTACTCCCAGACCAAGGCGATCTTCGAGAGCATCTGGGGCGCCGGCGCCGGGCACCGCAACTTCACCTACCAGATGATGGACCAGTTCAAGAGTCAGCTGGCGACCGCCGAGGCCCAGCTCTGGAGCGTGATCGACAAGAACACCAAGCAGCTGCTGCCGGGCAAGACCCCGGCCGACCTGCAGAACGCGGCCAGCAACGTGCAACTGTTCGGCAGCCAGTACCAGATCGCGGTCGCCGAGTACATGAAGCTGCCCGAAGAAGTGCGGGCCTACGGGATCCAGGGCAGCATCGGGATGTCGTTCGAGGCCGCCGACCTGCGTCGGCGGATCGCGCTGATCGCCGCGGCTGTCGCCGCCATCATCGGTGCCGGCGCCGCAACCTCGGTCGGCCTGAAGGAGCTGTCGGAGAAGTGAGTTCCCTGGTCGCCGGCCTGATCGCCGAACTGGAAGCCACCGGCGCGGAGTCGATCAGCCGCACCCTCGACGACGCCGTACCGCTCGGCGAGCTGGAGCGCGAGCTTGGCCCCGGTGAGCGGGCTTGGGCACCTGGCGCGGCCACGCAGAACGTGCTCTGGATGCTCGAGCGGTATCGGTTGGTGGCGGACCTGGAGGATCAGGATCAGATCCTCCGCCTCTGGGTCGGCCGGCGACTGCTCGATTGACGGGGAGCTGACGCTGGAGGGCACAACCTGGTCAGTAGTCCCAATCGTCGACACCGTCGTCGCGGCTGCCGGAAGGGATCCGCCACCACCAGTGGTCATCGGGCAGGCCGGTGGGGATCAGGTCGTCCGGCAATGGCGCGACCTGGTCGGCCATCGAACGGACCTCGGCGTCGACCTCATCGAGGTCGTGTCCGTCGACGATCCGGCCGGCCACCGGCTCCAGGTCCGTGCGTACGATCTCCAGCGCGGTCCGGCGCAGGCACGCATCGAACCAGTCGTCGGGGCGCTTTCGCCAGAAGGCCAGCTCCATCCCGGCCGAGTACCGCGCCAGCGCAGGCGCTCGGGCGGCCAACGCGACGCCGACGTGGTGCCACAGCTCGGGCAGACCGCCCACCCAGACCGCCCCCCGGTCCGCGAGCGCCAGCACCTTTAGCCCGGTGACGGCGAACAGAAGGTCCCCGAGAACCGGCGCCTGGGCCTGATCGTCCTGCAGCGGGACCGCCTGAAGGGCGTCGAGCAGTGCCTCGATCCGGCTCCGGTAGCCCTCCGCAGTGCCCGTCTGAAAATCCACGCCCACAGTCGGCGCCTCCTCAGCTGACCTTGCCATTGCCGTACGTCGCAGTCACCGCACGCTTGTCCATCCGAACGTAGACGATCACCCGCAGCGTGACCGTGCCCGCCGCTGGCAACGTGGCGCCCCCGACGAAGATCAACTGTCGAGCCCCGTTCACGATCGGTGTGATCTTGAACAGGCTGCCCGACCGCACGGTCTCCGCCATCTTCTCGTGGTAGTCCCGCGTCGTCTTGGCGGCGTTGTCGGGCGTCAGCGTTCCGGTCTCGCCCGCGTGCTTGCGCGCGTGGTACGCGGCTCCGGTGATCGTGCCGAAGGCGATCTGGCCCGCCTGTGCCCGTACCTTCGCCTCGACTTCGGCGTCCGGCAGGGCCGGGTCCACGGTCGCGCCCGCCCGCTCCTGGTCGCGGACTCTGCGCCGATCGGCGTACAGCGTCTTCGTCACCTTGTCGCCCGCACCCGGAGCGGCCATTTCCCGAGCCGCGTCGTGCGCCGCCTCGGTCCGGTTCGTCTGGGTGCGCACACCAGCCGCGACGTCGGCTGCCTGCTTCGCCTTGATTGCCTCGTACCGCTCGGCGAAGTGCGTTGCGTAGTACTCGTACAGGTTGGCGAACTCGGCCGGATTTCCCTTCACGCCCTGGCGCGCGAGCGCCCAGTTCAGCCCGTGCGTCTTCATCTGCGCCTCGACCGCCCCGGCGAAGCGGTCGCCTGAGACGACCCCGATGGCCCGGCGCTCCATGTTGCGGATGAAGTCCTCGAGCATGGCGTTGGTCGCGGTGGCGCCCGCAGGCGGCTCGAACGTCCCCACCCGGGTCGCGGCCGCGGCGTCGCTGCTGTGCCGGGTGACGAGCCCGACGAACTGCGTGCGCAGGGCCTCGGCCTTCGCCACCAGGGTTGGATCGAGCCCGGCAAGCCTGGTCGAGGACGTGCGCATCGTCTGGACGTGGACCAGGTCTCCACTCGGTGATTTCGAGTCGACGATGAGATGCAGCGGGACGCCGTGCCGCGAGGAGATGCTCGGCACCTTCTTGGCGACCACCTCGGGCTTGGGGTGGGACTGCAGCAGCGCCTCCGCCTCGGTGATCGCGGCTCGCTGGCTCTCGGGTGAGGCTGGACCCTTCGGACGCGGCGTGAACCGATCCTTGACCTTCTTTCCGACGGCGGCCGCCTTCTCCTTCGCCCACGCCTTGCCGGCCTCCGCCTTCTTCTTCACCCACGCCTTGCCCGCGGCGAACTTCGCTTTCGCCTTCTTGCCCAGGCCGCTGAGCCCGCGGATGATCGGCCCGGCCAGCTTCAGGCCTTTGTCGATGACGAAGTCGATGGCTTTGTTCACCGGTTTCTGCAGCTTCATCACGATCGCGCGGATCTTCTCGCCGATGCCGCCCAGCCCGATCGCGCTGGCGAGGAAGCCGATGATGATCGGGATCAACTGGCCGAGGACACTCTCGATCTTGCTCGCCACCCCGCCGACGTTGCCGCGGACGATGTCGGCGACCGAATCGAGGACGGTGTTGACGAACTTCATGATCCGACTGCCGTTGTTCACGAAGAACATCACGATGTCGTAGATCAGCTTGCAGGCCTTGATGAACGCCGCGGCCGGGTTCAGCAGCCCGATCAGCCAGGTGATGCCCGCGGTGATGATCTTCGTGATGACGAAGTCCTTGACCTGCTCGAGGATCATCTCCTTGATGTCGCCGAGCTTCTCCATCAGCATCTGCCACAGGCCGCCGATGCCCTGGGTGGAGATGATCTGGAAGATCTCCACACCCTTCTCGACCGCGGCCATCGCCTTCTCGCCGATCTTCCTGACGATGCGGTTCCGGATGTTGGCCCAGGTCAAGCCGAAGATCGAGGCCAGCAGCTTGATGATTCCCTTGAGGTCGAAGCTCTCCGGCATCTCGATGCCCGCCTCGGCCAGGCTGCCGAACAGCCAGCTCATCAGGCCCTTGCGGAGGTGATCGAGGACGTTGTCCTTGAACTTGAGGATGCCGCCCTTGACCGCCGCCACCAGGTTGCCGAGGAATCGCACCGGGTGCTTGATGATCTGGCCGACGACGCTGACCGCCCGGGCCAGCACGTTCTTCAGCATCGACACCAGTTCCCGGATGGTGTTGATGACGGCCTTGATCGCCCCGATCGCCTTGTCGACCAGGCCGCGGTTCTCCGCCTGGAGTTCCTCGATCCGCTCGTCCAGGCCCTTGCGCGCCTCGACGTACTTCGTCGCGAGGGTGTCGACCAGCGACTCCTGCTTCGAATCGACCTCGCTCTCCAACTGCTCGAACCGCTCGCCGATGTCCTGGGTCGCGTCCGCCCCGACCTTCTGAAGGTCCTTCGGCAGGCTCTTGACGTAGCTGGCGATCTCGCCGCGGCCCTTCGCGATCCGAGCCTTCGCGGCATTCAGGTCATTGCCGACGATGTCGGCAACCCGCGAGATGGTCTTGTCCATCTCCTTCAGGTAGAGCTCGCGGCCGGCGACGTAGAACTCGTTGACCTTGGCGGGCATCCCGAAGAGCTTGTCCTTGGCCCAGCGGAATCCGCCCAGCCAACCGCCGTACCGGTCCTTCTTGTAGGCCGACATCTTGACCGACACGTAGTTCTCGAAGACAGTGCGAGCCGCCGCCTCACCGGCGCTGAACTCCTTGTCGACCTTGGGGTCGATGCCGTCGAGGATCTTCTTCACATCGGTCTCGGTCGCGGTGAAGATCTGGTCGATCTTCTTGGTGACCTCGTCCCGTTTGGCCTCGTCCTTGGTCTTGGCCTTGCCCTTGTCAGCGACCAGTTTCGCGACCGCCGCGGTCTTGCTGGCCTGCATGCCGTTCACGCCGGCGGTGGTCTCGGCGTTCGCATCGGCCTTGCCCTGGGCGATGACCTGCTGCTCTTCTTGCCGGTACGCCGCCGGTGCGGTGTCCGCGTGCGCGGCGGCGGTCTTCTTGTCCGCCAGCGCCTGCTCGAATTCCGGCTCGTTCGAGTCGGCCAATTGCTCCTCGGAGACGTCCGCGTCGGCCATCTCCTGCTCGGTCTGGTGCTTGCCTGCCTCCAGGTTCACCTGCTCCGGCGGCGCCGCCTTCGGCACGGCCCCGGATGCGGGTATCGCGCCCGCCTCCCCGGGCTGCTCCGGAGCCATCGGCGTGACCGGCTTCGGCACCGCCTTCGACAGGTCCGGCGGGGCCTCGGTCGCCGTAGTGATGTCCTTGGCCTGCCCGGTCTTGCCGTCGCTGACGAGGCCTTTGACCTCGCCCTTCACCTCCGCGGTCTTTCCGGACTTCTTGTAGTTGTCGGCTTCCTTCAGCGTCTTGGGGGTCTTGGCCTCGATCGCCGCCTTGACCGCGGTGATGAACGCCTTCTTGTCGAACGTCCCTGGCCGCTGGGCGTCCATCGTGTCGGCCTTGGCCGCCTTCGCCTGAGACGGGACGTCGCCGGCCGGCGGCACCGCCGCGTCCTGTGCCTCCTTGGCCTTCGAGCCCGCCGGGGCGTGCGCCCGCTTCTGCTTCCCGGTCGCCTTGACCGCGCCGGTGACCTTGCCGAAGGCAGGATCGTCCTCGGGCCGGTCTCCGGTCGGCGCGACCGGCGGCTGCAGCAGCTGGTCGCCCGTCAGTGGCGCGGGGGCAAGCAACGCCCCGCCCGCTCCCTCCGCGAGGCCGGTGACCGCCGGGGCCGGCGCCGCCGCCTTCTTAGCCGGTGCGGCAGTCTTCGCCGCCGCCTTCCCCAGCGGGCTGACCGGGGGCGTCTTCTTCGGCGGCGGTACCTGCTTCTTCGGCGCGACGTTGCCCGGCCCGAAGCCGGTGGTGGTCACCGCAAGTGCCGACGCCGGAGGCCGGACCCCTTCCAGGTCGACCGGGATGCCGAGAGCCTTCGCGGCCTTGAGCCCCTTCTCGACCGGATCGATCACGGGTTCGTCGCGCCGGAGTTCCTTGATCCCGGCGTCGATGTCCTTGCGAGCCTGGTCGCCCGGGAACCGCATCCGGGCCGCCATCAGGGCATTCACGGCCTGGTTGCCCGCCGCCCGCTGGAGCGCCATCAGGGCGTGCGGACCCGCGGCAGACCGCGCGGCACCCGGTCCCGCCTGCCGTTTCGCTGCTGTCAGTGCTTCGGTCGCCGCCTCGGTCGGCTCGGCCCGCTGACGCGCGCTGACCACGTCTACGAGCGTTCCGGATCAACCGGGACGAGACCCGTACCAACGGGCACACCGGCCGGGAAGTCAGTCCTGCCTCATCGGGCAGCCGACGGCACCGACAGGTCAGTGGATCGGATCAGATCGGGTTGCCGAGGTTGACGTGTGCTCGGTGCCGGGAACCGTCGGCCACCAGATCGAGAACCCCGAGGGCATAGTCCTGGACCGAGATGGCCCCGCCGGTCTCCGGTTCGACCGCGACGTCGTCGCCGAGCTTGTAGCTCCCCAGCGGCTCGCGCGGGGCATGGGAACCGAAACCCCGGGGAGGGCTGACGAAGACCCAGCTCAGGCTGTCCGGCGCCGCAGGCAAGACCTCGGTGACCAGATCGGCTCCCGCGAGAACCTCCTCATGGAGGGCGGCAGGGACATGGCTGAGGTCGGAGACGAAGCGGTCCGCGCCAGGTGCCGGTCGGAGTGAGGAGAAGCCGCCGACCACGAACAGGCGGGCGCCCGCCTCGTCGGCAAGCGTGGCGATGGTGTGGTTGACGTCGCGAAAAACACGAGCGAAGGGTCCACGGGGCGCGAGGGCTGCGATCACGACATCAGAGCCGGTGATGACTGAGGCCAGAGTGGCGGCCTCCGAGGCATCGCCCTGGACGTACCGCACCCCCGGGACCGGGGCAGCAGGGGAACGCTGGCTGAGCGCGGTCACCTGGTGACCCCGCGCGGCGGCTTCGGCGACGATCGCCGAACCGGCGTAGCCGGTGCCGCCGATCACGGTGATGCGAGACAAGGAGAATGTCCTCTCGTTTCCGCGAGATTGCGGGAGTTCACCCTACTGTCGGTCGTCGGTTCCTGAGCGCTGGAGTGTGCTCAGGTCGCCGTCACATCGGTTGCTCTTCCTCCTCTTCGGCGCCCTCGCGCTGAACGAAGAGACCCTGGACCGGCGGCTCTTCCTCTTCCTCCTCGGGCTTGCCGCCCTCGCGCTGGACGAACAGGCCCTGGACCGGCGCCTCTTCCTCCTCGTGCCGCTGGATCGACGGGGCGGCCGCCCCGACAGCCAAGGGCTGGACGGGTGTCGGCGCGGACATCACCCGTTCGGCGTTCGCGGACGCCTCTCGTTCGAAGCGGTCCGACGGGTCGGAGACCTTGATACCCCCCGGCGCCGCCGTGCCGTCGACCGGGCCGCTGCGCTGCTGGACGACGTGGGTGAGCTCGTGCGCCAGGGTCGTCCGTCCGGCGTGGCTGGACGGGTCGTACTGGTCGCGCTGAAACACCACGTTCGACCCGACCGTGTACGCGTGCGCGTTCACCGCACTGGCCGAATCGGCCGCTGCAGAGTCGTCGTGGACGCGGACGTCGGAGAAGTCGTGGCCGAGCCGTGCCTCCATGTCCTCCCGTACGTCGGATTCCAGCGGACGACCGCCGGAACTGACCACGTCGTGGACCGGGGAGCGCTCCTCCTCCATCAGGGCGCTGACGGCTCCGTTCCCGGCGGCGCGCTGCAGACCCAGCGCCCCTTCCGGCCCGAGCACGTCCAATCTGCCCGCAGCCGCAGCCGCCCCGAACGGCTGGCTCAGGTCATCGATCCGGGCCGATTTCGGCCGCAGGGTTTCGATCCGCTCGTCTTGCAGGTGGTCGCGCACCAGGGCACCTCCGAATCCAGCACTCCATTGAACTCTGACACGCCGCGCGCGCCGACGGTAGGGCGTCCGGCGCATCGGCTGTTGCCCCTTCGGGCAGCCGCGCCGGGGACGCGCGAGCGTTCACCCCGCAGCGTGGGCCGCCCAGAACGCCTCGGCCAGATCAGCGGTCTGGCGCGGCGCCTCCAGCGGGGTGAGGTACGCCGTTTCCGGAACGATCTGGACGGAGCCGTCCTGCAGCAGTCGCGCGGCTGCGCGCGCCTGGTCAGGGGTCCAGTCGGAGTGCGCCGGCCCGGTGACGAAGAGGGTGGGTGCGACGACGCAGGCCAGCTCCGACGTGAGGTCGGGCCGCAGCACGGAAACCCAGCGGACGTTGGCCAGCATCTGTCGGCGCCGCCGGCTGCGTAGACATTCGAGGACGTAGCTCCGGTTCGCCTCATTTCCCTGGTCAGCGAGCAGCACGTCGCAGACCTGGCGCAGGATGAAGCGAGCCGGCCCGAGCAGGGCGTAGATCAGTAGCAGCAGACGCATGCTTGCCCGTCCGGCACGCGTCAGGGCGTGCACGGGTGCGCCAAAAGTGAGCAGAGTCCTGATTCGTTCCGGGTGCCGCGCGGCGAGCACGATCCCGACGTGGCCGCCCCACGCGTTGCCGACCCAGTCGACGGGTCCGGTCTCCTCCAGAGCGTCCAGCACGGCCAGCGCCGCGGCGGCGCACTCACCCACGCCATACGGCGCGACCGCGGTACTGCGGCCGTGGCCCGGCCCCTCGATCCGGATGAGCCGCCGTTCGCTGGCGAGCGCGCCGACGAAGCCGTCCCAGGAGCGGTCGTCGACGAACAGGCTGTGCCACAGCACGGTGGTCGGTCCGCTCCCGGCGACCCGCACGCGCAGGTCGCCAACCCCTGTGGTGATGGTGGTCTCCATGCCTCCTCCTCAGGTGTCGGCACCGCCAGATTGACAGTGTCAACTGCTATCGTCGAACCCGTGGTTGACAGTGTCAAGCCCCCCGGCGTCGCGTTCCCCGGCGTCACGTCCCCCGGCGCCACGTCCCTGGAGGACCAACTCCTCGACGCCGCCCTGCGCCAGCTCGACGCCGTCCCGGCTGAGTCGCTCAGCCTCCGCAAGATCGCCCAGGAGGTCGGCGTCTCTCACCAGGGGCCGTACGTCCACTTCGGCAGCCGCGCACGGTTTCTCGCGGCCTTGGCGGGAGCGGGCATGGAGCGGGCGACCGAGACAGCCCGCGCGCAGGTCGCAGCAGCGGGCGCCGAGCCCTTCGCCCGCCTCTGGGCACTGGCACTGGCGTACCTGGAGTTCGCGCAGACAGCGCCCCACCTGCACGACCTGACCACCGGCCCCCTGGTGGGCAAGGCCGATCACCCGCGCTACCAAGCGGCGGCGATCGGCTACTGGGATCTCCTGCACGACACCGTGGCGGCTTGTCAGCCCGTCGGAACGAGTGAGGCCGAGGTGCTCTGCCGCTGCGTGGCCGCCTGGGGCACCGTCTACGGCATCTCCGGGCTGTTCGCGCACGGCCAGGTGCCGGCCGCCGTCCCAGAGGACGCGCTCGGTCTGCTGCGACGCGCGTTGCAGACGCTCTACGCCGGATGGAACGCCTAGCCCCAGGTCGCGGCTGGGATCCTCCTAGCGGAGGTCGAGGTAGAAGCGGCCGAACTCGCGTTCCAGCACCAGCCGCCCGAGCTTCCGGTACTCCTGCTCGACGGCGGTGACCAGCAGCTTCATCGTGACCGGAGTGCCCTCTTCGGCGGCGAGGTAGGCGGCAGTGGTGGCGGCTGAGCGAATGTTGCCCCCGGCGAACTCGAACGACTCGGCCAGGAAGTCGAGGTCGAGGTCGTCGGCCAGCGGGAGCGGCGGCGCGAGACAGCGGACCCAGAGCGAGCGACGCAGCTCCGGCGTCGGCTCGGGGAAGTCGATGATCGCGTCCAGCCTGCGAGTGAAAGCCTCGTCGATGTTGGCGCGGAGGTTGGTCGCCAGCACCGCCAGGCCGTCGAACGTCTCCAGCCGCTGCAGCAGGTAGGCGCTCTCGATGTTGGCGTACCGGTCGTGGGCGTCCTTGACGTCGCTGCGCTTGCCGAAGATGGCATCCGCCTCGTCGAAGAACAGCACCGCATTCACCCCGCCTGCCTCGGCGAAGATCCGCTCCAGGTTCTTCTCGGTCTCCCCGATGTACTTGTCGACCACCGTGGCGAGGTTGACGGTGTAGAGGTCGAGCCCGAGGTCGCCGGCGATCACCTCGGCCGACATCGTCTTGCCGGTGCCGGAGTCGCCGGCGAAGAGCGCGGTCACTCCTCGCCCTCGCCCGCCGCCGCGACGCATCCGCCATTCCGAGAGGACGCGGTCCCGATGCCGTGCGCGCGCGGAGAGATCGACGAGGGCGCGGCGCACCGGCGGCGCCAGGACAAGATCGTCCCAGCCCACCTCAGGCTCTATCCGACGGGAGAGCCGTTCCAGCCCGGCTGCGTTCTGGGCGCGGACGCCGCGCCTGAGGTCTGCTGCAGTGATCGGCCCGCCACGCAGCTGAGCCGAGGTGTGCGCGGCCGCGACGGCGCGTCGGATCTGGCCCGGACCGAGCGCGAGGTGGCCGGCGAGCTCGGCGGCGTCCAGCTCCGGGGCGACGTCGGCGCCGGCAGCGGTCAACTCACTCCCCCAGAGCTGGACCCGATCGGCCACGGTCAGCACCGGCGCCTCCAGCGCGAGCGGGTTGCGGTTCGACCACTGCGGATCCCAGGTGGTCGACCCGACCAGCAGCATCGGTACGTCGGCGTCGGTAAGCGCGCGCACCACGTCGAGATGACTCTCCGCCAACTGCTCGACGGGGCCCGCCACGACGCCCGCACCGCGGAGCAGTGCCTCCCTGACCACCAGGGACGCCGCCGCGTACGGGTCAGGCAGCGTCGCCAGGCGACCGATCTCGGCCACCACCGCTCCCGCACCGAACGCGCTCAGTGCCGCGACCGCCGTCGCCGCGCCGGTTCCGGCGACCCGCTCCTTCAGGTGCACCAGCCGTACGCCGGCCCGCAGCGCGTGCGCCACTTGCGCGGACAGCTCGCTCGCGTACCCGACCGGCTCGACCAGCATTCCGGAGAGCGCGGCGTCCGGAGCGTCGTCCCCGAGCAGGTGTGCGGCGACGCGATCCGGCACGCGGAGCGCGCGGGTCAGCACCGGCCGATCCAAGTCCTCCACCCAGACCAGCCCGTGGCGGACCAGCGGGCGGCTGCGTTCCAGCCGGGACCGCGCCGCGGCCGCGTACGCCGACGCTCCAGCGAGCTGCAACGCCAGCCCGACGGAGGCTCGGCGCCGGGTGACGTCGTCGTTGAGGTAGCCGTAGAACCGTTCGAAGCGGGCGTCCAGGTCAGGCAGCAACGCGATCACGAGCAACTCGACGTCCAGCATGCTGAGTTCGGCATTGCGAGCGAGCCGGGCCAGCCTGATGTCGACGCCGTCCCGCTGAGCGTCGGCGGCGGCGGCATCGAGCGCGGCCAGCCGATCCGTGGCGACCGCCGCCGGCTCCTCCGCGGCCACCGCAAGGAGCCGATCGACGGCCTCGTCAGTCAGGTAGAGGCCGCGAAACGGGTCGTCCGGGGCAGGATCGTCCGCCCGCCGGTCGGCGACCAGATGGCGCACCCGCTGCTCGACCAGCGCCGCGCGGGGTGCGCAGTCCGACCGAAGACGGCGGCGCATCGCTCACGAGGTCCTCGTGATCGTCATCCTGCGTCGCCGGCGGATGCTGATGCGATCGCCCGTCGCGGGTCCGCGGATCGTCTGCGACGGGCTGCCCGCGCGGGCGGCCCCAGCGTCACCGGCTTCGTCGGACGAGGCACCCTCGCCGCCGCCCTGATCCGCCGACCCGGAGCCCTCGGCCGCTCCTGCCCCCGCCGCTCCGGCCCCAGCGGCGCCAGCCTTGCCGCCTCCCTTGCCGGCCCCATCAGTGCCGGATCGACCCCGACCCGACCGGCCGCCACCTGCTCCCTCATCGCTCGTTGCGGCGTCCCCGGCGGCTGGTTCGTCGTCGAGGAAGTCGAAGCCCACCTGTTCGGGAGCGCCGAGACCGCCCGCACCGCTGAACCCGTACCGCGGCGGCTCGGTGACCGGCGGCCCGACGGGGAACTGCTGACCGGTGCTCACCGGCGCGCTCACCACGACGTCGATGGACGGCTTGAGTTCCCCACCGAGCGCCGACCAGACGTCGGCGAAGCCGCGGTCCTCCGGCGGCGGCAGTCCCACGGTCAGCGGCACCGGCAGGCCGATGTCGGCGAGCGGGCCGGTGAGCAGATCCGGCGGCAGCGCGTCGAACTTCAGGAACGCCATCAGCATCGCCGAGAGCAGTCGATGCTCGTCCTCTGGCCGTTGGGTCCACGCGGTGACCAGGTACGACAGCTTGAAGTGCCGCGGCGGCAGGTGCCTGCCGACGATCTTGGACTGGTCCTCGTTGTACTCGTTGAGGACGCCGCGCTCACGGCGGCGCATGTCCTCGCGGATGTCGTACAGGTAGACGTCGATGGTCGGCACCGTACGACGTCCGGCCCACTCCCGGGTCGGGGCATCGAAGACCACCTCGACGTCGCGGATCGGCGTGTCCCGCTCGATCAACGCGCGCAGCGCGGAGTCCACCTCGTGGATCACCGGACCAGTCTCGGCGGCGGGCGGGTTGCCGACCAGCCGCTGAGGACCTGCCGAGTGGGCAGTCCCGACTGCCCGTTCGGGCAGTACGGACCCGATCACCGGCGCACGGCACCGCGCCGGATCCGGACGCAGCCGGGCCGCGCTCCCTAGACTGCGACCATGGCCGACCCGGTGATCAGCCTGGACACCACGTACACGACGGTGCAGCCAGGTGGTCAGGCGCGGCTGACGGTGACCGTCAGCAACCCCGGCACGGTGGTCGAGGGGTACTGGCTGCAGGTGCTCGGCGGTCCGGGCCAGTGGGCCGAGGTCGTACCGCCGGAGCTGTCGGTCTACCCGCAGCAGGAAGCCACCGCGACGGTGATCTTCTCCCCGCCGAGTGGGAACGCGGCGCCGAGCGGAGTGCACGCGTTCGGCGTGATGGCGATGTCGACGGTGGACCAGACTGCGACTCGGGTGGCTGAGGGCGATGTCGAGATCGGCGAGGTGCACGGGCTCCAGGGCAAGATCATCCCGGTGACGTCAGCCGGTCGCTGGCGAGGCCGGCACGTCATCCAGCTGACCAACTGGGGCAACTCGACCGCACAGCTGCGGATGACGGCGTCCGACCCGGACGACCAGCTCGGCTTCTACCTGCGTCCGACGTTCCTCAGCGTGCCTCCGGGCGGCAAGGCGACGGTGCGGATGTCCGCGCGGACCAAGCACCCGTTCCTCCGCGGATCGGCGGTCCGGCTGCCGTTCCAGGTGGTCGGTGAGCCTCTGAACGGAGCGGCCCAGACGGCGCCGCCCGCGGCCGGGATGGGGTACGGGGACCCGTCACGGCCGGTGATCGACGGTGCGGTGAACCAGAAGCCGATCCTGTCCAAGGGGGTGATCACCCTGCTGACGCTGCTGCTGGCGGGGGTGGTCGCACTCGGCGGCTACGTGGCGTTCCTGCGCAGCCAGGCCAGCGCCAAGGAGGAACTCGCCGCGCGTGGGTCGCCCCCGAAACCGGGTGGGCTGAGCGTGACCGGCGCCGGGCCGGACAGCGTCGGGCTGGCCTGGGCTCCGGTCGAGTTGGCCGACGGCTACAAGCTGCAGCACATCGATCAGCAGACCACCAACATCAGCAAGGTCGAGGCGCTCGACGGCGCGTTGACCTCGACGGTGGTCCAGGGGTTGAAGCCGGACACGGCCATCTGCTTCCGGCTGAGCGCGACCCGCGGCGGGCTCACCGGCCCGCTGTCGGATCAGGTCTGCACGCGGACCGCACCCCCTCCGGCGAGCCCCTCGCCGACTCCGTCGGCGTCCTCAGCGAGCCCGAGTGCGAGCGCGAGCGACGGGGCTTCGGCATCGCCGAGCGGGGGCACACCGGGGGACCCGAACACCGATCCGGTGATGCGGCAGAAGTGGATCGTGGTGGTCGCCGAGTTCCCCAAGTCGATCAATGTCGAGGCCGCGGCTCGGCTGAAGGTCGCCCAGCTGACCGGCCTCGGCCTGCAGGCCCGCTACTTGGACACGCAGTTCTACCCGCGCCTGGTTGGCGCGGCACCGGCGGCCCTGCCGACCCCGGCACCCGAACCCGAGTGGCTGGTGTTCGTCGGCACGGAGTTCCTGACGCAGGCTGAGGCCGAGGCGACGTGTCCGGCGATTCGATCGCGGACGGGCGAGGAGCCGTGCGTCGCCGTCCAGCCGGATCCGCCGCAGTAGGGCGCGTGCTCGAACCGTTCCGCTTGTTCCGTGTGTGGTGCCAACGACTCCGCAGTGGCGTGCGTCGAGGCGTGGAAGCCGCGCTTCCCGACCGACGAACTCCAGCTAGCTCGGGAATGCTCGCAGGACGACCTCGGTGATGCTGATGAAGGGCTGCGGATCCGCCGCCGCCGGGTAGGCGGAGGCGATGCCGATCCGCATCTCGCTGACCGGCTGCTCGCTGTCGAGATCGATGACCGGCTGGGTTGCGGCGTTGGTCAGCGGCACTGGGATGCACTCACCGCCATCGAAACGCACCCCCAGCAGCTTCGGCAGCGGCTGCTGCGGGCGCTGCGGGTTGCTCTGGTCGAGCCCGGGGCTGACCCGCAGCTGGCGGATTCTCGTCGCGGGGAAGCGGAGGACGATGGTCGCCGTACCCGGGGCCGCGTCGCACAGGGACTCTTGCGTCGGCTCCCAGCGCAGGGTGAGCTCGTTGATGGCGCCATCCACGACGTTCGCCGGTGTGGACGGGGGCCGGACGGCATCCGTCGGCTCGACCGACGCCTGGACGTCGCCCACCGCGACATAGGTCTTGGTGATCCCGTACCAGGCGTCCTTGACCACGCGGACCGGGTCCTTGCGGAGCACGATGGCCAGCGTGGCAACGATGGCGATGACCAGGAGCGTGATGAGGACGCGCCGCCAGCGGTAGAGCGGCGGCAACGACCTCCGGTACGCCTTGCGGGCCTCGCGGTCGTGCGCGGCGAGATCGGTCGCCGACCAGCCGCTCGAATACGCCTGCGCCGGCTCACTGGAGTAGAAGGCGTAGCCGCAGCGGACGCAGAACCGGCGGGTGCCCTCGTTGATCTCGCCGCAGTTCGGGCAGGCGAAATCGGGGTAGCCGTCGCCGTCGGGGTCGTAGGCCTCGTATCCCTGGGTGGCCTGCGCGTCGTACCCCTGAGCGGGGTAGGTCTGAGGGTCGTACCCGCCTTGATAGTCGGCGGCGTACCCCTGCTGATACCCGGCATCGGGATAGCCCTGCTGGGTCGACGCGTCCGGGTAGCCCTGCGGCGTCGGATATCCCTGCGGAGTCGCCTGCCCGGCCCATGGGTCGGTCACCGGCTGCTGCGGCTGGGTCGGCAGGTCCGGCCCGTAGCCGGGGTCGGGAGGCGGGGTCGGTTGCGGCGTCGGAGCCGGCGTGGCCGACGCACTGCTGGTCGGCTTGCCGCCAGCGGCCCGGTCCCAGGCGAGGTAGGTGTTGCAGTTGAGGCAGAACTCGGTGCCAGGAGGGTTGGACGTGCCGCATGACTCACAGATCAGATCGATCGTGATCACCTCCGCGCGCCGTTCCCCGAGTCTGCGGCCATTCAATCAAGGAACGGCGGGCGCGCGCCTTCTCCCGGGCCGCTCGGCACCAAGTCGGCGCCGGAGGTCGAGGCACCGGTCAGATCAGGCCCTCGCGGACCGCGTACGCGACGGCGTGGGTCCGGTTGCGCAGCTGAAGACGGGTGGTCAGGTCGTGCAGCACGTTCTTGACGGTGCGCTCGGAGTAGCACATCTTTAGCGCGATCTCGCCAGTGTCGAGGCCGTCCGCGACCAGTCGAAGCACCTCCGTCTCGCGGGGAGTCAGGCCGGTGAAGGTCAGGCCGCGCGGTGCGAGCACCTGGCGTTGCAGCCGTCCGACCTGCTCCAGCAGCCGACCCAGCAGGTCGGCGGGCACCTCACCCGCACCCGAGGCGACCTTGACGATCGTGCGGACGAGGGTGTCTGAGCTGGCATCGCTCCGCCGCAGCAGGCCCGCCACACCGGCCTCCGCCGCCGCGACCAGGGCGGCGTCGTCGATGGCGGTCGCGATCAGCATCAGCCGCGGCTCGCCGTCCTTGCGCATCGCCCTCAGTTCACGCGTAGTCGACTGGTCCACGACGTCGGCGATCATCACCGCGACGGCCGCCTGGGCCGCGGTCTCCACGACGCGGATCTCGGGCCGCATCCTGAGTTGTGCGACGACCCCCGCCTGGGAGATCGGATCGCGGGCGTGAACGAAGGTGGCTACAGCGCTGCTGGACATCGGGCTCGGCTTTCTGCGCAACACGACGGGTCGGTGGCAGGAAGTATCCGCAGCCCACTCACGAGCCGCTCAACACTCGCTCATCGCCCAGTCATCGCCGGCGACCCGTCGCGGCGGCCCTTCCGCTTTCGGTGCCGCGTCGATCTGCCGTACCATCGGTGGTCGCCCGTCGCACGGGGCCATGGCGCAATTGGTAGCGCACCTGCTTTGCAAGCAGGGGGTTAGGGGTTCGAGTCCCCTTGGCTCCACCAGCATCGTGATCTTGCTCTGCGAACCGTGGCGGCGAAGCAATACCCGCCCGCCGTCCTCTACGGCGCCCCGGATTCTCTGCCCGCGAGGCGCGGGCCCGATCTGTACAGCGGTGTACGTTGTGGACTACCTGGGCACGAGGAGGTCGCCGACGGTGCAGCATGTTCCGCGCATCAACCTCCGGCGCGAATTCAGGACGCGACAGGCGCGGGCCAACCCGTATCCGGTGTATGCGCGACTGCGGCGACTCGGTCCGGTGCTGCAGACCAGAGATTTGCTCGGCAAGGGTCTAGTGCTGCCACGCCACGCTGAGGTGGCCTCGGTGATACGCGATCCGCGGTTTGCCAGCGATCGGAAGAACGGGCGCGGCACGTCGGTGGAGCAGTGGTGGATGCCGTCGATTCTGCGGCTGCTCGCCTCAAGCATGGTGCTCAAGGACCCGCCTGAGCACCGGCGGCTGCGCAGCCTCGTTCAAAAGGCCTTCACTCCGGCACGGGTGGAGAGCCTGGGCAGTCGCATCGAGGAGATCGCGGAAGGGTTGCTCGACGCGGCGACCCGCAAGCCGGCGATTGATGTGATGGCGGACTTCGCCCTGCCGTTGCCGCTCACCGTGATCACGGAAATGCTCGGCGTGCCGGAGCGGGACCGGCTGCGCTTCCGCCGGGATCTCGTCGCAGCCCAGGGCACCGCGCCCACAGGTCGAGTGGGCGTCATACGCAGCTTGCCGGCAATGACCCGCCTTCGAGCGTTCTTGCAGGAACTCGTCCAATTGAAGAGAGACCAGCCGGGCGACGATTTGGTGACCGACCTGGTGCAGGCCGAACTCGAAGGCGACCGGCTCAGCGAGGACGAACTCATCTCGATGGTCTTTCTGTTGCTCTTCGCTGGACACGAGACCACCGTCAATTTGATCGGGAACGGCGTGATAGAGCTCTGCCGCCATCCGGACCAGCTGGAACTGCTCCGCCGGCAACCAGAGCTCATCGACAGCGCAATCGAGGAAATCCTGCGCTACACCAACCCCGTCGGGTTCGTCGCGCCCCGCTTCGCCGCCGAGGAGGTGGAGATCGCCGGGGTGGAGGTTCCCAGAGGCACCATGGTGACCTTGCTCATTGGCTCCGCGAATCTGGACGAGGAAGCCTTCACCAGGGCCGACACTTTCGACATCACTCGAAGCCCGAACCGGCACCTGGCCTTTGGTCTCGGCGCGCACTACTGCCTTGGCGCGCCCTTGGCCAAGCTTGAGACGCGCATCGGCTTGCCCGCCTTGTTGCGCCGCCTGGAGCACTTCGATCTGGCGGTACCGCCCGAGCAGTTGCGCTGGCGAGAGCACATCGCCCTGCGCGGGGTCGAGGCTCTGCCTTTGGCGCTTTAGGCCTAGCGGTCGCGCAGAAGGTACACGCCAAGGGGCCGGGGCCTCCCGCGCTCAGCAGTCCACGACCGACACCAGGGTCCCCCCAGGAACCGGTGACTCGTCGGGGCCGAGGTTCGCGGACGCACGAGCGAGCACCTGCCCGGTCGTGGACGGCGCATCTGTGATGTCGTACACCTGAGCCTGGAAGTTGACGGTTTCCTCCGAGTGCAGCACGCCCGAGACGACCAGCCCGCCGCGCGAGTTGCCGAGGTTGCGGTACTGGGCGGAATCGGTTCCAGCAGTGCCGAACCCGCCGATCCAGCCGAACAGCGTCCCCGCGTCGACGGTCCAGTTGTAGTGCTGGAGGACAGGGTTGGCGTACCAGGTCTCCGTCTTGCCGCCCACCGTCACGGTGGCGGTGAACGGCACGTCGATCGACTGGGCCGTGGCGAGCAGCACCCCCTTGTAGACGCGCCCCGTCGGGACGTCGATGGGCAGGCTCTGCGAGAACGTCTGGCTGTCGCTCGTGGTGGTCGAGGTCGTCGAGGTGTAGTTGAACGTGTAATTCACGCTGAACTTCACGTCCGTCTCGGCCTTGACGATGAAATCGATACCGGCGGAGATGTCGACCGACGCGCTCGTGTTCACCGAATGGGTCGTCGTGTGGGTGGTCGTGGTCGAACTGCTGTGGGTGTAGGAAAGGTTCATGACCGAATGCGGGGCGAGGCCGTTCCTGTTGTCAACGATTGCAGAATCGGCCAGGAACTGCCGCGGCTGAAAGACCAGGTTCGACTGGTCGAAGACGAGGTCGGCGGGCGGGGCGTCGGTGAGTCCTCCGTAGAGCCCGATGCCATCCCCATTCGGGCCCGTGGTGTACCACTGGCCACCCGCGGGGTCCTCCCAGTACGCGAAGTGCTCCATCCATGCAGTGGCGATGTAGGGGCCGACCGTCGTCAGGTCGAGCGTTTGAAGGGCCATCGTTTCGTCCATCCGTGCGAGGGAAAGCCGGCGACGAATGCGGCGTCGGCTCTAGAGAATGTCCACGGGCGACCTGCGTCGAGAGCCCTCGATGAGCCGAGGCGTTCAGCGACTCCACGAGCGGGCGCCCCCAGCGAACGCTGCGAGAACCAGCCGCCTCATCCGACCCCCACATCGGCAACTGCACGTACTCGCGACACTATTGGCGCCCCGGCGAAGGGACAACCCCTCGCACGCGGCTCGCCCGACGAGTGCACGCGACGCTCGGGCGCCGCCATCACCCTCTAGTTGTTGCGGTTCATGAGGTTGGTGACGCTGGGGTAGGGCTGAGGAGGCAGGCCCCTGGCGGAGGATGAGAAGTGCGACCAACTCGTCCTGCTAGGAGACCTGCCTCATGTCCCACCGTAATGCTCCGTTGACCCCTTCTGGTCGGCTCCGGCTGGTGCAGCGCTGCCAGTACCGTCCGATCGCTCATGTCGCGGCCGAGGCCGGCGTCAGTCGGCAGTGCCTGTCGAAGTGGGTGAACCGCTACCGCCGCGAGGGCGAGGCGGGCCTGCTGGAGCGGTCGTCGGCGCCGCGGCGGCAGCCGACCACGCTGCATCCGGACCTGGTCGCTGAGATCGAACGGCTGCGCCGGGACAAGAAGTGGTCAGCCCGGCTGATCGCGGCCGAGCTGACCGACCGGGGGCATCGGGTCTGCACCGCGACGGTGGGCCGGTGGCTGGTCCGGCTAGGGCTGAACCGGCGACGCTGGCTCGACACCGACGGGCAACCGCTCCGAGCCCCGGGCACGATCACCGCCCGCTACCGCGGCCACATGATCCACCTCGACGTGAAGAAGGTCGGCCGGATCCCTGACGGCGGCGGGTGGCGCAGCCACGGCCGCAACAGCGACCAGGCTCGGTCAGCCGACCGCGCCAAGACCGCCGCCAAGGCCACGGGTGTCCGTGCCGGCTACGTCTACCTACACTCAGCGATCGACGGCTTCTCCCGGCTGGCCTACACCGAGGCCCTGCCCGATGAGACCGGCCGCACCGCTGTCGGGTTCTGGGCCCGCGCCCGGGCCTGGTTCGCCGCGCACGGCATCACCATGATCACCCGGATCGTCACCGACAACGGCTCCTGCTACCGCTCAAATGCCTTCAGCAGGGCCACCGGCCACGCCGCCCGACACCAACGGACCAGGCCGTTCACCCCCCAGCACAACGGCAAGGTGGAGAGATACCAGCGGATCTTGGCCGAGGAACTGCTCTACGCCCGCCCCTTCGCCTCAGAAGCCGCCCGCGCCCAAGCCATCGCCGTCTGGAACGTCCACTACAACTACCATCGGCCCCACACCGCCGTCGGGAACCAGCCACCCGCTGCCAGACTCGACCTCGGCATCACCAACGTCCTGCGCTCCTACATCTAGTCGCAGCGGCGCGCGGCGAGCATAGTGACTGGCAGCGGGCCGCCGGGCCAGCGTGGCGAAGGGTGAGGAATGACCGACGAACAGATCGCATCGCAGACCAGCGCAGCAGGCGACGAACCCGCGCCTGGGGTATCTGGCGAGGCTGATCGAGAAGTGAGCGTCGGAGTGGTCAGCGATGGGGCCTACACGCTGCTGATCGCTGATTTCGACGACACCGAGAGTGCCTGGGACACCTACGAAGGACTCAAGGCCGCCGCCGACGGCGTGGCCGTCAAGATCGAGGGTGTCATCGTGGTGCGGCGGGACGAAGACGGCACCGTCGAAATCCAGAAGGCCACCGACCACAGCACCAAGAAGGGCCTCAAGTGGGGGGTGGTTGGCGGGGCCGTGATCGGGCTGATCTTCCCTCCGTCCATCCTGGGCGGAGCCGCGGTCGCAGGAGTGATCGGCGCCGCGAGTGGTAAAGCGCGGGAGATCTACCGCCGTGGGAAGCTCGCCGACAGGCTGGAGGAAGCCATCCTCCCCGGCCATTCAGGCATCGTCGCTCTGGTGTCCAACCCTGGCGAACTGAAGATTCGCAGCGCCCTGGCCGCGGCCAACGCGATCGTCGAGACGACGGTCGACAGCGTCGCCGCCAGCGACATCAAGGCCGCGGCGAAAGCCGCCAAGAAGCAGGCCAAGAAGCAGGCAAAAGCGCGCTGACCACGGCACCGACGGAACTCCTGCGGCGGTTGATCTGACGGCCTCGCAGTCGCACGCATCGGCGGTCCGCGACTAGCGACTCCGCGAGGTCAGGTGGCTCTGGAGAATGGTGGCCAGCCCGGCCGCGTCGAACTCACCGGCGGCAACGCCGAGCACCAACTGCTCGGCGTCGTCGATCGCGAACGCGATGTCGTGGTCGTTGAGCCGAACGAAGGTACGGGTCAGCACCCAGGCCAGACGCTTGTTGCCGTCGACCAGGGGATCGTTGCGAGCGAGCGAGTGCACCAGCGCGGCGGCCTTGTCCACCAATGCCGGGTACGCGTCCTGACCGAAGATCGTGGTCCTCGGGCGGTCGAGTGCGGAGGCGAGCAGCCCGGGTTCGCGGATCGGCCCGACGCTCATCGGCTCGATGATGGCTAGCGTGTCGTCGCGTGACAGGTGATCGATCACCTGGCGAGGCGCTCCAGCAATTCCCGCGTCGGGGCCGAGGATGTCGGCGCATGGCTCAAGCGGAGTGTCATCGCCACCCGCGCGTGATACCGCTGCGATACCTGACGCCGGTCGCCTCAGGCGCAAACCCAGCAGGCGGGCGTGCGAGCGCGTCAGTTCCGCCCACAGTGACTACGGTGAGCGGGTGATCACCGGTGAGCTGAAGAGCAAGGTCGACCGGATCTGGGATGCGTTCTGGTCCGGCGGCATCAGCAACCCGCTGGAGGTCATCGAGCAGATCACCTACCTGCTCTTCCTACGCCGCCTCGACGACCTGCAGACGCTCGCCGAGAAGAAGGCGCGCATCACGGGGGTGATCGAGGACCCCCGGTTCCTGCCTGGGCAGGAGCACCTGCGGTGGAGCCGATTCAAGAACCTCGACGCCGACCGCATGTACCAGACGGTCTCGACACAGGTCTTCCCGTTCCTGCAGAAGTACGGCGAGCAACTCGGCGGCGACGACTCCACCTACTCCGATCACATGCGCGACGCGCGCTTCACCATCCCGACCCCGGCCCTGCTGTCGAAGGTCGTGGACATGCTCGACGACATCCCGATGGCCGATCGGGACACGAACGGTGATCTGTACGAGTACTTGCTGTCCAAGATCGCCTCAGCCGGCGTCAACGGCCAGTTCCGGACGCCGCGCCAGATCATCAAACTGATGGTCGAAATGACTGCGCCCGAGCCGGGCGACGAGATCTGCGACCCGGCCTGTGGCACAGCAGGCTTCCTGGTCGCGGCGAGCGAGTACATCCGGACGACCCATCCGAGCGCGCTGACCGACGCGACGCAGCGGCACCACTTCCACCGCTCGATGTTCCACGGCTACGACTTCGACTCCACCATGCTGCGGATCGGCAGCATGAACATGCTTCTGCACGGCATCGAGGCGCCCGACATCCGCTACCGGGACTCGCTGTCGGAGGGAGCGAGCGCGGACACCGAGAGGTACACGCTCATCCTCGCCAACCCACCCTTCGCCGGGTCCCTCGACTACGAGTCGACCGCCAAGGATCTGCAATGTGTCGTCAAGACCAAGAAGACCGAACTGCTCTTCTTGGCGCTGTTCCTGAAGCTCCTCAAGCCCGGCGGACGTGCGGCCGTCATCGTCCCGGACGGGGTGCTGTTCGGCTCGTCGAACGCCCACAAATCGCTCCGCAAGACCCTGGTCGAGGAGCAGAAGCTGGACGCGGTGGTGAAGCTGCCCAGCGGAGTGTTCCGGCCCTACGCAGGGGTCTCCACCGCGATCCTTTTCTTCACCAGGACCGATTCCGGCGGCACCGACGAGGTCTGGTTCTACGACGTGCGCGCGGACGGCTTCTCCCTCGACGACAAGCGCAACCCGGTCGAGGCGAACGACCTGCCCGAGGCGCTCGCCCGCTGGAACTCTCGGACGACCAGCGAGCGGGAACGGGCGCGGACCGAGCAGTCGTTCACCGTGCCCAAGGCCGAGATCGCCGCGCAGGGCTACGACCTTTCGGTCAACCGCTACAAGGAGATCGTCCACGACGAGGCGGAGCACCGGCCGCCGCTGGAGATCATCGCCGCCATCGAAGCGTTGGAGAGGGAGATCGCTGAGGGCCTGCTCAAGTTGAGAGTGATGCTCTCGTGAGCACTGTTCCGCTCCGGGAGGTCGTCGTGGTCCGAGGTGGCGGGACCCCGCGAAGGTCAGTGCCCTCGTATTATGGCGGTGGTATTCCGTGGGTCACACCCAAAGACATGAAACGGCCGGTCATTGGGTCATCGGAGATCACCCTAACCAGCGATGGAGTCAAGAACTCGCCCGCGAAAATCATCCCCCCAAGCGCGGTACTCGTCGTCGTCCGCTCAGGTGTCCTCAAGCATACGCTTCCAATCGCACGGACAAGCCAGCCAGTTGCCATCAACCAGGATATGAAAGCTCTTATCCCCACTCGTCGCATCGAAGCCGCATACCTGGCTCGACTACTGAAGGCACTTCAACCCCGTGTCCTCACCTGGGTCCGCGCGACCACCGCTGACAACTTTCCCATCGACAAGCTGCTCGACCTCGAAATCACCTTGCCGCCCATCGCCGAGCAGCGCCGTATCGCCGCGATCCTCGACCACGCCGACGCCCTCCGCGCCAAGCGCCGCCAGGTCCTCGCCCACCTCGACGCCCTCACCCAGTCGATCTTCCATCACATGTTCGGCGGGATTCGGCAGCACCTGCGACTCGACGCACTGGTGCGTGAATTCCGATATGGAACATCCAATAAGTCCGGCGACGCCGGCTATCCGACTCTTCGCATCCCGAACATTGTTGGCGGTGTCCTTGACACCAAGGAACTCAAGACAGTCAAAGTGACACAGCAAGAGCTTGATCGGCTTCGGCTGATCGATGGCGACCTGCTATTCGTTCGATCGAACGGAAATCCCGAAAACGTGGGTCGCGCCGCAGTATTCGACTCAAGGGCGGTCCACGACCTCGGGTGGCGCGATGCTGACTGGATATACGCGTCGTATCTGATTCGGGCACGGCCAGCGGAGAATCAGCAGCCGACCTTCCTCGCATCCTACCTCGCAAGTCCCTCTGGCCGCCGTCAGCTGAGAGAACGCTCGAAGACCTCAGCGGGACAGTACAACATCAATATCGCTGGCCTCGGCAGCATCGAGATTCCGGCCGCTCCTATTCAACTCCAGCGCGAGTTTGCGCGCCGCCTACACGCCGTGGCCATTCCGCGTAACGGCACGCTTGTTGCGCAGTCAGCCGAAAACGAACTGTTCGCCTCCCTCCAATCCCGTGCCTTTCGAGGGGAGCTTTGACATGCCTGTCGAGATGCGCATGTGGCGGATCGACGGTGAGCACCCCAGTCCGCTTAGTGCTGCGGTGCTCCCCAGCGAGGCGGCACTCGAAGACTTCTTGGAGCAAGACCCGTCGCTGCTCGGCACACGGTTGCTTGTCATCGGACGCCAGGTGCGGACCCCTCACGGCAAGTACATCGACCTGCTCGCGATTGATGCGGACGCAAACCTGCACGTTCTCGAACTCAAGCGCGACAAGACTCCGCGTGATGTGGTCGCCCAGGTACTCGACTACGGCTCTTGGGTCACCACGCTCACCCGCGAGCAAGTCATCGATCTCGCCTCGGCACATCTGGAGCGCCCGTTCGAAGCAGCGTTCGAGGAGACATTCGGCGCCGCACCGCCGGACGAGGTCAACGCCGACCTCGAGCTGACCATCGTCGCCACGGACCTCGACCCCTCGTCCGAGCGCATCGTGACGTACTTGCGCGGGTTCGGCGTGCCGGTCAACGCCGTCTTCTTCTCCTATCTGGAAGACGAGGACAGGCGCTATCTGGCGCGTTCGTGGCTCGCGACCTCCGAGGAGGGCAAGTCCGGGTCGACGGGCCTGACCAAGAAGGGCAAGCGGGCCGACTGGAACGGGCTCGACTGGTTCGTGTCGTTCGGCGATGACACCAGCAGGTCATGGGAGGACGGCCGGGCCTACGGGTTCGTATCGGCCGGTGGAGATGCCTGGTACTCACGCACGCTCCGCGCGCTTCCCGTCGGCGCGCGGGTCAACGTGCACGTCCCAGGACACGGCTACGTCGCCGTCGGGGAGACGCTCGCGGAGGCCGTCCGCTTCGACCAGGCAACCGTGCTGGTGGGTGACCGCTGGCTGCCCTTGACCGAACAGCAGTTGCACGCTCCGTACGTCCACGGAAGCCCGGGTCAGGCTCAGACAGACGCCATCGCCGAGTACGTGATTCCCGTGCGCTGGCTCGCCAGCAAACCCAAGGCCGACGCCTACTGGGAGAAAGGCATGTTCGCCAACCAGAACAGCGCCTGCAAGCTGCGCCAAGAGTTCACGCTCAGCCGCCTCGCCGCCCACTTCGGCGTCGGGAGCGACGACACCTGATCGACACCATCGACCCCAATCCATATCGCCAGCGATAACACCTCGCCTACGCTGTGGCGGTGGACATCAGGGCGGAGCGGCGGGCGGCGGGGCTGAGCCAGGCCCAGCTCGCTCGCGCTGCCCAGGTCCCCCAGCCGAACCTGTCTGCGTACGAGAACGGCCGCAGGATGCCCTCGCCCGAGGTTTTGGATCGGATCAGGCGCGCGCTCGCTGTGCGACCCTCGATCCGGGTCGAGCATCACCGAGAGTCGATCCGGGCGCTGGTCTCAGAGCACCACGCGGTCGCCCCCCGGATCTTCGGCTCCGTCGCCCGAGGGGACGATCTGCCCGGATCCGACGTCGACCTGCTGGTGGAGTTCACTGACGAGGCTTCGCTGCTCGACGAGATCGGCCTCCGACTTGCCTTGGTCGACCTGCTTGGCGTCGAGGTCGACGTCGTCGCGTTCGACACGCTTCGGGGCCAGGTCCGCGAGCGCATCCTGAGCGAGGCGGTGGCGGTATGACCGATCCGCGACAGAAGGCCCTCGACGCGGCGGGGCGCGTCATCGCGGTCTGCGAGGTCGTCGCGAGCCTGGTTCCAGCCGAGATCGAAGACTTCGTCGCGGACGTGCGCACCCAGTGGGCCGTGGAGATGGCGCTGATCCGGATCGGCGAGGGCGTCAATCGCATCCCCGGAGAGGTGCTCGACCTCTTCCCCGATCAGCCGTGGCGCCAGATCGTCGCAATGCGTAACTTTGCCGCCCACCAGTACGACGACCTCGACCCGCGGCGAGTGTGGCGCACCGTCACGAGGGACGTGCCGCGGCTTCGGTCCTACCTTGCCGACACGGTGATCCCGGAGCTCACCCGATGAGCAACTTCGCCTTCATCCGCTCGACGCTCCCGGCCGTCCACGCCGACTGTGTCCGGGCGGAGTCCTACCTGTCGAGCGACCCGGCCGCCGCCTGCTTCTACAGCCGCCGGGCGATCGAGCAGCTCGTCCGCCATGTGTACGACGTGCTGGCTCTGCCGGTGCCCTACCGGGACGACCTCGCCGCGCGGATCAACGACGCCGCCTTCAAAGGGCGGGTCGGGATCGGCATCGCGCAGAAACTCAACCTCATCCGGAGCCGGGGCAACGCCGCAGCACACGAGGGCCGGCCGATCCCGCCGTCCACCGCACTTCAGGTGCTCCGCGAACTCTTCCACGTCGTCGTCTTCGCGGCGTTCCGCTTCACGACCGAACCCCAACGCGTGCCGACCGCCAGCCAGTTCGACCCGGCCGTCGCGGCGAGGCTGGCACCGCTGTCGCGGTCGGAGCTGGCGACGCTCGCCGCGAAGTTCCGGGCACAGGACGAGGCCCATGCCAGGGCGCTCGCCGAGCGAGACGAGCTGGCGGCCGCGAGGGATGCTGAGATCGCCGCGCTCCGTGCCCAGATCGTTGCCGTGCAAGCGGCGAACACCGAGGAAGACCACCACGACTACGCCGAGGCGGAGACCCGCCGCGCGATCATCGACGAGCTGCTGCACGAGGCCGGCTGGCCGCTGAACGACAAGCGCGATCGCGAGTACCCGGTCAGCGGGATGCCGAACACCTCGGGCACCGGATACGTCGACTATGTGCTGTGGGGTGCCGACGGCCTCCCGCTCGCGGTCGTCGAGGCCAAGCGCACGACGACAAGCCCGCAGGTGGGCCAGCAGCAGGCCATGCTGTACGCAGACTCCCTTCAGGGGAAGTTCGGCCGCCGACCCGTCATCTACTACACGAACGGCTACCAGCACTGGATCTGGGACGACGCTGCCTTCGGCAGCGGGGACGGCAGCGCCGGTGGCTATCCTCCGCGGGAGGTGCAGGGGTTCGCGACCCGCGACGAACTGGAACTGATGATCCAGCGCCGTCAGACCCGGCTCCCGCTCGCCGGCGCCGCGGTGGACACCACGATCGTCGAGCGGTATTACCAGACCCGGGCGATCAAGGCGGTCGGCGCCGCCTTCGACGCCCGGCAGCGCGAGGCCTTGCTGGTGATGGCCACCGGCTCGGGCAAGACCCGGACGGTCATCGCCCTGGTCGACCAACTGATGAAGGCGAACTGGGTCAAGCGCGTGCTGTTCCTCGCCGACCGCACCGCCCTGGTCAATCAGGCCGTCAACGCCTTCAAGACCCACCTGCCCGGCGTGACGACGGTGAACCTCGTCACCGAGAAGGCGACCGACGGACGGGTGTACGCGTCGACGTACCCCACGATCATGAACCTGGTCAACGACGGGGACGGCGACGAGCGCAGATTCGGGCCGGGCTACTTCGACCTCGTCGTGATCGACGAAGCGCACCGCTCGGTGTACCAGAAGTACGGCGCCATCTTCGACTGGTTCGACTCGCTGCTGGTGGGGCTGACCGCCACGCCGAAGGACGAGGTCGACCACAACACCTACCGGCTCTTCCACGTGGAGGACGGCGTCCCGACCGATGCGTATGGCCTGGACGAGGCCGTCGGCGACGGGTTCCTCGCGCCGTTCGGCGTCTCGGTCGGCACGAAGTTCCTCCGCGCGGGCATCGTCTACGACGACCTCAGCGAGGAGGAGAAGGACGAGTGGGACGCTATCGACTGGGGCGAAGCCGGAGCGCCGGACGCGATCGACTCCGAGGAGCTCAACCGGTTCCTCTTCAACGAGGACACCGTCGACAAGGTGCTCGCCAGCCTGATGAGCGACGGCTACCGGGTCGCAGGCGGTGACCGGCTCGGCAAGACGATCATCTTCGCGAAGAATCAGGATCACGCCGAGTTCATCCAGCAGCGCTTCGATCTCCAGTACCCCGAGCTAGGCGGCGAGTTCGCGCGGGTGATCACCCACCGCACCACGTACGCCCAGAGCCTCATCGACGCCTTCAGCCAGCCGGACAGGGCACCGCACATCGCTATCAGCGTCGACATGCTCGACACCGGCATCGACGTCCCGGAGATCGTGAACCTGGTGTTCTTCAAGATGGTCCGGTCGAAGGCCAAGTTCTGGCAGATGATCGGCCGTGGCACCCGGCTGCGACCGAATCTGTTCGGGCCGGGCGAACACAAGCGGGACTTCTTCGTCTTCGACTTCTGCGGCAACCTCGAATACTTCAGCCAGGACTGGCCCAGCGCTGAAGGGTCGCTGCAGAAGTCGCTCACCCAACGACTGTTCGAGTCGCGTCTCGGCCTGGTGCTCGCGCTCGACCACTCCCACACCACCCCGGACCTGCGGGAATCCACGGCGGACTGGCTGCACGAGTTCGTGGCAGGCATGAACCGCGACAACTTCCTGGTCCGACCCCATCGCCTCCAGGTCGAGACGTGGATGGACCGGGCGCGCTGGCGGTCGGTCTCGAACGAGGACGCCGCTGAGATCCTCGACCACCTGGCCGGACTGCCCTCCGCTGTCCGCGACCCCGACGAGGATGCGAAGCGCTTCGATCTGCTGGTTCTGCGCCGACAGCTCGCCCAACTGGAATCCGACACCGTCACGGCTGAGCGCGTCCGCGAGACCGTCCAGGCGATCGCGGCAGCACTGCTGTCAAAGCGGGCCATCCCGTCCGTCGTCGAACAGCTCCCGCTGCTCGACGCGGTCGCCGGCGACGAGTGGTGGGTCGACGTCACCCTGCCGATGCTGGAGGTCATGCGACTGCGGCTGCGCAGTTTGGTCCGCTTCGTCGAGAAGACGCGGCACAACCCGATCTACACCGACTTCGAGGACGCGCTGGACGAGGCCACTCCGATCGACCTGCCCCAGGTGACGGCGGGCATGAACTGGGAGCGGTTCCGGGCGAAAGCGCAGGCCTACCTCAGGCAGCACGAGGATCACGTCGCGCTGCAGAAGCTGCGCCGCAACAAACAGCTCACCGCCGCCGACCTCGAGTCTCTCGCCGAGATGCTCATCGCCTCGGGCGGCGATCAGCCAGTCGGTATCGACTGGGTGACCGAACGCGCGGGCGCGCTCGGCCCGTTCATCCGCTCCCTTGTCGGACTCGACCGCACCGCCGCTACCGAGGCGTTTGCGGCCTACCTGGACGAGGCCAAGTTCTCGGTCCAGCAAGTCCGGTTCGTCTCGCTGATCGTCGATGAGCTCACCGCCAACGGAGCCATGGACCCAGCGCGCCTGTTCGAATCCCCCTACACCGACCACGGCCACGCGGACGCGATGTTCCCCGAGGACGTCGACGTCCTCGTGGAGATCCTGCGCGACGTCAACCGCAGGGCTCTGCCGGTGGACGCTGCGTAGACGGCCCTCGACAACATCCTCGCCAGCGTGTAAACCGCGAAGAGGAGGCGAGCCATGGAGACAGATCGACGCCAGGAAACCGGGCCGGAGCTCGTGATCGGGCTGCACGGCCTCTCGACGACCGTCGGCGGCGTTGCGATTGACCGCGACCACACCGTGCGGATGAGGCTTCCAACCACCATCACGCTCGATGACGTCGCGGTGATGCGTCAGGATCTCGCGGAGTTGCTCCGGGTGGCGTCCGACCGACCCGGTGGGGTCGTCGAACTGCAGAACGCCGCAGTGCGCAACGACCTGGCCACTGTGAGCCGAGTGGCCGAGGAACTCGGCCTCACCGAGCGCTACCTCAGGCAAGCCGGCGGTGGAAAGGTCGGCGAACTCCTGATCGCCGCTGTGATCATCGGCATCCTGATCGTCGCTTCGCCGTCGGAGCCCGATCCCCCGCCTGGGCCCGGACCAGGGCCAAACCCGCCCCCTGACGTCGACGCCGGCGGTGGGGACGCTGGCGGCGACGGGGGCTGACGCCCCCGATTCGGGCTGTCCGCCGCGACTCTGACTAGGGCTGGAGCCTTCGGTGCCACGGGCTCGTACGATCTGAGCATGGCGGCGGGAGGCGCGGATGCGGTGCAGCAGGAGATCCGCTTCGCCCGTTCGGCCGACGGGACCGGGATCGCCTACGCGGTTCACGGCTCCGGGCCGCCGCTGCTGATCGACGCCTGCTGGCTGAGTCACCTCCAGTTCGACTGGCAGAGCCCGGTCTGGCGGCACTATCTGGTCGAGCTGGGCAAGATCGCGACCGTCATCCGCTACGACGAGCGCGGCCACGGGCTGTCGGATCGGCAGGTGACCGATCACAGCCTGGAGGCTCGGCTGGCCGACCTGGAGGCCGTCGCCGACGCCGCGGGCTACGCACGCTTCGCGTTACTGGCGATGGCTCAGGGCGGACCGATCGCCATCGAGTACGCGGCCCGCCACCCGGAGCGGCTCACCCGCATCATGTTCTACGGCAGCTTTGCCGGCGATCAGCTAGCAACCGAGCCCGAACAGGTCGCTCTGTTCGAGACCATGAGCGCGATGATTCGCGTCGGCTGGGCCCGACCGACGTCGGAGTTCCGGCGCTTCTTCACCCAGATGATGATCCCGGGCGGGACCGAGCAGCAGCTGAGCTGGATCGATGACCTGCAGCCGATGGCCGTGGACACCGACATGATGCTGCTGGTCCGATCCCAGCGACAGGTGACCGACTCGACCGACCGACTCGGTGACTTGGATCTGCCGACCCTCGTGCTGCACAGTCGAGGCGACCGCGCGCAGCCGTACGAGCGGGGGCGCAACCTTGCCGCGGGCATCCGCGGCGCGCGGCTGGTCGCGCTCGAGAGCGACAACCACATCCTGCTCGAGGACGAGCCGGCCTGGCCGGTCTTCCTCCGCGAGGTGACCGATTTCCTGGCGCCGGACCGCGCGGCCACGGTGTCAGCGGAGCCAGCCGAAGATCTGACGATGATCCTCTCCCCCCGCGAACTCGACATCTTGCGGCTGGCCGCCGACGGCCGTGACAACGAGGCGATCGCCGCCGAACTCGTCCTGTCGGTCCGCACCGTCGAGCGGCATCTGCAGAACGTCTACGCCAAGCTCGGCCTGCAGGGGCGGACCGCACGCACAGCCGCGGTCGCGCGGCTCCTCGCCACCGCCTGACCTACGCGCCAGCCGCCACGGCGGCTCTGCGCGTACGTGGAAGGTTGCGCGTCAGCGCCGATGTCGCCGGGGCCCCTTGGTTCCTAGATTTGCGGTCAGCAGACCACACCACTGGAGGAATCATGAGCACCACACCGGCCACCCCGCCGATCACCTCGACCGATGAGGACAAGGCGCTGAAGGCCAAGCACGCCGCCATGTGGGCGAGCGGCAACTACCCGGCAGTCGCCGACGAGATCGTCGCCTCTCTTGGCGGAATTCTGGTCGACGCCGCCGGCATCGAGGCCGGCCAGAAGGTCCTGGACGTCGCCGCGGGCACCGGCACCTCGGCCATCCCCGCCGCACGTCGTGGGGCCGACGTCACGGCCACCGACCTCACCCCCGAACTGCTCGCCGTCGGCGAGGCCGAGGCCAGCGCCCAGGGTGTTCAGCTGACCTGGCAGACCGCAGACGCGGAGGCGTTGCCGTTCGCCGACGAAGAGTTCGATGCGACCATCTCCGCGATCGGTGCGATGTTCGCGCCGCACCACCAACTCGTCGCCGATGAGCTGGTCCGCGTCACCCGATCCGGCGGCACCATCGGCGTCCTGAGCTGGACGCCCGTCGGCTTCATCGGCCAGATGTTCGCCACCATGAAGCCCTACGCCCCGCCGCCCCCGCCAGGCGCCTCGCCGGCACCGCTGTGGGGCCGGGTGGACCACGTCCGCGAGCTGTTCGGCGACCGGGTGACCGACGTCGTCGCGCGACAGCAGAGCCTGCCGGTGGAACGGTTCGGCAGCGGAGCCGAGTTCCGCGACTTCTTCAAGCGCAACTACGGCCCGACGATCGCGGTCTACCGGTTCATCGCCGAGGACGCCGACAAGGTCGCCGCGCTGGACGCCGACCTCGCCGCCCTGGGGGATCAGGCCATCGTCGACGGTGTCATGGGCTGGGAATACCTGCTGGTCACGGCCCGCCGGGTCTGAAGCCGATCGATCAACCGCTTCACCGCGATCACGAAGGGAGCAGCGCCATGTCACGCCTCCAGCCGACTCGAACCGAGCCCCAGCACACCCGGGTGCTTGCCAGCCTGCTGCTGGCCACCTTCGTGGCCGGCTCGGCCGAGCTGCTGACGGCGGGCCTGCTCCCTCTGATCGCGCCCGCGCTGGAGGTCTCGGTCGCTGCGGCCGGGTCCCTGTTCAGCGCATACGCCCTCGGCGTGGCCATCGGCGGCCCGCTGCTCACCGCGTTGACCATCCGCCGTGATCGAAGGCAGGTGCTGATCTGGTCGCTGGCGCTGTTCGCGGCGCTGGTCGCCGCGCCTGCCGTGGTCCCGAACTTCGGCTGGTTCGTCGTGACCCGGCTCGCCTCCGGTGCGTTGCAGGGGCTGCTGCTGGCTGCCGCCTTCAGCACCGCCACTGCGATCGTGCCGACCGCGCGCGTGGGTCGCGCGCTCGCGATCGTCATCTCCGGGTTCTCCCTCTCGACCGTGCTCGGGCTTCCGCTCGGCGTCCTGGTCGGATCGGCGTTGGGGTGGCGGGGCGCGCTCCTCGTCGTCGGGGCGCTCGCTGCCGTCGCCGCCGGGCTGCTCGCCGCGTTCGTGCCGCGTATCCCGAGCAGTTCGGGAGCGGGCGGCGGCGGGCTCCGCCAGGCGCTCTCCCCACCCGTGCTGGCCATGCTCGCCCTGAGCCTGACCTTGTTCGCAGCGCCGGGTGCGGTGATGAGCTACCTGGTCCCGCTGCTGGCGCAGGTGACCGGCGTCTCCGGGCCGTGGGTGAGCGCGATCCTGGTCGCGTACGGGGTCGCCAACGTCGTCGGCTCGTTCATCGGCGGCCGCCTCGCCGACGCTGACCCGGCTCGCGCGCTGGTCATCGCCACAGCCGGCCTGGTGACCTCGTCGGTGGCGCTGCTGCTGGCGCGCGAGCACGCGATTCCCGCTGTCGCGGCGCTGCTTGCCTGGGCGGTCTTCGGCTCCAGCGCCCCACCCTCGGTCCAGCACCGGTCGATGAGCCTGGCCGGACCGGCCGGCGGTCTGGTTGCATCACTGCCCGCCTCGGCTGCGAGCGCCGGAATCGCGCTCGGATCGACGGCCAGCGGCTTCGCGTACGACGCGACTGGGCCGGTAGGCGTCGTCGGTACCGGGATCGTGATCGCGCTGGGCGCGCTGGGGCTGGCCGTCGCGACCCGCACGCTCCGCCCGCGGGAGACACATGCCTCGACCTCCGGCTCGTTCCGGGTGAGAGACGCAGTGGTGATCGACTCGTTGCCGGCCGACTCCGCCTAGCCCGCGCCCGGGTCCGCGTCGGGCTCGCCGCCCCTGGAACCATGCGCGAGGCTCGACCGGGCGGTGGCCAGGAAGCTGCGCAGGATGATGCCGATGACGACGAAGTCCAACAGCATCTGGGTGCCGACGAGCACTCGCGCGAGGTCGGTCTGCGGGGTGATGTCGCCGAAACCGACGGTGGAGAAGATCGTGATGGCCAGGTACATGCCGCCGATGTGGTTCAACTGCTGGCTGAAGCTGCCCGGGTCGTCGGCCGCGATGCTGAGGTACGCGCTGGCGTACAGCAGCAGGAACAGCAGCAAATTGACCGCGGCCGCGTGCACCGCGCGGACCTCGGGAATCTGGGCGCCGGCCACCTGTCGTAGCTGCCTGGTCAGTGTCGCGGCGTACACCACGCCCGCGATCAGCAGGAAGCCGAACAGCTCGTACGGCCCTCGCGACTTGAACGGGATCAGCACGTATACGGCGATCAACACGGCGCTGACGATGAGCAGGGAGAGCGCGCCGCGCAGCACCGATGTGACCTTCCCCCTGCGGTCGAGGTCTTGGAAGCGTCGTCCGCTCACGGTGTCACCTCGGCGCCAGCAGACGTCTCGACGTCATCCGGCAGGTCACGCGGCCAGAGTAGATAGGTGAAGGCCAATGCGATAGCAGCACCGATGACGGTGTCGAGAAGCCGCCGAGGCGCAAGTGCGGTGGCATTGGCGCCCGGAGCGCCAACCAGCACGACCACGGCGAAAGCCGACGCCGCGCCGGCCAGCACGTCGTTGACAGGCTTGTACGCGAGACCCAGCACCATCGCCGCCAGGGCCGCCGCGACGAGCACCGCAACCGGCAAGACCTCGGCGAGCCCGAGGACGACGAGCACGCCGATCGCCGTCGCCGCCACCCGCGCCGCAGCGGCCTGCCAGACGGTCTTCCCGGTGGGTAGCAGCACCGCGAGCACCGAGATCAGCACCCAGAGTGCGTCGCGATCACGGGTGACCTCATACCAGAGCACGCAGAGAGCAAGGGGGATGCCGCGACGCAGCCCATCGCGGGCCCGCTCGTCGAAGCGCCTTAGTGACTCGAGGATGGAGGGATCGGCGACCGGCGCCGAACCGGACGCCGCGACCGGGGGTTCGCCGCGATGGCGCAGCGCCGAACCCGCAAGGGCGATACCCGCGCCGGCAGCAGCCGCGAGGACGATCTGGGCCAGCACCATGCCGACTGAGGACAGATCTCGGGTAGCCGTCTCGGTCGCGACGACGAGCGCCAGCACGAACGTCAGAGTGGCAAGCGTGCCGAGCACTGCACCGATCCGACCCAGGTTGGCGGCGAGCGAGGTGAACAGCGCGACACAGAGCATCGCCGGGGCCGCCGCCCAGGGACGACCGCTGACCACAACGGCGAGCACCATCATCGCCACCGTCAGCGGGGCCGCGACCCGGGCCAGGGCGGAGGCGATCGGGGGAGGCCCAGCCGACCCAGACACCGCAACGGCGGCCGCCGTCAGTGCCGGTAGCAACACGACAGGCGAACGCTGCACGACCAGTCCGACGACCAATCCCGCAAGACATCCAGCCACGGCAAACCCGACCAAGGCCCACTGAGGAGGTTGGCCGGTCGACCGCAACAGCGCCCTCATCCCACTCCCGCCGACTGCAGGTCACCCTAGTCGCATGCACGACCCGAGGTTGGCCCGCCGACTCGACCGGGTCAGCGCACCGGCCACCGTGCTCTGGGGTGCCAGCGATCGAATCGCAACCCCCGGCTACGGCCGCGCGTTCGCCTCCGCGATCGGCGCAGCGACGGGCAGGTCCGCCGACTTCGTGCTCATCCCAGAGGCTGGGCACCTGCCGCAACTGGAACGCCCCGAAACGACGCTGCGGCTCCTCGACTCAGCGTTGGGCGTCACCGTGTGACCCGCCGACCCGGCGCGGCAGCCGAACCTCGAGCACAGTCCGGCCCGGATGCGAGTCGACGCTGAGGCTGCCCCCGTGACGCTCGACGACGATCCGGCGAGCGATGTCGAGGCCTAAACCGCTGCCCTTGCCGACGTCCTTGGTCGTATAGAAGGGCTCGAAGGCGCGGGCTGCGACCTCAGCGGACATCCCCGGGCCGCTGTCGACGACCTGCACCAGCACGCCGTCGACGTCCGGCTGGACGACGATCTCCAGCGTCCCGGCACCGGCCATCGCGTCCACGGCGTTGTCGATCAGGTTGGTCCAGACCTGGTTGAGTTCGCCCGGGTAGGCCTCGACCTGCGGCACCTCCGCGGCGTAGCGGCGGCGGATCGTGACCCCACGCAGCTTGTGCCCGAGTACGGTCAACGTGCTCTCCAGGCCCTCCGTGACATCGACGCTCTGCAGCGATGCCCGGTCCATCTGCGAGTACGACTTCACCGCCGCCACCAGGCCCGATACGCGCCGGGTCGACTCCGTGACCTCGCCCAGCAGGGTGCGCACGGCGAGGCTCGCCGACACCCACGACAACCCAGGCTCCAGCGCGTCCGGTCCGAGTACGGATACCGCGCGGTTGCACCAGTCGACGTCGGCACCGGCCGTCGCGAGCACCGGCGCGATCCGCCACTCCTGCTGGATGCCCCGCCGGGTCAGCCAGCCGGAGATCTCCTCCTCGCGGTCGGCATTCTCCAGCGGATCAGGCGGTCCCGCTGGCACCCGTACGTCGCGGCGCAGCGCGTTCAGTGCGATGAAGTCCTCCGCCGTGACGCCGGATTCGGCGAGATGCCCAAGCGCGGTGAAGAGGTCATCGGCCGCCTGCTCCAGCGACGCGACGGCGCGCGTGGCCGCTGAGGCCGGGTTGTTGAGTTCGTGCGCGAGGCCCGCGGACAGGGTGCCCAGCGTGACCAGGGCCTCGCGCTGCCGCGCGGTCGCCTCGATCGAACGGGCGGTGCGATAGAGCCCGGCGATCAGGTGCACGCCGAGCGGGAACCAGGCGCCGATCCGCTCGCGCAGCGCCTCCGCAGGCACCCGGAGCACCCGCCCGTTCGTCGCCCCGCGCCCGGTGGCGAGGTAGACGCCGTGCTCGTCCCAGGCGCGGAATCCGCCCGCCCACCGGCCCGGCACGTCCATCCGCCCGACGGCGACGTTCTCCCGGCCGACATGGCGCAAGAGCTCGATCGCCCCGTCGAGCAGCACCCACCAGAAGTCGGCGTGTTCGCCCTCCACGAAGATCACGGCGCCCGGCTCGATCGGCACCTCCGTGCCGACGGCCGCCAGCTCGGCCAGCTGGTCGTCGCTGAGGCCGTCGAAGAGCGCGAGACCGCGCAGCATCTGGACGTCCATCGCCCGCCCTCAGATCGAGGCCAGGTAGCGGTGGACCAGGTACACCGACATCGCGCCCTCGCCGACGGCCGATGCGACTCGCTTCATCGAGTCCTGCCGGACGTCGCCGGCCGCGAACACCCCGGGCACGCTGGTTTCCAGCGCGAGCGGAGCTCGCCGCAGCGGCCAGTCGGCCGCGAGCCCCGGCACCAGCAGCTCCTGCCCCGTCACCACGAAGCCCTTCTCGTCTCGAGCCACGTCCGGGCCGAGCCAGTCGGTACGGGGGCTCGCCCCGATGAAGACGAACAGCCAGGTCGCGGGCACCTCGTCGGTCACTCCGGACACGCGGTCGCAAACAGTGACCGCTTCCAGGTGCCCCTGCCCGTGGCACCCGACCACCTCGCTGGCGTACCGGACCTCGACGTTCGCGGTCGACCGGATCCGCTCGATCAGGTACTGCGACATCGAACTCTCCAGTGAGGCGGCCCGCACCACCATCACCACACGCTTCGCGAAGCGCGCGAGGTTCAGAACCGCCTGCCCGGCCGAGTTGGCCGCGCCCACCACGTACACCTCATCGCCGGTGCATTGGCGCGCATCGCTGGCCGCGGCTCCGTAGTAGACGCCGCGCCCGGTCAGCTCAGCGAGACCGTCCGCCTCCAGCTGGCGGTACGAGACGCCCGTCGCGACGAGCAGGGCACGGGCCTCGATGTCGGCCGCGCCGGACAGCTGCACGGCACGGACGACGCCGCGGCGCTCGAACCCGACCACGGACTGGGCGAGCACGATCTCCGCACCGAAACGCGACGCCTGGGCTACCGCGCGGTGGGTCAGATCGGCCCCACTCACCCCGCGGGGGAAGCCGAGGTAGTTCTCGATCGCCGCGCTCTGGCCGGCCTGTCCGCCCGGGGCTTGGCGTTCCACGATCACCGTGCTGAGGCCCTCGGAGGCGGCGTAGACGGCTGCGGCGAGACCGGCAGGACCGCCACCGACGATGCAGAGGTCGTAGAGCGGCTGCTGGGCGCGCGTGCGGAGCCCCAACGCCCCCGCCACCTGCAGACTGCTCGGCGCGCGCAGCACGTCGGCGTCGGGCAGGAACACCAGCGGCAGGTCTGCCGGAGAAGCACCCGCGAGGTCCCGCAGCCGCTGGCCTTCGGGGTCTCGTTCCACGTCGTGCCAGTGGTAGGGCACGTGGTTGCGGGTGAGGAAGGTCTTGACCTCGTAGCTGCGCTCCGACCAGCGGTCGCCGACGACCTGTATCTCGCCGATGCCGTCCGGCGCCGCCGCCCGCCAGTCCTCCAGCAGCCCGTCGACGATCGGGTAGAGCCTCTCCTCCGGCGGATCCCACGGTTTGAGCAGGTAGTAGTCGAGCCCGATGTCGTTGATGGCCTGGATCGCGACGTCGGTGTCGGCGTACGCGGTGAGCAGCAGCAGCTTCGCCTCGGGAACCTGCCGGTGCACCTCGGTCAGCACCTCGATGCCGGTGAGTTCGGGCATCCGCTGATCGGCCGCGACCAGCGCCAGGGGCTGGCTGCGCAACAGGAACCGCCGCATCGCCGCAAACGCCTGCTCACCGGAGGTGACGCTGACCACGCGATAGTCGGCGGCGTAGCGGCTGCGCAGATCCCGCGCGATCGCGGCCGCCACCATCGGGTCGTCGTCGACGGTCAGGATGACCGGCTTTGCCATCACGTGCCTCCCGCGACGAGCCTGGCTCGCCCCAGGCCAGGTGTCCGCCAGTCCCCGACGGCCGACACCGGCAACGTACCGCACGCTCACGCCGGCGCCGGTCCACGTGAAACATCTCGCGGCTGCGCAGACACTGGTAGGCAACGACCCTTGGAGGTATCGGCATGGCACCGCCCGCCCCGCCAGTGCGGCTGATCCGCGCCCTCGCTCGCCGAGTTGGCTACCACCCGGACGACCCGCAGCCCGAACGCTTCGACCTCCGGGGGCAGCGGGCCCTGGTCGTCGCGACCAATCACGGCGTCCTCGACCTCGGCAAGGCCACCGGCGTCTTCGCCAGTGAACTCACCGCTGCGTACTACGCGTTCCTCGACGCCGGCATGGAGGTCGACGTCGCCAGCCCGGCTGGTGGGGTGATCCCGGTCGACCCGCTGTCGGTCCGGGCGGTCGTCCGCAGCCGAACCGACGACCGGATGCTCTCCGACCCGGACCTCCGCGCCAAGATCATGTCCTCGCGTGCAGTGGGGGATGTCGATGTCGCGGCCTACACCATCGTCTATCTCGCCGGCGGCTGGGGAGCCGCGTTCGACCTCGGCTACTCGGCCGATCTCGGTCGAGCCATCACCGAGGCGAACGCCGCCGGCGCCGTGATCGGCGGCGTCTGCCACGGACCGCTCGGCCTGATCAACGCGAAGGCCGCCGATGGCAGTCCGCTGCTTTCGGGACGTCGCGCCACCGGCGTCAGCAACCGACAGGTGCACCAGCTCGGCATCGACCACACGCCGCAGCACCCGGAGACTGAGCTGCGCCGGGTCGGCGCGCGCTACGAATCCGACACCCGCGTCAGCGACGTCCTCGCGAACCACTGGATCGTCGACGGGAACCTGGTCACCGGCCAGAACCAGAACGCGGGACCAATGGTCGCTCGGGAGATGATGCGCCTCGCCGCGACGCGGACCCTGGACTAGGTGTGACGTTTCGTCCCGTCTTCGGGACGTTTCGTCACGGTGTATCGCTCCAGCGGCCGTACGGGTGCTGGTAGAGCACCGCGTTGGTGTAGCGGGAGTCAGCCGTGACGTCCTCGCCTGCCCAGGACGGCCGGTCCCACGCGGCGTCAGCGCTCTCGACCTCCAGTTCGGCGACGACCAGACCGGCGTTCTCGCCGGAGAACTCGTCCACCACCCAGCCCGGCCAGGGCTCGCCCAGCTCGTGCCGGGTCTTGGTGATCGGGAAGCCGTCCTGTGCCAGTCCGAGCAATTCCTCGGCATCGGTGACCGGGATCTCGTACTCGTACTCCGGCCGGCCGATGCCCGCCTGCTTGCCCTTGATGGTGAGGTAGGCGACCCGGTCATCGACCACTCGGACGCGAATCGTCATCCCGGGCTGGGCGCACAGGTACGCCTGACCGAGCGACTTACTGACGACGACCGCCTCCCGCCACGCATCGCCGGCAACCAGCAGCTTGTACTCGAATTCGGTCGCCATCTCGTCTCCGCATCGCCGGACCGGCGGGCTCGCCGGAGGTGCGAGCCAGCGTAGGGCTGAACGCCTGCACCGGCCACCGCTGCGGCCTAGGCGTCGGTCGGCGCTGCACCCTAAGCGTCGGTCGACGCGATGCCGAGCCGACGGGCGGCAGCCACCGCCTGACCTCGGCTGGAGACGCCGAGCTTTGCCAGCACCGCGGACACGTGGTGGTCGACGGTCTTGGCCGACAAGGTCAGCCGCGAACTGATCTCTGCGTTCGACAAGCCTTCGGCCAGCAGCAGCAGGACATCGACCTGGCGAGGTGTCAGGCCGGCCGGCTGAGCTGCGGTGGCTGCGCGTGGCCCACGCGGGATCCGCGCCACTCCGCGTCGCCGCAGGTCCGATCGAATAGCCTCGGCCAACCGCACAGCACCGAGACGCTGGTACGTCGCCAGCGCTGCTAGCGCGGCCGCCTCGTCGCCGGCGGCCAACGCCGCCGCCTGCAGGTAGCGCCCGTCGCGGCGCTCCCACTCAGCCGCCGCTTCGGCCCACCGCCCTTCGATCATCAGCCGGAACGGGGTGGCGATCGGGGTTGGCAGCTCCGCCGCGTCGACGCCCGCCTGGGACAGCCGCCATGCCAGCCGACCGACGAGGATCGGGTGGGCAGCCGTGGACTTCGCCTGGTCGATTCCGCGCCGAGCAGCCTCGACGGCGCGCTCGGGGTCCCCGGCCAGCAGGTGGTATTCGGCGAGACCATCGGCGACCGGGACGAGCATCGGTACGTCGCCAACGCCCTCGGCCGCACGAGCAGCCTCCATCAGCGTTGCGTGCGCACGCTCGTCGCCCCGCGCCGTCTGGATGCGGCCACGGACGACCAGCGGCAACACCGCGTTCACTCCCGACATCCCGGACTCGGCGAGCGTCTGTTCGGCGTCGTCCTCGGCTCCGGCCCAGTCCCCGCGCTCGAGGCGGAGCTTGGCGCGGCTCCCCTTGACCATGTGGTACATCCCCACCATGTCCCGATCGCGGCTGAACGACAGCGCGCGGTCCATCAGCGGTCCGGCCGCTCCGTACTCGGCGCGTTCATCCGCCATCACCAGCGCGAGGTTGTTCAGAGCGCGCGAGGCGAGCTCGTTGTCGCCTTGTTCCGCGGCGCGTCGGAAGAGGCCTTCCAACTCCTCCAGCCCCCGGGTCTCCTCCTGAGCGATCCGCGCGGTTGCCACCGTGACCGCAGCGTGGCCGGCCGTCGCGGGATCGCCGACCCGTTCGGCCAGCTCGCGGGCGCGCTGACCCCAGCCGATCGCCGTCTCGAAGTCGTGCGTGGTGAGGTGCACCCGGGACTGGTTGGCGAACGCGCGCGCCAGCGCCACGCTCTCAGGGCGGCCCGCGAGCACGCTGACCGCCTCGTCCGCGGCTGCACGCGCGTCGGCGACCCGTCCGGTGAACCAGGACAGCCGCGAGATCCAGCGCAGGTTCTCGCTGACCGCCTCGACCTCGCCGCGTTCGGAGCGCCACTGCGCGGTCCTCCGCCGGGTGGCCAGGGCATCCTCCAGTTCGCCCGCGAAGTACGCCTCCTGGGCGTACTCCTCGAGCAGTTCGAGTTGCTCCGCCGCAGGCAACCGAGCCGCGTGTGCGGCTGCCGCCGCCAAGTGCCGGGTTGCTTCGCGATGCGCGCCCTGGCGCGCTGCACCGAGGCCCGCGATCCGGCCGTAGCGCAGGGTGGCGTCGCCGTCGCCGGCGCCGCGGGCGTGGTGCACCAGCCGGCCTGGGTCGATACCGGCGACGCCGTCGAGCAGCGCGAGCACCCGGCGGTGCAGCGCGACCCGTTGCCGAGGGGACAGCGAGGCTTCGACGGCCGTCCGCAGGAGCTCGTGCCGGTACGCGACACCGTGCCCGGACGGCACAAGTACGCCGGCGTCGAGACAGTCCTCGATCTCGCCGTCCGACCCCACCAGCAGCGGCGGGTCGGCGCGGGTCGGCACCACCGCAACCAGCTGCGCAAAGTCGCGGCTGGTCGGCGGCAGTGATGCCAACCGCGCCAGCACCAGATCCTGGACGGCGTCGGGGACGCCGGGGCGGCCGGCCTTGAGCAGCTCGGTCACCAGGAGCGGATTTCCGCCCGCGAGGCGGCGTACCGAGTCGGCGTCCTGGCCGGCGCGCTGAGCCGCAGCTACGACACACGCCTCGGAGAGTGGTTCCAGCGGGATTCGACGGACCGCGGCGGCAGGGAGGGCAGCCAGCGCCCGGCGCAGCGGATGATCCCGGCCCACCTCGTCATCGCGATAGGTCACCAGCAGCAGGGCGGGAAGGCGCTCGATCCGCCGAGCCAGAAACACCAACCAGTCCAACGTCCCCGCGTCCGCCCAGTGCGCGTCCTCGATCACTACCACCGGGCGCGAGCGCTGGCGAGGCCCGGCCACCTCGTCCAGGAAGGCCGCGAACATCTCGTCGGGCTGGCCCGCGGCACTGACCCGAGCTGCCAACTGCCCGCCCACCTGTCGCGCGATGTCGTGCAACGGGCCGAGTGCACGTGGGGTGACCAGCGGGTCGCAGCCACCCCAGAGCACGCGGCCCCGGATCCCCAGTTGCCGGCTGAACTCGCTCACCAAGGAGGATTTGCCGAGCCCGGCTTCCCCGGCCACCAGGGCGACCCGGCCGGCCCTGGCCGTCTCGGCGACCAGTCCGTCCAGCACCGCCAGGGCAGCGGAGCGCTCCCAGAGCTCCATCCGCCGATCGTAGGGTGCGGTCCGCTCAGCGGGTCGGGGGCGCCAGACGGAACTGCATCGCCGCACGCTCGACGCGCCACTCCCGGCTCCGCTCGGGGCCGCCGATCTCGCCATCCGCGCTGAGGTGGAACGGCTCGCCGGAGACCCGGAGGACATCGACGGTCCGCCGGAGTACGTCCCGGCGCCGTGGGTGAGCGGCGCGGAGCAGATCGAGGCCGTACCCGATCCGCCGGATCGGACCGGCGGCGAACGCGACCACCACGTCCAGCTGCCCGTCCGCAGGGTCGGCCCCCGGATTCAACGGCAGTCCCCCACCGACGGTGGAGCCGTTGCCGACCGACACCTCGAGCACAGGTCGATCAGCATCGGCGACGAGCTCCCCATCGATCTCGACGTCCAGCCGGAACGAGCGGTGAAAGGACGCCTGCACCAGTCCCAGCCCGTACCCGAGCCGTCCGATCCGCTTCTTCCAGCGGGCACCCGCGCGGCTGGCCTCAGCGCCGACACCCAGGTGCACGTTGTTCACGACGACGCCGCCGGCATCGTCGACGACGAGATCGAGTCGGGTCGAAGATCCGCCGAGCACCAGCGCGACCGCGTCGGCGACCCGCAGTGGCACACCGACCCCCCGCGCGAAGTCGTTGCCGGTGCCGAGCGGGATCAGTGCCAGTTCGACCGCGCCGAGCTCCCCCCGCTGATGCAGCCGCTCGACGACCCGGTGCACGGTCCCATCACCGCCGGCGATGACGGCGACCCGACCCTCCAGCCCGTCGATCGCGCGGTCCAGGTCGTCATCGGAGGAGATCGTGGCGACGTCGACCGATGCATCGCGCTCCAGCAACCGGACGGCCTCATCCAGCTTGTCGGAGGATCCGGCCGAGTCGTTGGCCAGCACGAGGAGCGAGGTCACCCCGCGAGGCTAGTGCCGGCAGCCACCACGCACCGGCGGTTCGACCAGCTCAGCTGGCGGGACCATGGTCCCGGGCGAGCGGGGATTTCCTCCGTGGCCGCCGTTGGCTCGAGCCGATTGGCTGGAACCAGTGACGACACGACAGGAGGCCGACGATGGCGAGTGGACGCACCTACTCAGAGGTCAAGGAACTGAGCCGCGACCGCTGCGAAGAACTCCTTCGCGAGCACCACTTCGGACGGGTCGCCTTCACCGCGTGGGACGGCACGCACATCCTGCCGGTGAGCTACGTGTTCTGGAGCGGCCAGGTGGTCTTCCGCACCTCGGACGAGGGGCGGTTGGCACGCTTGCGCTCCCGGACCCAGGTCGCGTTCGAGATCGACGCCATCGACCCCGAGCGCGGAATGGCCTGGGACGTCCTGGTGCGCGGCCCGAGCCTGGAGATCACCAACAACTGGCAGGTGGGACAGATCTGGGGGAACCCGGACCTGATCCCGTGGATGCCCGACATGCGGCCGCTGATCATCGCGATCGAGCCCGAGTCGATCACGGGGCGCCAGCTCTGGTACCGGGCCGCGGAACCGGCAGGGTGAGCCGGCCGCAGAGTTAGGTGGAAGATCGTGTCCCGTACTCAGGACACGAAGTTCCACCCAATCACCAGGATCCGCGCCTGCCCAGGTGGTGGGTTCCCTGTGCGGGGCGGAGGGTGATCGCGCAGAATGGGCCCGGCCCCGTCGAGGAGAGGACCGCCCATGGCTACGCAGGTGACCGAGAGTGCGCTGACCGTCGGAGACGACGGGCTGGACGCCGCCCTGCAGGCGGTGCTGGAGACCGGCGAGCCGCTGGCGTATGAGCACATCCTCGCAGTCCTCAACCTCTCGGACGAGCAGCTGCCGGCGCTGTTGGAGATCGCCCACCAGGTGCGGATGCGCTGGTGCGGTCCCGAGGTCGAAGTCGAGGGCATCGTCTCGATCAAGACGGGCGGCTGCCCGGAGGACTGTCACTTCTGCAGCCAGAGCGGGCAGTTCTCCTCGCCGGTCCGCTCGGCCTGGCTGAACATCCCGGAGCTCGTGAAGGCGGCGAAGCAGACCCGCGAGACCGGTGCCAGCGAGTTCTGCATCGTCGCGGCGGTTCGCGGCCCGGACCAGCGGCTGATGTCCCAACTCCGCGAGGGCGTCAAGGCGATCCAGACCGAGGTCGACATCCAGATCGCCGCCTCGATCGGCATGCTCACGCAGGAGCAGGTCGACGACCTGGTGGACATGGGCATTCACCGCTACAACCACAACCTCGAAGCGGCCCGGTCATTCTTCCCCGAGGTCGTCACCACGCACTCCTGGGAAGAGCGCTGGGACACCTGCCGGATGGTCCGCGAGTCCGGGATGGAGCTCTGCTGCGGCGGCCTGGTCGGGATGGGCGAGACGGTCGAGCAACGCGCCGAACTGGCGGCCCAGCTCGGCGAACTGCAGCCGGACGAGGTCCCGCTGAACTTCCTCAACCCCCGCCCGGGCACCCCGTTCGGCGACCGCCCGCTGATGGCGGCCAACGACGCCCTGCGCACCATCGCGGCGTTCCGGCTCGCCCTGCCGCGCACGATCCTGCGGTACGCCGGCGGTCGCGAGCTGACCCTCGGCGACCTCGGCACCCGCGACGGCCTCCTCGGCGGCATCAACGCCGTCATCGTCGGCAACTACCTGACGACGCTTGGTCGTGATCCGAAGGAAGACCTCGCCCTGCTGTCGGACCTGCAGATGCCGATCAAGGCGCTGAACGCCACGCTATGAGCCGGTGAACGCTCGGGTGGCGACGACGTACTGCGGTCACTGCGGCCAGCCTCTCGCCGCGAGCCCGCACCCGGACTGCGCGCGCCGCCTGGACCTGGAGCCGCCGCGGTACTGCACCGCCTGCCGTCGACGGATGGTGGTCCAGGTGACGCCGGCCGGGTGGACCGCCAGGTGCGTCGAACACGGTGAGCTTCGCGAGTCGACGTGGAGCTGACTGCGGCGAGCCACGACGCGCTGCTGGAGTTCGACCGGGCGCACCTGTGGCACCCGTACAGCACGTCGCCTGGGCCGGAGCACCCGAGTCGGTTGGTCGAATCCGCCAGCGGCGTACGGCTCAGGGTCCGGCACCGCGGGGCCGCGGTCGAAGCCATCGACGCGATGGCGTCGTGGTGGTGCGCCGTCCATGGGTACGCCGTACCCGAGCTGGATCGCGCGGCCGCCGACCAGCTCGGCCGGATGAGTCACGTGATGTTCGGCGGACTCACCCACCAGCCTGCTATCGACCTTGCCGCGGCCCTGATCGAGTTGGCGCCGCGGGCAGCCGACGCCACCGCCTCACCCCTGCAGCACGTCTTCCTCGCCGACTCCGGGTCGGTTGCGGTCGAGGTCGCCATCAAGATGGCCTGGCAGGCTCATGCGGCGGGCGGCCTGACCCGGCGCCGGCTGTTCACGATCCGCGGCGGCTACCACGGCGACACCTTCTCGCCGATGAGCGTGTGCGACCCCGAGGGCGGCATGCACGCCATGTACGCCGGGCTGCTGCCGGAGCACCTGTTCGCGCCCCGACCGCCCGGAGGGCTGAACCGCGCCGCGGACGACCCCGAACTGGTCGCCTGGGAGGCTGCCACCCGCGCGCTCTACGCCGCCCACGCGGACGAGATCGCGGCGGTGATCGTGGAGCCGGTGCTGCAGGGCGCTGGCGGCATGCACGTCTACTCCCCGTACGTGGTCCGCGTACTTGCCGACCTCGCCCGCGCCCACGGCGCGCTGCTGATCGTCGACGAGATCGCGACGGGATTCTGGCGGACCGGGACCCGCTGGGCGTCGGACCGGTGCGGCATCGTCCCGGACATCCTCTGCGTCGGCAAGGCACTCACCGGCGGCTACCTGACCCTGTCGGCCGTGCTCTGCACCGACGAGGTCGCCCAGCGCGTCACCGACAGTCCGGCGGGAGCGATGATGCACGGCCCGACCTTCATGGCCAACCCGTTGGCCTGCGCGGTCGCGACGGCCAGCATCGGACTGCTCGAGCAGCGCGCCACCGCCGCTACCGTCGCTCGGATCGAGGACGAGCTCCGAGCAGGCCTGGCACCGGCCCGCGACCTGGCCGCTGTCGGGGAGGTCCGGGTCCTCGGCGCAGTCGGCGTCATCGAGCTGACCGAGCCTGTCCGGGTGCCAGAGGTCACGGATGCAGCGCTGGACGCCGGCGTCTGGCTACGGCCGTTCCGGAACCTCATCTACACGATGCCGCCGTACGCGTGCAGCAGCGCCGACATCGCTGCGATCGCCGCGGCAATGGTCAGCGCGGTGGCGGCGGTGCACCGATGAGTGACTTCGAGGATTGGCTGGCCCGCGCGGCGCGGCGCCGGGACGCGGTCGGCCTGACCCGCCGGACCCTCACCCGGCCGGCCCGGGAGATGGACCGCCGCGTCCTCGACCTCGCCGGCAACGACTACCTCGGTCTGGCGGACCATCCCCGGGTGATCGCCGGCGCAATCGAGGCGACCGAGCTGTACGGGACGGGCGCCACCGCGTCCCGCCTGGTCACCGGCACTTTGCCGATCCACGAGCAGTTGGAGACAGCGCTGACTCAGTGCACCGGGGCCGAGTCGGCCCTGGTCTTCTCCACCGGCTACCAGGCCAACCTCGGCGTCGTCACCGCACTCAGCGGCCCGGACGCGCTGCTGGTATCCGACGCCCACGTCCACGCCTCGCTGGTGGACGCCTGCCGGCTCGCCCGCGGAACGGTTCAGGTGGTGCCCCACAACGACTTCGACGCGGTCGACGCAGCGCTGGCACAGCGGTCCCAGCCGCGTGCTCTCGTCCTGGTCGAGACCATCTACTCCGTGTTGGGCGACGCCGCGCCGCTGGCCCGGCTCGCCGAGATCTGCCACCGGCACCGGGCCGTGTTGATCGCCGACGAGGCGCACGCGCTCGGCGTCGCCGGCCCGCGCGGCGCGGGCCTCCTCGCTGCGGAAGGGCTCCTCGGCGACTCCGACGTGATCGCGACCGTGACGCTGTCCAAGGCGCTCGGCGCCCAGGGCGGAGCGGTGCTCGGCAGCCGGCTGGTCCGCGAGCACTTGGTCAACCGCAACCGGCGCCGCGCTGGCCGCCCTCGACGTGATCAGCACCGAACCGGAGCGTCCCGCTCGCGCTATCGCTGCCGCGGCCCTGCTGGCGGAGGCCTGCCGGGTCCCGCGTCCGGCTGGCGCGGTGTTGTCGGTGCCGATGCCCGGCCCGCGGGAGGCGCTGGCGGCCGTAGCCCAGGCAGCCGAGGACGGAGTGCTGATCGGCTGCTTCCGCCCGCCCTCGACTCCGGACCAGATCTCCCGGCTGCGGATCACCGCGCACGCCCAGCACACCGACGACGAGCTGGCGCACGCCGTCGACGTACTCGGAACGGTGTGCGCGTCATGAAGGTCGTCGTGGTCACCGGCACCGACACCGGCGTCGGCAAGACCGTTGCCGTAGCCGCGCTGACAGCGACCCTGGCAGCGGCCGGCCGCCAGGTCGCGGTGGTGAAGCCGGTGCAGACGGGCTTGGCCGCGGACGAGCCAGGCGACATCGCCGAGGTCACCCGGTTGGCCGGTGCCGTCCCGGCGTACGAGTTGCACCGGCTCGGCCCCGCTCTGGCGCCGGCCGCTGCCGCGCGAGTGAGCGGGCAGCCGCTCCCCCCGGTCGCCGCACATCGCGACGCGGTGCTCCAGATCGCCGGCGACGTCGAGGTCACCGTCGTCGAGGGGGCGGGCGGGCTGCTCGTCCCGTACGACGCCGTCGGCGGCACCCTGGCCGATCTCGCCATCGCGCTGCGCGACGCGGGTGCCGATCTGCACGTGGTGCTCGTCGTGCGCGCGGGTCTGGGCACGTTGAACCACACCGCGCTCACGGTGGAAGCACTCCTCAGCCGCGGCCTCGGTTGCGCGGGCCTGGTGATCGGCAGCTGGCCCCGGCGCCCCGATCTGGCGATGCGACAGAACCTGCTCGATCTCCCGGAGGTCAGCGGCGTACCGCTGCTCGGCCGCATCCCGGCCCGCGCCGCCCGGCTCGCACCTGCGACGTTCCGCGCGAAGGCACCCGGCTGGCTGCCCGCAGACCACGAGGTGCTCGCGTGACCGCCCAGCGCGCGCACCCGGCAGGCTGCCCCGCACGGTTCGACGACCAGCTCGGCGTCTGGGTGGTGGACGACCCAGCCGACGTGCGCGCGGTGCTGCTCGACCCAGGCACCTTCCCGCCGGACAACGCGCTGACGGCACACACCCAGCTCACCCGTCCGAGCCTGCGCGCCCTCGCTGCAGCCGATTTCGCGCTGCCGCCCACACTGGCGAGCAACTCCTCCCCCTCGCACCTGCCCATTCGCCGCACAGTTGCGCGCTTCCTCAGCCCAGCCCGGGTGGCGGCGTGTGAGGACCCGATCCGGGCGTTCGTGGTCGCCGCTGCCGAGCGGGCCGCGGCCGTCCTGGAGCGCGAGCATCGGGTCGACCTGATGGCCGAGATCGCCGGCCCGGTGCCCGCGCTGACGCTCTTCCGGCTCTTCGGCCTCGGCGATGTCCCACCCGAGTTGAAGAGCTGGAGTCAGGACTCGTTCGAGCTGTTCTGGGGGTGGCCCGACCCAGACCGGCAACTCGTCATCGCGCGCAGCGCCGGCGACTACTACCGGTGGCTGCGGACGACGGTCGAGGCTGCGCGGCGGTCTCCGGGAGAGGATCTGTTCAGCGCTCTGATCGCGCTCGGACTCGACGACGATCACGTCTGCGCCGCCGGCTACTTCCTGCTCATTGCCGGCCAGGAGACCACCAGCATGCTGGTGGCGACGATCATGCTCCGCCTTCTCCAGGGTGGGGACTGGGCGCGTGCGACCGACGCCGACTACGCAGCCGAGGCCGTCGAGCAGACACTGCGCGAGGAGTCTTCGGTGCCGACCTGGCGACGCAGCACGCGCGCGCCGGCCGTCATCGGCTCGGTCGAGGTGCCCCGCCGGGCGCAGATCCTGCTCGGCCTCTCCGGCACGGGAGCTGACGCGGATCTGGCCTTCGGGGTCGGAATCCACCGCTGCCTCGGCGCGGGCATCGCACGACTCGAATCACGGCTGATCCTGCAGGGTGCCGCAGTGGCGTTGCCCGAGCTCGAACTAGCGGAATCCGACCCGCCGTGGACCGAGCTGCTGTCGTTCCGCGCCCCGCGCCGCGTGCTGGTCGAGCGCCCGGCCCGCTGAGACCAGGCTCAGGCCTCGCCGAAGCGCGCGACGGAGTCCGTCGCCTCCGCCCACAGTTCGGCGTCTGCGCGATCCTTGCGTGCCTTCCGCCGCGCGGCGAACACGACGGCGCCGGCAGCGACACCGACCACGGCCACAACCCTCCACTTCACGCCGCCACCCTAGCCGGTGACTCACCCCGCTCGGCTGGATCGCTGACGCAGACAGCCGCTACGGTCGATCACAGATACCCAGAGCGAAGGGCCGCCCATGACCGTGCAGCCGCCGAACACCAATCCGGAGGTCGACGCCTGGTTCGCAGAACGAGAGCATCCACTCACCGACGCGATGCAACTCGCACGCCGGCTCATTCTCGAGGCGGATCCCCGGGTTACCGAGTCGATCAAGTGGAAGACCCCGACGTTCGCGTATCGGGGGAACATCGTCAGCTTCAACCCGGCCAAGCGCATGGTGAGTCTGCTCTTCCACCGTGGTGCCGAGATCCCGGGCGAGTTCGCCCGGCTCGAGGGGGACGGACGACTGGCCCGAGTGATGCGGTTCGGAGACGTTGCGGCGGTTCGGGAGGGAGCTGACGAGCTCCAGGCCGTCATCCGCGCCTGGTGCCAGGCCCATTGAGGGTGGCCCGGCGCCGATGACCGGCCTGTTCCGGGCCGTACAGCGCTGCGCCGAGCGGCCCCGAACAGGCCGTGGGCGCGGCCGTCGCAACCGCCCCTGGTCAGGCATGATCGTGGCAGACTGTTCCCCCATGACTGCCGGTCCTCGACCGGCGCCGAGGCGAGCCACCTGAGGACCGAGAAAGCAAGGTAGCCATGCGCGCACCCGTTCGGCACGGTGAAACGGAGTTCGAGCCCGTCTACCACCAGTACGGTCCGCACCGCGCCGGGCTACCTCCCCTGGTGACGTACTTCCGCGAGTTGCTGCACCGCCGGGCCTTCGCCGCCGAGATGAGCAAGGCGACGATGCGGGGGGCCAACACCTCGACGTTCTTCGGCCAGGCCTGGCTGGTCATCAACCCGCTGCTGCTGGCCGGCGTGTACTACGTGCTCGTCACGATCATCCGCCGCGACAGTGACCCCACCTTCTTCGCACACCTCACGCTCAACCTGTTCGCCTTCACGCTGGTCTCGACCGCGATCACCACTGGATCGACCTCGGTCACCACGTCCGGGAAGCTCCTGCTCAATACACCTTTCCCGCGGCTGCTGATCCCGCTGTCGGCCGTTCGGACCGCGTTCTTTCGGTTTCTCCCGACGGTGCCTGTCTACTTCGGTGTGCACGCCTTCTTCCTGACCAAGGTCTGGCATCCGAAGATGCTGCTCGCGGTGTTCTTCCTCGGCACGATGGTCGTCTTCGCGATGGGAGCCGCGGCGTTCTTTGCGACCCTGCAGGTCTACTTCCGGGACACCTCCAGCTTCCTCCCGTACTTCGTCCGACTGTGGATGTACCTCTCCCCGGTGCTCTGGGCGCCCGAGCATCTCGCTGGCCAACTCTCCCCGCTCCTGACGCGCCTCATCGAGGGCAATCCGATGTACGCGATGCTCACCGGTTACACGACGCTGCTGCAGGACCCCGGGTACCCCCCCGCGTGGGTATGGTTTTCCTCGGCCGCGTGGGCGGCGGCCGTTGCCTTGGTTGGGTTCTTGTTCTTCATGTCGAGGGAGCGTGAGTTCACTGTCCGTCTCGTCTAACGGCGACTCCCCCCTCGCAGTCAAGGTCGACGACCTCTCCATCACCTACCGCACCACGTTCGAGCGGCGCCCCACACTGAAGCAGGCGCTGATCCGGTTCGGTCGCGGGCAGCGGGCCGTGCGTGAGGTCGAGGCGATCAAGCACGTCTCGTTCGAGGTACGCAACGGCACCTCGATGGGCATCATCGGCTCCAACGGCGCCGGAAAGTCGACGTTGATGCGGGCGATGGCGGGAATCCTGCCGCCGACCAGCGGCTCGGTCGAGGTGTGGGGGCGGGCGAGCACCCTGCTCGCGCTCGGTGTCGGCTTCAATCAACGCCTCTCCGGACGGGAGAACATCATCCTCGGCGGGCTCGCGGCCGGACTGTCCCGCAAGGAAGTCGACGAGCGTGCGGACGAGGTAGCGGAATGGACCGAACTCGGCGACTTCATCGACATGCCGATGCGCACCTACTCCTCCGGCATGTCCGCACGGGTCGGATTTTCGGTGGCTGTGCACATGAGGCCAGACATCTTGATGATCGACGAGGCGCTCTCCACGGGTGATGCGCACTTCCGCGAGAAGGCGAACGCGAAAATGGCTGAGCTACGCGAGAGTGCTCGGGCGATGTTCCTGGTCAGCCACGGTCTGAACAGCGTCAAGGAGATGTGCACCCAGGCGATGTGGCTGGACAAGGGCCGGCTGATGATGGTCGGCGAGCCGGGCGAAGTCGTCAAGGCGTACATGAAATTCGTCAAGGTGAAAAAGTCGGCCAGCGCGCTCGAGGAGATCTGAGCCCCGCGGGACTGGTCGACGCACCCTAGACTCGCTTCGACTTCCCCTGACGAGGATGGCGATGACCGACACCGCGCCCGCACCCGTGCACAACCACACCGACCCGGCCGCGCCCACGCGCGCCCGGCGTCGTCGCCTGTGGCCGAAGATCCTGATCGCCGTCGCGATCGTCGTGGTGCTGGCGCTCGTCGCCGGCCTGCTGTACGCGTTCAGCATCGACCGCCAGGTGATGAGCAACATCAACCGCGGCGTCGACATGCCGAGTGAGGACTCGCGGCCGGCCAAGGAGGCACAGGAGGTCGGCACCCTCAACTACGTGCTGCTCGGCTCAGACAGTCGCGATCCAGGCGATGAGGGGAACGGGCGGAGCGACTCGATCATGCTCGTTCACCTGAACAAGGCGCGCGACGAGGCGTACATCATCTCCTTCCCCCGCGACATGTACGTGAACGTGCCCGGGCATGGCAAGAACAAGATCAACGCGGCGTTTGCCTTCGGCGGGCCCCCGCTGACGATCCGCACGCTCGAGAAGCTGACCGACGTGCGCGTGGACCACGTCGCGATCGTCGACTTCGAGGGATTCATCAAGCTGACCGACGATCTCGGCGGCGTGACCGTGAGCAACAAAACGGCCTTCACCTCGCACGGCTTCGACTATCCGAAGGGTTCCATCACCATCCAGGGCGAGGAGGCTCTCTGGTTCGTCCGCGAGCGTCACGCGCTTCCGCGCGGTGACCTGGACCGCGCCGAGAACCAGCGCAAGGTCATCCGCGCCATCGTGCGCAAGGGTCTCAGCGCCGAGGTGATTGCTGATCCAGCACGCTTCACCGCGTTCGTCGGCAATGTCGCCTCGCACCTCACGGTCGACAACGGCCTGCTGAACAGCGAGATTCGCTCGACTGCCCTCTCGCTCCGGCTCAGCGGCCGCGACATCCACCTGCTGCAGGCGCCGATCTCCGGCTTCGGCACCACCCCGGACGGGCAGAGCATCGACGTGGTGGACGAGGCGAAGATGAAGGCGCTGGCCAAGGCGTTGAAGAGCGATGACGTCGCGGCGTATGTGAAGAAGTACCCCGACAACTGATGGGGTTCCTGTCCAGCCTGCGGAGGCTGTGGCGGCACCGCTACTTCCGGCGCCTGCTTGCGGTCCGGGTCGCCACCCAGACCTGCGACGGGGTGCTCCAGATCGCCCTGGCGTCGTTCGTCCTCTTCTCCCCCGAGCGCCAGCCGGACGCCGCCTCCATCGCGGCGGTGCTGGCGATCACCCTGTTGCCGTTCTCAGTGCTCGGGCCGTTCGTCGGCATCGTGTTGGACCGGTGGTCGCGGCGCCAGATTCTGCTGGTGGTCGAACTCGTGCGCTGCGGACTGGCGCTCGGGCTCGCCGCGCTGGTGAGCACGGGCCTCCGCGACGGCAGCACCGAGGCAGCGATCTACGGCCTGGTGCTGCTCGCGATGAGCCTGAACCGCCTGCTGCTGGCAGCGCTGTCGGCGTCGCTGCCGCACACCATCGACAGCGATGAATACCTGATCGCGAACGCCGTGGTGCCCACGGTCGGACCCGCCGGTGTGCTCGTCGGCGCGGCTGTCGGCACCGGATTGCGACTCGCACTCGGCACTGCGATGTCGGACTACCAGGCGAACGCGTTTCTCTTCGTGCTGGCCGCGGTCGGCTACCTGACCAGTGCGACGCTGGCGCTGCGGATCCCGCGACGCCAGCTGGGTCCCGACCAGATCGCCAGTCCCCGCGCCGCCGAGATCGTCACCGGCCTCGTCGCCGCGGTTGCGCATCTGCGCGAACGCCGCGCGGCGGGTCTCGGACTGCTCACCATCGGAGCGCACCGCGTCGGGTACGGCCTCGTCACAGTCGCGATGATCCTGGTGTACCGCAACCACTTCCACACCCTCGACCAGGTCGAGGCGGCGATCGCCGATCTCGGCCTGCTGGTGGCGGCGACGGGTGCAGGGTTCGTGCTCGCTGCGGCTGTGACGCCGCCGGCAATCGCGCGGATCGGGTTGCGCGCCTTCCTGGTCGTCGCCCTGGTCGGGTCCGGGGTCTTCCAGGCGCTGCCGGGCAGCATCATCCAGCCGGCGGCACTGCTCGTCGCGGCCTTCCTCCTCGGCCTGACCGCGCAGGCGGTCAAGATCTGCGTCGACACCCTCGTTCAGGCGCACGTCGCCGACGACTACAAAGGTCGCGTCTTCGTGATCTACGACATGATCTTCAACGTCGTCCTGGTCGGCTCTGCCGCCCTCGGCGCGCTCGTGCTGCCCGCCGACGGGGCGTCCGTCCCGATCCTGCTGACAGTAGCTGCGGGGTACGTGCTGATCGGCATCGGGTTTGCCGCCGCCAGTCGTGGAATCACCGCCGACGACGGCACCGGATCGGTGCGTTCGGCTCCCAGCGCCCGGCGCTGAGGGAGCTCAGGCGTGGTCGTGCCACCAGGCCAGGAGTTCCTCGCGTGCGCGTTCCTCGCCGAGCGGCCCGTCCTGCATCCGGCGCTCCAGCAGGTAGTGGTAGGCCTTGCCGACCTCAGGCCCAGGCCCTAGCCCCAGCAGCTGCATGATCTGGTGGCCGTCGAGGTCGGGCCGGATGGCGGCAAGCTCCTCCCGCTCGGCCAGTTCTGCGATCCGGCGCTCCAGATCGTCGTACGCCAGCCGCAGCCGGCCGGCCTTCGCCTGATTGCGCGTCGTGCAGTCGGCCCGAGTCAGGATGTGCAGCCGCGCCAACTGATCGCCGGCATCGTGGACGTACCGGCGGACCGCCGAGTCTGTCCACTCGCCCTTCGTCCCGATCAGCCCATCGCTGTAGCCGTGGAACCGCAAGTGCAGCGCAACCAGGTCGCAGACGGCCTTGACCACGTCGCCGCTGTAGCGCAGGGCAGTGAGCCGCTTCCGCACCAGCTTCGCTCCCACCACGTCGTGGTGGTGGAACGACACCTTCCCGCCAGCCTCGAAGCGCCGCGTCGCCGGCTTCCCGATGTCGTGCAGCAGGGCGGCGAGCCGCACGATCAGATCCGGTCGCTCGGGCAGCCGCTGCTCGAGCGCGATGGCCTGATCGAGCACCGTGAGACTGTGGGTGTAGACGTCCTTGTGGCGATGATGCTCGTCGCGTTCCAGCCGCAGCGCTGGCAGTTCGGGCAGTACGCGCGCCGCGAGCCCGGTCGCGACAAGGAGATCCAGGCCGACCCGCGGCGCATCCGCCAGCAGCAGCTTGGACAGCTCGTCCCGCACCCGCTCGGCCGAGATGATCGAGATGCGGTCGGCCATCCGCGTCATCGCGCGGACGAGTTCGGCTGCGGGCACCAACCCGAGCTGCGCAGCGAATCGGGCCGCGCGCATCATCCGCAACGGGTCGTCGCTGAAGGACACCTCAGGGCCTGCGGGGGTGCGCAACACGCGCCGAGCAAGATCACGTTGTCCGCCGTACGGGTCGACGAACCGGCCGCCCGGCACCGAGACCGCCATCGCATTCACGGTGAAGTCGCGCCGCAGCAGGTCACCGTGCAAGGTGTCGCCGAACGCGACCACCGGCTTCCTGCTCTCGGCGGCGTACGCGTCGGAGCGATAGGTGGTGACCTCGACGACCCACTCGACGCCGGCGTCCTCGACCTTGCAGCCGATGGTGCCGAACTGTTTGCCCACGGTCCACACCGCAGGCGAGAACGCGCGAAGCAGGCGCTCGACGTCGTCCGGACGCGCCGAGGTGGCGAAGTCGAGATCATGGCCGAGGCGACCCAGCAGGGCATCACGCACGCTGCCGCCGACGAGGAAGAGTTCGTGGCCGGCAGCAGCGAAGACCGCGCCCAAGCGCTCGGCGACCGGGGCGACCCGGAACGATTCGGCATCGGCCAACACCACCTCGGCGGTGGCCGGAGCGGCGTTCGTCCCGTCAGCAGACACGCTGCCTCACTGTACCGTCGCCATCTGAGCCGCTCCATTCCGATTCGATCACCGGAGCCGACCCTCCGGCGCGGGACGAAGCCCCGATCAGCACCGCAGCCGTCCGGAACGGCCTCCCGCGCCTCGGAGCGCCACTCCCGGTGCCCGCTCCAACTAGGATGCACGGGTGAGGAGGTGGTGCGCGGTGCGAGCGCTCCGCGCGCCGTCGACGCCGGCCCTCGCGCTGTTGATCGCGCTGCTGTTGGCCCCGCTGCTCTGGCTCGCTCCGGCGCCGGCGGCCCAGGCGGACGAGCCGCCCGGCTGGGCCAGCGTCTCGTTGACATCGTTGAAACCAGCGGTTCCCAACCGCGACGGCACCGTCACCGTCAAGGGCACCGTCACCAACATCAGCAACCAGCCGCTATCGAACTTGCAGGCCGTGCTCTGGCGCTATCGCCGCGAACCGCTCCGCGACTCCGACGATCTGGCTGCGGCACTGGGCTCACCGGCCGGCATCCCGCTGGGCGAGCGCCTGTTCGATCGCGACTACCAGAACATCCCGTCCGAAACCGAGCGCACCTTGGCGCCCGGAGCCTCGACCCGCTTCGCGCTGCGGACGAGGATCGCGAACCTCGGTTTCCCCGACGACGAAGGTGTCTATCTCTTCGGTGTGCACATTCGGGGCCGTCTCCCCGGCGATCCGCGCGACCTCACCCTCGGCCGGGCCCGAACGTTCCTCCCCTTGGTGTCGGAGCGTGTGGACCAGACGCTCACCCTCACCTCGCTGGTGATTCTGAGTTCGCAGCCGTCGCTGATCCGCCCGGGACTGTTGTCCGACGAACACCTCGCATCCGAGTTCGGGCCGGACGGTCGACTGTCGAAGCTGCTGACCGCTGCTGACTCCGACGACGTCAGCTTCGCTGTCGACCCGGCGCTGGTCGACGAAGCGCGGTCGATGCGCACCGGCTACCAGGTGCTCGACTCCGCGGGCCAGCTGATCGCGGGCCGCGGCGCTGATGCCGCGAGCGTGTGGCTGGACCGGCTGAACGCCCTCGTTCAGCGCCGCGACGGCTACCGGCTGCTGTTCGGCTCCCCCGACGTCACGGCACTGGTTCATTCCGGGCAACAGACCACGCTGGCGGCGTCCGCCCGAGCCAGCCGCAACGACGAGAGCGTCGGAAACCTGCCACTGCTGGTGTTCCCGACGAGCGGCGCTGCGGACGCGGCGACGATCGACGCCGTCGAGACGCTGTCGCCGAAAGCGATCGTGCTGACCGGGTCCACGGTGATTCCCGAGGAGGGGCCGCTGCTGCGGACGTCCGGCGGCACTCCCCTGGTCACCTCGCCGCCGACCGGTTTCAGCGGCGGACCGGGCCCCGACCCTCGCAACACCCCGGTACAGATTCGGCAGCGCGCACTGGCGCAATCGTGGCTCGAGGCCACCACAGCTGAGCAGGACGCAGCGCATGGCCGGGTCCGGGTCATCACCTCAGCAGCACAGGCGGTGAGCGACGAGCCCGGCGCCGATGCTCCCTGGATGCAGCGCCGACCGCTGCGGGACCTGCTCGCCGACGGGCCGAGCGGTACGGCCAAGGGCTATCGCTACTCCGCCATGGCCCGCGACCGGGAGCTCACCGCCGGTCAGTTGGGCAGCGTCGCCGCCCTCGCCACGAGCCTGACGACGTATAGCGAGCTGTTGGTGGACGCCAATGCCACGGCGACCCAGCGCGACCGGGCGGCAGCACGCGCGGCAAGCGGGTACTGGCGGCGCCACTTGCAGGCACAGCAAGCGGTGATCAGACCCCAGCGAGCCTTCGTAGACGAGATTCTCAACGAGCGCATCAAGTTGAGCAGCAATCCTCGGGTCCGCACTGTGGCCCGGGATGGCGTCGAGTTCCCGATCACCATCCGCAACACGCTGCCGCAGACCGATCCGCCGAGTGAGGCCAACACGGTCCGGGTCCGAGTCGTCTTCAGTTCCGACAATCGTCAGCGACTGACCATCAGGCCCATCGAGGATCTGCGCGTGCGCGCTGGCGAGAACCTGACCGCGAACGCGTCTGTCACGGCCCGGGCGAACGGCGTCGTTCCCGTCACCGCGCGGCTGACCACCATGGCGGGTACGCCGATCGGCAAGCCGATCGACATCGCGGTCGAGGTGACCCAGAACGGTACGACGGGCTGGGCGATCGCCGTCGCGGCCGGAGTCGTGCTGGTAGCCACGACGGCCCTGCGCATCAGGCAGGTGGCACGCGAGCGCTCCAGCGCGTCGGCGACTGACGGCCACCCCGACGAGGCGTCCGCCGCGCTGAGTTCGGCCAGGGTTCCCGTGGCTGAGCGATCGGCGACATCGGCCGGCACTGGCGCCTCGGCTGACCGACCCCCCGGGGGAATCGATGCCTGAGCAGCCGAATTCACCGGCGCAGGCCCCGACCAGCGAGACGGTCAGCGCGGACTCGGCCAGCACCGCCGCGCCGCGAACGACCGCGGCCAGCAGCACCTCGCGGCTGGTCTCGGCGAGTGCCGTGATGGCTGCCGGCACAGCGCTGTCGCGGGTGCTCGGCTTCGTCCGGCTGATGCTGCTCGTCTTCCTGTTCGGCAACGGCACTCGGCAGGCCGAGATGTTCACCCTGGCGAACACGGTGCCGAACAGCATGTACATCCTGCTCGCCGGCGGCGTCCTGAACACGGTGCTGGTGCCGCAGATCGTCCGGGCGATCAAGGGCGACCGTGACGGCGGCGATGCCTTCACCAACCGCATCATGACCGCCGGCCTGATCGGGCTGGCGATCATCACCACGGCGCTCACCGCTGCGGTGCCGCTGATCATCTCGCTGTACTCGGCGGAGGGGTGGAAGGACCCCGACCTCAGTGCGCAGTACGCGTCGATGGTGATGCTCGGCTACTACTGCATGCCCCAGGTGTTCTTCTACGGAGTGCACGTCCTCGCCGGCCAGGTCCTGAACGCCCGCGACCGCTTCGGCCCGATGATGTGGGCGCCGATCGCCAACAACGTCGTCTCGATCGGCGTCTTGCTGCTGTTCCTGGGCGTTTTCGGGCACACCCAGAACGACCAGCCGTTCACCTCCGGACAAGAGCTCCTGCTCGGTCTGGGATCGACGCTGGGAATCGCGGTCCAGGCAGCCGTGCTGGTCCCCTTCCTGCGGGCCTCGGGCTTCCGGTTCCGGCCTCGCTTCGACTTCCGCCACACGGGTCTCGGCAAGACGTTCCGGCTGGCCAGGTGGACGCTCGGCTTCGTCCTGGTGACCCAACTGGCGCTGGTCGTGGTCAGCAAGCTGGCCAGCGGCGCGACGGTAGACGGCGCTGGGGCCGGCCTGACTGCGTACTCCAACGCCTACGCCGTCTGGATCCTGCCGCATTCGCTGATCACCGTGTCGCTGGCGACCGCCATGCTGCCGGCCGCCTCGCGCTTCGCCGCCTCCGAGGACTACGTCGGCGTGACCGCCGAGACCACGCACGCGATTCGCCTGGCCGTGACCGCACTGCTGCCGGCGGCGGTGGCGTTCTTCGTCCTCGGCGTGCCGATGGCTCACCTCGCGTTCGGCTTCGGGGCCGGTGCGCGGGATGCCTCCTACGTCGGTAGCGCCCTGATGGCCCTCGCCGTAGGGCTTGTGCCGTTCACCATCCAGTACCTGCTGCTGCGCGCCTTCTACGCGCTCGAGGACACCCGCACGACGTTCTTCCTGCAGTGTCTGATCGCGGCAACGAATGTGGTGCTCGGTGTCGCGACGGTCCGACTGCTCGACGATCCAGGGCTGGTGGCCACGGCGCTGGGCGGCGCCTACTCCGGCGCCTACCTGATCGGTGTCATCGTCTCGTTCCGCCGGCTGCGCAAGCGACTCCCGGAACTGTCGTCGGAATCGCTGGTCCAGCACTGCATCCGGCTGCTGGCGGCCGTGACGCCCGCCGCGTTGGCGGGCTGGCTGGTCTGCTGGGCGATCACCGCTGATTCGTCGAGCCAGTTGATGCTGGCCTTGGCGCTCGCGGTGGCCGGACTGATCGCTGTCGGCCTGTTCCTGGTGATGGCGCGGGTGCTGCGCATCGCCGAGGTCGGAGAGATCGTCTCCGCGGTGCTGCGCCGAGGTGGCGGCTCCTCGGGCCACGGTGGCCCGGGTGCAGACGGTCACCCCCCGGACGGTCACCCGACTCCCGGTGACGGCGACGGGGCCGACACCGCTGCTGACGATCTCCCCACAACCGGCGATTCGGGCCCGCGCAACGGCGACCGCTCTCTTACGATCGAAGCCTCATCCGCCGCGACAGGACCCGACCAGGGCCACAGCGGCCCGCAGGAGAGCGCAGACTCCATGGCGCAGGCGATAGTCGTCCGGGGACTCGACGACGAGTACTCAGATCATCCGGTCGACGCCGCGCCGGCCAGACCCCTGGCCACCGCCGCGACGCTGCCCGCCGGTACCGTCCTCGGCTCCCGGTACCGCCTCGAGGAATTGATTGCCGAGTCGCGGCCTACGGTCACCTGGCGCGCGTTCGACCAGGTGCTCTCCCGCTCGGTGCTGGTCCACCTGCTCGCGCCGGGCGACCCGGCCGAGAACGATCTCCTGGCTGTAGCGCGCCGGGCATCGGTCGCCACCGACTCCCGTTTCGTTCGCGTCCTCGACGCGGTCCAGAGCACCGATGACCGACTCGGCTCGTACATCGTCTGCGAGTACGCCACCGGGCAGTCGCTGGACGTGATCCTGTCGCATGGCCCACTCTCCGCGTTGGAGGCGGCCTGGGTGGTCCGGGAGGTCGCCGACGCACTCGCCGGCGTCCACGGCCTCGGCCTCTATCACCGCAGAATCAGCCCACAAACGGTGATCATCACCCCGACTGGCAACGTCAAGATCGTCGGCTTGCTTCTCGAGGCAGCGCTGCGCCCCAACCAGAGCCCGCTGGTCCCCGGGGCCAGTACGCCCGAGCTGGTGGACGTCACCGACCTCGGCCGGCTGCTCTACGCCACCCTGGTGTCGCGGTGGCCGGGCGGCCCGGCGTTCGGGCTGCCCGAGGCGCCGTCCATCGGGCGCGGCTGGATGACGCCGCGCCAGGTGCGGGCGGGGGTCTCACCTGCCCTCGACGGCGTTTGCGACTACGTTCTCGGCGATCCGCCGCGCCATCGTGCCGCGCCGATCACCACCGCCGCCGGACTGGTGGCCGCGCTGTCCAAGGTGCTCGGGAGCGCCGATGCGTCGGGCGACCTGGAGCGGCGCCTGCATCAACCGATCCCCGTGCTGCACCGGCGGGTGGACCCGGCCACCGGTGCTCCGCCCGTCTCGTCGCTGTTGGACGCGAATGGCAGCCCCGACGTCGGCACCCGCCGCACGATGGCCGCCTCAACCGCCCCGGCGGCTCAGGTTCGCCGCCCGGTACCGGTGGTCCGCAATTCGAGCGGGCAACCGACCGCGATCCGGCCCCGGACCTCACCGTCCGGACGCGTCGCTACACAGCCCGTCCGGCGCACGACGCGCCGACAGCCTCGGCGCTGGATCGGGATCCTGGTGGGCCTGGTCGTGCTGCTCATCGTCGGCGGTGTGCTGTCCGCCGCAGTCCTTGACCGCCGGTTCAGCGCGGCTCCGGACGGGTCAGCCAGTGCGCCCAGCACGGCCCCGACCGGAGGGACCGAGAAGCCCAAGCAGCTGCGCATCGTCGCGGGCCGCGACTTCGACCCCCAGGGTGACGACCAGACGGAGAACCCTCGTGAGGTCCCGCTCGCCTTCGACGGGAACCCGAAGACCCGCTGGCGCACGGTGCGCTACGTCGGCAGCCCCAAGCTCGGCAACATCAAGCGCGGCGTCGGGCTCGTCCTCGACCTCGGCTCAGCCAAGGCGGTGAATTCGGTGACGGTCAAGCTGAGCGGGAAGGGCACCGACGTCGAATTGCGGATTCCGGCGAGTGATCCGGCCGAGGTCACCGAGCCGTCGATGTCCACCGACAAGGCCTGGCGCAAGATTGCAGCCAAGGATGGCGCCGGCTCCTCGGCTACCCTGACGCCCAAGACACCGGCCACGACGCGCTTCGTCCTCGTGTACCTCACCTCGCTGCCCAAAGAGGGCAAGGGGTACCGCGGAGGCATCTACGAGGTCGCCGTCACGCAGTGACGCTCGTGCACTGAGTGGCCGGTGAGGCCGGGCCGTGCGCAGGGGGGATCGTGATCGATCGGGAGGCGCCGCCCCCGACCCGCCGCCCAGTGTCGTCGAGCGGCAACGACACCGAGGATCTGCGTCTCCTCAGGGCTCACGTCGACGGCGACCCCGACGCCTTCGGTACCTTGGTCAGCAGGCATCGCGACCGACTCTGGCGGGTGGCCTTGGGTGTGATGCGAAACCCCGATGACGCTGCGGACGCGCTCCAGGACGCCTACGTCGCGGCGTTCCGGCGGGCCGGAAGCTTCCGCGGTGATGCGCGGGTGACAACGTGGCTGCACCGTGTGGTCGTCAATGCCTGCATCGACAGGCTTCGCGCTCAGCGGGTCCGGGCCGCCGAAAGGCTTCCCGAGGATCTCGATCGCGCGGCAATCCTCGGCGATGCCTCCCGGCCCGACCCGATCGAGCAACAGCAGCAGCGTTCGCTGCTCGCCCGCGCGCTCCACCAGCTGAACGCCGACCAGCGGGCAGCTCTGTTGCTGGTCGACGCCGAGGGCTACTCGGTGGACGAGGCCGCCGCCATCCTCGGCTGCGCCCCGGGGACGGTGAAGAGCCGATGCGCGCGCGGCCGCGCCAAGATCGCGCCGCTCGTCCGGCAGCTACAGGACGAGGCAGACCGCTGATGGGACGTCCACTGCCCCATTCGTACAACCCCCGGCCCGCCGCGGTCATGGCGAGCCTCGGGGCGCTGATCTGCATCGTCGCCGTTGCTCGCAGCCAGGTGTCGGGCTGGCTGTCGGCCGTCGTGCTCGTGGTCGCGATCTGGGTCGCGTTCCTCGGTGTCGTCCATCTACGTACGCGGGCATATCTGGAGGTCGACGGGCGACGCGCGATCGTTCGGCGGTACGGCCGCCTCCAGACCGTCGAGGCGACCGACCTGGTGGCGGTGAAGGAATTCCTGACCCCGCATGGTCCCTGCTACCGACTCACTGTCCGATCAGCTGCGGGTCGCAACCGCCGGGTCATCGTCCCGGCCGCCCTGCTCCGCGGTGGGCACTCGACCCTGCTCGGATGGATACTGACCGAGGCTCCCGAGGCGCGACTGGACAGGCAGACCCTGCGCACCGTCGAGCGACTGCGCGCTCGAGGCTTGCTGGCGGAGGATGCGACATCGTGATCGAACGGCCACCAGAGCAACCCGCGACCGTCAGAGGAGGACCGCGGTGACCAGCATTCACCCGGACCTCGACGAGCTGGCGGACGCTGGGGAGGGTCTGCTCAGCGAACGGCGCCGCGAGGAGATCGAGAGGCACCTCGCTGGGTGCGCTGAGTGCCGCGCCCGGGCGGCCGACCTCGCCGCTGTCAGCGCTGTGCTGGCGGGCGACGCCACGCCGATGCCGGCCGGTGTGGCCGCGCGACTAGATGCTGCGGTCGCGGCCGAGTCCGCAGCACGTAGGGCACACCAGCGGCCGGCGGCCGCAGCCGCAGCCGCCCCACCGGTGCGGGAGACGCTCGGACCCTTCATCGCTGCACCACGTCGACCACCGGCTCGGCGTGGGCTGGCGCTCGCTGCGGCTGCCGCACTGGCTGCCACCGCCGTCGGATTCGGCGGCTACGTGCTCAGCGCGACGGCTGGCCTCAACGAGCCGCCCGCGGCCGCCGCTCTCTCCGGTCCGGACGCGTTGCCCGAGCAGGCCGCGGCCGTGCGGAACACTCTCGATCTGGAAAGTCACCCGTTCTCCCGGGCATGGCGATGCGCGCGTGGTGTCGTCCACGGCGGAATCGACGGTCTGGCGAGCACGACGCTGGACGGGCAACCGGCTCTGTTGGTGTACCAACAGAGCGGGACCGTCGGCACGGTCACGGTCGTCACCGGCTGCTACTCAGGCCAGCCGATGAGCGCAGCGACGGCGGACCTCCCCCGCTGACGACGAACGCCGCGCCCGGGCTGACACTCCGGAATACGTCGCGAGGAGACCGAGTTTCGCGGAGGTAGGGTTACGCAGACCTGCCACGCACTTGTGTGGCGGCGCGCGTACACAGGTCGCGAAGGACACCATGAGCACCGATTCCGTACGGGAAGTCATCATCGTCGGCAGTGGCCCGGCCGGGTACACCGCCGCGGTCTACGCCGCTCGCGCCAATCTCCGGCCGTTGGTCTTCGAAGGCTCCGTGACGGCAGGCGGCGCGCTGATGAACACCACCGAGGTGGAGAACTTCCCGGGATTCCCCGAGGGCATCCTCGGCCCCGAACTGATGGAGAACATGCGATCCCAGGCCGAGCGCTTCGGCGCCGAGCTGGTGGCCGAGGACATCGCATCGATGGATCTCACCGGAGACATCAAGCACGTCACCGACGGCTACGGCACGACCTTCAGTGCGCGCACGGTGATCCTCGCGATGGGCTCGGGCTACCGCAAACTGGGGCTCTCCGACGAGGAGCGACTTTCCGGGCACGGGGTGTCCTGGTGCGCCACCTGTGACGGCTTCTTCTTCCGTGACAAGGACATTGCCGTGGTGGGTGGCGGCGATTCCGCCGTCGAGGAGGCGACGTTCCTGACGCGGTTCGCCAAGTCGGTCACGTTGGTACACCGGCGCGATGCGCTGCGTGCCTCGAAGATCATGGCCGCCCGCGCGCACAAAGATCCCAAGATCCGTTTCGCGTGGAACTCCGAGATCAGCGAGATCCATGGCGAGCATTCGCTCCAGGGCGTGACCCTCCGCGACACCATCACCGGCGAGTCGAGCGAGCTGCCGATAGCCGGCCTGTTCATCGCGATCGGACACGACCCGCGCTCGGAACTCGTCCGCGGGCAGGTGGACCTCGATCAGAGCGGCTACGTCGTCACCGCCGGCAAGTCCACCCGGACAAATCTGCCGGGCGTGTTCGCCTGCGGCGATCTCGTCGACCACACCTACCGGCAGGCGATCACCGCAGCCGGCACCGGCTGCTCGGCTGCGCTCGACGCCGAGCGCTACCTCGCCGATCTGCACGACACGCACGCCGCGGTGGATCACGAGCCCGTTCTCAGCGGCGCCGCACGCTGAACGGCGAGCCACCAACCCTGTCAGTCCCCCCGGCCAGACTGGCCGCACGATCCCGACCGAAATCCCGCTCCCGGGCGGGCCGCTAGAGGAGTAGCGATGGGTGCTGTTACCGATGTGACCGATGCGACGTTCAGCGATGTCGTGCTCAAGTCCGACCGACCTGTGATGGTGGATTTCTGGGCGGACTGGTGCGGCCCCTGTAAGCAGGTCTCCCCGATCATCGAGGAGCTCGCCAACCAGCACGGCGACAAGGTGCGCTTCGTCAAGATGGACACCAACACCAACCCGATCACGCCGGCCAACAATCACGTGCTCGGGCTGCCGACGATTCAGGTCTACGTCGACGGCGAACTGGTGAAGGCGTTCAAAGGCGCCAAGTCCAAGTCCGTGCTGCTGCGGGCGATCGAGGAGTACCTCTGACCGGCGGTCGTACCGACCGATAGCGCAGCGAGTGCGCGGGCTGCCCGAGACTCCGAGGAGCCGCGTCAGCCGGAGTTCTCGGTTGTCTGCTTGACCGGACCGTCCGCGAGCTTGGTTCCCTGCAGCCGCACCTCGATGTCCGCACCGAGTTCGACAGTGCGGCTGACCGTGCACAGGACGTTGTGCGAACGTTCGATCGCGGTGGGCAGGACAGCTTCCGCCAGCCGACCGCCGTCGGTTTCGGGGAAGCGGACGTCGAAGTCCAGGACGACATCGGAGAGGTGGTTGCCCGACGCATCCCGGACCTTGAGCGAGGCGGCGAGCACGGTGAAGGTGTCGGGCTCCGAACGCTTCACCGTGATCGCGTCCACGTCCATCGCGGTGCAGCCCGCGATCGCGGTGAGCAGCAACTCAACCGGAGTGAACTCGCCCTGGTGACCGCTGCCGAAGGCGAGCGTTCCACCACGGCTGTTGGTTGCGGTGAACTGAAGTCGGCTGGTGCGATCGAGGCGGACCCGACGCACGCGCTCCTCACTCATCGACCCCGACGGTTCTGGTCAGCCTCGCGAAGAGGGCTCGTTCGCATCACGCAGTGACGCTACCCCGATCAGAGCCACCGCCCTCGGAGCCTCCGCCCCGGGCTGCGGCCAGTGGTCATCGGGTGGGACTGACCGGGGCAAAGGTCGCCGGCTCGGGGACAGGCTGCCCTGCCACGATGCCGGACAGACGGCTCCAGGCCGCCTCCAGGCCGGGCCGCCAGCGCGAGGTCGTCTGGAGATCCATCCGTAGCCGCGGCGTCGTCGGATGGGGCCGGACCACATGAAATCCGACGGAGGTGAGCCAGCCGGCCGGGAGCATGCAGGACGGACCGTCGTAGTACGTGCCCACGGCCTCCAAAGCGCGGATGTCGCGTCTGGCAACCAGTCCGGCCGCAAACTGCACGAGCTGGCGGCCGACGCCCTGCAGACGCAGCTCATCGACCACGTGCGCGGACATGACCACCGCGGCATCGGAGGCCACCGGGGTGGTGGCGAAGGCCTGCAGCCGGGGGACCGCCCGCGCGGGAGCCATGGTGAGGTGGCCGATCGGTGCATCGTCGTCGAACGCGATGACGCCGCAGTGTCCCCAACGGCGGGTCACCGTTGCAGCCCAGTCGAGCTTGAGTTCGACCCGGTCGACGTGCTCAGCGGGTGCAACCAGATCGACGAGTCCGGTCTCCCAGAACGTGCACGCAACGCACGGGTCGACCAGCGATTCGAGGTCGTCAGCGGTCATCGGTCGCAGTCGGCGAGTACCCACGTCAGGCTCGCACCCTCGGTCTCGCCAGACCCACGGCGAAACCCGCGATCAACCCGGCGATCACTCCCGCGCCCAGCCAGATCACCCAGCGACGTACGCGGGAGCCTGCCGCCTCGGCCCCCATACCGTCGGACATGCCTTCATCGTAGGCCGGACGCAAGATTTCGACGGGGTCGGGGCATTCGTCGGACGTGCCCGCGCCGAACGGTGCTGGTGAGCGACACTAGGACGGTGAGCGACCAGCGACGCGTCACCGGGGAGGATCCCGGGATGGAGCGGCTGCGTCGCCGCGACACTCGGCTGGACAGCTACGTCGACAGGTACGCCGCCCGGACCCACGGCATGACTGCGTCGGCCATCCGCGCGTTGTTCGCGGTGGCTAATCGTCCCGAAGTGGTGTCGCTCGCCGGCGGCATGCCAAACATCGCCGACCTGCCGCTCGACATCGTCGGCTCGTCACTCAACGAGCTGGTCCTCCGAGACGGCCGACGCGCGATGCAGTACGGCACCGGTCAGGGCGAGCCGATGATCCGTGAGGCGATCTGCGACGTGATGAAGCTCGAGCAGATCTCGGCCCATCCGGACGACGTCACGGTCACCGTTGGCTCCCAACAGGGGCTGGACCTGGTGACACGGATCTTCTGCGATCCCGGCGATGTGGTGCTGTGCGAGGCGCCCAGCTACGTCGGCGCCTTGGGGGTGTTCCGCGCCTTCCAGTGCGAGGTCGTCCACGTCGCAATGGACGACCACGGGCTCGATCCGACCGCGCTGCGCGAGGCGGTCACCAGCCTGCGGGCTGCCGGCCGGACGGTGAAGTTCCTCTACACCATCCCGAACTTTCACAACCCAGCCGGCGTCACCCAGACGTTGGAGCGCCGCCGGCAACTGCTGCAGGTGGCGGACGAGTCCGACCTGCTGATCATCGAGGACAATCCCTACGGCCTGCTCGGGTTCGACGGCGATCCCTTGCCCGCGATGCGCTCTTTCGATGAGGACCGGGTCGTCTACCTCGGCTCCTTCTCGAAGACGTTCGCACCAGGCTTCCGGGTCGGCTGGGTGTTGGCCCCGCACGCGGTGCGGGAGAAGCTCGTGCTGGCACAGGAGTCGGCGACCCTGTGCCCGCCGGTCTTCTCCCAGTTCGCCATCGCGGCGTACCTCGCCAACCACGACTGGCGAGGCCAGATCAAGGTGTTCCGAGAGATGTACCGGGAGCGCCGCGATGCGATGATCGCTGGTCTGACCGATCACATGCCGCCGGGCACCACCTGGACCTACCCGGCGGGCGGCTTCTTCGTGTGGGTCACCTTGCCGCCAGGCCTGGATTCCCAGGCGATGCTGGCCCGGGCCGTCACAGCCCGCGTCGCGTACGTGCCGGGAACGGCGTTCTACGCCGACGGCTTCGGCAGCCGTCACATGCGCCTCTCCTACTGCTTTCCGACCCCCGAGCGCATCATCGAGGGCACCCGGCGCCTCGGTGAGGTGCTCGCGTATGAGGCTGGTGTGCTGGAGACGTTCGGTGCACCCATCTCCGATGGCCGACGTCCCGAACTCAAGCCGTACGAGGCGCCCGGCGCCAACCAGACCTGACCCACAGTGAACCGACGAGCTCCCGATCCTGAAAGCGAGCAGCAGCGCGTGACCGAGACTGCAGCGAACGACTCCACGTCCGCTGAGGCCGCGGCGGACCTGACGCCGACTGTCCTGGTGCTCTCAGGGGGCCTCTCGCACGAGCGCGACGTCTCGCTGCGTTCGGGTCGGCGCGTCAGTCAGGCCCTGCGGGCCCAGGGTCTGGAGGTGATCGAGTCCGACGTCGACTCCGGCCTGATTCCGCGACTCTCCTCGTTGAGCGACCCGGTGGTGTTCCCGGTTCTGCACGGTGAAGCGGGTGAGGACGGCGCCCTCCGCGAGGTACTCGCGTTGCTCGGCGTCCCGTTCGTCGGCTCGCCGGGCGCATCGTGTCGGGTTGCCTTCGACAAGTCCATCGCGAACACGGTCGTGCGTGACTCCGGCCTTGCCGCCCCGGCGCAGGTGGCCCTCCCGCACGAGATCTTCCGAGAACTCGGAGCACAGGCGCTGGTCGCCGCTCTCGGCCGGCAGATCGGTTTCCCGATGATGGTGAAGCCGTCCCGTGGCGGATCCGCGCTCGGCTGCAGCAAGGTCACCAGGGCGGAGGACCTGCCAGCGGCGATGGTGGGCGCCTACGCGTACGGCCCGGTCGCTGTCGTCGAGGCGTTCGTGGCCGGAGTCGAGGTGACGGTGGCGGTCGTTGACCGCGGCCGCGGACCCGAGGCGCTGCCAGCGGTCGAGATCCGGCCCGACTCGGGGGTGTACGACTACACCGCGCGGTACACCGCCGGCGCAACCCGGTTCCTCTGCCCGGCCGAGGTCTCCGCCACCACCGCAGACGCTTGTGCAGAACTCGCCCTCCGCGTACACGAGGTTCTCGGCCTCCGCGACCTCTCCCGGACCGACATCATGGTCGGGCGTGATGGGCGGCCAGTCTTCCTCGAGGTGAACGTCGCACCGGGCATGACCGAGACCTCCGCACTCCCGCTCGCCGCGGAGAGCGCTGGCTGGAGTCTCGGCCGGATGTGTGCGGACCTGGTCCGCGTGGCCGCCCGGAGAGGAACCGCAAGCGAGGACGTGGACGAGGTCGCCGCCTCGGCGACGGCCGCGAGCTAGCGGGCTGCTCCGTGCTGCGGGTCAAGCAGGCGCTCCTCGTCGCGCTCGGCGTCGGCCTCGCCGTGGCGATGGTGCTGCTCGGACTGTGGCAGTTGCGCGTCTATCAGGCGCAAGGCGCCGCAGCCGCGGAGGAGCGGGCGGCGCAGCCACCAGTGCCGTTGACCTCGGTGGCCCGAGCAGGCGCGCCGGTCGGGGACGGCTTCGGTCGCACAGTCACCCTCGACGGACGCTTCGACCCGAACCTGCAGGTGCTCGTCCCCGACGCCGGCGGCGCTACTGCACGGGTGCTGACCGGCTTGCGCCAGGACGACGGCAGCGTCGTGCCCGTCGTCCGCGGCCGGGTCGCCGGGAGCGTGGCGCCGCCACCCCCCCGGGGCACTTTCAGCTGGTCCGGAATCTTGCTGCCCTCCGAGCCGCCCGCCGACGACGCTGCTGCCACAGCCGGACAGCTGGATTCCGTCCGTGTCGCCGCGCTCGCTCAGACCTGGCCCGGTCCGCTGATCGGCGGATTCGTCACCCTCTCCCCCACCGAGGCCGAGCAGCAAGGCCTGATGCCGGCGGAGGTCGCGCTTCCCGATGCTCCCGGGCGGCTACGGAACGGCGCATACGCCTTGCAATGGTGGCTCTTCGCGGCCTTCGCCGTCGTGATGAGCGTTCGCATGGCGCGCGACCTTGGCCTGCAGGCCGCCGAGATGCCGGCGTCTGCATCACCGCCGCCGACATAGGCTCCCTCCCGTGCGCAACGCGTGGATTCGATACCGGGTGATGGCCTACCTCGTGGGGACGTTGCTCGTCGTCCTGGTCTGCGTGGGTCTTCCGCTCAAGTACCTGGGCGGCAATTCGACAGTGGTCACCTGGACGGCCATCCCGCACGGCTACCTCTACATGATCTTGCTGATTACGGCGGTCGACCTGGGTCGTCGAGCCAAGTGGAGTTGGCGTCGTTTGATCCTGATCGCATTGGCCGGCACCATTCCCTTCCTCTCGTTCGTCGCCGAACGCTCGGCGACCAAGGACGTCCGGGCCAAGCTTGCGGCGCAGCGCGCGGATTCCACGGCAGCGACGAGTGAGCGTGTGGGCAACGCGGTGTCGACTGGTCAACACGACCCCTCAGCGCCGCACCACGATCACTGAGCCAGACGGCCTAGCAACGGCGAAGCATGTGAGACGGCGCCGTTCAGCGCGCCCGATCGCGCCAATCCGTCGGTCCGACGCTTCCTGCATGCCCATTTGTCGATAAAGCGCTTTAGCTATGTGCGATCAGATCGGCGATCCGCTGCAGGTCATCCCCGCTCGCAAACTCGATGGTGATGCGTCCCTTGGCACGGCCGAGCTCGACCCGTACACGGGTGTCGAGGCGGTCCGACAACCGCTGCGCCACCGTCTCCGCCCGCTCGTCCGGTTGTTTCGTGGTGCGGCGTCGTCCGCTGGGACGAACCTCGGTGTCACCGAGGGCGACGACCTCCTCGACGGCGCGGACCGACATCCCCTCGGCTACGACCCGCTGTGCCAAGCGCTCCTGGCCGACCGGATCCTCGACCGAGAGGATCGCGCGCGCGTGGCCGGCGGAAAGGACTCCCGCTGCAACCCGCCGCTGGACCGTTGCCGGGAGTCGTAGCAGCCGGATGGTGTTGGAAATCTGCGGACGCGACCTCTTGATCCGGCTGGCCAGTTCCTCTTGGGTGCACCCGAAGTCGTCCAGCATCTGCTGATACGCAGCCGCCTCCTCAAGCGGGTTGAGTTGAGCGCGATGCAAGTTCTCCAGCAGCGCGTCGCGAAGTAGATCGTGCTCTTCGGTTTCGCGCACGATGGCCGGAATGGTGGCGGCGCCGGCTCGCTGCGAAGCTCGCCACCGCCGCTCCCCCATCACGAGTTCGTAGCGCTCCCCCCCGAGCGGCCGAACCACCACAGGCTGCAGCAGCCCGACCTCGCGGATCGACTCCACCAGTTCGCCCATCGCGTCCTCGTCGAAGACGGTTCGCGGCTGGCGAGGGTTCGGCGTGATCGAATCCAGCGGTAGCTCGGCGAAGTACGACCCAGGCGGAGGCGCCGGGCGGTCATCGTCGTCGTGGCGACGCGAGAGCGTGCCGTCGTCATGAGTCGGTGGCGCGATGTCCGTTCGCTGGAACAGCTCTCCCAGCCCACGCCCAAGTCCGCGGCGCTCCGTTGTGGTCGTCATGCCGCCTCCTGTACGCCGCGCAGGGCGATCTCGTGGGCCGCCTTCAGGTACGACACCGCACCAGCGGAGTCCGGGTGATAGGTCAGCACGGTCTGTCCGTAGCTGGGAGCCTCGGACACCCTCACAGACCGCGGAATCGCGGTCGGGAGGGTCTCGGCAGCAAAATGCGTTCGCACCTCGTCGGCCACCTGGGCAGCCAACCTCGTCCGGCCATCGAACATGGTGAGCAAGACGGTGCTCAACCGGAGCCGCTCGTTGAGCTCGCCCTTCACCAGATTGATGGTGCGCATCAGCTGGGATACGCCTTCCAGCGCGTAGTACTCGCACTGGATCGGAATCAAGATCTCCGTCGCTGCGACAAGTGCGTTGAGCGTCAGCAGGCCGAGCGACGGGGGACAGTCGAGGAAGACGTAGTCCGTCGGATGTTCGGCCAAGTACGAGCGCAACGCACGGAGCAGCTTGTTCTCCCGGGCGACAACCGACACCAGGGCAATCTCCGCACCAGCGAGGTCGATCGTCGCAGGCACGACCTTCAGTCCGTCGGCTTCGGGCGAGTCGACGACGGTGGATGCCAGCGGGACGCCGTCAATGAGGACTTCGTACGTCCCGGGCGTCCCGGGGGAGTGCTCCACACCGAGAGCCGTCGACGCGTTGCCCTGCGGGTCGAGGTCCACTACGAGGACCGACAAGCCGCCCAGGGCGAGCGCCGCGGCGAGATTGACCGCGCTTGTTGTCTTCCCGACGCCGCCCTTCTGATTGGCAACGACGAACACGCGGGTGCTTCGAGGCAGCGGAAGCGTCGACCGCGTTTCACGTGGAACGACACGCACAGCGGGTGCCTCAGACGGAGGCGCCGGGGGAGTCTCGTCCTCCTCGTACAGCGCACGCCGAGGCCCGGGCGGCCGCGGAATGGTCGACTGCTCGTAGACCGGCGGCTCTTCGACCGGAGATGTGTGCCGATCCACTGGCGCCGCCGTGGCGACGTTCCCCGCTGGACCGGAAGCCCGCACGTTGCGGGCGTCGCTGGTGTCGGCCTGCTCCGCACGTGCGCTGAGACCAGTGACCGAGTCATCAGCGGCGATGGCCGTGAGAGCCGCCCTCACCTCGCTCAGTCGTCGTTCGGCGACCACGGCGGCGGCTTGCTGGGGCCAGTCCACCGTTTCACGTGGAACGTCGACCCAACCGATCCGTCCATCGACGGCCACCGCACGCGGCCACCCCAATCCCACTGCGACCGCCTCGGTGATACCCGCCCCGCTCGACATTCCGCTCCTTGTCCTGCCGCTAGCCGTGATCACGGTAGCAACGCTGCCCGACACATCCCGGTCGGCGCGCGGACGGCCCGGCACTCAGACGATCGCAGCGCGGAGTTGTCTGACACCATTTGTCAGTACAAAGTATGCAGCCTTGTGCTACTTCCTCGCCACTCGCCGTGTCACGTCCACGACCGTCGTCTCGTCCGCCGCTGAGTGTGCACGCACGGAACGCACCGCCGCAGTCAGCCGCAGCTCGGCGAGGGTTCGGCTCGCGTCGCGCACCTCTTGCTGCGCTGACTGCCCCTTGATCGCCAACATCCTGGCACCGGGTCCGCCAAGCAGAGGGACGCACCAACCGAGCAGGCGATCCAGAGGAGCGACCGCCCGCGCGGTCACGATGTCGTACGTCTTGCCGTGATCCTCCGCCCGGCCCCGGACGACCTCCACCCGCCGGTCCAACTCGAGCTGAGCGATGGTCTGAGCGAGGAACGTACTGCGCCGTAGCAGCGGCTCCAACAGCACGATCCGCAGGTCCGGTCGCACCAACGCGAGCGGGATTCCGGGCAGGCCGGCGCCGCTCCCGACGTCAACCAGCGAGGCACCCCGGGGGATCAGGGCGGCCACCGCAGCGGAGTTCACCACATGGCGATCCCAGAGCCGATCGATCTCACGCGGGCCCATCAGGCCCCATTCGACTCCGGTAGTCGCGAGCACCCGGACGTATTCACCGAGCTGGGGGAGTGCCGTGCGATAAACCTCGGGCACCCACTGCGGCGGGAGCGGCACCCCCGTCTCCGTCATCGGGGGAGTGGCCGAGATCCCAGCACCGTCACGCGGTGGCTGCCGGGATCACCACAACTCTGCGGCGTGGCTCTTCGCCCTCAGACTCACTGGTGAGACCCGCAGCGGCGACGGCGTCGTGCACGAGCTTGCGCTCGAACGGGTTCATCGGAGGGAGCGGAACGCGTTCGGCACTGTCGGTCGCCTGGCGGACCGCATCCTGAGCAAGCTCTGTCAGCTCGGTCTTGCGCTTCTTCCGGTAGCCGGCGACGTCCAGCATCAGCCGGCTACGGTTGCCGGTCTCCGTCATCACAGCGAGCCGCGTGAGCTCTTGCAGAGCGTCCAGCACAGAGCCGTCGTCGCCGACCAAGACCTGAGAGGCCGTCAGGATCGACACGTGGGCGCGATCGCCCTCGATGTAGGTATCGATGTCGCCATCCAGATCAGCGATGTCGAGAAGCTCCTCGAGGTAGTCCGCGGCAAGCTCGGCCTCGGACTCCAGCGGACTCTCGTCCCCGGCCGCGTCACTCTCGACACCATCGGGATCGTCGGCATCATCTACGCCGTCGGCGTCATCCGCGATCACGGGCACATCCTGATCGGCCACGTCGAGCTGATCCTTATCCCCCATGGTCTGGTCCACTCATCCTTCCTCGCGCGGTCACAGCGCCCTCCGCCGGACTGCCTTCCGCGCCTCCGCCTGACCGGAGCGAGCGTGCCAGGCACGCTAGCCGCTTCCGTGCCGCTCCGGCGCCAGAGTCCGATTCTCCGGTCGCCGGACCACGCGTCCGCGTACAGCCAGTGATTAGCGCTTTCGCTGTGATCGGGTTTGCTTCCGCGGCTGCTGCCGCACCACCTTGGTCGTCGTACGGACGCCCGGCGCACCCGGTTCGACAGTCGCGGTCGTCGTGCCCGAGGTAGCGGCCACCGGCGAAGCCGGTGCAGCCACATGCTTCCCCTTCGCCTTGCGCCGTGCCTCCCAGGCGTCGTACGCCGGCGTACCCGGGGCCGGATTGCGTCGGATCACGTAGAACTGCTGGCCCATCGTCCACACGTTCGAGGTCAACCAGTAGATGAGCACGCCGACCGGGAAGTTCACCCCGCCGACCGCGAAGACGATCGGGAAGAGATACAGCATGATCTTCTGCTGCTGGGCGAACGGACCGGTCAAGGCCTCCGGAGGCATGTTCTTGCGCATCAACTGCAGCTGCGTCACGAACATCGACGCCGTCATCGCCAAGATAAGCAGGACGGTCACCACGTGCACACTGGTGATTCCGTTGCTCAGCGGAACCTTCAAGAACGTGTCGGAGATCTTGGCACCGAAGATGGTGGCCTGGCTCAACGAGGTGACCAAGTCGGGGTTGATCACCAGCCAGTGACCGCGAGGTATGCCGCGAGCCGCGCCGTCGAGCACTCTGAACAGGGCCAGGAAGATCGGCATCTGGAGCAGCAGGGGGAGACAGGAAGCCAACGGATTGGCGTTGTTCTCCTTGTACAGCTTCATCGTCTCCTGGCCGAGCTTCTCTCGGTCATGGCCGTACTTCTTCTGCAGCTCCCGCACCTTGGGCTGCAGCAACTGCATCGATCGGGACGACTTGATCTGCTTCACGAAGAGCGGGATCAGCGCCGTCCGGATGACCGCGGTCAAGAAGACGATCGAGAGGACCCACGTCCATCCGTTGTTCGCGCCGAACAGCGGGGAGAACATCGTGTGTGCCAGCACCAAGATGCCGGAAACGACCCAATAGAGCGGCTGCATGATGGCACTGCCGACGGAAATGAAGGGGTCCCAGATCCCCAGTGGGATCAGCATCGCGGCAAGGTCCATCTCAGTCTCCACCTCGGGACGACGCCACGCCGGCGTCTTCGCTCGTTACGTCGGCTGGGCTCTTGCCACCGACCGGCTCCATTGTTAGCGCGCGCTCGGCCTGCTCACGCATCTCTTCGTCGAATTCAGGGGTGCCTGGTACGGGGTCGTACCCACCCGCCGCCCAGGGGTGGCAGCGAAGCAGGCGGCGAGCGGCGAGCCAGCTGCCCTTAACCGCCCCGTGCACTTCGACGGCGCGTAAAGCGTAGGCCGAGCAGCTGGGGTAGTAGCGGCAGACATTCCCGTAGAGCGGGCTGATCAGCAGTCGATATGCCTTCAACAGGCCGATGAGCACGTACTTCACGGCGACACCTCAGCCCGGCGTCCAAAGCCGCTCGGTTCACGACGATCCCAGCTGACCCGTCGCTGTAGGGCCGACATCGCGGCGCTCCAAGCCGAATCGAGGTCAGGACCGAGGGCGGTCGGGTGCAGAGCGGCCGCGGGCAGAGCGCGCACCACGACATCGGTGCCAGCCGGGGTGGATCCGAGACGTCCGGCGACCAGATGCCTGAGCCGCCGCTTCACCCGGTTGCGCACTACGGCTCCCCCAATCGCCCGGCCGACGACCAATCCCACTCGTACGCCGTCACCCGCATCCGCATCGCGCTGGCGCGTCGACGCATGCACGACAACCGTGCTGCGACCGACCCGCACACCCCGACGCGAGGTTCGCCGAAAATCCTCCGAACTCCGCAATCGGTAGCGTCGAGGCAACACCGGGTGGTCGAACGCTCCTGCTGTCGACCCTCAGGCCGACAGTTCCGAGCGCCCCTTGCGGCGACGAGCGGCGAGGATGGAGCGCCCGGCACGGGTCCGCATCCGCAGGCGGAAACCATGGGTACGGCTGCGGCGCCGGTTGCTCGGCTGGAAGGTGCGCTTACTCACGGGAGGGCTCCCATATCGTCGAACGTGGCTGTGACACGGTGCTGAAGCTGCCGACTCAGTCGCACGCGACGCCTGAACCGGGGCAACGAACAAAGAGGCCGCCAACTCATGGCGACCTCCTAACGGTACGGGGAGCACCAACACCGGTCAAACCGACGCGGCCCCGACCGGCGGGTCCGCGACCGCGCCCGGGCGCCTAGCGACCTACTGCTGCTGAGTCGACACGACACGCCGAGCAGCCCTCACTTTCGACGTTTACTCGGCGCACATGCCTTGCCTTTGGACCCGTCCGGTTGCTAGCGTCGCCGTTCGCCTCGTCATTCATTTCAGTCTTCCCATGTGCCACCGAGCCGATCAGCCCGGGCCCGCACGCCGATCGGCGCACGCTGTCTTCTGCGACGGACCCATGCACAGGTTGTGGACAACTGTGTGGGTGAGAGAATGCACGTTCAGAAGTCGACGACCGTCGACGGTCGCTCCTCCGGCTCCGGCTCCGACGGCCGGGGACGGATGCCCTACAGGAAGTTGCCCGGAACACTGTGAGTGATCGCGAAGAGAACCTGGCCGAACCCAGCCTCCTCGCTTGGGAACATCTCACCGAGTCCGCCGCTCCTGAACTTCGCCGCTGGTTGAAGACCGGCAAGGCCGTCGGGCTCCACCAAGACCTGATGATGCTCGCGGTGCCGAACAACTTCACCCGCCAGCAGCTCGAAACCCGGTACAGGTCAGACATCGAGCACCTGATCAGCGAGTACTTTCGGCGGCCGGTCCAGATCGCGGTGATGGTGGACGACTCTCTGCAGGTAGTGGACGAGGGCAACCACCTCGGCTACGAGGATCTGAGCCGCAGGCCTTCGACGGTGCTCCGCGACGCCACCCTGGCTCCGCCGAACTTTGTGCGCCGGGACTTCGGGATCGGGACGCCTCCGCGCGTCGCGGACGACGTCAGTCCGCTTGCGCACACCAACGACCACGCTGCCGAGCGGGCCACGTACGGTCAGCAGCCGCGGCCGGCGGTGCCGAACTACCCACCGCCGCCTGAGTTCCAGCCGACGACCAACAACGGTCGCGAGCCGAGTGCGGTCGCTGACGTGGATGAGCAGCGGCTGCGGCGCTCCGCCGACGCCCGCCTCAATCCGAAGTACACCTTCGAGACCTTCGTGATCGGTGGGTCGAACCGCTTTGCCCACGCCGCGGCGATCGCTGTCGCCGAGAGCCCGGGCAAGTCGTACAACCCGCTCACCATCTATGGCGACTCCGGGCTCGGCAAGACCCACCTGCTGCACGCGCTCGGGCACTACGTGCGCAGCTACTTCGACCGGGTGCGGGTTCGCTACGTCTCCACCGAGGAACTCACCAACGACTTCATCAACGCGATCAGCCAGAACAAGGGCGCTGAGTTCCGACGCCGCTACCGCGACATCGACGTCCTGCTGATCGACGACATTCAGTTCCTCGAGGGCAAAGAGCAGACCCAGGAAGAGTTCTTCCACACGTTCAACACGCTGCACAACGCGCAGAAGCAGATCGTGATGACCTCCGACCGGCCGCCCAAGCTGCTGGAGAACCTCGAGCCGCGGCTGCGTAGCCGCTTCGGCTGGGGACTCATCACCGATGTCCAGGCCCCTGACCTCGAGACCCGGATCGCGATCCTGCGCAAGAAGGCCGCAGCTGAACGCTTGGTCGCCGGCCCCGAGGTCCTGGAGTTCATCGCGAGTCGGATCCAGACCAACATCCGTGAACTCGAGGGTGCACTGATCCGGGTCACCGCGTTCGCCAGCCTGAATCGTCAGCCGGTCGACCTCGGCCTGGCGGAGATCGTCCTCAAGGACCTGATCCCGGAGGTGGGGGAGACCCCGATCACCGCCGGCACGATCATGGCGCAGACGGCGAGCTATTTCGACGTGAGCATCGAGGACCTCTGCGGTCAGAGCCGCACCCATGTGCTCGTGTCAGCACGCCAGATCGCGATGTACCTCTGCCGCGAGCTGACCGACCTGTCGTTGCCGAAGATCGGTCAACAGTTCGGCGGCCGCGACCACACGACCGTGATGCATGCCGAGCGAAAGATCCGCACCCTGATGGCGGAGCGTCGCAGCGTCTACAACCAGGTCACCGAACTCACCAACAGGATCAAGCAGCAGGCTACGGGTCGCTGAGCGACCGGTCAGATCGCCAACTGACACTGTCCCTGTACTGCGGAGTACTGCGGCCTACCCAGCGTGGGCAGATTGTCCACACCGTTGCGGCCATCGGTGGGCATCCGGTAACCCCGTCGACACACACATTGACCGGATGTGAAGCCACGATTACGAGGCCTGCACATCTGGGGACAAGACTGTGGATAACGGGCCGCAGCGGCCCTTGCTGTTGAGGACGTCCAGGGGACGGTGCGCGGGGCCCCGGTAGCTCGTCCGCAAATCCTCCCCGTGTGATTTTTTGTTGTCCACATCGCAGCGCCCAGGCCCATCGAGCGGGGCGACCAGCGACAACGAGCGTCGTCCACAGGATCCACAGCAGCTACGACCACGACCATGAGATACATAGGGAGAAGAGATTCTGAGTCAGACAGCGCGCTGACTGTGGAAGACATCAGCGTCGATGCGAGGTAGGTCATGGGCTTCTTCAAGAAACTGTTCGGTCGCAACGATGACGACGACGAAGCAGCAGAGGTGCCGATCGCCCTGGACGTGGATCGGCGCAGGGAGCAGCTCGGACGACTGGAGCGTGCGCTCGACGACCTTGCGCACGCCATGCGGGGCGCTCACACCGTCGACGATCCGGGGTGGCGGAGCAGGATCAACGAATACAGTCGGCTCGCCGGCGACGCGATGACCTTGCGGCGTGGCCAACCGACTCGCGAGGGGCTGCTCGATCTCGCCTTCGAAGTACGTCCGGTGTTCACCGGCAAGGCACCTGACGGACTGGAGTCGTTGGGCCCCTTGCAGGACGAGGCGATGGCGGCTGCGGACGCACTGCGCGACCTGCTCCCAGGCGAAGGCCGCTGAACCGGCGACGCGGCTCGACGACCGCGGCCGCACGGTGCGACAGGTCTGCGTCGGTATGATCGCCGGTGCCCGTACGGCGGGGAGGCTGCTGAGGAGGCAACCGTGAAGATTCGACTCGAGCGCGATGTGCTGGCTGAGGCCGTGCAGTGGGCTGCGCGGAGCCTGCCGATGCGCCCGAGCGTCCCGATCCTCGCCGGCCTGCTGATGCGTGCCGACGCCGAGGGTGTCACCTTCTCCAGCTTCGACTACGAAACGTCGGCGCAGATCCACGTTCCCGCGATGGTTGCCGACGAAGGTGAGGCGCTGGTGTCCGGGCGGCTGCTTGCCGACATTTCGCGCAGCCTGCCGGCCAAACCCGTCGACATCACCGCCGACGCCACGCGGGTCGAACTCGTCTGCGGGAGTGCACGGTTCACGCTGCAGACGCTCCCCGTGTCGGAGTATCCGAGCCTTCCATCGATGCCGACCTCCGCCGGCACGGTCGCCAGCGACGTCTTTGCGCAAGCAGTCGCTCAGGTTGTGGTCGCTGCCGGCCGGGACGAGCTGCTGCCCGTCTTCACCGGCGTACGGGTCGAGATCGAGGGCGAGACGATCTCGCTGCTCGCGACTGACCGCTACCGGATGGCCTTGCGCGAACTCAGCTGGAATCCAGCGTCGACCCAGATCTCGGCGACTGCGTTGGTGCCGGCGCGAGTGCTGAACGACACCGCGAAGTCGATGACAGCGGGCCAGGAGGTCACCATCAGTTTGGCCGCCTCTGGTGCGGGCGAGGGGATCATCGGGTTCGAGGGCCACGGTGCGGCAGGCGACCGCCAGACGACCACCCGGCTGCTGGACGGGGAGTTCCCGAAGGTGCGCCACATCATGGAGGCGTCGGCCTTGATGAACGTCCGGGTGAGCACCGCAGAGACGATCGCCGCCGCCCGCCGAGTGGCCCTGGTGGCAGAACGCAACACGTCCCTGCGGATGCTGATCGGGGAGGGGGTCATCACCCTGGAGGCGGCGACGGGCGACCAGGCCCAGGCATCGGAGGCGATCGAGGCGACGGTGGCCCAACCGGGCGGCGGCGATCCGGCGGTCACCGCGGCCGGCTTCAACCCGACCTATCTGCTGGACGCGCTGTCGGCGTTCGACACCCCCTACATCAACTTCGCCTTCACCGCGGCGAGCAAGCCCTGTCAGCTGACCGGACTGACCAGCCTCGAAGGCGACCCGGTCACCGACTACCGACACGTCATCATGCTGATGCGGCTGCCCGCCTGACCAACGAGCGGCGCAGACTCGGACGGCACCGCCGTCCCGGTGGCCGTAGTCGGTCCTCACGCTGGTCACTCCCGCATTTCTGTGGGGTCGCCGGATGTTGTTGATCTTGGTTCTTCCGGCGTCCGGAGGTTCGCAAAGATGACCCTTCCAGGCTCAATTGCCCTTGATCAGACCCTGTCTTGGGCCGTGTGCGCTCTGTTATGTTGACGACCAAATCGCCGAAGATTGGGGTCTCAATGCAGTTGGGAATGGTCGGCCTCGGCCGGATGGGTGCGAACATCGTCCGTCGGTTGATGCGCAACGGTCACGAATGCGTCGTGTTCGACGTCAACCCGGACTCGATCAAAGAGCTTGAGGGAGAGGGCGCCACAGGCGGCTACACCCTGGAGGACTTCGTCGCCAAGCTCGAGACCCCGAAGGTCGTCTGGGTGATGATCCCGGCGGGGATCACCGGCAAGATCGTCGACCAGGTCGCGGCGCTGCTCAGCGAAGGCGACATCATCATCGACGGCGGCAACTCGAACTACCGCGATGACGTCCGCCGCGCGGCGAAGCTGCGCGAGTCGGGCATCCACTACGTCGACGTCGGCACCAGCGGTGGTGTCTTCGGCCTCGAGCGTGGCTACTGCCTGATGGTGGGCGGCAGCGACGAGGCTGTCACGCACATCGAACCGTTGCTGAAGACGATCGCACCGGGCGTCGGCGAGATCGAGCGCACCGAGGGCCGCGACGGCGAGCTGTCGGCGGAAGAGCAGGGCTACCTGCACTGCGGTCCGTCCGGTGCGGGCCACTTCGTCAAGATGGTCCACAACGGCATCGAGTACGGCATCATGGCCGCGTACGCGGAGGGTCTCAACATCCTCGACCACGCCGACGCGGGCATCACGGCGACGGAGAACTCGGCCGAGATCGCTCCGATGGAGGAGCCCCAGTACTACCAGTTCGACATCGATACAGCGAAGGTCACCGAGCTGTGGCGCCGCGGCTCGGTGGTGTCCTCCTGGCTGCTCGACCTCACGGCTGCGGCGCTGCAGGAGAACCCGGCCCTGGACGGCCTGGCCGGACGCGTGTCGGACTCCGGCGAGGGTCGGTGGACGGTGAAGGCCGCGGTCGACATCGGTATCCCGACCCCAGTCCTGTCGGCGTCGCTGTACTCGCGGTTCGCCTCGCGCGATCAGGACAAGTTCGCCAACCAGGTCCTGTCGGCGATGCGGCAGCAGTTCGGTGGGCACAAGGAGCTGCCGGCGGGTTCGGAGCTCGAGGCCGGCGCCGAGAAGGCCGACAAGGTTCAGCCGAAGAGCTGATCAACGGGCCCTCGGCCCCCACTCAGCCACCCAGTTCACTCAGCGCTGCCGCGTACCGCCGGGCTTCCGCCTCGGCCGTACGCGGCAGTGCTGGTTCTTCGGTCGATTTCTGACGCTTAGGCTCGGTCCGTGTTCGTGACCCACCTGCAGCTGGCCGACTTTCGGTCGTACGCGCGGGTGGACGTGCCGCTCGACAGCGGGGTGACAGCGTTCGTCGGGCCCAACGGTCAAGGCAAGACCAATCTCGTCGAGGCTGTCGAATACCTCGCGACGATGTCGTCTCACCGAGTCGCCACCGACGCACCGCTGGTCCGCTTCGGCGCTGCCCAGGCCATCCTCCGAGCCCGGGTGCAGGCGGGTCTCGACGATCCGCGCGAGGTTCAGATCGAGATCGAGGTCACCGCCGGTCAGGCCAATCGCGCCCGACTCAACCGGTCACCGCTCCGGCGCGCCCGTGAAGTTGTCGGGGTTCTCCGCTGCGTGCTGTTCTCGCCTGAGGACCTGTCGGTGGTGAAGGGCGACCCGAGCGAGCGGAGACGGTTCCTCGATGACCTTCTGGTGGCTCGCTGGCCGCGGATGGCAGGAGTCCGAGCCGACTACGACCGTGTGCTCCGCCAACGCAACACCCTGCTCAAGTCACTGAGCGGTCGTAGTCGCGGGGGACTCCCGGCGAGGGATGCCGAGAGCACCCTCGACGTCTGGGACGGGCAGCTGGCACGTACCGGAGCAGAGCTGCTGCACGCTCGACTGAGCACACTGGCCGAGCTCACTCCCCACGTCAGCAAGGCCTACGCCGACATCGCGCCGAGCAACAACGACGTCAGTGCCGAGTACACGTCAGCAGTCGAGCTGACCAGCCGCACCGGTCCCGACGAGGACCCACCTGCGGAGAACGGTGAGCGGGCCGCGCTCGCCGATGCGCTGCGGGCAGCGATGGCGGCGCGACGGCCGGATGAAATCCAGCGCGGCGTCTCGCTGGTAGGTCCACACCGCGACGACATCCAGCTGGCTCTCGGGGTACTGCCGGCGAAGGGCTACGCGAGTCACGGCGAGTCCTGGTCGCTGGCCCTGGCGCTCAAGCTGGCGAGTTTTCACCTTTTGCGAGCGGACGGCATCGAGCCGGTGCTGATCCTGGACGACGTCTTCGCCGAGCTCGACACGACCCGGCGGCAGCGACTCGCGGCGAGTGTGACGTCGGCCGAACAGGTCCTGGTCACCGCCGCGGTCGAGGCCGACGTCCCCGACGAACTCCGCGGCCGACGGTTCCGGGTCGGCGGGGGACAGGTGTTGCCGGATGAGTGAGGAGCCTGAGGGGCCGGCCAGCGCGCGGGCCGGTCGCGATGCGATTCCGGGTTCGGCGCATGATCCCGGGGGTCAGGTCGAATCAACTGACCCCGAGCACGTTCGCGAGCATGACCCCGGCGGGCTCGGGCTGGCGCAGTCGATGGCGCGCGCGGTGGGCAGTCAGGCACGTCGCCGTCGGCGATCGCCTGCCCGTCCTCAGACACCGGAGCCGCGGCTGTCGGGGGCGCGCCCGGATGATCGCGACCCCACGCTGTTGTCCACCGCTGTCGAACGCCTGGTGGAGAGCCGGGGATGGACCACTGAAATCAACGTCCAGACGCTGCTGGCGCGGTGGGCGCTGCTGGTCGGGGCAGCCAACGCCGCGCACTCGCGACCGGAGTCCTACGCCGACGGCGTGCTGACCATCCGGACCGACTCCACGGCCTGGGCGACCCAGTTCCGCCACCTCGCGCCCAACCTGGTGGCGTTGCTGAACGATCAGCTCGGTGACGGAGCGGTGGCGAGAGTCACCGTGCTGGGGCCGGACGCACCCAGCTGGAAGCGCGGCCGGCGCTCGGTGCGTGACGGTCGCGGACCGCGCGACACGTACGGCTAGCCACTGCGGCCGGGCGACAAGACGGGCGATGGGCCGCCCGTTGCCTCGCCGGGGCAGCGTGGCGAAGTGGTGGAGACTGAGCGTGATCTGAGCGGATTCTGGCGTGGGAAGTGAGCGTCCGGTCGACCTACCGTCCGGTCATCGATCACGGCTCCGGAAGTCGGCGCCGGATACCTGACCAGGAGGACGCCATGACCACCACTTCCCGCCGCACCCGCACTCTCCTCACCGGCCTCGCGATCAGCGGCGCCGCCGCAGCGTTGAGCGTCGCCGGAGTCGCCACCGCTTCGGCGCAGCAGTACGGGTCTTACCCGCTGAGCCCCGGCGCCGGGGCGTGCACGCCCTCGCAGTACGCCGGCTACCAGGTCCGGGTCGACGCGTGGGCGACGAATCAGGGCGCGAAGATCAAGCTGCTCCGCAACGGTGTGGTGGTGGCCAACACGCCCACGCGGGTCAACTCCTGGAGCTACGAGGCGCGTACGTCCTGGGGGAACTTCCCGGGCGCCGGCTACTACAGCGTCTGCGCGCAGAACACCGGCACTGCGAACACCATCGCCACGCTGCAGCTGCGCACCGACGCGGAACTCTGACGACCAGCTGACTCCGGGGCGACGCGCCGGGACCGGACAAGGTCCCGGCGCTGCTGCCTGTCCCGCTCCGGGCCTTGCCAGGGCGAGCGCCCAGGATGGACGATTCCTGCGTCGCGAACCGGGCGCGGCCTCGCTGGCGGCTGCCCGGGCGCGGTGGCGGCTTCCCCCCGGGCCGCCCCTTATCGAGGTCGGACGGTGCCGATGGCCCGCACACTGGCGGAACGTCTCCAGGACACCCGGGCGCGCTTGTTCGTCGGTCGCGAAGCTGAAATCGCTGCGTTCCAGACTGCGCTCGACGCAGGGGAGTGTGCCGTGATCGCGGTCGTGGGTCCGCCCGGGGTCGGCAAGTCGACGCTGCTTCGGCGGTTCGTCGATCTCGCTCGCGACCGTGGTGAGTCCAGCGTGTTGATCGACGCCCGCGACGTCGTCCCCACGCCCGAGGGACTGGCGATGCGGCTGAGCCCCGCGCTCGCTGTGGCGGGGCGTCCCGAAGCCTGCCGGGTCGTGCTGATCGACACATACGAACTGGTGGCCGAACTCGACGGGGTGCTCCGCGACAGCCTCGCCCCACAACTCCGCGAGGACGCTGTCATCGTCTTGGCGGGCCAGCATCCGCTGTCAGTCGGTTGGCGTAGCGATTCCGGTTGGGCGCCCCTGCTGCAGACCCTGCGGTTGGACAACCTGAGCCGGGACGAGTCGGGCACCTATCTCGACCGCCGCGGACTTCCGGCGGGGTTGCGCCGGGAGGCCATCGACTTCACCCACGGTCATCCGCTTGCGTTGTCGCTGGTCGTCGACGTGCTCCGGGACAAGGAGAGCCTTGGTCACGCCGACTCGGCTGATGTCGTCCGGGTGCTGCTGGACCGGCTGCTGGACGACGTCCCGGGGCCAGCGCACCTCGCCGCCCTGGAGGCTGCGGCGCTGGTCCGGGTGGTCGATGAGCCGTTGCTGGGCGCACTGCTGGAGTCCGACGACGTCGGCGAGGTGTTTCGGTGGATGCGGGGACTGGCCATCGTCGAGGTCGGGCTGAACGGTCTCTACCTGCACGACCTGGCCCGGGATGCGCTGGCGCGCGACCTCCGTTGGCGGCATGCGGAGCGCTATGAGCAGGTGCACGACCGGGCTCGCGAGTACTACCTGCACCGCCTGCACAGCGCGGACCCGCTGACCCAGGCAGTCGCACTGCTGGACGTGATCTACCTGCACCCGGCGCTGCGCGCGTTCCTCCGGGTCCCCGATGAGTCGGCCGCGTTGCACGTGGAACCCGCCCGGCCTGGCGACGCGGCGACCGTTGCGGCGATCGAGGCAATGGTGGCGCGTCACGAGGGCGCCGAATCCGGGCGCTGGGCTCGGCACTGGGCCGAGCAGCTGCCGGGGTCGTGGCTCCTGGTCCGCGACCGCGCCGGCGCCATCTGCGGTGGACTGTGCCTGCTGCCTGCACACCAACTCGGTCTCTCGGAGGACCCGGCCCTGGTTTCCGCGCGTGCGGAACTCGGCTCGCACCCGCCGCTGCGGCCGGGCGAGTCCGCCGTGGTGATCCGGTTCTGGCTGGCATTGGAGACCTACCAGGCGGTTTCGCCGGTACAAAGCCTGATCGCGACCCAGTTCGCCCGGCTCTTCCTCACCACCAGCGGCCTTGCCGTGACGTTGATGTCATTCGCCGAACCCGAGGCGTGGGCGGCGTTCTGCGCCTACGCGGATCAGCGGCGCGCCCCCGCGGCTGACTTCGAGGTCGGCGGTCACGGGTACGCGAGCTTCGTGCACGACTGGCGGCTCGTGCCACCGGCCGCCTGGATCGAGCGGATGTCCCGGCAGGAAGTGGGAGCCACCCCGACCGCGCCCGTCGATGATCCTTCCGGCACTCTCGTGCTGAGCGAGGCGGAGTTCGCAGCCGCCGTACGCCAGGCGTTGCGCGACTACACCCGACCGGATCGGCTGCGGGACAACCCGCTCCTGCGCTGCCGGCTGGTGTCGACCCGGCGCGGCGACGCGGGCGCGGATGGACCCGTCGAGGCTCTCAGGCAGGTGTTGAAGGAGGCTGTCGACGTGCTCGGTCAGGTGCCGGCCGATCGGCGCCTGCAGCGCGTCCTCGTACGCGCCTACCTCTCGCCGGCGCCGTCGCTGGAGCGGGCCGCGGAGGTGCTGGAGATGCCGTCGAGCACGTTCCGGCGGCTGCTGACGACCGCCGTCGGCCGGGTGGCGGGAGAGCTGTGGCACCGCGAACTGGACGGGTAGCGCGCAGCCGCGAACCAGTGACGACCTGTCTGCTGACTACCATGCGTCGGTGCTGCTCGGCGACCTCACCTATCTCGTCGCGGAGACGGTACGTGTCTGGTGGCGGCTGCTGCCGCAGCTGGTGGCGCTCTACCTCTTCGGCTGGGTCGGCTCGGAGCTGACGCTGCGGGTCGCGGTCATCGCGGGTGATCTGAGCCCGTGGCTGACCCTGGTCCTCTTCGCCTTCAACTTCGTCTGGGTGCTGGTGGCCAGCATCCTGATGCTCAGCCTGGTGGACGAACAGCTCGGCATCCGCGCCCTCATTCCGGCTGACGAAAGTGAACCGGAGCACCGCGACACCAGCCTGACGCGCCTGATCGCCGTGACGTTGCTGCCGTTCCTCGGCATGTACGCGGCGTTCGGGCAGGTGGCGGACGCGGCGAACACCCTGCTCACTCAACAGTTCGTGCGCTACGGCGTCGGCGGTGACACGGTGATCGGTACGTTGAACCGGCTGTCGACCGACCACCCGTTGCGGCTGCTCGGCTTGCTGATCGTCCTCTACGTCGGCCGCCGCCTCCTTGACGCAGTGCACGAGCGAACAGGCCGGCGCATCCTCGGGCTCGGGGTGGTGCTGATCGAGTCCTTCTTCCTGCTGGTGCTGATCCTCGGCGGGATCCGGGTGTTCCAGCAGGCGGTGATCTGGCTCCGTGGCCGGGTCTTCATGCAGTGGCTCGCTGACCTGCGGGATCGTCTGGCCGAGTTCCTTGCCGCCCTGCGAATCGATCTGCCCGCCCTCCTGGTGGCGGCGGAGCGAGTGTGGTCGGAGGTGATCTGGCCGCTCGCGGTCGACGTACTCGCCGAACCCCTGCTGTGGCTCGCGGTGGCCGCACTCGTCTTCGGCTCTCGAGTGCTCTCCCTGGCTGAGCTGTGGCGGAAGGGCCAGCCCTACGCCGAACGGCTACGCGCCCAGACGCCGTTCGCAAGCCGACGCGAGCGGAGGCGGACTGCAGCGCCGGCGCCCAACGGAGTCCGCTTCGCGGCAGGTCCCAACGCAGTCCGCTTCGCGGCAGGTCAGCTCCGCGAAGCGTTCTTCGGCGACATCGACGACAAGTACCTCCCGACTGCACACGCGCTGCGCCTGGTGCTGCGCGCCGGGGTCGTCTTCCTCGGCAGCTACGTCGTGCTCTACACGCTCCTCCGAGTCGGGCGGGACCAGCTCGAGCGCGGGATCGACGCCCTGCTCGGTGGTCACGAGGTTGCGTTCTGGGTGACCTGGGGCCCGCTGATCGACGTCGTGCCGGGGGTCGTCTTCGAGCCGCTCCGGCTCTGCCTGCTCGCGGTGGCGTTCCACCGATGCCTCCAGGCCTTCCGCCGCCGCTCGCCCGACTCCGGACTCATGGCGGAGCAGGACGACGACGCGGGGGTGCCGGCATGACCCGGCTCCGCGCGCGGCTGCTCCCCATCCTGGTCGCGATCGCGTTGGTCGTCGTGTCGGCGATGCTGGTGAAGCTCACCGAGACCGATCAGGGCTATCAGCGGGTGCGTGGCGCGGTCGGCGAGACCGTGGTGGTGAATGACGGCGAGCTGACGGTGCTGAGCGTGCGGTTCGGCAGCGTGCTGTCCGTGCACGGCGTGGAGAGCGACCGTACCGATGGGCTCTTCGCGGTCGTGACGGTCAAGGCGGCCGCGACAGGCAGGCGGGCGCTGAGCCTGAGCCAATCGCGGCTGGTCGCTGAGTCGGTGACCTTCGGCCCCTTCGGGCTCGGTTCGGGTGTGACGGCCGACCCCGGCTTCGTCACGACGTCGGACCTGGTGTTCGAGGTCGATCCGGATCGCATCGGTGGGCTACGCCTGGAGTTGTGGCCGCTCGAACTGGTCTCCGGCTATCAGCAGCGCGCTCAGCTGGGACTGGGTCTGAGCCGCGATGAGGCTGATCGGGCGGACGCGGCGCGGGGTCAGGTCGTGGCGGTCGGCGAGACAGATCGGAGGGCGATCTCATGACGGGTGGCATGCCTCAAGCAGCCGGGGTGATGGACGCGAGTGCCCCGCCGGAGCCGAACGGCAGCCGAGTCGGGTTGATCGGGCGCCACCCGTGGCGCGTGCTCATCGTCGCGGTCGTGCTCACCATTGGCTACGTTGGCTGGTGGGCCGGTTACGCATGGGTGCACTACGAGTCGCGCTACACCGAGCTCGAGCCAGGGGCGACTGCAGACTTCGGCCCGGCGACGACTCGGCTGGTGTCGCTGACCGTCACCGATCGCCTCTACGGGGTGACCGGCGCGGTGCCGGCCTTCGCCGCACCCGGCGCTCAGTGGGTGGTCGCGCAGGTCGAGGTCACCAGGCACGATCCCGACGGCGTCCTGCTCTGCACCCGGATGGAGTTGTTGGGCGGCGACCGCCGCACCTGGACCCCGGCGTACGCGCCGGTGAGCCGGGAACTCCCGAGCTGCCTGTCCGACGAGGGTGCGCCGGAGGAGCCGACGGTGGTCGAACTGCTCTACGAGGTACCGGCGGCCGACAGCACGCGGTTGGTCGGCGTCGCCTTGGACGACCCGGCCTCGTCGGCACGCGTGCCGGTTCTGACGCCTCCTCGTTGACGGTCAGGTCATATCGGGCGGCAGCACCCGCACCGGGAGGTCGAGCACGCGTCCGGTGGGAAGGTTGTGCCATCCCTCCTCCTCGCCGACGAGCAGGTGATTGCCGTACTCGAGGTCGTAGACCGCGAATCGGATCGTCGGCCCTGGCAGGTACGTCTCGTACTCGAACCCGACCACGAACGGGACCGGCGGCAGGCCAGGGGTGAAGCTGTCGCGGTCGGAGTCGTCGGCACCGAAGTCCAGACCCTCAGGATCGCGAACCTCGCCGCTCGCCGGGTCCTTGCTGAGGAACATGCCGCCGTTGCCGAAGTAGTGCGGAGTGATCGACTCGGTACCGGTGGTCCGGCCCTCGCCGATCATGCGCACCTCCCACCGGCGGCTGCCGTCGTAGCGGACGTGCTGCTGCGCGGTCGCGTGGGTGAAGCGCAGTTCGTACGGGCCGGTGACGAACTGCTCACCGGCCGGGGTTGGTCGCAGCAGATCGGTGCGCTGCTCGAACCCCCCGAGTGTGCCGACCACCACGGCGGCCAGGGCGAGGCCGAGCGGCGCCACCGCCCAGGCCAGCACGTGGCGGAGGCCTGCGCGCGTGGCCGGACGGGGATCGGGACGCATGGCGGTCAGTGTAGGAAGGCACCGGGGCCACCTGGTGTGCGCGGTGTTGAGGCGACCCGGGCAGGCGGCGTCCGGCGGCTCGGCGATGCCGGGCCACGTACAGGGAGTGCAGCGAAGGCCCGTCGGCGGTCAGAGGGGCCGCCGAGCGGCTGCCAGCTGGCATTCTGGAGGCATCGAGGGGCCGCCGGATGCCGGTTCCTGGGCCGCCAAAGGCTAGACTGTCAGCACGTCTCCAGGGGCCTGTCGGCTCCGTTGCGGGGCGTCACTCTCAGACGACAGACCAGGCGTGCCGCCTCCTCCGTGCGCGTCGATCGACCCTCGCGGCCGGTCGCGCGCGCCGGGGTCCAGGCGGCGCACGCGTGACAGGAGCCGGAACCGGTGCCGCTAACTCCCGCCCAGCCCGCCGACTCACATCCCGACCCTGAAGACCGCACCACCAGCGACGAGATCGTGATCGACGATCACGCGCTGGCCGCGGCGGCGGATGATCTCGTCGCGCTGCGGAGCTCGGCGGTGGCCCCCGACATGTACGACTCCGATTCGATCACCGTGCTCGAGGGCCTGGACGCGGTGCGCAAGCGACCGGGCATGTACATCGGGTCAACGGGCGAGCGGGGCCTGCACCACCTGGTGTACGAGGTGGTCGACAACGCGGTGGACGAGGCCCTCGCCGGCTACTGCGACACCATCACCGTCCGTCTGTTGCCCGGCGACGGGATCCAGGTCATCGACAACGGGCGCGGCATCCCGGTGAAGGAGCACCCGAAGGAGAAGATCCCCGCGGTCACCCTTGCGCTCACTGTGCTGCACGCGGGCGGCAAGTTCGGCGACGGTGGCTACAAGGTCTCCGGCGGGCTGCACGGTGTCGGCGTGTCGGTGGTCAACGCCCTCTCCACCCAATTGAACGTCGATGTCCGCCGGGATGGGTACCGCTGGAGCCAGGATTTCGTGCTCGGCGACCCGGTCGCGGCGCTGGAGCGTCTCGAGCCGTCGTCGGAGACCGGCACGACCGTCACGTTCTACGCCAGTTCGGAGATCTTCGAGACCACCACCTACAGCTACGACACGCTGGCCGCCCGGCTACGGGAGATGGCGTTCCTCAACAAGGGGCTGACCATCTCGATCCGCGATGAGCGACCGGACCGGAGCGACGAGGACGGTGAGGCCGACCAGGACACGTTCCGCTACGACGAAGGCCTGATCGACTACGTGCGGTATCTCACCGGGAGCAAGGAGACGGTGCACGGCACGGTGATCGCGATGGAGGCGGAGCGCGCCGAGACCGGTATCAGCGTCGAGATCGCGATGCAGTGGAACCTGTCGTACACCGAATCGGTGCACACCTTCGCCAACACGATCAACACTCATGAGGGCGGCACCCATGAGGAGGGTTTCCGCGCCGCGCTGACCAACACGGCCAACAAGTGGGGTGAGAACTGGGGGCTGATCAAGAAGAGCGAGGATCGGCTCTCCGGCGACGACATCCGCGAGGGGCTGACGGCGATCATCTCGGTGAAACTCGCCGAGCCACAGTTCGAGGGCCAGACCAAGACCAAGCTCGGCAACACCGAAGCTCGGTCGTTCGTCCAGCAGGTCGTCAACGCCAAGCTCGGCGAATGGTTCGAGCAGAACCCGAGCGAGGGCAAGCTCATCATCCGAAAGGGCCAGGCTGCGGCACTGGCCAGGATCGCGGCGCGGAAGGCACGCGACGCCGCCCGCGACCGCAAGGGCCTGCTCGGACGGAGCGGGCTTCCGGGGAAGCTGAGCGACTGCCAGTCGACCAACCCCGAGGAGTGCGAGGTCTTCATCGTCGAGGGCGACTCGGCAGGGGGCTCCGCCAAGGGCGGCCGGGATCCGCGGGTCCAGGCGATCCTTCCGATCCGGGGAAAGATCCTCAACGTCGAGAAGGCCCGGATCGACCGCATCCTGCAGAACCAGGAGGTGCAGGCGATCATCTCCGCGCTCGGCACCGGGGTGCACGAGGACTTCGACATCGCCAAGCTCCGCTACCACAAGATCGTGATGATGGCCGACGCCGACGTCGACGGAGCCCACATCCGCACCCTGCTGCTGACGCTGATGTTCCGGTTCATGCGGCCGCTGATCGAAGCCGGCCACGTGTTCCTCGCCCAGCCTCCGCTGTTCAAGATCAACTGGAGCAACTCGGGTGCCGAACTCGCCTACACCGACGCGGAACGGGACGCGCTGCTGCGCGCCGGTGCCGAGGCGGGGCGGCGGCTGCCGAAGGAGAACGCGATCCAGCGCTACAAGGGTCTCGGTGAGATGAATCCGGACCAGCTGTGGGACACCACGATGAATCCGGACAACCGGATCCTGCTGCAGGTGACGCTGGAGGACGCGGCGCGGGCGGATGAGATGTTCTCGATCCTGATGGGGGAGGACGTGGAGCAACGTCGCTCGTTCATCCAGCGCAACGCGAAGGACGTGCGTTTCCTTGACATCTGATCGTCGGCCGCGGGGAGTTGAGCGCTCCGAACGCTTCGCTACCATCCGCCCTCGCACGCTCGGGCTCCCGCCAGGCCCGTCCACGCTCAACGTTCGGAGCGCTCAACTCCCTGCACCAGACCGCATGTCAGGGGCGCACGGCTGGAGTGTTGCGCTGGGTGCACTCGCCCGCGCTTCGCGAGCGTCGGGTAGGTCGTGCTCGGCTGCTGTCTGGACGAGGGAGCCGAGTGTGACGGGTCGGTGGGGTGTGGTTGGTGGTTGTCGCGGTGTCGCGCGAGCGAGTGAGGAAGACAGCAGCGTAAGGGCACGACCGGGCGCGAGCGAGAAGGAACTGTCGTGACTGACGTGCCGCAGGGACCGATCACGGATCGGTTCGAGCCGGTGGATCTGCAGGACGAGATCCAGAAGTCCTACCTCGACTACGCGATGAGCGTGATCGTGGGGCGGGCTCTGCCGGACGTCAAGGACGGGCTGAAGCCGGTGCACCGGCGGATCCTGTACGGGATGTACGACGGCGGGTACCGGCCCGACCGTGGCTGGAACAAGTGCGCCCGCATCGTCGGCGAGGTAATGGGGCAGTACCACCCGCACGGTGACGGGGCGATCTACGACACCTTGGTGCGACTGGCTCAGCCGTGGGTGATGCGGTATCCGCTCGTGTCGGGTCAGGGCAACTTCGGGTCGCCGGGCAACGACAAGGCTGCGGCGATGCGCTACACGGAGTGCAAGATGGCGCCGCTGGCCATGGAAATGGTCCGCGACATCACCGAGGACACCGTCGACTTCAAGCCGAACTACGACGGCAAGGAGACCGAACCGGTCGTCCTGCCGAGCCGGTTCCCGAACCTGCTGGTGAACGGGTCGACCGGAATCGCGGTCGGCATGGCGACCAACATCCCCACGCACAACCTGCGCGAGGTTGCGTCTGCGGTGCAGTGGTACCTGGAGCACCCGGAGGCGACCAGCGAGGACCTGTTGGAGGCCGCGATCGAGCGGATCCAGGGTCCCGACTTCCCGAACGGCGCACTGATCGTCGGGCGCCGCGGGATCGAGGACGCGTACCGGACCGGGCGTGGCTCGGTGATCATGCGCGCGGTCGTCGACATCGAGGAGGACCGCTCCGGGCGGACGAACCTGGTGGTCACCCAGCTGCCGCACATGGTCAACCCGGACAACCTGGCGTTCAAGATCGCCGAGCTGGTCAACGGCGGGAAGCTGAGCGGCATCTCCGACATCCGCGACGACTCGTCGGCGCGGACCGGTCAGCGGCTGGTCATCGTGTTGAAGCGCGACGCGCAGCCGAAGGTGGTGCTGAACAACCTCTACAAGCACACCCAGCTGCAGGACACGTTCGGCTGCAACATGCTCGCGCTGGTCGACGACGTCCCGCGGACGCTGCGGCTCGATCAGTTCATCACTCACTGGGTGAATCACCAGATCGACGTCATCCAGCGTCGTACCCGGCACCGGCTCGCCGATGCTCAGGCACGCGCCCACATCTACCGCGGCCTGGTCAAGGCGCTGGACATGCTGGACGAGGTGATCGCGTTGATTCGCCGCAGCCCGAGCACCGAGGACGCGCGCGAGGGCCTCAAGCAGCTGCTGGAGATCGACGACCTGCAGGCGACGGCGATCCTCGACATGCAGCTGCGTCGGCTCGCTGCGCTGGAACGGCAGCGGATCATCGACCAGCTGGCCGAGTACGAGCGGATCATCGCCGACCTCGAGGACATCCTCGCGACCCCGGAGCGGCAGCGTTCCATCGTCAGCGACGAGCTCGCCGAGATCGTCGAGAAGTACGGGGACGAGCGGCGTACCCAGATCGTCGCTGCCGATGGTGACCTGACCAACGAGGATCTGATCCCCGACTCGGACGTGGTGGTGACGATCACCCGCGGCGGCTACGCGAAGCGGACCAACACCGACCTGTACCGCGTGCAGAAGCGGGGCGGGAAGGGCGTCCGCGGGGCGGCGCTGCGCACCGACGATGAGGTCGGGCACCTGTTCGCTACGACGAACCACCACTGGATCCTGTTCTTCACCAACAAGGGGCGGGTCTACCGCGCGAAGGTGTGGCAGCTGCCGGAGGCCAACCGCGATGCACGCGGTGGGCACGTCGCCGGCCTGCTCTCCTTCCAGCCGGACGAGCAGATCGCGCAGGTGCTTGCGTTGCGGGACTACGACGTCGCGCCGTATCTGCTGCTGGCGACACGGTTCGGGCTGGTCAAGAAGTCGGCCCTCGCGCAGTACGACTCGCCGCGACAGGCGGGCATCATCGCGATCAACTTCCGCGAGGAGGACGACGAACTGATCGGTGCCGAGCTGTGTGCCAGCGAGGACGAGGTGCTGCTGATCTCGCGCAAGGGTCAGGCGATCCGCTTCCCGGCCGACGACAACGAGCTCCGACCGATGGGCCGCGCCACGTCAGGTGTCACCGGGATGAAGTTCCGGACCGGTGACGAGTTGCTCTCGATGTCGGTGATTCCGGCGGGCACGGCCGAGCACGAACGGTTCGTCTTCACGGTCACCGACGGTGGTTTCGCGAAGCGGACAGCAGTCTCGGAGTACCGCCAGCAAGGCCGCGGCGGCTTGGGTATCAAGGCGATGAAGCTCAACGAGGACCGCGGCTCTTTGGTCGGCGGGCTGGTTGTGTCGGAGAATGACGAGGTCATTGCCATCAAGGCAAGCAGTCAGGTCACGCGCAGCGCTGTCGCCGAGGTTCCGGTCAAGGGACGTGACACGATGGGTGTGAAGTTCGTAGGGGTGGCTGACGGCGATGCCGTTGCGATCATCGCCCTGAACCCTGAGACAACTGCAGACGTCGCAGAGCTGGCGGAGGATTCCGCCGCGGGGCCGGACCTAGCGCCGGGCGCCGCGGACGAGGGTCCGGTGTCGGCGGATTCTGCGGCAGAGTCCGACTCGGGAGCGTCCCCGGCCGGACGGGACACCGAAGGGTCCCAGGAGGACAAGAGTGATGAGTGAAGCTAAGGCTGCAGCACCTGAGGTCGACGACGCGGTGGAGGCCGAGTCGGCCGGCCCGGCGGAAGGCGTCGCGCGCGGCGAGGACCACACGGACGGCGGGTCGGCGCCTGTCAACGGCAGCGCCCCGACGAACGGGTCGAGCCCGGTGAACGGGTCCGCCGCCGCCAACGGAACGGTGCTCCCTGGTGATCGCACGGTGGCCGCAAGCGCATCGGACAGGTCCCAGTCGGCGGCCAGCGCGGCATCAGCTGATCGCGTCCACCCTGACGCGAGCGAGTCGACCGACGCCGATTCGCCAGCGCAGGGACCCGCTGGCGACGAGTCGGCTGCCGGGCGGCCGACCGTCCCGGTCTGGGATCCGCCGCAGCCGCGCGCGCCGCGCGTGCCGCTGCGCGAGCGGTTGAAGCTCGACAAGTTGTCCCAACGGGCGAGCGGTCTCACCGGGAAGCTCCGTCCTGCGGGTGCCGCTGGCGCTCAGCACAACGGCACCGGCGCGGACGAGGCCGGCTCGGCGGCTGCCGAGGCTGTCCTGGCCAGCCCCTATGCGGTCACGCCCGCCGCTGCGGCCGCGGTCGCTGCGGAGGCAAGCACCGCGGAGGCGACCACTGCGGAGACGTCTGAGGCGCCGGCTGTCGAGCGGTTCACCGAGCCCGCCCCCGTGTCGCCCTTCGCGCCATCCCCATTCGCTCCGTCGTCGTACGACGCGGGTGCACGGCTGGACGGCGGTCCGGCGACCACGCCGCTGCCTCCCGTCGGTGGCCTGGCCGCCGGCGCTGCGGTTGGTGGCGCGGCACCGGGCCCGCTGACCGAGCCGCCGGTCCCGCGGCCCAAGGTGGGAAGCGCGCGGCGGACCCGCAAGGCACGGCTTCGGCTGTCGCGGCTAGATCCGTGGTCTGTGATGAAGACGTCGTTCCTGTTCTCGATCGCCGCCGGGATCATGCTCGTCGTCGCGGTGTACGCGGTGTGGACGGTGCTCAGCACCTCGCAGCTGTTCGACTCGGTGAACGAGTTGGTGCGGGCCGTTGTGTCCCGTCCCGGCGACACCACGCCGTTCCGCCTGCAGGAGTACGTGAACACCCAGAAGGTGATGGGTGTGACCTCGCTGATCGCGGTCGTCGACGTCTTGATCTTCACTGCGCTGGCGACGCTTGGGTCGTTCCTCTACAACCTCGCGGCCACCATGCTGGGCGGCCTGGAGGTGACCCTCGCCGAGGACTGATCCCGACGGCTGGCCGAGTTGAGCCCGCGTCGGGGCATCGGCTAGCCTTTCTCCTCGCGCCCAACCCCGGGTGCGAGCTCCCGGGCCTATAGCTCAGTCGGTTAGAGCGCTGCCCTGATAAGGCAGAGGTCAGTGGTTCAAGTCCACTTAGGCCCACCCCACCAAGCACCCGCTGACTAGCTAAAATACGCGTACAAGCGGAGTGAACCGCCCCGGCGAGTCCGGAGACACCACTCCGAGTTCGCCGTAAGTCGCCTTGGTGCACTCGCCGAGGAGTTGACCCATGGCGGCCCGGTCTCGATCTGTGGAGAAGTCGAAGGGTTGGTGGCCGGTCCGTCGAGCGAGAACGGTGTTCAGCTCGGTGTAGCTGGTCGTCCGCTCCATGCGCGCTCGTTCGCGCAGGAAGTCGATGGCTGCGGTTCGAAGCTCATCCCATTCGAACTCGTCACGCCCGTACAGAGACCGGTTCACTGCTCAACCCAACTGACCGCGGGGAGTTCGTCGGGGCGATGCTGCTTGGCCACGTAGAGGCCACGGCCCACCTTGTCGATGCGGCCGCGCCGCCACAAGTCGTAGGTCGTGACCTGGACCTCCATCTTTGGATCGTCGCGGCCGCCGCTATGAAGCAACTTCCATATCGCTACGGGCGCTACGGGAGAAGCGACCTGGTCCAAGACTGCTTCGATCGCCTCTGTTCTGGGCAGGTTAACGAGCGAGGCTGGCTCGGCAGTCGAAGCCTCCAAGCCGCCGTCCTCTTCGAGACTTGCGGCGAGGTCGTGCAGCGCCAAGACGACTGATGCGAGGGCCTCTTCGAGGCTGCGGATTCTAGGTAGAAGAGAAGTTTGTAGCACGACAGTAATACTTATATAACCTCTTCTGTTTGTCAAGGGTCGACGGCGGCGACAACCCAGGCGCCGACCACTGCTGCACGGCTACCGCGGCGCAATGACCGGACACGGGCTCAGCGGCGACATTCGCGTCATGGCCGGCGGCTACGACGAAGACGACGGCGCCGACGCAGCCCGCTGGTTGATCGACGAAGGCCTGCCGACGGCGCTCATCGCAGCCAACGACCTCTGCGCACTCGGTGCCCTCGACACACTCCTCCGCGCCGGCATCCGCGTTCCTCAAGACCTGTCTCTGATCGGCTACGACGACGCGCGGCTCGGACGCATCGCCAACATCGACCTCACCTCAGTCCGACAGAAAATCCCCGAATGGCGAAGGTCGCGATCGGCTCCCTCATCGACCGGTTGGACCGCTCCGACCGCAAACCCATCAACAAGACGCTCGGCCCAAACTCGTCGTTCGAGGCACGACCGCCCCACCACTGGGTCCCCGTGCTGATGCGGCAGTGCTGAAACCGCGAGAACGCTGACCGCGGCGAATGATCATCTGCATGCCCGCGCAGTTGGCGCTACCCCGTCCACCTTCGGAATACGGTGAACTCGACACCAGAAACCCGAAATCTTCGGCGATTAGCTAGGCCCACCCCCATCCTGACTGATCAGAGACACCTTCTGACGTTCACGGCTAGGCGTGCCATCGGAGACGCGGGCGAGGCGCGTCAGCGCCCACTGAAGGGTTGCGGTGCCGGGGGAAGGTCACCTTTGATGATGATTCCGCGCACGTACCAGGCGCACATTGACGGCTCGTGGGAGGTCGACTCCCACAGCGCGGTCAGACCCTCGTAGCCGCCCTCACCGAACAAGGGGGTCGACACGACGGTGGTGCTGTCGGGGTACTGGAGATTGGTGAACGAACCCTGCCAGGCTCCGTCGCTGTTCTCGATCCGCCACGTTCCGGCGCCGACGCTGATGCCGGCCGGATCGCGGTAGTCATCGCTGTCGTAGGTGAGGAAGTACGTGCCCTCGAGTCGCGGGTCCGACATCCTCCCCGAGGGTTGCCATGCCCACTCCCGGTGTCGGATGCGAATGGGCCCGCCGCCGGCCACCGTCTCGTCGCTGCCGGCGCGGACCTCGGGTCCGCAGTCCAGATGTGCGGTGAACCCCACCGGCGGCGGCGAGGTCGTCGCGGCCGGAGCGGACGCGACGGTCGTCTCGTTGGGTGCCGGGGCAAGGTCATCGCCGGTCGGGCCATTGCTGCAGCCGGAGAGAGCCCCGAAGGAGGCGATCGCAGCGAAGCATGCGGCACCGCAGCGATGCCGCTGACGCGACGGTAGAGCGACGGTTCCGGGCGCTGTCGGCAGTGGTGCCGTTCGCGTCATGTCTCCTCCTCACCCTGCCCTCCGGAACGACACCGCTAGCTCAGGCGCGCAGCATCTCGATGACCTCGTCGACCGTGTACCCGTGCTGGCGCGCGAAGGAGAGCAGTTCTCGTGCCCGATGTGCGACGGCACCGCGCTCGGGCGTCGCGGCGACCGAGACCCCACGCCCACGGCGGAACTCGAGGAGCCCCTGGTCGCGCAGAAGCCGAAGTGCGCGCAAGACGGTGTTGGTGTTGACCCCGAGGACGGCGGCGAGGTCTTTGGCGGGCGGCAGCCGCTCCCCGGGCTTGGCTTCCCCCTCGGCGATGGCGCGCCTGATCTGCGCCGCGACCTGTTCAAAGAGGTCGGTCGGGTCCTGAGGATCGATCTTGACAGGCAACATGGTGCTACTCATAATAGCTTCATTGAATGTGGGAGGCAACGATGTCGGTCTCTGCTCCAACCCGGCCATCTCAGGACCCGCCGCGCCCCGTTCCCCTGCCACCTGCTCCGCCGAGCGCTACCGGTCGCGCTCGGCCGCCCCACAACATGATCCGGACACGCATCGTTGCGCTGATCGACGAGGCGTGGCACCGCGCCTACCGCCGTCGCGGCATCGTCGTCGCAGTGGCGCTCACCGTGGCGCTCGGCGTCATCGCGGTCACCATGCTTCCCGCCGGGACGTCGGCGCCCTCCGCCGCACAGCTCGAGGGGCCTGGGGAGGGCGGCGAGCCGGTTCTGGGGTTACTCCCGCCCGGCGCCAACGGGACGGTCGCTGTCGTCGGTGCCGGTTCCGGCGGCAGCAGCGACCTCTACCTCCTCGGGTCCGGAACGACTCCGTCACGGCGGCTGACCTCGACCCCCGAGGCGAACGAGTACGCCCCGGCGTGGTCACCGGACGGCACCAGACTCGCCTTTATCCGCAGCGCGATCCCTGCCGGAGGAGCGGTCAACGGCGTGTGCCAGTCGACGTGTGATCTGGTGGTCGTGGAGCCGCCGACCGAGCAAGAGCGTGTCTTTGATCTCGCCGATGTTGGATTGGTCCCCCAATCCATCAAGTGGTCGCCCAGCGGCCGGCAGCTCCTCGTCAAGCGCAATTCCTGTGGCATCGGCGGCTGCGGTGGTACCGGGTCGTCACTCGTCATCGACGCGACCTCCGGTCGGACCATCCAGACCGACCACCAGTACGAGGTGCTGGGCTGGTCGCCCGACGGCCGCTGGCTGACAGTCGTCGACAGCCATCTCGTGGACCCGGTGGAGGGCCCCCGCTCCGCGATAGTGCTCGTCCCCGCCGGTGACCTCACCCACGGGTTCCCCGGCAGCGGAGCGTCCCGGGAGGGCTGGGCCGTGCTGTCCGCGAACTCACCGTTCGGGCTGAGTGTGGTGTGGGGCCTGGACGGTGGTGCTGTCGGGGTACTGGAGATTGGTGAACGAACCCTGCCAGGCTCCGTCGCTGTTCTCGATCCGCCACGTTCCGGCGCCGACGCTGATGCCGGCCGGATCGCGGTAGTCATCGCTGTCGTAGGTGAGAAGGTACGTGCCCTCGAGTCGCGGGTCCGACATCCTCCCCGAGGGTTGCCATGCCCACTCGCGGTGTCGGATGCGAATGGGCCCGCCGCCGTCCACCGTCTCGTCGCTGCCGGCGCGGACCTCGGGTCCGCAGTCCAGATGTCTGGTGAACCCCACCGGCGGCGGCGAGGTCGTCGCGGCCGGAGCGGACGCGACGGTCGTCTCGTTGGGTGCCGGGGCAAGGTCATCGCCGGTCAGGCCATGGCTGCACCCGGAAAGAGCCCCGATGGAGGCGATCGCGGCGAAGCATGCGACACCGGAGCGATGCCGCTGACGCGACGGTAGAGCGACGGTTCCGGGCGCTGTCGGCAGTGGTGCCGTTCGCGTCATGTCTCCTCCTCACCTGCCGACCTGAGCGACACCCGTGAGCTCAGGCGCGCAGCATCTCGATGACCTCGTCGACCGTGTACCCGTGCTGACGCGCGAAGGAGAGCAGTTCTCGTGCCCGATGCGCGACGGCACCGCGCTCGGGCGTCGCGGTAACCGAGACCCCACGCCCTCGGCGGAACTCGAGGATCCCCTGGTCGCGCAGAAGCCGAAGTGCGCGCAAGACGGTGTTGGTGTTGACCCCGAGGACGGCGGCGAGGTCTTTGGCGGGTGGCAGCCGCTCCCCGGGCTTGGCTTCCCCCTCGGCGATGGCGCGTCTGATCTGCGCCGCGACCTGTTCAAAGAGGTCGGTCGGGTCCTGAGGATCGATCTTGACAGGCAACATGGTGCTATTCACAATAGCTTCATTGAATGTGGGAGGCAACGATGTCCGTCTCTGCTCCAACCCGGCCATCTCAGGACCCGCCGCGCCCCGTTCCCCTGCCACCTGATCCGCCGAGCGCTACCGGTCGCGATCGGCCGCCCCACAACAGGATCCGGACACGCATCGTTGCGCTGATCGACGAGGCGTGGCACCGCGCCTACCGTCGTCGCGGCATCGTCGTCGCAGTGGCGCTCACTGTGGCGCTCGGCGTCATCGCGGTCACCATGCTTCCCGCCGGGACGTCGGCGCCCTCCGCCGCACAGCTTGAGGGGCCTGGGGCGGGCGGCGAGCCGGTTCTGGGGTCACTCCCGCCCGGCGCCAACGGGACGGTCGCTGTCGTGGGTGCCGGTTCCGGCGGCAGCAGCGACCTCTACCTCCTCGGGTCCGGAACGACTCCGTCACGGCGGCTGACCTCGACCCCCGAGGCGAACGAGTACGCACCGGCGTGGTCACCGGACGGCACCAGACTCGCCTATATCCGCAGCGCGATCCCTGCCGGGGGAGCGGTCAACGGCGTGTGCCAGTCGACGTGTGGTCTGGTGATCGTGGAGCCGGGGACCGGGCAGGAGCGTGTCTTTGATCTCGCCGATGTTGGATTGGTCCCCCAATCCATACAGTGGTCGCCCAGCGGCCGGCAGCTCCTCATCAAGCGCAATTCCTGTGGCATCGGTGGCTGCGGTGGTACCGGGTCGTCACTCATCATCGACGCAACCTCCGGTCGGACCATCCAGACCGACCACCAGTACGAGGTGCTGGGCTGGTCCCCCGATGGCCGCTGGCTGACAGTGGTCGACAGCCATGTCGTGGACCCGGTGGAGGGCCCCCACCCCGCGATAGTGCTCGTCCCCGCCGGTGACCTCACCCACGGGTTCCCCGGCAGTGGAGCGTCCCGGGAGGGCTGGGTCGTGCTGTCCGCGAACTCCGCGTTCGGGCTGAGTGTGGTGTGGGGCCTGGACGGAGCGTCGGTCCTGGTCAACGAGGGCGTCGGCGGCGCCGCGCCCGGGGAGCCGTGGAACCCCGCCACCATCGACGTGGTCACCGTCCCCGAGGTTCGCCGGCACACCCTGATCCGTGACGGATCCGGACCGCTGGTCTCCCCCGACGGGCGCCACCTCGCCTACGTCACCGGGTACGAGGTCAACTCCCCGAACGGCACGATCCTCACCGACATCTGGGTTGCCCGCTCGGACGGCTCAGACGCCCACCCGGTGGCGCGACACGCCTCCCCCGAGGCATGGTCGCCCGAAGGCACCCTGCTCGTCGGCCGCGATGAGAACGGGTGGTTCACGATCGACCCGGAGACAGACCGCCGAACCGACCTGGCCGCGCCCCCAGCCGACACCAGAGTGCTGCCCTGGGGCGCCGCCACCGCCTCCTGGCAACGCAATTCCGACACCGAGTAGCCGGCCGTCACGCTGTGATGGTGCGGCCGATCGCCATCACCCCGTCCGGGTCGTAGGCGCGGACCGCCGCGCGGAGCCGCCTCAGCGCCTGCTCGTCGTAGGCGTCGACGTACTCCTCCGGGGTGAAGGTGAAGTTCGGCAGCCGGTGTCCACCGGTCCAGGGCTCCATGGCCCGGAGGATCGAGGCAGCGTGCTCCTCCACGCCGGGCACCTCGGCGATCCCGACAACGAGAAGTGACCACGCGGCATCGCGTGAGGAGAACGCGCTCTCGTGCTCACCGCCGCGATGGAACGCACCGCCCAGCTGCCGCAGTTCCACCAGCACCTGCGGCGAGCCTGAGTCCGGGCCCGTCGCCGCCAGGAACGCGTCCAGCGCCTCGGCCGGGAAGTCGGTGAGGACGGAGGCCGCCTCGTACGCCGGCGTCGGGTCCAGCGGGTCGGTGTGTACGGAGTCGATGGCGGTGTAGGGCTTGAGCGCGACGTCGTCGAGCAGAATCGGCGCGGCTGCGCGGATTTCCGCGAACCGCCGCTCGCCCTCGTCGGCGTCGCCGGTCCAGACGTAGCGCACCGAGAGGGACATCCGCTCGGCCAGCATCGGCGGCACTCCCGGCATGGCGGGCAACTGGAACAGTGCGATCGAGGTGGTAGCGAGCTCGGGCAGCTCCTGGGACCAGACCCGCCACCGCTCGAGCACGGTCGCGGCGTGCACACCGTCGAACCACAGCGAACCGCCGTAGAACGTCGGTTGGTGCACCAGGTCGAACTCGATGGCCGTGACGATGCCGAGCATGCCCTTGCCGCCGCGCAGCCCGTAGAACAGCTCGGGGTGCACGGTCGGGGTGACGCGGCGCAGCACACCGTCGCCGGTGACGACCTCGATGGCGCGCACCTTGTCGATCGCCAGCCCGTAGGTGCGGGCCATCGGCCCCAGGCCGCCTCCGGTGGTGTAGCCGACGATGCCGACGTCGGTGATCGAGCCCGACAGCGGAGCAAGGCCGTAGGGGGCGGCCGCCTCGACGACGCGGATCCACTTCACCCCGGCCCCCACCCGCGCCCAGCCCTCGGGATGCACGACGCATTCGTCGAGACCTTTGGTGACGACGAGCAGGTCTCGGGTGAGCTCGGCCATCGGGCCGTGCCCGGTGGCCTGAGGCGTGACGCGCAGGCCGTGTCGATGCGCGAACCGGACCGCCTCGACCACGTCCTGGGCGGACTCGGCGGCCAGCACGGCAGCGGGTCGGACCGGGATGGCGAGGTTCCACGGGGAGACGAGGGCGTCGTACGCGGCTTCTCCTGGGAGGGCCAGCGCGCCCGTGGTGTAGGCGTCCAGCTCGAAGAACGGGGTATCGATTGCTGCGAGGTCGGGCAGCGGTGCGAGCAGGGTCATGATTCCTCCGGGTCGTGGGATCTGGTGATGACCCCAACGGTGGCCCGGGCACCTTGAGCGGACCCTGCGACTGACTTGAGACCGTCAGCCGCGACGCATCACCGCTCGGACGCGCGGTGCGGTGGCAGGAACAGGCCGTGCGGATCGACCGATTCCCGCAACGCGGACAGGCGCCGCCACGAGACCTCGGGCCAGCCCCGACGGGCGTCGACCTCGGCGTCGGTCATCAGCAGGTACATCGCCGGACTCACCCACGGATCCAAGGACCCGACGGCGCGATGCGCATCCTCGCGGACCGCCGCCCAGCCCTCCCCGGTGTCCGCGCCCACCCCCAGGACCAGGAAGCCGCCGTCCATCCGGTCGAGCGCTCCGGCGCGGGCGGCGGGTCGGGAGAGGGCGCCGCCCAGCTGGCGGATCTCGACGAACAACAGCTCCGAGCCTGAACCCGGTCCCGCGGCGGCGACCAAGGCCTCGACCGCTCGCGCAGGCAGGTCGGACACCAGCACGCTGTGGGCGTAGACGGCCGTGGGGTCCTCCGGGTCGAGTTGGAGCCGGGCGATCGCCGTGGGCGGCACGTCGGCAAAGGTGGAGATCTCGGGCTTCAGCGACCGCAGCGGAGCGAGTAGCTCCTCCGCCCGGTCGGACTCCCCGAGCACGACCGCGTCGACGATGACCAGGCGGCGGCCGCGGACATCGGCGGGTATCCACGACGCATCCGGGGCCTGGAACAGCCGGGCCATGCTGGTCGCGGTCTCGGGCGCATCAGCGCACCACGCGCTCCAGGTGCTCAGTACACGCTCGGCGTGTTTCCAGTCCCAGGCGAACATGCCGGCATACACGCGGGTGATGGGCAGCAGGTCAAACTCGAGTGCGGTCACGACGCCGAAGCCGCCGGCGCCGCCGCGGGCGGCCCACAGCAAGGTGTCGTGGTCGGTGTCCGTGGCGCGCACGAACGTGCCGTCGGCCAGCACCAGCTCGACGGCCGTGAGCGCGCTGCACTGAAGACCGGCCGCCCGGGCGTACCAGCTCAGTCCACCACCGAGCGAGGAGCCGACGACACCGACACTGGGGCTGCTGGTGTGCCGGGCCGCAAGGCCTAGCGCCCCGGCGCGCTCGATCACCTCGCCCCAGCGCACACCTGCACCCACCCGCGCCGTCCGCCGCTCGGCATCCACGTGCAGCTCGGTCATCGCCGACGTCCGCAACAGGACGGCGTCCTCCAACCGGCCCGCCAGCGGGGGCGCGCCGTGCCCGGTCCCCTGGGGCGCGACCCGTAGTCCGACCGACGCGGCGGTACGGACGACCTCCGCGACCTCGGAGGCGAAAGCCGGATACGCGACCGCCGCCGGACGCGCGTCGACAGCGAGGTTCCACGGCATCCGCGCCTCGTCGAAAACGGCGTCTCCGGGCAGGTGCACAGCGCCGCCGCAGAGGCCGCGCAGCGCCTCGGCGGGGTTCGCTCCAGCCCCGGCAGCGGCCAGGTGGGTGCTCATCGGCGTCCTCCGGGTCGGGGCGGCCCAGCTTGCCAGGGTCGACTTGAGCCTGACTTGAATCGGTCCGTCGCGAACGCGTGTGCCGGCGCATGGGCCGCGGTCCGGGTCATCGTGCCGCGCTCCGAGTCGCCTCCAGCGCCGCGAGGACCGTGCCCGGCGTGAGAAACAGTCGCTGCGCGACCTCCTCCGCGGTGAGCCCGGCCGCAGTCAGCTCGGAAACGCGCCGCTGTCGACGGGTCAACCTGGTTGGGCCACCACCTGCCTCGGCTTCGGCGTGGCCCCGCTGGGCCAACTCCGCGGCGGCGTCGGCGGCCACGCTTCGCGCACCGCAGGCACGGGCCTCCGTCAGCGCCGCCTGGAGCAAGGGGACTGCTTCGGCGTCCGCGATTCCGGGTGCGCGGGCGAGAGCAACTCTGGCGCGGGCGGCATCCAACGAGGCGCGAGTCTCGCTGAGAAGGGCCACCGCCTCCCGCAGATCGGCGACGCCCGCACTCCCTCCGATTTCTCCGCGGATCCGGAGTGAGATACCGAGCGCCGTCGGCGCACCCCACTGCCGCAACAGGGTCACCTCCTCGTCGGCGAGCACGAGCGCCTCGTCCCGCCGACCCAAGCCGGCTAGCGCCTGCGCCTTCAGCCCTCGCCACGGCGCCCAGGCCGGGTTCGTCACGTCGCCGGCGGGGATCGGGGCGGTCAGCTCGGCCAGCGCCTCCTCAGCCCGCCCGGCCGCAAGGTGCAGCCGCGCGGCACTGTCCCGCATCAGCCGACCGCCGTCGCCGACCCACGGGAGTGTGCGCGCCTCGGCCAAGGCAGCCTCGCCAGCGTCCAGGTCTCCGCGGTCGACGTGCACGCCGAGGGTGAATGCGGCGCTGTACGTCACCGTCACCTCTGAGGAGCCCCACATCCGATGCTGCTCGACGGCGTCGGTGAGCGACTGCAGCGCGTCGTCGAGCTGGCCGTACCGCCACTCGGTGAACCCGCGCCACAGGTTGACCGACAACGCGGCGAACATGCCACCCGTCGCGTACGCGCGGGCCAGCACCCGGTCCCAGAAGTCGCCGATGTCTTCGTCGGCGAGCAACAACACGACCGCGCCGACCACCCACAGCAGACCTGTGTCCACCGCGACCAGCCGGTCACCGGCCAGCGCGAACCGGGCCAGCGCCACTGCTCGCTCGCGGTCCTTGCCGACGCGCAGCAGCTCGTAGCTCAGCGTGGCAGCGAGCATCCGCGCGCCGTCGCCATCGCCGGAGACCTCCGGCGCCGGGCCGGACCGATACGAGGATTCGGGCAGGCCATGCATGTACCCGGTCAATCGCAGCAGCGCGATCAGTCCCTGTCGCGCGTCATCGAGGTCGGCGGGCAACGCGTCGGCGGCCTCACGGGCGAACGCCGTGGCTACGCCGGGCGGGGACACGAACGCGTGCGTGCGCGCGATGATGACCGCGATACGCGCGCGCTCGCAGGCGTCCTGCAGCAACCCGTAGGCCTCGGTGAGGTGCTCGACGGCAGCGCGACCCTCGACCGACACCTCGACCTCGCCGAGTTCGTCGAGCAGCGCCGGACGTTCATCCTGCGACGGCGGTTCGGCCAGCGCACGTCGGAGCATCAGCAGCGCCGGCTCAGCGGCACCGCGCGCGAGCGCGGTCCGTGCGGCGGTGCGCAACACCTCGACGGCGTCAGCACTGCCGCGTCGAGGGGAGCGCAGCAGATGGGCGGCCACCTGCTCGACCGGCGCGCCCCGCCGGTGCAGGATGCCAGCCGCCCGCTCGTGGTCCAGCGCTCGCTCGCCGGCCGGCAGGTCGCCGTATACCGCTTCGCGGATCAGCGGGTGGACGAAACAGAGGTCGTCGTTGCTGAGGATCTCCCGCCGGCTCAGGGCGTCGAGCGCGGCAGCCACCTCGGCCTCGGGTCGCCCGGCGAGGGCGGCGACGGTCGGCAGGTCCGCGGTGTCGCCGAGCACGGCGACCGCCCGGGCAGCCGCGACGGCCTCGGTCGGCAGTCGCCGAAGCCGCATCGTGACCAGCGCGGACACTGCCCGCGATCCCACCGCGCGCACCGTGTCGACGTGCGACACGTCGGGACTGATGCCCGCGTCCTCCAACGCACGCAGCAGCTGGCGCAGCAGCAGGGGGTTGCCCGAGGTCATCCGGTGGCACGTGTCGACGAACGCGTCGGCCGCTTCGCCCAGCCGCTCGCGCACCAGTCCTCGCGCCGCGTCGGCCGACAGTGGGGATGGCCGAAGCACGATGGTCGCTGGGTCCAGCGCGATCTCGGAGAGCAAGGCGTCCTCGGCGAGAGCCTCGCCCGTCCGCAACCCGAGCACGACGAGCACGGGCAGCGCGTCCAGCCGCTTGACCAGGTAGGCGAGGTAGCGCAGCGACGCACTGTCGCACCACTGCACGTCATCGACGACGAGGACCAGCGGTCCCGACGCGGCGAGGTTGACGGTCAGCCAGTACAGCCCGTGCAGCACCGCGAAACCGCCCTGCTCCCCGGGGCCATCGTCGGCGATGGCGTCGAAGACGCCGGACGCGCGTGCGGCCGCCCCCTGAAGGAGTGCGTTGCTCTCGGGCCCGGCGAGGGCGGGCTCGAAGAGCTGACGGACGGCGCCGAAGCCGAAGGACTGCTCCAGCTGGCTGCCGCGGGCGGACATCACCCTCGCGCCGCTACCGGTGGCGAGGCGAGTGGCCTCGACCAGCAGCCGACTCTTGCCGATGCCCGCAGGTCCCTCGACGAGCACGCAGCCAGACGTGCCGGTGTTGACCTCGTCCACGGCTCGACGGAGCGCGGTCGTCTCCTGGCCGCGCTCGACGAGGTCAGAGGCGGGTTCGCGTGTTTTCACGGTCGCGGCGGCCGTGGAGGGCTCGGCCTCAGCGGCTGCCGCGCCGTCCCGGACCGCGACGACAGGTCGCGGGGACGGGATTGGTGCGTCCAGCGCGGGTGACTGGGCGAGCAGGTCCGCCTCCAGCGCCCGCAGCGCCGGTCCGGGGTCGATGCCCAGCTCGTCAGCCAAGGTGGCCCGGGCACGCCGCAGCGCGGCGAGTGCGTCGGCTTGTCGGTGCGCGCGGTACAGCGCCAGCGCCAACAGCCGCCAGCGCTCCTCACGCAGCGGATCCTCGGCAATCAGTGCCTCGAATTCCCCGACGAGCAGCGCCGCTTCGCCCAGCTGCAGGCGCGCCTCGAGGCGGCGCTCGCGAGCCACCGCGCGCAGCTCGGTCAGGCGGACGCTCTCGGCCTCGACCCAGGGTTGGCCGGCGTACTCCCCGTATGGAGCGCCCCGCCAGAGCGCAAGGGCGTCGTCGAGGGCGCGGACGGCGTCTCGCGGTTCCAGCGCCGCCGCGCTGTCGACCGCCTGTTCGAAGCGGTACGCATCCACCGACTCGCGAGGGAGACGGAGGGTGTAGCCGGCGCCTGAACTGGCGATCACCCCGCCCCGCTGGCGGGCACCGGCATCGGGTTCAAGACGGCGGCGCAGGTGGCTGATGTAGGCCTGAATTGCCGCCGTGCCGTCGGCCGGGGGATGGTCACCCCAGACGCAGTCGATCAGCCGCTCAGAGGAGACAGCCTGCCCATGCACCACGATGAGCGCCGCGAGCACAGCACGTTGTCGGCGACCGCCGAGGTCGACGCCCACACCATCCCGGGTGGCCGTCAGGTCGCCGAGTACGCGCAGACGCAGTCGCTCGTGCCCGTCCATCTCGCTCCCGAATGTGCTCGGTCGAGGATAACAACGACCCTGCTCTGGCTGCGGGCACTGGAGGGACGACAGCAGTACCGGGCAGGCACCCGATCACCGTGGCCGGCGCCCGGTTCACCGCGCCGAGCACGAGCGAACCAGCGTTTGGCGACCTAGCTGTTGCGGTTCATGAGGTTGGTGACGCTGGGGTAGGGCTGAGGAGGCAGGCCCCTGGCGGAGGATGAGAAGTGCGACCAACTCGTCCTGCTAGGAGACCTGCCTCATGTCCCACCGTAATGCTCCGTTGACCCCTTCTGGTCGGCTCCGGCTGGTGCAGCGCTGCCAGTACCGTCCGATCGCTCATGTCGCGGCCGAGGCCGGCGTCAGTCGGCAGTGCCTGTCGAAGTGGGTGAACCGCTACCGCCGCGAGGGCGAGGCGGGCCTGCTGGAGCGGTCGTCGGCGCCGCGGCGGCGGCCGACCACGCTGCATCCGGACCTGGTCGCTGAGATCGAACGGCTGCGCCGGGACAAGAAGTGGTCAGCCCGGCTGATCGCGGCCGAGCTGACCGACCGGGGGCATCGGGTCTGCACCGCGACGGTGGGCCGGTGGCTGGTCCGGCTAGGGCTGAACCGGCGACGCTGGCTCGACACCGACGGGCAACCGCTCCGAGCCCCGGGCACGATCACCGCCCGCTACCGCGGCCACATGATCCACCTCGACGTGAAGAAGGTCGGCCGGATCCCTGACGGCGGCGGGTGGCGCAGCCACGGCCGCAACAGCGACCAGGCTCGGTCAGCCGACCGCGCCAAGACCGCCGCCAAGGCCACGGGTGTCCGTGCCGGCTACGTCTACCTACACTCAGCGATCGACGGCTTCTCCCGGCTGGCCTACACCGAGGCCCTGCCCGATGAGACCGGCCGCACCGCTGTCGGGTTCTGGGCCCGCGCCCGGGCCTGGTTCGCCGCGCACGGCATCACCATGATCACCCGGATCGTCACCGACAACGGCTCCTGCTACCGCTCAAATGCCTTCAGCAGGGCCACCGGCCACGCCGCCCGACACCAACGGACCAGGCCGTTCACCCCCCAGCACAACGGCAAGGTGGAGAGATACCAGCGGATCTTGGCCGAGGAACTGCTCTACGCCCGCCCCTTCGCCTCAGAAGCCGCCCGCGCCCAAGCCATCGCCGTCTGGAACGTCCACTACAACTACCATCGGCCCCACACCGCCGTCGGGAACCAGCCACCCGCTGCCAGACTCGACCTCGGCATCACCAACGTCCTGCGCTCCTACACCTAGCGGCCGACGGCGGGGACGATCATCGACCAGACCAGGTTTCCGGCGTCACTGCGCTCGTGGTCGGGATCGCTCGTGCTGACGACGACCAGGTCCAGCTTGGGGATGACGTAGATGACTTGTCCGCCGTACCCCTGCGCGTGATAGGCGTCGTAGCCGTAGTCGTCGTCGACCCACCACAGGTAGCCGTACTTCCCCTGCATCCCCGGGTCGCTGTGCGGCTGGGTGGAGGCGCGGACGTAGTCGGCGGGCACCACCTGCCGGCCGTCCCAACTACCGCTATTGAGGTATAGATATCCGAGCTTGGCGAGGTCGCGCGCGGGCAGCTTCAAAGAGCCGCTCCCGAAGTGGTAGCCCTGGGGGTCTCTGGGCCAGACGACCCGTGCCTTCTCGAATGCGTCGAGCTCGGCCTTGGTCCTAGGCCAGTGGCTGATCGTCAGCTCGGGCGCATCGTCGGTGATGATGCCGAGCGGAGCGAAGAGCTCCGTACGGGCGAAGGACAGGGTTGACTCGCCGGTACTGTCGGCCACAATCGCCGACAGCAGGTGCGCGGTGGCGTTGCTGTAGGCGAAGCGTTCGCCAGGGTTGCTCTGCAAGTGCCGACCCAGGGTGTACCGGGTCCAGTCGCGGCTGTTCTCCGTCCGATCCCAGATCGTGTCGTCCCCGCCCGTCGAGGAGTCGTCGCCAGCAAGTCCCGCGGTCATGGTCAACAGCTGCTCGACTGTTGCCGCGCGCACACGTGGATCTGCGTTGGGCGGGAGATGGTCGTCGAGTAGCTCCTCGACGGTTTGGTCCAGGCTTTCCAGGTGCCGCTCCCGGAGCGCGATGCCGACGAGCGCGGAGACGAAGCTCTTCGTCACCGAGAAGCTGTTGTGGCCGTCGCTCGCGGTGAAGCCTTGCCAGTACTGCTCGTACACGACGTAGCCGTGGCGGATCAGGAGAAGGCTGCGCACCTGCGGATAGAAGTTCGGGACGACCGTGTTCAGACCGTCCAGCTTCACGGGGTCCATTCCCTGCTGTTCGGGTGCTGCTGTCCGCCACCCTGCTGTGGGCCAATAGTCGCGTTCGATGGCCGACAGCGGTGCCGCGCTCTTCGGTGTCGCCTCGTCACGGAGGGGGCTGGAACAGGCAGCGGCGACGCTGCACACGAGGCCGGCTGCCAACACGCGGACCCATCGCCTTCGCGAGGCACGGACATTCTGCGGGGAAAACGCGGCCGAGGGAACGCGCGACGGTCGGTTCAGGAAATCAAGGTTGCCAGCCACCTTCACCATCACGCCCCCGCGCTCGCCGCGTCCCGGTCGGGCTTGAAGTCCGTCAGGCCTGCCCTGGCCACGCTAGCGCTGAAGCCGGCGAATCAGAGAGTGCCGAGGTGGGTCTTCAGCCAGGCAATGATCCTGTCGATCTCTTCCTGCAGCAGTTCCTCGCCCGGCTCGAACGGGTCGCCACTGAAGTAGCGCGGCGAGGTACCCGGGCCGTCCGGGCTGCCGTGGTCGGCGTCGATGGACTCCCGCCACTTCTCGGCATGGTCGCGCCACTCCTGCCGATCCACCAGGGCCGGATCGGTGAAGTAGACGTTCCAGGAGAGCAGATTGCCCGGCTGCAGGAGGTTTCCCGACGCCGCATTGAAACCGTCCATCACCAGCTGGTTGAAGTCGTCGACCGCGGCGTGGCCAGTACTGGCGATCGGACCGATCTGCACCTCCACGTTCGCCACCGCCCAAGCCTCGGGGTGCAACGCGAAGTCCGGGATCGGGAACAGCGAACTCGGCCCGCTGCGCACCGGGAAGATCGGCTGGTTCGGATCGCCGTACAGGTGGGTCGCCACCCTGATCGCGTTGGCCTTCCGGGACGGGAAGGGCAGGTTGCTATCCGCGAACAGCGCCCACAGCACCCGGACCAGGGGGCTCTGCGTGGCACTTGGGGTGAACCAGATCTTGCCCTCAACGGTCATGTCCGCCGCCAACTCGCGGGTCGTCTCATCGACCCAGCCGCGTTGCCCGGTGACCGAGACCTCGACGTTCAGGCAACCCAACGCGGGGGAGCAGGCACCTTGCTGTGGACAGATGATCGAGTACACCCGTCCCGTGTCGGTGTATCCGATCCGGGAGATGTCAGGCGCGAACATCTGGTAGCAGCGCGAGTCGGGCTCGCCCGGCACTGTCTCCCAACTGAACTCCGGCCACAGCACGGCCTGCTGACGCTCGAGCAGGTCGATGTTGGCCATGTTTTCCAGCAGCGGCAGGGAGCTGAGGTTCGGATCGGGGTAGGCGAAGGCCGGATTGGACTCCGCGAATCCCCCGACCCAGCCAGGCGGGATGGTTGCCGAACGGTCAGATGTCACGACATCGCTCCTCGAGGTAGCCGCCATCCCCCGATGCGCCGATCACTCGTGACGACAGTACGGCTGCGCGACACTGCGGGCAACAGTGAGTGCGACCGCAGTCGGACGAACCGCGCCGCCCGTTCTCGACCTGAGGGATGCCAAGGGCGGTGATCTGGGTCCGACGCTCGGGTGTGACGATGAGCCTCGAGCCGATGCCGAGCCGGAGGGACACCGTCATGATCAATTCGTCGTCGAGTGAGATGCCGTTCCACGACCGGGCCGACTTCGACGACGCGGATCGTGGACTGATCGCTGTGGGCCAGTCGGTGATCCGGGGCGCAGATGGCGCGGTGGTGTGGGACAACGGCTCGTACACCGACTTCCTGACTGGCGATGCTCCCGCCAGCGTGAACCCGAGCCTGTGGCGACAGTCGACCCTGGTCGCGAAGCAAGGCTTGTACGAGGTCGTCGACGGGATCTACCAGGTCCGCGGCTACGACCTCTCCAACATCAGCTTCATCGAGGGCGAGACCGGGGTGATCGTGATCGACCCACTGATCTCGACCGAGACGGCCGCGGCTGCCCTGAACCTGTATCGCGAGCACCGGGGTGATCGTGTGGTGGTGGCGGTCATCCACAGCCACAGCCACATCGACCACTTCGGCGGCGTGAAGGGAGTGACGTCGCAGGAAGAGGTCGACGCCGGTCGGGTTCAGATCATCGCGCCCGACGGGTTCGTGGAGCATGCGATCGCCGAGAACGTCTACGCGGGTACGGCCATGGCGCGCCGGGCGGGCTACATGTACGGAGCAGCACTGGAGCGCTCGATCACGGGCGGACTCGGTGCCGGTCTGGGACAGACCACCTCCACCGGCACGGTCAGCTTGCTGGACCCGACGCTGTCCATCGGCAGCACCGGTGAGGAGCATGTCATCGACGGCGTCCGGATCGTCTTCCAGATGGCACCGGGCACCGAGGCCCCCGCCGAGATGCACTTCTACTTCCCCGACAAGCGCGCTCTGTGCATGGCGGAGAACGCCACCCACACGTTGCACAATCTGCTCACGCTGCGTGGCGCGTTGGTCCGCGATCCGCACATCTGGGCGCATTACCTCACCGAGGCGATCGAGCTCTTCGGCACGAAGTCCGACGTGGTCTTCGCCTCTCACCACTGGCCCACGTGGGGCACGGACCGGATTGTGGATTTCCTGTCGAGCCAACGTGACCTTTACGGCTATCTGCATGACCAGACGTTGCGGCTGCTGAATCAGGGCTTCACCGGGCCAGAGATCGCCGAGATGATCGAGCTGCCGCCGGCTCTGCAACAGACCTGGAGTACCCACGGCTACTACGGCTCGGTGAGCCACAACGTCAAGGCCATCTACCAGCGGTACCTCGGCTGGTTCGACGGGAATCCCGCCCGGCTCTGGCAGCACACGCCCGAGGAGAAGGCGAAGCGGTACGTCGCCGCGATGGGTGGTGCCGACGCCGTCGTCGCGCTGGCCCGGTCGGCCTTCAAGGAGGGCGACCTGCGCTGGGCGGCGGAGTTGCTGGATCACGTGGTGTTCGCCGAGGCCGGGCACGTCGACGGCAGGGCGTTGTTGGCCGACGTGTTCGAGCAGTTGGGCTACGGCTCGGAGAACGGGACCTGGCGCTGCTTCTACCTCTCCGGCGCGACCGAACTGCGGTCGGGAAACTTCGGGACGCCGACCGTCACCAGCGCACCGGATCTCCTCGCGCACCTGAGCCCCGAGATGCTGTTCGATGCGCTCGCGATCCAGGTCAACGGGCCGGAGGCATGGGACCTCGACCTCGCCATCGGCTGGAACCTCCCCGACCATGTAACGTCCTACCGGATGACGCTGCACAATGGCGTCCTCACCCACGTTGAGGGCAGCGACAAGCCCGTCGCCGTGACCCTGACCGTGCCGAGGCAGGCACTTCCGCTTCTCGCGGGGCAGGATCTGGAGGGTGCCCGCGCCGCCGGCCTGACGATCGAGGGCGACGCGACGCAGCTGACATTGCTGCTTGGGGTGTTGCAGCCTGGAGACCCAAGCTTCAACATCGTCCTGCCGTAGGAGGCGGTGCGGGCTGTCCGCCGAGATACGCCGATGACGCTCGGGCGCTGCCGCAGGCTCGACGCCGATCGGACCATGCGCCCACGCTCGAGCGGGAGCAGAGGATGAAGCACTCAGCACGCGCCGGGATCGCCCTGTGGGGGCTGACGTCGGACGTCCTCACCCACCCCTCGGCGGCAATGCACCGGCTGACCGAGAGCGAGGAACGGCGAGCGCGACGTTTCCACCGCGCGGAGGACCGGGACAGCTTCCGAGCCGCACACCTGCTGGTGCGGATCTGCGGTGAGCGCGCTGGCCTCCCGAGTCATGTCCTCGACGTCGTTCAACGGTGCGGCGCGTGCGGCGGCGATCACGGCCCGCCCCGACTCGCGGCGTTCCCCGAGCTGCGTGTCAGTCTGGCCCACGCCCGCGGCGCCGTGGCCGCGGCAGTCGCACCTGCGGCGGTCGGTGTCGACATCGAGCCGGCTGTTCGCCTCGATCCGAGCAGCATCGCGCGGGTCTTCTCCGTCGAGGAGGCCGCGTGGCTCGCCGCGCACCCTGAGGACGCCGTCCGGTTGTGGTGCCGCAAGGAGGCCGCGCCGAGGGATTCCAGGTCTGCGCGGTCGCCGAGGCGCCACTCTCGCTCGAGCGCCTCAGCTGAGCAGAGGGCGGGCCGGAGTCAGAGCAGTGTGTAGGTGTTCACGCTCGGCCGGGCCCGGCTGATCGGGCGAGTGCCGTGGAACCAGGAGAGCCAGGATTCCGGCAGGTTCGCGCGGTCGAGGATGAAGTCCTCCAGCACCAGCGTGTCGATGTCGGAGCGCAGGAAGCACAGCAGGGCGTCGACCGGGGTGTGCACGATCGGCTCCCCCCGCAGGTTGAACGACGTGTTCAGCAGCAGCGGGCAGTCAGTGAGGTCCGCGAAGGCACGAATCAGACGGTAGAAGCGGGGGTTGACGTCCTCGGTGACGGTCTGCACCCGGGCGGAGTTGTCCACGTGGGTGATCGCTGGGAGGTGCAGCGGAGACACCACCGCACACGTCTCCAGCATGAACGGCGACGCGTGGCCGAGCTCGAAGTGCTCGGCAGCGTGCTCGGCCAGCACGGCGGGCGCAAACGGCCGGAACGACTCGCGCAGCTTCACCGAGGCGTTGATCCGGTCACGGGTGTCGTCGCCCCGAGGGTCGGCCAGGATGGAACGCGACCCCAGCGCGCGGGGTCCGAACTCCTCCCGCCCGTGGTACCAGCCGACGATCTTCCCGTCGGCCAGACGCGTGGCGACCGCCGACAGCAGGCCCGCTTCATCCCCGCGGTAGTCGAGGGCGTGGTCGCCGGGGTACGCGGCGATCAGCCGGGCGATCTCTTGGGTATCCGGCGCCGAGCCGAGCAGGGCGCTGCGTTGCCGGTCCGGCGCCGGACGCTCGCCGGTGAGCCGCTGGTGAGCGACGGCAGCGCACCCCAGGCTGCCGCCGGCGTCACCGGACGCGGGCTGGACGAACAGATCGGCGAACGGTCCGGTGGTGCGGATGCGCCGCACGGCGACCACGTTGAGCGCCACCCCGCCCGCCATGCACAGGTTCTCGGCACCGGTCTGTCGGTGCGCCCGGTCCACCATCCCCAGCAGCACCTCCTCGGTGAGCACCTGGATGCTGGCCGCGAGGTCGCAGTGCACCGCCTCGATGTCGCTCTCGGGCGGGCGTGGCGCGACGCCGATGAGGTCGGCGAAGGCGTCGCCGAGCATGCCGCGCGGGTCGGCAAAGTCGAACCATTCCGTCCGCAGCCGGAACAGGCCATCGTCGGTGAGCTCGGCGAGACTCCACAGCCGGTCGACGAAGCGGGGCGTCCCGTACGGGGCGAGGCCCATCACCTTGTACTCGCCCTCATTCACCTCGAAGCCGAGGTACCCGGTCAGCGCGCTGTAGAGCAGGCCGACCGAATGGGGGAAGTCGAGCTGCTCGTACAGCGACAGCGACGCTCCGACGCCGTGCCCCCAACTCGTCGTCGCCCACTCGCCGACCGCGTCGACGGTGAGCACCGCGCTCTCGGTGAACCCGGAGAAGTAGTAGGCGCTGGCCGCGTGGGAGAGGTGGTGGTCGACCACCTCGATCGGCCCGTCCCAGCCCAGCAGGTCAGCGATCTCACGGCGGGGGCGGTGCGCGTCGAGGCGGAAGAGCGCGGCCGGGCTGCGGTCCGGCAGATCGGGCAGGGCCGACCACAGCTGCCGGTCCAGCTTCTTGACCGGGTCCTCGTAGTAGGCGACGCAGTCCAGGTCGGTGAGCCGCAGCCGCGCCTGGTCGAGGCAGTCCCGGATTGCCTGCAGGGGGAGGGCCGGGTCCTGCTTGTAGCGGCTGTGCCGCTCCTCGTGCGACGCCGCCACCAGCTTCCCGTCGACCAGCAGCGCTGCGGCGGCGTCGTGGTAGTGCGCGGAGATCCCCAGCACAACGGGACCGGTCATGCGGTGGTTCCTCTCCCCGAGTCAGGATCGAGCAGCGGTGCGTCCGTTGCGGCGAGCGGCCGCAGGTCGCTGAGCCACACCGCGCTCGGGTCGTAGTCGGCGAAGAACGTGCGCCCTACCAGCTCCGGGTCGCGGGCCTGCAGGTAGCGCAACGCGAACGCCTGCCTCCCGCCGATAGTGGCGACGCTGTCGATCACGACCTTGCCGGCGGTCGCCGACATCGACGGCCCGCGCGCGGTCCGGGCCAGGCCGGACACCGACGCGATCGCCTGCCGGTAGATCTCCCAGGCTCGACCGAGCGGCACCTCGAAGAACTGCCGCGGCCCGGTGTCGCGCTCGACGAACATGTAGTACGGCACGGCGTCCAGCTCGACCGTGTGCTGCCACATGCGCCGCCACACGTCCGCGTCGTCGTTGATGCCCCGGAGCAGCGGCGCCTGGGTGCGGATCACCGCGCCCGCCGCGCGGACCCGCCGGAACGCCCGGTGCACCGGCTCCGGCTCCAGCTCTCGCGGGTGGGTGACATGGGCCATCAGCGCGAGGTGTTTCCCGGCGCCGCGGATGCGCTCGAACAGCCGCATCAGCTCGTCTGCGTCCGGATCGTCGGTGAACCGGCCCGGCCAGTAGGTGAAGGCCTTGGTGCCGATGCGGATCGATCGGATGCTCTCCAGCCGCGGATCCAACAGCGGCTCGACGACCCGTCGCAACGTCTCGGCCGACATGATCATCGGGTCGCCCCCGGTGAGCAGCACGTCGGTCACCTCGGGGTGATCGCCCAGGTACCCGACGAGGTCGGCGCTGGTGTGGGCATCCGTGGCGATCTTGATCTCGGGGACGCCGACGAACTGGGCCCACCGGAAGCAGTACGCGCAGTAGGTGTGGCAGGTCTGGCCCTGTCGCGGGAACAGCAGCAGCGTCTCGCGGTACTTGTGCTGCACCCC
>JBGAIX010000008.1:0-172081 GCA_044225235.1 Propionibacteriaceae bacterium | reverse complement strand
CCAATTTCAACGCGACCGCACAATATTCGAGATTGGCGGGTCATACTCAAGAGTGCCTGGGCTACGATCGCAGCCCGCGGATGGCACCACGCGGTTCTCGTGACCATTCCGGAACGACAGGAGTATGCGTTGACGGCATCCACGCCGGAACGTAGCGATGAGATCCAGAGCCCCTCTGAAGATCGTCTCGTGCCCGTGCAGGACCCCAGTCGTGAGCCTGTCGCCGCCCAGGAACGTGCCGGGGATCCCGGCCGCGTGCTGGGTCTCGTCGGTCTCGTGCTGGCTTTTGTGACCTCGGTGCCCGGAGTCGTGATCAGTGCCATAGCCCTTCGGCGATCCAGACGCGCCGGCTACCGCAACGCGCCGGCACTGGTCGGCGTCGTTGTCGGCACCGTCGTCACGCTCACCGGCATCTTCGCCGGTGCTGTGCTGGCGGCGAGCCTCTACGCGCAAGCGGAGCGGTGCGGCCAGCTCGGGCCGGGTGTCCACGACGTGAATGGAGTCACCGTCACCTGCCGGTGAACGCCGAGGTCAGTGGGCAGGGAGATAGCGGACCTTGAGCACTCCGTCGATCGCGGCGATCGCGGCAATGACCTCAGGCGGTACATCGCTGTCGACGTCGACGAGCGTGTAGGCGAGATCGCGCCGGGACTTGTTGGTCATCGTGGCGATGTTCAGCCCGGCCGCGGCCATCTCGTGCGAGATGCCGCCGACCATGTTGGGCACGTTGGCGTTGGCGATGGCGAGCCGCCACTTCGACTCACGGGCCATCGTGACGTCGGGGAAGTTGACCGCGTTGCGGATGTTTCCGTCCAGCACGTAGTCGCGGATCTGGTCGGCGACCATCGCCGCACAGTTCTCCTCGGCTTCCCGCGTGGAAGCGCCTAGGTGCGGCAACAGGACGACCCCGGGGTGGCCGAGCAGCGTGGGCTCCGGAAAGTCGCTCACGTACGCACCGAGCTGTCCCTCCCCCAGCGCCTCGAGCGCGGCGGCATCGTCGACCACGCCGCCGCGTGAGAAGTTCAGCAGCACTGCCCCGCGCGGCAGCTGGGCCAGCGCCGACGCGCCCACCATCCCGCGGGTGGCGTCCACCAACGGCACGTGCAGGGTGAGGAAGTTGCTCGCCCGGAGAACTGCACCCAGATTGTCCGCTTTGCGAACGGTCGCCGGCAGGCTCCAGGCTGAGTCGACGGTGATCTCCGGGTCGTAGCCGACCACGTCCATCCCGAGCTTGATCGCCGAGTCGGCCACCAGGCACCCGATCTTGCCGAGCCCGACCACGCCGAGGGTGTGGCCCGCCAACTCGTAGCCGGCGAACTGCTTCTTTCCCGCCTCGACCTGCCTCTCCAGGTCCTCGGCGCCCGCGTCCAGACCCTCGGCATGGCGCAGCGCCCCGGCCAGATTGCGGGCTGCCAGCAGCATCCCGGCCAGCACGAGTTCCTTCACCGCGTTGGCGTTCGCGCCCGGCGCGTTGAAGACGGGGACGCCGCGCGCAGACATGGCGGCGACGGGGATGTTGTTGGTACCCGATCCGGCGCGCCCGATCGCCAGCACCGACGCAGGGATCTCCACGCTGTGCAGGTCCGCAGACCGGACCAGGATCGCGTCCGGGTCAGTCACCTCGGCCGACACTGCGAAGCGGTCCCAGGGCAGCCGCTGCAGCCCACTCGCCGAGATGTGGTTGTAGACCTTGACGCGCCACTTGTCCGTCACGGCGTCAGCCCCGCTCCGCCTCGAAGTCGGCCATGTAGTCCACCAGAGCCCGAACGCCTTCGATCGGCATCGCGTTGTAGAGGGACGCCCTCATCCCGCCGACCGAGCGGTGACCCTTGAGTTGCACCAGCCCGTGCTGCTTGGCTCCGGCGAGGAAGTCGGCGTCCAGGGCCGGCTCCGCCAGCGTGAACGGCACATTCATCCGGGAGCGATCCGGGAGCGCCACCGGGTTGGCGTAGAAGCTGCTCGCGTCGAGGAAGTCGTACAGCACGGCCGCCTTCTTGATGTTGCGTTCCTCCGCAGCCGGCAGCCCACCCGATGCCAGCAGCTTGCTGAACACCAAGCCCGCGATGTAGATCGCAAAGGTCGGCGGAGTGTTGTACATCGATCCGCTGGCGGCGTGGGTCGCGTAGTCGAGCATGGCCGACGGCCGCGGCACACCCACTCCGACCAGGTCGTCGCGAATGATCACGATCGTGAGCCCCGCCGGGCCGATGTTCTTCTGCGCGCCGGCATAGATGACCCCGTGCGCGCCCACGTCGACCGGCCTGGACAGAATCGAGGACGACATGTCGCAGACCAGCGGTACGTCGCCAGCCGCGGGCACCCAGCCGAACTCGACGCCACCGATCGTCTCGTTGGCGGTGTAGTGCAGGTAGGCCGCATCGGAACTCCGCTGCCAGCCGCTCTCGGCCGGGACGTAGCTGAACCCTCGATCCTGAGCGCTGGCGACGACGTTCACCTCGCAGAAGCCAGCGGCGGCCTTGATCGCCTTCTTCGACCACTCGCCGGTGTTGACGTAGTCGGCGCGGGAGCGGCCGCGCAGCAGATTCATCGGCAACATCTCGAACTGCAGCGATGCGCCACCCTGCAGGAACAGCACCTGGTAGCCGTCTGGGATACCCAGCAGCGACCGTAGGTCACTCTCAGCAGCCTCGGCGATCGAGATGAACTCCTTGCCGCGATGGCTCATCTCCATCACCGACTGACCCGAACCGTGCCAGTCCAGAAGCTCGTCTGCGGCGTGCCGGAGGACGTCCTCGGGCAGGGTTGCCGGGCCGGCGCTGAAGTTGAACACGCGCGTCATCGCTGGGTCCTTGGGTCGGGAGCGGGTCGCCGGTCGGCGGCCAGACAGGACCCTACCGCCAGCGCGCCGTCTAAAAATTGTGACTGTCGGACGTATTCGCTCGCTCCCGGCTGAGCGTTGTGTAGCGTTCGGCTATGGAGTCGCGGGTGGAGGTCGATGAGAACCTGGCGACGGCCGCGGACGCACCCGGCAGCGACGCCGCGGCACTGCGCCGGCTGGTCAATTTCGCCGCCCACGTCCTCGGTTGTCGGGACGCGTTCGTGTACGAGGTTTCCTCCTCGCAGGCGCACATGCTCTCGAGCACGGCGGCCGGCCTCGTGGCGGGTCGGCAGCCGCTCTTCGATCGACTCGCCGCCCGGCTGCTGGGGTCCCAGCGTCGGCTGCTGGCCGTAGCCGATCTGACCGCCGATCCGCTCGCCGGTTCCTTGCCAACGGTCGTGGCTGCGACGGCCACCGGCTGCTATCTCGGTATGCGCCTGATCGGCACCGACGGCACCGTGCTGGGCCTGCTCCAGGCTGGGGATCCCGAGCCGACGCCGATCACCGACGAGCGGCTCGAGATGCTGCGGCGCGTCGGCGAGTTGATCACCGACCATCTCGGCCTCGCCCGTCAGCTCGCGCCGGCGCGGGCGACCTTCGAAACCGAGACGGCAGCCGTGGCGCAGGCGGTTCACGACGGCGAGATCATCCCCTGGTTTCAGCCCGTCATCGATCTTCGATCCGGCGACGTGATCGGCCTGGAGGCCCTGGCCCGCTGGCAGCATCCAAGCGGTCAGCTCCGCGGCCCCGACACCTTCATCCCGACGGCGGAGAGGGGCGACCTGATCGTCGAGCTCGACCTCGCCGTGATCCGCCGCGCTCTCGGTCACCTGGCTCGCTGGCGCCACGCCATGCCGGGCATGCACCTGAACGTCAACCTGTCCGGCCGGCACCTGGACCGGCATGACTGGGTCGGAACGCTGGTCCGGATCGCGAGCGACTCCGGCGTTCCACCGTCCTCGATCGACCTGGAGGTCACCGAGACCGCGCGTCCGTCCGACGCGTTCGGCAGCAGGGACGCCATCGAGACCGCCCGCAGCCACGGCTTCCGAGTGTGGCTGGATGACTTCGGGTCGGGCTGGTCGGCGCTGCAGGAGTTGATCAACCTGCCTGTGGACGGGATCAAGCTCGACCGCTCCTTCACCCAGCAGCTGAGCAAGCGGGGCGAGGACCCGGTGATCCGCGCCCTGGTCGGAGCGGCGGGAGAGATGGGGCTGAGGGTCACCATCGAGGGCGTGGAGACCACCGAGCAGGCAGCGCTGGCTCGCACGATCGGGTGCGATTATGCGCAGGGGTTCCTCTGGTCGCCGCCGGTCCCGGCCTCCGTCGTCGACCAGGTCTTCCCACGGATTCACGACGGCAGCATCAAGCTCGAAACGGGCTGACCGGCCCAGCTGACCGGCGTGCTGGTCAGGCCCCTCGGGTCAGCTGGCCCAGACTGAGATTGATCTTGTCCGCCGACACCGGACGGCCGAAGAAGTAGCCCTGTGCCGACTCGCAGCCGACCGAGAGCAGCACATCGAACTGTTCCATCAGCTCGACGCCCTCGGCGACCACTGGCCGCCCGAAGGCGTGCGCGGCCTGGATGATGACGCGGAGCAGCTTGTCGGCCGACGCCTCGGTGCTGCCGAGGAACCGCTTGTCGATCTTCACGATGTCGACCGGCAGGTGCTCCAGCCGCGAGATCGAGCTGAATCCCGAGCCGAAGTCGTCGACGGCGATCCGCACCCCGAGCCAGCGCAACTGATCGAGGTTGGACAGCAGCACCGGGTCGTCGGTGATCGCCTTCTCGGGCACCTCGATGATCAACTGCTGCGGCGTCAGCCCGGACGCGTCCAGCGCGGTCCGGACGTCGTCCAGGATCCGCTCGCGGGAGAGCGAGCGACCGGAGACGTTGACCGACATGGACAGGTCGAGGGAATGGTCGGTGGCGCGCCATTCGGCGAGCTGGGCGAGCGCGTGCTGCAACACCCACGCGTCCAACTCGCAAATGAGGTCGGACCGTTCGGCGATCGGAAGGAAATCGTCGGGCCGGAGCACGCCCTGCCCGGGCCGGACCCAGCGTACGAACGCCTCGCAGCTCTCCACGCCGCCGAACTGGAGCGACACGATGTGCTGATAGACCAGGGAGAGTTCGTCGTTGCGGATCGCCTCGGCCAGACTCGTCTCGATTTCAGCCCGGCTCTGCACCTCCTGACGCAGGGACGAGTCGTACACCTCTGCGCGGCCCTTGCCGGCGCCCTTGGCCCGGTACACCGCGATGTCTGCCTCGTGCAGCAGCGCCTCGGGATCGATGTTCGCGTCCTGGCTGATGGCCACCCCGATGCTCGCGCCGACGCGGACCAGACGGCCACTGTCCAGCCGGATCGGCTGGGACACCGCCTCGACGAGTCGATCCGCGACGCCGAGCGCGGACGCATCCGCGTCGATCGGCTCGAGCAGCACGACGAACTCGTCCCCGCCGAGCCGGGCGACCACGTCGCCGGCCCGGACCGCCGACTTCATCCGATCGGCCGCCGCCTTCAACACCTCGTCGCCGGCCCCGTGGCCGAGGGTGTCGTTGATGGTCTTGAAGCCGTCGAGATCGACGAAGAGCAGGCCGACGATCTGGCCGCTGCGTCGAGCGCGGCTGAGAGCCGCGGTGATCAGACCCATTGCCTGAGCGCGGTTGGGCAGGCCGGTCAGCGAGTCGTGCGTCGCCTGGTGCGCGAGGTAGTCCTGCATCTCCTCCCGCTCACGCATCGCCTTCGCCATGTGCCACAGCGCAAGCCACATCCGAGCGACGACCAGGGAGAACATCACCACCGATCCGGTCACCACGGCCCACACGCTGAGCGGCAGGCCAGCCAGCTGCTCCACGGCGAGAGTGCCCGGGGCGATCAGCACCGCAACGGCGAGGGCGACCAGCCGGATCCGGCTGAAGCCGGGCCGCTGCACATCCGGTGGTGCGGTCACCCGCGTCATCGACGGATGCAGCGCCGAGGTGCCCCACAGGATGTAGGAGGCGAGCCACAGGAAGTCGATGGATGCGGTGTCACCCGAGGTGAGCAGGCTGAGCGCGGTCGCCAGCGAGTCGACGGCGATCAGTGCGGAGACCCCGCCCAACAGCAACCAGAACGACGGGGTTCGGCCACCCGGCAGCGTCAGCAGGCGGATCAGGAATCCGACCAGGAAGATGTCGGCGATCGGGTACGCCAGCGCGACCGTCGCAGCGAGCGCCGACTCGCTGTACGTGTTCAACGTCGGGCCGGCCAGCAGCACCCAGGAGAGCACGCCGAGTCCGGCCGTCACCGTGGCGCTGTCCAGCAGTCCGCCGACATCCCGCAGACCGCGACCGCGGCTGAGCAACCAGAGCCCGGCAAACGCGGTCGGATAGCCGAGCAGATAGATCGGATCGGCGATCGAGGGGAAGGTGTCCAGGCCGCGCACGTCCAGATGCCAGCTGAGCGCGGCGTCCGCGCACGACCAGGTGAGCTGCGCGGCCGCCATCAGGATCCACGGCGCCCGGAGGGTCGGTTGATGCACCCGGACGCCGACGAGGATCGCGACCCCGCTGGAGAGCCCGATCAGCACATAGGGGACGTCGCGCGGCACCCCGGTCGGGAGCAGCTGGAAGATCACGATCGCACCGAGACCGGCGATCAGGTACCAGATCCAGATCCGGCCGGGTCTCCTCGATGCGCGCGGCGCAGCGGTGCCCGCAGCGCCATCCTGCGCCTTGCCCCGCAACGCGCGCCCAGTCGCGGGCTTTTCGGCGACCGCCCCCGTCATCGCTCCTTGCCGTACTGCCGTTCCAGAACGTGGCGGCGGCGCCGGCCCCTCGCGCCTCGCGCCGCCACTGCCGGCACGCCGTCAGGCAGACCGTCGACGACGCCGGACGGGGTGTGGAAGAGCCAGAGCGCCAGCGTTTTGTACGCCGACCAGTCGTCGTGGTTGACGCGCAGAGAGACGCGCTCGGTGGAGTCGTCGCGCGAGACGATCCTGATCGGGGTCATCGTGACAGGCTCGGCGCCCGGCAGGGTCAGCTGGACGTCGCTGACGTCATCCAGGGCGCCCTTCGGGCAGACGACGGCGGCGCCACCGAGGGACAGATCGATCAACTCGGCGTCGACCCCGGCGATCGTGACACGTGCATTGACCGGCGCACGGTAGGCGTTCCGCCTCGTCGTCGCGTACTGGACGGCCTGGATCCGCTGTGCGCCGAGGAGCAACACCACCGACGCGATCACCAGCCACACCCCTGATGCCACCGTCGACGCCGGCGTCGCGTGCCACGGGACGAGTCCGGTGAGCCCCAGGATCGAGTACATCGCCGAGGCCGCGACCAATCCCGCCAGCAACCAGATGACGCGTGGTACGCGGCCGCGCAGCCGCTCCTCCGCGCCGGACTTCGGCGTGACCTGGAACTGCAGCGTCCGCCGGGTGATCAGCCACCACAGGCAGGAGATGCCCACGGGCACCCGGAGTATCCGCAAGGCGAACGACGTCCGCCAATCGACATGCATCCGCAGCAGCCGCTTGGCGCCCCACAGTCGCAGCAGGAAGGCGACCAGGAAGACGCCGACGTACACCCACGGGTTGGCTCGCGACGTGACTGCCCCGCTGACCAGGATCAGCAACGGGACCAGGAAGACTCCGACGGTCGCGACCCCTTCGAGCCACCACAGCGTCCCGCTCAGGTACTCGTAGTAGTTCCGCCACGACAGCCAGCGCTTGGCCGCCCACAGCCGCTCGGTGGTGAGGACCTGCATCGATCCCATCCCCCAGCGGCGACGCTGCAGCAGGTACTGCTCCGGCGTGTCCGGCGCCAGGCCGACTGCCAGCGCCTGGTGGTGGTACGCGGTCTTCCATCCGGCGCGGATCAGCACCAGCGTCGTGTGCATGTCCTCGACGATCGTCGCCGTCGAGATGCCGCCGACCTGCTGCAGCGCCTCGACCCGGATCAGCGAGGTGGAGCCGCACCAGAAGGGCCCGGCCCCGTCGTGGTTGCGGCCGGGCATGAAGACGTGGAAGAAGACGCCCTGCTCGCCGGTGTCGCCGTCGTCGTCGAAGGCTCCGGCGTTGTAGTAGCACTGCGGGCCCTGGACGAGCGCAAGCTTCGGGTCGGCGAACCAGCCCAGAGTGTCGGTGAGGAAGGTCGGCAGCGGGACGTGGTCGCAGTCGAGCACCGCCACCACGTCGATCGGCTCAGCGCCGGCCTCCGTCTCGGCCGCCATCATGGCCAGCGCGTGGTTCATGTTGCCGGCCTTGGCGTGGTCGTGCACCTCGCGTCGGACGTAGCGGGCGCCGTACTGGGCACAGAGTTCCTCGACCCACGGCCGGTCCCCGTCGTCGAGCACCCACGTCTGGTGCTCCGGCTGAAGCCGACACGATGCCGCGATCGTCGGCGCGATCACCTCGGCGGGTTCGTTGTAGGTCGGGATGAAAACGGCGGCTCGGAAGCCCGGCTTCTTCTCGGTGATCCGCTCGGGTCTGCCGGTGTCGATGTTCCACAGCGTGACCGTGCGGATGGTGAGCTCGAACAGGGGGATCGCCTCGAACGCGATCAGGATCCAGGCCGCCGTCCGGTTCCAGCCGCCCGCCGGCAGCGTGGCGGTGATCCTCCAGGCGAGATAGCCGAGCAGGGCGCCGTAGGAGACGAGCGCGCCAACGTGAGCCATCCGCCGGGAGAACCCCGTCTCGGGGCGGGGCTGACCGAGCAGGGCAGCCCACCCGGACAGACTGGTGCCGGGCGCCAATGCCGTGGTGGATGCGCTCAGTTGAGGGCGGAATTGGCCGCGCTGACGCGTCGTCACGGGATCACCCGAACGCTCGGAGCGGCGACACCTGAGGCTTTCCCACAAGGATCTCCTTCTGCGGTCCCGGAGCCCCCGCTCGGATTTCGGCAGCTTACATGGATATCTTCGGCCGCCAGACGTATAGGCGCCAGCCCCGCCGTCGGCGATCCTCGACGCGTCGCGCGCCGCGCACGAGCGAGGCGCCTGCAGGCGCTCCTCCCCTAGGCTTGCCCGGTGACCGCGAGCACCGGCCGGGGAGCTGCGTCCAGGGGCGCCGACCTCTTGAAGCAGGGGCGGCCGCATCTCAACTCCGTCTGGCAGGTGCTGAGCCGGATGGGAGCAGCGTGCTTCCGCTACCGGGTCACCGGACTCGCGGCGGAGGCAGCGTTCTTCGCCATCCTGTCGCTGCCGCCACTGATGTTCGGGCTGACCGGCGCGGTCGGGTTCATCGTCCGCGAACTGAACGTGGAGACGGTGGCCAGCCTTCGGCAGACCATCCTCGGGCTGGCGGCACAGGCGTTGACGCTGGATGCCGTCACCTCGCTGATCGCTCCGACCATCGACGACGTCCTCTTCGGCGGCCGGTTCGAGGTGATCTCGATCGGTTTCGTCCTGGCGCTGTGGTCGGGTTCGCGGGCACTGAACGTGTTCGTCGACACCATCACGATCATGTACGGCCTCGCCGGACGTCGCGGAATCGTCAAGACGCGGCTGCTCTCCTTCACCCTGTACCTGGTGTTCCTGTTCGCCGGGACTCTGCTGATCCCACTGGTGCTGGTCGGCCCGACCTTCATCGATCAGACGCTGCCGGACAACCTGCGCTGGCTCGGTGCTCTCTACTGGCCCGTGGTGCTGCTCGGCTCCATCTGCATCCTCACCACGCTCTACCACCTGTCGGTGCCGGTGCGGACCCGCTGGCGCGCCGATCTGCCCGGCGCGACCCTGACCCTGCTGATCTGGATCGGCGGCAGCGCCCTGCTCCGCCTGATCCTCAGCTTCTCGGTCGGCAGCACCACGATCTACGGGCCGCTGGCGGCGCCCATCGCGGTGCTGATCTGGCTCTACATCATCTCGATTGCCGTCCTCGTCGGCGCCGCGCTCAACTCCAGTCTGGACACCGTCTACCCCCGACTCTCGGGTATCGACCATGACGCTCCACCCGAAGCCGGGCCTCGACCGATGCGCGACGACGTGCTACGTGGGCGCAGGCTCCGACGGCGCTACATCCAGCGCCGCTGAGCCTCGCTCCCGCTCCGAATCTCATCATTCGGACTGGATTCTCAGTTTTTGAGAATCAAATTTGCTCACCACGCGAGATCGGCGGAAGGTTGCGCTGTGCGCACGACTCACGCGAACTCCTGGGCGCGGCTCCGGCCAGTGCCGGTGTCGCGGCTGCGCGTCGCCGTGTGGTCAGCCGCGAGCAGCACCGGCCTGACAGCGCGGCGGTTTGTCGACTTCGGACGTACGAAGTCGATGATGTGTCACGCTCGCGCCTGCTGAGCTCTCGCCCGCGCGCCCCCAGACCTCCGGCTCCTCCGAGCCCAGCAGCGTCGCGGGCGGCTTTCCGACCAGCGCCGACCAGCGCCCCGAGCACGAGGACACGATGACCGCCGAAACAGCCCCAGGCCGCGCCGATGTCAGCGCCGCGGCGAACCGCCGCGCCCCGAGCGCGGGTGCCGCCCGGCCTCGCCGGCGGCGGGGTGAGGGTCAGTGGGCGCTCGGCTACCGGGAGCCGCTGAATCCCAACGAGCAATCGAAGAAGGACGACAACCCGCTCAACGTGCGGGCTCGCATCGAAAACGTCTACGCGCACCGTGGCTTCGCCTCCATCGACCCGAACGACCTGCGCGGCCGGTTCCGCTGGTACGGGCTGTACACCCAGCGGCGTCCGGGTATCGACGGCGGCAAGACCGCGACTCTGGAGCCGTGGGAGCTCGACGATGAGTACTTCATGCTGCGGGTGCGCATAGACGGCGGCGCGCTGACGACCGAACAGCTGCGGGTGATCGGGCGGATCTCCACCGAGTTCGGCCGCGACGTCGCCGACCTCACCGATCGGCAGAACGTCCAGCTGCACTGGATCCGGATCGAAGACGTCCCGGAGATCTGGCGGCGGCTGGAAGCGGTCGGCCTGCACACCACCGAGGCGTGTGGCGACTGCCCGCGGGTGATCCTGGGCTCACCGGTCGCCGGCATCGCGGCGGACGAGATCATCGACCCGACCCCCGCCATTCGCGCGATCGCTGACCGCTACATCGGCGACCGCCAGTTCTCGAACCTGCCGCGCAAGTTCAAGACCGCCATCACGGGCCATCCGATCCACGATGTCGCGCCGGAGGTCAACGACATCGCCTTCGTCGGGGTCGAGCACCCCGAGCACGGCCCAGGCTTCGACCTCTGGGTCGGCGGTGGTCTCTCGACGAACCCGATGCTCGCCCAGCGCCTCGGCGCCTGGGTGCCGCGCGAGGAGGTAGCCGAGGTCTGGGCAGGGGTCGTCGGGTTGTTCCGCGACTACGGGTACCGGCGGCTCCGCACCCGGGCCCGGATCAAGTTCCTGGTGGCCGACTGGGGCACCGAGAAGTTCCGTGAGGTGCTCGAGACGCAGTACCTGCACCGCACGCTGATCGACGGCCCCGCGCCGGCGGTGCCGGATCGCCCGGGCGACCACGTCGGCGTGCACGCGCAGAAGGACGGGCGACACTTCGTCGGCCTCTCCGCGGTCGCCGGCCGGACCAGCGGCTCGGCCCTGACCGCACTCGCGGACCTGGCCGAGGCGCACGGCTCGACCCGTCTGCGCACCACGCCGATGCAGAAGCTGCTGGTGCTCGACCTGGATGACGCGGCCGTCGACGCGGTGATCGCGGGGGCGAAGGACCTCGGCCTCTCGGCCGACCCGGATGCCTGGCGGCGCTCGGTGATGGCGTGCACCGGGATCGAGTTCTGCAAGCTGGCGATCGTGGAGACCAAGGCGCGAGCGGCCACCGTGGTGGACGAACTCGAGCGTCGGCTCGGCGCGCTGGGCACTCCGATCACCGTGCACGTCAACGGGTGCCCCAACTCGTGCGCCCGAATCCAGGTCGCCGACATCGGTCTGAAGGGTCAACTGGTGATCGGCCCGGACGGCTCGCAGGTCGAGGGCTTCCAGGTCCACCTGGGCGGCGGACTCGGTTTGGATGCCGGCTTCGGCCGCAAGCTGCGCGGGCACAAGGTGACCGCCGACGAGGTGCCCGACTACGTGGAGCGGTTGGCCAAGCACTACCTGAACGAGCGTCGGGACGGCGAGCGGTTCGCCCAATGGGTCGGCCGAGCCGAGGAATCGGTGCTGGCGTGACCGCGTACGACGTCACGCCGAGCGCGCCGACGGGTGCCGCCGAACCGGTCCGGCGGCCGGACGCGAGCGGAAGTCACGGTTCCGGGGAACGGCAGGCGGTGCTGTGCTGCCCCTATTGCGCGGAGGAGACGCTCTTCCCGCTCGAGGTGGGCTGGGAATGCCGTAGCTGCGCGCGCGCGTTCTCGGTGACATTCCTCGGCCTGGCGTCCCGCAGTCACTCCCGGACTCCCGGAACACCGGCCTCGTCATGGGAGCGCCGATGAGCACCACCCTCGATCTTGCCGACCTGGCCACCAACGCCGACCGCGAGCTGCAAGGCGCGTCCGCGCTGGAGATCATGCGCTGGGCGTACGAGCGATTCGGCGGCGGACTGGTGGTCACCTCGTCCCTCGCCGACACGGTCATGATCCACCTGGCCGAGCAGGTCGCGCCGGGGATCGACGTGATCTTCCTCGACACCGGCTACCACTTCGTGGAGACCATCGGCACCCGGGACGCGGTCAAGCTGGTGCACAACGTCAACCTGATCTCGGTCACGCCGGAGCAGACCGTCGCCGAGCAGGACACTGCCTGGGGCAAGGACCTGTTCGCACGTGATCCGGATCAGTGCTGCGCGCTGCGCAAGGTCGCGCCGCTCAGCCGTGCGCTGGAGCCCTATTCGGCCTGGGCCAGCGGGATCCGGCGGAGCGACTCCGCCGGTCGCGCCAACACACCGCTGGTGGGCTGGGACGCCCGCCGCCGGGTGATCAAGGTGTCCCCCATCGCCGGCTGGAGCGACGACGACGTGGCCCGCTACATCGAACTGAACGGGCTGATGGTGAACCCGCTGCTCGAAGAGGGGTACGCCTCGATCGGCTGCGAACCGTGCACCGCCAAGCCGCTGGACGGGGATGCCCGTTCCGGGCGCTGGGCCGGGCTCGCCAAGACCGAATGCGGGATCCACCGATGAGCGCCGAGACCGTGCTGCCGTCGCCGCTGGAGGCCGCACGGCCGCCGCATGCGGAGTCACTGCACGGCGCGACGCTCTGGCTGACCGGCCTGCCGTCGGCCGGCAAGTCGACTCTCGCGCACGCCTTTGCCGCCCAACTCTCAGCGGCCGGTGAGCGCGTCCAGGTCCTCGACGGGGACGAGGTGCGTCCGCACCTGTCCGCGGGGCTCGGATTCAGCCGCGCCGACCGAGACGTCAACGTGGCCCGCATCGGCTGGGTCGCGCGGCTGCTGGCCAGCCACGGTGTCCTCGTCCTGGTGCCGGTCATCGCGCCGTACGCCGCAGCGCGAGATGCCGTCCGCGGCGACCACGCGACCCACGGCGTGCCGTTCGCCGAGGTCTACGTCGCCACTCCGCTCGAGATTGCCGAGACCCGGGACGTCAAGGGGCTCTACGCCCGCGCCCGACGCGGTGAGCTGAGCGGGATGACCGGCGTCGACGACCCGTACGAGGCGCCGTCCGCGGCTGAACTCGTCGTCGACACGACGCGTGTCGACCTGCCGACTGCGACCGCCCAGCTCAAGGAATTGGCCGAGTCGCTCAGCGGAAGGAGTCTGGCGTGACCGCCCTCGACGAGCTGCGGCCGCTCAGCGAGCTGCAGGCACTGGAGTCGGAGTCGATCCACATCATCCGTGAAGTGGCGGCCACCTTCGCCTCGCCGGTGATGCTGTTCTCCGGCGGCAAGGACTCCGTCGTGATGCTGCACCTGGCCGCGAAGGCGTTCTGGCCGGCGCCGATCCCGTTCGCGATGCTGCACGTCGACACCGGGCACAACTTCCCCGAGGTGATGCAGTTCCGCGACGAGGCGGTGGAGTTCTACGGCGCGCGCCTGAAGGTGGCGTCGGTGCAGGACTACATCGACGACGGCCGGCTGCGGGAGCGGCCGGACGGCACCCGCAACCCGCTGCAGACCGTGCCCCTGCTCGACGCCATCACCGACGGACGGCACGACGCGGTCTTCGGTGGCGGCCGTCGGGACGAGGAGCGCGCGCGGGCCAAGGAGCGCGTGTTCAGCATGCGCGACGAGTTCGGCCAGTGGGAGCCGCGCAACCAGCGACCTGAGCTCTGGTCGCTCTACAACGGCCGACACCTGCCCGGCGAGCACGTGCGGGTGTTCCCGCTGTCCAACTGGACCGAGCTCGACGTCTGGGACTACATCGAGGCCGAGAAGATTGCGCTGCCCTCGATCTACTACGCGCATCGGCGTGAGGTGGCGCTGCGGGACGGGATGTGGGTGGCCATCACCCCGGTCACCCCGCAGCGGGCCGGCGAGGACACCGAGGTCCGTTCGGTGCGCTACCGCACGGTCGGCGACATGTCCTGCACCGCCGCCGTGCTCTCGGATGCCACCACCGTGAACGACGTGATCACCGAGGTCGGACTGAGCCAGCTGACCGAGCGGGGCGCGACCCGCGCCGACGACCGGCTGTCGGAGGCCGCGATGGAAGACCGCAAGCGGGAAGGCTACTTCTGATGAGCCCCGTCAGCACGTACCGGTCGTCGGCTGCCCAGACCCGCCCGACCGGACGCCGGACGCTGTTGCGCCTGGCCACCGCCGGGTCGGTGGACGACGGCAAGTCCACCCTGGTCGGGCGACTGCTGTTCGACACCAACTCGGTGCTCACCGACACCCTGGACCACGTCGAGCAGGTCAGCCGCCGCAAGGGCCTTGACCGCGCCGACCTGGCGCTGCTCACCGACGGGCTGCGGGCCGAGCGGGAACAGGGCATCACGATCGACGTCGCGTACCGCTACTTCGCGACCCCGGTGCGCAAGTTCATCCTGGCCGACTGCCCCGGCCACGTGCAGTACACCCGCAACACGGTGACCGGCTCCTCGACCGCCGACGTGATCGTGCTGCTGGTCGATGCCCGCAACGGTGTCGTCGAGCAGACCCGCCGCCATCTCGCAGTCGCCTCTCTACTGCGGGTGCCGCACGTGGTGCTGGTGGTCAACAAGATCGACCTTGTCGACTACTCCGAGGACGTCTTCAACGCCGTGGCGACCGACTTCGCACTGCTGTCGCGAAGCCTCGGCGTGCTGGACACCCACTGCATCCCGGTCTCGGCCACCGAGGGCGACAACGTCGTCACCCGCTCGCACAAGACCCCGTGGTACGACGGACCGACCGTGCTCGGCTACCTGGAGAACGTCGACGACACCCGGCTCGCGGTCGGCTCGGAGTTCCGATTCCCTGTCCAGCACGTGGTACGCCCGCAGTCCGCGGCACTCGCGCCCTGGGCTACCCGGGCGCCGCAGGTCGACGGCGACTACCGCGGCTACGCGGGCAAGATCGAGTCCGGCCGGGTTCGGGTGGGCGAGGAGATCGTGGTGCTGCCCCGCGGCTCGCACGCAACCGTCGCCGGCATCGACACCCCAGACGGCCCGCTGGAGCTGGCGGTCGCCGGCCAGTCGGTGGTGCTGCGCCTGTCGAACAACGTCGATGTCTCCCGCGGCGACCTGCTGGCGGCCACCGACGCTCCGCCGGCCCCGGTACGCGACGTCAGCGCCACCGTCTGCTGGCTCACCGAGCGGGACCTGCTGCCCGGCGCGCGGGTGCTGGTGCAGCACGGCACCTCGGTGACGCGGGCCATCGTCCGCTCCATCGACGGCACCCTGGATCTGAACATCCATCCCGGTTCGGCACCGCGTTGGCAGCCGACGAACTCGCTGACGTTGAACGACATCGGTCGGATCCGCCTGACGTTCGCGTCCCCGCTGCCGGTGGATCCGTATCGGGAACACCGAGCGACCGGCGCTTTCATCATCGTGGACCCCACCGACGGCTGGACGCTCGGCGCAGCCATGGCCGGCTCCTCGCCGCTGCCCTCCTCGACCCCCGATTCACCCCACCACCTGTCGCCGGAGACACCGACGGCCGGCCACCCCTCACCACAGCAGTACGCGCACTCGGAAAGGGAGCCACGATGACCGCTCCTTCTCTCGTCCTTCTCGGCCGCGGCAGCAACGACCCGCGGGTGGCTCAGGTGAGCCATCAGATCCGGGAGGGCCTGCTTGCCATCCGCCCTGCCCTGGACATCCATGTCGCCTTCCTGGAACCAGGCAGTCCCTCGGTCAGCCAGGTCGTGAACAAACTGACGGCGCGCGGGATCGGCGAGATCGTCTTCGTGCCGCTGCTGCTCTCCGACGCCTTCCACGTCCAAGACGACGTACCGGCGCTGCTCGCCCAGGTCCAGGCCGCGCACAGCGGTCTCCGGGTCACGGCGTCGCGACCGATCGGCCCCGAGGCCCAGTTGCTGTCGATCATCGACCGGCGGCTGCGGGACGCGCTGCGCACGCGACGGGTCGCCGAACTCGACGGATTGGTCTTCGCCGCAGCCGGCAGCAGCGACGTACGCAGCAATGCCCTGGTCGCGCGGCGGGCACGGCAGTGGGCGACCCACCATCGGCTGCCGTGCGTGACGGCGTTCGCAACCGGCTCCGGTCCCACCACGGCCGAGGCCATCCGCACGCTGCGCGGGCAGGGCCGCCGCCATATCGCCGTCGGGAGCTGGTTCCTCGCCCCCGGCCTGCTTTTCACCCGGCAGTCCGAGTTGGCCTACGAGGCCGGCGCGGTCGCGGTGTCGGCGCCGATGGGCGGTGAACCCGAGATCGCCGAGGTGGCGCTGATCCGCTACGTGGTGGCCGCGATGGAACTCGTCGATCTGGACGACGTGCCGGTCGAGGTGCCGGTGGCGGCCGAGGACTTCACCCCGGTGCGGCACCTGGCCGTCGTCGGCGCCTGACCCCGCGGGGGCGGTTGGTCAGCTGGCCGCGACCCTGGCCTTCTCGGTCTCGACGTCGAAGTCGGCCGTTGGCCAGCCCAGTTCCAGGCCGCGCAGGTGCTCCAGCAACAACTGGGCGACCGCCCAGTTGCGATACCACTTGCGGTTCGACGGGATCACATGCCACGGCGCGTGCTGGGTGCTGCACCGCTCCAGGACCGCTGCGTAGGCCTCCTCGTACGCGGCCCACTTCGCCCGCTCGTCGACGTCGCCCGGGTTGTACTTCCAGTGTTTGGTGGGATCGCCGAGGCGGGCGGTCAGCCGCTCCTTCTGCTCGTCGGAAGAGATGTGCAGGAAGCACTTGACCAGGGTGACCCCGCTCGCCGCCAGCTTCGCCTCCCACGCATTGATCTCCTCGTAGCGGGCGCTCCAGACAGCCTCCTCGACCAGGGCGTTCACCCGGACCACCAACACGTCCTCGTAGTGCGAACGGTCGAAGATGCCGATCATGCCGGGGCCCGGCAGCTCGCGCTTGATTCGCCAGAGGTAGTGGTGCGCACGCTCGGTCTTGGTCGGCGCCTTGAACGCCTTGATCCGCACTCCCTGTGGGTCCACCATCCCGATCGCGTGCCGGATCACCCCGCCTTTGCCGGAGGTGTCCATCCCCTGCAGGACGAGCAGCACACGGCGCGCCCCAGGGTCCTCCCGCCCCGCTGCGAAAAGCCGCTCCTGCAGATCGCTCAGTTCCGGCGCGAGGGCCTCGGTCAGCGACTCCGCGTCGGACTTGGCGCCGGGGAAGCCGGGGGTGGCATCGGCGTCCAACTCGCTGACGCGGACCGACCCCGCCGGCAGTCTGAGCAGTTCGGAGAGCGGCTGGGAGGCGGGCGCCACTCGCCCTGCGGACTTCTTCGTCATGAGCGGGATTCTGCCTCAGCGGGCCGTCGAGCGAGGCGGCACCCGGCGCTGCCGCCGCAGAGATCAGCGGCGCTCTCCGCCGTGCAGCCAGTCGAGGCCCTCCTGCAGCCGGTCCAGGTCGACCACGAAGTCGGAACTGAGGCTCGGCGACGGATCGTCGGTTGAGCCTTGCAGGCCGCGATAGCGACCACCCTTCAAACAGACGATGTCGTAGAAGTAGTCGTGCTCCATGGCCGGCGTGGCCAACGACAGCACGGCGACGCCGCGCGGCGCGAACGCGAGATTCGCCAGGGCTGCGCCCATCACTCCGACCACGAACGGCGCGTCGCGAAACGTCGCCGCCTGTTCCCGGACGGGCAGCTCCTCAGGGGCGACCGAGCGGTAGCCGTGCGCGCTCAACACCTCGATGACAGCGTCCTCGTTCAACACCCGGCGGCGCCGAGCGGCGCGGCGGGTCACGTACAGCCGCTCGCCGAACGCCGACGGGCCCGCGTCGGCCGCCGCGCCGGCCAGCACCTCCATCGCGAACGGCGACTTGGTGAACGGGTGCCGCGAGAGGGTGCCCAACACGATCAGCCGCTCGAAGGCGTAGGTCTTCCGGTCCAGGTAGAGCAACTGTTCCGGACCGATCCCGACCATCGCCAGTGACTGTTCGACCACCGACCGCATCGCGGGCGCCTGCGTGTTGAGCACGTAGATGCAGCGGGACAGGTCCTCGAACTCCCGCAGCAGGCCCACCTTGGGCAGCGTGTCGATCAACCAGTGCCCGTAGTTGGCGTCCCAGGTCTGCTTCAGCAAGACGTGGGGGTGGCCCTCGACTGCGGTGATGACGCTCGCCACGTTCATCGGACCCTCGTCGACCCAGATGGCCTCCCGGACCACCTGGTAGAGCCCCGAACCCCGGCGGAGGTTCCGCGCGCAGTTCAAGGTCTCGTCGATGACGGCCCCGCCCACGGTCACCAGACCGCTGCCGCTCACCCGCGGCAGCCGGAGTTCGCCACTGGCTGCCGGCGGAACCACGACCAGGCCGTCGCCGTAGAGGCGATCGAAGGCGTCGCGGATCGGCCTGCCGGCGTCGACCAGAGCCGCCTCGATCCGTTGGTAGCTCCCCCCCACCTCCTGAACGTGCGGCTCGAGGGCGAGGTCCAGCACGGAGCGGACGTCGTAGCGCGCCTGCGGAAACGCCCGCTTGCGGAGGATGACTCCCGACGGGACGAACTCGGCCGCCGTCAGCACCTCCGCTGCGTAGGCGACGAACTCGTCCGAGGGCGAGGTGCTGGCAGCACCGCCGACCGCCGCGGCAATGGTGCGCAGGTACCCGAGAAGTGCTCCGTCGCCGTCCACGGCCGTCTCCGACGCTCCCGGCAGCTGGAGCAGGTAGACCCCGCCGGGCACGAGCACGGGAAGCAGGGTGCGGAGCGCGTCCAGCCGATCGTCCTCGAGGGCCGATCCGTCGTCCAGGACGATTGTCGGCGCGAGCCTGCTGGCTGCCCACGCCAGCACGGACGTACCGCTGTCCCGGCGCCGACGGTCGGAGCGCCTCCTCCGACGGGCGGAGGACGTCGTGCCCCACCAGAGTCGGCCCGCCGCGACGTCGAGCCCGACCGGCTGAGGATGGTCGAGATGCTGCTGCCAGACCCGCACCGGTCGTGGTCGGTCGGACCCGACTTCGAGCACCAGCGCGGCTCTCTGCCGGTACGACTGGAGCAGCGTCGGATCGGTGTCGACGAACGGGAGGGCGTCAGCGGGACGGCGTCCGGTACTCGACGCGCCGCCGCCAGGGTCCGGCTCGCCGGCCAGGCCACGGGTCCGCGCGATGGTGCGCCGCAGCCGACGACCTACCCAGGTCGTGTAGCCGGTGATACGGCGGCCCGCGATCGTCACCGCGCGATCCTAGGCTCTGTGCGGTCACCCAGACCCAGCGCCGCTGGCCGACGTTCGGCCTGATGCGACGATGGCGCGATGCGACTGCTGCTCGACGCCGATGGACGCACTCCGGGCCCGCTCGGCGAGGCCGACCTGGCTGAGCTGTACCGACACCCGGCTCCGGAGGACCGAGCCTGGGTGCGCAGCAACTTCGTGATGTCGCTGGACGGCTCCGTGCAGGGACCGGACGGTCGGTCAGGATCCATCAACACCGAGAGCGACCACCATGTGTTCGCGCTCCATCGGGCCTGGGCCGACGCCGTGCTCGTCGGCGCCGGGACGGTGCGCGCCGAAGGCTACCGGGCGATCGACCTGCAGCCGTGGCAGCAGGCGATGCGCGTGCAGCAGGGCCTCGCGCCCTTCCCCACCCTGGTGATCATCTCCCCCAGCGGCCGGATCGACCCCACTGTCGGCACCCCCGCGGAGGGCGAGGGCGGGCCGGTGCTGCTGGTGACGACGCCCGGAAAGCCCGAGGGGGCGTTGGCGCCGCTGCAGGAGGCCGGTGTCGAGGTCGTCGAGGTCGAGACGCCCGAGATCGATCTCGCTGCCGTGGTGGACCAGTTGGCCGGGGCTGGGCTGCGCCGCATCCTCTGCGAGGGCGGGCCGCGGTTGCATCGCGACCTGCACGCGGACGGACTGGTCGACGAGGTCTCGCTGACCCTGGCGCCTGTCGTCGTCGGCGGCGAAGGGTTGCGCTCGACCGGCGGAGGCTGGATCGACCCACCAGCCGGCTTCGCCCTGCGCCTCGCGCTGTACGCCGACGACGGCGCGCTGTTTACCTGCTACCGCCGATCCGGCAGCCGCTGACCTCAGGCGAAATCAGGGTTGTCGGCCCGCGCGCGGCTCGGCTGAACCCGTGACGGCTCGCCCGGCATCTTGGGGTAGTCAGGCGGGTAGGGCATCTCAGCACCCCCGTACTTGCCGGTGCCCAGGTCTCGCTCGTCGCGGGCATACATCTGCAGGGCCCCATCGAGGGAGCGCGGCGCGAGTGCGTAGAGCGGCGCCCAGACGTCACCGACGGATGCGAACCGGGCGGGCATCGAGGCGACCGTGAAGTCCTCCGGAGCGGCGTCGCTCAGCTCGTCCCAGGTCAGCGGCGCCGACACCACGGCGGTCGGAGTCGGCCGGATCGAGTACGCCGAGGCGATCGTGCGGTCGCGCGCCATCTGGTTGAAGTCGACGAAGATCCGCTGCCCGCGCTCCTCCTTCCACCAGTTCACCGTCACCTGGTCGGGCATCCTCCGGGCGAGTTCTCGGCCCAGAGCGATCACCGCGTGCCGCGCTTCGACGAACCCGTACGCGGGCTCAACCGGCACGAACACGTGCACCCCGCGGCCGCCACTCGTCTTGGGGAAGCCGACGAGGTCCGCGTCCTCCAGCACAGCCCGCAACTCGCCCGCTGCCCGCGCAGCGTCCGAGAAGTCCGTGCCTGGCTGCGGGTCGAGATCGATCCGCAACTGATCGACCTTGTCCGCGTCGGCGCGGGTGACCGGCCACGGGTGGTAGCGCAAGGTGCCGAGGTTCGCCATCCAGGCCACCGTCGCCAGTTCAGTCACGCAGACCTCGTCGGCCGTCCGTCCCGACGGGAAGGTGACGGTCATGGTCTCCACCCACTCGGGCATGCCCCGGCTCGGCGCACGCTTCTGATAGAACGCGTCGCCGTGGCTGTCGGAGCGCGTACTCAGCCGGACGTCCGGCCGGTAGCCTCCCGGCCAGCGCTCCATCGTGACCGGCCGGTCCCGCAGCGCCGCAAAGATCCCGTCGCCAACCGCAACGACGTACCTCACCACGTCGAGCTTGGTCAGGCCCACTTCGGGGAAGTAGACCTTGTCCGGGCTGGTGACCCTTACCGTCCGCTTACCGACCTGCAGTTCGACCGCTGGCACGGGCATGGCGTCAGCCTAGGTGACTAGCCTGGAACAGGTCCGGCCCCGGCGCGGTTCAGCTGTCCGGCAGTGCCAGACGACCGAAGGAGTGAGATGTCCAGCACCCCCAACCCGGCGGCCCAGGTCGGCAAGATCGTCAAGTCCGAGGCGGAGTGGCGCGCCTTGCTGAATCCGCTGGAGTACAAGGTCCTGCGGGAGGCCGGCACCGAGCGGGCCTTCACCGGGGAGTACACCGACACCAAGACCAAGGGTGTGTACCGCTGCAAGGCCTGCGGCACCGAGTTGTTCCGCAGCACTCAGAAGTTCGAATCGCACTGCGGTTGGCCGTCGTTCTTCGCCCCGCTGGCCGAGGACCGCGTCCGCTACATCGAGGACAACAGCCATTTCATGCGCCGGGTCGAGGTGCGCTGCGCAACGTGCGACTCCCACCTCGGACATGTCTTCGAGGGAGAGGGCTACGACACCCCGACCGACCTGCGGTACTGCATCAACTCGGTCTCGCTGTCGCTGGAGCCCGACCAGATCTGACCTGAACCGCTGTCGCCGGACGGAGGCCGCCCGGCTGCCCGTCGACCGACGTCTTCGCGCCGGTTCGGCGGGCGTCTACCAGAGTGCAAGGATCTCCTCGAGCTCGCGGCGCCGGCCGGTGTAGAAGGGGATTTCCTCGCGGGTGTGCCGACGGGCTGCCGCGGCCCGGAGGGCACGCATCAGGTCGACGATCCGGTGGAGTTCATCCGCCTCGAAGGCAAGGATCCACTCGTAGTCGTTCAGCGCGAAGGACGACACCGTGTTGGCCCGGACGTCCGGATAGGGCCGCGCCATCATGCCGTGCTCGGCGAGCATCGCGCGGCGCTCCTCGTCCGGCAGCAGGTACCACTCGTACGAGCGCACGAACGGATAGACGCAGAGGTACCCGCGCGCCTCCTCCTCGGCCATGAATGCCGGGACGTGGCCCTTGTTGAACTCCGCCGGCCGATGCAAGGCCATCACCGACCAGACCGGAGCCAGTCGCCGACCGAGGTCGGAGCGGCGGAGCGCGTGATAGGCGTCCTGCAGGGTGTCCGACGACGGGGCGTGCCACCACACCATCAGGTCGGCGTCCGCGCGCAGGCCGGCCACGTCGTACCAGCCGCGGGTCACCAGGTCGCTGTCCCTGGTCGCGCGCTCGACCGCATGGAGGGCTGCGTGTGCGGCGTCTCGAGGACCCGACTCGAGTTGGCCCTTGCGACGGAACACCGACCACATCGTGTAGCGGATGGTGGTGTTGATCTCGCGCGCCTTCATGCTGTCCTCTCGACTCAGCCGGGGCGGCGGTCGCGCCCGGCGCCGATCATGCCACGGTGCTAGCGGGTGGCGGGGCTACCGCTCAAACCGCTGATGACCTGGGCCGCCGCCCGTTCCGCCGAGCCGATGCAGGCGGCGATGCCCACCCCGTCGTACGCCGCCCCAGCGACCGCGAGGGTTGGCCTCCGACTCAGCTCGGCGCGCAGCGCCGCCACCCGGTCGCGGTGCCCGACCCGGTACTGCGGCAGCGAGCCGCCCCATCGCGTGACGGCCGATCCGACGAGTTCGGCGGCTCCCCAGCCGGGCAGTGTCCGGGCCTCGGCGAACGCGGCGCTGCTGAGCGTGGCGTCATCGACCTGGAGCGCGGTCGCATCGGGCCAGCGCCCCACGCTGCCGCGGACCAGGTGCAGCCCGTCGCCGATGCCTGCCATCGACTCGGCGACCCAGGCCCACTTGCGCGAGGAGAAGGTCATCGCCTTCAGTGACGGCAATTCCCCCGGAGGGACGAGCAGACCGCTCCCGCTCGGCTCCACCCCGCGGAGCAGCCAGGTGATCACCGCGACGGACGCGTACGGCGTGTGCCGGTGGAACTCGCTCACCGCCGGGACGGTGGCGCTCAACAACCGGGCGAGCGGCGTGGCGGGGACGGCGACCACGACGCCGTCGACGTCGAGCTGTTCAGGGCGGTTCTCGGCACCGATCGTGAGGCGGTAGTCGCCGCTTCGCGGCACCAAGCCACGCACGGTGGCCTCGGTCCGCAGCTCGGTCCCATGCTCGGTCAACCAGCGCACGGCACCGGAGGCGAGCTGGTGCATCCCACCGCTGAGCCCCGCGAAGACCGGCCCAGCCTCGGGCCGTGCGGCCGCAGCAGCATGCGCGAGGAGCGAGCCGCCGTGTCGAGCGCGCGCGAACAGTTCGTGCGCGACGGCGTCGAACGACAACTCCCGCGAGCGGCCGGCGTAAACTCCACCCAGCATGGGTTCGAGCAGCCGGTCGGTGACCTGAGCGCCGAGCCGACCGTCGACGTACTCCCCGATGGCGACATCATCGGGCAGCGGCGGCGCGGGCCGAACCGGCTCCGCAGCGGCGAAGGCCAGAGCCGACGCGTCGAGCAGTTCCGCCAGATCTCCAGGATCGGTGGGAACACCGACGACTGAACGCGGCAGCGGGTGCACCCGTCCCCCGACCAGCACTCCGGGTCGCAACGCCTCCGGGTGGACGACGTGATCACCCAGCCCCACGTCCGTCGCGAGCGCCAACGCCTCGGGACGACGGGCGAGCATCGACTCTGCGCCGGCGTCCGCGGTCAGTCCGGCGAGGTCGACAGGTCGAAGCTTGCCGCCGAATCGTCCGCCCGCCTCGAGCAGGGTGACCTGGACGCCCGCCGCTGTCAGCCGCACCGCAGCGGCCAGCCCGCTGATCCCGCCGCCGACGACGGCAACGCTCATCGAGACGCCAGTTCGAGTTCGCGCAGTTCGGCACCCTCGGCATGCACCAGGTCGACGAGCCGAGCGAGCACGTCGGGGTCGGCGTCCGGCGGGACTCCGTGTCCCAGGTTGAAGATGTGGCCAGGGGCGTGCGCGCCCGAGCGAAGCACCTCCCGCGCTCGCGCGGCGACGACAGGCCACGGCGCGCCGAGCAGCGCCGGATCCAGGTTGCCCTGGACGGCGTGGCGACCACCGAGGCGGTGGCTGGCGTCGGCCAACGGCAGCCGCCAGTCCACACCGACCACCTCCGCGCCGGCCTTGCCCATCAACGGGAGCAGTTCCGATGTGCCGACGCCGAAGTGGATCCGCGGCACGCCCGCACCAGCGACGGCGTCCAGCACCGTCGCCGAGTGCGGCATCGCGTACGCGGCGTAGTCGGCCGCGCTCAGACTCCCCGCCCAGGAATCGAAGAGCTGGACCGCGGAGACTCCCGCCTCGATCTGCGCCTGCAGGAACGCGGCGGAGTACTGCGAGAGCCGGGTGCACAGCGCATCCCAGACCGCCGGCTCCCCCACCATCAGCGCCTTGGTCGCGGCGTAGTCCTTGCTCGGTCCACCCTCGACGAGGTAGCTGGCGAGGGTGAACGGCGCACCCGCGAAGCCGATCAGCGGGATGTCGCCTAGCTCGGCCACGATCAACCGCACGGCCTCGGACACCATGCCCAGCTGATCAGGCTCGAGGGGGCGCAACGCGGCGACGTCAGCGGCGGTACGAACCGGCCGCGCGATCACGGGTCCCCGCCCACTGACGATGTCGAGGTCGACGCCGGCGGCCTTCAACGGAACCATGATGTCGGAGTAGAAGATCGCCGCGTCCACCCCGTACCGCCAGACGGGCTGCAGGGTGATCTCAGCCACCAGCTCCGGGCGCTGGCAGCTCTCGAGCATGCCGACGCCCTCGCGGACCTTGCGATACTCGGGCAGCGAGCGCCCCGCCTGCCGCATGAACCAGACGGGCACGGCGTGGTCGACGTGTTCGCCGCGACACGCCGCGGTGAACACGGTCAGCTTGTCGGCGCGCGCGAACACCCGGGAATCCTCGCACGGGCTGCGCGCGCGGCGCGTCGCAAGTCCGTGGACGGGCCGTGGCGAACTACGCTCATCCGGTGGCAGCGAGCACCGACACCGCAGCCGCCCCCGATGCGTTCCGGCGGGCCGCGGAAGCGTTGACGTCCGCGCCGTGGCGTCCCGAACTCGTCGTGGAGGAAATCCCCGCTCCGCAACGGATCGCGCCGTTCTCGGCCGCGATCACGGCGGACGTGGTGGTGAACGGCGACGACGTCGGCAGCGGGCGCCTGGTGCTGCTGCACGATCCCGCCGGGAACGCCGCCTGGCAAGGCACCTTTCGCTGCGTGACGTTCGCCCGCGCCGACGTCGATCCGGAGATGGTGACCGATCCGCTGCTGGCTCGGGTCGGGTGGTCCTGGCTGCTCGACGCGCTCGACGCTCACGGCGCTGAGTTCGTGGCCCCGAGCGGGACGGTGACCGCCGTGTCCAGCGAGTCGTTCGGAGGCATGGCCGACGAGCCGGCGCGCGCCGAGGTCGAGGTGCGAGCCTCCTGGACGCCGGTCCTCGAGGACGGCGCTGGGCTCACCGAGCACCTGGCCGCATGGGCTGAATTACTCTGTACGACGGCCGGCTTGCCCCCACTTCCCGCCGGCGTCGTCCCGATGCCGTCTCGGCGGCATCCATCGAATCGAAGCGCTCGGAGACGTTGACCGAACCACCACTGGACGCTGCCCGCCCCGAGCGGGAGACCGAGCTGCTGACCGAGCCGGCCGAAGGCGTCCCACCGATCGTCGACGCCGCCGAGGCCCTGTCCGCCGCGGCCTCCCGGCTCCGTGCGGGCACAGGACCCATCGCCGTCGACGCCGAGCGGGCGCATGGCTTTCGGTACACCCAGCGCGCCTATCTGCTGCAGGTCCGTCGCGAGGGTGCCGGCACCCACCTGATCGATCCGATCGCGTTCGACCAGCCGGGCGGACTTGCGACGCTCGTCGACGCGTTGCGGGGTGCCGAGTGGGTGATCCACGCGGCGAGCCAGGACCTGCCCTGCCTTGCCGAACTCGGGCTGCGGCCGACCGAGTTGTTCGACACCGAACTCGCCGGGCGGCTGCTGGGCTACCCGCGAGTCGCGCTCGGCACGATGCTGGAGGAGTTGTTCGGCGTCCGGCTGTTGAAGGAGCACTCGGCGGCGGACTGGTCGACCCGACCGTTGCCTCCGGACTGGCTCACCTACGCGGCTCTCGACGTCGAGTTGCTGGTGCCGCTGCGAGACCGGTTGGCCGAGCAACTGGCCGACGCCGGCAAGGCCGAGTGGGCTGCACAGGAGTTCGCCGCACTCGCGGCAGGGGCCGGCGCGGTGCCCGAACAGCGGCCTGACCCGTGGCGCCGCACGTCCGGGATCCACCGGGTGCGTACCCGTCGTGGTCTCGCCTACGTGGCCGCGCTCTGGACGGCCCGCGACGAGATCGCCCGCCGGCTGGACCGAGCGCCCGGCAAGATCCTGCCGGATATCGCCATCACCGAGCTCGCCGCGCAGCCGCAGCCGGGCCGCGCGACCCTGCGCCAGGTGCCGGCTTTCGCCCGCCGGCAAGCTCGGCGCTATGAGGCCGATTGGGTGGACGCGGTGGCGGCGACCGCGGAGTTGCCTGACGGGGAGCTGCCGCCGTTGCACGTCCCGAGCGACGGCCCCCCGCAGGCGCGGCTGTGGCCTGCGAAGGACCCGGCGGCCGCCGCTCGCCTGGCAGCGGCCAGGCGCGAGCTGATCGCCATTGCCGAGGCGCACCAGCTGCCGCTGGAGAACCTGCTGACGCCTGAGCATGTCCGTCGACTCGCGTGGCGGCCCCCAGAGCCGCTGACCGAGGCAGCCATCGACGACGCCCTTGCCCACTCTGGAGCGCGGCCATGGCAGCGCGAACTCACCGTCGCAGCCCTGGCCGCTGCCCTCGGCTCGTCTGAGGGCTCGGGCACGCTCTAGTTACTCGTGAGTAATATGGCGCCATGCCCGGTGAGATCCGCAGCGTCGGCTTCGTCGACGGCGTCCGCACCCCGTTCGGCAAAGCAGGCTCGATGTACGCCGAGACCCGCGCAGACGACCTGGTGGTCAGCTGCATCCGGGAGTTGCTCAGGCGCCATCCGGAGCTCCCGCCCGAGCGGATCGACGAAGTCGCCATCGCCGCCACCACCCAGTCAGGCGATCAGGGCCTGACGATCGGTCGGTCGGCCGCCCTGCTCGCCGGACTCCCGCGGTCAGTGCCCGGGTTCGCCCTCGACCGGATGTGTGCAGGTGCCATGACGGCGGTGACGACGACGGCATCGGGCATCGCGATCGGTGCGTACGACCTCGCCATCGCAGGAGGCGTCGAGCACATGGGCCACCACCCGATGGGTGAGGGCATCGACCCGAACCCGCGATTCGTGGCAGAGCGGCTGGTCGACCAGTCCGCACTCGTGATGGGTGCGACGGCAGAGAATCTGCATGACCGGTTCCCGGCCATCACACGGGCGCGAGCGGATGCGTACGCCGCGCTCAGCCAGCGGCGGGTGGCGGAAGCGTACGCGGGTGGGGTGATCCAGGAGGCGTTGGTGCCGGTCGCGACGCCGAGCAAGGAACGCGGTTGGGGCCTCGCGACCCGTGACGAGGCGCCACGACCCGGAACCACCACGGACGTGCTGGCCGGACTGCGGACTCCGTTCCGGCCGCACGGGCGGGTCACTGCGGGCAACGCGGCGGGTTTGAACGACGGCGCCACAGCATGCCTACTCGCGGCCGAGCCGGTCGCCGCCGAACTCGGCCTCCCGGTGGCCATGCGACTGGTCTCCTTCGCCTTCGCCGGCGTCGATCCGGAGACGATGGGTGTCGGCCCGATCCCCTCGACGGAGAAGGCGTTGCAGAAGGCCGGGTTGACGATCGGCGACATCGGCGCCTTCGAGATCAACGAGGCGTTCGCGGTCCAGGTGCTGGCCTTCCTCGACCACTTCGGGCTGGACCCGGAGGAATCGCGGGTCAATCCGTACGGCGGAGCCATCGCTCTCGGTCACCCGCTCGCGAGTTCGGGAGTCCGGCTGATGATTCAGCTCGCCCGCACGTTCCGCAGCCACCCCGAAACCCGGTACGGCATCACCACGATGTGCGTCGGCCTAGGAATGGGCGGCACGGTGATCTGGGAGAACCCGCACCACGCAGACGCCGGTAGGGGCGATCGATGACGGCAGCGCCGGCGGTGATGGACGACGCCGAGCTGGAGCGCCTGCTGGCCGACGCATGCGCCATCGCCGAGGGCGAGGTGATCACCCATGCGCTCAGCCGCGAGGTCGAGCTGCCCGGAGGCGCGGGGACCGCCGTTCTGATCACGCTGGACAACGGCCACGACCACACTCGTCCGAATACGCTCGGTCCGCACGGGCTGGCCGAACTGAACGCCGCCATCGACGCCGCCCAGGGTCGGCCGGACGTCGTTGCTCTCGCCATCACCGGCAAGCCGTTCATCCTCGCTGCAGGCGCCGACCTGAGCTTCATGCCACGGCTTCGCACCGAGGAGCAGGCGCTGGCGATCGCACGGATCGGGCACGCGGTCTACGACAAGCTGCGCACCTCGCCGCTGCCCACCTTCGCCTTCGTGAACGGCCTCGCTCTCGGCGGTGCGCTGGAGCTGGCGTTGCACTGCGACTACCGCACGGTCTCCGCCGCTGCGGCAGGGATCGGACTGCCGGAGTGCTTCCTCGGGATGGTGCCGGGATGGGGTGGCGCGTGGCTGGTGCCCAACCTCGTCGGCGCCGACGCGGCGGTGACGCTGATCGTGGAGAACCCGCTCAACCAGAACCGGTTGATCACGGGCCCGCAGGCGTTCCGGATGGGTCTTGCCGACGCGATGTTCGACGGTGCCGAGTTCCTCGCGGAGTCGCTCGGCTGGGCAGCCGGTGTGGTCAGCGGCGAGACACTCGTGCAGCGCACGGAGGTCGATCGGGGCGAGGCGTGGGACCGCGCCGTCACGCGGGGCCGGGAGCTGGCCGAGCGCAAGCTGTCCGGCGCCGCGCCCGCTCCGTATGCGGCTCTCGACCTGATCGCGGCGGCGCGGACGGTCGACCGACTCTCGGGATACGCAGCCGAGGACGCGGCGCTGGCCAGGTTGCTCCTGAGCCCCGAGCTGAGATCCGGGCTCTACGCGTTCGATCTGGTCCAGAAGCGGGCACGGAAACCCGCGAACGCGCCGGAGGCGTGGCTGGCGCGACCGGTCACCAAGGTCGGCATCGTCGGCGCCGGATTGATGGCGAGCCAACTGGCCCTGCTGTTTGCGCGGCGGCTGGGCGTGCCAGTGGTGATGAGCGACCTCGACCAGCCCCGCGTGGATCGGGGCGTCGGGTACGTCCGTGGCGAGATCGACAAGCTGGCGGACAAGCGGCGCATCTCGGCGGACCGGGCGAGCCGGACCCGGGCGCTCGTGTCGGGAACGACTGACCTCGCCGACTTCGCCGACTGCGACTTCGTCGTCGAAGCCGTGTTCGAGGAGCTCGCGGTGAAGCAGCGCGTGTTCGCCGACCTCGAGCGCCACGTCAGCCCATCGTGTGTTCTCGCGACCAATACCTCATCGCTGTCGGTTACCGCGATGGCAGCCGATCTGGCGCACCCAGAGCGGGTGATCGGCTTCCACTTCTTCAACCCGGTAGCGGTGATGCCGCTGCTCGAGGTCGTCCGAGGTGACGACACCGACGACGAGACGGTGGCGACGGCGCTCTCGACGGCGAAGGAACTGAAGAAGAACGCCGTTCTCGTTGCCGACGCGACCGGGTTCGTGGTCAACCGGCTGCTGCTGCGGCTGATGGGCGAGATCTTCGCGGCGGTCGACACAGGAACGCCGCCCGCGGTGGCCGATGCCGCGCTGCGGCCGCTGGGCCTGCCGATGCCGCCCTACGTCCTACTCCAGCTGGTCGGGCCCGCCGTCGCACTGCATGTGATGGAAAGCCTGCACGCCTCCTTCGGTGACCGGTTCCCGATCTCGGACAACCTCCGCGCGTTGGTCGCGGCCGGCCGACCCGGCCTCTATGACTGGACTCCTGACGGTACGCCGTACGTCTCGGCCGAGACGGCTGCGCTGCTGCGGTTCGGCGACCGCCCGGCGACCGCGGACGAGGTCTGGGAACGGGCCATGGCTGCGCTCGCCGAGGAGATCGGGCTGATGCTCAGCGAGCGGGTGGTCGCCGCGCCGATGGACATCGACCTGTGTCTGATTCTGGGCGCCGGCTGGCCGTTCCACCTGGGCGGGATCACCCCGTACCTGGATCGCGAGGGAGTGAGTGAACGCGTCCTCGGGCGCCGCTTCCTGGCGCCGGGGGTGGCCTCGGTGGCAACCTGAACCGAGCCCTCGCGCCGGTGTTGGAGGGCGCTCATAGGGTCGGTGCCGGAGAGGAGTGGCGGTGGATTCGAAGGCGATGGATCGTGCCACGGTCGACGCAGAGCTGGCGGATGTGGCCGCGGATTTCAGCGGGCTCGTTCTCGCCGCAACCCCGAGTTCACTGCGTGCGGACACCCGTGGCACTCGGTGGACGAATCGTCAGCTGCTGTTCCACATGGTGTTCGGCTACTTGCTGGTCCGCACCTTGCTGCCGATGGTGCGCACGCTGGGCCGCCTGGACCGGAGCCGGCGGTTCGCCGCGACCCTGAACGCTGCGGCGCGCCCGTTTCACACGATCAACTACCTCGGGTCATGCGTGGCGGCACTGGTGGTCAGCCCGACCGCGGCTTCGGCGCTCCTCAACCGCACAATTGCCGTCCTGCGCCGCCACCTTGCAGCCGAGTCTGCGAGTACGCTCCAGCTCTCCATGCGCTTCCCTGTCGACTGGGACCCGTACTTCAAGCCCGAGATGACGGTGCTGGAGGTCTACCACTACGCCACGCAGCACTACGCGCACCACCGGCGCCAGCTCACACTGATCCCCGACTGAGCGGCGACCCCCGGCCCTCCGGTCAGCGGTACGTCAGGAATCCCGGGGCTCCCGGAGCACGTCTGCATCCGCCTCGGGGCGGGACTCCACCCCACCGTTGTCCAGGCGCGCCACGAACTCCACGGCGTGGCGCGCAATCACCTGCGGCGTCAACCCGATCTCCTCCAGCAGCGCTCCCCGGCTGCCGTGGGGGACGAAGTCCCGTGGCACCCCGAAGGTGCGGACCGGGGTTTCGATTCCGGCATCGCCGACCAACTGCGCGAACCGAGCCCCGCAGCCGCCGACCACGCTGCTGTCCTCGATCGTGACGACGAGCTGGTGCTGCGCCGTCAGCCCGACGAGCGCAGGATCCGCCGGGATGGCCCAGACCGGATCCACCACCGTGACACCGATGCCCTGGTCGGCGAGACGCGTGCCCACCGACACCCCTGCCGACGCCATCTGCCCCCACGCCACCACCAGCACGCGCGACTGCTCGGTGCGCAGGAGCACGTCGGCAGCGCCGACCCGGTCGATCGCCGGCAGGTCTTCGGGCACTGGATCCTTGGAGAATCGCACCACGGTGGGAGCATCATCCACCGTGACGGCGTGCTGCAGCGCCTCGCGCAATCGGGTCGCATCCCGAGGCGCGGAGAGCTGAAGCCCAGGGACGAGTTGGAGCAGCGACAGGTCCCAGACGCCGTGGTGACTCGGTCCGTCCGGACCGGTGATGCCGGCGCGGTCCAGCACGAAGGTGACGCCACAGCGGTGCAGCGCGACATCCATCAGCAGCTGGTCGAACGCACGGTTCAGGAAGGTCGAGTAGACCGCGACGACCGGATGCAGACCCGCCGTGGCGAGCCCGGCAGCCGAGGTCACGGCGTGCTGCTCCGCGATGCCTACGTCGAAGCAGCGCTCCGGGAACGCGTGCCCGAAGCGGTGCAATCCAGTCGGATAGAGCATCGCGGCCGTCACGGCCACGATCCGCTCGTCGAGGGTGCCGAGCCGGAGCAGTTCCTCCGAGAACACCTCGGTCCAGCTGGATCCCGTCGGCTGAGCCAGCGCCGCACCGGTCACCCGGTCGATCTTGCCTACCGCGTGGAAGTTGTCCTCTTCGTGGTCCTCGGCGGCTTTGAAGCCGTTGCCCTTGCGCGTCAGGCAGTGAACGATGACGGGTCCGCCGAACTGCCGCGCCTGCTGCAGCGCCCGCTCCACCGCCGAGAGGTCGTGTCCGTCGATCGGGCCCACGTACTTGATGCCCAGATCGGAGAACATCGACTGCGGGGCGAGCACGTCCTTGAGCCCGCTCTTGATCCCGTGGAGCACGTCGTACGCGGCCTCGCCGACCAGCGGGGCGCGACTGACGCTGCGCTTGACCAGGTCGAGGACCCGCTCGTAGCGGGGATTGGTGCGCATCCGGGTCAGCTGGCGGGCCAGCCCACCGACGGTCGGGGTGTAGGAGCGGCCGTTGTCGTTGACCACCACGACGAGTGGCAGGTCGTCCGACGCCGCGATGTTGTTCAGCGCTTCCCAGGCCATCCCGCCGGTCAGTGAGCCGTCACCGACGACAGCGACCACCGTGCCGTCCCGGCGCTGGAGCCGCATCGCCTTCGCCATCCCCTCGGCCCAGGACAGCGCCGTGGACGCGTGGGAGTTCTCCACCCAGTCGTGATCGGACTCCGCACGGGAGGGGTAGCCGGCGAGCCCGTTGCGCTGCCGCAGAGTCGGGAACTGCGACTGCCGGCCGGTCAGCATCTTGTGGACATAGCTCTGGTGGCCCGTGTCGAAGACGATCGGGTCCCGCGGCGAGTCGAAAACGCGGTGCATCGCCACTGTCAACTCGACGACGCCGAGATTCGGGCCCAGATGCCCGCCGGTCTGACTCACGTTCTCGATCAGGAAGGACCTGATCTCCTCGCAGAGTTCGCCGAGCTCCTCGTCGGTCAGCCCCCGCAGATCCCGAGGCTCCGAGATCCCCTGGAGCAGCGGGTACGGGGTAGCGGCCGACACGGGTGCGAGTCTACGTGCGGGCCGCTTGCGGGCGCGCCTCACCGCGCTCACAGCCGTGGCACGAAGACGCGCCCGCCCAGCGCCTCGGCGATCAACCCGACAGCGCGGCGGGTCCGTACGAGTCGGGCGGACTGCTCCAGCCACGCCTCGGCCGCCTCCTGGACGGCTGCCGCGCTGACGACGCCCTCCAGACCCGTACGCACGACGGCCAAGCCCCGCTGGGTCGCCTCGCACTGACCCTCAACGAAGTGCCGGGCGAACTCTGCCAGCACCCGCGGATGCCGTCGAAGCACCTCATACGCCCGGAAGTCGGCCGGACAGCAGTCGAAGAGGTAGGCGGTGGCGGTGCCCTCCCAGCCGGGGACCCCGGGTGGCCGAACCCGATCCGGCCACCCGGGAGGAGCGTACGCACGGTGATTATCGAACATGTGTTCGAGCGTAGCGGGGCGGGCCGACAGTTCGCCTCGCCCCCTCGCGAGCTACTGACGCGAGGGATAGATGCCTTCCAGCGCGATACACCAGTTGGTCACCAGATACGGCTGCATGTTGTCGTGCGGCTGCCCACCCCCGCTGAACCCGATCATCGTCTGGCTCATGCTCAGGTCCTGGGCTGTCCCATAGGAGGCCCCGGCGGAGGTGAAGGCTGGCACGGAGCCGGCCGGGCTCTTGCCGGTCGGCGTCGAGGATCCGGCGACGGTGTGGTTGTGGGACGGCATCTGGGTCCCGAGCAGCGTCACGGTCTCCGAACCCGCCGCCTCGCCCTGGACGTAGTTGTTGAGGCCCGGACCCTGGCCGAAGCCGAGCGGCATCCGGCCGCGCAAGTCGGGCAGCCCGAACGTCGTGACGCCGTTGCCGCCGTACATCGTGCCCAGCAACGAGAAAAGCGCGGAGTTCTGTGAGATGGAAAGCAACTGGCCTTGACACAGCGCCCAGCCCACGGGTGCGAAATTGAATCCGAAATTACGGATCTCGCCCAGGTACGGCTCGGTCATGGGGGCTCCTAGGGGGTGAGGAGGAACTGAACCTTTTCGCCGCCGATGACCGGGCATTCTCGGGAACTCGACGGTCAGCAACGAGTGTTCCCGGACCACTCGGCCTAGACACCGCATACCAGGGCCAGCCGGAGGGCTGCCGATGCATCGACCGTGAAAAGCAAGGAGCAAGCGTCACCGCGAGTCATCGGCGTGCCGCCAACTGGTCATTTACCCGCGACTCGTCATAGTCTGCCCTGGCAGCGATCTGTCCGCTAGATCCCGGATCTATTGCTGGTCGGGGCCCCCGAAGAGAAGTTGAGCGTCTCCATGGTCGGACGGTTTGTGATCGACAGCCTGCGTATCTTGGGCTGAGCGCGCTCGCCGCGACCCCGGCGGCAGCCGACGGTCCGACCACCTTCACCAACTCCACGGCGATCGCGATCAACGACGAGGCAGCCGCGACGCCGTACCCCTCATCGGTCACCGTGAGCGGGATGACGGGCGCAGTCACCGATATCAGCATCCGGTTCAACAACCTCACGCACGGATCGGTGAGCGACATCGACGTGCTCCTCGTCGCGCCGTCGGGCGAGAATCTGGTGCCTTTCTCCGACGTTGCAGAGGGTCGGCTCCTGACCACCAGCAGCCAGACCATCACCCTCGCCGACGGAGGCACCGCGCTCCCGCCGAGCGGCTCAGTGCTCTCGACCGGAACCTACGCCCCACTGAACTCTTCCCCCAGCGATTCGTTTCCCTCCCCGGCCCCATCGCCGTCCTCGGACACCACCTTCTCCGAAGCGTTCACCGGCATCGATCCCAACGGGACGTGGCGGCTGTACGTCGTCGACGACGTCAGCGGTGAAACCGGCTCGATGGCAGGGGGCTGGAGCCTGATCGTCACGACGGCGAATGCCGCGGTCGACACCGATACCGCAGTCGTGACGTCCCAGACGCCGTCGACGACTGGCGACTCGGTGACGTTCACCGCCACCGTCACCGAAAACGGCACCGGTAATCCCATCACCAGCGGCACCGTGCAATTCGCCGACAACGGCACCTCATTTGGATCGCCGGTCGCACTCAATGGATCCGGGAGCGCCAGCATCTCGACCTCGACGCTCACCGAAGGAACGCACACCATCCGGGCCACGTACTCCGGCGCGAGTGGTTTCCTGGGCAGCAATGGCACCGTCAGTCAGCAGGTCGACAACGAGACGGAAGTCGACGGGACCACCTTCTGCAATACGGGCAGCATCTCGATTCCCGGTAGCGGGCCGGCAACTCCCTATCCATCCCACATCACCGTCTCCGGCGTGGGGACGGTCGGCACCGTCACCGCGACGTTGGCCGGCCTGTCGCATTCCGTCCCGGTCGACCTCGACGTGATGGTGTCGAGTCCCACAGCCACCAAGAATCTGGTGCTGCTCAGCGACTCGGGCGGGAACTCGGCGGTGAGCAATCTGGATGTCACGTTTGACGATGCCGCCGCTACCGCGGTGCCGTCCCCGCTGGTCAGCGGGACGTTCCGGCCTACCGATGAGGACACCGACGGTGCCGACTCGTTCCCCTCGCCGGCGCCCACTCCAAGCGCAGCTACCGCACTGTCGACCTTCGCGGGGATCAACCCCAATGGCACCTGGAGTCTCTGGGTGCACGACGATGCGACCGGAGACTCGGGCACGATCGCCGACGGCTGGTGCCTGACCTTCACCGCCGCCACCAGCACGGCGATCGCATCGGACAACAATCCGTCCGACATTGGTGAGTCGGTGACGTTCACCGCCACCGTGACCTCCGGCGGCAACCCGGTCACCAGCGGCACCGTCCAGTTCAGCGACGGCGCCACCCCCCTCGGCACCCCGGTCGCGGTCAACGGTTCCGGCGTCGCGACCTTCACCACGTCAGCGCTGACGCTCGGCAGCCACACCATCAGCGCCGACTACTCCGGCACCGCGACCCTCGCCACCAGCAGCGACGACCTCAGCCAGGTCGTCCAGCTGATCGACACCAGCACCACGATCGCGTCGGACAACAACCCATCCGACATCGGTGAGTCGGTGACGTTCACCGCCACCGTCACCTCCGGCGGCAACCCAGTCACCACCGGCACCGTCCAGTTCAGCGACGGCGCCACCCCCCTCGGCACCCCGGTCGCGGTCAACGGTTCGGGTGAGGCCACCTTCACCACCTCCAGCCTCACCGTCGGCAGCCACACCATCACCGCCGACTACTCCGGCACCGCAACCCTCGCCACCAGCAGCGACGACGTCGTGCAGGTGGTGCGGGCCGCGACGTCGGTCGGTTTGGTCTCGGACAACAACCCGTCGGCCGACGGTGAGTCGGTGACGTTCACCGCCACCGTCACCTCCGGCGGCAACCCAGTCACCAGCGGCACCGTCCAGTTCAGCGACGGCGCCACCCCCCTCGGCACCCCGGTCGCCGTCGACGGTTCCGGTGAGGCCACCTTCACCACCTCCAGCCTCACCGTGGGCAGCCACACCATCACCGCCGACTACTCCGGCACCGCAACCCTCTCGCCCGCCAGCGACAACCTTGTTCAGGTGGTGCGCGCCATCACCGCCGTGGCGATCGTCTCGGACAACAACCCGTCGACCGACGGTGAGTCGGTGACGTTCACCGCCACCGTCACCTCCGGCGGCAGCCCGGTCACCACGGGCACCGTCCAGTTCAGCGACGGGCCCACCCCCCTCGGCACCCCGATCGCGGTCAACGGCTCCGGCGAGGCCACCTTCACCACCTCCAGCCTCACCGTCGGCAGCCACACCATCACCGCCGACTACTCCGGCACTAGCACCCTCGCCCCGGCGACCAGCGGTGACCTTGTTCAGGTGGTGCGCGCCATCACCGCCGTGGCGATCGTCTCGGACAACAACCCGTCGACCGACGGTGAGTCGGTGACGTTCACCGCCACCGTCACCTCCGGCGGCAACCCAGTCACCACCGGCACCGTCCAGTTCAGCGACGGCGCCACCCCCCTCGGCACCCCCGTCGCCGTCGACGGCTCCGGCGAGGCCACCTTCACCACCTCCAGCCTCACCGTCGGCAGCCACACCATCACCGCCGACTACTCCGGCACCGCAACCCTCTCGCCCGCCAGCGACAACCTGACGCAAGCCGTTCGCGCGATCACCGACGTCGCGCTGGTCTCGGACAACAACCCCTCCACCGACGGTGAGTCGGTGACGTTCACCGCCACCGTCACCTCCGGCGGCAGCCCGGTCACCACGGGCACCGTCCAGTTCAGCGACGGCGCCACCCCCCTCGGCGCCCCGGTCGCGGTCAACGGTTCCGGTGAGGCCACCTTCACCACCTCCAGCCTCACCGTCGGCAGCCACACCATCACCGCCGACTACTCCGGCACCGCAACCCTCTCGCCCGCCAGCGACAACCTGACCCAGACCGTTCGCGCGATCACCGACGTCGCTCTGGTCTCGGACAACAACCCCTCCACCGACGGTGAGTCGGTGACGTTCACCGCCACCGTCACCTCCGGCGGCAGCCCGGTCACCACCGGCACCGTCCAGTTCAGCGACGGCGCCACCCCCCTCGGCACCCCCGTCGCCGTCGACGGTTCCGGTGAGGCCACCTTCACCACCTCCAGCCTCACCGTCGGCAGCCACACCATCACCGCCGACTACTCCGGCACCGCCAGCCTCGCCCCGAGCACCGAGACCTTGATCCAGGTGGTTCGGGACGGCACGGCCGTGGCGTTGACCTCCGATACGAATCCCTCGACCGAGGGTGGGTTGGTGGTCTTCACCGCGACCGTGAGTTCCGGCGGCAGCCCGGTCACCGGCGGCTCGGTGACGTTCAGCGTCGACGGCACGCCGGTAGCGATCTTCGTCGCGCTGGATCCGAACGGCCAGGCGCGGCTGGCCACCTCCAGCTTGAGCGTCGGGGATCACACCATCAGGTCCGACTACAGCGGCGACGCGACCCACGCGGCCGGAACCGACAGCCTCGTCCAGACGGTGCGCTCGGCCACGGCAACTGCCCTCCAGTCGGACAACAACCCGTCAGCGGTAGGCGAAGCGGTCACCTTCACCGCAACAGTGACGGCAGGAGGCAGCCCGGTCACCGACGGCACGGTCGACTTCAGCGTCGATGGCGTGATCGCGTCTGCTGACGTCCCCGTCAACGGCTCCGGCGCTGCCACCTTCGACACCAGTGACCTGACAGCCGGTACGCACACCATCCTCGCCGCCTACAGCGGCACCGCGGACGCATACGCCCCTAGCGAGGCCACCCTCAACCAGGACGTCGACCCCATCGCGGACGCGGGCGGTCCCTACACGGTCGCCGAGGGTGGCGAGCTCGGCCTGGATGCGTCGCGTTCGACACTGGGTCTGACCTATGACTGGGACCTCAATGACGACGGGGACTTCACCGACGCCAGTGGCGTTGCGCCGACCCTGACCTGGTCCGAGCTGGAGGACCTCGGCATCGACGATGGACCCGACAGCCTCACCATCGCAGTCAGGGTGACGGCCGGGTCACGGGTGACCATCGCGACCGGCTTCCTGAGCGTGACCAACACCGCTCCCGGTGCCGTGATCACTGGCGACCTCCAGGCGACTGTCGGCGTCGACTTCACGCTCAAGGTGGGTGCGGACGATCCCTCCTCCGCAGACATGAGTGACACCTTCACGTACACGGTTGACTGGGGCGACGGATCGCCCGTCGAGACGATTGCCGGTCCCGCGGATCCGCCCGTCACCCACGTCTACACCGACCCAGGCGACTACAACGCGGTCTTCACCGCGGAGGACAAGGACGGCGGGCAGAGTGGACCTACATCGGTCCAGGTCACCGCGGTCGCCGCACCGTCGCCGTCGCCCACCCACACCTCGACTACCGGACCCGACGATCCCGATCGGCGGCACCGGCGAGGTCTCGGAGACACGCTGGCGTCCACCGGCGCTGCGATCGGTGTCGGACCGCTCATCCTGGGCTTCGCGTTGCTCGCCTCCGGAGCGGTCATGATTGCCGCCGCGGCTCGGCGCCGCCGCGTGGGCAGGCACGAATGACCCGGGGAACAGCCTGAGCGGACCGCGCATCGGATCTCTCCATGAAACCTCGTGAGCTCCACGGATCAGTAGCGCCACTCGCCTCCGGTTCCGTCGGTCTGACTCGTCGCAGTCCACCGGTCGAGGACACCGCCACCTTTCACCCGTCTGGTCGTGTCCGCTGTCCATGTACGGCTTCGGCGCAGCCGGTGGCGCCTGGGATGGGGCGGTGGGCGACCTCGTCGCCGTGCCTTTCGCTGACGCGATGCTCGTCCGACTCCCGGACGCTCTCGACCCGGTTGCTGTGGCAAGCGCCGCAGACACTCTGAGCGACGCGTATCGACACGTGGCTCCGCATCTGCAGTGGGTGCGCGAGCACCCCGATGGGCAGCGCGTGGTCGTGCTCGGCGCCGTCGATCCGCGCACGGTCTTCAGCCCGAGTGTGCCGTTCTACCTTCGCCAGATGTCGAGGCACTGCTGCCGCAGGCGGATCTGATCGTCGCCGACGCGCGGGCGTGGGTGCGCTCAGCCGCGAGCCGGCTCGGGTTGAACGTCGTGGCGCCGCAGACCCTCCGTGGGGTCACCGCACCCCTGGTCGTGGACTGCAGCACCGACCCGCGCGGACTTCGCCTCGCGCTGCGGACCACCGCGCCGGACGGGATCTGCAGCAGCGCGGGAACGCTGCATGTGCGTTCGGCGGTACCGACGCTTCTGATGTTCGGGCGGAACGTCACCCTCACCCTCGCCCGCAGCCACATCCGCGCGTCGATCCCGGCCGTGCTCGAGCTGGCAGAGTCCGGTGCCATTCACCCGGAGCGGGTCATCTCAGAGTTGGGTTCCTATGACGCCGCGCCCACGGTGCAGGGACGACACCTTCGCCGCGGCATCGCCAAGACCGTGCTGGAACGCGTCTGACTCCCGTTCGGCAGCCGGCCCGCCTCGCGCCCGGGCTGCCGCGCCGTCAGCGGACGGCGGTGAGCTGACCGATCCAGCGCGTCCGCGTTCCCGCCCGACGAATCTGGTCGAATCCGGCCGCCCCCACCAACTCCTGCGCCTCGTCCAGCGGGCGCTCGGCCAGGTGATGGGCAAACCGATGCCGGGCGAGCCATCCGCCCCGCCCGACAGGCGACTCCAGGTCCGCGATGAGCAGCCGACCTCCCGGCGCCAGCACGCGACGCATCTCTGCGACGGCCTCGCCTCGTTCGCCGCGAGCGACGTGATGCATGGCCAAGGTGCACGTCACGACATCGAAGGACGCGTCACCGAAGGGCAGCCGCTGAGCTAGCGCCTGCCGAAACGTCACCGGTGTGCCGCGGCGCGCAGCTTTGTCGACGGCCCGACTGATCATCTCCGGGGCACCGTCAACTCCGACCACCGCTCCACCCGCGCCCACCCGGCGCGCCATCTCGAGCGCCAACTCGCCCGTGCCGGCGGCAACGTCGAGCGCACGCTCCCCCGCTGCGAGACCGACCGCGTCGAGTAGCCCGGTCCGCCAGCGACGGCCCCGCCGTCCCCAGACCCACAGCATCAGGTCGTAGGCACGCGCATTCCGCATCAGCACATCGCCGGCACCGTGGCCGTGCAGGCCGTCATGATCGTGCGGGCCGTGATGATCGTGTGGGCCGCCGTCCAGATGCGGCCCACCGTAGGCGTCGGGCATGGCACCATCTTGCCGCGATGTGCCCAGTCGCTCGGTGAGGCGCGTGCCGACGACACCGCCATACGATCGGCCGGTGACCGACATCGTGTGTCAGATCGTCCGCGGCGATCTCGCGGCTGCAGTGGTGGCCCGGACCGACCAGGCGATCGCGTTTCTCGACCACCGACCTGTCTTCAAGGGTCATGTCCTGGTGTCGCCGACCCGCCACGTCGAGACGCTGCTCGACCTGCCCACGAGCCTGATGGTTCCCGTCCTCACGCTCGCGCAACAGGTCGCTGCCGCGATGGCTGCCGCTCTGGGCGCAGAGGGCAGCTTCGTCGCGATGAACAACGTGGTCAGCCAGTCGGTCCCTCACCTGCACGTGCACGTCGTCCCGCGCAGCAAAGGAGACGGGCTGCGCGGCTTCTTCTGGCCCCGCACCCGCTACGCCGCCGGCGAGATCGACGAGTACGCAGAGCGTCTGCGGGCCGCGCTCCGAGGGTGAGCCGGCTGTGCCACCCTCGGCGCCCCGGCGGCCGCCCGCCGGCGTGAACTCAGCGCGTACCGCAGTGCTCGTCGTGGCAGCACCCTGAGGAGCCACAGCACGTCGTCGCGCCGCTACCTGTGCACCCGGCGGAAGCCGGCGCCAAGCGCGGCGTCGCCAGCTTCCCCGCAGACCTGAGTTGCGCCAGCAGCCCGGGAGTGAGTGCCCGCCGCACGCCGAAGGTGCTCGCATGTCGATCCTGGTCGGTGGCGGTGACGGGGCCTGCTGTCAGGGCCAAGCCCTTCTGGTGGAGATACAACGCCGGATCCGCGACAACTCGGAAGGAGGTGAGGTGCCCGGTCCGGCCGGGAACCGCATCGAAGCTGGCTTCCCGGGCGAACGCCGAGGCCACTCCGATGTCTGGCGGCGGCGACTCCGCTACCACCGTTCCGTCGCGCACGCGCAGATACCGCCCGTCAGCGGTCTGGAGAGACACGGCCGTGCCGCCGCTGAGTCCGCGGCGAACCGTGAACGACGATCGCGCGCGTTGCTTGTCGGACTCGTTCCCGTCCACCTCGCGGGCAACGATGTCGGTGCCGGACACGACGAGGCGTGCGCCCTGCTGGTCAAACGGCTCCAGCCCGATCTGGGTGCCAGGCGTCGCTTCGGTCACTCCGGCCACCGACCCTGCAGACGTGACACCACCCCCGACTGCCTGCGTCGCGGCGAATCGGGTGACCGCACCAGCTTCGCCCCGCTTGACGGTGATGATCTGCGCGGGCGAGGGCACCCCCTTCTTGTCCACGACGGTGAGCTGGTACGACCCGGGCGGCATGGTGTTCACGCTGCGCGGCAACGTGACGCTCACCCTCGACCCACTCTGCCGGACCTTCAGCGGGATCCGGCGCTGGTCGACGTTGAAGCTGTGGGTGACGGTGCCCAGACTGATCAGCGACGCCGACGCGATTGCGCGCTTGCTCGACATGCCGAGCGTGATGCTGCGCCCATACCGGATGCTTCCCGACAGCTTGGTGATCTTGGGTCGGCTCGCCCACCGCACGATCCCGTCGCTGCCCTTCTTGAACAGATAGGACGGGTAGTACAGCTCGGCATTCATGTTGTCTTCGGGGCCAGGAACACCTCCACCCCCGGTGAAGACCGCGCCGCTCGGCATCAGCAGGGAGGTCGAGTGATATGTGCGGATCCGCTTCGCCGTTGCCGCCTTGCTCCAGCTGCCGGTCGCCGGGTTCCAGACCTCAGAGGTGTAGACCGAGTTGGCTGCGCCTGGGCGGATTCCGACCTTGGTGCCGCCGTTGGCGAGGACGCGGCCGGTCGGCAGCACGGTCAGGTTGAGCCAGTTGCGCCCGGACCGCATCGGCGAGGTCGGCCTGATCTTCACCTGGTCCCCGCGCAGGTCGACCAGCGTCGCCGCGCTACTGGCCGGGGTCCAGTCCCCTTCGAGTTGCTGGCCGCCGCCAGCGAGGAGCAACACTCCCGGCTTGTACATCACTGACGAACCTGAGATGCCGATGGAGGACGGCAGAGTCGCAAGCTTGCGGATGGAGCCGGCGCCACTGGTGGACATGGTCCACAGTTGATCGGCTGACACACCCACCACGCGGTTTCCCGGCCCGTTGTAGGCACGCGGATACCACCACCGGTTGTCCCGAGCGCCGAAGGCCATCGCACTGGTGGCGCCGGTCAGCGCCTTCCAGGGTGCGCCGACACCCGGACCGATCTCGGGCGTGATGGCCACTCCCGTGTTGTTGTTCGGGTCCTCGTAGGCATGGGTGTTGTAGTAGTCGGCACCGCCGAGCACGAGAACGGAGTTGTCCGGTCGCCTCAAGGTGGTGGCGTACCAGCGTTGCTGGTGCAGTGGGCTGCCGGCGACCTGGACCCGACTGACCGGATCGAAGGCCATGCTCGACATAGTCGAGTTCCCGCCCACCATGAAGACCCGGCCGTCCTTCAGCCGGGTCATGCCGCTGCAGAAGCTGTTGTACGCATGCATCGAGGTGGTCTGCCGGTGACTACCGGTGCCGGCTCCCAGCCACGGCTTCCAGACGTCATAGTGCAGACCCTCCTGCACGGCCACGCCCAGCGCTGATCCGTAGCTGACCAGGCTCCCGTTGGGCATCAGAACGACCTGGAGCGGGATGAGCGGCCACGAGATCTGCGGCCCGAACATCCCCTCCGACGCAGCCGCCGCAGTTGGCTTGAGACGTCCGAGGAACGGGTCTGGGGGCTGACGCAGCAGCACCGTCTTCGCCGATGCCTGCGGTACCGAGAGACCAGGCACGGCACCCAGCACAGCCCCGAGGCCGACGATCGCACTCGCCATCAGTGCGGTCGCCGAGGCCCACCTCCGCCTACGCCCCATTCAGCCCCCCGAGTCAGGGCTCGGGGCAACTGCGAACACGCGACGACTAGGCCGATCGCCCCTCGTCGTCAGCGTGCAGTCGCGACGGCGACCACGCGCGCCGAGCCCGAGAGGGCAGGCGATCGACCTCGGTCAGGTCCTCAAACTCCCCCGAGCAGGTCCTTACGAACGGACAGTACCCCCAGTCCCGCTCATCCGAGGCCGGTCGCCAAACATTTGCCGGATCCCAAGCAGGGTGGAAGAAACCGCCGTCTTCGCCGAGCTGGAGTCGCTCGCCAGCGGCGGCCCGGGCAGCGCTCGCCGCAGCGGCTATCCACGCACCAGCGACCGCAGCACGTACTGCATGATCCCGCCGTTGCGGTAGTAGTCGGCCTCGCCGGGAGTATCGAGGCGGACGACCGCCTCGAAGCTCAGATCGCCTGCAGTGACCGTGACCGTGCCCGGTGTCCGTCCGTCGTTCAGCTCGGTGACGCCGGCGATGTCGATGGTCTCCTCGCCGGTCAGGCCGAGCGACTCGGCGTTCTCACCATCGGGGAACTGCAGCGGCAGCACGCCCATCCCGATCAGGTTGGACCGGTGGATCCGCTCGTACGACTCGGCGATGACCGCCTTGACGCCGAGCAGCGCCGTGCCTTTGGCGGCCCAGTCGCGCGACGAGCCGGAGCCATACTCCTTGCCCGCCAGCACCACCAGCGGTACGCCGGCTGCCTGGTAATGCTGCGACGCCTCGTAGACCGTGGTCACCGGGCCGTCGGCCACGGTGAAGTCGCGGGTGAACCCGCCCTCGGTGCCCGGTGCCAACTGATTGCGGAGCCGGATGTTGGCGAACGTGCCGCGGATCATGACCTCGTGGTTGCCTCGGCGCGAGCCGTAGGAGTTGAAGTCCTTCCGCTCGACCCCGTGCTCGCTGAGGTAGACGCCGGCCGGAGCGTCCGCCTTGATCGAGCCCGCCGGCGAGATGTGGTCGGTGGTGATGGAGTCGCCGAGCTTGAGCAGCACCCGGGCGGCCGAGATGTCGGTCACAGGGGTGGGCTCAGCCGGCATCCCGTCGAAGTAAGGGGGCTTGCGAACGTAGGTGGACGTCGGATCCCACTCGAAGGTCTCACCCTCAGGCGTCGGGAGCGACTGCCACTGCTGGTCGCCGGCGAAGACATCGGCGTAGGAGTCGCTGAACATCTCCGCCCCGATCGAGGACGACACGATCTCGTCGATCTCGGCCTCGGTCGGCCAGATGTCGCGCAGATAGACCTCTTCGCCGTGCTCGTCGGCTCCGAGCGCGTCGTTGAGCAGGTCGATGTCCATCGTGCCAGCAAGCGCGTACGCCACCACCAATGGCGGGCTGGCGAGGTAGTTCATCTTGACGTCCGGGTTGATCCGACCCTCGAAGTTGCGGTTCCCGGACAGCACCGAGACGACCGCCAGATCGTTCTCCTGCACAGCGGCGCTGACTTCGGGGATGAGCGGGCCGGAGTTGCCGATGCAGGTCGTGCAGCCGTAGCCGACCAGGTTGAACCCGAGCTTGTCCAGGTACGGGGTCAGCCCGGATCGGTCGTAGTAGTCGCTGACGACCTTCGATCCGGGAGCCAGGGTCGTCTTCACCCACGGCTTCCGGGTGAGGCCGCGCTCGACCGCCTTCTTCGCCACGAGCGCGGCGCCGATCATCACGCTGGGGTTGGAGGTGTTGGTGCAGGAGGTGATCGCCGCGATGGTGACAGCGCCGTGGTCCAGGTCGAAGCTGCTGCCGTCGGAGAGGGTGACCGCGACCGTCTTCCGCGGTCGGCCGATGTCGGCTGGCACGTCTTCGCCGTACTCGTGCGGCGCGCCGGACCCGTTGCCCGCGGAGTGAGTGGGCGAGTCCGATGCCGGGAACGACTCCGCGACCGACTCGTCGTAGCCGTCGAGTTCCTCCGCGGACACGTAATCGCGGAGCGCCTCGCGGAAACCCTGCTTGGCGTGCGCGACCTGAACACGATCCTGCGGCCGCTTGGGCCCGGCGATGCTCGGCACCACCGTGCCGAGGTCGAGCTCGAGGTACTCGGAGTAGCGCGGCTCACGATCGTCGTCGTGCCACAGCCCCTGCTCCTTGGCATAGGCCTCGACCAGAGCGATCTGCTCGGGTGAGCGCCCGGTCAGCGTCAGGTAGTCGGTGGTCTTGGAGTCGATCGGGAACACCGCGATCGTCGAGCCGTATTCAGGGCTCATGTTGCCGATGGTCGCCCGGTTCGCCAGCGGCACCTGGGAAACGCCCGGTCCGTAGAACTCGACGAACTTGCCCACCACCTTGTGCTGGCGCAGCATCTCGGTGATCGTCAGCACCAGGTCGGTGGCGGTCGCGCCCTCGGGCAGCGAGCCTGAAAGCTTGAAACCGACCACCCGTGGGATGAGCATCGACACTGGCTGGCCGAGCATCGCGGCCTCCGCCTCGATGCCTCCGACTCCCCAGCCGACCACTCCGAGGCCGTTCACCATCGTGGTGTGCGAGTCGGTGCCGACGCAGGTGTCGGGATAGGCGTACAGCTCACCTGAGACCTGGCGGGGGAAGATCACCCGGGCGAGGTGCTCGATGTTGACCTGATGCACAATGCCGGTGCCCGGCGGGACGACCTTGAAATCGTCGAACGCGGTCTGACCCCACCGCAGGAACTGGTAGCGCTCGCGGTTGCGCCCGTACTCGATCTCGACGTTGCGGACGAAGGCGTCGGCCGTGCCGAAAACGTCGGCGATCACGGAGTGGTCGATCACCATCTCGGCCGGCGCGAGCGGGTTGATCTTGGCCGGATCGCCACCCATCTCCGCCATTGCCTCGCGCATGGTGGCCAGGTCCACCACGCAGGGCACACCGGTGAAGTCCTGCATGATCACCCGTGCCGGGGTGAACTGGATCTCCTTGCTCGGGGCCGCCGCGGCGTCCCAGCCGGCCAGGGCGCGGATGTCGTCGGCGGTGATGTTCGCGCCGTCTTCGGTGCGGAGCAGATTCTCCAGCAGGATCTTGAGGCTGTACGGGAGCGAGTCGGCGCCCTCGACCGCGTCAAGTCGGAAGATCTGGTACGAGGTGTCGCCCACCGTCAGGGTGGCCTTGGCACCGAAGCTGTTGACACTCATGGAGTCTCCGAAGGTCGATGGCCGGACTGGTGGAGCGCCACGTGGCCGCGCGCCCCGAGATATCTTGACGTCAAGATATCACCCAGAGTCGCTGGTCGTCCTGCGCCGCTGGCGACGACTAGGCCTAGCCTCCCGCACCGCCGCCCGACGCGCCAGGCGGGGGTCAGGAGCTGGCGGGCCGGGAGTTGGCCCTGCGCTCGAACAGCCGCAATCATCCCGAATGAGATGATCTGAGATCGTATGATCTGAGCATGGACAAGTCACGCGTGATCCCGTGGATCGGCCCGCTACCGGCCGCCACCCCGCCGGAGGGCACAGCGGTGTTCAAGCTGCCGACCGGCACCTATGAGACGCGAGCGGTCTTCGCTGTCGCGGGTGGCTCGGTCTTCGACAAGCGCCACTTCGCAGCGACGGCTGTGCTCGTTCGGCACCCGAAGGGCGACCTCCTGATCGATGCCGGCTTCGGCGCCAAGGTCGGCGAGCACGTCGCCATGCTGCCGCGGTTCGAGCGTGCCCCCTACGAGCGGACGTGCACAGCACGCGAGCAGCTCGAAGCAGCCGACTACGACTTCTCGCGTCTCCTTGGCGTTCTTCCCACCCACGTGCACTGGGACCACGTCAGCGGGCTCGACTCCCTCGACGTGCCCGTGTGGATGAACCGCGAAGAGGCGGACTACGGGGCCGATGATTCCCACGGCGCGGTCTTCCGCGTCGTCTCCGCAGGGAAAAAGATCGTGCACTACACGCTCGACGGCGGGCGGTATCTCGGTTTCCCAGCCAGCTGGGACGTCCACGGCGACGGGTCTGTCGTCGTCGCCCACGCCGGCGGCCACACCCCGGGCTCGGTGGTGGTATTCGTGACGCTGCCATCCGGCGAGCGCTTCGGCTTCATCGGTGACCTGACGTGGCAACGTGACGGCATCACCCGCCACAAACAGCGCCCGTGGTTCATGCGTGGCATGACCGACGTCGACCCTGCGGTGGTCCGCACCGGCCTTGACCGGTGTGGTGCGCTCCGCGATGTCGTGCACCTCGTGCCCGCCCACGACGTCTCTGCCTACGCACCGATCCCTTCACTACCGGCCATCGGCATGTTCGAGGGTTCGAGACGATGAGCACGGAGGATGGCGAGGCGCTCTCTCGCCCCCGGCTCGGGGGCGCCGACGTGCCCCGACAGCCGACTCTGGGGCCGGGCCCCGACTCAGAGCTGACCTGGCTGCTGCACCGGGCCGCCCAGCGGATGCGGTCGGCGACAGGTGAGGCCGCCGCGGAGCACGGCCTGACGCTGCGACACCAGATCATCCTCAGCGCGCTCCACCTCGCGCCAGGGATGACACAGGTCGAACTCGGCAAGGCGGTCGGGATGGACAAGACGACCCTCACCAGCGAGCTGGATCGTCTGGAACGCCAAGATCTGGTCAAGCGCAGCGTCGATCCCCGGGACCGACGAGCTCGGACCCTTGGCAATACCGAGGAGGGGGAACGCCTGCGTCGGCTGGTGTCGGCCGGGACAGCGAAGGCCGAGCGGGCTGCCCTCGCCGCATTCCCCGACAGCGATGTCGTCCGTTTGCGGCGCATGCTCTACGACCTCATCGACGATTCCCACGACCCCGGCACGTGCTTGTGAGCGCACCCGAAACGGTGCCCGATCGCATCACGGGCGGTTTGATTCCGCTGTGGTGAGCGAAGCGATGCATTCCACATGCTGGGTCATCGGGAAGAGGTCGAAGGCGCGCAGTGCCGTCAGCTGGTAGCCGTGCCGCCCTGCTGCAGCCACGTCCCGAGCGAGCGCAGCCGGATCACAGGCGACGTAGGCGATGACCCTCGGAGCTCGCGCGATGATCTGGCGCATCACTGCGGGCCCGGCCCCAGATCGCGGCGGGTCGAGCACGACGACGTCCGCACGCGCCGGCAGCCGCCGCAACGCCTGCTCGACCCGACCCGCCGCGACGCTCACCTGGCCGCGCATGTCCGCGAGGTTCCGGCGCGCCATGGAAACGGCCGCTCGATTCGACTCGACGGCCCAGACCCGGCAGCCGGCGTCGGCCAACACGCCCGCGAACAGGCCAACACCGCAGTACAGATCAAAGGCCCTCTCCCCCGGCCGCGGTCGCACGGCGTCGCGAACGGCCCCAGCCAGCAACTCCGGCGCAGCCCTGTGTGCCTGCCAGAACCCGCCCGCAGCCACGGCCCACTCGCGGCCGGCCGCCTCCTCGACGACCTCGGCGTTTCCCTCGAACGCCGTCCCCTCGACCAGCGTCACGCCTCCGGACGCCGCGCGTACGGCCGTCAGCTCTGCACCTGCAGGCCACTCGCGCCCGGCCACCGTCGGCGTTTCCGGATCGGCGATCGGGCAGCCGTCCTCGGGCAGCGGCACCACGCGGTGCGACCGGTGCGCCCGGAACCCCGCGACGCCGCTGTCGTCGACCCGGTACCGCATCCGGGTCCGCCAGCCGAGGCCATCCGGCCGGCCGGCGGCGGCCTCGACCTCAACCGACCACTCGATGCCGGCCAGGCGGCGGAGTTGTTCGGCCACGACCTGAGCCTTGAGTTCACGTTGAGCCGCGACGTCGACGTGCTGGAAATCGCATCCTCCGCAGCCGCCGGGCCCGGAAACCGGGCAGGGCGGGGGTACCCGGGCAGGGCTCGGCTCCAGCACCTCGACAGCATCGGCCCGCCAGAACCGCGGCTGCCGATCGTCGGTCATGACGATCCTGACCTGCTCTCCCGGCAGCGCATGGCGCACGAAGACCACCCGGTCACCCAGCCTCGCGACACAGTGGCCGCCATGCGCGATCGGCCCGACCGTGACCACGGAGTCGGCCGGCTGCACACGGGGATCGTCAGCACCGGCGGCGCCGATGTGCTCGGAGGGACTCCCGCCGAGGCTGGTCGGCGGCTCGCCGGTGGTGGGCATGTCGGGCAGCGTAGCCGTGCGACAACAACGCCCGCAGACGCTGCCGGTCCGCGTCGAAGCGGGTGTGCGGGACTCGTCGAACACCCGCGACAGGCCTGCGCGCCCCAACACCCGCGCATACCCGACCAGACTGCTCACCGCTCAGCGAACCCCCGGCACCCCGCCACGAGTGCTTCCCCCGCTCGCTTGCGTCATCACACCGAAATCCGCACCCGGACTTTGTGGTCCCGCGCAGGACGCTGCTACGAGGCAGCATCGGAGAGTCGTTGGGGTATCGGTAGTCCGAGCCCGTCGCCGAAGCGGAAGAGCGGGTTCTCGCTGTCGAAGGCGAACGTCGGCCGCAACGTCGACGCGCTGTGAGTGGTCATGAGTGGTCCGTCCTTCTGGCGGTCGGCTGGCAGGGCGTTTCCGGTGCGGGCTGCGGGGGCTGGAAACTCATAGGAGGACGACGCCCTTGCCGCCGACGGTGCCGGCTTCCATGTCCCGGTGGGCTTGGACGATGTCGTCGAGGCGGTAGACCCGACCGAGCGGGATCGCGGCGCGGCCGGCGGCGACGGCGTCGAGGAACCCCTGCAGCACCTCCGGCGTCAGGTCGGCCGCCTCCCCGGAGTACGCCGTCAGCCGGACGCCGTTAGGCAGCCAGTCCATCGGGTAGAACTCCGGAACCGTCCACTGGTCCGACAACATCCCGGTGAAGCAGGCGGTCCCGCCGGGCCGCACGGCCCGCAACGTGTCGCGCAGCGTGTTGATCCCGACCAGCTCGACGGCCCCGTCGACGCCGCCCGGCACGATCTCGCGCACGCGGTCGGCCAGGTTCTCGTCGTCGATCAGCACGTGGTCGAGGCCCAATCCCTCGAGCTGCGCTCGTGCCTGCTCGCGGCGGGTCGTCGACAGCACCGTCATCCCCTGCTGCTTGGCCAGCACCGCCAGCGCCAGCCCGATCGAGGACGTCCCGCCGCGGACCAGCAGGCTGTCGCCGGGCTCGGCGCGGACGCCGACAGCCAGGGACCCGTACGCGGTCTGCAGCATCTCCGGAACCGCGCCGAGCTGCTCCCACGGCAGATCGCTACCGAACGGGATCACCTGACCGACCGGCACCACGACCTGCTCGGCGTAGCCGCCGTCGAACACGCGGCCCATCCCGCCCATCATCGTCACGACCTGGATCCCGGGTATCAGCTCGCCGCCCGGTGCCGCCTCCACCAACCCGGTCGCCTCGATGCCCGGGACGCGCGGGAACGACCCGCTCGACGCCACACCCTGGCGGAAGTGCAGCTCCGAGCGGTTCAACCCGAACGCCTTCACCCGAATCAACACCTGCCCCACCGACGGCTCCGGCGCCGGCACCTCGCGGACCTCCAGCATCTCCGGAGGACCGGGACGGTCGACGACCACCGCTCGCATCGTCGCGCTCACGACGCGCTCCTCGCCGCGCCGGCGGTCAGCCGGGACCGGAGGCGTTCGAGCACCGCAGTGACCTGCTCGACGTCCTCGTCGCCGACGGCCCGGTCGAGCGTCGCCTGCGCGACGGCCAGCCCGTCCGTGAGCGCCCGCTCACCCTGACCGGTCAGCACCACCAGCGAGGACCGCCGATTAGCCGGGTTCGGCCGCCGTTCCACCAACCCGTCCCGCTCGAGCCGGTCCACGAGCTTGCTTGCGGCCCCGACCGAGATGCCGATGTCATCACTGATCTCCTGCACCCGCGCCTGCCCGGGACGGGCGTCCACCACGCGCAGCGCGTGCAGGTGACCCAGCCGGACCAGGCCGTGGGTACTCAGCTCGTCGTCGACGGCGCTCCAAAGCGCGATCTCGTAGCCCACCACCACGTCGAAGAACTTCATGCGATCCGCAACTTCACGACTCGGAAGGTTATTCCAGTACATGAACTGGTCGTTCGCCGGCGCCCATCGGCGGCCACATCAGGTTCCACAACAACGCCGAGCGTGCGTCCTGCTGTCGGCGGTATGCCGCAGATCGGTGCAGCGTGGTTGTTCGACTCGTGGGGTAGCGCTAGCTCTCGGGGGCGCCGTTCGCCTGGTTCAGTAGTACGTCGGCTGATCGTCGGCAGGGTCAGCTCGAACCACGTCGAGGTCACTGCTTGCGACGAGCTGGTCGATGACATCGACATCTGCCCCGATGCCTGCCCAGTGAGGGTCGACATCGCTGGCGACGCACCAACGATGGTCGGTCGGCCAGACGAAGTTCGGCGCTGAGTTGAAAGGGGTCTTGAACAGTTCGTCCCAGTCATCGAGGCCGTCGATGGTGGTGGAGTAGAGCAGGTAGCGGCGGTGCGGGAGGACGACCAGAGGCCCCTTGACCGCCTCCACGTCTCGCGCATTCTTCGGTGCGGGCTGCGCCACCGGACTGTGATTGACGAACAACGCTCCGAAGATCGGGCCGAAGTAGTCGAGCCAGTCGCGCTCCACCGTGCCGGTCCGGACCAGATCGATGAAGCCGGTGGTGATCGCCTCCGCCGCACCGACGGGAGAGGCATTGGTGAGCACCACGATGCCGACATCCGCGGCCGGCAGCATCGCGAACGCCGTACCTGCGCCGACGTAGAAGGCGCCCGAGTGCCCGAGCTTGACCTGACCGGTGGAGGTGGTCTCGACGTTGAAGCCGTACCCGTACGCACGGCTGCGCCCGATCGGGGTCTGTGCGGGCCCGTTGACGATCTGCGGCGTGTGCGACTCCTGCAGCACCGCGGGGTCGATGAAGGGCTTGCCGCCCACCACCCCACCGGCGAGGTTCATGCCCATCCAGCTCGCCAGGTCGCCGACGGTGGAGCTCACGCCACCGGCTGGCGACTGCGCATCCGCGTTTCGGGTGTACAGCGGCTCGAACGTCTGCGGTGCGGTCTGGAAGTGCAAGGTGGCGCGATCGGGCCGCGCGACGAAGTCGTCGTGCCGCGAGCTCGTCGACGTCATCCCGAGCGGCGCGTAGAGCTCCTCGGCGCAGGCCTGCTCCCATGGCTTCCCAGCGGCCGCGGCCGCCGCCTCTGCCCCTGCCGTCAGTCCGAAGTTGCTGTAGCCGTAGCTGGTCCGGAACGAGTTCAGCGGGAACTGGTCCAGCCGCGACAGCACCTGAGCCCGATCGAACCCGATCCCCTCCAGGTCGTCCCCGGCCGCTCCGGGAAGGCCGCTGCGATGCGAGAAGAGGTCCGCGACCGTGACCCTACGGGTGATCTCGGGATCGGCCAACCGGAAGTCCGGAAGGTACTTCACCACCGGATCCGACCAGGCGAGGCGCTTTTCGGTGACCAGCCGCGAGACACACGTACTCGCCAGCGACTTGGAGACCGAGGCGACCTGGAAGACCGTGTCGGCAGTGACCGGCTCGGGCTTGCCGAGTTCCCGGACACCGAAGCCCTTCTCGTACACCACCTTTCCGTGCTGCACCACCGCGACCGCCATCCCGGGGATCTTCGAGCGCTCGAAGATCTCGGTCGCCATGCCGTCGAGCTTCGACACTGCGGCCGTCACCTGGTCGTCGGGAATCGGCAGCGCCGCGTACTCCTCCGGCCCGAGGTCACCGACCGGCGCGAGGGTCCCCGGTGTCGACGAGGGCGCTGGCTCGGGCTTGGCCGCGGTGCAGGCGGCCAGCAGCAGGAGCGGGATCAGGACGGCAATGCCAAGCGGCCGGACGGCCATCTGCAACCTCCGATGACGCGGGAACGCACCCCGGCGGCCGTCCCAGCACGACATCCGAAGAGTCTCCACGACCGCCTTCGCGACCGTTTGTCCGAGACTCGTACGGATGACGTCGCCACCGTAGCGGGCGGCTGACCAGCGGCGCTACACAGCACCGCGCGAGATCCGCGGGGCTCGCGACATCCGACGGGAGGCGGGCGTCAGCCGAGGGAAACGTCAGCCACCCCGCAGCGCGCGCCGAGCGTTGTCCTGCTCGGTCTCGCGGGCGATGCGCTGCTCGGCCTTCCCCGACGACGCGAGGTGGAACGGCACCGAGGTGACCATCACCCCGGGCGTGAAGAGCAGCCGCGCTTTGAGCCGCAGCGCGCTCTGGTTGTGCAGGATCTGCTCCCACCAGTGGCCGACCACGTACTCAGGGATGTACACGATGACGACGTCGCGGGGGCTCTCCATCCGCACGCTCTTCACGTACTCGATGATCGGGTTGGTGACTTCTCGGTAGGGCGACGCGACGACCTTCAGCGGGATGCCGAGATCGGCCTCTTCCCACGTCTCGACCAGGTGCTCGGTGTCGTCGGGATCCACCGCTACGGTCAGCGCTTCCAGCGAACTGGGCCTGGTCGCCTTGGCGAACGCCAGCGCCCGCAACGTCGGCTTGTGCAGCTTGCTGATCAGCACGATCGCCCGGACCCGGCTCGGCAGGGTGCGATCCTCCCCCTCGACGAGCGCGGTCTCCCGCGAGACGGCGTCGTAGTGGCGACGGATCAGCTTCATCAGCACAAAAACCACAGCCATCGCGATGATGGCGATGTAGGCGCCCTGACGGAACTTCGAGAGCAGCACGATCACCAGCACGGTGCCGGTCATGGTCAGCCCGATGCCGTTGATCACCCGCGACCGCTGCATCCGACGGCGCGCGGCAGCGCTGTGCTCGGCCTTGAGCAGCCGCGTCCAGTGCCGCAGCATGCCCGCCTGGCTGACGGTGAACGATACGAAGACGCCCACCACGTAGAGCTGGATCAACGCCGTGACGTCGGCGTCGAACGCGAGGATCAGCACGACCGCGAAGACGGCCAGTGACAAGATCCCGTTGCTGTACGCGAGCCGGTCACCCCGGGTGTGCAGCTGACGCGGCAGGAACCCGTCTCGTGCCAGGATCGACCCCAGCACCGGGAAGCCGTTGAACGCCGTGTTCGCGGCCAGGAACAAGATCACGAACGTTGCGGCGATGACGAAGTAGAACGCAGGACGGAAGTCGTCGTAGAACACCGCGCGGGCAAGCTGGCCGATCGCTGTCTCCTCGGTGATCTCCACCCGCTGCCCGTTCAGCGTGTAGTGGGAGAACCCATCGTCGATCAGCTTCAGGCCGGTCAGATTCGCCAACACGACCACGCCGATCAGCATCGAGACGGCCATCGAGCCGAGCAGCAGCAGCGTGGTCGCGGCGTTCTTGCTCTTCGGCTCCTTGAACGCGGGCACTCCGTTCGAGATCGCCTCGACCCCGGTGAGCGCCGCGCAGCCCGAGGAGAACGTGCGGGCCAGCAGGGCGACCATCGCGAGGCCCGCAAACCCCGTGTACTTGGGATCGCCCTCGATCCCGTACTGCGCACTGTGGGCCTGGATCGGATCATTCAGCACCAGGATCCGGAACAGTCCCCAAGCGACCATGCCGATGATGCCGATCATGAAGCAGTACGTCGGGATGGCGAAGAACGTGCCGGACTCCCGGACGCCGCGGAGGTTCATCGCGGTCAGCACCAGCACCGCACCGGCCGCCACCCACGCCTCGCGTCCCTCGATGAACGGGAGCACCGATTTCGCGTTCTGCACCCCCGACGAGATCGAGACCGCGACGGTCAAGACGTAGTCCACCAGCAGCGCACTCGCCACGGTCAGGCCGGCGTTCTGGCCCAGGTTGACGGTGGCGACCTCGTAGTCGCCGCCACCGGACGGGTAGGCGTGCACGTTCTGCCGATAGGAGGCGACCACCACCAACATCACGACCGCGACCAGCAGGGCGATCTTCCAGGAGAAGCTGTAGGCGACCAGCCCCGCGAGTGAGAGCGTAAGCAGGATCTCGTCAGGCGCGTAGGCCACAGACGACAAGGCGTCCGAGGCAAACACCGGAAGCGCGATTCGCTTCGGCAGGAGGGTCTCGCCCAACTGCGCGCTCTGCAGCTTGCGTCCGAGCAGCAGGCGCTTGCCGATGTCGGACACGTTCACCACGTCGCAGACTCTAATGCGTACGCCGTTTCGCCTGCGGCGTCCGGTGCGGCAGGACTCGGTGACGCACGCCACACCCGGGGCGGTCGCTGACACTAGACTCGGCGCCGTGCACATCGTGATCATGGGGTGCGGTCGGGTCGGCTCGAGTCTGGCCCGCAGCCTGGAGAGACGGGGGCACACCGTCGCCGTCATTGACATCGACGCGGATTCGTTCCGCCGCCTCGGACCGGACTTCGGCGGCAAGACCGTGAAGGGTGTCGGCTTCGATCGCGAGGTACTGCTGGAGGCCGGCATCGAGTCGGCCGAAGGCTTCGCGGCGGTGTCGTCCGGCGACAACTCGAACATCCTGGCGGCGCGGGTGGTCCGCGAGACCTTCGCTGTCGACAACGTCGTCGCGCGCATCTACGACCCCGGCCGCGCCGAGGTCTACGAGCGGCTGGGCATCCCCACCGTCGCGACCGTGCGCTGGACCTCCGATCAGGTGCTGCGCCGTCTGTTGCCAGCGGGATCTGAGCCGCAGTGGCGCGATCCGTCCGGCTCCGTGCGGCTGCTCGAGGTGCACGTGCACCGCAAGTGGGTAGGCCGTTCCATCGCCCAGATCGAGGCGGCGACCGATGCGCGAGTCCCGTTCCTGTTCCGGCTCGGCGCTGGCATCGTGCCGAAGAGCAACACCCTCTTTCAGGACGGCGATCTGATGTACGCCGCGGTCGCCGATGCCCGTTTGGCCGAGGTGGAGACCGTGCTCGGCAACCCGCCACGAATCGACTAGGCGGGCCCGACCAGATGTCCGAGCCGAGCCAGGGAAAGTGATCCATTCATGCGCGTAGCCATCGCCGGTGCCGGGAACGTCGGCCGTTCGATCGCGACCGAGTTGATCGAGAACGGCCACGAGGTGCTGCTGATCGAGAAGGAGCCGCGCGCAATCAAGTCCGACAGCGTGCCGCAGGCCGAGTGGTTGCTGGCTGATGCCTGCGAACTCTCCTCGCTGGAGGAGGCGAGCCTGGACACCTGCGACGTCGTGATCGCCGCGACCGGAGATGACAAGGCGAATCTGGTCATGTCGCTCCTCGCGAAGACCGAGTTCGGCGTCCCGCGCACGGTGGGCCGGGTGAACCATCCCAAGAACGAGTGGCTGTTCAACGACGTCTGGGGAGTGGACGTGGCGGTGTCGACGCCGCGGCTTCTCTCGGCACTCGTGGAGGAGGCCGTGACCGTCGGCGATCTCGTTCGGCTGATGACCTTCCACAAGAGCGCCACGAACCTGGTGGAGATGACGCTCCCGGCGTCCAGCCCCTGCGTCGGGATGCGGATCGGCACCATCCACTGGCCCGGAGATGTCGTGCTGGTCGCGCTCATTCGCGACGGGCACGCGCAGCCCCCGGACCGCGACGGCACTCTCGAGGCAGCCGACGAGCTGCTCTTCGTCACGGCACAGGACTACGAGCGCGAACTCGCCGACATGCTGTCACCGCGTGCCAACGCCAGCCAGGCGTCGAACGCTCACCTCTGAAAGTTCCCAGGCACGTCGCTGCTCCCGGGGCAGTCGGCCCGGACAAGCCATTCAGTCAGTCGCAGGCTCCGCGGCGGGTGACCCAGCGGACGGCTCACTGCCGCCGGAGCCGAGGAAGGATTCCTCGATAGGCGTCCGCCCCTTCGACAGCATCAGTCCGATCACCGCCAACGCTGCCAACAGCAACGGCCAGCCGAGCGCGACCTTCGCAACACCGAGCCACAACACCTGGCCGGCCAGAAAGAGCGGGAACTGGATGACGAAGCGCAGCACGTACGGGACCGCCAGCACCAGGGTCAGTCGAGACGTCATCCGGACCAGTCCGCGGTCCTTGGACCAGCCGACGGGGTCGCCCATCGCCGCCCCGATGACGAAGCCGACCAGCGGACGGCGGACCAGCACGGTGAACACCGAGAGCACGGCAAGCGCCCCGTTGTAGAGGATCCCGGGCAGAAAGACGTCTTCCGCGCGACCCGTCCGCGTCGCGATCAGGGCTGCGATCGCAGTCGGAATGACCGCCTGCACGACGTACTTGAGGGACTGGCGCTGCGCCAGTCGGATGGCCGCGAGCAGCAACGCGACGGCGCCGGCGACGCCGAGCGCAGGATACAGCTGGTGACCGATGATCCACGTGACCGTGAAACCGACGAACGGCAGCGCGGACTCGACCATGCCGCGGACACCGCCGAGCGAGGCGGAGAGCTGGTAGCGCACCAGCTCCTCGACGTAGCGGAACTTTGGCTGGGCGTCCGTTGGGTCAGGCGCCGCCGTCACGACGAGTGACTCGGCAGAAGCTCGTAGCGAGGGTTGTAGATCAACCGCTGACCGTCGCGACAGCTGATCCGGCCCCATACGTGGAGCGCGCGGCCGGCGTCGATGCCGGGGATCTGACGTCTCCCGAGCCACACCAGTGTCACGCTCCCCGAGCCGTCGCGGAGTTCCACTTGGAGGGCGGGGTAGCCGGCGCGCGGATGAATCGTCACCGTCGCGACCGTGCCGCTGAGCTGGACCTGCTGGCGGTCCTCGCAGGTGCGAATAGGCGTCGCACCACTACGGCGAACGCTCCGCTGCAGATCCTCGGACTGAAGATCAGCATTGGACGACGTCAGTCGGCGGAACGCACGCTGAAAGGCGTTTCCTTCACTCATCGTGGCATCACATCCAGGCTCCCAGCATCCCACGCCGGTCAACGTGGCACGCCCGGTTCGCAGGGTCAGGAGTCCGCCACGCGGACGGCGTCGGGCGGCATCGTCAGGGGCAGCAGGTCCCCGGGGGCCATGGCTTCGTCGCCGCGTCGCACCACGACGCGGCGGAAGGCGTCCAGCACCTGCGCGACGACCGGGGAGTCTTCGTCCTCCTCGACCGCAGCCTGCCCGTACACGATGCCGCGGAGCAGCCAGCGCGGCCCTTCTACCACCCACATCCGGGAAGGCTGATAGCCCTCCTGGCCGTTGGGAGCCGTGACCGGCAGCAGGCGCCGCAGTTCGACCCCGAACGGGCCCGGGACCAGCGCCGCAGAACCGCCCATCTCGGTCGCGCTCGCGGTCATCTCGTCTCGCAGTTCCGCCCACAGTCCCCCACTGCGCGGTGCTGCGTACGCGCCGAGTTCGAGGGCGGAACTGACCTCCTGTGCCTCGGCGCCGGCCGGTTGCACGGTGGCGCCGATGATGAGCATGGCCGACACGATCTGGTCGGTCTCTTCCGACACCTGCAATCGGAGTTCCGAGCCGGGCACGCCCGTGAGGATCAGACTGCCGAGGTCGATCCGCGGCAGATCCTCGTCCGGGACCTCGTCCTCATCCACCTCGGCGATGTCGCGCGGGCCGTCGCCGCGCCACTCCTGGGCGTCCAGCTCAGCCAGTTCGTCCTCAATGGACGCCACCGCCGAGGGTTCCGCCTCTGCGAGGGTGTCTTCGGGTGCCGCTTCGGGCTCGTCGAGCTCGGCGCCGCGCTTGCGTCGACCGAAGATCATCGCCGATCACCTGGTCCGTTCGTCGTCGTCTGTACGTCATGGGAGGCTGCGGCATCGGCGTGCGGCGACAGTCCTCCGGTCGAACCGTAGCCGCCCGTGCCGCGGGCGGAGGACGGCAGTTCGGCGACCGGAACGAAATGCACAGCACAGACGCGCTGAACGACGAGCTGAGCGATTCGGTCGCCGCGGCGGAAACGGACCTCAACGGAAGGATCGGTGTTCAGCAGGCACACCTTGATCTCGCCGCGGTAGCCGGCATCAACGGTCCCCGGGGTGTTGACGACGGTGATTCCGTGCCGCGCCGCGAGCCCTGACCGCGGGTGGACGAAGGCGGCGAATCCCTCCGGCAGGGCGACGGCCACGCCGGTTCCGACGACCCGGCGTTCCCCGGGTGCGAGTTCGAAGTCCTCGGTGCAGCAGAGGTCGGCCCCGGCATCACCGGGGTGGGCGTAGCGAGGGATCTCCGCTGCTGGGTCAACGCGCAGCAGCGGCACCGACAGCGCGTGTTCCGTACCCGGGGAACTCACCGCGTCAGCCTAGTGTCCGAGCGGCCCGGGCCACGTACCGCATCGAGGGCGGCCGCGAGTTCGGTCGGCCGACGGCTGGAGACCAGCCAGTACGGCGCCGGGTCGGCCTGGTCCTCCACGCCGACCTCCACCGCGGTACGCACGTACGGCCGCAGCAGCAGGAAGGCGCGAGCATCGGCATCGGGACCCGACCGTGCGTCGGTCTGCTCCGCCGAGAGCGGCTGCACCTGACCCAGGGAGCGCACGTCGAGCAATGCTCGACCGACGTGGAAACCCTCGGCGTCCACCCGGAGCAGGGTTGCTGAGGAGGTGAAGAGGGCAACCGTCACTGCACAGACGACCAGACCCGCCGCGCTCCCCCAGACGGGTCCGAGATAGACCCCGACGGCGATGGCGAGGGTCAGCGCAAAGAGTCCACCGAGTGCCCACCACGTCAGCGGTACGACCAGCCGCTCCCGATAGCTCACCGGGCCACCGCGCAGGTCTTCGAGGGTCGCCCCCGCCGCGCTGGGGTCACCACCTCGTGCCCTCCACAGGCACGAGGTGGCGTTCTGCCTGGGCTGACTGCCCCCAACCAGACCGGCAGAGTCCCGCACCGGGGTGGTGGCCAGGCGGCTCCGCGCCGTACCGCCTCGACCGTCCCCGCCCTTGACTCCGAGCACCTGACCCGTGACCAGGAGCTCGGCGCGCGCCGCGGGCCAGGGCCCGCAGCTCCACGAAACATCATCACAACGGCGGAGGGCAGACCAGCACGGTTAGGCAACGATTCAGCCCTGGCAATCAGCCCGCGCAGTCGAAGCAGTAGACGTCGCCGTTGGGCCGTTCCTCGGCCAGCTGGCTACGGTGCCGCACCAGGAAACAGCCGGCACAGGTGAACTCGTCGGACTGGCGCGGAAGCACCCGCACCGTCAGTTCCTCGTGGGACAGGTCTGCACCAGGGAGCTCGAACGACTCGGCTGCCTCCGCCTCGTCCTCGTCGACTTTGCCCGAGTTCTTGTCGTTGCGGCGAGTCTTGAGCTCCTCGATGCTGTCCTCGTTGAGCTCTTCTTCGGTCTTGCGAGGGGCGTCGTAGTCGGTCGCCATCTCTCCCTCTCTGGGGCGTGCCCGCCCAGTGTCGTCTAGCCAGTGCGAAGTCTTATCACACCTGGCCCGACATTGGGCCCGGACTTCGCGCCGCGTTCAACACGAGCCGGTCCGCAAAATTCCCTCGAGCCCCGACCGATCCCTGCGCACCATCCCAACTGGCCGTGTGAACGGGGCCATGGGAACGGGAATGGTCAGCTGCGCTGCAGCAGCGCAGGACGCTCCGGCTGACGCAGGTTCGGACAACACCCCGGAGCGCAGACCTCCCACCCGAGCGGAGCATCGGCGGCGACGGGCCGATCCGGCCACTCGCCGCGCGCCGCCGCGGCACGCTCCAGGATCAGATCGGCCAGCCCGCTGACGAAGCGCGGGTGCACGCCCGCCGTCGCCGCTCGCGTGCACGGCAGGCCGAGTTCACCGGCCGTCTCAAGCGCTTCGGTATCGAGGTCGAAGATGACCTCCATGTGGTCGGAGATGAATCCGATCGGAACCATCACGACCCCTGAACAGCCGTCTGCAGCTGCTGCCCGCAGCGCATCGTTCACGTCCGGCTCAAGCCAGGGCTGGCTCGGCGGACCCGACCGGGAGCAGTAGACCAAGCGGTGTTCGAGGAGCGCTCCGCGCCGTTCCGCGACCTGCTCCGTCACCGCCCGAGCCACAGCGAGATGCCAGTCGACGTAGGCGCCTGCGTCGGAGCGAGGCTCAGGCCCCGAGGTGCTGGCCATCGCGGTCGGAATGGAGTGGGTCACGAACAACAGCCGCGCGTTCCCGGCCGCCGCGCCGAGGTCGGTCAAAGCTGCGTCGACCGCGTCCACGGACGCGGCGACGAAGCCCGGGTGAGTGGCGTAGTGGCGGATCCGATCGAGCTGCACGGGCTTGTCATGCGCGGCGTCGTAGAGGTTCTCCCGGTACTGCCGGCATGAGGAGTAGGAGGGGTACGCGCTGGTCACCACGGCAACCACGCGCCGATGGCCGTCAGCGTGGATCTGCGCGAAGGCGTCGTCGAGATAGGGATCCCAGTTCCGGTTTCCCCAGTACATCGGCAGGGCAGCCCCGCGGCTGGCGAGTTCGGCGTCCAGCGCCGCCAGCAGCGCCCGGCACTGGTCGTTGATCGGGCTCCGGCCGCCGAAATGGCCGTAGTGCTCCGCGACCCCCTCCAGGCGCTCCCGCGGGATGCCTCGCCCTCGGGTGACGTTCTCCAGGAACGGCATCACGTCGTCCGGGTGCTCCGGTCCGCCGAAGGAGACAAGCAGCATCGCGTCGTACGGCGCGGTCGCCACCGGCGTGCCGGAACTGTCGGTGCTCGGTCGTACACCAGAGTGGTCGCTCACGGGGAGTGATCTTCGCACGAGGAGGCTGAAGTGGAGTCCGGCCCACGCGCCTTCGGGCTGCTCCTCGCCGATCGGGAAGCCCGCGCCTTCAGTGCGGCCGGCTTCGTCGCCCGGATGCCGCTGTCGATGGCGGGGCTCGGAATCGTGCTGGTCGTCTCACTCGCGAGCGGGTCGTACGCCCGCGCGGGACTGGTGGTGGCCGTGGGGAGTCTCACTGCTGCCTGCGCAGCTCCCCTGTGGGGGCGGGCCATCGACCGCGCAGGGCAGCAACGGGTGCTGCTGGTGGCGGCGCTTCTGAACGTCTCCGGCGTTGCGCTGCTGGTCGTCTCCGTCGAGGCGATGTGGCCGCTTCCAGTGACCCTCGTCGGCGCGCTCGTCGCGGGGGCCGGCTTCACCTCCGCCGGCGCCTGTGTTCGTGCACGCTGGAGTGCACGACTCGCCGGGCGTCCGGAACTCCAGACGGCGCTCGCCCTCGAAGCGATCCTCGACGAAGTCGTCTTCATCGTCGGCCCACCGCTGGTCACGGTGTTGGCGACTCAGGTGCACCCCGCTCTCGGGGTATCCGTCGCAGCGACGCTCGGCCTGATCGGTGCGGTGCTGCTCGCCGCTCAGCGATCCAGTCAGCCTGCCATTCACCCTCACCACGCCCAGCGGATTCGGCCGCCGATGGGGTGGGCGGTCCTCGGCCCGGTGCTTGCCGCGTGCGTCGCCCTCGGGGTGGTCTTCGGCGGGATGGAGGTAGTCGTGGTGGCGTTCGCGGGAGAGCGGGGGCTGCTTCCGTACGCCGGCGGCTTCCTGACGGTCTGGTCGTTGGGGTCACTCGTGGCCGGCGCGGTGACCGGCAGCATCGCCTGGCGGGCGGCCCCGACGCGGCGCTTCGCGATCGCCGCATGCGGTCTGGCGCTGAGCTTGACGCCGCTGCCGTTGGCTACCCACCCGGCCGTGCTCGGGGGCCTGCTGCTGATCAGCGGTGCCGCGATCGCGCCCACCCTGATCGCCTCCGCCGCGACGGTCCAGGCGCGGGTGCCCGCGGCACGACTCACCGAGGCGCTGGGCTGGACCTCAACCGGACTCGCCGTGGGCCTGGCGGGCGGCGCCGCGGCCGCGGGCCGGCTGGTCGACTCAGGTGGGGCTGCTGCCGGCTTCAGTGGGCTCATCGTCGCCGGCGCTGCCACCGCGGCGGCAGCGGTGGTGGTTGCGCTGATTGCTCGCGAGGAGCGGCGCCCGGCCAGGTCCGACGACGCGTCGGAACCGTCCGACGGGTCGGGCACCGTGCCGCCCCGCTAGCGCCTCAGTCGAGCGTGGAGAGGTAGCGCTGCAGCTCGACCAGCGCATCGGCAGGCTCGAAGCCGACCGACCTGATCTTGTCCAGGGTGAGGACGCTGTTCGTCGGCCGGGCGGCCAATGATCGGCCGACGGCGTACTGCTCGGCCGACACCGGGGTGACCGCGCCGCTCCGAGCACCTCTGGCCTCGAAGATCAGCCGGGCCAGGTCCGCCCAGCTGGTCACGCGCCCCGAATTGGTCAAGTTGTAGGTCCCATACGGCGCCGCGGAGCGCAGCAGATGGTCGATGCCGCGCGCGATCTCGGTCGCGAAGGTGAGGCGGCCGAACTGGTCGTCGACCACTGACGGCTCGATGCCGCGATCGGCGAGCGAGGCCATCGTGCGGACGAAGTTGGCACCGTCCCCGACAACCCAGCTGGAACGCACGATGTAGTGGCTCGGTAGCGTCTCTACCAACGCATCGCCGGCCGCCTTGGTCTGGCCGTACACACCGAGCGGACTGAACGGCTCGTCCTCGCGGTGCTCGACGGCAGCGCCGTCGAAGACGTAGTCCGATGACACGTGGACCAGGATCGAGCGGGCCGAGCGGGCCGCAGCCGTCAGCGCAGCGACGCCGCCGACGTTGACCGCCCACGCCTGCCGGCGCCCTGCATCGGTTTCGGCCGCATCCACTGCGGTGTAGGCGGCCGCATTGACCACCACCCCGTAGGCGTCGAAGTCGAAGGCCGCAATCGAGGCGGGATCCGCGAGGTCGAGCTCCGTCCGGGTGACGGCCGTCGCCTCGGGCATCCTCGAGCGGAGGGCCCGGCCGAGTTGGCCGTTGGCGCCCACGATGAGAGTCGGTCGTGGCGGCATCGGCCGCACGGCCTCGAGGCGAGGATGGGCCCTGTCCGCGTCCGAGAGCTCGGCCTGGTCAAGCGGGATCGGCCACCGGATCGCCAACGTTTCGTCGGCGAGGTTCACGAAGGTGTACGACGCCTTCGCCGCAAGGCTCCAGTGGTCGTTGACGAGATAGGAGTACGCCGTACCGTCGACGAGGGTCTGGAACGCGTTGCCCACCCCGCGAGGCACGAACACCGCGGTCTCGGGGCCGATCTCCATCGTCACGCAGGTTCCGAAGTCGGGCCCGGGACGCAGGTCGACCCAGGCGCCGAAGATGCGTCCGGTGGCGACTGACACCAGCTTGTCCCACGGCTCCGCATGAATGCCGCGGGTCGCGCCGGCGAGCGTGTTGTAGGACATGTTGTTCTGCACCGGGCCAAAATCCGGCAAGCCCAGCGCCACCATCTTCTGTCGCTGCCAGTTCTCTTTGAACCAGCCGCGGTTGTCGCCGCGGACGTCCAGATCGACCACGACCAGCCCCGGCACGGCCGTCGCGCGGACCCCCGGCCCGGTCACCGGCTTACTGCCCCTGCCTTGCGTACATGGCCTCAGTCGCGGCCTTCTGTGGCCGCCACCAGTCCTGATGATCGCGATACCAGTCGATGGTGTCGGCCAGTCCCGCCTCGAAGTCGGCGAACGTGGGCTTCCACCCCAGTTCGCTGCGCAGCTTGGACGAGTCGATGGCGTAGCGGAGATCGTGTCCGGGCCGGTCGTTCACGTGGTCGTAGGCGTCCCGCGGCCGGCCCATCAGCTCCAGGATCGTCTCCACGACGTCCCGATTGTTGCGTTCGCCGTCTGCGCCGATCAGGTAGGTCTCGCCGATGCGGCCCTGCTCGGCGATCAGCAGCACGGCAGCACTGTGATCGTCGGCATGGATCCAGTCGCGCACGTTCAAGCCCGCCCCGTAGAGCTTGGGTCGGCCGCCGTCGAGGACGTTGGTGATCTGGCGCGGGATGAACTTCTCGACGTGCTGATACGGGCCGTAGTTGTTCGAGCAGTTGCTGATGGTGGCGCGGACGCCGAACGACCGGACCCACGCGCGGACCAACAGATCCGACCCGGCCTTGGTCGAGGAGTACGGGCTGGAGGGGTTGTACGGCGTCGACTCGGTGAATCGCTCCGGGTCCTCCAGCTCCAGGTCGCCGTAGACCTCGTCGGTCGAGATGTGGTGGTACCGCACGTCGTGCGTGCGCACGGCCTGGAGCAGGGTGAAGGTGCCGACCAGATTGGTGGCGACGAACGGCGAGGGATCGCGGAGCGAGTTGTCGTTGTGCGATTCCGCCGCGAAGTGGACGACCAGGTCGTGGCGTGAGACGAGCTGATCGACGAGGTCCGCATCGCAGATATCGCCGACAACGAGGTCCACCCGGTTGCCGGGAAGTCCGTCCAGCGATCCCCGGTTCCCGGCGTAGGTCAGCTTGTCCAGCACGGTGACTGCCGCGTCGGTGTGGTCGAGCACATGCCGAACGAAGTTGGAGCCGATGAATCCCGCGCCACCGGTCACCAGCACTGTCGCCATGGCGGACATCATAGAAAGGATCGACAGACCCGACCGGGTGTTCGCGTAGCCGGCGCCAGTTTGCGCCGAGACACGACACGAGGTCCGGACCACGTCCCCGGGTGCAAGACTGCAGCCGTGCGCGGCATCATCTTGGCTGGCGGCTCGGGCACCCGGCTGCACCCCGTCACTCTCGGCATCAGCAAGCAACTGGTCCCGGTCTACGACAAGCCGATGATCTACTACCCGCTGTCGACGCTGATCTTCGCCGGCATCCGTGAGGTTCTGGTGATCACCACGCCACACGATGCGGCCGGGTTCCACCGGCTGCTGGGCGATGGGTCGCAGTTCGGGATCACGATCGAGTACGCCGAGCAGCCGTCACCCGACGGCCTGGCTCAGGCGTTCGTCATCGGCGCCGACTTCATCGGTGCTGAGAAGGTCGCCCTCGTGCTGGGTGACAACATCTTCTACGGGCCGGGCCTCGGCACCCAGCTGCAGCGCCTCAGCGACATCGACGGTGGCGCCGTGTTCGCCTACTGGGTCGCCAACCCCGGGGACTATGGCGTGGTCGAGTTCGACGCCGACGGCCGCGCGGTCTCGCTGGAGGAGAAACCGGTCGACCCCCGGTCGCACTACGCCGTCCCGGGCCTGTACTTCTACGACAACAGCGTGGTCGAGGTCGCCAGCGGCCTGCGGCCGTCCGCCCGCGGCGAGCTCGAGATCACCGATGTCAACCGGCACTATCTGGACGCGGGGCGGCTCAGCGTCGGGGTTCTCCCCCGGGGTACCGCGTGGCTGGACACCGGGACGTTCGACTCGCTGAACGACGCCAACAACTTCGTCCGGACGCTCGAAGCGCGGCAAGGGCTCAAGGTCGGCGCGCCCGAGGAGGCCGCCTGGCGCCAGGGGTTCTTGTCCGATGAGGACCTGCATCGCCGGGCGACGTCCCTGGAGAAGTCGGGATACGGCAAGTACCTGTTGCAACTGCTGGCCCGAGGGAGGTAGGCGATCGCGCTGCTTCCAGCGCGTGGGCGGCGGCTCGGGGTAGGTTGGCTGCCAGGCAGTAGACGCGAGGAGTGGCCGACCGATGCGCAGGGCGCGGCTCGTGGGGATGAACCCGGACGGCACGGCGCTCGTGGTGGCGACCGAGGACGGCGAGGAGATCGTCATCCCCGCCGATGAGCGACTGCGTGCGGCCTTGCGCGGCGACCGGCCGCGATTGGGACAGCTGGAGATCGAGATGGAGAGCGCCTTGACCCCTCGCGAGATTCAGACCCGGATCCGGGCAGGCGAGAGCCTCGAAGACGTCGCGCGCTCCGCCGGCATCCCGATTGACCGCGTGGAGCGATTCGCCGGACCGGTGCTGGCCGAGCGGGAGTACGTCGCGAGCCAGGCAATGGCCGCTACGGTCCGACGCCGCGGCGAGACGTCGACGCACCGGGCGCTGCGCGCCACAGTCAGCGAGCGGCTGCTGGCGCGCGGGATCGACGCGGATGCCGTGCAGTGGGATTCCTACCGGCTGGACGACGGTCGATGGACCGTGACGGCCGACTATCGCTCCGGCGAGGCGAGCCGGCATGCCACGTTCACCTACGACATCCGTGGCAGATTCTCGGTCGCGGACAACGACGAGGCTCGCTGGCTGATCAGTGAGCAGTCGGCTGCGCGCGGACCGCAGCCCGGGCGGCGCCGGCCGGAGCACCTCGCCGCCTTGGAGGAGGAACCGACGCTGGACCTCAGCGACGAGCTGGCGCTGGTGCGGGCCACAGCGGAGCCCGAGCGACGCGACGCAGAGGGCGATGTTGACCCGGAGCTCGCGCCGGGCGACGCGGAGGCAGCCGAGCCGACCGTCGCGGTGCCTCGGCCGATTCCTCTGCATCCGGCCGCCATGCCGGAATCGCCGCCGGCGGACGCCCCGCGCCGGACCGGTGACGACGACCAGGTCACTGACGCCACCGCCGTACCCGAGACCGCGCCCGCGGGGGGATGGGAGCCCGCGATCGTGGTGAACTACCCGGTCGAGCCCGGCGAGGACGACGACGCCGGCGCGGCCGCCGATGCAGAGCATCTTCCCGGCACCGACCAGCCTGGCCCCCCTGACGCGACGGTCGACCTGGACGACCGCGAAGCCGAGGCCGAGGAGTTCGAGGCGGAGTCGCACCCGGCTGCAGCGGCCCCAGCCGAGCGGCGGTCGCGAGCACGCAAGCGCGCGTCAGTGCCGTCCTGGGACGAGATCATGTTCGGCGGGCCGAAGCAGCCGAGCTAGGCCTCGGCTGGCGCTCAGCCCTCCGCCGGCACCCTTCCCGTCTCCACCGGGCGGCGCGGGTCCCGGATCCATTCGCTCCACGAGCCCGGGTAGATCGCTGCGGTCAGGCCGGCGGATTCGAGTGCGAGCAGACTCTGCGCCGCGGTGACGCCCGAGCCGCAGTACAGCACCATTCCGGCATCGACGACGCCGGCGTAGCGCGCCGCGATCTCTGCGGCAGGCAGGAAGCGCCCGTCCGGACGGTGGTTGCCGGCCCAAGGAACGTTGACCGCGGTCGGGATGTGACCAGCGATCGGATCGATCGGCTCGACGTCGCCGCGAAATCGCTCGGCCGCGCGGACGTCCACCAGCCGCGGCCCGTCGCCGCGTGCGATCAACGCCTGCACGCCCGCAACGTCGAGCTGAGCCCGCTGACCCGGCCGGGGTTCGAAGTCGCCACCCCCTCCAGGGGTGTGCCAGCCGGCCTCGACTGGCAGACCCGCCTCTCGCCACGCCGTCAGGCCCCCGTCCAGCACGCGCACGTCGGTGTGCCCTGCGTCGGTGAGCAGCCACCAGAGCCGGGCCGCACCAGCCGAATTCGCGGCATCGTAGGCCACCACCGGGGTCGTTGAACTCACCCCGAGGCGCCGCATCGTGGCCTGCAGATCCTGCACCGCGGGCACCGGGTGCCGCCCGCCGTCGCCCGGCAGGCCGGACAACTCAGTCTCCAGATCCACCCAGACCGCGCCGGGAAGGTGGCCCGCCTCGTACTCGAGCCTGCCGGACGGGCCGCCCAGGGTCCACCGCACGTCGATCAGCCTGACGTCGCGGCCCTCCGCGAGCTCCGCGGCGAGCGTCGCGGGCGTCACCAAGACCTCATTCACCGGGCACGTCCTCCTCGCTACGTCCGAAAGGCAGCGGATCAGACATCGTCGCCCGAGCCACCGCCCGCGTCATGCCGCGACGATGGTGCGTCCGGCACAACACCTCGTACTCGACGACGCTGCGGGCCTCGCCGACCGCCCTGGTGTCGCCCACGACGACCTGATCGCCTTCCAGCACCATCGCGCCGTCACGGGTACGTGCGTTGTGGGTGGCGCGCTGCCCGCACCAGCAGAGAGCGCGGACCTGAAGCACCTCGAACGTGTCGCAGAGCTCGACCAGGCGCTGCGAACCCGGGAACAGCCGGGTCTGGAAGTCGGTGAGGATGCCCACGGCGAAGACGTCGATCTGCAGTTCGTCGACCACCCGGGCGAGCTGGTCGACCTGACGGCTCGAATAGAACTGCGACTCGTCACAGACGAGGTAGTCGATCCGGTGACCGATCGTGAGTTCGTCGACCGCGTACCGCCAGAAGTCGAAGTCGGGGCGTACTTCGATGGCGGGCTGGGCGAGCCCAAGTCGGGAGGAAACGGTCGCCTCTCCGGCTCGGTCATGGCTGGTGAACAGCCGACCGATCCTGCCGCTGGCGGCATAGGTGTAGTCGAGTTGCAGGGCGAGGGTCGACTTGCCGCAGTCCATCGGACCGGTGAAGAAGCAGAGCTCGGCCACGTCGGCATCCTGCCACCGCGAGTCAGGTCCGCCGCTGAGCAACCCGCGCAGCGGACCGTCCCGCCGCGGGGATCCACTTGCGCGTCGGGCAACCTCGCCGCCGGGTCAGGAATCGGCCAGCAGCGGTACGAGCATCTCGGCGGGAGTCAGCGAGCCATGCATGCCGACCAGGGTGAATTCACGCGGAACCTGGCGGGTCATCACAGCCCAGTCGTCCCGCATGGCGACCAGGACATCACCGTAGCGAGGCCGGTTCCGCTCTGAGACCGAGCCGAACCACCCTTCCTGAACGGCTTCCTCGCGCGTCCGCACCCAGGCTCGCCGACCCAGCCGCTGCGTCCATCGCGCAGCCACTGCGGCGACGGGTTCGCGGTCGACGTAGAGTTGCCGGAACCGACCTTCGCCCGCCAGTGCCGACACCCCGGCCATCAAGGCCGGCTCGTCCTCGGCGAGCAGTCGGTGAGTCATCGGGATGTCGACCATCCCGTGGTCTCCGGTCACCACTAGCGCGACGTCGTCGGGCAACCGTTCCCGAAGCGCTTCGAGCCTCCGGTCGACTGCGACCAGCTGACGGATCCACGCGGCCGAGTCGCAACCCTGGACGTGACCGGTGTGGTCGAGGTGGCGCTCGTAGGCGTAGACCAGACTGCGCCGGCCACGCGCTGCCGCCTGCACAGCGCGATCGAGCCAGGCATCGCTGGAGTGATCGTCATCGACGCCGATGAAGTCCGCTCCGCGCAACGCCGCTTCGGTGAGCCCGCTGCCCTCGAATCGACTGAGCGACACAGTGCTCACGGCCACGCCGGCCGCGGCGGCTCGTTCCAACATGGTCGGTTCAGGCTGTGCGTCGCGCGGCGGCAACGCCGACTCCCAGGTGAGCGCGTTGACGATCTCGCCCGTTCCCGGCACCCGCCAGGAGTAGCCGACCATGCCGTGCTGTCCGGGTGTGAGTCCGGTGCCCAGGCTGCTCAGGCTGGTCACCGTGGTGCTCGGGACTCCGCAGGCCATCGGTCGCGCGCCACCGAGCAACGAGGACAGGTACGGGGCCTCGCGGGCGAAGCGGCGCAGCAGATTCCAGCCGAGACCGTCGACCAGGACCACGACGTACCGCTCAGCCGGGGGCAGGCCGAGCGCGTCATCTCTGCAGCCCGGCACGCCGAGGTGGGCGCCCATGCTGGGCAGCAGATCGACCAGAGTCGCCGTACCGTAGCGAGGCAGCACCAGGGGCGGAAGCAGATCGTCGCGCGGCGTCCCTGTCCTCGCCGCCGACGCTGCGGTCACGCCGCCGCCACGCGCTGGAGAGTGCTCGCGAACCGGACCAGACGGCTGACCCGATCCGCACCGTCGGCCGCTGAGCTCATCCGAACGGTGAGGTCGTCGGCCACCATTGTGCCGGTGTATCCGTGGTCGGCCTCGCATTGAGGATCGGAGCAGCTGGCCTGCTCCATGTCGATCCGGCGCACCGCGCCCCAGCCGATCGACAGCCAGGTCTCGACGACGTCGTTGGCTCCCGGCCGGTAGGCCTCCGGCTGCGTCACCACCCTAGTCAGCGCAACGGTGTTGATCTTGCTGAGGGCGACCGACTCCGTCGAGGACGCCGCGTAGACCCCCGCCGGCTGTTCAGTAGGCGGCTCGGCAGGCTGGTCATCGGTGTGCCCGACGATGAGCCGCGACCGGGTCAGGGCGAGCACCGTGACGTGCCGGTGGATCTCGTCGCCGTTGAACGTCGGCTCATGGTGGACGACGAAATCGAGGAGATCCTCGTCGGCGAGCGCGAGCAGGATGGCGTCCTCGACCAGTTCCGGAAAGTAGCCACACGCATCGATCTCTGCGCGCAGGTCTCGTCGCGTCGAGCCAATCCTCATGGCAGTCATCCTGCCACGGGGCACGTTCCCGCGCCGCACGTCGAGCCCGGCACCCAGACCCGCCGAGCTCAGCGCTGGACCCGTCAGAGAACGCGGGCAGACGCGTCGCGGCGGTCGCCCGTCGGCGCGACCACCAGCTTTGCGCCCAGCACCCTCAGCGCGTGGGCCGAGACGACACACGGGCTGAGTGTCATCCTCGCGAGTTGCGGCATCGCATCGGCGAGCTGAGCAACCCGATGCAGCAGGTCCTCCACCGCCGCGATGTCGGCACGGGGGGATCCGTACTGGCCGAACAGCAACGGCGCCGCCCGCAGGTCCCGCACCATCGCAGCCGCATCGGCCGTGGTCAGCGGCGGAACGCGGTACACCGTGTCGCCGAGCAGCTGACTCGGGATGCCGTCCAGTCCGAGCGAGAGCACCGGGCCGAACGCTGGGTCCTCGTGGCTGGCCACTACCAGGGAGACCCCCGCCGGCGCCATCGCTTGCACGACCGGCGCCGCGGCCGAGGCGACATCCGCCTGCAGACCCAGGTCAGTCACCAGCCCGCCCAGGTCCTTCCACGCCTCTGTCATCTCAGCCGCATCGTCGATGTTGCGGTAGACGCCCGCGAGGTCCGGACGCCCCCGCACCCCCACAGCCGTCGCCTTGAGCACGACCCCCCAACCCAGCCCCTCGGCCGTCGCGATCGCGTCGCCGAGGCTGGCCACGGGGAAATGCGGGACGAGTTCGACGCCGACCGCGGCGAGCACCTCCGTGGCCTCGCTCGCGGTCAACTCGCGACCACCCGGATCGTCCGCCAAAGCCGCGCCGACCACGCGCCGGGCGCGGTCCAGATCAAGCCCCAGGCGTGGCACCGGGCCCGGATCGCGGGCACGCCAATGCGCGTACGCGCTGAGCGCGGCCAGGGTGCGTACCGCGTCCGCGGGTGAGCCGAAGATGGGCAGTCCACCGAGGTCGTCGGCGTGGAACGGCGGTTCGACCCGCGGCAGAAAGTCCACGAAGACCCCGATCACCGGCTTCCTTGCGCGCGCCGCGGATCCCGAGAGCGCCTCAGCCAGCGCGGTAGTCCCGCGCTCTCCGACCTCGACCGCGGCGCAGAGCACCGCGTCGTAGCCGGGGTCGATGAGTGCGGACCGGGTCGACTCCAGATACTCGGCGGGACTCGCCTGCGCGCCCAACAGGGCCGGCTCGGGATCGGGGAGCAGGCCCGATGCGGCGGCCAGCCGCTGCAATTGCCGCGCCAGTGGCGCGGAGTTGCTGATGATGCGCGCTCGCGGACCCGAAGGGAGTGGTTGGCGGGCCGCAACGGCGGCGATGTTGATCATCGCGCCCCGCCTGCGCACCACCATCACACCGGCCTGCCGGAACAGCGCGTCCATGACATCTCCGACCGGTGCGCCGCGCTCCCCCGCCCGCGCCGCACGGTCACCGGCGCCGGGGGCGAACACCACCACCGGCTTGCGCCGTGTCAGCCGGCGCGCAATCCGCGAAAACTTCCGCGGATTGCCGATCGAGTCCAGCGAGAGCAGGCAGACGCGGGTCGCGTCGTCGTCTTCCCAGTACTGCATCACGTCGTTCGCCGAGACGTCGGCGTAGTCCCCGGTGCTGACGAATGAGGACACACCCAGGCCTTCGCGGACGACCCGGCTCAGGGTCGTGACACCAGCGGCAGCGGACTGGCAGAACAGCCCCGCCCCGCCACGTCGCGGCATCGGTCCCGGAGTGGCGTTCAAACGGACCGGCTCGGCGGTGTTGATCACGCCCAGCGCGTCCGGGCCGAGAGCCCGTACGCCGTACGCCCGGGCCAGATTGACCAGGGCCACGTTGTCCCGGCGATCGAAGTCCGTGCCGGTCAGCAACACCACCCCGCGCGCGCCGCGGTGCGCCGCGTCGATCACGATGTCGGCCAGATCGGCGCCGTCGACCGAGGCCAGCGCGAGGTCGACTCGGCCGCGGAACTCGCGCGAGCCGGCCTGCGCGAACGGCTCGCGGCTCGGTCGCACGGCGATCACCTCGCCCGCGAATCCGCCGGTCCGGATGGCTCGGATGACTCCACTGATCCGCTCCGACGGGCCGTACACCGCCACCCGCATCGGGTTGAGCAGGCGGCGTACCGACGTGCTCTCCGCCCGATGCTCACGCCGCTCCATCACTCCGACCGAGGTGTTGGTCGGAGTGATGGGGAACTCGACCTCGAGCACGCCGTCTTCGATGGCCTTGCTGACCCGGTAGCCCGCATCGGCGAAGACCTGCGCCATCCGCCTGTTCTGCGGCAGGACCTCGGCAACGAAGCGGTCGATGCCACGCTCCCGGGCTGCCTGGGCCAGGTGCTCGAGGAGCAGCTGACCGATCCCGCGGCCCTGGTGGGCGTCCTCGATCAGGAAGGCCACCTCAGCCCGCACAGAACGGGTCGAGTCGTCGTCGATCCGGTCGTAGCGGCCGACCCCGATCATCGAATCACCCAGGGTCACGATCAGCGCGACCCGACTGGCGTAGTCGACCTGGGTGAAGCGTCGGACGTCGCGGGCGCTCAGATTCGGATAAGGGGAGAAGAAACGGAGGTACTTCGACTCCGGCGACACTCGACTGTAGAAGTCGACCAACCGTTGGGCGTCGTCAGGTCTGATCGGTCGCAGCCGCGCGGTCCCGCCATCGGTGAGCAGGACGTCGGCTTCCCACTCGGTGGGGTACCCGGCGGGCAGTGGAGACGAGGCGCCGGACACGCAGTTCAGCCTACGCACGAGGCGCGTTCCGAACAGGTCCCCGGCCGGCGCGGATCCGGCTGGGATTTGATATGGGTCCGCCGGGTGTGGCCGGGGCTAGGGTCGGTCCATGGCCGAGTTCGTCGCTGCAATCGACCAGGGAACGACAAGCACCCGCTGCATGATCATCGATCACGGCGGGCGGGATGTCGGCAAGGCCCAGCAGGAGCACCAGCAGCTGTTGCCGAGGCCCGGTTGGGTGGAGCACGACCCGGTCGAGATCTGGCAGCGCACCTGCGACGTCGTGCGGCAGGCACTCGAACGCGCCGAGATATCCGCCGCCGACCTGTCAGCTGTCGGCATCACCAACCAGCGCGAGACGACGGTGGTGTGGGATCGGCGCACCGGCGAGCCGTACGCGCCGGCAGTGGTCTGGCAGGACACCAGGACAGCCGCCATCGCCGCTGAACTCGACCGTGATGGCCGCGGCGAGGTGATCCGCCGGAAGTCCGGCCTGCCGCCCGCGACCTACTTCGCCGGCGGCAAGCTCCGGTGGCTGCTGGAGAACGTCGACGGCCTGCGGGTGGCCGCGGAGCGTGGCGATGCCGCCTTCGGCACGATCGACAGCTGGCTGCTGTGGAACCTGACTGGCGGCGTCGACGGCGGTCGGCATGCCACCGACGTCACCAACGCGAGCCGGACGATGCTGCTGGACCTGGAATCCCTCAGGTGGGATGAGGAACTGCTGGACATCTTCGACATCCCACCGGCGATGCTGCCTGACGTCGTGCCGTCGATCTCGGCCGAGGGATTCGGCCACACCATCCGTTCCGGCCCCTTCGGCGCTGAACTGCCGATCGGCGGGGTGCTCGGCGACCAGCACGCGGCGATGATGGGTCAGGTGTGCCTGACCCCGGGCGACACCAAGAACACCTATGGCACCGGCAACTTCCTGCTGCTGAACACGGGGACCGAGGTGGTCCGCTCCCAGCACGGGCTGCTGAGCACGGTGTGCTATCAGATCGAGGGCGAGTCGGCTGTCTACGCCCTGGAGGGATCGATAGCCGTCACCGGCTCGGCCATCCAGTGGCTCCGCGACCAGCTCGGCATCATCCGCAGCGCCGACGACGTCGAGGCGCTGGCGCGACAGGTCGAGGACACCGGCGGCGCCTATTTCGTGCCCGCATTCTCCGGCCTCTTTGCGCCCTACTGGCGCTCGGACGCTCGGGGCGCCATCGTCGGCCTCGCCCGCTTCCATACCGCGGCCCACCTCGCCCGCGCGTCGCTGGAGGCCATCTGCTACCAGAGCCGGGACGTGGTCGAGGCGATGGAATCGGACTCCGGCGTGCACCTCGACACGCTCAAGGTCGACGGCGGCGTCACCGCCAACGAGCTGTGCATGCAGATGCAGGCCGACATTCTCGGTGTCGAGGTGTCCAAGCCCGAGGTGGCCGAGACCACCGCGCTCGGTGCGGCGTACGCCGCAGGGCTCGCCAGCGGATTCTGGGCAGGGCCGGACGACCTTCGCGCGAACTGGCGCGAGGCGCGGCGGTGGCAGCCGCAGAGCAACGAGGAACAGCGGTCCGCGGGCTACGCCGAGTGGCGCAAGGCGGTGCAGCGGACCCTGGACTGGGTGAGCGTCGAGTAGCGACGTGGGGGCTGCCGATCTGCAGCCCCCACGCCCCGTTGCCGCCCGGGCTACTTCTTGATCTTGACGATCTTCCCGGGGGTCGACTCTCCACCGAGCGTGCCGGCCCACACCGAGCCGTCGGCCCGCGTTTCCACCGACACCACCCCGGGCAGCTTCACGAACGTGTGACGCACCCCGTGCTTGATCACCGAGATCCGGCCGGCGAAGAGTTCGGCGACGTAGATCTCGCCCTTGGCGCCGAGCGCGAGATTCGTAGCACCGTTCAGCCGTGAGGCGAGGACCTTCGTCTTCCCGGTCTTGGGGTTGACCCGATAGACCTTGCCGCGCGGCGGCAGCGAGCCGTCCTCGGGCCCGCCGGGCAGCGTCGTCACGTAGAGCCAGCCGTGGCGGCCGACCTCGACGTCAGTCGGGACGGCCTCGAAGCGGTAGGTCACTCCGACCACGCAGTCCTTCAGGCCCAGCTTGGCCGCGATCTTGGCCGTGATCACCAACGGCTGCCGCGGCATCACCGCGAGCGTGGAGATCTTGCCCGAGCGGCTGACCGACAGCAGGTCGTTGCCGCCCGCGTCGGCAACGACGAACTTCTTTCCGTACGCGGCAACCGAGTAGGCGTGTGAGTCCTTGGAGCCCTTGTACGAGGCCGGCGCGCCGATCCGCTTCAACTCGTCGGAGACGCACGTGCTGGGGTTCTTCACCCCGTAGGACTTCTTGCCGTCCGGGTTGTGCGCGAACTCGTAGGCGCGGGTGTCGGCGACCACGGTCTTGTGCGGGCCCTTGATCCGCAACGAGCTTGCGGTGATCCCGGCCTCGCCACCGGTTGTGCTGGTGTACGCGAGGTACCGGCCGTCCGCAGAACGCGCGACGCCAGACGCACCTTCGGACTTGACCACGGTGGTGACCGAGCCGCCCTTGTGCACTCGGACGACTGCGTTCAGGCCCCCGTCGGCGACCAGGACGCGCTTGGACGACACGTCGAGGTTGAACGGTGCTTGGACGGCGGTCGAGACGGTGGTGACATGCGGCGCGGCGACCGCGGCCACCGGACTGACCAGCAGGCCGGTAACTCCGAGGCCGGCAATCGCCAGCAGCTGTTTGTGCATCGAGAACTCCCCCGAGATGTGCCCGCGGCTGCTCTCCCCCGATCACGGGCTCAACATGGGCTGCATCCGCCGGCAGCAGCCTTGACGATCCCGGCGGGGCCCGCACGCCTGGCCAACGGGCGGCGGACGGACTGCGCCATCTTCATCCGGGGAAGCGGCGCTGTCAACGGCGCCGACCGTGGGAAGATCTCCTCGCGACAGGCACGCCGGACGGGACGACCGCCGGATCGGGAGCGGGCTGCAGCCGTGCGGCAAGCGGCACTGAAGCGCCGATCGAGAGGAGCGACATTGTCCGCGACGCCGACAACGCTGGCAGAGCTGCTCAAGCCCTACCTCGCCGAGCAGTGCGAGGTCATCATGTCCGGCGACGCCCGAATTCGTGCCGGGGAGAACGTCGTGCACGTGACGCGGGTGGGGGTGCGCCGGCTGCGCAGCACGATCCGTGTCTTCGACGACGCGTTCGACTCGGAGGCTGCCGCGCACCTCGAACAGGAACTGGTCTGGTGGGCCAATCTGCTCGGGGCCGTTCGGGACGTCGACATCATGGGTGACCGCCTCCGCGCTTCTCTGGGCGCGTTGTCGCCCGACCTCGTCCTGGGACCGGTGGCACTCACCATCGAATCCGAACTGGCCGCGCGCCGGCGTTCCGCCCTGGCCGCCGTCCTCGAGGCGCTGGACAGCCAGCGCTACCGCGACCTGATCGGACTCCTGCATCGCTGGCAGTCCGAGCCTCCGTTCACCTCGCGGAGCGAGGCTCCGGCGAGGGTGGTCAAGAGGTACGTGAAGCGGGCGGGCGCGAAGCTGCAGAAGCGGCTCAACCACGCCATCGCCGCGGACCGCGCCGGGAACCATCAGCCCGAGTTGTTCCACTCGGCCCGCAAGGCAGGCAAGCGGCATCGCTACGCGATCGAGGCGGCGCTGCCGTTGTGGGGCGAGAAGGCGGAGCGGCTGGTGGCCGAGCGCAAGGATCTGCAGGATCTACTCGGCGACTACCAGGACAGCATCGTCAGTGCGGCCTTCCTGCGCGAGTTGAGCGTTCGCTACGGACTGCGGTCAGGGCACAACGGATTCACCTACGGCCTGCTGTACGCCGAAGACGTCGCGGCCGGCCGTGAACTCGGCCAACGGCTGGCGCCCTACGTCTGAGGCTTCGCACGCACTCCGAGGCTGGACGCGCCCTGCCCTCCCTCGCCGCCGCTGATCCGGGCGGCAGAATGAGGCCGGAATTCGACGAAGGAGACGGCTGCGCACCATGGCACGAGCATCGGGATCAGGGAGATCGTCCGGCCCTGCCGTGACCGACGACGACGTCGCTGAGCGGATCGTCGATGTCGACGTGTCCTCGGAGATGCAGACCAGCTTCCTCGAGTACGCCTACTCCGTCATCTACTCCCGAGCCCTGCCGGACGCCCGGGACGGGCTGAAGCCGGTTCAGCGCCGGATTCTCTACTCGATGGACGAGATGGGCGTGCGCCCGGATCGAGCACACGTGAAGTGCGCGCGCGTCGTCGGCGAGGTGATGGGCAAGTACCACCCGCACGGTGACGGCGCGATCTACGACGCGCTGGTGAGGACGGCCCAGCCGTGGACGATGCGGCTCACGCTCGTCGACGGACACGGAAATTTCGGCTCGCTGGACGATGGCCCGGCGGCGATGCGCTACACCGAGTGCCGGATGGCGCCCGCCGCCCTCGCGATGACCGACGGGCTGGACGAGGAGACCGTCGACTTCAAGGCGAACTACGACGGCAAGGACACCGAGCCTGTCGTGCTGCCTGCGGCGTTCCCGAACCTGCTGGTGAACGGAGCGACCGGGATCGCGGTCGGGATGGCGACGAACTGCCCGCCGCACAACCTGGTGGAGGTCGTCCAAGCGCTCCGCCATCTGATTGCGCACCCGGACGCCGATGTCGATGCCTTGATGCGTTTCGTGCCCGGGCCGGACCTTCCGGGCGGCGGCACGATCATCGGGCTGGACGGCATCCGGGACGCGTACCACACCGGCAAGGGCTCGTTCCGGATCCGGTCGGCCGCGCGGATCGAGCAGGTGCATCCGCGGCGCAAGGGCATCGTGGTGACCGAACTGCCCTACATGGTCGGTCCGGAGCGGGTGATCGAGCAGATCAAGACACTGGTCAATGCCCGGAAGCTGCAGGGCATCGCCGACGTCAAGGACCTCTCCGACCGAGCTCACGGGCTGCGGCTGGTGATCGAGGTGAAGAACGGGTTCAACCCGGACGCGCTGCTCGAACAGCTGTACAAGCTGACCAAGCTGGAGGACAACTTCGCCATCAACGCCGTCGCACTGGTCGACGGTCAACCGCGGACGCTGACCTTGCGCGACCTGCTCAGCGTTTACCTCGAGCACCGGTACGAGGTCACCCGCCGGCGGACGGCCTTCCAGCGCACCAAGGCCGCGGACCGCCTGCACCTGGTCGAGGGCCTGTTGGTTGCGATCGTCGACATCGACGACGTGATCGCGATCATCCGCTCCTCCGAGGACGCGGCCGAGGCCCGCACCCGGCTGATCGAGGCATTCGAGCTGTCCGAGACCCAGGCGAACTACATCCTCGACATGCCGCTGCGACGGCTCACCAAGTTCAGCCGGATCGAGCTCGAGGGTGAGCGGAACGAGTTGCAGGCCAGGATCGCGGAGCTGACCGAGATCCTGGACAATCCCAGCCAGCTCCGCGTCCTGGTGGGGAACGAGCTCTCCGAGGTCGCACAGCGGTTCGGGACGCCGCGGCGGACTGTGCTGCTGGCCTCGAGCGGCGTCGCCCAAGCGTCGTCCGCGGGCCCACTGGAAGTCGCCGACGACCCCTGTTGGGTGCTGTTGTCCTCAGCCGGACTGGTCGCGCGCACCGACCACGCCGAGCCGCTGCCCGTCACCGGTGGCCGCGCGACGCACGACCTGGTGGTCTCTCGCATCCGCTGCACGGCACGCGGGGAGTTCGGCGCCGTGACCAGCAACGGCCGACTGATCCGGGTCAGTGCGCTCGAGTTGCCCACCGTGCCCGCCACCGCGCACGCCCCGAACCTGCAGGGCGGGAGTCGCCTCGCCGACCTGGTTGCCCTCGATCAGGGCGAGCGAGTGCTCTGCCTGACGACGCTGTCGGAGACCTCGCTCGGCCTTGCGCTCGGTACCGCTAGCGGGGTGGTGAAGCGGGTGAATCCCGAGATCCTGGGCCGCGACAGCTGGGAGGTCATCCGGCTGGACGCAGGCGATTCCGTGGTGGGTGCTGTCGAACTCACTCGGGACAGCGACGATCTGCTGTTCATCACCAGCGATGCTCAGCTGCTGCACTTCCCCGCGACCGCGGTCCGGCCGCAGGGGAGGTTGGGCGGGGGGATCGCCGGGGTGAAACTCGCTCCGGGAGCGCGAGTGGTGTTCTTCGGCAGCGTCCCTGGCGGAGACTCGGTCGTGGTCTCGGTCGCCGGCTCCTCCAGCGCCTTGCCCGGCACTGACGCCGGCTCGGTCAAAGTCACCACCCTCACGGAGTATCCGGGCAAGGGCCGCGCGACCGGCGGTGTGCGCTGCCACCGCTTCCTCAAGGGCGAGGACGCTCTGCTGCTCGGGTGGGCCGGTCCCGCGCCCGCCTACGCAGCGGCCGCCAGCGGGTCACCGGTGGAACTGCCGACCGCCGACCAGCGGCGCGACGGGTCGGGAACGGCTCCGAGCCAGCCGATCGCTGCGATCGCCGCGCGACGTGCCGACTGACTCAGATCACGTCCGAACCCCAGGTGGTGCCATCGCCCGTAACCTGACGCCCCTAGGCTTGGCCGGCGTGACCGACGATTCCGAGTTCGGCGACCTGCTCGCCAACAACCGCGAGTTCGCAGCGCACTTCGATCAGCAGGGGTTCGACGGAATCGCCCATGCGGGCGTTCTGATGGTGACCTGCATGGATTCCCGGATCGTGCCGCTGAGCATGGTCGGGCTCAGCTTCGGCGACGCCAAGATCATCCGGACGCCGGGCGGCCGGGTGACCACCTCGGCGATCGCTGGTTGCGTTGCCGGTGTGCACCTGCTCCAGGTCAAGCGCATCATGGTGATCCCGCACAGTCGGTGCGCGATGGCCGCCCCGAACGACGATGTCTTGATCGAGCGCATCCGGGAGCGCAGCGGAGCGGACGCGTCGTGGGTGAGGTTCGGCGCCTCCGCTGACCAACGCAAGACGTTGGTCCGCGACATCGAGAAGCTCCGCAGCCACCCGCTGATCGGGGATCGGGCCGTCATCGGCGGGTTCTACTACGACGTGGATACCGGCCTGCTCGACCGCTGGGTGTAATTCGACGGCGACACGACGGCCGCCGCGGCCGTCAGGCGTCGATCGCCGTCGCGTCCAATGCGTAGGCGCCTTGGACGATGAACTCCTTGCGCGGCGCCACCTCGTTGCCCATCAGCATCTCGAACGTCGCGTCCGCCATCAGGCCGTCGTCGACAGTCATCCGGCGCAACGTGCGGTGCCGCGGGCTCATGGTGGTGTCCGCGAGCTGATTCGCGTCCATCTCCCCGAGACCCTTGTAGCGCTGAGGCTCCTTGAACTTCAGCCCGCGCTTGGTCAGTTCGGCAGCCTTCCGCTGATACTCCGGATCGGAGTAGGTGTAGATGTACTTGTCCTGGCCGCGGCGCGGGTTCGTCAGCTCGAATCGGTGCAGTGGCGGGACCGCGGTGTAGACCCGGCCCGCGTCGACCAGCGGACGCATGTAGCGGAAGAACAGCGTCGCCAGCAGGCAACGGATGTGGGCACCGTCGGAGTCCGCGTCGGCCATGAAGATGATCTTGCCGTAGCGGGCCGCGTCCAGATCGAACGTGCGACCCGAGCCTGCGCCGACCACCTGGATGATGGCCGCACACTCGGCGTTCTTCAGCATGTCCCCGACGGACGCCTTCTGCACGTTGAGGATCTTCCCCCGGATAGGCAGCAGGGCCTGGTACTCGGAGTTGCGTGCGAGCTTCGCGGTGCCGAGGGCGGAATCACCCTCGACGATGAACAGTTCCGACCGGTCGACGTCGTTGCTGCGGCAGTCGACCAGCTTGGCCGGCAGGCTCGAGGACTCGAGGGCGTTCTTGCGGCGCTGCGCCTCCCGGTGCTGGCGCGCCGCGACCCTGGCGCGCGAGGCGCCGACGACCTTCTCCAGCACCGCGCGGGCCTGCGTCTTGGTCGCTGCCTTGGTGGACACAAGGAACGCCGCGAGTTCCCTGTCCACGACCTTGGCGACCAGCCGCGACACCGCTGGTGTCCCGAGCACCTCTTTGGTCTGGCCTTCGAACTGCGGCTCCGCCAACCGAACGGTGACGACGGCCGTCATGCCCTCGAGCACATCGTCCTTGGCGATTTCCTCGCCGGACTTGAGCAGCCGTGTGCTCTGGAGCGCGGTCGCAAACGTCCTGGTCAGTGCTCGTTCGAAGCCTGCAACGTGGGTGCCGCCCTTGGGCGTGGCGATGATGTTCACATACGACTGGGTCTTGGACTCGTAGCCGGCACCCCAGCGGACAGCGATGTCGACGTCGAGATCGCGCTCGACGTCGGTCGGCTCCATGTGGCCGTTGTCGTCCAGCATGGGCACCGTCTCGGTGAAGCGGTGCTGGCCTTGCAGCCGGATCACCTCGGTGATCGCCGCGTCGGCGGCAAGGTACTCGCAGAACTCCGAGATCCCGCCGTCGTGCTGGAACCGCTCCTCGGTCGGCTCGGCCCCGCGGGCATCAGTGATCTGCAACGCGAGCCCGGGCACCAGGAAACTCGTCTGGCGCGCACGATCCTGAAGGTCTTTCAACGACAGCTGCGCGTCCTTGAGGAAGATCTGGCGATCCGGCCAATAAGTGACCCGGGTCCCGCTCACACCGCGGGCTACCCGACCTGCTTTGCGTAGGCCCGCTCCTGCCGTGAAAGGCGCGGACGGCCCCGCTCCCTCGAACGTGCCCGGGACGCCGCGGCGGAACGACATCGCCCAGGTGGCACCGTCGCGGTCGACTTCCACGTCCAGCCGCGAGGAGAGCGCATTCACCACCGACGACCCGACGCCGTGCAGGCCTCCCGTCGCGTTGTAGGAGCCCGCGCCGAACTTCCCGCCCGCGTGCAGCTTGGTAAACACCACCTCCACACCGGACAGGCCGGTGCGTGGCTCCTTGTCGACCGGGATGCCACGCCCGTGGTCGGCGACGCTGATACCCCCGTCGGCGCGCAGCGTCACATCGATCTGGCGTCCGAACCCACCGAGCGCCTCGTCCACGGCGTTGTCGATGATCTCCCAGAGACAGTGCATGAGGCCGCGCGTGTCGGTCGAACCGATGTACATCGCCGGACGCTTGCGAACGGCTTCCAGGCCCTCAAGGACCAGCAGATGCCGGGCCTCGTAGTCCCGGCTCTCGGTCGCGGGACTCGGGGTCGCGGGGTTCGAGGCGGCCACGGCCCGACCCTACCGCTGGCCGCGCCGGGGTGGTCGGCAGCGCCGCGCGGCAACAGGCTCCAGCGCCACCAATCCGCTGCGATGTCGCATTCCGAACATCAGTCGGCAAGTGGCTCCGAGCCGTGCCAGGTTGTGGGAGAACAGTCGTTACACAAGAGTCACTGACCCGAGACGCAAACAGGAACATTTGGAACCATCGGGGATGTTGACTCTGTGTCGGGGGTATCGGACAGACGCCGCCCGACTCCGAGATAGCAGACAGCAGCACTGGCCCGGAAGCGAGGTCACTCGTGAGCACATCAGTCATCGAAGGTACCGCTCTGAACGCCGCGGATCGTTGCGACCGCTGCGGGGCTCAGGCCTACGTCCGAGTAATCATGGCCAGCGGATTCGAATTGCTCTTCTGCGCGCACCACGGCAAGGAGCACGCGGACAAGCTTCGCCAGGTCGCCCTGAACATCCACGACGAGTCCTCGCGGATCAGCTAAGCGCACGCTCGGCGCAGGCGTAGCCCCGCCCACGACAGCAGAAGGCCCCTCGCACCACAGGTGCGGGGGGCCGAGCTGTCTCTGGATTCACACCGGGCTACGCGGAGAACCCCTGGCCTCGCAGCCGGACCGACGAGTGCGCCGCCGCATCCGCCCGACCCAGCTCGCCCGTGCGAGCGGTCGGCGTCAGGGGCCAGCCGGTCAGTCCAGATAGTCGCGCAGGACCTGCGATCGCGACGGATGCCGCAGCTTGCTCATCGTCTTGGACTCGATCTGCCGGATCCGCTCCCGCGTCACCCCGTACACCTTGCCGATCTCATCCAGGGTCTTCGGCTGGCCGTCGGTGAGACCGAAGCGCATGGACACGACGCCGGCCTCCCGCTCGCTGAGCGTGTCCAGCACGTCGTGCAACTGTTCCTGGAGCAACGTGAAGCTCACTGCGTCCGCGGGTACGACCGCTTCGGAGTCCTCAATCAGGTCTCCGAACTCCGAATCCCCGTCCTCCCCGAGCGGGGTGTGCAGGGAGATCGGCTCGCGGCCGTACTTCTGGACCTCGACGACCTTCTCCGGGGTCATGTCGAGCTCTTTCGCGAGCTCTTCCGGGGTCGGCTCGCGCCCGAGGTCCTGCAGCATCTGGCGCTGGACGCGGGCGAGCTTGTTGATCACCTCGACCATGTGCACGGGGATGCGAATCGTGCGCGCCTGGTCGGCCATGGCGCGGGTGATCGCCTGCCGGATCCACCACGTCGCGTAGGTGGAGAACTTGTAGCCCTTGGTGTAGTCGAACTTCTCCACTGCGCGGATCAGGCCGAGGTTCCCCTCCTGAATCAGATCCAGGAACAGCATTCCGCGGCCGGTGTAGCGCTTGGCCAACGACACCACCAACCGCAGGTTGGCCTCGAGAAGGTGGTTCTTGGCTCGCCGACCATCCTCGGCGATCCACTCGTAGTCCTCGACCGCGTCGCCGGACACACTGCTGGCGACCTCGTTCAGCTTCTCGTCGGCGAACAGGCCGGCCTCGATCCGCTTGGCGAGTTCGACCTCCTGCTCGGCATTGAGCAGCGCGACCTTGCCGATCTGCTTCAGGTAGTCCTTGACCGGGTCTGCCGTGGCGCCGGCCGCCATCACCTGCTGCTCGGGCTCGTCGGCGTCGTCTGCCTCGGAGAGAACGAAGCCCTGGTCCTCGGTGAGCTCCTCCTCGAGCTTGGCCTCCTCACGAGGCTCGAACCCGGACTCATCGACGTCGTCGAGGGTGCGCTTCTTGCCGACGGTGACGACGACTTCCTCAGTCTCGAGGTCGACGACGACGTCAGCGGTCAGGTCCTCCTCGGCGGCTTCGCCGTCATCGCCCGTCTCGAGTGAGTCGAGGTCGGCCTCGACGAGATCGTCCATCGCCTCGGCATCCTCGCCAGGGGCCGCCGACGCCTTCGCCGTAGCGGCTGTGGCGGGACTCGCCTTGGCCGCCGCGGACTTCGCGGGCGCCTTGCCCCGGACGGCCACCAACGGGGGCTTGCCGTCGGTCGCGGGGGCCTTTGATGGAGCCTTCTTCACCGGGGTGGAGACCTGGCGGGCGCGGCCGGAGGCCGGGCTCACGGCAGGAGAAGAAGAGTCAGTTCGAGGGGGTGTCACAGACTACCTTCCGGACCGCTGGACGGAACAAGGGCATGCAGCGCCCATCGGATGTCAATAGGTGCTCCACCCCGTATTCTGGCACGAATCTCCAAACCTCCCCTGATGTCTGAACGGCGTGGACGCGCTAGCCGCACTCCTCCTCGACCGCCGAGCACCGGGGTCACACCAGCCACACCATCACCAGACGCGCCGCGGCCCGCGGGCGCCCACCCGCGCTCACGCGACGCATCGTCAGGAGGGACGTGCGCCGACGGATCTAGAGATCGGGGTCGGCCTTGACTGCCAAGACCGGGCACGCCGCATCCAGCAGCACCCGCTGCGCGTTGCTACCGAGCAGCAGCTTTCCGACCGCGGATCGCCGCCGCAGCCCGATCACGATCAGTTCCGCACCGGTTCCCTCCGCCGCACTGACCAGTTCCTCGGCAGGATCCAAGGCGTCCTCGGCGTTGCGGATTTCAAACGGCAGCGCGGACGCAACCAGTTGCTCCTGCAGATTGCCCATCTCCACCTCGGGTGCGGTGTGCACCACGACCAGACCGGCGTTGCGCAGGGACGCCTCCCGGACAGCCCAGCGCAACGCGGCCTTCCCTTCGGGCTTGGGTGAATAGCCGACGACGATCACCGGCGCGACCGGCGATGGGGTGGCAGCACCCGGAACTGCGCTCAACACCTGGTTCGCTTCGGGCATCAGGGCACCTCCCACGTGTGGACCGGCTCGTTGCTGTGCATACGGTCCAGATACCTAGCCAGCATGCCGCGAAGCGCGTCCGGGCGCGAGACCCCACGCGCTTCCAGTCGTGCCACTTCGGCAGTTTGCCAGGTCGCGCCGTTGGCACCGCGCAGACAGCGTCGTTCGATCACATCCAGCAGGCGGCCGATCTCGGCTTCCTCGACGTCCCACATTCGCAAACCAGCGGCGGCGAGCGGCAGCAACTTGCGCACCACCAATTCCGGAACGCGGACCTGGCCGACGCGGGGCCAATAGATCTCGGCGCCGATCCCATGCCGGGTTCCTGCCACGAAGTTCTCGTTCGCGGCCTGGAACGACATCTGGGTCCAGATCGGGCGGTCCTCCGATGCCAAAGCCCGGACCAAGCCGGCGAAGAAGGCGGCGTTGGCCATCGTGTCCAGAACGGTCGGCCCGGCCGGAAGGACGCGGTTCTCAACCCGCAGGTGAGGCTTGCCGCCGCGAACGTCGTAGACCGGACGGTTCCAGCGGTACACCGTGCCGTTGTGTAGGCGCAGTTCGTCGAGGGCCGGGATCTCTCCGCCGTCGAGCACCGCTACCGGATTCTCGTCGCTGGTCACCGGGAGGAGCGCGGGGAAGTAGCGGGAATTCTCCTCGAACAGATCGAAGATCGAGGTGACCCACCGCTCGCCGAACCACACCCGCGGCCGGACGCCCTGGATCTTCAACTCCTCACTGCGCGTATCCGTGCTCTGCTCGAACAGCGGAATCCGCGACTCCGAGACCAGGTGCCGACCGAACAGGAACGGGGAGTTGGCTCCCACTGCGACCTGGATTCCAGCGATCGCCTGAGCGGCGTTCCAGTAGCCGGCGAAGTCGTCGGGGCTCACCTGCAGATGAACCTGAGTCGAGGTGCAGGCCGCCTCCGGCATGATCGTGTCCGAAACCATCTGCAGGCGTTCCACGCCGTCGATGACGATCTCGAGGTCTTCCCCGCGGGCAGCGAAGATCTGCTGGTCGAGTAGCGAGTAGCGAGGATTCTCGCTGACGCTGTCCAACGTGACGTGGTGAGGCATCAACGTGGGCAGGATGCCGATCATGGCCAATCGGGCGCCCGTCGCGCGTGCTCTCGGGTCGGCGTCGTTCAGCGCATCGCGGACTGACTGCTCGAACGACGTGAATCCGGACGCCGCCAGCCGTCGCGGCTCGACATTGATCTCGATGTTGAACCGGCCGAGTTCGGTCTGAAAGGACGGGTCCGCGATCGCCGCCAGCACCTCGGCGTTTCGCATCGCCGGTTCGCATGCGTCGTCGACGAGGTTGAGCTCGATTTCCAAGCCCGCCATCGGGTTCTCGAAGTCAAACCGGGCCTCGGTGAGCATCCGCGCCAGCACGTCGAGGTCCTTGCGCACCTTCTCCCGGTACCGCTTACGGTCCTCTCGCGTGAAGGTCCGGTCATCGACCTCTGCTCCCATGCGCCCATCCTCGTCCATGCTGGGCACGAAGGCACTGGGCGGGACTCAAAGGCCGGTTGATTCGCGCTCACTAGGCTCATACCGTGCGTCCCGCCCCGGCCACTGCCGCCGCCCCCGCGACCCCACCGGCCCCACCAGTCGCCTCGCGCCGACCGCGTTCCCGCATCCACCACGGCGACGAATTCCTGGACCCGTATGAATGGCTGCGCGCCAAGGACGACCCCGAGGTCATTGCCTACCTCGAGGCCGAGAATGCCTACACCTCGGCCGTGACCAGCGACCTCGACCCGTTGGTGTCACGCATCTTCGACGAGATTCGCGCGCGCACCAAGGAGACCGACGCCAGTGTTCCGTCGTTCGTTCGGCACGGCGCGAAGTCGTTCTGGTACTACCTGCGGACTGTGGCCGGCTCGGAATACGCCCTGTACTGCCGAGCGCCCGCGATGGACCGGCGCCAGCCGCCCGACCCGGAGCGGCCGGTCGACGGCGAAGAAGTGCTGCTCGACTGCAACGCGGCAGCGGCGGACGGAGAGTTCTTCGCCCTCGGCGCCTTCACGGTCAGCCCCGACGGCGATCTGCTGGCCTACTCGGTCGATACCAGCGGCGCCGAACGCTACACACTGCGGGTAAAGGACCTCCGCAGTGGCGAATTGCTGGCGGACGCGATCCACGACACTGCCTACAGCGTCGCCTGGGCGGGCGGCAGTCACCTCTTCTACACCCGGGCCGATGAAGCGTGGCGACCGTACTGCGTCCTGCGGCACCAGCTCGGTACGCCATCGGAGTCCGACGTTGAGGTGATTCGCGAGCCGGACGAGCGGTTCTGGCTGGGCGTAGCGGCGAGCCGCGATCGCCGCTGGGTGCTGATCAGCGCGGGCAGCCGGATCACCTCGGAGGTGCGGCTCCTCAGCACCGCCGACCCGGAGGGCGTACCGCGTCTGGTCGCTCCCCGGCGGGAGGGGGTCGAGTACGACGTCGAGCCTGCAGGCGACCGCCTGCTGATCCTGCACAACGACCACGCCGAGGATTTCGAGCTCGCCGAGGCGCCGTTGGACGCCGAATCGGCCTCCGAGTGGTCGCCTGTCCTCCCGCATCAGCCGGGGGTTCGCCTCATCGACGTGGCCGCGTACGCCGGCTTCGCGGTGGTCTCCCTCCGCCGAGCCGGGCTGACCGGGCTGCACGTCCTGAACCGCGGCGTCACGGGAGATTTCGGAGCAGGAGCCGATATCGCCTTCGATCTTCCGCTCTACGTCGCCGGGGCTCCGGCGGAGCCCGAATACGACACCGCGACGATCCGGATCCACCTGTCCTCCCTGCTGACGCCGAACTCCGTCTACGACTACGAGCTCCGCACGGGCGCCCGACGGCTGCTGCGCCGTACCCCGGTGCTCGACGATCCGGTCCACGGCCGGTACCTGCCCGAGCGGTACGTGGAGGAACGCGCCTGGGCGACGGCTCCGGACGGCACTCCGGTGCCGCTGTCGATCGTTCGCCGGGCCGACGTCCCGCTTGACGGCAGCGCCCCGGCCCTGCTGTACGGCTACGGCTCCTACGAGTCGTCGATGGACCCGCACTTCGCGATCTCGCGGTTGCCGCTGCTCGACCGCGGCGTGGTCTACGCCATCGCGCACGTGCGCGGCGGCGGAGAGCTCGGTCGCCGGTGGTACGAGGACGGCAAGCTGCTGCACAAACGCCACACCTTCACCGACTTCATCAGCTGCGCCGACTACCTCGTGCACGCCGGATACACCAGCTACCAGCGGCTGGCAGCTCGTGGCGCCAGCGCAGGCGGCCTCCTGATGGGTGCTGTCGCCAATCTTGCGCCGGAGAAGTTCCGTGCCATCCACGCCGGCGTGCCGTTCGTTGACCCACTGACCAGCATCCTCGACCCAGAGCTGCCGTTGACGGTGATCGAGTGGGATGAATGGGGTGACCCACTGCACGATCCCGAGGTGTATCGGTACATGCGTTCCTACAGCCCATACGAGAACGTCCGGGCGGACCACTACCCCGCGCTCCTCGCGACGACCAGCCTGAACGACACGCGGGTGCTGTACGTCGAACCGGCGAAGTGGGTCGCCGCGCTCCGGCACAGCGCTCGAAATGACGCCAGCCGGCCGATCCTGCTGAAGACCGAGATGAGCGCTGGGCACGGCGGGGTGAGCGGCCGATATCGAGGCTGGCGAGAACTCGCCTTTGAGTACGCGTGGCTGCTGCGCGAAGTTGGGGCCGCCTAGAGCGGAACTACCTGTATCCGACCGGCCGCCCGCCGCTCTGGAACCTGTGCGCCACCAGCGACGCGCCCCGCTCCGCCCTCGGGGGTGAAACCCCGGGTGGTCTCAGGGATTCTTCAGGGGTGCGCAGGAATCGTTGCACGCGGTTGACGCGTTGAGGTGGTGAGGCAACGAAAGGGGCCACAGGTGGTGACAAGCGCTCGCTCGCGAGTGTCCGACGGCATCGACGGTAAGGATGCTGTCGGCCTATATCTTGAAGGAATCGCCCGCACTCCGCTCTTGGCGGCCGAGGAGGAAGTCGAACTCGCCAAGGCCATCGAAGTGGGGCTCTACGCTGAACAGGTTCTCGCCGGACGTGTGACGCCGACCGAGCGCGGCGATCGGCCGATCGAGGCGAGTACCGAAGAACTGCAGGAGTTGGCGGCTGAGGGTCAGCGTGCGATGCAGCGCTTCGTGACCGCGAACCTGCGGCTGGTGGTCTCGGTGGCGCGCAAATATGGCCGGTCGCAGATGCCGCTGCTGGATCTGGTCCAGGAAGGCAACACCGGCCTCATCCGCGCAGTCGAGAAGTTTGACTACACCAAGGGCTTCAAGTTCTCCACGTACGGAACGTGGTGGGTGCGCCAGTCGATCAGTCGCGGTATCGCCCAACAGGGCCGGATCGTTCGGCTGCCTGTCCACGTGGCCGAGCAGGTCAACCAGGTGGGCGCTGTACGGCGCACCTTGGAGCGCCGCTTCGGTCGCGACCCGGAGATCGAGGAGATCGCCGAGGAGATGGGCCTCGAAGCGGAGCGGGTCATCGACCTGATGCGCTACGGACGGGATCACGTCAGTCTGGACGCCCCGGTCGAGGAGGGCGGTGACACCGCACTCGGCGACCTGATCGCGCGAGAGCCGATGCCCGGTCCGGATGAGGTAGTCCTCGATGCCGAGGATCACGCTCGGCTGGAGGAAATGCTCGCAGCACTGGACGAGCGGTCAGCCGACGTCGTCCGACGTCGATATGGCCTCATCGACGGTCGGCAGGCCAAGCTCGCTGACATCGGCGCGCTGTGGGGCATCACCGCCGAGCGGGTGCGCCAGATCGAGCGTCATGCGATTGCGAAGTTGCGAGGCAAGTCGGCCCTGGCTGCATGAGACCCCCTGCAACCAGACCCTGAACGGCGACTTGCCCGCTTCCCTAGGGCGATCCGGATCCCCCGTCCGGGTCGCCCGCTTTTTTCTGCGGCGCGTCAGTTCGGGCCCCTGGGGCGGCGGATCAGGCCCTCCTGCGCCACGTCTGCCACGAGAACCCCCCGCTGGAACAAGCGTCCGGTGGTCAGCGCCAGACCGTGCGTTGCCGACGGAGAGATCTGGTCGTGCAACAGCCACTCGTCGGCGCGGAACGGGCGATGGAACCACATGGCGTGGTCGATCGAGGTCGCTGTCACGTCGAACCCGATGAGAACACCGTGCGGGACCGTGCTCGCGGACAGCAGGGTCAGGTCGCTGGCGTACGCGAGGGCAGCGTGGTGGAGCCGCCGATCGTCGGGAAGCGGAGCATTCACCCGCACCCAGACGCGGGAGCGAGCGGGATGAGCGGGATCGACGAGGTGCCCGCCCGGGCGCGAGTCACCCACGTAGCGAACGTCGAGGACGCCCCACTCGCGTTCCCAGAAGGACGCCGCTCTGCCGGAAGCCTGCGCCAGCACCTCGGCAAGGCTCGGGCACGCGTCGGGTTCCGGAATGTCGGGCGGCATCGGGTCGGCGTGCTCGAGCCCGGTCTCTACCTGGTGGAACGAGGCGGACGCGTAGAAGATCACCCGGCCGCCCTGACGCGCGACGACTCGGCGTGACGAGAAGCTGCCGCCATCGCGGACGACCTCGACGTCGTAGACGATCGGAATGTCGGTGCGACCGGCGAGAAGGAAGTACGCGTGCAGCGAATGAAGCACGCGCGCCACTGGAACGGTCCGGCCTGCGGCAATCAGGGCTTGTGCCAGCACCTGGCCGCCGAAGACACGTTGTAGTTGCGTGTCGGGCTGACGAGCGCGAAACAGGTTGACCTCGATCTCCTCGAGGTCGAGCAGATCGATGAGTTCGCGCACCGACTGGGGCATGCGACGACCCTACGGGAGGCTCCCGACCACCACGCAGCCGTCGATGTCGTCGTCACGTACCGGCTCGGCCAGCAAGCCGTGGCTGGTCATCATCGCGTGCAGCGTCGCGGCCTGCTCTCGCCCCACCTCGACCAGAACCCGTCCTCGCGGGGCCAGCCATTCCCGCACTCCCGCCACCAGGCGACGGTGCAAGACCAGCCCGTCCACGCCGCCGTCGAGCGCCGAGGCCGGCTCGTGCAGCCGAGCCTCGACAGGCATGAAGTCCAGCGCCGCCGACGGGACGTAGGGCGCGTTGGCAGCGAGCACGTCGACCCGGCCGCGGATCGCGCCAGGCAGCGGTGCGAACAGGTCCCCGGTCAGCGCGATCCCATCCGCGCCCAGATTCTCCGCGGCGTACCGGGTCGCGACGGGATCGATGTCCACGGCATAGGTCTCTCGGGGCATGGCCCGCGCGATGACGGCCTTAGCCACCGCAGCCGAACCGCAACACAGTTCGACGAAAATGCCGCCCGCGGGGAGCGCGGCGGCCGCGGCCCGGGCGAGGAGCTGCGTCCGCTGGCGGGGGACGAAGACCCCGTCCCCGATGGCGATCCGCAGCCCGTCGAACTCAACCCAGCCCAGCAGGTGTTCCAACGGCCTGCCCGCGACGCGCGCCGCAACCAGCGACTCCAGCTCCTCGCGGGTGTTCGCGGCAGCGCGCAGGAGACGGGCCTCGTCCTCGGCGAAGACACACCCGGCTGCGCGCAAGCGGCTCACCACCGGATCCACGATGACCGGATCGGTTCCGCCGATTGGCGCGGACCCCGACGGCCCGGAGTCCGCCCGGCTACTCGTCTTTTTCCCGCTCCGCGAGGAACCGCTCGAATTCAGCGGCGATCTCCTCCGCGCTCGGTACCCGTTCGGTCGACTCCGCCGTGAGCGTGTCGTACTGCTGCTCCAGCGACGACACCAACTCCTGCACCTCTGAGGATCCGACGACCTCGGAGGCGATGTCGGCGAGATTGGCGGCAGCCGCCTTCTCCAGCGGCTCCAGCGGCAGCGCCAACCCGGTAGCGCGGTTCAGAGACCGGGTGAGTGTCAACGTCGCTTCGGGAAACGACGCCTGGGCAAGGTAGTGCGGTACATGCGCGGCAAAGCCCATCGCCTTGCGCTCTCGCTGGCCCAGTCGGAACTCGAGCAGGCCGGCGAAACTAGCCGGGACCTCAACTCGGTCGATCCAGCTCCGATATCCCTGGACGAGTGACTTGTCGGTGGCATGCGCGGTCAGGGTCACCGGGCGCGTGTGCGGTACCGCCATCGGAATGCCATGCGCGCTCACCGTCAGCCTCACCCCGAAACGATCGATCAGCCCCATCAAGGCGGCCGCCAACCGCTCCCACTGCACGTCGGGTTCGGGGCCGCTGAACATCAGGAACACCTCGCCCCGCTCGTCGACCACCCGGTGAATCCGCAGGTGCAGGTCGGCGTAGGAGACCCACCGGTCGGTGTCGAACACCATCGGCGGGCGGCGGCTGCGGTAGTCGTGCAACTGATCGTGGTCGAACTCCGCCAGCACTTCGTGGTCCAGATGCTCCAGGACGTGGGCTGCAAGCATCCGGCCAGCCTGGCCGGCGTCCACAAAGCCGTCGAGCTGGTGCAACAGGACGGGCCGGTGATCCTTCAGTTTCGCCGCAACCGACTCGTCCACGGCGTAGAGCAGGTGCGGATCGATCATGCGAGCCAATCTACTAGCGAAGCCTGCCGGCTCTGTGGCGCAACAGTCATCCGGCGGTGTCGGCGAGCAACCGAGTGCGGGCGGCCTGCACCGCCGCCTGGACCCGCTTCTCCGACACGGGCAGCTTGGTCCGGAGCTGTTGCGCGAACAGGCTGACCCGCAGTTCCTCGAGCAGCCATCCGATGTCGTCAAGGTAGTCGGGCAGCGGCCCGGGGGGAGCTAGCGCGCAGACCTCGGCGTAGGCGTCCTCGCAGCGGAGGATGGTGGCGCGGGGCTGCTCGTCCCGAGCCGGCGTCGCGAGCAGCGCGCGGATCCGGTGTCTCGCAGCGCTGAGATAGCGGGGCAGGTCCTGGAGGTGGGCGTACTCCGTCGCCGAGAGGAATCCGTCGAAGACCAGATTGCCGATCTGCTCCGCCAGGTCGTCGCGTGCCGCCGGACTGACGGCTGCCACCGCCGCGAGCGACTCCCGCACCTCCCCCGCGGCCACGATGACCGATCCCGCGAGGTCGACCAGGTCTCGCATCACGGTGGGGTTGTCGGTTCGGACCAGGTCGCACAGCGCTGCGAACGCCCTCGCGTCACGCACCTCACCCCCGTCGTTGCGGCGGATCAGTTCGCCGACCGAGGCGAGGCGGGCGTCAGCGAGCAGTTCGGGGACTCCGCGGTACGGGCCAGCGGCGAGTGCCAGCTTGGTGGCATTCGACATGTGGCCGACCACCCAGCGCGTCGGATCAGGGGTGTTGAGACTGACCAATCGCCGTAGGCCCAGTGCGTGCGTACGCCCTTGCTGGACCTCGGAATCGAGCATCCGAACGCTGACAGTCGATCCCTCGTCGACGAGCGCTGGGAACCCGACGACACGCCCGCTCCCGGTAGCCAGCTCGACGCGTCTCGGCAGTTCGCCGACCGCCCACGTGGTGAGGCCGCGTCGTACCCATTCGCGCCCGGCGTCGTCCAAGCTTCGGGTCACCCGCGGGGACAGTTGCTGCTTGAGCAGGGCGAGATCACGCCCGGAAGCAACGACGCGCGACGTACCACGTGGGCTGTCGTTGCCGGTGGCGCGGGCCGGGCCGTCGTCGGTGATCTCGAAGCGCATCTGCAGATGGAGCGGAACGGCCTCGGGACTCCAGTCCTGCCCGCCGACGACTTCGCCGGTCAGCGCGCGGAGCGCGCGGCTGAGCGCGGTGGTCAGTCCCTCCTCGGACGGGCCAGGATGACCTTCCAACCACGCGAGGGCGCGCGCGGCGTACTCCGGAACCGGAACGAAGAGTCGCCGCAGGTGCTTGGGCAGGGCGCGAATCAGCTGTTCCGTGAGTTCGGTCCGCAGCCCTGGCACCTGCCAGCTGAACGCGGCGGGAGTGATCTGATTCAGCACCGAGAGAGCGACCACAGCCGTCACACCGTCGTCCTCGCTCCCGGGGGCGAACCGGTAGCTCAACGCCAGTCGGTGGCCGGAGGCTAGCCACGCGTCGGGGAACTGACCAGGGTCGGCCCGCACGGCCGGCTCTGCTGCCAGATCCGCCTCGGTCATGGTGAGCAGGTCGGGTGTGCGCTGGCGCGCGTGCTTCCACCAGCTGTCGAAGTGGGCGGCCGACACGACGTCGGCCGGCACCCGCTCGTCGTAGAAGGCGAAGACCGTCTCATCGTCGACCAGCAGGTCGCGGCGGCGTGTCCGCTCCTCGAGAGCTTCCAGGGCCCGCCGGGTGGCGTCGTTGTCGCGCAGGAAGCGGTGCCGCGTGCGCCACCGACCTTCGACCAGTCCAGCGCGGATGAAGATCTCACGCGCCGCGACCGGATCGATCGCTCCGTAGCCGACCCTCCGTCCGGCGACGATCGGAATCCCGTACAAGGTGACCTGCTCGTAGGCCAGCACCGAGCCTGAACGCGTCGACCAGTGGGGCTCGGAGTACGAGCGCTTGAGCAAGTGCTGCCCAACCTCCTCCACCTGGTCGGGGCTCACCTCGGCGACCGTGCGCGCCCACAGCCGCGACGTCTCCACGATCTCCGCGGCCATCACCAGCGGCGGCTGAGCGCGGGCAAGGCTGGATCCCCGGTTGATTGCGAAGCGCGTTCCGCGCGCGCCGAGATACTCGCGTGGACCAGGCCGGCGCGAACGACGACCGGGCTGTCCCGAACGCTCGTCGGTGCTATCGGCCAGCCCAACGTGCGACAGGAGTCCGGCAAGAGCGGCGGTGTGGACACGCTCGACAGTGGCCGGAACCTCGTTCCGGTTCAGTCCGAGATCACGGCTGATCTGCTTGAGTTGCCCGTGCAGGTCCTGCCACTCCCGGATCCGCAGATAGTGCAGGTACTCGTCGCGGCAGAGTCGGCGGAACGCATTCCCGGAGAGCTGACTCTGCGCAGCGGTGATGTACGCCCAGAGGTTCAGTAGAGCGACGAAATCGCCCTGCGGCGAGGTGTCGGAGGTCTCCGCGCCGCCCCGAGCGACACCAGGCCCCGCTGGCGGGTCCGCGGACGAGCGCACCTCGGTACCGGGTTGGAAGAATCGTCGATGCAGCGCATCGGCACGCTCACGATGTTCCGCCGGCCGTTCTCGCGGATCCTGAATGGAGAGCCCGGAGACGATCACCGTCAGCTCGCGCAGACAGCCCAATCGCTCGCCCGCGAGGAGCATCCGGCCCATCCGCGGGTCGACCGGGATGCGCGCGAGCCGACGGCCGATCTCGGTCAGTCTCGGCCGCTCGCGAGTGCCGGCCGGGTCGAGCGCCCCCAGCTCGTCGAGCAGCCGCAGGCCATCGGTGACCTGTGTCCGGTCGGGGCTCTCCACGAACGGAAAGTCCTCGATGGCGCCCAGACCGGCAGCGGTCATCTGCAGGATCACCGCCGCAACGTTGGTGCGCAGGATCTCGGGCTCGGTGAACGGGGTGCGGCCGGCGTAGTCCTCCTCGGCATAGAGGCGGACGCAGATCCCGGGCGCGACCCGACCGCATCGTCCTGCGCGCTGATCGGCAGAGGCTCGGGAGATGGGCTCGATCGGCAGGCGCTGCACCTTGGTACGGGCCGAGTACCGCGACACGCGCGCCGTCCCGGCGTCCACGACAGCGCGAATCCCTGGCACCGTGAGCGAGGTCTCGGCGATGTTGGTGGCCAGAACGACTCGACGGCCGGAGTGCGGCGCGAACACGCGGTGCTGTTCGGCGGCGGAGAGCCGCGCGAACAGCGGGATGACTTCGGTGAAACGCAGTCGTGCCCCGGCCAGCGCATCCGCGGCATCCCGAATCTCGCGTTCGCCGGACAGGAACACCAAGATGTCGCCGTCGATGTCGGCCTGGAGTTCGCGGACCGCAGTCACCACGCCGCCCATCAGGTCGGCCTCACCGTCCTCGAGGAGCGGCCGATAGCGCACCTCGACCGGATAGCTGCGTCCCGAGACCTGAATGACAGGAGCGGGTCGGCCGTCCGGGTCGGCGAAGTGGGCGGCGAACCGTTCGGTGTCGATCGTGGCCGAGGTGATGATGACGGAGAGATCATCGCGCCTGGTCAGTAGCTGCTTCAGGTACCCGAGCAGGAAGTCGATATTGAGGCTGCGCTCGTGCGCCTCGTCAACGATCACGGTGTCGTAGCGCCGCAAGTCGCGGTCGTGGCCGATCTCGGCCAGCAGCACCCCGTCCGTCATCACTTTCACGCGCGTATCGCGGCCGGCTCTTCGCGTGAAGCGAACCTGGTACCCGACCAGATCACCGAGCGGTGTCTGCAGTTCCTCGGCCAGGCGTTCGGCCACGGACCGGGCGGCGATGCGACGAGGCTGGGTGTGGCCGATCGAGCCGCGGCCGAGGTCGAGACACAGCTTGGGCAGCTGGGTCGTCTTGCCCGAGCCGGTCTCCCCCGCCACCACGACTACCTGGTGGTCGCGCATCGCGGCGAGAATCTCCTCCCGATAGGCAGTGATCGGCAGGTCGGGGTCGTACCAGAGGCGCACCAGTCAGGCGGAGTCGTCGAGGTCGGAAAACGTCGTCCGACCGTTGAGCTTGCTGGCGAGTTCTTCGTCGATGCCGTCAGCGACGTCGGAGAGGATGCGGACCGCCTGGTGCAGATGCGCCGGCACGAACGGGCGGGCCTGAACGGAGAGTGAGACGAAGACGCGATCCCGAATCAACTGGAACTTCACCCAGCGCGCCTCCACATTGAGGTCATTGAGTACCTCTGCCGCGCGCGACCGGCCGGCGACGTCGTGCACCACAGTGGCGAAGACGACGACCTCCTGGCCGTCCGCCGCCGTCCGAAGGAAGATCATGGTCGAACCAACGCGGATCGCCACGTCCCCTTCGCCGTCCCGGTATGGACGGTGGCCATACATCTCAGTCAGTTCGGCGTCCACCAGGGCGTCGAGGTGGGTGCGATCGCGCGGCAGCACGGAGACGAAGTTGTCGCTGCTCAGCACGACAGCGCTGGTTTTCGGGGTGGCCAGAATCGGGACGGGCGGCGGCTTCAGCACCTCTTCCAACTGATCGGGCGAGACGAAGACCGGGTGCTGGACGCCGTAGACATCGCGCAGCGCTGAGACCGCGAGAGCTGCGAGCTGGTCAGAGCAGTCCTGGGGTAGCTCGATCCAGAAGTTCGGCGTCGGGGCGACTCCGCCGAGGGTGGGCGAATGCCACCCGAGGTTCTCCATCGCAGCGAGCCGATCCGGCTCCAGCTGGAAGTCTTCGCCAAGGGTCGCGTTGCTGGCCGCCTCACACCGAACGACGTGCGGACGGGGGCTGCCGAAGCGCAGGAACGGCGCCGGATCGGCGCTCAGCGATTCGGTGGTGATCGTCAGATCGGCCGACTCGTCGATCATCGAGATGACTTCGCTCAGGCGTGCCTGGAACGCCGACCAGGCGTGAGCGGTGGTCCGATCCAGATCGAAGTCATCGATTTCCGACACCAAACTCACCTCCCTTGGTCAACGTCGAGCACACCCGCATACCTCGATTTCCCAGCCGATGCGCCGTCCCGCCTGACCACGCGGTCCTCGCGACGGCCCTCCGCCAGCGCGCGAACTGGCCACGGTCGCCCGACCTGATCGACCCTAGCGCAGCGATCGCCGAGGCCCGTGACCTTCCCCGCCGGACCGGAGCCGACCTCAGCGTCCGAACGCCGCGACAACTCGCGAGGGCGCGGGTCGGCCGAGCCGCTCGGCCATCCAACGGCTGGTCGCCACCAACGCGTCGAGGTTCACCCCGGTGTCCAGACCGAGTCCGTGCAGCATCCAGACCAGATCTTCGGTGGCGAGGTTCCCGGTGGCCGAGCGGGCGAACGGACAGCCGCCAAGGCCGCCCGCTGATGCATCGAACTCCCTCACCCCTGCCTCGATGCCAGCCAGCACGTTCGCCAACGCCTGCCCATACGTGTCGTGAAAGTGGAGCGCAACGGCGCCCAGCGGGATGCCGCGGTCGACCAGGGCTGCCAGCACGTCCAGGACGTGGCCTGGTGTTGCCACCCCAATGGTGTCGCCGAGGCTCACGGTCTCGCAGCCCGACTGCCGGAGCCGCGCCGCCACGGACGCCACCTGCTCGAGCGCCACGCGGCCTTCCCAGGGGTCACCGAAGCACATCGACACGTACCCCCGGACCCGAAGGCCGTCCGCACGGGCTGCTGCGATGACGGCCTCGGCCAGCTGGAGCGCGCCCTCCCGTGTCGTGCCGAGATTCCGGGCGGCGAAGGCCTCGGTCGCCGAGACGAAGACGGCGACCTCGTCGGCGCCCGCGGCGCGGGCCCGATCGAAGCCGCGAAGATTCGGGACCAGCACCGGATAGCGCACGCCGACGCGCCGGCGCAGCCCCGCCATGACCTGCTCGGCATCCGCGAGTTGCGGGACCCAATGTGGCGACACGAAGCTCGTCGCCTCGACGCTGGCGAGTCCGGCGTCGGCGAGCCGATGGATCAGCGTGAGCTTCGCCTCGACCGGGACGATCGTGGCCTCGGCCTGGAGGCCGTCCCGTGGACCGACCTCGTACACCGTGACCGCCGTCGGGAAACTTTGGCGCGGATGAGGTTCGGGCGACATCGCCATGCTGCGGACTGTACGCGCCCGAGCCGCGCCCATTGTCTGATCGAGCTTCCCTAGGCTGGACGCCAGAACCGAACCGCGCCGGCGGAGAGCCGAGTCGACCTGAGGATGATCATGAGCGTGCCAGCGGTCCCCCCGGCGGGGATCGAGTCGCTGTTGCGGTCGCGCCGGACGCCGCTCACCTGGGTGACCATGGGAGTACTGGGCGCGGGGACCCTGCTGGTCGGGATCGGCGCTGTCCTGCTCGGCGGCCCGGTCGGCGGGTTGCTGAGCACTGTCGCCGCAGCTGTGTCGTTCCCGCTGGTGCTGCTGGTCTGCTTCTGGCTGGACCGCTACGAACCGGAGCCTGCGCGTTACCGCCTCGCTGCCATCGGTTGGGGCGGCATCGTCGCAGTCAGTCTCGCCTTGCTGTTGGAGGGTCTGCTGTTCGCCGTCCCCGGAACCGACGACTTCATCGACACCGCGGTCACCGCACCGATGGTCGAGGAACTGGGCAAAGGGCTGTTCCTCGTGGCGATCGTGATCCTGCGCCGGAGCCAGTTGCACGGCCTGCTCGACGGGATTGTCTACGGAGCCCTCGTCGGCGTCGGCTTCGCGTTCGTCGAAGACATCGGCTACTACGCCGGCGCCTTCGGCGATGGAGAGTTGCCCGGGGTGTTCTTGGTGCGCGGGGTCATCGGGCCGTTCGCACACCCGTTGTTCACGTCGGCTACCGGCATCGGCGTGGGCCTGGCCGTGACCAGCCAGCGGCGCTGGGTGCGCTGGACAGCTCCCGTCGTCGGCTTCGCCGTCGCGGTGACGTTGCACGGTACCTGGAACGGCAGCACGTTCTACGGCGTTCGCGGGTTCTTCGGGGCATACCTCGTCGTGATGCTGCCGATGCTCGCGATCGTGCTTGCCGTCGCGATCTGGGCGCGGCACCGAGAGGGCATCATCCTGGGCCGAGCGCTCACCGAGGTTGCCCAGCTCGGTTGGATCGATCCGGCGGAGATCCGCTGGGTGGCCCGACTGTCGGACCGGGTGTCGGCGCGAGTCTGGGTGAAGCGGAATGTTGGTGCCCAGGCCGTCCGAGCGCTCCGCGCACAGCAGCAGACGTTGATCGAGGTGGCCTTCCTGCACAACCGCGCGATGAACGGAACCGCGCCGCCGGATCTCAACCCGCGCATGGCAGCGCTCGTGCAACGAGCGGCAATGCTTCGGCCCTACGTGGTGCTACCCCCGCCCCCTCGGTTGCTGCCCCCGCAGACTCGGCAGCCCCCACCGCAGCCGGGGATCGCGCCGCCGCAGCTCTGAGGAACGTCGACGCGGGTCCCGCGCGCCAGCCGTCGGGTGAAAGCCGTCGGGCGATGTAGCCCCGGCTGCCGGTCCGCTCAGCTGTCGAGTTTCGTCGCGGCGACCTACCCGCTACATCTCCTCCAACACCTATCATCAGGTTGACAGGCCGCGATCATAGGTCTGTGTTGTCGCGGATCGAGGCGTGGGCTGGTCTAGCGGAGGACATCGGTGCAGCCCTGCAGACCTTCGGGGGCCGCATGCGAGAGTCCGCGGCCGACGACGCTCGTCGTGTTGAGCCTCCAGACGAGGGCGCGGAGGAGGGGCTGGGGTCATCGCAGCGGCGGGTCCTCGCAGCAGTTCGGGATGCCGGCGAGCGGGGCACAACCTCACCGGCGGTGGCGAAGTCGACCGGCATCGCTGACTCGAACACGCCCCGCATCTTGAAGGCGCTGGCAGAACGACGCCTCATCTAGGGCAGCGCCACGAAGCCGACGGTCGGCACTGCTGTTCGGTGAGTGCGCCGAGCCAGGAGTAGCTCGATCGAGCCAGCGCTGCGGCTGGGGCTGCCGACCTCGTCCGCAAGCGTCCGAACTGCTGCGGCAGTACAACGAGCCGTCGACTGACTACGCCGGGTCAACCTTTCTCGACCTCCAGCCGAACGATCCCAAGATCGTCACGGCGACCGACCTGTACGCCCTGTCCCTGCTCGACGTCAGAGCCACTCCCTTTCGTGAACGCTTGAGGGGCGAAGCACCACCACCGCCCTGCGCCGTCAGGCTGCCTCTGCCGAGTTCCCCGCAGTCGAGTACTGGTGCGGCACATAGCGGTGGGCCGGAAGCGCACCCGAGTGTGGCAGAGCGACGAGGTGGGTTCCCGAGTCAGGAAGACCGAGCTGAAGGCCGATGTAGTTGATCAGGGTGCCCGCGATGGCGGCGAGATCAGCTGCGGACCCGTGGAACGTCGGGATGGAGCATCCCCGGGTGGGCACGAACTCCTCGCCCGCCACGGGGTCCCGCCAGAACACCCGGTAGGCCTCGAGACCCGAATCGGTGCTCACCGTCACGCCGGCGGCCTTGTCGATGTCAGTCGTCGTGATGACTTCGGCAGTGTTGCCGCTGCCCCTGCCGACCTCGGTCGAATCGACCAACTCATGCAGCCTCTCGCTGGACGAAGCGGGGTTGTTCATGACGAGTATCCCTAGGGCTCCGCTGCCGACGTCGGTCGCGACCTGCGCGATCGCTGCGCGGCGTCCTGGTGAAAGCGCGACGGCGTCAAGCGTCCTCGTCATGCTCCTGCTAATGGTCGCGTCGATGATGAGGTCCGTGGAGGCGAGCTGAGCAAAGGTGGTGTCAGACGGCAGGGCAACCACGTCGAGGTCATCGCGGATGTCTCGAAGCCGGCGCACCAAAGCTTCGGCTTTGGTGGAGCCGATGTCCGCCTCGCTGTAGTTCTGCCGCACGAGCAGGCCTCCGGTGACAACCCCCGGGTCGCAGACGACGACGCGTCTTGCTCCGGCCCGGACGACGAACTCACCTATCCACGAACCGAGTCCGCCGACCCCGAAGATGTAGACCTCGGCCCGCTCCAAGGTGGAGACGGGGCGAGCAACGTCACGGCGGGTGGTGACAGCAGTGCGCTCGTCGCTGACCCCGCACCACTCCATGGCGATCTGGGAGCTCGCGGCCGCTAGACGCATGGGGTCGACCTGACCCTTCAGCTCGGACATCAGCTCACGAAGTCGGTCGCTCAGATCGGGCCTCAGACGCATACACAGCAGGTGGTTCGGGCCGCCTTTCGGATGCGGCACCGCCAGCACCACGTACTGCGGGCTTCCCGACCGGTTCCGCTCGACACTGGTCACGATGACCTCGGCGAGCTTCGTCGACGTTTGAAGCAGCCCTCGCGGTCCGAGCACCGTGAACCGCGGGCAGGCGGCGTCCCACGTTCGCGGGGTAGGCCCCTGCCGTGCTGCCTCGGCCAGCGGAAGCTTGAGCAACGTCCGCGGAGACCACAGCCGCTGCGTCCGATCCAGCCGTGTCATCAGCTGGTCGAGCGTTTCACCGCCGGCACCGACGGGAAGATCGCGCCGGAGCCGAACCACAGGCACGTAGAGGTCAGCGGCGTCCACGCGGTCGGCCAGGAGGTCGAACCGGTGCGCGGTCCGTTGGTGTAGGTAGGCCCCAGTGACACGGTCGGTCAGGGCGGGAAGGTCTCGAACGACGACGGTGGGCGTACCCGGTGTGAGGTGTGGAACGCCACCGACGGCGTGGTACAGCGCCAGGTCGGCGTCGAACTCGTCCCCGGCCACCTTCTTCAACCAGTCCCAGAGGCGTCCCAGGACCCCTCTGACGCCGTCGGCGGGATCCCACTCTCGCGACTCGTCCAGGTACAGGCAGAGCTGGTAGCCCGACATGACATGCGGGACCCCGAGGAAGCGTTCGTGGGCAACCATGACGGCGGGAGGCCGAGCAGCGTCGGCCCGGAGCACGAGCACGAACGACTCGGCCGCCAGGAGATCGGGGGCCCCGGGGGTTCGGTGCAGGCTGTCGGTCTTGAGCACCACTTCCGCGTAGACCAGACCATCGGCCTCGATGATCTTGCCGAGCGTCAGGGTCTCCGCGTTCTCGCAAGCAACGGCCTCAAGGTCCTTCAGCGCGACCAACTGCCACTCCGAGCGCGGCGGAGCGGCCGAAGCGGCCATCTTCCGAGGGGGCGTACTTGTGGTCGCTTCTGTGGTCCTCGACGAGTTCCGACGACGTGGGCGGCTCATCCGGCGCGGCCGGATCGGCTCGTGGTCGTCGCTCCGCCCGCGCTGGAGCCAGTGCCGAACTTGGGCGGAGCCGCGGGGGCGGGGGCGTCGAAATCATCGCCGAAAACCAGCTGCCACTTGGCGACGCTGTCGTCCGGATCGGTCTCCCAGTAGGCGTCATAGATCTGGCCTGCGTAGACCTTGATGCGGTCCTTGAACTGGTCGAACGACTCGGGCTTCCACCGGTGGTCGAACGTGAGTCCGGTGCCAGCAGGGTCAGTGACGGTCGGCTTCGTCCAGTGCTGATCGAGCCACGTGTCGAGGTCGGTGACGATCGTCAACAGCGCCGTCGGCACATCCGCGTAGGCGTCCGGGGTCGACAGCTTCTTGCTCGCACTGACGCGCTCGCCCAGGAGCGTCGTCAGGATGATCGAGCGGGTTCCGGTCCAGGAGTCCTTGTGGTCGCGGACGAACTTCAGCAGCCGGATGACCTTGCGCAGGTTCTGGTCTGCGATGACGTCCTGCTCCTTCATCCACGCCGTGAACGCGGCAGGGTCGGTGCGCTCGAAGACGTTCTCCTTGCGGTTCACGATCGCCTCCGTGCCTTCGTCCTGGATGACGTAGGGCACGACGTCGACGTGCATCGTTCCGTAGTGGATCCTGACGCAGCGGGTCATCCGCTCGCGCTCTCGCAGGCCGAGGGCGCCGTGCCGGCCTATCGCGTCGTAGACGGCGTTCAGGTACTGGCGCGGGTCGTCGTCCCAGTCCGGGTTGCGCGACAGCCTGACCATGATGTCGGCGTCGAACTCCTTGCCGTTCTGCGGCTCGATGATGGTCCGCTGGGCCCAGGAACCTTGACGCTGATTGTTTCGCACCGTGGAGCCGATCTCAGGATCGGCTTGCAGGGCCTGGAAGATGTAGTCGGCGCGCTTCTCCAGAGTCTCCAGCTTGATCTTCCCCAAGTTCACCGTGTCGGCGAGGAAGCTGTCGAAGTAGTCGGTGTGCTTCACGACCGGCCTCCTACGAGAGTCTCGGCGTGGGGGGCCGGCTGAGGGCTGGCGTCGCCTCCCGGTGAGTTGATGGTCAGCACGTCGACGTAGACCTGGTCAGGTGACCTCTGATACAGGTGCACAGGGGGCTGAACCTGTCGCATGAAGGCCCGGCCGGACTCCACGGCCACCGTGGTCGGCACCGCGGCGACGAGGTGCCAGCGCTTCGCGTGGGGGTACAGCCGCTCGGCCTCGGCGAGCATGTCGCGGAACGTGGAGGCATAGTTCGACAGGGTCTTGTCGTTGCCGAGGAGCGTCGGAGACGGAGCGACCGCGTCGGGCCGGAGCACGAGCCGTGGCGCGCTCTGGAGCGTCGGCGGCAGGCGATCCGAGTTCACCTCTGCGCTCACCGAGCACACTAGGACCACATCGTCCGTGGTCGCGCGGGCGTGCGCAGCATCCTCTTCGTCGAAGCGGAACCCGACCGGAGGCTGGTCGTCCTGCCACCCCCAACCGAATCCGCGCTGCTTCTCCCACAGGGTCGTGCCGACCTTGTCGTCGAGGTGGGCACCGAGCAGCACGAGAACGGGGACCGGGGCGATGGCGAAGACCGACACGTGAGAGACGTCGCCCTGCTCGACCGACTGAGCGACCACTGCGAGGGTGCGGTTGATCTTGGCCCGAGCGCTCGCCCAGTAGCTGGGGTCGGTCTCGACGCCGTCCAGCCAGCAGGTGAAGTCTCCGCTGTACTGGCTCTCCACGAGACCGAGGTAGTTACGCGCAAACAGCGCGCCAGCGACCTCTTGTCGACTGGCTCGCGTTGTCGACCCTCGAACGCTCGACCCAACACGGAGAACCGCGGTCCGGGTCAGCAGGCCTTCGGCCGTCACCATCTCGACCCGGTGCTCTTGAGCGGCCTTGAGCTCGCGAAGCTTCTCGACGGTGAAGAACTCGATGTGGTCCTCGTCGTCGATGATCCGGTGGCAGTCGTGGCAGCAGAGCAAGAGATTCTCCTCCGACTCCAGGTCCTCGTTCGCGCTGGCGGTGACGGCGCCCGCGGCCGGCTCGTCGTCGAGCCCTCGAGGGGAGCCGGACGTCGCGGTCGCGCCCTTGATGTGGGCCATCTCCGCTGCGCCTACCGAGTGGACGAAGGTTCTCCCAACTGTCTTTCTCCCTGACCTGGCCGTTGTGGCCGTGCAGGTTGAACTCGACGCCGTCCTGCCGCGCCAGCCGACGCCCCTCCGCCTCGGCAGAGGCCTGGGTGCCGTGCAGCGACGACTGGCGCTGGCGCCCTCGCGTCTGACTCCCCAGCCGCCGTTCGGCCGCGGAGTGACGTGTACGTCCTTCGTGCCTATCTCTTCACCCCCTCTCGAGCAGGTCCTCCACAGGGCACCGGCCCGGTCCCATGAAGGGGACCGGGCCGGCGTTCGACCCATGACCCATGACGGTCGTGGTGATAGGTCACAGGTTTTGGCGGAGCGCAACTGGTCCGCCATTTCATGCAACTCAGCGCGCCATTCCGATGCAACTCGACATCAGCTGCAGCCGCTGGTGCTTCCGCAGCCCTCGCAGACGTAGCAGCTTCCGCTCGGCCGCATCTTGGTGCCGCAGGTGAGGCAGAGCGGAGCATCGACACTCGTGCCGGTGATGGTTTCGAACAACTCCGACGTCGTCCGTGCCTTCGCCGCGGCCGGCTTTGCCGCCGCGACCGGTTCCCGGTCATCGGTGTCCACGTCGTCCCCGGGGTCGTTCTTCAACGCCTCGGCCTCGCTGAGTTCTTCTTCAGCGGGCAGGTACGAGCCTGTCTCCACCTGACGTGCCCGCTCCGTCGCCGTGTAGATCCCCAGCTCTGCGCGATCATCGAAGGAGAGGTAGTCCAACGCGAGTCGACGGAAGATGTAGTCCATGATCGACTGCGCCATCCGGATGTCCGGGTCGTCGGTCAGACCGGCCGGTTCGAACTTCAGGTTGGTGAACTTCTGCACGAACGTCTCCAGCGGTACGCCGTACTGGAGCCCGATCGACACCGCAATCGAGAAGGCATCCATCACGCCCGCCAGGGTGGATCCCTGCTTGCCGAGCTTCAGGAACACTTCGCCGAGACCGTCGTCCGGGTACGAGCCGGAGGTCATGTAGCCCTCGGCCCCTCCGACGGAGAACGAGGTGGTGCGGCTCGGGCGCGACTTCGGCAGGCGCTTGCGCGTCGGCCGGTAGACGACCTTCTCCACGACCTGAGTCTCTGCCGCGACCGCCGGCTTGTCATCAGCCTTCTTGTCGGACTTGCCGTCGCTGAGCGGCTGACCCACCTTGCAGTTGTCGCGGTAGACCGCCAGCGCCTTCAACCCGAGCTTCCAGCCCTCCAAGTAGACCTGGGCGATCTCGGTGACCGTCGCGGACTCGGGCAGGTTCACCGTCTTGGAGATCGCGCCCGAGAGGAACGGCTGAGCCGCAGCCATCATCCGCACGTGCCCCAGCGGCTTGATGGCGCGCTGTCCCATGGCGGTGTCGAACACCTCGTAGTGCTCAAGCCGAAGCCCGGGGGCGTCGATCACGTGCCCGTGCTCGGAGATGTACTCAACGATCGCCTCGGCGGTCTCGGTGGTGTACCCGAGCTTCTTCAGCGCCCGCGGGATCGTCTGGTTGACGATCTGCATGGAGCCGCCGCCGACGAGCTTCTTGAACTTCACCAGCGAGAAGTCCGGCTCGATCCCGGTGGTGTCGCAGTCCATCATGAAGCCGATGGTGCCCGTCGGCGCGAGAACCGAAGCCTGCGCGTTCCGGTAGCCGTTCGCCTCACCGACTCGGATTACGCCTTCCCACGCCCGGCTGGCACGACGGTGCACCTCAGCATCCATCGACCCGATCGTGCGCAGGTTGTCGTTGGCCGCCTGATGCTTGCGCATCACCCGCTTGTGGGCATCGGCGTTGCGGGCGTAGCCCTCGTAGGCGCCGACGATGCCGGCCAGCTCGGCCGAGCGTCGGTACGAGGTGCCGGTCATCAGCGACGTGATCGCTGCAGCGAGCGAGCGACCTCCGTCGGAGTCGTACCCGTGGCCGGTGGCCATCAGGAGTGCACCCAGATTGGCGTAGCCGATACCCAGCTGGCGGTACTTGCGAGTCGTCTCACCGATTGCTTCGGTCGGGAAGTCAGCGAAGCAGATCGAGATGTCCATCGCGGTGATGACCAGCTCGACAGCCTTCTCGAACTTCTCGGCGTCGAACGTGTCGTCGTCGCGCAGGAACTTCAGCAGGTTCAAGCTCGCCAGATTGCACGAGGAATTGTCGAGGCTCATGTACTCCGAGCAGGGGTTGGATGCGGTGATCCGACCCGTCTCGGGGTTCGTATGCCAGTCGTTGATCGTGTCGTCGTACTGGATGCCTGGATCAGCACACTCCCAGGCGGCTGTGGCGATCTTGTCGAACAGCTCCCGAGCCTGGACAGTCTCGATCACGCGGCCGTCGGTGCGGGCGCGCAGCGCGAACTCGGCGTCGTCCTCGACCGCACGCATGAACTCATCGGTGACGCGCACCGAGTTGTTCGCGTTCTGGTACTGGACCGAGGTGATGTCCCGGCCACCGAGATCCATGTCGAACCCCGCGTCGCGAAGGGCGCGGATCTTGTCTTCCTCACGTGCCTTCGTCTCGATGAACTCGACGATGTCAGGGTGGTCCACGTCCAGTACGACCATCTTGGCGGCCCGCCGGGTGGCGCCGCCGGACTTGATGGTGCCGGCGCTGGCATCGGCACCGCGCATGAACGAGACCGGTCCGGACGCGGTACCGCCGGAACTCAGCAGTTCTTTGCTGGAGCGGATCCGGGAGAGGTTGAGGCCGGCGCCCGACCCACCCTTGAAGATGAATCCCTCTTCGCGGTACCAGTTCAGGATCGAGTCCATCGAGTCGTCGACGCTGAGGATGAAGCAGGCACTGACCTGCTGCGGCGACTTCGTCCCCACGTTGAACCAGACCGGTGAGTTGAACGAGAAGTGCTGGTGCAACAGCATCCAGGTCAGTTCGTGCTCGAAGATCTCTGCGGAGTCTGCATCGGCGAAGTAGCCGAACTCCTCCCCCGCGCGCCGGTACGACTTCACCACGCGATCGATCAGTTGCTTCAGGCCCTGCTCACGCGCGGCCGTGCCGAGCGCGCCGCGGAAGTACTTCGTGGTGACGATGGTCGACGCGTTGACGCTCCAGGATTCGGGGAACTCGACGCCCTTCTGCTCGAAGACCACCTCCCCGGTCTTCCAGTTCGTCTGCACGATGTCACGCCGCTCCCAGCCGACCTCGTCGTACGGGTGCGACCCGGGGGTGGTGAAAACGCGTTCGATGGAGAGCCCTGCGGACTTCCGGGGAGCCCGCTTGGCGTCTGAGCGCGGCGCGGCCGATCGGGTGGTCTCGGTCATCTCTGCCTGTCTCTGCCTTTCCTGGTATCCACATCGCACCTCGGCGATGTGTCTAGTCCCGCACCGCACTCGTGTCGGCGCCTTGCTGTGCTCCCCGAAAGCGGCTGTCGAATTCCGGCTGACCGGAACGTCCTGCAGTGGAACCGGGCAGGACCCGCGCGAGGCTTCCCCTCCTGCGCGGGCCCGGCCCGGGGCTCGGTGCGGCCCTACGGGGGGGCCGAGCGGCCCGGCGTTCGGCGATGCGGGGTGAACGCCCGCACCTTCGCCTCCGCCGGCCGATCCGGGATCAACGGCTCAATGCCGGTTGGCTCCTGCTCCACGCGCAGGAGAGCGATCTCGGCCTCGAAGTCGTCGATTGAGTGGAACTGGCGGTACACGCTGGCGAAGCGCAGGTACGCGACCTGATCCAGGTCTCGTAGCGGGCCGAGGATGGCAACCCCGACTTCGTCGGCAGGAATCTCCGGCTGCCCGGTCGCCCGGAGCGAGTCTTCGACCAGCTGACCCAACCGGGCCAGCTGATCCTCGCTGACCGGCCGGCCCTTGCATGCCTTGCGTACGCCGGACACGACCTTGTCCCGGGTGAAGGGCTCGACGACCCCACTTCGCTTCACCACGACCAACTGCATCTGCTCGACGGTCGTGAAGCGTCGATCGCAGGAGGGGCACTGTCGGCGCCGTCGAATGCTCCCGCCGTCCTCAGAGGTGCGCGAGTCGAGCACCTTCGAGTCGGTGTGACGGCAGTACGGACAGTGCACAATCACTCCTCTCCGAAGGGGCCAACGGGGCGTTCTGGGGACAGATCTGGGGATGAACCTGTGGGTCTCCTGGCTCATCGTGTGGACGAGCTTGTGGATCCCCTGTGGGCCCTCAACCACAACCTGTGGATGAATGACACCCTTGTAACTACTAGATATGGGTACCGTACGTCTCAGGATCAGTATCCGCAAGAGGTCTGACACTTTCCGGGCCGCGCGTCGCGAGAAGGCCGGCAGCCCTGGGCTCTCCGGAACACGCATGATCAGCGAGGACAGCGCAGCAGCCGGGCCGAGGGCCCTGATCGTCTCCTAGATGAGGTTCCGCACCACGGTGTAGGCGACCGCGAGAACGGTCGTCGCGACGAGCCACTGCCACCGAGCGATGCCGCTCAATCGGGCCCGCAGCCGCGCGGGAGGTCGGATCACCGGGCCGCCGACCATCTCCACCAGCCAGGCGATCCCGAGCACGCCGAGCACCGCCAGCCCGACCACAGCGACCGGATTGAATGCGACGGCGGCGACGATGTCGCCATGCAGCAGCGCGGCGCCCATCCGGGTTCCCCCGCAGAACGGGCACTCCCACCCGGTTGCGGCGCGGAACGGGCAGCTCACGCCGATGCCGGTCGAGGCGTACAGGACGCTCAACCCCAGTCCGCCGGCGAACAAAGCAGTGGTGTACGCCACGGCTCGCCGCGCATCGAAGGTGCCCGCGGCCGGGACTCGTCCGGGCCCGACACCAGCTGCGCTCACCACCACATTGTCCACACGAGAACAGCATGTGCGGATGCGGCCACCAGCGTGAGCCCGGCATCGCCTACGCTGGCAACGCCAAACGTCGGGGATTCGTACGAGCGAGGACATGATGACTGACGAACAGGGCGGCTCGAACCAGCCGAGCGCACAGCCCTCCGCACCCGAGGTCTCCGGACCCACGGCTTGGACGCCGCAGCCACCACAGGGCCAGCCCAGCGGCGCCGACCAGCCCAGCTACCCGCCCCAGGCGTACCCCCAGAGTCAGGGCAGCTACCAGCAGCCTGGCTACCCCGATCAGGGCGGCTACCCCAATCAGGGCGGCTACCCCAATCAGGGCGGCTATCCGAGCCAGGGCGGCTACCCCAATCAGGGCTACGAGGCTCAGCCGTACGCAGGTCAGCAGGGATACCAGGGGCAGCAGGGATACCAGGGGCAGGGCCAGCCGAGCTACGGAGACCAGCCTTACGCACAGCCGGGCTACGGCTCGCAGCCCCCGTACGGCCAGCAGCCGGGCTACGGAGCGCCCGCGTATCCCGTTGCTGGTGCGGGGTATGCAACCCCCGTGCGATCGGACTACGCGCCGTGGGGAAAGCGCGTCGGTGCTCTTCTGATCGACCAGGCGCCCTCCTATGTCGCATCCGCAATTTTCTATGCCGGCTACATCCCGCTCACGATCCAGACGAGCCAAGGGCAGAGCCCGTCGACAGGGGCGATCATCGCGATGGTGGTCGGCGGCCTGGCCATCTTTGCCGCACTCGGCTGGGTGATCTACAACCGATGGATTATCGGCGGCCGGACAGGCCAGTCCCTGGGCAAGCGCGTGACCAAGATTCGACTGATCAGCGAGCAGACATCGGGACCCATCGGGCCGCTCAACGCGTTCCTCCGCGACTTGCTGCACACACTCGACGGCATCGCCTATATCGGCTACCTCTGGCCGCTGTGGGATGAGCGTCGCCAGACGTTTGCCGACAAGATCATGAAGACCGTCGTCATCGAGGCACCCGAAGCCTGACGCACGGATCGCGGACCGGGAGGGTGGCGCCGCCGTGCGACGTCATCCCTCCCACACCACGACCGGCGCATGTGCCCGCTGTGCAAGATCCGCCCGGTAGCCATCGCCGGTGACGCGCATCGCCGTCAGACCAACAACCGAGATTGCCGCAGCCATGATCATCGCGCTGACGACGAGCACGACGGCCACACCACGGTCGGTCAGGCGCCACGCTGCCCCCTCATTCCGCGCCTGACCCAACTCCACCGCAGCGGAGCAGGCCCGCCCACCCTTCACGGCGCCAAGCCCAGCTCGCTCAATTGCCCGCGCCGGGGGGCGCCTTGGAGTCGCCTGCGGAGCCACGCCCACATTGACTCGTCGGGGCCTGGCTACCGAGCCGGCGCGAGCCCGGTGCACTTCCCGACGGTCTGTCAAACCTCCCGGGGCATCAACGAACGGCTGCACAGCCAATGCCGGAACTGTCATCGCCATCCTCCTCGTAGCAGCACCGCCGACGGAGGCGTCGAGCGCGATGCGATAGAACATCTGTTTGATTTATACCCGAGGACGGGCTGCATTGCCAGCGTATTCGCACATCTGTTCGCACGCCGAGCCTCGCACGTTCCCATGCGACCTGTGCAAGCCGTCCTCATGGGGTAGACGCAATCACCGCCCACCGACAGTTCTCGACGACCGGGCTTGACGACCGGGCTTGACGACCGGGCTTGACGACCGGGCTTCGACGACCGGGCTTCGACGACAGGCCGTGGACGGCAGGGATCAGCCAGTGTCGTCGCGCCACAGGTGCCCGCGCGGCGTCCGCCGCGCCAGACACGCTCGAACAGGTGTTTGAATCCGACTGCAGCCATTTGTAGTGTCAGCGGCATGGCCGAGGACGATCCGCACCAGCACGACAGGGCCGCGAGCGACAGCACCGACGATTCGCCCGGGTCCGCGCCCGAATCGCCGCGCAAACGGGGCCGGCCGCGTGCGAGCGATGTGGCGCATCAACTGGGCCTCGCCGGGTCTGTGACGGCGCTGCCCGACGGTCCTGCAGACGCACTCGGGCTGACATTGCGCCAGCGCCGGATCCTCGAGGTCATTCGCGAAACCGTGGAACGTCGCGGCTATCCGCCGAGTATCCGCGAGATGGGCGATGCCGTCGGCCTGGCATCCTCATCGAGCGTGGCGCATCAGCTCCGTGTGCTCGAGGCGAAAGGCTTCCTGCGGCGAGATCCCAATCGCCCGCGAGCGCTCGAGGTGCTTCTCCCGGACGAGCGGCCCGCCGGATCGGGACAGCGCCAAGCGAATCCGCCGGGTGAGGTAGCCGGCGGTCATGCTGCTCCGGGTGCTGGCGGGAGGAGCGGCGTGGGCCGAAGCGGTGCAAGCGGCCGCGTGGCTGAGGCAGACCCGGGCCAGGACGAGACAGGTATCGGAGATGCCTATCCGGCACCGGTCCACGTGCCCGTGGTCGGCCGCATCGCTGCGGGCGGCCCGATCCTGGCCGAGGAGCGCGTTGAAGACGTCTTCGCCTTGCCCCGGCAGTTGGTCGGCGAGGGGACGTTGTTCCTGCTCGAGGTCCGCGGCGACTCGATGGTGGACGCGGCGATCTGCGACGGGGACTGGGTTGTGATCCGGCAGCAGCCGACGGCGGTGAACGGCGACATCGTCGCCGCGCTGTTGGGCGACGAGGCCACCGTAAAAACCTTCAAGCGCACCGGCAGCCAGGTCTGGTTGATGCCGCACAACCCCGCGTACGACCCGATCGACGGCAACGAGGCGACTGTGCTCGGAAAGGTGGTCGCAGTGCTGCGGCGTGTCTGACGACGACCGCGCCCCGCACGCCCGGTCCCGCGGCGCCTAGAGCGCGCTCGGCTCGGCCGTCACCATCTGAGTAGTGAGCCGCGCGACCGCTCGCAGCTTGTTTGACACATCCAGCGCCGCGACCTTGTACGCCTCGGAGAGCGTCGGATAGTTGAGAACGGTGTCGACGAGGTAGTCGACCGTCCCTCCGCACCCCATGATCGCTTGACCGATGTGCACGAGTTCGGTCGCATTCGTGCCGAAGACGTGAACACCGAGAATCTCTCGCGAGTCGGCGTGGACGATCAGCTTCAGCATCCCGTACGAGTCACCGATGATCTGTCCGCGGGCGAGTTCCCTATACCTGGAGATGCCGACCTCGAACGGCACCGACTCTCGCGTCAGCTCGCCTTCGGTGCGGCCGCAGTAGGAGATCTCCGGGATGGTGTAGATGCCGATCGGCTGAAGTCCGTGCAGTTCGTTTGCAGGTTCGCCAAACGCATGTGCGGCAGCGAGCCGACCCTGGTCCATCGACGTTGCCGCGAGCGCGGGGAACCCGATCACGTCGCCCACGGCGTAGATGTGCGGCACCTCGGTTTGATAGTTCCCATTCACGGCAAGCCGGCCGCGTCGGTCGGCGGTCAGCCCGGCAAGGTCCAGCGAGAGTTCCGCTGTGTTCCCTTGCCGACCGGCAGAGTGCATCACGACCTCCGCGGCGATCTTCTTCCCGGACGCCAGGGTGGTGATCGTCCCTCGGCCCGAGCTGACGACGGACTCAACCTCTTCACCGAAGCGGAACGACATCGTGTGATCGCGTAGGTGGAATTTCAGCGACTCGACGATCTCGGGGTCGCAGAAGTCGAGCATCTGGGGGCGTTTCTCGACCAAGGTCACCCGCGTCCCGAGGGCAGCGAAGATGGACGCGTACTCAACCCCGATCACGCCGGCGCCGACCACGACCAGCGAATCTGGGACGTGTTCGAGCGTGAGGATCTGGTCCGAGTCGAGCACGCGAAGCGCGTCGAAGTCCACATGCGGGGGATGCGCCGGCAGCGTTCCCGTCGCGATCACGACCTTGTCCGCCGTCACTGTGCGATGGGCACCGACGCCCTCGATGTCGATCGAGAGGGTATGGGGATCGACAAATCTCGCCGTCCCAGGCACCAACTCGATGTGGTTGCGCATCAGCTGGGCGCGGATGACCTCGGTCTCCCGGCCGATGACGTGCTGGAGGCGGGCCAGCAGGTCGGAGATGGTGATCTCCTCCTTGACCCGGTAGCTGGCGCCGTACAGATCCCGGAGCTGCATGCCGGTCAGGTACATCACGGCTTCGCGGAGTGTCTTCGACGGGATGGTTCCGGTGTTCACGCACACCCCACCCACCATCGACTTGCTATCGATGACGGCCACCTTGCGGCCCAGCTTGGCGGCCATGATGGCCGCCTTTTGTCCCCCGGGACCGGAACCGATGACCACGAGATCGAAGTCGTAGGAGTGCTCCATGCGGCAAGACTGCCAGAGTCGCTGCCGCGGCGGGCGGTCGGATCTGTCCGAACTCACCCACATCGGGCCGGCGTACGGAGGTCAGCGTGCCTCGGCAAGCCGGCGCAACGCCTGCACAGTCACTTCGCGGTCGGTCGTCGGCCAGAGGTCAGGCATTGAAGCCCGTAGGTAGCCGGCGTAGCGAGCCGTGGCCAACCGCGAGTCCAGCACCGCGACGACTCCGCGGTCGGTCGAGCGTCTGATCAACCGACCCGAGCCCTGAGCCAGCAGCAGTGCGGCGTGACTGGCCGCCACGGCCATGAAGCCATTGCCGCCGGATTCAGCCACGGCTCGCTGCCGCGCGAGCGTCAGCGGTTCATCGGGGCGCGGAAACGGAATTCTGTCGATGATCACCAGTTGGCAGGTCGCACCCGGGACGTCGACGCCCTGCCAGAGCGACAAGGTGCCGAACAGACTTGCCTGCTCATCGGCGACGAAGCGGCGGGTGAGCTCGGATAGTTGAGCGTCGCCCTGACAGAGCACTGTCAGCTTCGGAAGCTGCTTGCGCGTATGCACCGCGGCGGCCTCGGCGGCCCGGCGGGACGAGAACAAGCCAAGGGTTCGACCGCCTGCCGCCCAGACGAGCTCGGCGATCTCCTCCAATGCGGCCGGTGAGACACCGTCGCGTCCAGGGGGTGGCAGTGCGCGGGCGACGTACAGCATTCCCTGCTTGCGGTAGTCGAAGGGCGTGCCCACATCGATCCCTCGCCAGTCTGCGGAGCCGCTCGACACCGGAGCCGGACCGTCGTCACCGCCGCCAGCGCCGTCGGCGTGCTGTCCCGAGGCCTCCGATCTCGAAGGAGAGACCTGCGCTCCCGCGACCGAGTCGTCCCGATCAGCCATCCTCAGGCCGACGCTGGCCGCGATCGCACTGAAGTCACCGCCGACCTTGAGGGTCGCCGAGGTCAGAATCGTCGTGCCGGCGCCGAACACCTGAGTGCGCATCAGAGCCGCCACGCTCAGCGGCGCCACCCGGACCTCGCGTCCGAACCGCTCCCGATCGGCGACCCACAGCACATCCTGGTCGGACAGTCCCGCCATCCGCTCAGCGATGTCGAACAGTTCCTTGACCGCAGCTGCTGCCTGCCGCTTCTCGGTGTCGCCCTTCTCCTCTCCGGCCATTGCACTGACCGCCTGACGGCAGGCGGTGCGAACCGATGCGAGCGCCACGACCAGTTCCGACCCGGCGTCTTCCACCCGTTCGAGCGGCGCGCCGTCCAGTGCCCCCCGCAGCTGGTCCGCCGATTCCAGCAACGCCAGCCCGTCCTCATCCTCCAGCCAGGTCAGCGCTCGTCGCGCGACCCGTTCGATCTGCTGGGGACTCAGTTCGGCTGACGCCGCGCCCGTCACCCGCGCGGCAAGCTCATGTGCCTCGTCGATCACGACCGCGTCGTGCTCGGGTAGCGCTGTTCCGCCGTGCATCGCGTCGATCGCCAGCAGAGCGTGATTCGTGACGACGAGGTCCGCGCTCCGCGCCTGATCGCGGGAACGCTCGACGAAGCAGACCGATCCGTACGGGCACCGCTGAACACCGAGGCATTCGCGCACCGGGACCGACACCTGCTGCCACGCGCGCTCGGTGTGAGACGGCGCATCGTCGCGGTCGGCGAGTCCGCCCGCCTCGGCCTGCTCCTCCGCCCACTCGCGCAGCGCGAGCACCTCCACACCGAGCGCACTCTCCGAATCGTCCCGGCGCCCGACCATCAGGTCACCAGCCCCGATCAGAGCGTCTTGCGGGATTCCTGCCGCGTCCCGCACCCTCAAGACGCACGCGTAGTTCGTCCGGCCCTTCAGCACAGCGAAGCGAGGACGTTCACCCGTTGCCGCCTCGACGGCGTCGAGCGCTGCGGGGATGTCCTTGTTCGCCAACTGGCTCTGCAGCGCGAGCGTCGCCGTGGCGATCACGATGCGCTCGCGCGAGCCGACCAGCCGGGTCAGCACGGGCGCCAGATAGCCCAGCGACTTGCCGGTCCCGGTACCCGCCTGGACGAGAAGGTGCCGGCCCTGCGCCAGTGCCGCCGCGACCGCGTCAGCCATCTCGACCTGGCCGCCTCGCTCCGCCCCGTCGATCGTTCGAACCGCGGCGGCAAGCACCTCACGATGACCCACGTCGCGCTTCGTCATGTCTTCGTCGTCCGCTCCGCTACCGCCGCATTCCATTCCTCGCCTCGATCCCAGCAGCATGAACCGGTGCAGGTCGGCAGCCGCGCCGAGCTCGTGGCGCGAGATGCACGTCCGCCCCCGCTCGTGCTGGTGCTGCCCAGGCTGGGAGTTGGCTAGACGACGCCGTCCGCCGGCGCGGCATACGGGGCGAGGTCGGCTGCCAGCGCAGCGGTCACGTGCGCGACGACCAACGTGCCCACCTCGGTGTGTTCGGAGCTGACCAGGTCGGCGGTGCGGTGCAGACGGTCCACCAGGTCGCCCCGCTCGTATGGCACCAACGCCCGGACGGCCATTTCCGGGCGCGGCAACCGCGCCTCGACGGCGTCTCGTAAGGTCTGCATCCCTGCACCGGTCCGCGCCGAGACGAACGCCGCCTCCGGGTGCAGCGCCCGAAGCACCGCCAGCGTTTCGGCTGGCGCCTGGTCGATCTTGTTGACCACGATGAGTTCGGGGACTTCGGCAGCGCCGATGTCCAGCAGCACCGAGCGGACCGCTGCAATCTGTCCACGCGGATCTGCGTCGGAGCCGTCCACGACATGTACCAGCAAATCCGCCCGCGCCGACTCCTCCAGCGTCGAGGCGAATGCCTCGACCAGGTCATGTGGGAGATGGCGGACGAAGCCGACCGTGTCGGTCAGCGTGTACACCCGTCCCTCCGCGGTGCTGCTCCGCCGGGTGGTGGGGTCGAGCGTCGCGAAGAGTGCGTCCTCGACGAGCACGCCGGCGCCGGTCAGTCGGTTGAGAAGCGAGGACTTCCCCGCGTTCGTGTAGCCCACGATCGCCACCGACGGCACTTGGTTTCGTCGCCGCTCGGCGCGCTTGGTCTCGCGGGTCGCATCCATCTCACGGAGCGCGGCGCGCAGCCGGGCGATCCGCGTGTTGATTCGGCGGCGGTCGGTTTCCAGCTTGGTCTCACCCGGCCCGCGGCCGCCGATCCCGAGTCCGCCGCTCGCCCGTCCGCCAGCCTGGCGGGAGAGGTTGCCGCCCCAACCGCGCAGCCGTTGCTTGAGGTACTGCAGCTGCGCAAGCTCGACTTGAGCCTTGCCTTCCGCACTCTTCGCGTGCGAGGCGAAGATGTCGAGAATCAGCGAGGTGCGGTCGATGACCTTGACCTTGACCTGATCTTCCAGGTTTCTCAACTGGGCGGGCGCAAGTTCGCCATCGCAGATCACCGTGTCCGCGCCGCTGCTGACAACCACCTCGCGCAACTCGCTGACCTTGCCTCGACCGATGTAGGTCGATGGATCAGGTCGCGCCCGACGCTGGACGACGCCTTCGAGGACCTGTGCGCCCGCGGTCTCGGCCAGCAACTTCAGCTCCGTCATCGCATGCTCGGCATCGACGTCGCTGCCCGTCGTCCAGACACTCACCAGCACGACACGCTCAAGCCGCAGCTGGCGGTACTCGACCTCGGTGACATCGGTCAGTTCGGTCGAGATACCTGCGACGCGCCGCAAGGCGTGACGATCGGCAAGGTCCCACTGGTCGCCGTCGGTACCGCCGACACTCCGCAGTGCGTCCGGGACGGGGTCCGTGCGTTCGTGCTGGGGCGTCGGCGGGTGGGAGGCGCTACTCACTGTCATGACCTGACCAGGCTCTCACGGCCGGGCAAGCCGGACGAGCGAATAACGCGCTGGGGACCTTGAATGCCGGCCGACGACTCGCGTCAGGCCAGGTCCGGGATGACGATCTCGCCCTGGGCGACGATGACCGCCGGCCCGGTCAGCCAGGCTTCACCGGCGGACAGTTCGACATCGACCGAGCCACCTGGCACGTCCACCCGATACGTGACGACGCCTCCCCCGGCGGGAGGTCCCGCCCTCCGCTCGGCTGCGGCGGCAGCAGCTACCGTGCCGGTGCCACAGCTCCGGGTCTCTCCGCTCCCGCGCTCGTACACCCGCATCGCGAGGTGACGAGGGCCAACGGTCCGGACGAACTCGATGTTCACCCCGTCTGGAAATGCCTCTGCGGGGTGCCACCGGGGAGGGCGGTGCAGCGGGAGGTCCGTCAGGTCGTCTACTTCCGCAACGGCATGCGGGTTTCCGACGTCGGCACTGATCGCTGGTCGACGGACACCGTCATCGGTTTCCACCTCGACGCCGTCCTCGCTCAGCCTCACGGGTCCCATCGAAACCCGGATCCGCCCATCGCGAAGCACCGAAGCGTTTCTGACGCCGGCGCGGGTGGCCACCACAATCTCGTTCCCGGACACGAGGTCGTGGTCGAGCAGGAAGCGCACGAACACCCGCAAGCCGTTGCCACACATCTCCGCAAGGGAGCCGTCCGCATTGCGGTAGTCCATGAACCACAGCGAGCCGTCACCCTGCCATTCGGGCATGTGTGCCGCGAGCACGGCGCGCAGGACACCGTCTGCGCCGATTCCCGCATGCCGGTCGCAGACATAGCGCACCTCGGCCGGTCCGATCCCCATCATCGCTTCGCGATCGAGGAGCAGCACGAAGTCGTTCTGGGTGCCATGCCCCTTGCTGAACGACCACCGACGCATGCGCGTCAGTCTCCCACCGTCGACTGGCTCGGCAGCAGCGAGATCGCTGCCACGCACAGATCGGGGCGATCCCAGTCCAGCCACCGAATTCGTGGATCACGACGGAACCAGGAATCTTGGCGCCGAGCGAACTTGCGCGTCGCCGCGACGGTCTGCATTCGTGCCTCCTCCTCGCTGCACTCCCCGCGGAGGTACCCGAGCACCTGCCGGTAGCCCAGCGCACGTGACGCAGTGAGGCCATCGGGGAGCCCGGCTGCAGCGAGCCGCCGCACTTCCTCGACCAGCCCGGCCTCCCACATCGCGGCGACTCGAGCCTCGATCCGCGCGTCCAGCAGCGGCCGCTCGATCGACAGGCCCAACTGCACCACGTCCGGGAGTGCGTAGCGCGGCTCCGGCAACGACGCTGAGAAGGGTCGCCCGGTCAGCTGAATCACCTCGAGGGCCCGGACGATGCGACGGGCATTTCCCGGCTCGATCCGCGCGGCCGCGGCCGGATCCGCTGCCTGGAGCCGCGCGTAGAGTGCCGACGTTCCGATCTCGGTGAGTTCAGCCTCCAGTCGCGCGCGCAGGTCAGGGTCCGTACCAGGGAACTCGAATTCGTCCACGATCGCGCGCACGTAGAGGGCTGAGCCACCGACGACGATCGGCACCGCACCGCGCCCCCGGCATTCGGCGATCGCGGTCCGCGCCAGCGCCTGAAACTGTGCAACGGATGCAGACTCGGTCACCTCGAGGATGTCGATGAGGTGGTGCGGAATCCCCGCGCGCTCGGCAGCCGTGGGCTTGGCGGTCCCGACGTCCATCCCGCGATAGACCAGCATCGAGTCCGCGTTGACGATCTCGGCCGGCTGCCCCGACCGCCCCAATTGCTGGGCAACAGCCACCGCCAGACCCGACTTGCCGGTCGCGGTCGCGCCGACGAGCACCAAGGTCACGCCGCCAGTCTGAACCACTGTCCCGATGGCTCCCAAACAGCCGCCCCGGAGCCGCCGCACGCCGGCAGCAGGGACGCCGCAGGGCTGGTGCCGCGACCCGCATAGGCTGTACGCCGCCGCGCGAGCCGGAGCCCCTGCCGGCATCTGGGGCCGTCTCGCCGAATGTTCAGACACACCGAAAGGCATCTCGATGGGCATCTTCGACAAGGCTCGAGACCTCGCCGAACAGCACGGCGACAAGGCACGCTCCCTCGCCGAGCAGCACGGCGACAAGATCGACAACGCGATCGACAAGGGTGGTGATCTGATCGACGAGCGCACGGGTGGCCGGCATGCAGCGCACGTCGACAAGGGGCAGGAAATCGCGAAAGAGCAGCTCCGGCGCCTCGGCGAGCAGCCGGAGGCCTGAGCCGGCTGGCTCCGCGTCACCCAGACGGAGTCAGCAGGCTCGGCCTGAGTCAGGCTGCGCCAGCGAGTTCTCTTGAGACGTACTGCTCAATCGACTCGAGAAGGTTCGCTGAACGCCTGACGACGGCGAGCAGCGCCGTCATGCGTGCCACCTGGTCCACCTGGTGCCGCACGAATTGCTGCATGAATTGGTCGGACGCGAAGTCGCTTTCCTCGCGGGCGATCTTGGTCAGTTCGTGCATCTGCGCGGTCACTCGACGCTCCTGTTCCACCGCCAACTCCACCGGTGCGATGACCTCGTCGAAATCGCTCGTCGGTGCCGCGACTGCCGGCACCGTGACCGGAGCGCCTTGCTCCACCAGATACGCGATCATCCGCAGCGCGTGATCGCGCTCGAGGGCAGACTGGCGGTACATGAAATCGGCCGTCCGCGGCATCGTCATGGACCCATAGAAGACGCCGCACGCGATGTACTGCTGGTGCGCGGCAAATTCGTGCCCGATCTGGACGTTGAGTTGCTCGACGAAGCGTTCTGCAGGCATGCCACTTCCCTGTCATCGGCGCCGACCTCGGCTTCGCATCACGGCCGCGCCGGGCATGGTCAGATGAGCCGCGTACCGCAGGAGCCTTGGCGGCGGTCATCAGTTGCGACTCATCGTGTCACGGGCCCCACTGCCCGGGCGAGCCCATCGGGCAAGCGCCTAGTGGGAACTGCACCCCGGAGCCTCGGGCAGCGGCGCCGGCGGCCCGACGGTCGGGACACCGAGGTTCACGGCACGGCTGGCCGGCTCCTCCTGCTGCTGGGCCCGGGACCACGCATCGCCGCCGAGCGTCCGGCGCAGCGCCAGCAGCCCGTCGTCGGCATTCAGGTGATGTGGGGCCGCATAGCTGACGGTGACCGTCCCGATGTCCCCTGGTCGCGGGCGACGAGCACGGTCCTCCGGAACGCGCACATGGACGAGGCGGTTGTCACGAGCCCGACCCGACATGCGTGCGGTCGCGGCGTCCTTCCGGCCTTCGCCGGCGGCGAACAGCACCTCAACCTCGCGGCCGACCTGAGCCTGATTCTCTCGCCACGCGACCGCGGTCACCCGGTCGACCAACCGCTCATAGCGCTCCTGCACCACCGGCTTCGCGACCTGATCGCGCATCGTGGCCGCAGGGGTTCCGGGCCGGATCGAGTACTGGAAAGTGAAAGCGGCGGAGAAGCGGGCCGCCTCGACGACGTCGAGGGTGTGGACGAAGTCCGCCTCGGTCTCGCCCGGGAAGCCGACGATGATGTCGGTCGTGATGGCCGCGTCCGGCATCGCCGCGCGAACCCGCTCGACGATGCCGAGGTAACGATCGCGCCGGTACGAGCGCCGCATGGCGCGCAGCACGGCGTCAGACCCTGACTGCAGCGGCATGTGGAGCTGCGGCATCACATTGGGTGTCTCGGCCATGGCTGCGATGACGTCGTCGGTGAAGTCCTTCGGATGCGGCGAGGTGAACCGAACCCGCTCCAGTCCGTCGATCTCTCCGCAGGCGCGCAGCAGCTTGGCGAAAGCGTGCCGGTCGCCAAACTCCACGCCGTACGCGTTGACGTTCTGTCCGAGCAGCGTCACCTCTTGAACGCCCTCGGCGACCAACGCCTTCACCTCGGCGAGGATCTCTCCGGGGCGGCGGTCGAGTTCTTTCCCGCGCAGTGACGGGACGATGCAGAAGGTGCAGGTGTTGTTGCAGCCGACGCTGATCGACACCCACGCCGCATAGGCAGACTCACGATGCGTCGGGAGATTGGACGGGAAGGTCTGCAACGCTTCCACGATCTCGACCTGCGCCTCCTGCGCCACCCTCGCGCGCTCGAGCAGCACCGGAAGCGAGCCGATGTTGTGGGTGCCGAAGACGACATCGACCCAGGGAGCGCGCTGCGCGATCGTGTGCCGATCCTTCTGCGCGAGGCAGCCACCTACTGCGATCTGCATCCCTGGCCGAGCCTTCTTGGCCGGCAGCAACTGGCCGAGATTCCCGTAGAGCCTGTTGTCGGCGTTCTCGCGAACTGCGCAGGTGTTGAACACCACGACGTCGGCATCCTGATCGTCAACGGCGCGGCGATATCCAGCCTCGTCGAGCAGCCCGGCGAGCCGCTCGGAGTCGTGCACGTTCATCTGGCACCCGTGGGTGCGAATCTGATAGGTGCGTCCGGTGTCCGGTCGGGAGAGCGCGGGTGCTGCGAGCTGGGTCATCGAGGCTCAAGGGTAGTGCTCACTGACGGCGCCGGGTTAAAGTCCGAGACCGTGAGCATCTCTCCCACCGGGACACAGTACGAGATCGTCAGCGCTGGCCACCGCGCGTTTGTCACCGAGCTGGGCGCCGGATTGCGCAGCTACAGCGTCGACGGGCGAGATGTTGTGCACGGCTTCGGGGAGTTCGACACCATCCACGGCGGCTGCGGTCAGAACCTGCTGCCGTGGCCCAACCGCCTCCGAGATGGCCGGTACCAGCACAACGGCGCCACCTGGCAACTGGCGCTGACGGAGCCCGCACGGCACAACGCGATTCATGGGCTAGCCCGGTACGTCCCGTGGCGGCTGGTCGAGCACACCGCGGATTCGGTGACCAACACCATCCGGATCTTCCCGCAGCAGGGCTGGGGTGGCGTCCTGGACGCGACCATCACGCACCGGGTCGGCGATGACGGACTCACCGTGACCGTGACCGCAGTCAACCAGAGCGCCATTCCGCTCCCCTTCGGCTATGCCGCGCACCCCTACCTGACGGTCGGCGAGGAAACCGTCGACGAGATCCACGTGCGAGTGCCCGCCACGCGCTACCTGGACGTGGACGACCGGATGCTCCCGGTGGCGCTCCATTCCGTCGAAGGCACTGACTACGACCTACGCGGTGGCGTGACGGTCGGATCGCTCAGCCTGGACACGGCGATGACCGGGCTTGTGCCCGACTCCGACGGGCGGTGGAGGGTGCGGCTGGAACGCGGCGAGCGGACGGCGGAGTTGTGGGGCGACGCCAGCATGCCGTGGGTCCAGGTGTTCACCGGCGGCCCCCATCGCGACTGGTCACTCGCCGTCGAGCCGATGAGTTGCGGACCGGATGCCTTCAACGAAGGCGTTACCCGCGGCGACCTGGTGGTGCTGGCGCCCGGCGAGGAGTTCCACGCCAGCTGGGGAATCGTCGGCAACTGACGGGACTGGAGCACGGCTGCCAAGGCTCCCCGGCGGGTCGTCCGGGGGGTCGCAGCGGCCCGCGGCGGCCAGAGGTCTAGTGTCTGGCCATGACGGAATCTGAACATCCCTCAGCAGAGTCGTCAGGCAGCGCGGCCGAGACGGTAGCCCCCGAGAGCGACCCCACCGCAGGCCCATCCGTTGCACCGTCCCACCTCGGCGATCCGCTGGTCGTCTTGGAAGACGTTCAGAAACACTTCGGATCCCTCCACGTGCTGCGCGACATCAATCTCAACGTCCGCAAGGGAGAGGTCGTCGTCGTCCTCGGCCCGTCCGGATCCGGCAAGTCGACGCTCTGCCGGGCGATCAACCGGCTGGAGACGATCGAGTCGGGCACGATCAGCATCGACGGCAAGAAGCTGCCTGAAGAGGGCCGGGCCCTCGCCCAGTTGCGCGCCGACGTCGGCATGGTGTTCCAGTCGTTCAACCTGTTCGCGCACAAGACGATTCTGGAGAACGTCACGCTCGGGCCGACCAAAGTGCGGCGCAAGTCCGCTGCGGACGCCAAGAAGCACGGCATGGAACTCCTCAAGCGCGTCGGCGTCGACTCCCAGGCCGAGAAGTACCCCGCGCAACTCTCGGGTGGCCAGCAGCAGCGCGTAGCAATTGCTCGCGCGCTCGCAATGGAACCGAAGGTCATCCTGTTCGACGAGCCGACCTCTGCGCTCGACCCCGAGATGGTCAACGAGGTGCTCGACGTCATGGTCACGCTCGCGCGGCAGGGCATGACGATGATCGTGGTGACGCACGAGATGGGGTTCGCCCGCAAGGCGGCGAATCGAGTGGTGTTCATGGCCGACGGCCAGATCGTCGAGGAGGCCGACCCGGAGAGCTTCTTCACCAACGCCCAGAGCGCGCGAGCCAAAGATTTCCTGAGCAAGATCCTCACTCACTGAGACGCCCGACTGCGAGCAGAACCCACAACCGATCACAGGAGAGCAGATGCACATCCAGAAAACCAAGATCCTGGCGGCTGCTGCGAGCGCCGCCCTGGCCGTGACCCTCGCCGGCTGCGGCGGCGGCAGCGCAGGAAGCACCGAGGGCGACACGCTCACCGTCGGCATCAAGTTCGACCAACCAGGCCTCGGCCAGAAGGTGGGCAACGACTACAAGGGCTTCGACGTCGACGTCGCACGCTACGTCGCGAAGGAACTGGGCTTCGAGGGCGACAAGGTGGTCTTCAAGGAGACGCCATCGGCACAGCGCGAAACCGCGATCCAAGGCGGCCAGGTCGCGCTGATCTTCGCCACGTACTCGATCACCGATGCGCGCAAGGAGAAGATCTCCTTCGCCGGGCCGTACTTCATCGCCGGTCAGGACCTCCTGGTGCGCGCGGACAACACCGACATCACCGGGCCGGACTCGATGAACGGGAAGACGCTCTGCTCGGTGACCGGATCGACGCCGGCTCAGAAGATCAAGGACGAGTACTCGTCCACGGTGAAGCTCTTCGAGCAGGACACCTACTCCAAGTGCGTCGAGGCTCTCGCCGGCGGCACGGTCGACGCCGTCACCACCGACAACGTGATCCTCGCCGGCTTCGCGGCGCAGGACCAGTACAAGGGCAAGCTCAAGGTGGTCGGGAAGCCGTTCTCGACCGAGAAGTACGGCGTGGGTCTGAAGAAGGGCGACACCGCGCTGTGCGAGAAGGTCAACACCGCGCTGGAGAAGATGGTCAGCGATGGCGCGTGGCAGAAGGCCGTCGACGACAACGTCGGCACCTCGGGGTTCAAAGTGGACACCTCGACCAATCCGCCCAAGCCCGAGGCGTGTTCGTAACCACGACCTCGCCGTGTGGGCCGGCGGTGTGCCGGCCCACACGCACTACCGGTCAGGAGGTTCCTGAAGGTGTTCGAAGGTCTTTCCGAGTTGTTCGCCGAGTACGACATTCTCGGCGCTTTCTGGATGACGGTGCGCTTGACTGTGATGGGAGCCATCGGCGCCCTGGTCATCGGCACGCTGGTCGCCGTGATGCGCGTGTCACCAGTGGCCGTGCTGCGCGCGGCCGGCACCGCGTACGTCACGCTGGTGCGTAATACCCCACTGACGTTGATTGTCTTCTTCTGCGCGTTCGGGTTCTACATCACGCTGCAGTACCGCATCGGGGCACAGGACTCCCCCATCGACGTACAGAACTTCCGCTGGGGGATTTTGGGGCTGGCGATCTATCACGCGGCCTTCGTGGCCGAGGCCCTGCGCAGCGGCATCAACACCGTGCCCAAGGGCCAGGCGGAAGCTGCCCGGGCAATCGGGCTGGACTTCGGCAAGACGCTCACCAACGTGATCCTGCCGCAGGCCTTCCGCGGCGCGATCGCACCGCTCGGCAACGTGCTCATCGCGCTCACCAAGAACACGACCGTGGTGGCCACGATCGGCGTTGCGGAGGCGTCGTACCTGATGAAGGGCATGATCGAGTTCCGCCCGGATCTGATCTACGCCATCTTCGTCATCATGGCCACCGGGTTCGTCGTCCTGACGCTCCCAATCGGACTGCTCTTCACCAACCTGTCGACCCGTTTGGCGGTGCGGCGATGAGCGCTGAAGCCAACGTCTTGTTCGACGCCCCGGGCCCCAAGGCCCGGATACGTCACAACGTCATCGCGGTCGTGGGCAGCGTCGCGCTCGCGCTCGTGGTCTTCCTGCTCTACCGGGCACTGGCGTCGAAGGGCCAGTTCACGGCCGCGAAATGGAGTCCCTTCCTCGAGGCCGAGACCTGGACGGCGTACCTGCTGCCCGGCATGCGCGCGACGCTCGTGGCGGCGTTCTTCTCCGTCATCTTGGCCGCGATCTTCGGCATCCTGCTGGGGATGGGCCGGCTCTCCGAGTCGAAGCTCATCCGAATTCCGTGCAGCGTCTTCGTCGAGTTCTTCCGTGCGGTTCCCGTCCTGATGATGATGCTGTTCGCGTACTACGTCTTTCTGTTCGGATTCCAGATCTCCGGCGACTTTCTCTCGTTGGCTGGCGTGATCGCGGGTCTGACGTTCTACAACTCGTGCGTGATCGCCGAGTTGATCCGATCGGGCGTGGGCTCGCTGCCGAAGGGTCAGCGAGAGGCAGGTCTGGCGATCGGACTCACACCGTTCGCGGCGCTGCGAGCGATCCTGCTGCCGCAGGCGATCACCCTGATGCTGCCGTCGATCGTGAGCCAGTTGGTCGTCATCCTCAAGGACTCCGCGCTCGGGTTCCTGATCCTCTACCCGGAGCTGATCCGGAGCGGCCAGACCCTGGCGTCTTTCCGCGGCAACCTGATTCCGACGTTCATGGTGGTGGCGGCCATCTTCATCATCATGAACTACCTCCTCACTCTGGTCGCTCGCTACCTCGAACGCCGACTGGCACAGCGTGGGCGAGGCCGCAAGAAGACGCCGACCGAGCCGATGCTCGACGCATCCATGACTCCCGGCGCCCAGCAGCCGGCCAAGGTGTAGTCGACGCCGCATCTCGAACCATCAGTGGGGGGCGCTTCGGCGCTCCCCACTGCTGTTCCCGGTGGATTCAGGTTGGCCTGTGTGGTCTTGCGCTCCCGGGCCGCCGGATGCCCCCGCCTGACTCCGTCGGCGAGGAGCCCGAGATCAGCGCGCCGTCTCGGTTGCCCGCGACTCCCGCACGACGACGACCTTGATCTGCCCGGGATAGGTGAGCTCTTCCTCGATCTGCTTGGCGATGTCGCGCGCCAGAACCTGTGCCTCGATGTCGTCAACGACTTCGGGAGCCACCATGATCCTTATCTCGCGGCCCGCCTGCATCGCAAAGACCTTGTCGACTCCGTCATGAGCAGCCGCGATCCGCTCCAGCCGCTCCAGCCGCTGGACGTAGGCCTCGATGCTTTCCCGCCGAGCGCCGGGACGACTTCCGCTGACGGCGTCGGCGGCTTGCACCAGCACCGCCTCCACGGTCTGCACTTCTACCTCGTTGTGATGTGCCTCGATCGCATGGACGACGTCTGGGTGTTCGCCGTACCGGCGGGCCAGATCGGCGCCGATGATGGCGTGCGAACCCTCGACCTCATGCGTGAGCGCCTTGCCGATGTCGTGCAGGAATGCCGCCCGTTTGCAGTGGGCGACGTCGAGCGAAAGCTCTGCAGCCATTAGGGCGGCGATGTGCGCGCTCTCGACCAGGTGTTTGAGCACGTTCTGCCCGTAGGACGTCCGGTATCGAAGGGTCCCGAGCACCGGCACGAGCGCCGGATGCAGGTCTGAGATTCCGACCTCCGCGATGGCATCCTCAGCGGCGCGCAGGCAGAGGGCCTGGATCTGGCTTTTGCTGCGCTCGTGCACCTCCTCGATGCGTGCCGGGTGGATGCGGCCGTCCTTGACCAGCTCCGACAGCGTCAATCGCGCAGTCTCGCGGCGCACGGGATCGAAGGTCGACAACAGGACCGACTCAGGAGTGTCATCGATCATCACGTTGACTCCGGTGACCTGCTCGAATGCCCGGATGTTTCGACCTTCCCGTCCGATGATCCGGCCCTTCATGTCCTCACCCGGGAGATGAACCGCCGACACGACCGATTCCGAGGTCTGTTCCGAGGCCACCCGCTGGATTGCCTGGACCACAATCTGGCGCGCTCGCGCCTCTGCTTCACGGGCAGCGCGGCGTTCGATGTCGCGCGCGGCGATGACGCCCTGGCGACGCGCCTCCTGCTCCACCGAGGCGACGAGTTCAGCCTTTGCCTGCTCGGCGCTCAAACCCGCAATACGCTCCAACTCCAGCCGCTGTTGGTCGGCGGCATCGACGATCGCGCGACGCTGACGCTTCAGTTCAGCTTTCAATTCATCCAGGCCGTGCGCTCGCTCCTCCAGAGCTCGAGCGTCTGCGTCGAAACGTTCCTCGCGGTCGGACAGTCGCTGTTCACGTCGCTCGAGGTCGCCGCGTTGAGCCGACATCTCGCCGCGGCGCTGGCGGATTTCGGCGTCGGCCTCCTCACGACTCCGTTGCGCGGCCGCCATGGCCACCTCAGCCTGAGACCGCAAGGCCGCTGCCTCGGCAACTGCCTGAGCGTGGTCGACATCGTCCGTCGACACCGGGTCGTCCTTCGTCGACGCGTGCTGAGACGCCTGTTCGCGGTCGCCGACCAGCTCCGCAGGTGCTCCGCGGCCCACCGCATGCGACCGTCGCCCCAGTACGACCGTCGCGAAGCCGACGGCGAGAATCACGCCGAAAAGGCCAACGACGATCAACACCTGCAGGGCCTGCGTCAACGCGTCGAACCTCCCGTCAGCGCCGGAGCGCGCTCTAAGAGGGATCAGCGAACGCACTGACGCCGGGGTGGCGCAAACCACTCCGGCATACTGCAGATAAGGCCTCTGCGTGGAACGAGTCTGGTGCGAATTTTGTGCCGGCCCCGGGCCGGATTCGTTTCATATCGTGTGAGCGCTGCTCGATACCTCTGATTCGCAGCGTATGTCCGGTCTAATGTTCGGTCAAGCATGTGGCGAAGGGGTGGACATCGCTCAGTCCGAGGCACCCGTGCCGGCCTCGTTGGAGACGTCCTCAACGCCTCGCAGGACCCGCGAGACGAGCCCCGAACTGAATCCACGCCGCTCCAGCATCCCCGCGAGTCGGCGGTAGCGGACGTGCGGCGCGAGCCCCGCCATCGCCGGGAGTCGCCGTGCAACGAGTTCCTCTGCAGCCGCACACTCGTCAGCCGCATCGACCTGGCGGAGCGCGAGATCGACCAGCTCGGCAGCAACGCCTTTGGTACGGAGTTCGCGCCGGAGGGCGGCAGTGGAGAGGTGACGCCGCCCCTGCCGGGATGCCACCCAATCGACGGCGAAGGCGCCATCGTCAACCAGCCGCAGCTCCTCCATCCGATCGAGCACCTCCCGCGCCGCAGCCACTGGCACGTTGCGCCGCGCCAACTCGGCCGCCAGCTCGCTGCGCGTGTGCGCCCTCCGCGCCAACCGCCGCACGACAATCCCTCGTGCGGCCTGAACCGGGTCGCCGTCGAACTCGCCGCTCGTCGCGCTCGGCCTGCGGCGGCGGGAAGCGCCAAGCGGAACCTCCACCTCAGCTTTAGTGTCGCCCGCCTGGTCGTCGACGTCCGCAACCGGCGCGGGGCGCCGGACGTCTTGGCGCGTTCTGGCGTCGTGGTCGCCCTGGTCTGGCTTTCCCAGCTGCTGACGGGAAAGCCACGACCGAGCCTGAGCAACAGGATCACTGTCGCTCGCTTCGCCCCCAGGCTGGGCGGACGTGGGGCCCAAGGCCTAGAACTCCACCTCGCCGGTGACCGGGTCGATCCCCGCCGGCAAGTCGACCTGCGGCCCGATGCCGAGCCGCTCCTTGATCTTCTTCTCCAACTCCTGGGCGAGATCGGGGTTATTGCGCAGATAGTTCCGCGCGTTCTCACGCCCCTGACCAAGCTGGTCAGTGTCGTAGGTGAACCATGCGCCGGCCTTCCGAATGATTCCGGCATCAACGCCGAGATCGATCAGACCGCCCTCACGGCTGATTCCCTGGCCGTACAGGATGTCGAACTCGGCCTGCTTGAACGGCGGCGCGACCTTGTTCTTCACCACCTTCACCCGAGTGCGGTTGCCGACAACCTCCTGCCCATCCTTGAGCGTCTCGATCCGTCGAACATCGAGCCGGACCGAGGAATAGAACTTCAGCGCGCGCCCACCGGTCGTCGTCTCGGGGGAGCCGAACATGACGCCGATCTTCTCTCGAAGCTGATTGATGAAGATGGCCGTCGTCCCAGCGTTACTGAGCGCCCCGGTCATCTTGCGCAACGCCTGACTCATCAGTCGTGCCTGCAGGCCGACATGACTGTCGCCCATCTCCCCTTCGATCTCTGCTCGCGGCGTCAACGCGGCCACCGAGTCGATGACGATCAACGACAGTGCGCCTGACCGGATCAGCATGTCGGCGATCTCGAGCGCCTGCTCGCCATTGTCGGGCTGGCTCACCAACAGGGAGTCGGTGTCGACACCCAGCCGCCCGGCATAGTCGGGATCGAGCGCATGCTCAGCGTCGATGAAGGCACAGATGCCGCCAGCGGCCTGTGCATTGGCAATCGCATGCAGCGCGACCGTAGTCTTGCCGCTCGACTCCGGCCCGTAGATCTCCACGACCCGGCCTCGAGGAAGCCCGCCGATCCCCAGCGCCACATCGAGTGAGATCGATCCGGTGGGAATCACCTCGATCGGGGCGCGCACCTCCTCCCCGAGCCGCATCACCGATCCCTTGCCGTATTGCTTGTCGATCTGCGCGAGCGCAGCCTCCAGAGCCTTCTCGCGGTCTGCCGTGGCCATCGTGGTCCTTCCTCGCCGTTGGCATCCGGTCTGCGACGCCTGCTGGAGGCTGCTTCACCGGATCTGTCGTGTGCCGTGACTCTAAGGACGGCCACCGACACTCAGTCCGGGATCGACCGGACGTGTGGATGACGGTGCGCCCGTCGTGCCTGGTGGACAACTTACCGAACAGGTGTTCGAAGGAGGTCAGACACGCCGAGGCCGGGCGTAGCCAACGCCGAGATGCCGCTCCATCCGGCGCCAGAGTTCGGTCTCCTTCACCGACGAGGACGATCGCTGTCGCGGTGACCTGCGGAATCGTCGGGACAGTCGAGCATGGACCGAGGTTAGCGGGTCCGGCAGCCGGTTCCGCGGGAGGCGTCACGCTGGTGATGCCGTCAGAGAACCCGCTCTCGCCGATGGACGGTGCGACCCTGTGACCGAATCCGAATTGCCGAAATGTTGATTCGCTCTCGCAATTGGCTCATCATTGAATCAACCAATTGAATGCCCGATAATCAGCGGGCACCTCGGGGCAAAGCCGAATGCCTCGCTGGCCGGCACTCCAGCGCGTCACGCGAAGGAGTCGTCGTGAAGAAGCCGGTGAAGGGCGTCATTGCCCTAGGAGCCGCAGCGCTGCTGTCCCTCGGCGGACTGGGCACATATGCGCTTTGGTCCGACAGCGTCGTTCTCAGCGGCGGCACGCTGAACTCGGGTCGACTGGAATTCACCGGTACGACCACCGGGAGTTGGGCCGATGTCTCGTCCGGGACACCGGTCCCGATCGCCGACATCTCGACCTTTCTGCTGGTGCCCGGCGATGTGCTGACCTACACACTGGCGACCACAATTCAGGCAGAGGGTGACAACTTGGCGGCGACCCTGGCTGCCGATCCTTCGTCGGTGACCGGGGACGCGGCATTGCTCGCCGATGTCAGCGTGACGACTGCGGTCACGGTGTCCGGAACACCGATCACCGCTGTCACCGATGCCAATGACGGGCAGCAGGTCGATGTCGTGGTGACCTTCGACTTCACCGAGACCTCCCTGAATGCGACCCAGCTGCAGTCACTTGACCTGTCGGGCCTGCAACTCACGCTCACGCAGAATCCGCGCTAGGCGTGCTGTGGTCGGCCATGCCTGGGCTGCGCACGCTCCTCGTCATTGCTGCGGCGGCGACTGCGTGCGTGGCGGCAATGGCGATGGCGACGAGATCCACGCAGGCCGTATGGCACGACGCGGAGCCGCTCGGCGGCACGACCCTGGCATCCGGGTCGTTGACCCTGCTCGCTGGCGACGCCAACGAGCAGGTGGCGAACTATGCCTTCACTGCGCTGAGCGCCAGCAGCCTGGTGCCCGGCAGTACGGTGCAGGCGCCGCTGACGGTCGCCAACGGCGGCCTCAGCCCGCTGGCCTACCGCCTTGCCCAGGGTTCGGTGACCGGATCGCCGGAGCTGGGCGACGTCCTCCTGCTGTTGCTGCAGGCCGTGCCGGACGAGGCGCATTGCCCGCAGGGCACCGACGTTCCCGACGCCACCGGCGTTACCGCGGTGATCTACGACGGATCGCTGGTCGGCGCGAGCACGACGAGTGTGCGGAGCCTCGGCCGCGGTACCAGCGAGACGATCTGCGTGACGGTGCGAATCGACGAGTCGAGCCCGGGCAGTCTGCAAGCCGCCGCGGCCACCGTCGTTCTCGGTTTCTCTGCCGAGGTCGGCTGATGCCGGCAACGGCGCGCAGCCTGCTGAGACGCTTCGCCGCGGTGATCGTCTGGGCCGTTCTGCTCGTCACCGCAGCGCTGCTCGTCGCCGTGGTCGGGGTCCCGGTGGCCGCCGGCGCGGACGCGTACACCGTGCTGACAGGCTCGATGGCACCGACCTTGCCGGCCGGGACCCTGGTGGTCGTCCGCCCTGTCGATCCGAGGGACGTCGCGGCCGGGGACGTGATCACCTACCAGCTCCGCTCCGGCGAGCCGGCTGTGGTCACCCACCGGGTGGTCGCCGTCTCCTACGCGGCGTCCGGAGAGCGCACCTTCGTCACCCGGGGAGATGCCAACGGTGCTCCTGACGAGCAGCCGGTGCGGCCTGTACAGGTGCGTGGCCGGGTCTGGTACGCCGTCCCTGAGCTCGGGAGAGTCAACCTGTGGCTCACCGGCCCGCGGCGGGTGACGATCGTGACAGCCGGCGTGCTGGGACTGCTCGGATACGCCGGCTGGATGTTCGTCTCGGCGGGTCTGGACCGGAGCCGCGCTCGCTCAGCTGGGGTGGCCGCCGGGTTGCGCGGTGCTGGTTCCGGAGGCACGCCATGATGGCGCCGCTCCGCGCCGTGGGCCTAGCGTGCCTCCCTGCCGTCGCCTGTGCCCTGCTCGTGCTGGCGCCGGCGTCCGAAGCCGCGACGCGACTTCAGATCAGCATCGACGGGAAGCGCTGGACCGACACTCAGACGCGGCCCCTCTTCGATCCGGATCGGCGCTGGATCCCGGGAGACCGCGAGCAGGTCGACGTGTGGGCGCGGAACGACTCATTGGACCGTGCGGCGCTCAGCGTTGCCGTCATCGGCGGAGACCTTCCTGGCGGGACGGCCTACCAGGTGTGGGTGAGAGCGAACGGATCCGACGTCTCCGCGGGCCGGCAGCTGCTGGTCGACGCGCGCAGTCAGGTGCGACTGCAGATCGTCGTCGCGCTGCCGACGCGCGCCGACAATCGGACCCAGGGCGAGCGCACACCCGTCCTGCTCCGTGTCACGCTCCGTCAGCTGGAGCCCGGGACCGGCAGCCGTGACCCAATGCATGCGTTCGGTCCTGGTCAGGGCCCACTCTCCGCGACCGGCTCAGGAGTGGCGCTGCTGCTGCCGATCCTCGGCCTGGCTACGGCGCTCTCCGGGGTCGCGGTGCTGAGGCAGCAGCGGCGCCGGCGGCGCATTCATGAGGCGGGACCGTGAGTCCTCGCGCCCGGCGCTGGTGGCTCGACCGCGATCAGGTCCGGCTTCTTCTCGCCGCCGGCATCGTTCTCGGCCTCGGAACCGTGGGAACCCTTGCCGCGTGGACCGACTCGTCCACGGCCACCAGCGGATCTTTCAGCACCGGCACCATCGATATCAAGATCGGCGCGACGGCCGGCACGGCGGTGAACAACAACCCGACCGCCTTCACGACCTCGTTCGTACTCACCGACATGGTCCCGGGGTCGACGGTCTCCACCACCCTCGTCGTGGTCAATTCCGGTACGGCCGCGTTCGACTACACGATCAGCGGCTCAGCCACCAACAGCGGCGCCGGGTCGGACCAGCTCGGCTCGGCCATGTCCATCCAGATCTATGCCGGAAGCAGCTGCAGCGGAACGGTGCTGAACAGTCCGGCCAAGTTCACCTTCAGCGCGACGGCTGCCCGATCCTTGAGCGCAGGTGCGAACGAGACACTCTGCTTCAAGGCGACACTGCCGAGCACCGCGGACACCGCGCTGCAAGGCACCACCACGGTCGGGACCTTCACCTTCGCCGCGACGAGCGTGTGACCGGAGGGGTGTGACCAGTGCCGCCGACGAGCCGCCGACGAGCCAACCGACTCGGCTGGCTCGTCGAGGCGCTCTTCACCGCGGCAGCAGCGCTCGGCGCGCTCTGCCTGCTCGCCGCCGCGGGCGGCTTCATTTTCCAGATCCACCCGCTGGTCTTCCGCTCTGGCTCGATGGGCCCGCAGATCCGCACCGGCGCTCTCGGCCTTGCGCGGACGGTTCCGGCCGGATCGGTCCGGGCGGGCGACGTGGTCAGCGTGGTCAGCGCGCGAGGGAGCCGAGTCACTCACCGAGTCGTCAGCATCAGCTATGCCCCACCGGTCGCGACCCTTCGGTTGAAGGGAGACGCCAACGCCGACCCGGACACCGAGAGCTACGTCGTCGCGAGTGCCGACCGGCTCTTCTTCCACGTCAACTCCGTCGGCTACGTGGTCAGCGCGCTCGGCTCCCGCTACGCACTGTTCGGCTGCGGAGTGGTTGTCGGCCTGTTGGCGAGCCGCGCCCTGCGGGGGCGGCGACCAGGCGGTCGGCCAGCACGTCGCGCGTCGCCGCCGGCGACTTCTGGTCAGGATGACCTCGCACCCTCGTCGCAGGAACGCGCGCCGCGGCCGGCCAGGCGGGCGCTCAGTACGGCAGCGATTGCCTCGACGGGAATACTCTGCGCCGTCGCGACACCGGTGGCATCCGCCTTCACCGACGCCGCCACCGCGACCTCCGGGAGCTTCGCCACCCGGGCAATCCTTGCGACGCCGGTGCTCAGCTGTGGCCTGCTGCAGATCGGCTCGGCTCAATTCACCTGGACCGCTGTGCCCGGAGCGACCGCCTACATCGTGTCCCGAACGAACGGCGGCACGACCACGACGACCACCGTGACCGCCCCGACGACGACGTACACCAGGACCGCGGGCATCCTGGAGACGGGCACGGTGAGTGTCCGAGCGGTCGCGACCTATCCCTCGACTCAATGGGAATCCGCGCCGTCGAACTCGGCGTCGTACACGATTCTGGTGCTGGCGGTCGCGCTCTGCACGACCTGACGGGACAGCCGCCGATGACTGGGCGCGGGGCCGCCATCGGCTGATCCGCCTTCTGTCAGTCCCGCAGTGCAAGATAAGCGACGTGCCGGCATCTTCGCTGGGCGCGTTCTCGCCCGCCACCGCGACCTGGTTCGCTGACGTCTTCGCGACGCCCACAGCCGCCCAGTCCGGCGCCTGGGATGCCATCTCGGCCGGGCAGAACGCCCTGGTCATCGCCCCGACAGGGTCCGGCAAGACCTTGGCGGCGTTCCTCTGGGCACTGGACGAGTTGACCCGACTGCCGGTACCGCCCGCCAAGGAACGGTGCCGAGTGCTGTACGTCTCGCCGCTGAAGGCGCTGGCGGTGGATGTCGAGCGCAATCTGCGGGCCCCACTCGCAGGCATCACCAGGACGGCCCTACGCCTCGGCCTCGCGCCACCGGACATCGCCGTCGGAATCCGCTCGGGTGACACCTCCCCAGCCGAGCGCCGCGCCCTGGTGAGCCACCCGCCGGACATCATGATCACGACGCCGGAGTCGCTGTTTCTGATGCTCACCTCCTCGGCCCGGGACCTGCTGCGGCCGGTACGGACGGTCATCGTCGACGAGGTGCACGCCTTGGCCGGGACCAAGCGAGGGGCTCACCTGGCCATGTCGCTCGAGCGACTCGAGGCGCTCGCCGCCAAGCATGCGCAGGCCAGCGACACCCCGATCCAACGGATCGGCCTGTCGGCCACGGTGCGACCACCCGAGCGAGTCGCGGCGTTCCTCGGCGGACCTCATCCGGTCACGGTGGTCGCGCCACCGGCGGCGAAGGCATGGGATCTCTCCGTTGTCGTGCCGGTGGAGGACATGGGCGACCTGGCAGCCAGCGCTGCGCCCGGACCAGGTGCCGCCGCAGGAGGTCTCGATGCGCTCGATCAGGATGAGACACCGGCGCGGGCACCCTCGATCTGGCCGCACGTGGAGAACCGGATCCTCGACCTTGTGGAGGAGCATCGCTCCACGATCGTCTTCGCCAACTCGCGCCGGCTGGCAGAGCGACTCACCGCCCACTTGAACGAGTTGCACGCCGAGCGACTTGGCGAACTCGTCGAGGTCGGCGCACCTCCCGCCGAGGTGATGGCGCAGTCGGGTGCCTCGGCGGGACGGGACGGCAGCACCGGTCCGGTGGTCGCGCGAGCTCATCACGGCTCGGTGAGTAAGGAACAGCGCGCGCAGATCGAGGACGACCTCAAGTCGGGCCGGCTGCCCTGCGTCGTCGCGACCTCCTCGCTCGAACTCGGCATCGACATGGGTGCGGTCGACGTGGTGGTACAGGTCGAGGCGCCTCCATCCGTGGCAAGCGGGCTGCAGCGAGTCGGCCGCGCCGGGCACCAGGTGGGCGCGACGTCGCGCGGGGTGCTGTTCCCCAATCACCGCGGAGACCTGATCGAGTGCGCGGTCGTCGTGGAGCGGATGCGGCACGGCGCCATCGAGGAGGTCTTCGAGCTGCGGAACCCGCTGGATGTGCTGGCACAGCAGGTGGTCGCCATCGTCGCCGTCGAGGAGACGAAGGTGGACGACTTGTACGCGTTGGTGCGGCGCGCCGACAGCTTTCGCCGGCTGCCGTACAGCGCGTTCGAGGCGGTCCTCGACATGCTCAGCGGTCGCTACCCGTCCGAGGACTTCGCCGAACTGCGACCACGGCTGGTGTGGCAGCGAGACACCGGAATCCTGACCGCACGGCCCGGGGCCCAGCGGTTGGCGGTCACCTCCGGCGGGACCATCCCTGATCGCGGGCTGTTCGGGGTGTTCCTCGCCGGCGACCGGGTAGCAGGAGGGCGCAACAGCCCCGGCCGACGAGTCGGCGAGCTGGACGAGGAGATGGTCTACGAGACGCGCGTCGGGGACGTTTTCACCCTGGGAACGACCAGCTGGCGGGTCGAGCAGATCACCCATGATCAGGTTCTGGTCTCACCGGCGCCGGGTGCGCCTGGACGCCTGCCGTTCTGGAAGGGTGACGCGCAGGGACGCCCGCTGGAGCTCGGGCGCGCTTTCGGCGCCTTCGTCCGCGAGCTCTCGGCGGCGTCTCCGGATCAGGCCGCGAGCCGGCTGCGGGAGGCGGGGCTGGACCCCTTCGCCGCCCGGAACCTGCTCGCCTACCTGGAGGAACAGCACGCCGCAGTCGGCGCGCTGCCGACCGACCAGACCATCGTCGTGGAGCGCTTCCGCGATGAGCTCGGCGATTGGCGCGTCTGCGTGCACTGTCCCCTCGGCACCGGCGTCCTGACGCCGTGGGCACTCGCGATCGAGCACGCAGCGCGACAGCGCTACGGGATGGAAGTACAGGCGTCCGCGACCAACGACGGCATCGTGCTCCGGATTCCCGACACTGAGTCCGAGCCGCCGAGGGCCGACCTGGTCGTCTGCGACCCCGACGAGCTGGAGGCGATCGTGACCGACGAGGTCGGCGGTTCGGCGCTGTTCGCCTCCCGATTCCGCGAGAGCGCCGCTAGGGCACTGCTGCTCCCCCGCCGTGATCCTCGTTCCCGCTCGCCCTTGTGGCAGCAACGGATGCGCTCGGCGCAACTCCTCACGGTGGCGGCGCGCTACCCGGAGTTCCCGATCGTGCTGGAGACCATGCGCGAGTGCCTGGACGACGTGTTCGACCTGGCGGGTCTGCTCGAGGTGCAGCGGCAGATCGCCTCCCGCCGACTGAGGTTGATCGACGTCGAGACCCGCGAACCGTCGCCATTCGCCCGGTCCCTGCTGTTCGGCTACGTAGGGGCGTTCGTCTACGAGGGAGACGTCCCGCTGGCCGAGAAGAAGGCCGCGGCACTCTCCCTGGACGCCACCCTGCTCGCCGAGCTCCTCGGCAAGGATGGCCTTCGTCAGCTCCTGGACGCAGGAGTCATCGCTGCAACCGAGGCCGATCTGCAAGGGCTCAGCGAGGAGCGCCAGGCAGGTACCTCGGAGCAACTCTTCGACCTCGTACGCACCGCAGGTCCTTTTTCGCGAGACGAACTCGCTGCCCGGGTCACACCGGGCTTCGACCTCGACGCGGCGATTGCCCAGCTGGCGACAGCCCGGCGCACCGTCGATGTCCGGATCGCTGGCCGGCCGATGCTCGCGGTTGCCGAGGACGTCCCGCGGCTTCGCGACGGACTGGGAATCCCGGTCCCACCGGGAGTCGCGTCGAGCTTCGCCGACCCGGTCACCCATCCGATCGAGGATCTCGTCCACCGCTGGGCACGGACGCATGGCCCGTTCCTCGCCAGCACGATCGCCGAGCGGTACGGCCTCGGCCGCGCTGTCGTCGACGCCGCCTGCGACACGCTGGTAGCGGCCGGCACGCTCGTCAGTGGCTCGTTCGCGGAACTCCCCAGTGCCGATGCCCAGTACTGCCATGGGCAGGTGCTCGCCCTGATCAAGCGGCGGACGCTGGCACTGCTGCGCAAGGGTGTGGAGCCGGTCGAGCAGGTCGCGTTCGCTCGATTCCTCGCCGAGTGGCAGGGCGTCGGCTCGAGCGCCCGCGGGGTCGACGCAGTGCTGGGGGCCGTCGAACAGCTCTCGGGGTTTCCGTTCCCGGCGAGCGCCATCGAGTCCGTCGTGCTGCCGACCCGGGTCGCCGACTACTCGCCGGCCATGCTGGACGAGCTCACCCGCTCCGGCGAGGTCTACTGGGTGGGATCGGGCCCGATCGGAGAGACGGACGGCTGGGTGCGGCTCTACCTCGGCGATCAGGAGGCGCACCCGGCCGGGGTGGAGCCGGCGCAGTACCGCTGCCAGGAGTTGCTCGCTGCGCTCAGCGGCGGCGGCGCGTACTTCTTCGACGCTCTGCTGCCCTCGGGACTGGCAACGGCGGACCGGCAGTTGTACGTGTCAGCGCTCTGGGAACTGGTGTGGGCCGGTCAGGTCACCGCCGACGGCTTTGCACCGCTCCGAGTGCTTGCCGCCGGCGGCGCGCACCGCCAACAGACACGGCGCGCACCACGCACCTACCGCGCGCGCGGGACCCCCGCCGGGCTGGGTCGCGCCGCCCGCCGAGCAATCGTTCCGTCCCCGGCCACCGCCGGCCGATGGTCGCTGGTCCAGCGTGGCGAACTGAGCACGGCGGACCGCTTGGCCGCGGACGTGTTCGCGCAGTTGGACCGATATGGCGTCGTCACCCGCGGCAGCGTCGTGTCCGAGAACCCCGACGGTGGTTTCGGCCCCGCATATCGCGCTCTGAGCTCCCTCGAGGAGGCTGGCCAGTGCCGCCGCGGCTATTTCGTCGAGGGACTGGGCGCCGCGCAGTTCGCGCTGACCGGGGCGGTCGACCGGCTGCGCGCCTGCCAGCGAGAACCAGACCTGAGCCGTGGTCAGGTACTCGCCGCGTGCGATCCTGCGAACCCGTATGGCGCCGCACTGCCCTGGCCGGAGCGTGACGGACATCGCCCTGGGCGGAAGGCGGGGGCACTCGTCGTTCTCGTCGACGGCGCCCTCGTTCTGTACGTCGAGCGCGGCGGCCGGACGCTGCTCACCTTCGCCGATGAGCCGGCGCTGCTCGAGCCCGCGGCTCGGGCGCTGGCGGCTGCGGTCGGACGCGGAGCGCTCGGCAAGCTCACGGTCGAGCGCGCCGACGGGGAGCACGTCTTCAGTTCCGCCGCCGTCAGCGCAGCATTGCAGGGTGCCGGTTTCGCGATGACCCCCCAGGGTCTTCGCCTACGTCCGCGCCCGTGAGCGGATATCCACGAGTCGCATTCGTCGTGCGCCGGAGCGGGCCGCGAGTGGCTGCCAGTCCCAGCTGAACTGGCGGACCGCAGTCAGGCCGCGGCGCGTGCCATCGCGCGAACGGTCGACAACGACGTGACCCGGGCGGCGCTCTGCTCCGCGTCGGCCATCTTCTCGCTGACGACGTTCAAAATGACCGAGAGGGGCAGGTCAAGCGCTGAGCAGATCGAGGCGAGAAGTTCGCTGGAGGCTTCCTTCTGGCCGCGCTCCACCTCAGAGAGATAGCCGAGGCTGACCCGCGCCTCCTTGGATACCTCGCGCAACGTTCGACCCTGCGTCATCCGCTCTTCGCGCAGCGTCTCGCCGATGAGCTCGCGCACGAGCACCGGCCGCATCGGGATTTCGCTCCGCATGGCCAAACTCTACCCAGGCGCCCCAGCGAAGCGCGGCAGCATGACGCCGATGGACCCGTGCCGCCACGCTGCGGATCCGAATCTCATTCGCGGGGACGCCGGCGCGGGGCGGTCAGGTCATTCCTCGTGAGCCGACGTCGCCAACAGTTCGGCCAGCAACCCCAGGACGGCAGCCACCGAAGCCGCGCGGATCTCGGCCCGAGTGCCGGTCAACGCCAGCTCACGCACCACCGTTCGACTGCTCGTCGGCCCCGTCACGCCGACGAAGACCTGACCGATCGGATGCCCATCCTGCGGGTCAGGTCCGGCGACGCCAGTGGTCGCGATCCCCCAGTCAGCGCCGCAGCGGCGGGCAATGCCGAGGGCCATCGCTGCCACGGTGGACGCGGCGACCGGACCGTCGCTCGCAAGGGTGTCCGCCGGTACGTCGGCCAGTAGGGCCTTCAGCCTGGTCGCGTAGGTGACCACCCCGCCGAGGTAGCACGCCGAGGCGCCCGGCACGCTCGTCAACTGCGCGCTCACCAACCCGCCGGTCAGGGATTCAGCGGTTGCGAGGGTCTCGTTACGCCGCACCAACGCTGCGACGACGGCGACAGCAACCGGGGTGTCGGCAGCCGCCGCCGAAGCCGTCATTGAGGCTGCGGCGGCCGGCGACGCAACATCACGGCCTCCCGGACGTAGTCAAGGCCGGTCAGGATCGTCAACAACCAGGCCAGGCCCATCACGACCACGGCGATCAGCGTGGTCCAGGGGGCGACCAGCTCCAGCGGGAGGAGGTACAGCAGGAGCGCCACAGCCTGGGTGACCGTCTTGAGCTTGCCGCCGCGCCCTGCCGCCATCACCCCGTACCGCAGCATCACGAAGCGCAGCAGGGTGATGCCCCACTCGCGAGCCAGGATGGTCAGCGTCACCCACCAGGGGATTTCGCCGATGATCGACAGACCGACGAACGCCATCCCGGTCAACGCCTTGTCAGCGATGGGATCGGCCAGCTTGCCGAAGCGGGTGACGATGTTGTGCTTGCGCGCCAGGTATCCGTCGAGCGTGTCGGTCAGGATCGCCACGGCGAACAGCACCGCACTGCCGAACCGCCACCACGGCTCATCGGGATGAGCCAGCAAGATCCAGCCGAACAGCGGGACGAGCGCAATGCGGAAGGCGGTGAGGGCGTTGGGCACGTTCCATGGGCTCGACTCGGGCTCAGCCATCGGCCCCACCGGGTGCTTCTCGCTCGGCGCGAGGGCATCAGGATCGACCGGCTGGGCCTCGTCCTCACTCATCGAGCAGCCTCAGCGATCAGATCGACACCGTCCGCGCCGACGACCATGGCCTCGAGCAGGTCCCCGCGCGTGGCAGTCGCGCCGGCGACGCGAACCACCCCGTCCACCTCCGGACCCTGGTGAGGTGCCCGACCGCTGACACCGTCCTCGGTGTCCTCGACCAAAACCTCGATCCTCTCGCCGATGCGCGCCTCGGCGCGCTGCGCAACCAACTCGTCCGCGAGATCGGCGATGCGGTCGCGCCGCGCGTCGATCTCGTCCTGGTCGAGGTGGCCAGGCAACCGCTCGGCCTCCGTACCGTCCTCATCGGAGTACCCGAAGACGCCCACCGCATCCAGCTCGGCCGCCACGAGGAAATCCGCCAGCGTCTGGACGTCGTCCTCAGTCTCGCCGGGGAACCCGACGATCACGTTGCTCCGGATACCCGCAGTGGGAGCCAGCGCACGAATCGAACCGATCAGGCCGAGAAAGGCATCGGGATCGCCGAATCGGCGCATCCGCCTCAGGACGTCGGGCGCGGCGTGTTGAAAGGAGAGATCGAAGTAGGGCACTACCTTCGGGGTCGTTGCGATGGCTTCGATCAAAGCCGGGCGGGTTTCGGCCGGCTGCAGGTAGGAGAGCCGGATCCAGGCCAACGCGTCCACTGCCGACAGGTCGGCCAGCATGCGCTCGAGCAACCGCAGGTCACCGAGGTCCTTGCCGTAGGAGGAGGTGTTCTCGCTGACCAGGAAGACCTCGCGAACCCCCCGCTCGGCGAGCCAGCGAGCCTCGGCGACAACCTCCTCCGGCGGCCGCGAGAGGTACGAGCCACGGAATGCCGGAATTGCACAGAAGGTGCAGCGCCGATCGCAGCCGGACGCGATCTTCAACGGTGCGGATGGCCCTCCGGCGAGGCGTCGCCGGACCGTACGGGGCCCGCTGGCCGGGCCGCGATCTGGGTCGTCACCCGACTGGCCGTGACCCGGAATGTGGGTGTGCGCCGCCGCCCGCGGCCGCGCTGCCGGCGCGATCGGCAGCAGGCGGCGCCGATCCCGGGGTGCGTGGGCGACGTGGCGGCCACCGGCCAGGACCTCGCGCAGCCGCACGTCCAGGTCAGGGTAGGCATCGAACCCGAGGACAGCATCGGCCTCGGGCAGCGCCTCCGCCAGCTCGCTCCCGTAGCGCTCGGCCATGCACCCGACGGCGACGACGGCTCCCGCTCGGCCGCTCTCCTTCAAGTCGGCAGCGGCAAGCAGCGTGTCGACCGAGTCCTTCTTGGCGGCCTCGATGAAGCCGCAGGTGTTCACCACGACGGCGTCGGCCTGGTCCGGTTCGGACACCAGCTGGAAACCGCCGCCCTCCAGCCGTGCGGCCATCTCCTCGCTGTCGACCTCATTCCGCGCACAACCGAGCGTCACCAGGTGCACGGTGGGCCTGGCGGCGGCACGTGGACCGGTAGCACGCGCAGCGACCACAGGCTCAGCCATAACCGTCACAGTATGGCCGACGGCAGGCGTGGCGAGGGCTGCCAGCCCGCGCCGCGGTCACTCGGCCTCACCCGAGCCGCAGGTTGTCCACGACCTCGTCGAGCTCATCCGGCTTGACCAGGACCTCGCGCGGCTTTGATCCCTCGGACGGGCCGACGACACCGCGGGTCTCGAGGATGTCCATCAGCCGGCCCGCTTTGGCGAAGCCCACCCGCAGCTTGCGCTGCAGCATCGAAGTGGACCCCAACTGCAGGTTCACCACCAGTTCGGCGGCCTGCAGCACCAGGTCGAGATCGTCGCCGATGTCCTCCGCGACCTTGGCGGCCGCCTCCGGCGCCACGGTGACATCCTCGCGATAGCTCGGCTTGAGTTGCTCGGTCACGTGCGCGACGACTGAGCGGACCTCCTGCTCGGTGACCCAAGCGCCCTGGATGCGGATCGGCTTGCTCGCCCCCATCGGCAGGAACAGCCCGTCGCCCTGCCCGACGAGCTTCTCGGCTCCGGGCTGGTCGAGGATCACGCGGGAGTCAGTCATCGACGACGTCGCAAAGGCAAGCCGGCTGGGCACGTTGGCCTTGATCAGGCCGGTCACCACGTCGGTGCTCGGCCGCTGGGTGGCCAACACCAGGTGGATCCCCGCGGCCCGGGCCAACTGGGTGATCCGGACGATCGAGTCCTCGACGTCGCGTGGGGCAACCATCATCAGATCGGCGAGCTCGTCGACGATCACCAGCAGATACGGGTAGGGCGCGAGTTCCCGCTCCGATCCGTCCAACGGCTTCACCGTGCCGGCCTTCACGGCCTTGTTGAAGTCGTCCACGTGCCGGAAGCCGAACGTGGCGAGGTCCTCGTAGCGCAGATCCATCTCCCGGACCACCCACTGCAGCGCCTCGGCCGCCTTCTTCGCGACCGTGATGATCGGCGTGACCAGGTGCGGGATTCCTTCGTACGCGGTCAGCTCGACCCGCTTCGGGTCGACCAGCAGCAATCGGACCTCGTCGGGCGTGGCCCTCATCATGATCGAGGTGATCATCGAGTTGACGAAGCTCGACTTGCCCGATCCGGTCGCGCCGGCGACCAGCAGGTGCGGCATCTTGGCCAGGTTCGCCACGACGAAGCCGCCCTCGACGTCCTTGCCCAGGCCGACGGTCATCGGGTGGTGGTCGTTGCGAGCTCGCGCCGAGCGGAGCACGTCTCCGAGCGAGACGACTTCCTTGTCGGTGTTCGGGATCTCGATACCGATGGCGGACTTGCCGGGGATCGGCGACAGGATCCGGACGTCGGCGCTGGCGACCGCGTAGGCGATGTTGCGCCCGAGTGCCGTGACCTTCTCCACCTTCACCGCCGGGCCCAGCTCGACCTCGTACCGGGTCACTGTCGGACCACGGGTGTACCCGGTGACCCTCGCGTCGATCTCGAACTGCTGCAAGACCTCGGTGAGCCGGTGGACGACCGCGTCAGAGGCCTCGGTGCGAGCCTTGTGCACGCTGCCCTGCTTCAGGGCCGCGGCTTCCGGCAGCAGGTACTGGACGTCACCGGAGAGCTGGAGTTGCTCCACGCGCTGCGGAATCGGCGTGTGCTGCGGAGCCTCGAGTTCGTCGCCATCGGAGCCGTGCACCACCACCCCGGCGGGGAGCCCGGCCGTCACCGGCTTGCGGGGCGCAGTGGTGGGACTCTCGGGACTCGTGCGACCGGAGTCGCGCGGGCCACCGATATCGGCAATGTCGGCGGGGGGCTCCGCGGCGGGTGGGTCGGCGGGGATGGAGCGGCGACCGCGCCGCGTCGGCGGCTCCGGCACGACCGGAGTGTCGTATGCCCTGTCGACACCGAACTCCAGCTCGGGGACGACCTGACCTTCGATCACGACCGCTCGGCTCCGGGCGCGCTCCCGAAGGGCGCGCACCTGCTCAGGAATCTGGTGCAACGAGATGCCCACAACCACCAGCACTCCGAACACCAGCAGCAGCACCAGCAGAGGGACGGCGACGTAGACCGTGAGCAGATCCGACAGCAGGCTGGAGGAGATGTAGCCGACGATGCCGCCGGCCTCGCGCAACTGCTCCGGTTGGTTGGGCCTCGGCAACCCGCGGGAGATGTTGATCAGTCCCAGCAGCCCGAGCAGGACAGCGGTCCAGCCGACTGCCTGCCGCCCGCCAGGTCCGTTGCGGTCCGGATGCCGCAGCGTCCGCCACGCCATCAAGACGAGCAGCACCGGCGCCACGTAGGACAGCCGACCGATCACCGTCGCGACCCCGAAGGCGATCGCCTCCCCTGCGCCCGGCAGATCGAACCAGCACGCCGCCGCGACCACGATCGCGCAGCCCAGCAGGAACAGCCCGACCCCGTCGCGACGTAGCGCCGGGTCCACCTCGCGCGCGCCTGATCCGATCCGCCGTACCGCCGACCCGATTCCGTGCGCGACACTCGCCCAGCCCGCTGCGATACCACGCCCGACGCTGGCCAGGGTGGAGCGCCGTCTGGGGGCATGCCGACTTCGGGACCGCGCCGGCGGCCGACGCCGGGCCGGTTGCCGACGCTGCGCCGTCGCGGCGCCGCTACGGCTGCTGGAACCGGAACGAGCCGGCTTGCTGCGGGTGGAACTGCCTCCGGACGACCGCGGACTGCGCTGACCGGAATTCCCGGCGCTGCTGCGGGACCGCGGTGGGGAAGACGCGCGGGTCGCCATGCTGCGAGGCTACGCGATGGCAGTGGGCGGGCCCGATCTCACACGCCGCCCCAGCCGGCGCGGCGCCGCCGCGCGATGCCGGGGTGTCTACCCGATGTCGGCGAGCGCGCGCCGCAGCTGCCACAGGTGGTCGGTCGGACCGATGCCGGCACCGAGCGGGAATCCGTGCTCGATGGCGCCCGTGACGAAGCGCTTGGCGCCCTGCATCGCCGTCGGAACGCCGTCACCGAGGGCAATCCGGCAGGCCAACGCCGAGGCGAGCGTGCAACCGGTGCCGTGGGTGTGGTCATTCCTGACCCGTCGCGCTGCGAAGCGCTCCAGGTACCCGTCCGGCCCGGCCAGCACGTCCACCGGATCACCCGGCGCGTGCCCGCCCTTCACCACGACCCAGGTGGCGCCGAGGTCGAGCAGGGCGCGTGCATGCTCGTCTGCGGGGGCGGTGGCCGGCAGCCCGGTGAGTTCGGCAGCCTCGTCGAGGTTCGGCGTCACCACCTCGGCCCGGGGAATGAGCCGGTCCCGGAGCGCGGAGATCGCGTCCTGATCGATCAGCCGGTCGCCGTGCTTGCTCACGCAGACCGGGTCGACCACGACAGCGATGTCCGGGTCGACGTCGGCCACCAGGTCGGCGACCAGTTCGACGGATTCGCGTGTCCCGAGCATGCCCGTCTTCACCGCGTCGACGCCGATGTCGTCGACGACGCTGCGGAACTGTTCCCGGATCGCAGCCGACGGAAGCGCCCAGACCCCGTGGACACCCACCGAGTTCTGGGCGGTGACAGCAGTCAGCACGCTCATCCCATGGACGCCGTGGGCCAGCATCGTCTTCAGGTCGGCCTGGATCCCCGCTCCGCCACCGGAGTCGGAACCGGCCACCGTCAGGACGCGCGCCGTCGGCAACGTTTGGCCGGCCCGGGCGATGGAGCCGGCGAGATGACGGTGACCGGCCATCAGCGACGGGCCCTGCGGAAGTGGTCGAATCCGGTCGCGGCCGTCCACACGTCTCCGTCCACCAGGACCTGGCGGGCGTCGTCCGCCGTCGCAGCGCCGATGGCGACCCAGTCCTGCGGTAGGACCGTGCCGGCCGGGAAGGTAGCCGCGAGCGCGTGGTCCTCGCCGCCGGTGAGCATCAGGGCATGTGGGCTGACCCCGGTGGCCGCTGACACTGCCTGGAGCGGATCCGGGACTGGTAGTGCTGCGGTCGCCAGGTCGAATCCGACCCCCGACGCTGTGGCGATGTGGCCGACGTCGGCGAGCAGCCCGTCCGACACGTCGATCATCGCGGTCGCCCCCGACTGCGCAGCAACAGCGCCTGCGCCGTACGGCACACTCGGCACCCGCTGCGCCTCGACGACCACGCGGGGTGACCGGAAGCCGCGTCCGAGCACCACCAGCCCCGCCGCCGCCCAACCGAGTCGTCCGCAGACCGCGAGCACGTCGCCGGGCCGGGCGCCCGAACGCAGCACCGGTCGCCGGCCGTCGAGCTGCCCGAGCGCGGTGACCGCGACGGTCACGTCGCGGGCTCGGGTCACGTCCCCGCCGAGAAGGCTGACGCCTGCCCGGTCCGCCTCCTCCCGCAGTCCCCGGGCACAGTCGAGGGCCCACTGCGCAGGGAGGTCGCGCGGCGCGGAAAAGCCGACCAGGATGCCGGTCGCGCGCGCCCCCATCGCCTCCAGGTCGGCAACGTTCACCGCGACCGCCTTGCGGCCGACGTCCAGCGCGGCAGACCAGTCGCGGCGGAAGTGCACCCCCTCGACCAGCACGTCAACCGAGGCGACCACCGGCCCGTCGAGCCGCATTACCGCACCGTCGTCGCCGGGTCCGACAACCACGTCGTCCGAGGCCTCGAGCCCCGCCGTCATGGCCTCGATCAGGGCAAATTCACCCACGTCGCCGAGCACCGCCGACGCCTCGGTCAGCACGATTCTCCAACCGGTTGCATCGGCGCGTCGGGACCGAAGGATGTAGGTTGACGCACATCGGCGAGCGTACGCGGTCTCCAGCCCGCCTCGACTGACCCAGCTCGAGTTGAGCGGGCATCTCGCCGCACATATGAAGGGTGAACCAGATGGTGGTGCAGGCTTACATCCTGGTCCAGACGAACGTCGGGAAAGCGGCTGAGGTGGCCAACGCCATCCGGGCGATCCAAGGCGTGACACTGGCGGAGGATGTCACCGGCCCGTACGACGTGATCGTGCGCGCGGAGGCTTCCAGCGTGGACGAGTTGGGCCAGCTGGTGGTCGCTCGGGTGCAGACCGTCCCCGGGATCACCCGGACGGTGACCTGCCCTGTCGTCCACATCTGACGCCGCCGCGCGCCAGACCCCACGACACCGACGCCGCCGCGGCGCCACACTGCGAGGCGTCACCCAGATTGGCCCGGTCCTGCTGCTGGTCGGCGGGCTCTCCAGCAGTTGCACGATCGCCGTCCCGGATCCGAACCCCGACGCGGCCGCGGCAGCCATCTGCCGCCCACTGATGGCCGACCTCCCGTCGTCGGTGCTGGCCGAGAACCGCCGCACCGTGCAGCCCGGCGCCTTCTCGGCGGCCTGGGGCCGGCCCCCGATCGTCCTGCGGTGCGGGGTCGACAAGCCCGCCGCGCTGCAGCCCTCAAGCCAGTGCTTCGAGGTGAACGGCGTCGGTTGGCTGGCCGAAGAGGCTGACGGCGGCTACCTGTTCACCACGATCGGGCGAGCCGCCTACGTCGAGCTGGCGGTACCGACGGAATACGCTCCCGAAGCCTCGGCGCTGACCGCCGTCGCCGCGACGATCACCGCTCACGATCCGGTTGTCCAGCCGTGCGCCTGAATCAGCGGTACGCCGCACCGACCGCGACGGTCAGCGCAACCCGACGGGCCGGGCGACGGCGAGGCGGATCAGATGATCCAGCAGCGCCGGATAGTCGATCCCGCTAGCCGCCCACATTCTCGGGAACATCGAATGCTGGGTGAATCCGGGCATGGTGTTGATCTCGTTCACCACCACGCCGAGATCGTGGGTGACGAACACGTCCACACGCGCCAGCCCCTCGCATCCGATCGCCTCAAAGGTGCGCCTGGCCAGGTCTTTCACCTGCTCGGCGAGGTCCGGCTCGACGTGCGCAGGCACGTCCAGGCTGACCTGCTCCTCTGGTAGGTACTTGGCCTCGAAGTCGTAGAACGCCGATTCGGTGTGCATCCGGATCTCGGCCAAATCGCTGGTCCAGGGCCGGCCACCGTCCGGGTCCGCCAGGACCCCGCACTCCAGTTCCCGCGCCGCCACGAACCCTTGCTCGACGATCACCTTAGGGTCGTAGCGCCTGGCTACCTCAATCGCCTCGACGAGCTGTTCCGCCGACTCCACCTTGCTGATGCCGAGGCTGGAACCGCCGCGTGCCGGTTTCACGAACACGGGATAGTGCAGCGCCGCCACCGCCTCGAGACAGGCAGCCCGATCACGCTCCCACTCCTGCGGCCAGACCACGACAAACGGGCCGATTGGCAGCCCGCTGGCGGCGAGGACCAGCTTCATGAAGTGCTTGTCCATCCCGACTGCGCTGGCCAGCACGCCTGCCCCGACGTAGCGGGTGCCCATCATCTCGAACAGGCCCTGCACCGTGCCGTCCTCGCCGAACGGCCCGTGCAGTAGGGCCAGGGCGACGTCGACGGATCCGAGTTCGCGCAACTCTGGCGCAGCCGCGCCGTTGCGCACGGCCAGATCCGCCCCGCTCCGGGTGCGGACCAGGACAGCGTCGGCGGCCTCCTCCGTCAATGCCGGCAACTGACCATCGGTCACTGCCAGGCCCGCGATCGTCTCGACCGGTACGACCACCCAACGACCCGACCTGGTGATGCCGATGCCGAGAACGTCGTACTGCCGGGGGTCCAGGGCTGCCACCACGCCCGCAGCGGTCAGACACGACACACCGTGCTCGCTGCTGGTCCCGCCGAACACGACGGCGACTCGCACTCGCCGATCCGCGGTCGCCGCGGCGTTGCCGTCCCCACCGACACCCACTGTCACCCGAAGAGCGTATCGGCGGCCTCAGCAGAGCCCGGACAGGACGCGCGAGGCTCTCTCGGAGCCGGCTGGGGTTGTCATGTCGCGCAGCCTCGCCACCCGCGAACGCCGGTGCCGGCGTCGTTGGTGCGGCCGCAGTGATCCCACCGGGTCATCCACGTGCACCGTCACCGACGTACGACAGGTGCCATACGAACGGGTCTCCCCGAGATTGGCGTCCCCCGACGAGCGCCGATTGACAGTACATCGCGATCTGTCGGCGCTTGCGCTCACAAATGTGCGGGGCGTGGACGAATTGATCGCGACGGACGCTGGCTCTCCGTGCAGTGGCGGTTCAGTAGCGCTCCGGCTTGGCCGACCGCGACATCAGCGCCGTAATCATCTCGGCGGGGGTCAGTTCACCGGCGATCACCGCTGCCACGTGCTCCACGATCGGCATCTCGACATCGTGTGCCAGCGCGAGGGCATGGATCGACGCACACGACTTCACGCCCTCGGCGACCTGTCGGGTGGATCCGCTGATCTCGGCAACCGTCCGTCCCCGGCCCAGTTCCTCTCCGAACGTGCGGTTGCGCGACAAGGGCGAGGAGCAGGTCGCCACCAGGTCACCCAAACCGGCCAGACCGGAGAACGTGTACGGGTCGGCCCCGAGCGCCAGGCCGAGGCGCGTCGTCTCCGCGAGCCCTCTGGTGATCACCGAGGCGGTCGCGTTTGCGCCGAGACCGAGCCCGACCGCCATCCCGACCGCGAGAGCGATGACGTTCTTGGTGGCACCGCCGAGTTCGCAGCCCACCACGTCGGTGTTCGTGTACGCCCGGAACCGCGCGGTATGGCAGACCAACTGCAGCGCCTCGGCTGTCTCCAGCGAGATGCTGGCCACCACGCTGGCCGACGGTTGGCGCTCGGCGATCTCCCGGGCGAGGTTGGGACCCGTCACGACGGCGATCCGTACCGGATCGATGCCGCCGGCCTCAGCAACAACCTCGCTCATCCGCATTCCGGTACCGACCTCGATGCCCTTGGCGAGGCTGACCACGATCGCGTCCGAGGGGATCCGCCACCGGGCGAGGTTCTGCCGAAGTGTCTGCGACGGCACCGCGAGGACCACGAACTCGGCATCCCGGAGCGCCTCGTCGGGGTCGCTCACCGCGACCAACGACTCCGGCAAGGGCACGGCTGGGAAGTAGTCGGAGTTGCGATGCTCGGCGTTGATGGTCGCCGCGAGTTCGGGCCGTCGCGCCCACATCGTGACAGCGTTGCCGGCGTCGCAGAGCACCATCGCGAACGCGGTGCCCCAGGAGCCGGAGCCCATCACGGTGACCCGGGCCGGGCGATCGCGTTGATCCGTCACGCCTTCTTCTCCGTACGACGTCGGCGCGGATCGAACCGCGTGGGGGGTGGCGTGGCATCCCGCAACTCGGCGACCAGTGCGGTGATCGCTGTCATCATCCGCTCGGTCGCCTCGTTCAGCAGGGCCGCCGTTCTTGGTCGGTCGCTCAAGTCGCTCAGCTCCACTGGCGGCCCCGCGGCGACCTGTACGGTCTTGCGCGGCAGCATCCGGGGAAACCCGACGGTCGGGCCGTACATGATCGCCTGAGCGCCCCACTGCCCTATCGGAATCACCGGGCATCCGCTGTCCAGGGCCAGCCGCGCGGCGCCCGTCCTCCCCCGCATCGGCCACAGGTCGGGATCGCCGGTGATCGTTCCCTCGGGATAGATCACCACGGCGCGACCCTCCCGCAATGCGTCTGCGGCCGCCACCAGCGCGTCCCGGGAACTGGCCGAGTCGCGCTCGACCGGAATCTGGCCGCAGGCGGCCAGTAGCCGACCGACGAGCGGGGCGCGGAGCACGGAGGCCTTGGCGAGAAACCGTGGCCAGCGCCCGGCGTAGGCCAGGTACTGACCCAGCACGATGGGGTCGACGTTGGAGATGTGGTTGGCGACGACGATGATGCCGCCGGTCTCCGGGATTCGGTCGGTATAGCGCCAGTCGCGCCGGGTCAGCGGGGCGAAGACCCCATTCAACAGCCGCACCACGTTCCGGATCGGACCGTCGTCGGGCTCGTGGTTGGCCTCGGTGAGGCGCGGCACGGCGGAGCCTCGCCTCGCCGGCAACCTGGCCATCAGCACCCCTCCTGATCGGGGGGCTCCGTCAGGACCCTCGCCGCTCCCCGGTTCTGGCACACACTAGGGGATTTCGTGCCGCGGTGCAGCGACGTGCGGCCGGTCGGCCGACGGCCGACGGCAGAATAGTGCCGGTGAACGGGACGACGGGCGCCGGGATCGGGGCGGTTGTCGCGCTCAAGCCGCTGGCCGCCGCGAAGTCGCGGCTGGACCTCCCGCCGCCGTTGCGCAGCCGGCTCGCCTGGGCGATGGCGATCGACACGCTGCGGGCGCTGGAAGCAGCGGTCGACCGCGTCCTCGTGGTCAGCCGCGAGCCGGCCCTCCAGTCTCGGTTGCGGTCCACCGGATCGACTGTGCTGGTCGTCTCCGAGCCGGCGCGCGCCGATCTCAACGCCGCCCTCTCCTACGGCGCGGCACGACTCGTCGCGGACGGCCTGCGGACGGTCGTCGCCAGCGTCGGCGACCTGCCCGCGCTCACGGCGAGATCGGTGGCGCGGATCGTCGACGCGGCCGCGGCGGCGGGACCACGCGCCTTCGTTGCTGACCACAGTGGCCTCGGTACGACCATGCTGGTCGCCACCGGCGCCGAACTCGAGCCACGTTTCCAAGGCCGGTCTGCGGCGGCACACCACCAGTCCGGGGCGTCGGCGCTCGACGAGCGCGCGCTCGGCGGCCCGCTCGCGGATGCACGGCAGGACGTCGACACCGCGGTCGATCTGCTCGCGGCGCGCACACTCGGCGTCGGAGCGTCCACCGCCGCGCTATACGACCCGGGCACCGGACAGTTGGGCGCACCGGTGGTGGTGACGGTGACCGCTCAGCACGACGGTGCCGGGGAGCGGCTCGTCGTCACCGCCGACGGCCGGCGACTTCCGATGCGGGCGGACGCGCCTGACGGCGGCCTGCGCGAGTTGCGACTCGGTCAGCGTCTGCACGCAGTGGAGAGCGGCGGCCGAGTCATCTCCGCCTGGCTCTGAGCCCGGCCCTCGAGCGGACGTCGGGATCAGTCCGACGGCACCTGCTTGGCACCCGAGACATAGGCCTTCAGATCAGTACCCGGCCGGAACCGCGGCACCGCTGTCGGACCCGTCTGTTTGCGCTCTCCTGTCCGCGGATTGCGTACGACGCGCTCGGGCCGTTCGATCCGCTCGAAGACACCGAAGCCGCTGATCGAGACCTTCTGGCCCGACGCAGTCGCGTAGGTGATGGTCTGCACAACCGCGTTCAGGGCCTTCGCGGCCTGGGTCTTGTTGCCATCGAAGTGCTCCGCCAGGGCCTCGATCAGCTCGGACTTGTTCACCGCGTCCTTCCCGCAAGCGCCGACCGACGCCGCCCTCTCCCGGGATCCGCTTCGCAGGCGCTTGCTACACCTGCTGACACGCTAGGGAACTTCGGCAAATCCGACAACGCCTGACGAGCGACACCTGCCAAGTCGTGACGGTCGGACGAGGCCACCTCGGGCGACGACGTCCGCACAGCCCTAGGGGCTGGTCTCCCGCAGCGTCAGCTCGCGACCTTCGCCGGCAGCGTGGCCGGCTTGAAGGCCGGGCGGCCCGCCTCGAACTGCTCGATCTGGTCGACGTGGCGGAGCGTCAGACCGATGTCGTCCAGGCCCTCCAGCAGACGCCACCGGGTGTAGTCATCGATCTCGAAGTCGGTCTGGAACCCCTCAGCGGTGATCTGGCGTCCATCGAGGTCGATGGTCAGCGGCGCACCGGGGTGCTCCTCGATGTAGTCCCACAGCTCCTCGACCACCTTCTGGTCGATCACCGCGACCAGCAGTCCGGCCTTGCCGGCGTTGCTGCGGAAGATGTCGCCGAAGCGCGACCCGATCACGACCTTGAAGCCGTAGTTCTGCAGCGCCCAGACGGCGTGTTCGCGCGACGATCCGGTGCCGAAGTCGGGCCCCGGGACCAGGACGGTGGCGCCAGCGTACTGGGGCAGGTTGAGCACGAACTCGGGGTCGCTCCGCCAGGCGGCGAACAGACCGTCCTCGAAGCCGGTCTTCGTCACCCGCTTGAGGTAGACCGCCGGGATGATCTGGTCGGTGTCGACGTTGCTGCGACGTAGCGGCAGTCCGGTGCCGGTGTGGCTGGTGAACGTGTCCATCGTCGTCTCCTCAGAGGTCCGCGGGTGAGCTCAGCGTGCCTGTGACCGCAGTTGCCGCGGCGACCAGCGGAGACACCAGATGGGTGCGGCCACCCTTGCCCTGCCGGCCCTCGAAATTGCGGTTCGAGGTCGATGCCGCGCGCTCGCCAGGCGCGAGTTGGTCGGGGTTCATTCCCAGGCACATGGAGCAGCCCGCCGCCCGCCACTCGGCGCCTGCTTCCTTGAAGACGATGTCGAGACCCTCCGACTCGGCCTGCAGTCGTACCCGGGCCGAGCCGGGGACCACCAGCATCCGCACCCCGTCGGCGACCTGGTGACCCTTGATCACGTCCGCGGCGGCACGCAGGTCTTCGATCCGGCCGTTGGTGCACGACCCCAGGAAGACGGTGTCGACGTGGATCGCGCGCATCGGCGTGCCCGGCTGCAGCGCCATGTACTCCAGCGCCTTGGTCGCCGCCACCCGGTCGGCCTCCTCGCCGAAGGTCTCCGGATCCGGCACCGCCGCTCCCAACGGAACGCCCTGGCCGGGGTTGGTGCCCCAGGTGACGTACGGGGTCAGCTGGCTCGCGTCGAGGTCCACCTCCGCGTCGAAGACAGCGTCCGGATCGGTACTCAACGTGCGCCAGTAGGCGACCGCGGCATCCCAGTCGGCACCCTCGGGAGCGTGCGGGCGGCCCTTCAGGTACGCGAAGGTCGTGTCATCGGGAGCGATCATGCCTGCCTTCGCACCCCACTCGATGCTCATGTTGCAGATCGTCATCCGGCCCTCCATCGAGAGCGCCTCGATCGCGGAGCCGCGGTACTCCACGATGTGGCCCTGCCCGCCGCCGGTGCCGACCTTGGCGATCAGCGCCAGCACGATGTCCTTGGCCGTCACACCTGGCGGCAGTTCTCCGTCGACGTTCACCGCCATCGTCTTCGGCTTGGCCTGAGGCAGCGTCTGGGTGGCCAGCACGTGCTCGACCTCGGACGTGCCGATGCCGAACGCGATCGCGCCGAAGGCGCCGTGGGTCGAGGTGTGCGAGTCACCGCACACGACGGTCATCCCCGGCTGGGTGAGCCCGAGCTGCGGACCGATGATGTGCACGATGCCCTGGTCGAGGTCGCCCAGACTGTGGATGCGGACCCCGAACTCGGCGGCATTGCGGCGCAGTGTCTCCACTTGGGTACGCGAGACCGGGTCGGCGATCGGACGGTCGATGTTGAGGGTCGGGGTGTTGTGGTCCTCGGTGGCCATCGTGAGGTCGGGGCGACGCACGCCGCGTCCCGCCTGGCGCAGGCCGTCGAAGGCCTGCGGACTCGTCACCTCATGCACCAGGTGCAAGTCGATGTAGAGCAGATCCGGTTCGCCTGTCGCGCTCCGCACGACGTGGTCGTCCCAGACCTTCTCACTCAGCGTCTTGCCCATAGCCTGTTGCCTTCCTCCCGTGGTCCGGCCTCGCCCGCCGAGTTGCAATACCAGCATTCGAGACGGCAGTATCAAGGCATGGACAACTCTAGCGGGGTCGGAGTTCTCGACAAAGCCGCCCTGGTGCTGAGCGCACTGGAGACCGGGCCGACGACGTTGGCGGGTCTGGTCGCGGCGACGGGACTGGCACGACCGACGGCGCACCGACTGGCCGTTGCCCTGGAACATCACAGGCTCGTCAGCCGCGACATGCAGGGCCGCTTCGTCCTGGGGCCGAGGCTCGGCGAGTTGGCCTCTGCAGCCGGTGAGGACCGGCTGCTCGCCACGGCAGGCCCAGTGCTGGCGCGACTGCGCGACATCACCGGCGAGTCCGCGCAGATGTTCCGGCGGCAGGGTGACTACCGCGTCTGCGTCGCGACCGCGGAGCGGATGTCGGGATTGCGGGACACCGTGCCGGTCGGTACTCAGCTCACCATGAGCGCGGGATCGGCCGCCCAGGTGCTGCTCGCCTGGGAGGAGCCGGAGCGCATGCAACGCGGCCTGCGAGGCAGTCGCTTCTCGGCCGTTGCGCTCGCGGCTGTGCGGCGCCGGGGCTGGGCGCACTCGGTCGGGGAACGCGAGCCGGGGGTGGCTTCGGTGTCGGCCCCGGTCCGCTCCCCATCCGGCAAGGTCATCGCCGCCGTCAGCGTATCGGGGCCGATCGAGCGGCTGACCCGCCAGCCGGGCCGGCTGCACGCGCCTGCGGTGATCGCTGCCGCTGAGCGCTTGAGCGAGGTGTTGCGCCGCACTGGGGGCGAGTGAGACCTGCCGTTAGGTTGGGGACATGGGGTCATCGCCGATTCACCGCGCCGCCAAGATCGACCAAGCCGTGCTCCGCTGGCGAGCGCGACGCGCCAGGGAGGCGGGCTACAGCGCGGCGGTGATCCCGTACACGGGCTACGGCTCCACGACCTGGCTGCGGGTGCTCGGCCGGGTGCTGCTGACCAAGGACGGCGATCGCCGGATCGATCAGGCGGAGCCGACGGGATCGCGAGGCTGGCGCAGCTTCACCAGCGTCCCCGTAGAGGACGCCAGCGTGACCGTGCACGCCGGAGAGCGCGAGATCGATGTCCGCGCCGATTTCAGCGGCATCATCGACGTGGTGATCGACGTCGATCTCGCACCCGGATGGCAGACCATCGGGCTCAGTGCCGAAGGGTCGGCCCCGGTCGAAGCGTCGGTGTTCATCGTCGATCCGGCGACCCGCTTCGGGATTGTGTCCGACATCGACGACACCGTGATGGTCACCGCACTCCCCCGCCCGTTGCTCGCCGCCTGGCACACCTTCGTCGTCAACGAACACGCGCGCACCGCGACGCCGGGGATGCCCGTGCTGTACGAGCGGCTGACCACCGCCAACCCCGCTGCGCCGGTGATCTACCTCTCCACCGGAGCGTGGAACGTCGCCCCCACGCTGACCCGCTTCTTGTCGCGGAATCTCTACCCGGCGGGGGCCCTCTTGCTCACCGACTGGGGGCCGACGGCCGACCGCTGGTTCCGCAGTGGACGGGAGCACAAGACCGCCAACCTCGCCCGGCTGGCCGAGGAGTTCCCCCACGTCCGCTGGCTGCTGGTCGGCGACGACGGTCAGCACGACGAATCCATCTACCGCGAGTTCACCGAGAGTCACCCCGGCAACGTCGCCGCTGTCTGTATCCGGCAGCTGTCGCCCGGTGAGGCAGTCTTGGCAGGCAGCACCCTGCGGCAGCATCCCAGTGGTGGGGACGCTCAGATCCCGTGGCTGCAGGCACCGGACGGGGCAGGGCTGACCGAGCAGTTGGAGCAGCTCGGGGTGCTCGAGGACGACGCCGCCCGGCAGCCCGAGATCGGCGCCTGAGTCCCGGAAAGGAGATCGCGGAGTCGTGGCTGAGCGGGCACGTCGGGCTTCTCGGACCCGCGCGCGGGCGGGCAGGGCAGTGCTGGCTGCCCTGGTTTCGGCGTTAATCGCGGCGCCGACGGCCCTGGTCGGGCCGCAGGCCGCCGCCGCCGACGGCAGCCCGCTAGCCCTAGGCGACGCCGATCTCCCCGAAACTCGGATGGTCGAGGCCCTGGCACCGGGTGTCACGCTGACCACCATCGTGCGCGGCGCTATCCCGGCATCACCCGACCAGATTGCGACGACACGTCGGGGCCCATGGCAGGTACGCGTGGTGTCGATCGACCCGACGCTGGCCACGGGCCGACTGGTCGCCGGGTTCGGGCCCGACCTGGCGCACACCGAACCGACCACCCGCCTGGTATCGGCGTCCGGGGCCCTGGCGGGAGTGAACGCGTCGTACTTCACGTTCCGAAAGAGCAAATCCGCCCCCGGCGATCCGGTGGGGCTCGGTCTGTACGGCGGCGTGTTGCTGAGCGAACCAGCGGCGGTCCCGCACGAGGTGGATCTGCTCGTGGATTCCGCCACCCATGCGGTCACCGTGCAGCGCCTCGACTGGTCGGGGAAGCTGCGCAATCGGCGGACCGGACGCACCCTGAAGCTGGAATACCTCAACCACCCTCCGGTCGTTCCGCGATCGTGTCGCAGCCTGCGGGACCAGTCGTCCTGCCGCAGATCCGGCGATGTCGTTCTCTTTCGGCCTGAGTTCGGGCGGACCCCCCGGGGCAAGGGGTTGGAAGTGGTCCTGGATCGATCGGGATGCGCACAGAAAATTTCGACCACGCGCGGGCGCGTCCTCAGGCCAGGCCAGACGTCGGTCCAGGCCACCGGGCGACAGATCCGTCAGCTCCGCCGGCTGGTCAGTGGCGGCTGCGTGCGAACCTCACTGAGGTTGCTCGATGAGCAAGGGCGACGAGTCCCCGTGTCGAACACCCTGTACGGGGTAGCCGGCCGCTACCGGTTGACTCACCGGGGCGCCATCACCGCCCCGCACACCCGCGGGGTCTACTTCGCGCGGCATCCGCGGACGATCGCCGGCACGACGTCCTCCGGCCACGTGGTGCTGGCCACCATCGACGGTCGGCGGCCGACCAGCGTCGGCGCCACCCTCCGCGAAGCCGCTGCGGTCGCCGACTCGCTCGGGCTGACCGAATCCGTCAACCTCGACGGTGGCGGCTCCACCACCCTCTCGGTGCGCGGGGTCCTGGCCAATCAACCAAGCGGGGCCGCGGAGCGACCTGTCGGCGATGCCTTGATGTACCTCGAGCGATAGCCGTATATTCGCCCGGTCGTTATTTCCCGTTCACCTGCTGTTGATATCGGCCTGAGCAACCCGTCAATCGACCAGCGGAAACGCGGCGCGCAGCCGGTGTCTACTGCGTGTTTCGCGTGCCACTATTGGCGATCGTGACGACCGATCGTGGACGGCGCGTGAGCGTTCTTGATATCTCGGACTTTCGTTTTCCGGGCGGGACATCGCAGAGCATCGCCGAGGAAATCCGCGCACAAGTGAGCGCCGGATGGCGAACCGGTCTACTCCACCTGAACGGCCCGTTGGTCACCCGTGTGGCGCCGGTTCACCAAGCCATCCGCGAGCAGATTGACGGACACGCGGTGCGACTGTTGGTCGGACGCGCACCCATCGAGGCCGATGTCGCCGTCATTCGCCATCCGGCCGTGCTCCAGCATGCGGCCGACCAACTTCCTCCGGTCCGGACCGAGAGGGTGGTGGTCGTGGCAAACGCCGCCCCCCACGACATCGACGGGCATGAGCACTATCAGCCCGAGGTGGCGCACCAGATCGCGACCGACCACTTCGGCGTGGAGCCCAGCTGGGCGCCGATCGGGCCGCTGGTCCGCGACGTCGTCGCCCCCCGGCTGCCGCCGCGGTGCGTCCGCGGCGAGGACTGGACCAACATCATCAACGTGGACTCCTGGGCGACTCCGCGGACGCGCTGGCGGGGTGACCGCCCGGTGATCGGGCGGCACAGCCGCTCGTCACCGCAGAAATGGCCGCGCGATCCGGCCGTCCTCCGTGCGGTCTACCCCACCGATGGATCGATGTACGTCAAGATCCTCGGCGGCGCCGAGCCGGCGGCTGCCGTCCTGGGCGAGATCCCCGCAGCCTGGGACGTCCGAGAGTTCGGCGCCGCGCATCCGCGCAACTTCCTGGCCGGGCTGGACTTCTTCGTCTACTACCACGACCCACGATGGGTCGAGGCCTTCGGTCGCACCATCCTCGAGGCGCTTGCCAGCGGAGTGCCGGCGATCCTCCCACCACACTTCCGGCCACTGTTCGGTGATGCGGCGCTGTACGCCGAACCGGATCAGGTCGGCCCGTTGATTGCGGCGCTGTACGGCGACCGGACGGCGTACCAGGCCCACGTCGCCGCCGCGGAATCGGCGGCTCGGGCCCGGTTCGGATACGAGGCACATGTCGCCCGGCTGACCGAACTCATCGGTGCACCGACTGCCCCTCCGAAGGCCGGGCAACGCCCGGCCGAGACGCCTGCGACGACGTCTGCGGTGGGCGCGGGCATCGGCCGCCAGCAGCGCAAGCCGACGATCCTGTTCATCTCCAGCAACGGCGCTGGGATGGGCCACCTGACCCGCCTGCTGGCGTACGCGCGGCGCGCGGCCCCGTGGTGCGAGCCGAGATTCCTGTCGCTGTCCCAGGCGGTCGGAGTCGTCGGCACCTTCGGCTACCCGTACGAGTACGTGCCCTCTGCGCGTGCCACCGGGATGTTCCCGAAGACCTGGCACGCGCTGTTCGCCGAGCGGGTTGGCGAGGCGGTAGCCCGCCTTGCTCCCGAGGTGGTGATCTTCGACGGCACCTGGCCGTACGACGGGATCCGCGCCGTCCAAGCAGCCCACCCAGGCCCCCGGTGGGTCTGGTCGCGACGCGGCATGTGGCGCGCGGGGCTCAACCAGGAGCAGTTGGCGAAGGCAGCGTGGTTCGACGCCATCATCGAGCCGGGCGACTTCGCCCGCGCCTACGACCGGGGAGCCACGGCCACCGCCTCGGCTGACCGGGTCCCGCCGGTCACCCTGATCGACCCTGATGAACTCGACGACCGGGTCAGTGCCCGCCGCGCGCTCGGGCTCGACCCGGCCGCTCCGGTCGCGCTGGTGTCGCTCGGTGCGGGCAACATCAACGACACGTCCGGAGTCACCGGCGCGACGGTCGCAGCCCTGCGCGAGCTCGGCCTCCAGATCTGCGTCACCCAGCCCGAGATCGCCAACAGCGCCGACGGCCTCGCCGATGTGCAGCTGGTCCGGGAGTATCCGCTGGCCCGGCGCTACCGGGCCTTCGACCTGGCGGTCAGCGCGGCCGGCTACAACTCCTTTCACGAGTTGCTGCGCTGCGGAGTGCCGACACTCTTCATCCCCAACCAGCAGACCTCGCTGGACGACCAGGCCGCACGAGCTCGTTGGGTCGCTGACCGCGGCTTCGGCCACGCGCTGGAGTCGGTCACCGTCGAGACGCTGGTACCCCTGCTCGCCGACCTGCTCGAGCGCGGCCCGGCCATGGCGGATGGGCTGGTCAGGATCGACCCGGGGAACGGAGCCAGCGCTGCCGCCGACCTGCTCCTCCGGCACGCGGACCGGGAGAGTGCCGCGTGACCACCCCGCAGCAGCTCCGGCAGCAGGCGGCGGCGATCTGGCGCACGCGCGCATTCCGCAGTCTGCGCCGGCGGGGTGTCCGGGCGCTGCGCCGGAGCCCGCGCGCCCGCCGACTGGCTCAGCAGATCTTCGCGGCGCGTCCCACCGCCGCCGGATACCCGATCGACGTCACCGCCGGCAACCTGCTGGGTGGAGTCGGCACCGAGCAACTCCCGGTGGTCCTGGTGGTCGCCCTGGAGGTCTCGCCGGACCAGCTCTCCGACATCGTCGACGACATTGCCGCGCACCAGGTCCAGAGCGCGGCATTCCGACCTGTCTTCGTCATCGACACCGTCACCTTCGGACCGACCCGGCGATACGGCTACCCGGTCGAGTTGGTCACTGCGCGCCGTGACTGGGCGGGGCCTGACCGGAGTTGGGAGGAGTATCTCCGACAGCGACTGAGCTCGACCCGGCGACACTTTCGGGTCTCGGTCGCCATCCAGCTGGGTCCGGCAGGACTGGATCCGGTTTCCCGCGCGCTGCTGGCCTGAGGTCGGCGGGCTTCCCCGTCGCATTCACCGGAAATTCGCCAAGCCCAGGTGGACTCGTCATCGACCATTCAGCATCCATTCCTGCGCGCTCGCTCAGATGGAACTGCGAGCGAAATGCACGCAACGCGTTCGGGCCTTCCTGAACGCCGCGCAGAAAATCCCGCTTGATCATCACGAAGGTGCCGATGACGACGAGACAAGTGCACGCGGTGGAGGGAAAGCCCTCACCGCGGTCAGGCCCGACCAATTCGAGGCGGTCGGGATGAAGGTTCTTGTGATGACGATCGTCCATCACCCGGAGGACGCACGAATTCTGCATCGCCAAATCGCTGCCCTACGGCGCCGGGGGCACGAGGTGATCTACGCCGCCCCGTTCGGCGACACCCGATCGGTCCCCCGCCCCGGTCTGGGCTGGATCGACCTCCCGAGGGCTACCGGGCGTTCTCGGCACCGCGCCTTCCTGGCCGCCCGGCACCTCCTCGCCCACCCGCCGGGCGGCACCGACGTCATCCTCATGCACGATCCGGAGCTTTCCCTCGCAGCATTGAGCCGGGGTTCGCGACCGCGCTCCGGCCCGGTGCTGGTCTGGGACGTGCACGAGGACACGGCCAGCACGATCGCACTCAAACGCTATCTACCGGCCTGGCTGAGGCAGCCGCTGAGGCTCGGCGTCCGAGCGATGGAGAGTCTCTCCGAGCGCAAGCTCCGGCTGCTGCTCGCCGAGGACGCCTACCAGCACCGGTTCCGGAGTGCTCACCCGGTGGTGCCCAACTTCGTCGCACCGCTCGAGCGGGCTCCCGAACCTGGAACCGAGCGAGTGGTGTACCTGGGGCACGTGTCGATGGCCCGCGGGGCCCTTGATCTGATCGAGATGGCACGACTGCTGCACCCGCAGGTGCGGCTGGACGTGATCGGCCCGGCGGACCTGGACGTCCGAGAGGCGCTGGCGGCTGCCGACCGAAGCGGCATCCTGCGCTGGCACGGCTTCGTTCCCAACGATCAGGCGCTCGGGCTGCTGCGCGGAGCCGCTGCCGGACTCTCGCTACTCCACGATCACCCCAACTACGCGCAGTCGATGCCGACCAAGATCGCCGAGTACATGATGTCGGGGCTGCCGGTGATCGCCACCCCACTGCCGATCGCCGTCGATTTGGTGCAGCGACACGGCTGCGGCGCGATCGTCCCGTTCGGCAGACCAGACCGCGCTGCCGAGGCGGTCCGCGCGCTGGTGACCGACCACGAGCTGCGCATCGCACAAGGAGCTGCCGGTTTCGCTGCAGCGGTGGATCGGCTCAACTGGTCGGGCAAGGGAGACGAATTCGTCCGGCAGCTGGAGCTCTGGGCAGCCGAGAACGGCCCGGCTTCCGTGGTCGCGCCGCAGCTGGTCGCCGGCCTTCCGGCAGCAGCAGGCCGACGGTGACACGATGAGGTCGGAGCGAGGACGGTGACCCGCGCCGGGAGCGACCGGCGGGGCCGGGAACGGGCCATCCGGGTCGCCAGCACGGGGTTGCTTGCGGGCGTCGTGCCGATCGGTGGGGTCACCTTCTGGGTCACCCGCGACCCGGCGCTGGCACTGCTGGTCGTCTCCCTCGCGATGGCCGCCGCCACCGTGGCGCTCGTCTGGCGCACCAGCCGAACCCTGCACGCCAAGCTGGACAGCACACGAGTCGAGACACGGGCACTGCGGCACGGGGTCCGAAGGCTGGCCGATCGCCTCAAAGCTACCGCCGACCGGCCGGTCGTACCCGAGGTTGCCCAGCTCCGTGCCGCCGTACTGCGCACCGAACGCCAACTGAGCGAGGAGCATCGCGAGCTGTCCGAGCAGGTCAGCGCGCTGGCCCGCGACGTTCGAGCGTTGGCCGACACCACCGGCGACCAGGCCATCCGCGCCGAGGGCGGGGTCGCGCGCATCCTGTCGCGGCTCGAGCCGGCGCAGACGCAGCTGGCTGTTGCGGTCCCAGGGACGCGGACCGGCCGCGCGGGGCCTGAGACGGCTACGCCGCCGGGGTCGGGGCAAACGTCCGGCACTCTCAGCCGACCCCGCCTGGGCCCGGACGTGACCCTTGTCGTCTCCCGCGATTGCGCGGGCGACGCACCCGAGACACGGGCGGCAGCATCCGCGGCCGCCCATGCGGGCAAGCGGCTGAGGCGCCCGGTCCGGATCATTCACGACGACGAGTTCGCGACAGCGGACGACGCGTGGTCCCGCGTCCGCTCGGCGACGCTGGGGGTTGCCGCGGTCCGCCCGGGCGCTGCCGGCCCGCGCGGCCCGGTCGCCACCGGGAGCGGCACCGGTCAAGGCAACGGCCGCCACCAACCTGCCCCGGTCGAGCCCACCACGGTCGATGTGGCCATCCTCGATCTGCCCGGCACCGCCTCGGTACGGCAGCCGAAGGCGAGCCCGGAGTGGCGCGCGCGTTCGTTGCACGTGGTGACCGACTGGGATCCCGGCGCGCTCCCCGGATCGCCGGCTTTCGCGCCGGTCGATCTGCTGGCCTCAGGAGCCGACGTGCTGATGGAGTCCGTCCCGCTCGCAGCCCATCTGGCGACACTGTCCGGCAGGGCAGCTGCCGACGCGTACGCGTTCGTGCCAGCGCTGCCGATCGAGCGGCTGCATCGCGCGGCCGTCGATTGGCGGCCCACCCACGATGACCGCCCGCGCCTGCTCTGCCTGGCGAGCCCGGCCGAGCCGCGCACCTCGTTCTCCACCTGCGTCGACGCGGTCCGCAGGTGGGTGCGCAGCCTGCCGCTCGACGTCCGACCGATCGTGACGTTTTTCGGGACCGATCTCCCACCGCTCGACCTCGGTCACGCCGATCTCGTCCGGATCGACCCGGGCACCGGCACGGACTACGCAGAACTGCTCGCCACCACCGACCTCGGCCTGGCCTGTCGGTACGGGCCGCATCCCGGCAGCTCCGCGCTCGCGATGACCGTCGCCGGGGTCCCGGCAGTGACCACCAGCTTCGCGACCGCGCCGGCGCCCGCGGTCGACGGCCTCTTCCCCGCTCACCCCAGCCCCAGCGGCCTCGCTGCCGCGCTCGCCGCGGCTCACGCGGCCGGCCGAGGGCTGCGCCAACACGCTCCGCGCGTTCTCCCCGAGAGTCTCGGCGCGCCGCTGGATGCGCTGGTCGATCGCTGGCTGCGCGACCAAGGCCTGATGCCGTGACGACGCCGCCAGCGAGCGAGAAGGGCGACGGCTGGCCCGTCGTCCGAGGTGCCGATCTCGCACATACCCTGCACGCCTCGCGCGACCGCACCCCGGTGACAGTCGTCGTGCCGGTCTACAACGGCGGCCTCGCGGTCCGGCGTTGCTTGGACGCGGTCCGACGCCACACGTTCGGGGCCCGCATCCTCGTCATCGACGACTGCAGCACCGACGCATCGACCGTGCAGGACCTCCTCCGCCGGGAGCGTCTGGGCGACATCCAACTGATCCGTCACGAGGTCAACCTGGGCTACACCCGCACGGCCAACGAGGGCCTGCGCGCAGCAGCCGACGGCGACGTGGTGTTGGTGAACAGCGACACCGAAGTCGGGCCAGGCTGGCTCGCCGGCCTGCGGCGCGTCGCCCGAAGTCGCGCGAGGATTGCGACCGTGTCGGCGTTGTCGGACAACGCCGGCGCCATGAGCATGCCCGTCGCGCGCGACCGCAATCCCTGGCCGAGCCATCTCAGCTGGGACGAGATCGCCCGCGCGGCCGGCCAGGCCCCGCTACCCCTAGCCGTCGAGACGCCGACCGGGCACGGCTTCTGCATGCTCGTCACGCGTGCTGCGATCGACGCGCTCGGTGGGTTCGACGAAGCGGCCTTTCCACGCGGGTATGGCGAAGAGAACGACTTCAGCATGCGGGCGCGAGAACTCGGGATGGTCAATCTGATCGCACCGCGGGTCTTCGTCCGGCACGCGCGCGGCGCGAGCTTTGGTGACGAGCGGACTGCCTTGATGGCGGCTGCCCGCAACGCTGTCGACGCGCGGCACCCGACGTACACCGCTGATGTGCGGGCGTGGATGGGCAGCAAGCAGATGCGACGACTGCGCGCGGCGTACGAGGACCTCCGGACACGACTGTCCGCCACTGATCGGGTGCTGCCCCGTCGCCTGTACGTGCTCCACCACGGCGGTGGCGGCACTCCCGCGACCAATCTCGACCTGATCACGGCTCTGGGCGAGCATCAGGAGTCCTTTGTGCTCGAGAGCCTCGGCGCCCGAGCGCTGCGGCTCTCTGTGCTCCGTGGGAAGCGGCAGCTGCCGGTCGCCGAATGGGCTGCCGACCGGCCCTTCGCAGTCACGGACACCTGGCGGCAGGACTACGCGGAGCGGTGTGCCGCCACCCTGGTAGGTCTCGGCATCGAAATGGTGCACATCCGCCACCTGATCGGCCACCCGCTGACCACGATGGCGAGCGTGTGCCACCGGCTGGAGATCCCCGTGGTCATCTCGAGTCACGATCAGTACCTGATCTGCCCGAGCGTTCACCTGCTCGACGAGAACGAGCGGTTCTGCGGTGGCACCTGCACACCCGGCCAGGGCACCTGCCAGCTGCCGACACCCTTCGTCGCGCGCGTGCCGACGCTGAAGCATGCGTGGATCCACGAGTGGCGGCGTCGCGTCGACACGGTGCTCGACACCGCGGCCGCAATCGTGACGACGACCCCCGGAGCTGCCGAGTTGATGGCCCACGCCTATCCACGGCAGCGCGCCAAGATCCGCACCATCGAGCACGGCCGGGATCTTGGCGACCGATTCGCGCCGCTCCGTCGGGGTGCCGGGCGGGTTCGCCCGGGGCCCTTCCGCGCCGTCGCCGCAGCGAACTGGGCGCGACACAAGGGCAGTGGGTACCTCCGCGCACTCGCGGCCGCGCTCGGGCCGGCGGTGGAACTCCACGTGCTGGGGCGCGGCAGCGAGGAGTTCGCCGACATCGCCACCACCTACGGTCCCTTCGCCCGCGATGCCCAGCGCGAGATCTGGGAGCGTATCGACCCCGATTTCGCGCTCCAGCTCTCCATCTGTCCAGAGACCTACTCGCACACGCTGACCGAGGCGTGGGCGTTCGGTCTCCCGGTGGTGGCTACCGACATCGGCGCCGTCGCCGAGCGCATTCGTCGACAGGGCGGCGGGCTGCTCGTCCCGGTCGACGACCCTGTGGCCGGAGCGGCTCGGATCAACACCCTGCTGGGCGAACCGGGAGCGCTGGGCAGGCTGCGGGACGGCGTGCCCCGGGACGCGATCCGCAGCCGCGCCGCGATGGCGGAGGACTACCGGGAGCTGTATGCGTCTGTGACCGACGGCGATCAGCGTCGCGTCCGCGTGGGCTACGTCGTACACGGACGTCTGGGGTCGTATCCGGGGAGCGCCCACGTGCGCGTCCTCAGCAGGCTCCGGAGCCCCGAGGGCCAGGAGCGGGTGGCCGGCCGTCAGGTCTGGCCTAGCGAGATCGGTCGGCCCGACCTGATGTCGGCACTGGACACAGTCGTCGTGCAGCGGGATGCGCTGGGCGAACACGCGATCGACCTGATCCACAGCGTTCGCGACGCCGGCGCCAGACTTGTGGTGGAACTGGACGACGATCTGGTCTCCCCTGCTGACGAGGGGGTGCCGCGGCAGCAGCGAGACGAGGCGGAGCGACGCCGGCTGCGGTATCTGCTGGCGCAGGCCGACGACGTGGTGGTGAGCACCGAACCGCTCGCAGAGGCGGTGCGGCCGTATCTGCGCCGTCCCGCGGTCGTGGTGGCGAACGCGCTCGACTCACGCGCCTGGCTCACCGAGGTGGAGCCCGCACTCCCCCCTGCCGACGACGCGACCCGCATGCTCTACATGGGCACCAAGACCCATCACGACGACCTGTTGCTCCTCGACGGTGCGCTGGACATGCTTCGGGGTGAGACGGCGCGGCCCCTGGTCCTCGAGGTGATCGGGATCAGCGACAGGCTGGGGGAGATCGACTGGGCGGTTGCGCTCGACGTCCCGGCCACGAGCCGCAACTACCCCGAGTTCGTCCGCTGGCTGCGCATCCAGCGACGGCGCTGGGCGGTCGCCGTCGCCCCGTTGCGCGATACGCCGTTCAACCGGTCCAAGAGCGACGTGAAGCTGCTCGAGTACGCGATGCTCGGGCTCCCCGTCGTCGCGTCGAACGCCGGCCCCTATCGCGGCAGCCGGTTCGCCACCGCGCTGGTCGGGGACGGTCCAGCGGCATGGGCCGATGCCCTTCGCGCCATCCTCGTCGATCCGTCGTCTGCACAAGCGCGAGCCGAGGAGGCGCGCGCTGAGGTCTACCGATCGCGGATGACTGGTCCTCGGCCCGACCCTTGGCTGCCCCACGTCGTCGGCGTGCCGTCGAGTTGGAGGTCGCACGCTTCGGAGTTTTTCTTTTCCCCCACGTGTATCAGCGCGCGGGGCTAGCGTTCTACCTGCTGGGAAGGCTCCGAGCGGAGGCGGCAGGTGTGGGGATTCGGCACGGCTGGGCTATCGGGCTCGCGGCACACCTGGACCCCTTTGCAGGACCACCGGCGACGCACATTTCCGCTGTTGCATCCGAGCCATTGATGAGCCACAATTTCGCGGCCTTGCACACTGACCGCACGAAAATTCGCAGTACCAACTGCCTGCTGGCAGGTCTCTTCTCCGCTCGTCCGCCGCCGCAGGGCATTCAGTTCCGTTGGACTCAATGGCCGCAGCGCCACTATTGTCGTGGCGTTTGCCGGACTGATCGGTCGCGGGTTGGCGCCCTTGATCGGCGGCCTCGTCGACACCCATCCTTCCCACCTGCACCACCCGTTCCGCGAGGACCGGCTATCGCCGCAAGGCTCTTGGGGGATCAACAGATCATCAGTGCGCGATCCGACGCGCCCTGATGGAAAGTCGGGCGACTTCGCCCAGCATCGACCTGCAGCAGCGCAGGTCGAGCACGCCTATTGGAGGAATCATGCAGGATTCGCGCGGGAGCCTGAGCCGCTCCCTCGAGAAGATCCGGCACGCGGTGCCATCGTGGCGCCAGGTTGTCGGCTGTTCAGCGGCTGTAGCGCTGGTGTCCCTGTCGTTGTCCACCCTTCCCGCCGACGCGGCGCCGAAGGACGCACCGCTGAAGGCCGGCCACGGAAAGGTGATCAGCAACAAGTACATCGTCGTGCTGAACGACGGTGCCAGCGGTCGCGATGTCGCCCGCCGCAACGCGGTCAAGGCCGATTACGTGTACTCCTCGAGCATCAGCGGCTTCTCGGCGACCCTGTCGAAGTCTCAGCTCTCGAAGGTGCGCAAGGACTCCGCGGTCAAGTACGTCGAGCCGGACTCGGTGGTGAAGACCTCCGACATCGCGCCCCCGCCGGATCCCAAGTTCCGCACGCTCTCGCCGACCAAGGCGAAGCCCACGTCCCAGAACAGCGACGTCACCACCGAGACCACCCAGACCAGCGCAACCTGGGGCATCGATCGGATCGACCAGCGCACCAACCGTGACGGCCTGTACCACTACACCGACACCGGCGCAGGCATCACCGCCTACATCATCGACACCGGCATCCGGACCACCCACGCACAGTTCGGCGGCCGCGCGGTCGTCGGCTATGACGCTCTCGGCGGTTCCGGTCAGGACTGCAACGGGCATGGCACCCACGTCGCCGGCACGGTTGGCGGCACCACCTACGGGGTGGCGAAGGGCGTTCGGCTGGTCGCCGTCCGCGTCCTCGACTGCTCCGGATCGGGCGCCTGGTCCGGCGTCATCGCGGGTATCGACTACGTCACCTACTCCCACACCGGTCCCAGCGTCGCCAACATGAGCCTTGGTGGCGGCCTGAACACCGCGGTGAACGACGCCGTCGCCCGCTCGACCGCGCGCGGCGTTACTCACGTGGTGGCCGCCGGGAATTCCAACGCGAACGCCTGCAGCTACTCCCCGTCGTCGGCCCCCTCCGCGATCACGGTGGCAGCGAGCGGACTGAGTGGCACCACTGACGTGCGCGCCTCCTTCTCCAACTGGGGTACCTGTGTCGACGTCTTCGATCCGGGCGTCAACATCACCTCCGCCTGGTACACCAGCAACACCGCAACGGCAGTCCTGTCGGGAACGTCGATGGCATCCCCGCACGTCGCCGGCCAGGTCGCGCTCTACCTGCAGAGCAACCCCTACGCCGCACCGGCAACGGTCGATGACGTCGTCCGCAGCACCGCTGTCAACGGCATCGTGTCCGGGGTCAACGGTTCGCCGAACCGCTTCGCCCGCAAGTGGAACGGCTCCCTCTCCGGGACCGGCGCCAACTCCTACCAGCCGGACGGCACCAACTGGTTCCAGACGAACCCCGGCTACATCCAGGGCTGGCTCGCCGGTAGCGCTGGCAGCAACCAGGACCTCTACCTCGAGCGCTGGAACGGCAGCGCCTGGGTCATCGTCAAGAGTGCTGTGACCACCAGCACCCGTGAGCGGCTGTTCTACAACGCTCCCGGTTCGTCGTACTACCGATTCCGTGTCCGCTCGGCGAGTGGCGCAGGCAGCTACGACCTGTGGGCGAATCACCCGGCCTGACCAGTCAGGTGAGTCCGTTCGATCACTGAGCGGGCAACTCTCAGGCTGAGAAGATTCCTCCGGGTGGGGCAGGCGCGAGCCGCCTCACCCGGAGGAATCGCTTTTCCGGATACACGCGATCCGGCCGCGGAGTTCCTCGGCGCGGACGAGCCCCCGGTAGCGCCGGGAGAGAGAGTAGGACACATGTTTCTTCCTCGCGGGGCCGCGATCATCGCCCTCGCCCTCGGTCTGAGTGGCTGTGTGCCGGGTTCACCCTCGGGTGAGCCCTCGGGCTCCCCCACCCCCGCCGCGTCCGGAGCCTCCGAACTGACGATCACTGTCGACGACGGCAACGGCTCGTCGACGACCTGGCGCCTGAGCTGCGATCCGGCCGGCGGCGATCACCCGCAGCCGGACGCGTCCTGCCGTGCGCTTCAGGAGAACGCCGAGGCCGCCCTGCCGCCGGTACCGAGCGATAGCGCCTGCGCCGAGATCTTTGGAGGGCCTCAGACCGCGACGATCACCGGGACCTGGAAAGGCGTCGCCATCGACAGCCGCCTCTCCCGTACCAACGCCTGCGAAATCGCCCGCTGGGATGCGCTGAAACCGGTACTCGAAGGCTGAAACGGACTCCGGACGTTCATCCTCAGCTTCCCCGACAAGCGCTCGAATAGCAGTGGCTTGTTGGCAGAAGGCAGTGGATCCGGCGAGCGATGTTGGACCGCCTGCCTCCGAAAAGTCCCAGGCGGTGAATTCACGGCCGGTGAGGTGCGAGCGCGGGTCCTCGTCAGCCGCGGAGGGCTGAACGCTCCTCTGGATCAGATGGACCTATATCCCGCGAAGGCGTACGCCGCAATCGATAGACGACCGAGCAATGCGGTCAATGAGAGTGAACTGGTAGCCCCGACGGGATTCGAACCCGCGCTACCGCCTTGAGAGGGCATTCCCGCACGTCTTGCGTCGTCTTTCGGCACTCATCGATGGTGGCGGAAACTTGGCTTGACTAGGCCGAATGCCGCGACCTGCAGTTATCAACGACTATCGCCGTTCACCACCTTCTTTCGTTCTTCTGCGCCCCTGACGCGCCCTTGACCAAGATCAACAAGTCCTGCTGTGAAGGCACCTCGGCTTGTAGGTTCTGCATAGCGAAGCCCGATACGAAATGTACGCGCTGGCGGCCCTGAACGGCCGCAACTCAGATGTCGACTAGCTGTCCGAATGTCTACGTTCTGTCAACCAGCTCACCAAGTTAGGAGGACTGACCCTGCGGCCGCGCTCTCCTCCTCCTTCAGCCTCAGCAGCAGCCTCGTCGTCGGCATCGCGCTGCTGCTCTGCGTTCAGCTCGTCGTCACCGACCACGCTGGCGAGCGCCCGCGCCGCCGCGATCAACATCGCCGACCTGATGTCGGTCGACGAGTCATAATCCACGCCGACGTGCAGGTGGCGGCCGGCCGTCCGGCCGAGCTCCCCACCGACACCGAGATCATCACCTGAGGGCCCGGGAGGCGCACAGGTCAGCAGGCCATCGTCGGATCGGGGTCGGGGACTGAGCTGGGAAGACAGCGGGATGCTCGCCTGCGGTGCCCGGTCGCGAACCGTAGGCTCATCCCGTGCCGACTGAGGATGCGGCGGC
>JBGAIX010000007.1:0-187955 GCA_044225235.1 Propionibacteriaceae bacterium | reverse complement strand
ATCCGGGTGGAGTCGCTGAACCCCGACCCGGTCTCCTTCGATCTCGGCATCGACCTCGGCTACGACCTGGCCGCGATGGTGCAGATCAAACGCGATGCCTGCGGCCCGCTCCAGCCGTTCCCCACGGGTCTCCCGTTGACTTGGGGCGACCAGGACGTCAGCGCCACCCTCGATGCGACCGGGGCGACCGTCACCCAGCAATCCGAGCCCCCACTCGCGCGGATCGCGTGGCGCATCGACCTCGCGCCTGGCCAGACGCACGAGGTCGAGTGGAGCGTCCAGATCACCGACCACAGCGGCGTGGTGGTCGACGCTCCGCAGCCCGGCCTGTCGACGCGTGACGCGCTGGCGACCCTCGGTCCGTCGGCCGTCGCCGACCGCCGCGTCGACGCCTGGCTGCGCCGGGCGCTCGCCGACCTCAACGGGATGCGGATGGCGGCGCGGCAGCACCCCGGCGATCCCTTCTTCGCGGCCGGCGCCCCGTGGTATTTGACGCTGTTCGGACGGGACAGCCTCTGGACCGCGCGGATGCTGCTGCCGGTCGACAGCCGACACGCTGTCGGCACGCTGCGGACGCTGGCGAGGCTGGCCGGCACCGAGCTCGACCACCACACGGGGCAGGCGCCGGGCAAGATCGCGCACGAACTCCGCCGTACCGTCACCGTGCTGCAGGGCGCGGTCCTTCCACCGCTCTACTACGGAACGATCGACGCAACGCCGCTGTGGGTGTGCCTGCTCACCGAGACCTGGCGGAACGGAGCACTGGCGGACTCCGTGCTCGCCGACCTGCTGCCCGCACTGGAAGCGGCGCTGCGCTGGATCGTCGGCCACGGCGATGCCGATGGTGACGGCTTCGTGGAGTACATCGACCACAGCGGGCGGGGGCTGGCCAACCAGGGCTGGAAGGACTCCGCCGATGCGGTGCGCTTCGCTGACGGTCGCATCGCCACCGGGCCGGTCGCGCTCTGCGAGGTGCAGGGCTACGCGTACGAGGCGGTCACCACCGGCGCCGACCTGCTCGATGCCGTCGGTCGGACTGGTGCCGCGGACTACCGCGCCTGGGCCGATCGGCTCGCGACCCAGTTCCGCAGCCGGTTCTGGTGCGGGACAGGCGAGCGCCGCTATCCCGCGCTCGCTCTCGACGGCCACAAGCGCCAGGTGGACGCCCTGACCAGCAACATCGGCCATCTGCTGGGAACCGGACTGCTCGCCCCGGACGAAGAGGAGCAGATCGCGCGGCTGCTGTCCGGGCCGGAACTCGACTCCGGGCTCGGCCTGCGCACGATGTCAGTGAGCGACGGCGGATATCAGCCGCTGAGCTATCACTGCGGCTCGGTCTGGCCGCACGACACAGCAATCGTCGTGGCGGGCCTCCAGCGCGCCGGTCTCGGGGAGCACGCCGCGGGCCTGGTGGACGGATTGATCGAGGCGTCCGCTGCCTTCGACGGGCGTCTCCCCGAGCTGTGGTCGGGCGAGGGCGCACCGATCCCCTACCCGAGCGCGTGCCGACCGCAGGCGTGGTCGGCAGCGGCGGCCGTCGTTGTCGCGCGATGGCTGGCCGAGTACCGGCCGTGACAAGCCCCTGAGTCCGTGGCCAGGCTCAGCCGATGAAGGCCTGGACGGCGTCGAGCCATTCCCGCGGCCGCTCCCGGTGTAGCGAGTGGCCGCCCGGGAACTCGACCACAGCATCGGCGATCAGCGCTGCGGCAGCCCGATCGGCACCGCTGAGGGTCGACGGATCACGGTCGGCCCCGGCCGTCGCCGCCGCGAGCACCAGTGTGGGGCAGCCAGCTGCCTGGGGATCGATCGCGGCCCACCGGCCGCCCAGCCGGAGGCCGGCGGCGACCTCCGCCGCGGCGCAACGCGCAAGATCGTCCACAGCGCGCCTGACGTCCTCGACCGACCAGTCCGGATGAGCGTCAGCTAGTTCGGCCTTCATCGCAGCGGAATCCTGCCGGGCCCGAGTCGCGTCGGCCTCAAGCCGCGTGGCCAGTCTCGACCAGTCGAGACTCTGACCGAGCGGTTCGTAGAGCACCAGGTGGCGGGTCCGCCCACCGAGCCTCAGCAGCTCGAGTGCCACCGCGGCACCGAACCCGTGGCCGACCAACAGGTCCAGTGGCCGCTCGGACAGCTCTCGGGCCACAGCTCGGGCGGCCAGCTCCGGCGTCACCGGAAGCCCAGCTCTCGCGCTGGCGCCATGCGAGGGCAGATCGGGGGCCTTGACCCGCCAGCCGGACTCGGCCAACGCCGGCGCGACCAGCCACCACGTCGAGGCCGACGACGCGCCATCGTGCAGCAACAGCGCACGCCGAGCCGCCGCTCCCCAGGAACGCCAACGGAGGAATCCGGGTGCGGGCGGCTGGTCATCTGTGCCGGGCTGTGCCCGGCCGCCGCGCTGCTCTCCCACCGCTCGACGATATCCGGCGGCCCACCCGCGACGACACCGCGGCGAGGTCCCGCGCACCGCCGCGCAGAATTTAATCCCCCGTGCATACAATCTGCGCAGCCGGTGCAGCACCGCCGATCGCACGCCAGCGATCGTCGCGGCCGCTCCGGGTGGCACAGACGGGTGAGGCCTCGTGGGCACAGCCTGGCTCCACTCGATCGACCGGCGCGCAACCCCGGACGGGACGGGGCCCCGCGCGCCCACACGGCACCACGACGCAGCGGGAAGAGGGGTTCATGAGGGCACTGGTTGTCGATGACGAACCAGATGTGGCGGCACTGCTGGCACACCATCTCGCGGGGCTGAACTTCGACGTCACGACAGCGGGCACGGCGGAGGACGCGCTCGCCGTGCTGACAGAGGGGACGTGCGACGTCGCCATCGTCGACCTGCTGCTGCCCGGAATGGACGGGACAGAGTTGATCGAGCGGCTCCGCGTCCTGCACGCCGATCTGCCGGTGATCGCGACGAGTGTGCTCCGGGGGTCGGACGTCCTGTCAGCACACGCCGACGCGGTGCTACCCAAGCCGTTCCGCAGCGCCGACGTCGGCAGTGCGGTGGCGCGGGCCAGAGACGCCCGACGCGCACTGTCGACGCCGCACGCCGAGGGAGCAGACCATGGCTGAGCCGCTGACGGTGCTGATCGCCGACGACGAAGAGGACATCAGAGACTTCGTCACGATCAAGCTGACGCGTTCCCAGATCACGGTGCTGACCGCGGCCGACGGCCTGGAGGCACTCGAGGTGCTCGCCACCGGGCAGCCCGATCTTGCCGTCCTGGACGTGATGATGCCTGGAATGAGCGGCATCGACGTCGTCCGCGAAACCCGCTCGGGCGACGGCCCGTCACGCGACATTCCGCTGATCCTGCTCACCAGCAAGGCTCAGCAGTCCGACATCGAGTTGGGCTTCAGCGTCGGTGCCACCGACTACGTGACCAAGCCATTCAGCCCGCAGGAACTCCTGTTGCGGATCAACGCGATCATGGCCCGACCCCGCTAGCGGCGCCCGATGGAGGACGTGCTGCTGGTCGTCACCCTCGGGGTGGCGGCCGCATGCCTCGCGCTGACCGCACTGATCGCCATCGTGCGGTTCGTCACCGCACGCCTCGACGCACGCCGAACGCGACTCGTCGCGCCCGTACGGGCGCAGCTGCTGGAACTGGTGGCGGGAGACGAGGACGAGGCAGCCACCGCACTCAGCTACCTGTCGGCTCTGCCGACGCCGGTCTGGGAGCTCTCCGAGCGCACCGTGGTGGAGTTCATGGCACGGCTCAAAGGTGCGCCGCACGCGCAACTGGTCGAGCTCCTGCGGCGACGCGGCGTGCTCGCTCACCACATCGCGGCGCTCACCGACCGGCGAACACTCCGTCGGCTCCGCGCGCTCTGGGTACTCGGCATCGCCCGCCACCGGCCCGCGGCGCTGGGCGTCAGCAGGCTGCTCGAAGACCCATCGCCGGAGGTCCGGCTGATGGCGGTCCGCGTGTTGGGCCGGATTGGTGGGCCTGCCCAGCTGAAGGCGCTGCTCGAACGCCTGGCCGGGCCCGACGCTCTGCCCTGGCGGGTGACCGTGGACGCGGCCTGCCACGTGCGTCGCGGGTCGGCTCCTATCGTCATCGCCGCCCTCCAGCACGAGACCGGCGCGGTCAGGGCAGCCGCGGCTCACCTGGTCGCCGCCCATGCCATCGCCAAGGGCGCCCCGCGACTGGCCGAGCTCCTCGACGACGACCCCGATCAGCTGGTGCGCGGGCAAGCCGCCGTCGCGCTCGGCCAGATCGGGTCGGAGACCGTCGCGTTGCCCGGGCTGATCCGGGCCAGCGCGAGCGGTGATCTCGACGTCCGGCTGGCCGCGTTGTCGGGTCTGGCTGCGTTGGGAGGAGCTCGAGCGACGGCGACCCTGCTCGAGCGGTGCGCGGACCCCAACCTGCGGATCTGCCGCGAGGCCGCGCGGCAGCTCGTGCGAATCGGCGATCCTGCCCGCGCCGCGCTCGAATCGGCACGCCGCGACGAGGCATCTCCCGCGTCCGTGCACCTGGCCTGGGCGCGCAGCGAGCTGCGCCATGGACCGCGACGGCCCGGCGTTGCCGACACCGCACCACTCGGCGGCCCGACACCATCGGCGGCGCGATGAGCGAGTGGCTCGATCGATTCACGCAGGCGGCCGCCTGGGCGCTGAGTGGTCTGGCGGCACCGGTGCTGATCTACTTCGTCGCGATCAACACGTCCTACCTGGTGCTGGTCCTGCTGGCTGCACGCAGCTTCGCCCACCAGGCCCGACTGCGGCCGACCCGGCGCGATGACGACACGGTCGCTTCCGACCTGACGCCGTCCATCAGCATCCTGGTCGCCGCGCACAACGAGGCCGCCGGAATCGTCTCCTCCGTCAGGGCGATGCTTGCGCTGCGGTACAGCGACCACGAGGTGATCGTGGTGAACGACGGCAGCAGCGACGACACTCTGGCGCTGCTGCGGGACGCTTTCGACCTCGTCGAGGTCGCCACGGTCGTGCCGACCGACATCGTGCTGACCCGGCCGGTGCGCGCGACGTTTCTGCCGCGGCACGGCGACGACAAGCTGACCGTGGTCGACATCCAGAACGGTGGCCGGGCAAACGCCCTCAACACGGCGCTGTCCCACGCACGCGGCACCCTGATCGCGATGGTCGACGCAGACTCCATCCTCGACCCGGACGCCCTGCTCGCCGTCAGCAAGCCCTTCATCGACAACCCCGACCAGCTGGTCGCCACGGGCGGGGTGATCCGGGCGGCCAACGGCTCCCGGGTCGTCGCGGGGCGCGTCGTCGACGTCCGCGCACCCCGGGGGACCCTGCCGCGGATCCAGATCGTGGAGTATCTGCGGGCATTCCTGCTCGGCCGGGCCGGCTGGTCCCGGCTCGGCGCGCTGATCCTGATCTCCGGGGCGTTCGGTCTGTTCCGCCGGGATGTCGTCGCCGACGTCGGCGGGCTCGACCCCGGCACGATCGGCGAGGACTTCGAGCTCGTGATGCGCATCCACCGGCGGCTGCGTGAGGACGGGCAGGACTACCGCGTCGAGTTCGTCGGTGAGCCGATCAGCTGGACGGAGGTGCCGAGCACGCTGGCGGTGCTGCGACGGCAACGGCGACGCTGGCACCGCGGGCTGTGGGAGGTGCTCTGGAAGTACCGAAGGATGACGCTGAACCCCCGGTACGGCCGGGTCGGCATGCTCGCGTTGCCCTACTATTGGCTGTTCGAGTTGGTCGCCCCCGTGATCGAGCTCCTCGGCGTGCTGATCGTGCCGCTGGGGATCGCACTCGGGGTGGTCAGCATCCCGTACGCCGCCCTGTTCCTCGCGCTGTCGTACGGGTACGCGGTCTTGGTGAGCTTGGCGGCCTTCGCCGTCGACGAGGTGTACTTCCGGCGCTACAAGCGCTGGAGCGATTTGCCGCGGCTGCTGTCGGCAGCCGTCTGGGAGAACTGTGGGTACCGACAACTGACCGCCGTCTGGCGGGTCGAGGGGTGGTGGTCGGCCGTCCGAGGCCGACGTCCCGAGTGGGGCGTCATGACGCGACAGGGGTTCAGCAGTTGACTACCGGTGAGCACCGACCAGGCCGCCCGCTGCGCTCGGCGCGGTACAAGCTGACCCGGGTGATCCGCTCCACCATCATCGGGATCTGTGGATTCTTCGTGGTGAGCGTCGTCAGTGTCGCCCTCATCTTCCAGCAGCAGCAGTTGGTGACCACGACGCTGCGGCCGCTCATGCTGGCCAACACCCAGCTGCTCCAGGGCATCACCAACGCCGAAACCGGCGTGCGCGGCTATGAGCTCTCCGGCGACCGCAGCTTCCTGACCCCCTACACCGACGCCCTGCAGCCCCTGAACGAGGCACTGGCGGTCCTCAGCGATCTCACCGCCGAGGACCCCGCGCTCGGCAACCTGGTTGTGCGTCAGCGGACAGCGGTTGAGCAGTGGCTGACCAGCTACGCCGAGCCCGTGGTCGGCGGGAGTCTGTCCGGAGCGGAGTTGGACGCCGCCCAGGCGAACGCCAAGGACCTCGTGGACGAGGTCCGGACAACCAATGCGGCGATTGGCGCAATGCTGGAGTCTCGGACCGCCGAGTCCTTTCAGACCTCGCTCCGTATCGTGGTCGTTGGCCTGGTGCTGCTGCTCGGTGTCGCGATCGGATCGGCGATCGGCAGCTTGCGGCCGGCCGTGCGGGCGCTCAACGCGATCAGCCCGCCGCTGGAGCAGCTCGCCGAGACGATGCGCCGACTCGAGGCGGGAGAATCGGGGCTGCGCGCCGATCCTGACCTCGGCGTCCTGGAAGTCCGGCAACTGGCACGCAACTTCAACCTCCTCGCCGACACCAACGAGCTGCAACGCGAGCAGCTCGCCGAGCAGCTCCGCTTGTCCGAGGTGGTGCGAACCATCAGCTTCCGGGTCGGCACCTCCCTGCAGCTGGGCGAAGTGATCGACGACAGCATCAAGCCCATCCACTACGGCTTCCACTCCGACGGCACCTGGATCCGCGCCTTCGAGGGCACCGGGGAAGCGCCCGGCCGCGGCCGAGGTGCCATCCGCCCGACGGGGCCCGCCACGGTGCCTCCGCCCGAGGTGGTGACGGTGGCCGGAAAGGTGGCGCGCCGGCTGTGGAAAAGGCACGCCGTCCTGGTGCTGACTGCCGATCGGGTGGAGCCCGCGGACGCGCTCAAGCCGGAGGAGGCGGCGCCGATCTGGGAGTTTGCGTCCAGCGCCTTCGGCGCACAGCAGCTGGCGCTGGTGCCGGTCGGCTCCGGCCGCGACGCGCTGGGCTACTTCGGCATCACCCGCAGTAGCGGGCGGGCGCCGTGGTCCGATGCAGAGGTCGCAGCGGCGGCGCAACTGGGCCGCGAGATCGGGCAGGCGTTTCGGCACGCCCGGCTCTACGAGCGGGAGAGGTCCGTGGTCGAGGGGTTGCGTGCGCTGGACCACAAGAAGGACGCGTTCGTGTCGATGGTCAGCCATGAACTGCGCACCCCGCTCGCCTCGATCATCGGCCACCTCGAGGTCGTGCGCAGCGGCGACCTGGGGCCGATTCCCGCCAGCGTCGACCCCTCCCTGGCCGCGATCGACCGGAACAGCACCCGTCTCGCGAGCCTGATCGAGGACCTGCTGCTGCTGTCGAAGATCGAGGAGGGCGCACGGCCGCTCACGGTGCGCCCGGTGGATGTCGCCGCGCTGGCCCGCAATGCGGTCGCGTCGCTTCAGTTGTACGGGCAGCGGCGTTCGATCACCGTCAGCCTGCACGTCGACTCCGATACCTGGGTCGACGGCGAGCCGCACGAACTGGATCGAGTCGCCAACAACCTGATCACCAACGCGATCAAGTTCAGCCCTCCCGGCTCGGTGGTCGAGGTCACCGTGGGGCGCGACGGCGATCAGGCGTTCTTCCGCGTTCGCGACCGGGGCATGGGCATCTCCGAGGCCGACCAGGAGCAGTTGTTCACCCGCTACTTCCGGTCCACCAACCCGGAGGCACACCTGGTACCGGGGACGGGCCTCGGCCTCAATCTTGCGAAGGTCATGGTCGAGCGGCACGGCGGGACGATCGGCGTCGACTCCGCGCTCGGTCGCGGGTCCACCTTCGAGGTCCGGCTGCCCGCCCGCGGCACCACGTCCCGGATGACCGCGGTGGGGGTAGCCGGCCGGGCCTAGCCGCGCGGACTCGCCCCACAGCGGATCGCCCGCTTCACGAGTGTTGACCTCAACCTTACTTGAAGTTGAAGACTGGAGACCTCCTCCCGAAAGGTCTCCACCTGATGGCTCACGCCCTGATCACCGGAGCATCGGCCGGACTCGGCCGGGCGCTCGCCCGTCACCTCGCCGCTCGCGGCTGGCGGCTCACCCTGGACGCCCGTGGCGCCAAGGCGCTGGAGGTGACAGCCGCCGGGCTGCGGGCGCTCCCCGGCAGCCGCATCGCCGCAGTCGCGGGCGATGTCGCAGACGCTGGGCACCGCGCCGAGCTGGTGGCCGTGGCGGCCGAGCAGGGCCCGATCGACCTGCTGGTCAACAACGCCAGCGATCTCGGCGGCTCCCCGCTCCCGCCGCTCGCCGCGCTGGACGAAGCCGCGTACGAGCGAGCGCTCCGGGTGAACGTGATCGCACCGCAGCAACTCACCCGAGTGCTGCTCCCCCTGCTCGCCCCCGGCGCAGTGGTGCTGAACATCTCCTCCGACGCCGCCGTCGAGCACTACCCGGCCTGGGGCGGCTACGGGTCCAGCAAGGCCGCGCTCGACCACCAGACCGCTACCTGGGCCGTCGAGCACCCCGAACTGACGTGGTACGCCCTCGATCCGGGGGACCTGCGCACAGCGATGCACCAGGCCGCCTTTCCCGGCGAGGACATCAGCGACCGTCCACTGCCGGAGACAGTCGTGCCGGCCGTCCTCGCGCTGGTCACCAGCGGCCTGCCGAGCGGCAGGTACCGAGCGGCCGAGATCGCAGCGACGCTCGGAGCGAGCGTCCGATGACCGCCACGACTGCCGGTCCGGCTCGGCTGGCCGCGCCGCAGACCCACTTCGACCCGCCGGAGGACCTGACGGCGACCGAACCGCCCGAAGCGCGCGGCCTCGCCCGGGACGGAGTCCGGCTGCTCGTGGCGGAACCTGAGGGCATCAGCCACACGCACTTCAGCGCCCTCGACCAGCACCTCGCGGCCGGCGACGTGGTCGTCGTGAACACCTCAGCCACGCTCCCGGGGCAGCTCGACGGCCTACGCGGCGGCGAACCGATCGTCGTGCACGTGGCGAACCGGTTGGCCGACGGCACCCGGGTGGTCGAGCTGCGCAGCGCGCCCGATGCCGCCCGCCCCGTGCTCGACGGTGTTGCAGGCGAGTGGATCGAGCTCCCTGGAGAGGGCGGACTGACCTTGGCCGATCCGTACCCCGAGCCGAACTCGTCCCCGACCGGGCGCGGCAATCGACTCTGGCGGGGTCGACTCGACGTGCCGGAGCCGGCGCTGGCGTACCTGAGCCAATGGGGCCGGCCGATTGCCTACGGGTACCTGCGCGACCGATTTCCCCTCGCGGCGTACCAGACGATCTTCGCCCTGCATCCGGGCAGCGCGGAGATGCCCAGTGCGGCCCGGCCGTTCAGCTCCGATCTGGTCGCTCGACTCGTGTCCCGCGGGATCGGCTTCGCACCGATCACCCTGCACACCGGGGTCTCCTCGCAGGAGGCTCGCGAGGGGCCGCAGTCGGAGTGGTTCGAGGTCAGTGAGACGAGTGCCCGCCTGGTGAACGCCGCCCGCGCCGCCGGCGGGCGGGTGATCGCAGTGGGGACGACCGCGACCCGCGCCCTCGAATCGGCCGCTGACAGCCATGGCGTCGTCGGGCCCCGATCGGGCTGGACCGACCTGGTCCTAGGTCCCGGCCGGCCCCCTCGGGTCGTGACCGGCCTGGTCACCGGCTGGCATGATCCGGAGGCGTCGCACCTGCTGCTGGTGGAATCGATCGCCGGCCCGGAGCTGACCCAGCGGGCCTACGACGCGGCGTTCGCCGAGCGGTACCGGTGGCACGAGTTCGGAGACTCGTGCCTGCTGCTGCCCTGACCAGTGACGGGAATTCTTAACGCTCGGGTAACGAGCAAAACAGTAGAGTCCGCGTCATGGCGGACGTGCTGGCGGACTACCGGACCGGGGACGCGTTCGACGAGATGATCGACGAAAGCGGGTCGATTCGCGGCCCGTACAAAGCGGTCTACTCGACTCTGCGGCGCACCTCGCCCAGCGAGCTGCGCACGATCGCTGAGTCTCTCGCGAGCAGCTACACCCAAGCCGGCGTCACCTTCGATGTCGGCGGGGTGGAGCGACCCTTCCCGCTCGACCTGGTGCCGCGTGTGATCGCAGCCCACGAGTGGGAGGTGATCGAGACCGGGGTCGCGCAGCGCGTCAAGGCGCTCGAGGCGTTCCTGTCCGACGTGTACGCCAGCGCGCGGGTGATCTCCGACGGCGTGATCCCGAGTCAGTTGGTGACCTCGTCCACTCACTACCACCGCGCGGTCTGGGGCACCCATCCGGCCAACGGCGTGCGCATCCATGTCGCCGGCGTAGACCTGATCCGCACCCCGCAGGGTGACGTCCGGGTGCTGGAGGACAACGTGCGGGTCCCCAGTGGCGTCTCGTACGTCATGACGAACCGCACCGCGATGATCGAGGCGATGCCGGACGCGTTCTCCAACCAGCGGATCCGACCGGTGGCCGGCTACTCGCAGCGGCTGCTGGACGCCCTCCGCAAGGCGGCCCCACCGGGCACCGAAAACCCGACGGTTGTGGTGCTGACTCCGGGCGTCTTCAACTCGGCCTACTTCGAGCACACGCTGCTGGCCCGCACCATGGGCGTCGAACTCGTCGAGGGCCGCGACCTGGAGTGCCGCCGCGGCAAGGTCTACATGCGCACCACGGCGGGGCCGCAGCGGGTGGATGTCATCTACCGCCGAGTCGACGACGACTTCATCGACCCGGTGCACTTCCGCAGCGACTCGATGCTCGGCGTCCCCGGCCTGGTGAACGCCGTGCGCACCGGTGGCGTCACGCTGGCCAACGCGATCGGCAACGGCGTCGCCGACGACAAGCTGATCTACACCTACGTCCCGGATCTGATCCGCTACTACCTGCACGAAGAGCCGATCATCCGCAACGTCGACACCTGGCGGCTGGAGGAGGACGCGGCTCGCGAGGAGGTGCTCGACCGGCTCAGCGAGCTCGTGGTCAAGCCGGTCGACGGCTCGGGCGGCAAGGGCATCGTCATCGGCCCCCGGGCGACCAAGGAGCAGTTGGACGCGCTCCGCCGGAGAGTGACCGACGACCCCCGCGGCTGGATCGCCCAGCCCGTGGTGCAGTTGTCGACGGTGCCGACTCTCATCGGCGATCAGCTGCGCCCTCGGCACGTCGACCTGCGACCGTTCGCGGTGAACAACGGCGAGGACGTCTGGGTGCTGCCCGGCGGGCTGACCCGGGTGGCGCTGCCGGAGGGTGAGTTGGTCGTCAACAGCAGTCAGGGCGGCGGCAGCAAGGACACCTGGGTGCTGAGTCGGACCAAGGGCGCCTCGCAGCGCCAGAGCGCCGCCGAGCTGACGCCGGTTCCAGCGCCCGCTCCGGCGCCGGAACCGACCCCACCGGCCCACGCGCCGACGCCAGCGGGCCCGGCCACCTCGGCGGTCCCGCTGACGGTCGGGTTGCCGTTCCTGCCGCGCGGCGCTGCCGCCCCGGCCGACGAACCGCCGGCGCCCGCGGCGTCGGTGCCACCGAGCGCTCCCCCGCCCGCCCCGGAGCCCCGGCCAGCCGCGCCCCCGGCCAGCCCACCGTCGGCGCCTCCACAGACGATGACGTTGCTGCAGCAGGAGGAACAGCAACAACAGGGCCGTACGCCCGGTGGGAGGGTCGCCCCATGCTGAGCAGAATCGCTGAGTCGATGTTCTGGCTCGGCCGGTACGTCGAGCGCACCGAGGACACCGCGCGGCTGTTGCAGACCCACCTCAGGCTGCTGATCGAAGACACCAGCAGCGAGGTCGACGCGTGCCGGAACCTGTTGGCGCTGATGGGGGTCGACCACATCACCGACCCGGGCCTGACCGAGCTCCTGAGGGTGCTCGGCTACGACTCCACCGAGCCGACGTCGATCTACTTCTCCTGCGCTGCGGCCCGCGACAACGCGCGGCGGGCCCGCGAAGTGATCCCGCTGGAGATGTGGGAGTGCGTCAACACGACGTGGCACCAACTGCCGACGCAGACGTTCGGCACTGCAGGGGCGCACGCCTTCCTGGAGTGGGCCCGCGAGCGCAGCGCGCTGTTCGTCGGGATCTCGCGGGGAATCATGCTGCGCGACGACGGGTGGCAGTTCATGTCGCTCGGCCGCGCGCTCGAGCAGATCGACATGACCTCACGCCTGGTGGCGTCGGCGGCCCTCACCACGGGCAGCTCCCAGTGGCCCTCGGTGCTCCGCGGCTGCGGCGGCCACGACGCCTTCCTGCGCACCTACCACGGGCTCTACAGCGATCGGGACGCCGCGGAGTTCCTGGTTCTGGACGCCCGGTTCCCGCGCTCGATCATGCACGGCCTGATCTCCGCCGCTGACAGCCTGCGCAAGGCGAGCCAGGCCGATCTGATCGCCGACCGGCAGTCGCAGTTCGCCGTCCGGCAGCTCGGCCGGCTCCGGGCCCGGCTCGAGTACGCGGACCTGGGCACGCTGCTCGACCGGCTGGACAGCGAGATGCAGCAGGTCCAGGACGTGACGGCTGAGGTCACCGACGCGGTGGCCACCAACTACTTTGCCGCTGCCGACCCCACCGCCTGGATCACCGAAGGGACCCGCTGACATGCGGCTCAGCATCGACCACCACACCGGGTTCAGCTATTCGGCTGCCGTGAAGGCCTCGTACAACGAGGCGAGGCTGACTCCAAGCGGCAGTTCCGGTCAGACCGTCTGGAGCAGTCGCATCGTCGTCGACCCCTCGGCGTGGAGCTACACCTACACCGACTACTGGGGCACTCTCGTCACCACGTTCGAGGTGCACGAGCCGCACGAGCGGCTCACCGTCACCGCTCAGGCGATGGTGGACACGTCCGACGATGTCGCCTGGGATGAGTCGGACGCGGCTGATCCGGCAGACCTGGGCTGGGAACAGCTCGGTGACCGTTCCGCGATCGACTCGATGACCGAACTCCTCACCCTGCGCGAGCGCACGCAGCCTCCGGAGGAGTTGATGGAGCTGCTCTCCGGCGCACGGTCGCTGCCACCCCGCCAGGCGGCGTTGCAGGTGTGCCGGACGATCCATTCGCGGCTCGAGTACGCACCGGGGGCCACCACCGTGGCGAGCAGCGCCGCCGATGCCTGGGCGGCCGGCGGCGGGGTGTGCCAGGACTTCAGCCACGTCGCGCTCGGAGCACTCCGCGCCCTCGGGCTGCCCGCTCGGTACGTGTCCGGCTACCTCCATCCGGGCGGCGGCCAGCCCGGCAAGGCGGTGACCGGGGAGAGTCACTCGTGGATCGAGTGGTGGGCGGGCAGCTGGGTCGCCTACGACCCGACGCTCTGCCGTCGGATCACCGATGCCTACGTCAAGGTCGGTCACGGCCGTGACTACGCCGACGTCGCCCCGCTGCGCGGGACCTACTCCGGCGGCCCGTCGGAGATGTTCGTCAGCGTCACCATGACTCAACTGGACTAACGCCCCCACCGGCTGGCTTACGCTCTCCCCCATGAGCAACTACGGCCAGCAGCCGCCCTACGGGCAGAATCCCGGCAACCCGTACGGCCAGCCGGCCCAGCCCAATCCGTACGGCCCACCGCCTCAGCAGCCGTACGGGCAACCCAGCGGCCAGCCGTCGGCCGCCCGCCCTCAGCCGTACGGCCAGCCCCAGCAGCCGTACGGGCAGCCGCCCCAGCAGCCGTACCCGCCGCAGCCGCCGTACGGGCAGCAGCCCGGCCAGCCCGGCCCCCAGCAGCCCGGCCCGCAGCAGCCCGGACAGTGGACGCCCCAGCCGCCTGCCGTCCGCCGGCCGTCGGTGGTGCAACGGCCGATCCCGGTCGTGACGATGGACGCCGTGCCGGGCGCAGAGACCACGGCCGTCGTCGGCGAGGTGGTCGGTGTCGTCGCGCGCCTGCGGGAACTTCGACCTGACCTGCGCGGCGGCAACCCGGTCGACGGCTACGCGACGATGCTGACTGAATCACGCCAGGATGCGGTCAGGCGGATGGTCGAGATGGCGGTCGCCGCCGGCGCTGACGCGGTCGTCGGGCTGCGCTTCGACTGCAGCGAGATCACCCAGTCGCTCAGCGAGGTATCGGCGTACGGCACTGCCGTCCGGCTCGCCGGCAGCCAGGAAGAGCCCGCCCAAGCGACCACCAACTCCGCGGAGTCAGGCAGCCAGCCCAGCGGCAGCCAGTCCGCGGGAGGCGCGGAAGAGGACACCAGCACGCGGCCGATCGCCCCGGAGGGCGGCGAGCAGCCGTGGCCGCCGAGCAGTTGGCCGTCGACCTGATCCCAGACGTCGCTAGCCCGGCGGCTGAGGCGACTACTTCGGGCCCGGCTGGCAGCTAGGCCTGTCGGGCATCAGCACCGATTGACCTAGCCGCTGACCGCCGCAACAACGGTGACCTGCCCGCCGCTGCGAACGAAGTGCACGTCCGCCAGCGTCGACACCACCGCGTCGGCCACGAGGTCAGCGACCGGGGTCGTCGTGGTCAGCGCCAGCGTCGCGCAGCCTGCGACACGCGCAGCCTGGAGACCCATCGGCGCATCCTCCACGACCAGGCAGTCGGACGGGTCGACGCCGAGCCGCTCGGCTGCCAGCAGGAAGGGGTCGGGATGCGGCTTGCCTTGCGTGACCTGGTCGGCGGTCACGACGACATCGGGCACCTGTAGCCCGGACGCGCCGATGCGCGCGGCCGCCAGGACATCGGTGCAGGAGGTCGCGATCGCGGCGTGAGTCGAGCCCAACGCGGCGAGCGCCTCCGCTGCACCCGGCAGGACGACGACCCCGTCGACGTCGAGCACCTCGAGTTCCTCGATCCGGCGCGAGGCCTCGTCCTGCAACGCCGGTGGGAGCACTGCCCGGACGACAGCCGCGGAGGGCACCCCGTGATGGGCCACCATGTCCTTCGGTCCGACGCCGTACTCGCGGGCCCACCGCTGCCAGGAACGCAGCACCGCGGCCGTCGAGTCGATCAGCGTCCCGTCCATGTCGAAGATGACGGCGCTGAAGGTACGGCCGATCAGCGATCCCAGGCCGCGATCCTCCGATGGTGCCGCGCTCGCCGTCTGCGCCGTGTTCATCGTGCCATCCTCGCGGACCAAGAAGGTGCGAGGAAATCTGTTTGTGAGTGAGCGCTCACTCACTTATGCTGGTCGACCGTGAACAGAGCCGCACCGTTGTCGGTGCTCGAGCGGCAGGCCGCGCTGATTGCCGCCACCGGCCCGCTGGTCGAGCGCTTCGGGCGAGACGTCAGCACGCGCCAGATCGCCGAGGCCGCCGGAGTCGCCGAGGGCACGATCTTCCGCGCGTTCCCGAGCAAGGACGCCCTGGTGGACGCCGTCGTCTCCGACGTCTTCGACGTCCAGCACACGCTGGACGACCTGGCTCAGATCGACCTCCAGCTTCCGCTGCGTGACCGCCTGATCGCGGTGGTCGAGGTGCTCCAGAGCAGAATCCGTCGCGTCGTCGCACTGCTGCATGCGATGCGGCTGCACAAGCCGCCCGGCCTGCGCGGCGACGTCGGCGAGCGCCACCGCGCCGACAACGCCCGGATCGTCGCCACCATCGCCGACCTCCTGGCGCCCGACCGCGACCTGCTGCGGCTCGACACTGAGCAGGCCGCCGGCGCGGTCCGCGCGATCGCCTTCTCGCTCAGCCATCCCCTGTTCGGCGCCGAGGGGATCTCCGAGCCGAGCGAGGTCGTCGACCTGATCCTCAACGGAATCGCCGCCCCGCCGTCGGCAGATGCCTCGACCACGCCCGGGGGGGCTCCATGCTAATCCGTCTGCTCCGCACGTACCTGGCTCCCTACCGTCGGTTCCTGGTCGGCGTCGTCGTCCTCCAGCTGCTCGGCACGATGGCGTCCCTGCTCCTCCCGAGCCTGAATGCCGACATCATCGATCAAGGCGTGACCAGGGGTGATACCGCCTACGTTTGGCGCACGGGCGGAGTGATGCTGGCCGTCAGCCTGGTTCAGATCTGCTGCACCATCACCGCGACGTACCTCGGCGCGCGGACGGCGATGGCCTTCGGCCGCGACGTCCGGGGGGCGCTGTTCAACCGGGTGCTGTCGTTCTCCGCGCGGGAGGTGAACCACTTCGGCGCACCGTCGCTGATCACCCGGAACACCAACGACGTGCAGCAGGTCCAGATGCTGGTGATGATGACGACCGCGATGTTCGTCGCGGCGCCGATCACCATGGTCGGCGGCATCATCATGGCCATCCGGGAGGATGCCGGCCTGTCCTGGCTGGTGGTGGTCGCCATGCCCATCCTGGCCGGGTCGATCTTCCTGATCGCACGCCGGATGACTCCGCTGTTCCGCCTCATGCAGAAGCGGATCGACGCGGTCAACCGCGTGCTGCGGGAGCAGATCACCGGCATCCGGGTGGTCCGTGCCTTCGTCCGTGAGCCGTACGAGACGGACCGCTTCTCAGCAGCGAACGGTGACCTGACCAGCACCGCCACCTCGGTCGGGCGCCTGATGGCGTCGATCTTCCCGGTCGTGATGCTGGTGCTGAATCTCTCCAGCGTTGCCGTGCTCTGGTTCGGCGCACAGCGAGTCGACTCGGGCCAGATGCAGATCGGGGCGCTTACGGCGTTCCTCACCTACCTCGTCCAGATCCTGATGTCGGTGTTGATGGCGACCTTCCTGCTGATGATCGCGCCGCGGGCGGCGGTCTGCGCGGAACGCATCCAGGAGGTGCTGGGCACGGATTCGTCGGTGGTGCCGCCGTCCGCCCCGGTGAGGACGTTGAGTCGGCACTCGGTGGTCGAGTTCGAGCACACCGAGTTCACCTATCCGGGCGCCGACGCACCCGTGCTGCGGGACATCACGTTCACGGCCGAGCCAGGTCAGACCACGGCCATCATCGGCTCCACCGGCGCCGGCAAGTCGACGCTCATTTCACTCGTGCCGCGGCTGTTCGACGCGACCGGAGGCTCGGTACGCGTCGACGGGGTCGAGGTCCGCGACTGCGACCCCGACCTGCTCTGGAGCCGGATCGGACTGGTCCCGCAGAAGCCGTTCCTGTTCACCGGCACCGTCGCCTCGAACCTGCGCTACGGCAACCCGGAGGCGCACGATGAGGACCTGTGGCACGCGCTGCGGGTCGCCCAAGCCGAGGACTTCGTCCGCGCGATGCCAGGTCAGCTCGAGGCGCCGATCTCGCAGGGAGGCACGAACGTCTCCGGCGGCCAACGACAGCGGCTGGCGATCGCTCGCGCACTGGTCAAGCAGCCCGAGATCTACGTCTTCGACGACTCCTTCTCGGCGCTGGACGTGGCGACCGACGCGCGTCTGCGCGCAGCGTTGAAGCGAGAAACCCGGGAGGCGGCGGTGCTGATCGTCGGCCAGCGGGTCGCCACGATCGCCGACGCCGACAAGATCATCGTGCTGGAGCACGGGGAGGTGGTGGGCATCGGCACCCACGATGAACTCCTGCAGCGCTGCGACACCTACGCCGAGATCGTCGACTCCCAGCTGAGCGCCGAGGAGGCTGCCGCGTGAGCACCAACGGACGACAGCCGGGCGGCCCCGCCAAGGCCCCGGAGCGACCCAAGTACGGCCCGAGCGGTGGCGGCAGCGGCCCGGGCAGCCGCATGTGGGGGCAGCAAGCCATCGCCGAGAAGTCACTGAACTTCGTGCCCTCGCTGAAGCGCCTGCTCGGCCACCTCGTCCCCGAGCGCGCGGTGCTCACCGGCGTGCTGCTGTTGGCTGTGACCGGCACCGTGATGAGCGTCGTCGGCCCGAAGATCCTCGGCGCGGCGACCGACGTGATCTTCACCGGCCTGGTCGGCAAGAACCTGCCGGCCGGTGCAACCAAGGAACAGGTCGTGGCGTCCCTTCGGGCGCAAGGAAACGACACCTTCGCCGATCTGGTCCAGCGCCTGGATGTCGTCCCCGGCCAGGGCATCGACTTCGGCCATCTCGGCGACCTGCTGATGCTGGCCGTCGGGCTGTACCTGATCGCCTCGCTGTTCTTGTGGTTCCAGGGCTACCTGCTCAACGGCGCAGTGCAGCGGTCGGTGTTCCGGCTCCGCAATCAGGTCGAGGCGAAGATCAATCGGCTGCCGCTCAGCTACTTCGACCGGCACAGCCGTGGCGAACTGCTCAGCCGGGTGACCAACGACATCGACAATGTCGCCCAGTCGCTGCAGCAGACGCTGAGCCAGTTGCTGACGTCGTTGCTCACCGTGATCGGCGTGACGGTGATGATGTTCGTCGTCTCCCCCGTGTTGGCGATCATCGCGTTGGTGACCATCCCCGTCTCGGTGGCAGTGACGGCTGCCATCGGGAAGCGATCACAGAAGCTGTTCATCCAGCAGTGGAAGGCCACCGGCGAACTGAATGGCCACATCGAGGAGGCCTTTACCGGCCAGTCGCTGGTCAAGGTCTTCGGCCGGCAGCGCGAAGTCGAGGCGGTCTTCGCCGAGCGGAACGATCGGCTTTTCGGGGCCAGCTTCGGCGCCCAGTTCGTCTCCGGGCTGATCATGCCGACGATGTTCTTCATCGGGAATCTGAACTATGTGGTGATCGCCGTTGTCGGTGGCCTCCGGGTCGCGACGGGCGCGATGAACCTCGGCGACGTCCAGGCCTTCATCCAGTACTCCCGGATGTTCACCCAGCCCCTCACTCAGGTGGCATCGATGGCGAACCTGCTGCAGTCCGGGGTTGCCTCGGCCGAGCGCGTGTTCGAGGTCCTGGATGCCGAGGAGCAGATCCCCGAAGACGCCCACGTCCTGCCGCCGACCTGCGGCCGGGTCGAGTTCCAGCACATCTCGTTCGCGTACGACCCTGCCAAGTCGCTGATCAGCGACCTTTCCCTGGTCGCCGAACCGGGCAGCACGGTGGCCATCGTCGGGCCGACCGGCGCGGGCAAGACGACCCTGGTGAACCTGATCATGCGCTTCTACGAGCTCGATGAAGGCCGCATCCTGCTCGACGGCGTGGACATCGCTTCGGTCCCCCGGTCGGCCCTGCGGTCCCAGATCGGCATGGTGCTGCAGGACACCTGGCTGTTCCACGGAACCATCCGCGAGAACATCGCCTACGGGCGGCCGGGCGCCTCGGAGGCCGAGATCCACGCAGCGGCCGAGGCGACGTACGTGGACCGGTTCGTGCACGCCCTCCCCGACGGCTACGACACGGTCATCGACGAGGAGGGCAGCAACATCAGCGCGGGCGAGAAGCAGCTGATCACCATCGCCCGGGCGTTCCTGGCCGACCCTGCGCTGCTCATCCTCGACGAGGCGACGAGCTCGGTCGACACCCGGACCGAGGTCCTGGTGCAGCGCGCGATGGCGGCCCTGCGTTCGGACCGCACCAGCTTCGTGATCGCGCACCGGCTCTCGACGATCCGCGACGCCGACGTGATCTTGGTGATGGAGGACGGCCGGATCGTCGAACAGGGCAGCCACCACCAGCTGCTCGACGCGCGCGGTGCGTACTTCGCCCTCTACAACTCCCAGTTCGCCGGGGCGATCGAGGAGGGCGAGCCGGTCCGCCGCTAGCGGCCCACGCTTCGGCAGAACCGTTCCGCCATGCCCCCACGCTCGGCGAGGGCAGTACGACAGCTACGTGCGCTCGCGGGGTGCGGAGAGCACCAACGCGCCGACGCAAGCCCCGGCGGCGAGAGCCACGAGTCCCGGCGCGATCCAGCCCAAACCGAAGGACGCCGCATGGCGCCCGCCGAACACGCTCGCGGTCGCGATGGACAAGGCGGTAGCGATGATGGGGAGCACGACGGGTAGCACCGTCCAGAAGGCGACGAGCCGGCGCCGCTGCCGAGGGAGTGCGCCCAGATCCACCAGGGCGCGGCGCGCGGTCACGTTGGCGAGTGCGACTGCACCCCCGCCCAGCAGGACGAGGATGCCGGCGCCGACAGCAGCGATGACGGCGAAGAGGTTGGCGACGGAGCGGAGGCGGTCGTAGGCCGTGGGATTGGTGCCGTCGGATGTTTGTGCAGCTGGCGCGAGACGCGATACCACCGCACGCACTGTGGCCCGGTCCCGAGGAGAAAGGTCCGAAAAGTCGCGGAGCACGACCAGGCTCTTGCCACTCGGACGCAGCGAGAGGGCGGCCGCGGTCGCGCTGTCCCTCGCGACGACGAGACCGGGCAGCAGACCTCCCAGCCCGGGGCCAGGTCGAGCAGTCGTCGTAGCCAGGCGCGACACCTTCCCGTCATCGGCAGCGAAGACGAGGATGCCGAGCGTTCCGTCGCCGAGCAGCCCTGGATCCGCCTCAGCGGTCGAGCCGTCGGGCCCGAGCATGACCTGGTTGATCGGGGATGACGTGTCCTGCGGCCAACACCGCTCGGGCAAGGCCGCCGGGTCACTCGCTCGCAACTCCTCCATACATGTGACGAGACTGCGGCTAGACACGCGAACACGCTCGCTGGTTTCGTCCGGGAGCGCGTACGACGTGACCGAGCGGCCGCCGTGGTCGGCATAGATTCGGGTGAGCACCGCCAGCACCTCGTCCGGGGCCTCGCTCACGACGAACGAGCCCGCCGGCTGCAGGGGATTGTCCATCGACTCGCCCGCGTTCGCGGCGTACACCGTCTGTGCTGCGTAGGTACCACCGAGGAAGACGACGGCCGAAGCGGCTGCAACCACAGTCCGCATCGGTCCGCCCAGCGACGCAAGCAGGGCCCTCGAGGCGGGTGGTGCGAGCCGTCCGACGAGCGGCCCGACGACAAAGGAGAGCGCCCCCACCGAAGCGATACCTGCGCCGACTTGCGCCACGACCAGGAACGAGGCCCCGGAGAGCCGACTCATCCAGACGAGGGCGCCCCAGGCGGCGAGGGCGACGGTTGCCGCGACAATTGGCAACAGCACCGTGCTCCGCCGTGCCTGGTGCCGCGCCCGTACCCACGGCATGAGCCGCGGCAGCAGGCGCACCACCTCGGGAGCGAGTAGACCGAGCGCGATGGTGGCTATCAGCACGATCGCGGCATACAGCCAGGGGATAGAGAGGCTGAGCCATGCCTGATCGACCCAGCCCGAGACCGCGGCCTTGGTGAGGTTCAGCACCCAAAGCGCCAGGGCACCACCGACGACTTCGCCGGCCAGCAGCACCGATGCGACCGCGGCGGCCGTGGCGCGCCACGCGGCTCTCGGGCTCAATCCCGCCGCGGTGAGGTTGCGCACGTCCGTGACCCAACGTCGGGCTGAAACTCCGACGAGCGCAGCGATGACGACCGCCATCAGCAGGCCCGCTGCGAGCGGCAGTCGGCGCATCGCGCTGACGAAACGCGGCGGCGCGGACCGCGCCGCCTCGACGAGCGCGTCGACCGACTGGAAAGTCGCGATGCGGCGGTCAAGCGGCCGCCTGAGTTCCTCGATCGAGTACGGGTTCTCGTCCAGCAGCCAGCGGGTTGCGGCCACTGGTGCCGACTGGAACCTGATCGCGGCTCGATTCTCGGCGTCCGCGGGGTCGACGCCGATACCAACCACAGTCGCCGGTGACTCCCGGCCGTCCACCACAACCACGACATGGGAACCCAGGCCGATGTCGAGGGCCTGGGCAATGGGCCTGGTGAGGAGGATCTCGCCATCCGCCTGCGGTCGACGCCCCGCCGCCACCAGACCCAGGGAAAGGTCTGCGGCTGACGTCGAACGCACCAGCGCCGCCGACGACAGCACCCCGGCGCGCACCTCCGCGGAGTCGTCAGTCACCGGCGCGGCCTCGGGCACGGCGGCGAGAATCCGCTGCACCGCCGGGTCGCTGGCCTGGAGCGCGTAGCGACGCTGGCCAAGGTCTGCGCGTACCGAGTCCTCGATGGCCTTCAGGCTGCTGTCTCTGACCACCCCGAGGCCGAGTACGGAGGCGAAGAGCAAGCCGCCCATCAGCGCGAAGGAGAGCATTGAGCGGCGTTGCCCACGGATCAGAGCACTCAGCAGCCGCGGCCCCCGGACGCTACGCGCCAACGAGGTCACCGCCGCGGAGCACGCCGAGGTCAATGCACGCCGTCATCGCGGCGGCGACGATGGGGTCATGTGTGGCCACCACAACGGTCATGCCCGCGCTCTCACCCAAACCGGCGAGGATCTCAGCGACGCGCCGTGTGTTGCCAGCGTCCAAGGCCCCGGTCGGCTCGTCAGCGAGCAGCACCGCGGACCCCGTCATCAGAGCGCGCGCGATCGCCACGCGCTGCTGTTCGCCGCCCGACATCGTCGCTGGGTACCGAGCGGCGAACTCCGGCCCCAAATGAACCGCGTCGAGAACCTCCTCTATCCGCTCCGAACCGACCGGAACCTCGCGGAGCTCCGCCGCAAGCAGCAGGTTTTCTGCGGTGGAGAGAAAGGGGACGAGGCGGTAGTCCTGGTGGATGACGGCGACACGCGAGTCGCCGGCCGACCGCCAGGAGACTGGCTCGACTGCGACGCCGTCAATCTCGACCGTGCCCGCGTCAGGGGATTGGATCCCAGCCGCGAGACGCAGCAGCGTGCTTTTACCGGAACCGCTCGGGCCCAATACCGAGGTGGCGCCTTGATCGACAACGAGATCAAGGCCATGAAATAGCCGCGCGTGAGGATACCGGACCGTGACATCGCGGTACTCGATCATGCGCAGCAATGTCCCACGCCGAGACCTCGGTAGGTGCGAGGGGTCACACCGGCGCGATTTCGTACGTTGCGTAGCAACCTGCGTAGCAGGTGTACCAAGACGTGTAGTAGTACTTGTTCAGGGTGGTGAACCAAGAACTCGTATAATCTGGGCCACCATTGCGCACCAACTTCGCGCGAGCCTTGGCGTCGCCCGAGAGCGAAGAGCAGCTCGCCCGCGCGCGGTACGCGTCCAGCCCCGTTTGTTGGAGGGTTTGACGCACAGCACTGCAATTCCCGCCCACGGCGACGGCGGGTGCAGCCGTGGCAACGGCGGCCGGAACTGCGAGTAGCGCGGACGCTACCGATAGCGCTGCAGTCCTTCGGAATCCCTTCCGCACGATCTGTCTCCAATCTCCTCGAGGGCCGGAAGCCCGGGGCCGCAACGGTATTTTTTCAGGCGCCGCTACGTCAACAATCTGAGGCTGGGAAACACTTTCGTCGGATATGGACGACTCCGGCAGGCTCGTCGAGGTGAGCTTCTGGCCCCAGGCCATCGACTGCGGCGCCTCCCGCTGCGCCTGCGACTCAAGGCAAAAGCGGACTTGACCACGACAGGAACCGCCGAAAACGCTGCTCCATCCAGGACGACACCGCAAAACAGATTCTCACCAGAATCGAACGTCAGACGACTGCGCAACCCGGCAGGTCAACCGCGACCTGGAAGCCAAAGCCCGCGCGCTGGGCGGGTTGAAGGGCTAGGTTCCTAGCCTGGCCGCGCCGACCCCGGAGTTCGCGCTCGGCGCCCACTACCAGCTGTGGCGGATCGAGAAGTCGTTCCGAATGTCCAAGTCCGACCTGCGGGCCCGGCCGATCTACCACCATCGACGGGACTCGATCGAGGCCCACCCCACCATCGCAATGGCCGCGCTCACGGTCAGCCGCTGGCTCGAACGCCGGACCGGCTCAGCGGTCCCAAGGTCGTGCAGACCCTGCGGCCCTACCGCAGCATCGCGTGTAGACCGGCAACCACATCCCGCGAGCCGACACGCCCTCGACGACCAAGCCCGGACCATGATCACCGCCGTGGACGCCGCGGCAACTGCGCACAAGTTTGAGCCAAGTCAGGCACTGCGGCATCCGTGCTCCGGCGGGGGAGTTCGAGCAGCCCTAGGGGTCCTGGTCGCGGCCGGCAACCACATGAGCTCTGAGCGCACCGGAACCATCAATGCTTTGACCGGGCCGATCCGCTCGACCGATCTCGGACTCGACGCCCGTCGACAGTTGGCCGCTGGCCAGGTCGTCCAGATCACCGGATGGCGAACACGCTGCGAGGCCCTCGGCCTGGCGACCGCCCGAGCCGAGGCGCTGCGCCTGGCCAGGCGCGCAATTGCCCTTGATGGGCAACTCAGCTCAACCAGGCCCCAGATGAGCGAGCTCGTCGCCGACAGCCCAGCTGCAGGTCTACTCGATAGGACCGGAATGGGAGCGGTCACGGCAAGTCGTAGTCCTCGCGGTCTGGTCCCATCCGGGCCGGGCCTGGTCGGAGACCTCGTTCGCCTGTCTGGCTGGGGTGACCCCATTCCAAGCCTCTCTCCAGGAACGCCGCCCGCCGCCGCCTCAATCGCGGCGGAGACCGCAGGCTGAACCAAGCCGTCCACATAGCCATCGCGACCCGAATGCGGATGGACCCAACCCGGGCCACGTAGAACGACGTACCGCCGAAGGCTGATCGAGCATCTTGGCCGCCAGAGGCTTGCCCACCGAAGATCTGGTGAGTCGATTTGCCCAACGAGAAAAACAATGAAGCCAACCAGGCCTATTGACGCGATGCTCGACCCCACCTATTGTTCTCGAGAATCACAGAGTGAACTGGGGAGAGAAGCAATGGACGATGTGAGCCGCCCAAGACGTTTGGCCGTTCTTGCTGGGCTTGCCACAGGTTTGCTCATGGCATTGATGGGAGGGGTCGGCGAGCGCGCAGAACTTTGGCTCGCTCGCTTGTGAGTCTGTTCCGGAGCCTTCGGGGTCGTGCCTCAGTCTTGCCGACAATGGCACACACAAGTGGTATTCCTGAGGGAACTCTTGGAAACCAAATTCCGGGCATTGACACGGCGACTCAGTCGGTGATGAATTACTACGAGTCCGCTACTGTGGTCACCACGACAAAGAAGACCAGCCCCACCCTCGATCTGTTGGTGACGGACTACGACTACGGCAATAATGGCGTCAGCGGTTTGGGTCGACTGCATCACGGAGTTCTCGGGATCGCGCCCATATCGGAGTTGCGATCAACAAAAGCTGCGCCTCAACGGCTACTTCGCGAACGACACGCCATTCAATACAACGGCTCACAAGACCTCCAGTCTTGTGCCACGAGATCGGCCACTCCTTCGGCCTTCGCCACTCTCTCGGCTCAACAGAGAATGCAAACAGTTGCATGACGGCCACGTCCTACAGCAATACGACTCTCACCAGCCACAACAAGTCTCACATCGACATCTGGTATTCCTAGTCATTCCAGAGCGGAAAGTAGTGCAGGCCCATGAATGGACACCGTGTTCGAGCAGCGATGCTTGTCGCCGCATCACTTGCGCTGGTCACAGGATGTGGCGGAACACCGGGAATTGATGATTTTGATTCCGACTCCGTTGAGTTCCTTTCCGCCTTTAGATACCCGGAGAGCGCCAGAGAAGTCGCCTACTTCGATTCCGTACGTGCTGGCGCGGCCTCTTCATCCGCTGTTGTGGTCGGCACAGTAGCGAAGGTGGGAGTTTCGCGACAGGTCACGGGAGAGGTTCCGACGGACAACATATTTATGATCGGGGTGACCGTGCACGTCGATGAGGTCATTCGCGGACACTTGAACGGCGGTGAGGATGACGACATCGTTGTCGAGTTCCTCGGTGGCAGCAGCGACCCGACCAAAGGCTTGGATCAGATGCGCCTCCCGGATGCCAAGTCTGTCTGGTTCATTCAGTCCAAGGCAGAGGGGGCCTCGGAGCGGCGCCGCAAGGTGGAAGCGGCTGGACAGTCATGGACTGACCTCAACGAGCAGGTCGCCAGAGCGGACGCCCCCTACTATCGGCTGATCTCCAGTCAAGGGCTCTTCGTCCAGGGAGAACAGTCGGTCGTGAATCCCCTCGGGCGCGACGCCGACGAGGACGCGGGAATGACCGCCGACGGCGAGGCTCGCAAGCGCATGAGCGATTTGATCAGCGCCGTTCGGTCGCGCTGACGAAGGTGCCGATCGCTCGAGTCAAGCTACCTACCCGGACGTGAGCGCTCCATGTACGTCATTGGGCGTGTGAGACTCTGAGCGGGCGCTGAAAGCATCCTGTTGACTCATGTCAACTTGCCCGCGTGGTTTGGGTCGTTCACTCGTCGGGTTTGCCCGCTTGGGAGGGCCGAGTTTGCGGCGACTGAGGTAGGCGGCGTTGGTCCTTGCTTTGGGTTTGGATGGTGCCACGTCGGCGGGCGAGTCCGGCTAGGTTGCCTATGAACTCAAGCCTCACACGTGAACTGTTTCGCTCCGGACGATTTCGCCGGGCGCGACGGAACGCACTTCAACGCACGGACCCGCGCCCGTAGCGGGGCAAATTCCACTCGGCTCTTCCGGCCACGCGAATTGATGACATGGCCTCGCGGCACCGCGTTCGGCCATCCCGCCGCACCCCGCCACGATCAGCCACCGGGCCCGCGTCAGCCACTCGTAACCGTCGGGATCGTTGTCCGGCACCGTCCCGGCGACGGAGGATGGGGCGGTGGCGACGACCGTCCAGCCGACCGACCGGGTAAGCGCTCCGGCGCACGTCGGTCGCTGGGCCTGGGTCTGCGGTGGGCTCGGCGGCGCGGCGGGGTTGGGGGCCGCCGCGCTTGCCGCCGGGCTGGTGTCGCCGCTCGGCTCGCCCGTGACCGCGGTCGGCGAGTTGATCATCAATCTGCTGCCCGCGCCGCTGGTCAACTTCGGCAAGGAGACGCTCGGCGCGGCCGACAAGCCCGTCCTGATCGGCATCATCGTTCTCGGCGTGCTCGCGCTCAGCGCGCTCGCCGGTGTCCTCGAATGGCGGCGCCGATTCGCCGGTGCCGCCGTGTTCGCCGTGATCGCGGTCCTCGGCGTCATCGGGGTAGCGAGCCAGCCGAGCGTCACGGTGAACAGCTACCTCCCCACCCTGATCGGCCTGCCGATCGGATACATGGTGCTCAGCACGTTGATCGGGAGACTGCGCCGCTGGCGGGATGCCGAGCTGCAGTCGGGCGCGCCCTCACCGGAGCGGCGACAGTTCCTGCGGATCGCCGTGATTGCCGCGGCCGGCGCGGTGCTCGCTGGCGCCGGTGGACGCCTGATCGGGCAGGCGGCGCGCGCGGTGAACACCGCCCGGGAGAAGCTCGGGCTGCCCCGACCCGCCGTCCCCGCCGGCCCACCGCCGGCCGGAGCCGACTTCGCCGTCGACGGACTCAGCCCCTACGTCACACCGAACCCGGACTTCTACCGCATCGACACCGCACTCCAGGTCCCGGTGATCCAGCCGGAGAACTGGACCCTCAAGGTCACCGGCATGGTCGCGAATCCTGTGGAGATCAGCTATGCCGACCTCATCGCGAAGCCGCTCGTCGAGCACATGGTCACCCTCACCTGCGTCTCGAACGAGATCGGCGGCGACCTGATCGGCAACGCGCTCTGGCTCGGCTACCCCGTGCGCGAGTTGCTCGCCGAGGCCCGGCCAGCCGCCGACGCCGACATGGTGCTCAGCATCAGCGATGACGGCTGGTCCGCCGGAACGCCGCTGTCGGCCCTCATCGACCCGGAGCGTGAGGCGCTGCTCGCGATCGGGATGAACGGCGAGCCGTTGCCGATCGAGCACGGCTTCCCGGTCCGCGTCGTCGTGCCGGGCCTGTACGGCTACGTGTCGGCGACCAAGTGGGTGCGGGAACTGAAGGTCACGACGTTCGAGAAGAACGACGGCTACTGGACGCCGCTCGGCTGGTCGGCCCGCGGCCCGATCAAGCTCTGCTCGCGCATCGACGTCCCCAGCAAACCGGTCGTCGACCCCGGCACGGTGACCGTGGCCGGCGTCGCGTGGGCGCAGCACACCGGGATCTCGAAGGTCGAGGTGCAGGTCGACGAAGGTCCCTGGCAGCAGGCCGATCTGGCCGAAACGGTCGGCCCGGACACGTGGCGGCAGTGGCGGTACCTCTGGCCGGCCAGCTCGGGCATCCACACCCTGACCGTGCGCGCCACCGACGCAGACGGGCGGCTGCAGATCGCCGAGTTCGCGCCACCCGCCCCGGACGGCGCCACCGGATACCACTCGGTGCAGCTCAAGGTGCGCTGACCACCACGACGCCGGCCGTCGCGCGTGCGCGGCGTCGTCGCTGGTCTAGCATCCAGATGGAAGTCGCCTCCACTTGGGTCCGGAGACCGCCTCCGCTGTTGCCCCGGGAGGATGTGTGGTCGATCCCAAGCCGCTGCGGGCAGACGCCCGGCGCAACCGCGAAGCCATCGTCGCCGCCGCCAGGGCTGCCTTCGAGGCCGGCGAGGCGGACCTCCGTTTCGACGACTTCGCTCGCCGGGCCGGCGTCGGCACCGGGACGCTCTACCGGCACTTCCCCACCCGGGAGTCACTCGCCGCCGCCGTCTACGAGGGCGAAATCGCAGCGTTGCGTGAGCGCGCGGAGGAGTTGCAGCGGACCTTGCCGCCAGGGGAGGCGTTGGCGGCCTTCCTGCACGCGATGGTCGATCACCTCCATGCCCACGAGGGACTCGCCAGGACCCTCGTCGCCGTCACTGACGCCAGCACCTTCGCGGAGGGCAGTGACGCCTTCGAGCAGGCGGTGACCGCGATGGTCGATGCGGCGGCAGCCCGTGGAGCCATCCGGTCCGATGTCAGCGCGGGCGCGGTGCTGATGGTGCTGCACGGGCTCGGCGCAGCCCAGGATCGCCCGAACTGGCGCACCGAATCCCGTGAGGTCATCACGCTGCTGCTCGACGGCCTACGCCCGCCGACACCCGGGACGGGCAGATGAGCGGCTCGCCGCGCCAGTTCGTGCTGGCGGCGGACACTGTCGTCGCAGCCGACGCCCTCTACCGGCCTGGATGGATCGCCATCAGCGGTGACCGGGTCGCCTCCTTCGGCGAGGGCCGACCGCCGTCGGCACCCGACGCCGTACGCAACGGCTGCACGATCGTGCCCGGATTCGTGGACCTGCACGTGCACGGCGGAGGGGGTGCCACCTTCGGGGCTGACCAGACCGAGAACCGGCGGGCGATCGCCGCTCATCGAGCGCATGGCACCACCACCATGCTCGCCAGCCTCGTCTCGGCCGGCGCCGAGGAACTGCTGCAGGCCACAGGCGTGCTCTCGCCGCTGGCGGACGAGGGAGTGATCGCCGGGGTCCACCTGGAGGGCCCGTGGCTTTCCGCGGCCCGGGCCGGGGCCCATCAGGTCGATGTCCTCCGCGACCCGGAGCCGGCCGAGTTCGACGCGCTCATCCGCGCGGGCCGGGGAGCGCTGCGGATGGTCACCCTCGCCCCCGAGCGCACCGGCGCAGCAGACGCCATCCGTCGTCTCGTCGGCAGCGGCGTAGTCGCAGCGATCGGCCATACCGACGCGAGCTACGACGTCACCCGGCACGCGATCGATGCCGGAGCGACCGTCGCGACTCATCTGTTCAACGGCATGCGTCCGATGCATCACCGCGACCCCGGCCCGTCCGTGGCGCTGATCGAGGACGACCGGGTCGCCCTGGAACTGGTGCTCGATGGCGTGCACGTCCATCCCGCCCTCTACCGCACGGTGGCTGCCGCCACTGCACCGCAGCGCATCGCGCTGGTCACCGATGCGATGGCCGCAGCGGGAAGGTCCGACGGCAGCTACGGGCTGGGCGCCGCCGCGATCGAGGTGTCCGGCGGAGTCGCCCCGCTCGCAGGCCGGGACACGATCGCCGGCAGCACGGCCACCATGGACCGGATCTTCCGGAACGCGTTCGCCTACGGCGGTGCGAACGACGCCGCCCTCCTCACCGCCGTCCGCCAGACGTCGACCAACCCCGCCCGCGCCCTCGGACTTGCGGGCCACGACCTGTCCGTCGGAGGCCGAGCGGACCTCGTCGTTCTCGACGACACGTTGCGGCCGATCGGCGTGATGGTGGGCGGCGCCTGGTCGGGCACGGAGCACACGCGGTAGGCACGGCGGGCTGACCGTCACATTTGTGCTGGCACCGGACATTTGGTCTGGCGGGTCGCCTGCAGCGGGTGCCACGATGTGACCTGCGTCACGGAGGCACCGGGCCTGCAGCGACCGGGACGCGCTCTCTACCGTCGGCGCCTTCGTCTCGCAATCCACCGCGAGCATGACGAAGGAGTCGCGACGATGACGTACACGCGGCAGAACGTGTGGGACCTCGGCAGCACCTGGGCCGAGCCGATCTATTGGTACGCGCGAGGCGTCCAGGCGATGCAGTCGCGTCCCCTCAACAACCTCGTCAGCTGGCGCTTCTACGCTGCCATCCACGGCTTCAACGCCACGCGCTGGCAGCGGGTGGGCTACCTCAGCAACACCGACCAGCCCCCGACCCAGCAGCAGGTGGCGACCTTCTGGAGGCAGTGTCAGCACGGCAGTTGGTACTTTCTGCCGTGGCACCGCGGCTACGTGCTCGCGCTGGAGGCGAACATCCGGCACTCGATCATCCCGCTCGGCGGCCCGGCCGACTGGGCGCTCCCGTACTGGAACTACTTCAAACCGAACGAGGCCGAGCTCCCCCCCGCCTTCGCCAGCCAGGACTGGCCCGGCGACGGACCGAATCCGCTCTTCGTCACCCAGCGCTACGGGCCGAGCAACAACGGCGACGTCTTCGTGCCGATGAACTGGGTGAACCTCGACGCGATGCAGGAGCCGGACTTCACCGGCGTCTCCTCCGGTGGCAGCCCGGGCTTCGGCGGCGTCGACACGGGCTTCTCCCACGGCGGGCCGGTGCACGGCGCGCTGGAGTCGCAGCCGCATGACATCGTGCACGTCGCGGTCGGCGGCGCCGATCCGGCCAACCCGAACGATCCGGGGCTGCGCGGCCTGATGACCGACCCGAACACGGCCGGACTCGACCCGATCTTCTGGCTGCACCACGCCAACATCGACCGGCTCTGGGAATCGTGGAACCAGTCCCTCGCCACCCACACCGACCCGAACGATCCGGACTGGCTGGGCGGCCCGAGTAGCGTCGGGGGCAGAGGCTTCGCGATGCCGATGCCCGACGGCAGCACCTGGACGTACACGCCTGCCGAGATGACGAGCATCAGCACACTCGGCTACACCTACGACGACTTCGATCCCGCCGGAGTACCGCTTCCGCCCACCCCGGCCCGGCAACGGCGCCGCCGTGCAGCACAACCGGAGGAGGACGCCGTGGCCAGGAACGTCGAGTTGGTCGGGGCCAACGACGAGTCCGTGTCGGTCGGCGGCGGCGAGGCGCAGACCGCCGTCCGGATGGACACCACGATGCGGCGCAAGGTCGCCACCTCGCTGCGACCGCGCCGCGGCGGGCCCGCCGCGGAGGCCGACGCGCCGCCGCCTGACCGGGTGTTCCTGAATCTGGAGAACGTCCGCGGTCCGTCCGACGTCACCGCCTTCCACGTGTACGTCGGGGTGCCCGAGGGCGAGGACGCGGCCGACCACCCGGAGCGACTGGCCGGCACGGTCGCGCCGTTCGGCCTGGCGGAGGCGAGCGATCCGGACGCCGAGCACGGCGGCCAGGGCCTCACCTACGTCCTGGAGATCACCGGCATCGTCGACGCCATGGACAGCGAGGACCAACTGGACGTGGAGACGCTGCCCGTCCGGCTGGTGCCGGCGAGCGACCGGCCCGAGCATCCCGAGGTGACCGTCGGCCGGGTCAGCGTCTTCCGCCAGGGCGACTGACGGCGCGGCCCGCACCAGCACGGGCATGACCACCGCCGAGGCAGCCGAGCGGCGTCGTTTGCGCGCCCCGGTGGTCGCGGTGACCGCGACCGCCTGGGCGCTGCTGGTGATCGCACACTCGGCGCCGTCGGGATCGATCCCGGCCACCGGCGGCGCACCGGGGATCGGTGGACATGGGGCTCATGGGGTGGGTGCTCTGCCGGCGGGGTCGGGTCCGGCGGCCAGCCCGTTGACCCTGCTCGGCTGGCTGCTGATGCTCGTCGCGATGATGGCGCCACTGCTGCTGCCGGCCCTCCGTCACGTCCACGCCCGCAGCCTGCCGGGCCGGCGCCGCCGCAGCTCGGCGCTTCTGGCCCTCGGGTACGGGGCGGCTTGGGCCGCCGGATCGCTGCTGCTCATCGTCGTCGCGGGCGCGCTACGTCTGGCGCTCCCCGCGTCGGCTGCGGTGGGCGCGGCGTTCGCTGTCGCGACGATCTGGCAGTTCAGCCCCGCCAAGCAACGCAGCCTGAACCGCCACCACCGGCACCCGCCATTGGCCGCGTTCGGCCGCCGCGCCGATCGCGACGCCCTACGTTTCGGACTCGCGAAGGGTGGCTGGTGCTTCGGGTCGTGCTGGGCCCTGATGCTGCTGCCGCTGGTCGCGCCGGCTTGGCAGCTCGCGCTGATGGCGCTGGTCTCGGCCTGGATGTGGGGGGAATCGGTGGAGCCCCCACGGGCCCCCGGCTGGCGGCTCGCAACGCCGCGCCGGGCCGCCCGGATCGTCCGCGCCCGCACCCGTGCCGCCCTGCAGGCCAGCTGATCCCCGCGGATCCGCCTCCGGGTTCCGGACGCTCGGTAGAGTCCGCCCGTGGCGAGGGTTCAGCGCGGAGACATCGTGCTGCACCCCGGCGACGCGGTGCCGCGGCTGATTCCCGACCGCGCGCGGCCGAGAGCCTTCACCCTCCGCGTCGACGGCGCTGACCAGTCCTACGTCGATCTCGACGATCCGACCCGGCTCGACCTGGACTACGTGGAGCGGATGGCGTCGTTCATCGACGCCGCGTTCCCGGTGACCGTCGGGACTGACCAGCCGCGCGGCGTCGTCCACATCGGCGGCGGTGGGATGACCCTGCCGCGGTACGTCGCGGCACGCCGCACCGGATGGCACCAGGTCGTCTTCGAGCCGAACACCGACCTGGTCGACTTCGTCGCGAGCAACCTTCCGCTGCCGCCGTCGAGCGGGATCGAGGTGCGCACCCTCGACGGGCGCACCGGCGTCCGCAGCCTGCAGCGCGGCTCGGCCGACATCGCCGTGATCGACGCGTTCGTCGGCCTGCGGACCCCTGCCGAGCTCACCACGACGGCGTTCACCGCCGAGCTCAGCGCGGCGCTGACCGAGGACGCGCTGGTCATCGTCAATCTGCTGGACCGGGGCCCGATGCTGTACGCGCGACGCGTGCTGGCCGGGCTGGTCCCCGCTTTCCCGCACGCGCTGATCTGCACCGAGACCCCGACGTTGCGCGGCCACAGGTTCGGCAACGTGCTGGTGGTGTGCTCGACCCGGCCGCTGCCGACGGCAGTCATCGCCCGCTCCGCGCGCCGGGCGCGCTTCCCCTATCGCGTGGTGCACGGCTGGCGACTCCGGAGACTGCTGCGAGACGTCCCACCGCTCAGCGACGCCGAGCCCGGGCCGGCTGGCCTGAGGCGTGGCGATGCAGACGGAACCAGCGGCACCCCCTAGGTTCGTGTCGTGCGCATCGCTGTAGCCCGGGAATCGGCCGACGGTGAGGCGCGGGTGGCGCTGGTGCCCTCGCTGGTCGCGAAGCTGACCGGCCTCGGGTATCAGGTGGCCGTTGAGCGCGGCGCCGGTGCGAGCTCGCTGATGGCTGACCGCGAGTACGCCGACGCGGGCGCGGAGGTCTCGGACCATCCGTTCGCCGACGCCACCCTCGCCCTGAGCGTGCAGCCACTCCCCGCGGCAGCGTTGGCCGAGCTGCCCGACGGCGCCGCCACCCTCTCGTTCTATCCGCTCGCTGGACGCGAAGAGGAGACCGAGCTGCGCCGCGAACGCCAGCTGCTCACCTTCGGCATGGAGTACGTGCCGCGGATCTCGCGAGCCCAGGCGATGGACGCGCTCAGTTCGCAGTCGCTGGTCGCTGGCTACCGCGCCGCCGTCGTCGCGGCCGGACGGCTGCGCGAGTTCTTTCCGCTGAGCATGACCGCTGCCGGCACCATCCGCCCCGCTCAGGTGGTGGTGCTCGGTGCCGGCGTCGCCGGCCTACAGGCGATCGCGACCTGTCGCCGACTGGGCGCGGTGGTGAAGGGCTACGACGTCCGCGCCGCCGCGGCCGAGGAGATCCGCTCGATGGGCGCCCAGGCGATCGACCTGCAGCTGCCCACCCTCGAAGGCTCCGGGGGTTACGCCCGCGAGATGACGGAGGAGCGCGGACGGATGCAGCAGGAACTGCTCGCCCCGTACGTCGCCGCCGCCGACGCGCTGATCACCACCGCCGCAGTTCCCGGACGCAAGGCTCCGGTGCTGGTCACGGCTGCGATGGTGGCGCAGATGAAGCCGGGTTCGGTGGTGGTCGACCTGGCCGCCGACTCCGGGGGCAACGTCGAAGGGGTGCAACCGGGCAAGGTGGTCCGCGTCGGCGGCGTCCAGCTCTGGGGCGGCTCGAACGTGCCGAGCCAGATGCCCGCGCCGGCCAGTCGGCTCTACGCCCAGAACGTGGTGAACGTGATCACGCTGATGACCCGCGAGGGTGCCTTCGACCCCGACTTCGACGACGAGATCGTGGCGGGAATGTGCGTCACCCGGGCCGGCGAGGTGGTGCGCTCGTGAGCACCGCGTCACGCGGCGGGTCCGAAAGGAGTGTCCAGTGAGTGAGGCGATGGTCTGGCTGACCATCTTCGTGCTCGCGGTGTTCGTCGGCGTCGAGGTGATCTCCAAGGTCTCCTCGACCCTGCACACGCCGCTGATGTCGGGCGCGAACGCGATCCACGGGGTCATCCTGGTCGGCGCGATCCTCGTCGCGGGATCGGCCGACTCGACTCCGGTGCTCGCGCTCGCGCTGGTGGCGGTGGTGCTGGCCGCGATCAACATGGTGGGCGGCTTCGTCGTCACCGACCGGATGCTGCTGATGTTCTCCCGCCCGAAGCGCCAGATCGACCCGGCCGAGCGCAAGGAGCTCGACGCGTGACGCCGACCTGGGCGCAGCTCGGCTACCTGGTCGCCGCTGTCTGCTTCATCGTCGCGCTGAAGGGCCTGTCCTCTCCCCGGACCGCCCGGCGCGGCAACCTGATCGGCGCCGCGGGTGCCGTGCTGGCCTGCGCGGTGGTCTTCCTGACGGGCACGTTGGACCACGTCGTCCCGATCCTGATCGCCATCGCCGCGGGCACCGCGATCGGCGTCCTCGGGGCGTACCGGGTCAAGATGACGCAGATGCCGCAGCTCGTCGCGCTGTTCAACGGGGTCGGCGGCGGGGCCGCGGCCATCGTGGCGCTGATTGAGCTGAACGAGGCGCTGGACGGCAAACCCGCCACGTTCACCCTGGTCGCGACGGCATTCACCATCCTGGTGGGCTCGGTCAGCTTCGCGGGCTCGGTGGTCACCTTCCTGAAGCTCCAGGAGCTGATGACGACCCGTCCGGTGGTCTTCCCGGGCTACCCGCTCGTGTACGGCGGCGCTCTGATCGGCTCCTTAGCTCTTGGCGTCGGCCTGGTGCTGGCGCCGTCCCTCGCCCTCGCCGTGCCGCTGCTCATCGTCGGTCTCGGCCTCGGCGCGCTGCTGGTGCTGCCGGTCGGCGGCGCCGACGTCCCGATCGTCATCTCCCTGCTCAACGCGTTCACCGGCCTGGCTGTCGCCGCCTCGGGCTACGTACTGGAGAACACGCTGCTGCTGGTCGCCGGCACCTTGGTCGGCTCCGCCGGAACGCTGCTGACCCGATTGATGGCCAGCGCGATGGGCCGCTCGCTGCTGAACACCCTGTTCGGGGCGCTCAAGGGCGGATCCACACTCGGCGCGACTACCCAGAGCGACCGCCCGGTGAAGTCGGCGGGGCCCTCCGACGTGGCGATCCTGCTCAGCTACGCCGAGCGCATCATCATCGTGCCGGGCTACGGCCTCGCCGTCGCCCAGGCCCAGCACACCCTGCGCCAGCTGGTCGACGTACTCATCGAGCGCGGCGCCCGGGTGGACTACGCGATCCACCCGGTCGCGGGTCGGATGCCAGGACACATGAACGTGCTGCTCGCCGAGGCCCAGGTGCCGTACTCGCAGTTGCGCGAGATGGACGACATCAACCCCGACTTCAAGCAGGCCGACGTCGTGCTGGTGGTCGGGGCGAACGACGTCGTCAACCCGGCCGCGCAGACCACGCCGGGCGCACCGATCTACGGAATGCCGATCCTGCACGCGAACGAAGCGCGCCAGGTGGTCTTCATGAAGCGCTCGATGCGGCCAGGCTTCGCGGGAATCGAGAACGAACTACTCTTCGAGCCCACCACCACCCTGCTGTTCGGCGACGCAAAGGACACCATGGGCAAACTGCTGGCCGAGGTCAAGGCGCTGCGGGTCTAAGGCTGGACCCCGCGGGGCCTCACAGTCCGCCCGCCGCGGGGCTACGGCAGCAGGTACGGGTTGATCCTGGCGGCGGCCAGCACGTACCAGGCGGTTGCGCCGACGTGCAGGTGCGGGAAGTAGCCGAAGCCGAAACCGGTGTCCATCGGCGAGCTTGCGGCCACGATGCCGCCTTCGATCCGCCGCCCGCCGACGAGTTGGCCGCGACCAAGCGATTGCTGAGCCCACCGGATCGCGGTCAGCAGCCGATCCGCGGCCGGAGCGTCGCCAGTCCTCCCACGGCTCGTGAGTGCGAGCGCGAGCTGACCGTTCCCCTCGAACCACACGGCACCGGTGTCGGGTCGCAGCGACGACGGTTGGTCGCCTATCGCTCGGTCGACGTCCGCCCGCAGGCTGCCGCTCCCGAAGGCAACCCCCGTCACCGTCTGGTTCCCGGTCAGCGCCGAGTTGGTCCGGGTCGGGGTATCCGTCGTCGCGAGGTTCCCCAGCGCCCAGTCGAGCGCCGAAGCGAACCCGGGCTTCCGAGCGGCCAACCACGACCAGGTCTGGACGTCCAGAGGGAGTTGCCGCGGATCCGTGTTGGGCTTCTCACCGTCATCGGATCCGGTCCAGAAGAAGCCCTGGTCGGCGTTCCAGGCATGCGCGACGAAACCCCACGCCCACGCCGCCCGTTCGCGCCAAGCGGCGTCCCCGGTCAGGCGCGCGAGAAGCAGAAAGAACGCGTACAGGTCGATGTTGTGCTCGGTCGAGGTGTACGGCGTGCCGCTGCCGTCGACGAGGTAGCCGCCCAGACGGCCGGTCGAGCGGGCGTTCTGCTCGATCCAGGCGGCGACCCGCAGCGCCGCTTGGAGAAACCGCGGTTGGCGGGCGCGGTGCGCGAGCTGGGCCCAGGCGATGCCCACCCAGGCGAGGTCGCCGACCGATGTGCCCGCCCCGGTGAGCTGAACCGAGCCCGTCGCCGCGTCGACGAAGGTCCGCGCGTGGTACGAACGGCGCAGCCGGCCGTCGGTGAACTCCGGGTCATGGGTCTGCGCGTAGATGAGGGCGTCGCCGATCGCCGCTGCCCGGCCGGCGTCGCCGCGCGCAACGAGCGCGATGGCAGCCAGAGCGTTGTCGTAGACGTAGCCGACATCGCCGAGTCCGGCCTCATCGGAGAAGCTCTGGACGAGCCGAGGGCCCGAGGCGTGATGCGCCTCGAGCACCTGCTGCAGGTACGCCTGCGCGCCCTGCAGAGAGTCCGCAGCGCCGGCCGTCACCGGTGTCGGTTTGGCAGCAGCGGGCTTCGAGACACCGGCGAAAGCGCCCGCCCCGGCGGCTGCGGCACCCGCCGCCAGCAGGGTGCGACGGGACAGCCTGGCGCCCTCCACGCAGTCGTCCTCTCGGCGAGAAGATAATTCGACCCCGAGAGTATTCGGCGAAACTCTAGGGACGGCGCGACGGGGCGGTCAAGCAAGGCAGCGCCCGACCCGAACGTCCTCAGGGCTCCAACCACTCGGCGAACGAGCAGCCGCCGAGTTCGGCGTCGGCGCCGGGAAGGCTAGCGCCACTCCCGAACGCGCGCAGGGTGCCGCCGAGCAGCGGCAGCCTGATCAGGCGGGCAGGACGTTTGCCGGCCCGGGCCCGAACCGCGGCAATCGCCTCGCTCAACTCGACCCGGTCGGGTCCGCCGAGGTCGGTGGCTCGCCGGTAGCCGGGCGGGGCGGGGGCCAGCGCAAGCTCGGCGAGCCGTTCGCCGACCCAGCGCGTCTCGACCGGTTGAAACGCCAGGCCAGGAAAGAGCGCAAGGGGCCCGCGTCCGCCGACCGCTTTGGCGAAGGCCGCGACGAGGCTATGGAACTGCGTCGCACGCACCACCGTCGCCGGCAGCCCGCTCTGCTCCACCAGTCGCTCGGTCTCGTGCTTGACCCGGTAATAGGAGTACGGGATTCGATCGCACCCCACGATCGAGATGTAGATCAGGTGAGCGTTCTTCCCGCCGGCCCGCAGCGCATCGATCATCCGACGGGTGCCGTCGAGTTCCACTGCCCTGGCGCGCCGGGGACTCATCGCGCACTGCACGACGACGTCGGCGCCCGCGATCGTCTCCACGACTCCCTCCCCGCTGACGAGATCGAAGCCGGTTCGACGGCTGGCAGCCACCACCTCGGCGCCGCTGGGCCCGAGCGCCCGGACAACCTCGGAGCCGACAGCGCCGGCGCCACCGGCGACGACAACACGGAGCGGGCGAGAAGCGGCCATGCGAGGAGTATCCCGGTCGCCCCGATCGTCCGATACGGCAGCCGCGGGAACGGCCGGTCCGGCACTAGGTTGGGCCACGTGGAGGTGGTGCTAGGGCTCGACATCGGGACCTCCAGCACGAAGGCCGTCCTCGTGAGCGCGGACGGCGTCGTCATCGCCACCGCCCAGCGCTCCCACGAACTCTCACTGCCGCGGCCCGGCTGGGCGGAGATGGACGCCGAGGGGATCTGGTGGGCCGAGGTCCGCGCGGTGTGCCGGGAACTGGCCGCCGCCGCGCCAGGCCCGATCGTCGGCGTCGGGATCAGTGGCAACGGTCCGGATCTGGTCCTCTGCGACAAGGATCTGCACCCACTCAGGCCCGCGATCCTGTACGGAATCGACACTCGGGCGGGCGCCGAGATCGACCTGCTGACCGAGCGGTACGGCCGCGACGCGATCCTCGCGTGCTGCGGCAAACACCTCAGCAGCCAGGCGCTCGGACCCAAACTGGAATGGGTCTTCCGGAACGAGCCGCACGTGTTCCAGCGAGCGTCCCACTGGTACGGCTGCCACTCCTACGTCATCGCGAAGCTCACCGGAGTGGACAGCATCGACCACCACTCGGCAAGCCAATGCGACCCGCTGTACGCGACCGGCGCCTTCGGTTGGCAGCGGGCGTGGGCCGAGGACATCTGCCGGCAGCTGCCCTTGCCCGAACCGGTCTGGCCGTCGGAGGTGGTTGGCCGGGTGCACGCCGAGGCGGCCGCGGCGACCGGGCTGCCGATCGGAACGCCGGTCGTGGCCGGCACCATCGACGCCTTTGCCGAGGCGTTCAGCGTCGGTGTCCGCTCCCCCGGCGACCTGATGCTGATGTACGGCTCGACCATGTTCGCGGTGCAGGTACTCGACGGGTACGCGGTGAGCCCGGCGCTGTGGACGACGGCGGGTGTGGAGCCGGGGACCCACCTGCTCGCCGGTGGCACGGCAACGGCGGGCAGCGTGACCGGCTGGCTCCGGCAGCTGACTGGCGCCGACGACGTCGCAAGCCTGGCTGCCGAGGCCGCCACGACCCCGCTGGGAGCGGACGGCCTGCTCGTGCTGCCGTACTTCGCCGGCGAGCGAACGCCGCTCTTCGATCCGAGAGCGCGGGGAGTCATCGCCGGGCTGACGCTTCGGCACACCCGGGCGCATCTGTTCCGGGCCGCGTACGAGGGGATTGCCTTCGGCATTCGGCAGATCCTGGAGGCCTTCGAGGCGGCGGACGCGCCGGCTGATCGGATCGTCGCCGTGGGCGGCGGCGTCTCGTCTCCGCTGTGGACCTCCATCGTCAGCGAAGTCACGGGTCGGGCGCAGCAGATCCCGCGCCAGGCGATCGGCGCGTGCTACGGCGACGCGCTGCTGGCGGCGATCGGCGTCGGCCTGGTGGGAGCGGACACCGACTGGACCCAGATCGATCGTGAGGTCCGGCCTGACGCCGAGCGGAGTCGCCGGTACCGCGACCTGTACGCCGTCTGGTCGGAGCTGTACCCCGCGACCCGGCAGACGATGCACGCGCTAGGCGCCTGGGCCGGCGACGGAGAATGAGCGGATGCGGATCGCGACCTGGAACGTGAACTCGATCGGCGCGCGGCTCCCCCGACTGCTGGACTGGCTGGAGACGCGCACGCCCGACGCGGTGGCACTGCAGGAGACCAAGTGCTCCGACGCGACCCGCTGCGGCAAGATCGTCGTGACCAGCGTGTACGTGCCGAACGGGCGGTCGCTCGGCGATCCGCAGTTCGCGTACAAGCTGAGCTGGCTCGACGCGCTCCGCGACCGGCTCGGCGAGGGCACGGCCGAGCACCAGGTGGTGATGGGCGACTTCAACGTCGCTCGCACCGACGATGACGTGTTCGACATCGGCGCGTTCGCGAACTCCACCCACGTGACGTCCGAAGAACGAGGTGCCCTGGAGGCCGTGATCGCCACCGGCCTTGTCGACGTCCGTGCCCGGCCGGGCAAGAACGACCGCCCCTTCACCTACTGGGACTACCGCGCCGGAATGTTCCACAAGGACCTCGGCATGCGGATCGACTACGTCCTCGCCAGCCCGACCCTGACCATCGACGACGCCTACGTCGACCGCGAGGCGCGCAAGGGCAAACTTCCCTCCGACCACGCACCGGTGATCGTCGACCTGTCAGTCTGAGGGCTCGACTCGAAACCCTGGCACGACGCTCCCCACTCCGCCGTCGTCACCGGCGGAGGGGCACCCACCCGGGCGCCCGGGCCCGGGGTCCCTTCGACAGGGCGAGTGGCTATCCGGTTGCGGCGCCTCGTCTGGCGCTCGGGTAGGTTGCGAGGGCAGTCAGGAGTCCGACGACGAGGACGACGACGGCGATCACGGCAGCGGTGCCGTACTCGACTCGGGCACGGGGGTCGAAGGCTTGTAGTCCGCCGGCAGCCAGGCAGCCAGCGGCGACCCCGGTCCAGCCCAGGATGATGAGCGGCGCCCCGTTCGACCAGAGGTGGGCGCGTCGAAGTTCTCTCGGTGGTCCGCCGAGGAGTCGCAGGCCTCGGAGCCCGTCGCGGCGCTCGCTTGCTTCGGCTGCGGTGACCGCCGAGAGCGCGGACACGCCGATGACCAGTGCGAGCGCGAGGCCGATGGTGAGCCATTGCGTGTGGGCGCGGAAACCTTGGGTGTCGGGGTCGAGCCGGCGGAGCTCTGCGAGGTCCACGGTGACTCCCGCGGCAAGGCCGCTGAGTCGAGCGACGGTGAGGCTCAGGTTGTGGCTGGTGGAGAGGAGCAGGTAATCGGAGTTGCCGGTGGACTCGCTTGGCGCCGAGCTGCGTGGCAGGAGCAGGGCTCCGTCCAGACTGCGCGGCATTGTGCTGGGGAGTTCAGTGATCGAGGTGTCATCCGGCAACGTGTAGATCCCGCCGCCTGGAATCTTGACCGAGCCGGTCGGTCGGCCGCTCGTCTCAGTAACCCCGGCGACGGCGATCCACTGGGGGGCGCCGCTGCAGTGTTTCGGCTCGCTGCCGCCGAGCAGTCCGAGATCGGCGCAGCTTCCGAAGACAATGCGCAGGTCGCCCCGTTTCCGGTGTACCTCCATGATCTGGACTGCTCCGGTTCCTTCTGCGACGCCGGCGATGTCCTTGAGCCGGAGCGTGCCGCTCCCGTCCGTCACGACAATGGGCACGCGCTGGCCCACGTCGAGGGTTTTTGCCCAATTGGTCTGGCCGCCATGGCGCAGCAGGTTGATGAACGACAGCAGCCCGATGAACAAGACGACGACGACGGCGAGCAAAGCACCCAGGCGCAGACTGGTCGACGATCCACTCGCCTCACGCCGCAGCCCGACCAGAACTCCTCCGGACCTGACCCGGCCGGCGAGAAGTCTGAAGAGCCTCCCTATCAGGTGGGGGCCCGAGAGCGCCAAGCCGACGGCTACTAGCGCATCGGCGACCCACATGCCGAGGACAACGAACTGCATAGTCTCTGGCTTGATTTCTGGCAGCGCCTGCATTCCGGCGAGGTAGCACAGCCCGGCGCCCATGACGACGAGGCCCATCGTGCTGATCCGGGATGACGAGACGGGCCCCCTCCGCTCGGCTGGTGGGGATGTCTCGCTGAAGCCGGAGGCTGCAATCAGTGCGGCCGCAGCGCCGATACATGCCACGACCACCAATTGGGCGCGCAGGCCAGGATCGGCGTCGTGTGGGAAGTAGCCCCACTCGGTTCCCGGGATACGGGTCACGTGGTGGACCCAGATCCGGTAGCCGATGGTCGCCACCAGGGCGAAGGGGACGGCGACCACGGCAACCTCTAGGCCCGCTATGCGACGGACGAGGGCGCGTGAGAGACCGAGGGATCTCAATGCCTGCCCGCGCCGATGTCGCCGCCGAGCCGACAGGCGGACGAGGACCACGATCAGGGTTGTGGCCGGAATCCAGATGACGGCCGCTACCGCGGTCATCACCGCCCGATCCAGCGCGGGGTTCCCTGGGGACAGCCTGAGCGGATCTGGGCCGAAGCCAGTCACCCGCGCGAGCCGGCGCGTCCCGTCGGGCACCCCGATGACCGCGCGCAGCTCATGCGGCTGCGCGAGTCCGCTCTCGGCGATGGTGCCCGCGAAGGTGAGCTTCTCGAAGAGCGCGGCAACGACCGGGTCGCGCCCGGTCAGCGCGCGGAGATCCGGTGAGGCATAGTAGAAGCCTGCGGGCGGAACCTCGGACAAGCCGGCGACAGTCGACGACGAGTCACCTCGTGCGTAGTACTGGCGGATGATGCGATGGCCGTTCCAGAGCCGTTCCGCCGAGCTTCTCCGTTCGGTGACCGCGCGAAACCCTCGGTCGGATGGATCCGCTCGTTTCGCAGAGAGTAGCGGCGTGAGGGCAGTCGCCCGCTCCGCGTTCCCCTCCAGCACCTGCGGCGCGGCGATCGTCGCCATCGCGAGGATCGGCACCATCGACGCCTTTGCCGAGGCGTTCAGCGTCGGTGTCCGCTCCCCCGGCGACCTGATGCTGATGTACGGCTCGACCATGTTCGCGGTGCAGGTACTCGACGGGTACGCGGTGAGCCCGGCGCTGTGGACGACGGCGGGTGTGGAGCCGGGGACCCACCTGCTCGCCGGTGGCACGGCAACGGCGGGCAGCGTGACCGGCTGGCTCCGGCAGCTGACTGGCGCCGACGACGTCGCAAGCCTGGCGGCCGAGGCCGCCACGACCCCGCTGGGAGCGGACGGCCTGCTCGTGCTGCCGTACTTCGCCGGCGAGCGAACGCCGCTCTTCGATCCGGAAGCGCGCGGCGTCATCGCCGGGCTGACGCTCAGGCATACGCGGGCGCATCTGTTCCGGGCCGCGTACGAGGGGATTGCGTTCGGCATCCGGCAGATCCTGGAGGCCTTCGAGGCGGCGGACGCGCCGGCTGATCGGATCGTCGCCGTGGGCGGCGGCGTCTCGTCTCCGCTGTGGACCTCCATCGTCAGCGAAGTCACGGGTCGGGCGCAGCAGATCCCGCGCCAGGCGATCGGCGCGTGCTACGGCGACGCGCTGCTGGCGGCGATCGGCGTCGGCCTGGTGGGAGCGGACACCGACTGGACCCAGATCGATCGTGAGGTCCGGCCTGACGCCGAGCGGAGTCGCCGGTACCGCGACCTGTACGCCGTCTGGTCGGAGCTGTACCCCGCGACCCGGCAGACGATGCACGCGCTAGGCGCCTGGGCCGGCGACGGAGAATGAGCGGATGCGGATCGCGACCTGGAACGTGAACTCGATCGGCGCGCGGCTCCCCCGACTGCTGGACTGGCTGGAGACGCGCACGCCCGACGCGGTGGCACTGCAGGAGACCAAGTGCTCCGACGCGACCCGCTGCGGCAAGATCGTCGTGACCAGCGTGTACGTGCCGAACGGGCGGTCGCTCGGCGATCCGCAGTTCGCGTACAAGCTGAGCTGGCTCGACGCGCTCCGCGACCGGCTCGGCGAGGGCACGGCCGAGCACCAGGTGGTGATGGGCGACTTCAACGTCGCTCGCACCGACGATGACGTGTTCGACATCGGCGCGTTCGCGAACTCCACCCACGTGACGTCCGAAGAACGAGGTGCCCTGGAGGCCGTGATCGCCACCGGCCTTGTCGACGTCCGTGCCCGGCCGGGCAAGAACGACCGCCCCTTCACCTACTGGGACTACCGCGCCGGAATGTTCCACAAGGACCTCGGCATGCGGATCGACTACGTCCTCGCCAGCCCGACCCTGACCATCGACGACGCCTACGTCGACCGCGAGGCGCGCAAGGGCAAACTTCCCTCCGACCACGCGCCGGTGATCGTCGACCTGTCAGTCTGAGGACTCGACTCGAAACCCTGGCACGACGCCCCCCACACCACCGTCGTCACCGGCGGACGGGCACCCACCCGGGCGCCCGGGCCCGGCGTCCCTTCGACAGGGCGAGTGGCTATCCAGTTGCGGCGCCTCGTCGGGCGCTCGGGTAGGTCGCGAGAGCAATCAGGAGTCCGACGACGAGGACGACGACGGCGATCACGGCAGCGATGCCGTACTCGACTCGGGCACGGGGGTCGAAGGCTTGTAGTCCGCCGGCAGCCAGGCAGCCCGCGGCGACCCCGGTCCAGCCCAAGATGATGAGCGGCGCCCCGTTCGACCAGAGGTGGGCGCGTCGAAGTTCTCTCGGTGGTCCGCCGAGGAGTCGCAGGCCTCGGAGCCCGTCGCGGCGCTCGCTTGCTTCACCTGCGGTGACCGCCGAGAGCGCGAACACGCCGATGACCAGTGCGAGCGCGACGCCGATGGTGAGCCATTGCGTGTGGGCGCGGAAATCCTGGGTGTCGGGGTCGAGCCGGCGGAGCTCTCCGAGGTCCACGGTGACTCCCGCGGCAAGGCCGCTGAGTCGAGCGACCGTGAGGCTCAGGTTGTGGCTGGTGGAGAGGAGCAGGTATTCGGAGTTGCCGGTGGACTCGCTTGGCGCCGAGCTACTCGGCAGGAGCAGGGCTCCGTCCAGATTGCGCGGCATGGTGCTGGGGAGTTCAGCGATCGATGTGTCGTCCGGCAACGTGTAGATCCCGCCGCCTGGAATCTTGACCGAGCCGGTCGGTCGGGCGCTCTTCTTAGCAACCCCGGCGACGGCGATCCACTGGGGCGCGCCGCTGCAGTGTTTCGGCTCGCCGCCGCCGAGCAGTCCGAGATCGGCGCAGCTTCCGAAGACAATGCGCAGGTCGCCCCGTTTCCGGCTTACCTGCATGGTCTGGACTGCTCCGGTTCCTTCTTCGACGCCAGCGATGTCCTTGAGTCGGAGCGTGCCGCTCCCGTCCTTCACGACAAGGGGCACGCGCTGGCCCACGTCGAGGGTTTTTGCCCAATTGGTGTGGCCGCCATGGCGCAGCAGGTTGATGAACGACAGCAGTCCGATGAACAAGACGACGACGACGGCGAGCAACGCACCCAGGCGCAGACTGGTCGACGATCCACTCGCCTCACGCCGCAGCCCGACCAGAACTCCCCCGGACCTGACCCGGCCGGCGAGAAGTCTGAAGAGCCTCCCGATCAGGTGGGGGCCCGAAAGCGCCAAGCCGACGGCTACCAGCGCATCGGCGACCCACATGCCGAGGACAACGAACTGCGCGACCTCTGGCTTGAACTCTGGCAGCGCCTGCATTCCGGCGAGGTAGCACAGCCCGGCGCCCATGACGACGAGGCCCATCGTGCTGATCCGGGATGACGAAGCGGGCCCCCTCCGCTCGGCTGGTGGGGATGTCTCGCTGAAGCCGGAGGCTGCAATCAGTGCGGCCGCAGCGCCGATACATGCGACGACCACCAATTGGGCGAGCAGGCCGGGATCGGCGTCGTCTGGGAAGTAGCCCCACTCGGTGCCCGGGATGCGGGTCACGTGGTGGACCCAGATCCGGTAGCCGATAGTCGCCACAAGGGCGAAGGGGACGGCGACCACGGCATCCTCTAGGCCCGCGATGCGACGGACGAGGGCGCGTGAGAGACCGAGGGATCTCAATGCCTGCCCGCGCCGATGCCGCCGCCGAGCCGACAGGCGGACGAGGACCACGATCAGGGTTGTGGCCGGAATCCAGATGACGGCCGCTACCGCGGTCATCACCGCCCGATCCAGCCCGGGGTTCCCTCGGGACAGCCTGAGCGGATCTGGGCCGAACCCAGTCACCCGAGCGAGCCGGCGCGTCCCGTCGGGCACCCCGATGACCGCGCGCAGCTCATGCGGCTGCGCCAGTCCGCTCTCGGCGATCGTGCCCGCGAAGGTGAGCGTCTCGAAGAGCGCGGCAACGACCGGGTCGCGCCCGGTCAGCGCGCGGAGATCCGGTGAGGCGTAGTAGAAGCCTGCGGGCGGAACCTCGGACAAGCCGGCGACAGTCGACGACGAGTCACCTCGCGCGTAGTACTGGCGGATGATGCGATGCCCGTTCCAGAGCCGTCCCGCCGAGCTTCTCCGTTCGGTGACCGCGCGAAACCCCCGGTCGGATGGATCCGCTCGTTTCGCAGAGAGTTGCGGCGTGAGGGCAGTCGCCCGCTCCGCGTTCCCCTCCAGCACCTGCGGCGCGGCGATCGTCGCCATCGCGAGGATCGCCAACAACCCCGCGCCCAGCCCGAGGGCGAGGGTTTGCCACAGCTTCCCGGTGGAACGCGGCACAGCCACTTTGGCCAGCAGCCATCCGGATCCTGCGAGATCGGCCACCAGCCCCTACCGAACCCCGGAAGCCACGAAGCCGAGCGGCATGGACACGACGTGCTCCCTGTCACACGCGGCCGCCGTCGCAGGATCGTGCGTCACCACGACAACGGTCGAGTGTTGCTCCCGCGCCAGCTCGATCAGCAGCTGCATCGTCGCCGACGCAGCTGCCTGGTCGAGATTCTCCGTCGGCTCATCGGCGAGGACGATCGTGGGACTGTGCACGACCGCGCGAGCCACCGCGGCCCGCTGGAGTTGTCCGCCCGACACCTCATGGACCCGACGATCGGCCAGCTGAGCGATACCCAGGCGGCGCAGCAGAGGCATCACGACCTCCCGGCAGTCAGCCGTCTTGAGCGGCTGGGCTCCCAGCCGGAGCGGAAGCGACACGTTCTCCATAATCGTCAGCTCCGCCAACAACTCATCGGTTTGGAAGACGACCCCGAACGAATCCAGCCTCAACGCCGACCACGCTCTATCCGTCGCACGCGTCATATCCCGCCCCAAAACGACCACAGAGCCCGAGTCGACGCCGAGAAGCCCACACATCACCGCAAGAAGTGTCGACTTTCCGACGCCGCTCGGCCCACGAATCGCGACCACCTCGCCATACCCCACCATGAGGCTGGCGTCGACGAGAACACGGTTACCACCGCGGGACACTGTCACCGATTCGAGCACGATAGCCGCGTCATCAATGGCGTTCTGGTCATCGTCAGCAGACAAGGCCCCACCTATCCCGTCCAGTTCGACACTTCTCCGCCCTTCCCGCCCGAGCAGTCGGCGGGGGCCAGCCAATACTGGCAGATGGTAGCGGGGAGCGTCCCGCTCCTCCCGCACGAAGCTCGTCTGTGAATGCCCCTAGGGCACTGACAAAACCCCACGCATTGCAGCAGTCCGAGCCCTTTCGATGGGCAGGGCGACAACCTCAAACTTCGCCATCACCGGCGGCAGGAAATCGGCAGCCACGGACGTCTCCACCTCCGGGAAAGGCTCACGCTCCTCGCCGGAAACCTGGGAAAGCAAGACCTCAACACGAAACGTCCGACGGTCGGCGATCACGGCGGCCTAGGAAAGCCGTCGGCGGCCCCAAACCAAATCAGGCGCACAAAGGTCACCCTTTCGTGGCTTGGAGCCAGCCACCAGACCGGAACTGTTCACACGTTCAGCGCTGCCGGCGGCCGACCTCGGCGGCGTACTCGTCCAGCAGGCCGAGGATCGCCGGCGCCCGGTATAGGAGTTTGTGAGACGTGAAGTGCTGGTTGGCCACCAGGATGTCTGCCTCGATCAGTGGTGCGACGAGCCGCCGGACGTTGTTGGGGTGAACGCCGAGCCGCCGCGCAACCAGCTCGGCGTCGACGACCGGGTGCGCGGGGAGCAGGTCGAGAACCTTCCAGGCCGCCGAATCCCTCCGAGCGCGAACCTTCTCGCGCCACGTGTCGCGTAGCTCGGCCATCCGTTCCGCCAGTCGTCGCCCCTGTTCTACGGCGCGCAGCGCGGCGTGGTTGAACTGGTCGACGATCGGCCCGGCATCACCCGCTCGGTACGCGCCGAGAGCCTCGAAGTAGTGATCCTTGGCGACCAGCAAGCCGCCGGAGATGGGCAGCGTCGCGGTGCGGGTCAGCTGTTTGGAGCGCAGCAGGATCTGCACGAGCGCCCGCCCGGTCCTGCCGTTGCCGTCGGCGAACGGGTGGATGGTCTCAAACTGCGCGTGCGCGATCGCGATCTGCGGCAGCAGCAGCACGTCTTCCCTCTCGGTGAATTCGACCAGGTCGCCGAGCGCCGAAGAGATCAGCCGCGAATCCGGAGCTACGAACTCGGCGGTGAGGGGCGTGGAGCTGGCGCCGCCGATCCAGACTGGCCCGTCCCTCCAGCCGACCATCCGCGGCGAGTGCCGCTCCAGCAGGACCCGCTGGACGTCGGCGATCCGCTCCGCCGTCACCCCGTCAACGTGCGAGACGGCGTCGATCATGGCGCGCATGTTGTCGACAACGACGACGGCGTTGGCACTGCCGGACCCGGTGAGCTCGGCCTCGGCGATCGCGCGAGCGGAGGCGCTGATCTGCTCGATCTGCGACGACGACGCCGACTCCGAACGCAGCAGCACCGCGGTCACGGCGCCCAGACCGTGTTCGGCTGAGGCATCGAAACGTGCGACCTCGGCTGCGGCATCCTCAGCGTCAGCGGCCAAGCCAGACGGGATGCTCACCTGCAGCTCGGCAATCCGTGCCGGGATCGCCGACCGATAGGCCCGGCCGCGGCTGCCACGCTCGCGTCGGGTGACGCCAAAGCCTGCAGGCGGGTCCCACACCTGTGTTTCGTGCCCGATCGGCGCCACGGGCACCGAGTTCTGGGTGCGCTCGCCCGCCGGCGGCATGCCCGTCGGTCTCCGACGCTGGCTGGTCATGTGTTTGACGATATCACTTCGCTAATCACATATTGAGCTACGTGATTAGCGACCTCGCCTCGTCACTCGGCTAGGTTCATCGCGCGGCGATCGCTTCAGCGCGCCCGTCGATGGACGGCATCAGGGCATTCGGCTTCCGCGACTCATCAGCAACGACACCGAACACCGACCCGGCTTCGCCTTCGACCGCACCACCGAGCTACCCTGTCGCAACCTGCCCCGCGCCGCCGAACGCTCCAAACGACCGAACGCCCGAGCAGCGGCGGCCGGGAGAACGCACCAGTCACTGAACCGCGGACGGTACAGATTGACGCGACGGTGGCGCCCGCCCCGGTCTTCATCGTGTCGGACTTGAGCCGGTGCAATGTGTCGTAGCTCAGGCTGCGCTTGTTCCCGCCGGTCCCGTAGGTGATGGAGTCGACCAGGTTCATCGAGCGGTACCCCACGCTCAGGGTCGTGCCCGTTGCAGGATCGTCCACCGCCGACAGCCGGCCGGGGGACAAACGCCGATCACTCGACCTATGCCCGCTACTTTCGTGCCCCAAACTGCCAAGCGTGTGCAGGCCAAGAGAACGGGAACCAATGAAATCCACAGTGAGCTTTCGCAAGACTGTCGCCGCCGCCGTTGCCGCCGGCGCACTCGCGCTGGTCGCACCCGCTGCGGCCGAGGCCAGCACGTTCAACGAGAACAGCAGCGGCTGCGACAGCGTGACTTCGTCGACGACGCTGTACTACAAGAACCCTCACGGCAATTTCAGCCTGCGAGTCTGGGTATCCAATTGGGGCTGGCTCACAAGCAACAAGTACGACATTTCGATGTACGACAATTCAGGGAGTCGCCTTTGGTCGGCGAGCGGTCAAACGGATCGCATCTACAGCATCGGCGGCAACGTGACGAGGATCGAGTTGAAGAGGTATTCGTGGCAGGGTGCCGATACCTGCTGGCGTCGTCTCTAGCCGAGGCGAAGGCAGCCGGACCCATTCCTCAGTTCAGCGCGCCTCTGCCACTGAACCCGGGTGCGACGCTTCCCGATGTGGCCTAGGCCGGCGTGGGCATGGCAAGGGCGCGGCCGCCTCGGAGACCGATGGGCCTGGCGAGCCGCCACCCAGCCCGCTGCCTGCCCGGTGCGGACGACCACAGTGATCAACTTCCCCCGGTAGGGCAGAATCCACTGCGTGATCGAGTACCGGACGCCCGCTGAGATCGAGCAGATGAAGCCCGCGGGGAGGTTTGTCGGCGAGGTGCTGACGGCGCTCGCCGAGAAGGCCGACGTCGGGGTGAACCTGCTCGAGCTCGACGAACTCGCACACGCGATGATCCGGGACCGGGGCGCGGAGTCGTGCTACATCGACTATCACCCGTCGTTCGGTGCGAGCCCGTTCGGCAAGGTGCTGTGCACCTCGGTGAACGACGCGGTGCTGCATGGGCTGCCCCACGACTACACGCTGGTTGACGGCGACCTGCTCAGCCTCGATTTCGCCTGCTCGGTCGACGGTTGGGTCTCCGATTCCGCCCTTACGGTGGTCGTCGGTACCCCGGCGCGAGAGCAGGACCAGCAGATGATCGCCGCCACCGAGGAGGCGCTGATCGCGGGGATCGATGCGGCCCGGCCAGGCAACAAGATCGGCGACATCTCGTTCGCGATCGCTCGCGTGCTGCACCGTGCGGGCTACAAGATCAATACCGAGTTCGGCGGCCATGGCGTAGGGCGCACCATGCACGGCGACCCGCACGTCCCCAACGACGGTCGTCGCGGCCGCGGGCTTCCGCTCCGCCCGGGTCTGGTGATCGCCATCGAGCCCTGGATCCTCCAGACGACCGACAAGATCTACACAGACCCCGACGGCTGGACGCTGCGCAGCCGGGACGGGTCCCGCGGCGCCCACGTCGAGCACACGGTCGCGATCACTCCGGACGGACCGCTGATCCTCACCGAGCGGGCGGCCTGACGCGCCACTCGACCCCCCGGACCCGGGTCGCTCAGCGGTAGACGATCACCTTGTCGCCGACGCGCACCTGACCGAACAGCGACTGGATCCCGGACAGGTTGCGCACGTTGACGCAGCCATGTGACGCCCCGTTGTAGCCGCGGGCAGCGAAGTCGGGTGAGTAGTGCACCGCCTGGCCGCCGCTGAAGAACATCGCGTACGGCATTCGCGTGTGGTAGATCGTCGACACGTGGTTGCGGGACTTCCAGCCCACGCTGAAGGAGCCTTCGCGGGTCGGCAATTCAGCCGAGCCGAAGCGGACGTCCATCCGTAGCTGCGGCCTACCGTTGACGACCCAGACGAGCGAGTTGGTCCGCTTGCTGATGCACATCGCGCGACCGGTCATGCAGCGCGAATCCAGACCCGCCTTGGACGGCTTCGGCACCCGGTTGTACAGCGCATCCTTGGTCGGCGTACGGGTCATCGCGTACAACCGGTTGAGCGTGCGCTGGTCGACCTCACCCGTCACGGGAATCTGCCGCTTGGCCTGGAACCCCTTCACCGCGGAGACGGTGACGCTGCCGTAGTTTCCGGTGACGAGGTAGGAGTACCAGCCGATCTGCTTCAGCCGCGCCTGCAGGTCGCGGACGCGCAGGCCACTCGAGCCACGCTTCATGATCGCCGGGCCCGGTACGAGCCTGTTGTGTCGCTCGGCCTTGCTCGGCTTCCGCGTCCGCTTCACCAGCGCGCTCCAGGTCTTCTTGTCGACCGACCCGGTGACCGTCAGCTTCCGCTTCTTCTGGAAACCCTTGACTGCCTTGACCGTGCCCGAGCCGTAGGTCCCGGTGATGCGCCCCGAGTACCAGTCGAGTTGGCGGAGGCGGTGCTGGAGTTCGCGCACCTTCTCGCCCTTGTCGCCCTTCTCCAACAGCGCCGTCGGCTGGGCCGGCTTGGCGGGCTTGGCAGGCGTGGTCGGCCTCGGGCTAGCCGTCGGCGTCGACGTCGGGGATGCGGATGGGCTGGGCTGGGCACTGCTGGTCGTCGGCTCTGGTGCGGTCGAGGGACCGACGCCCGCAACATCGACCGGCGTGCCGCAACCCGTGATCAGCAGCGCGGTCAGGGCGGCCCCCGCCAGCTTCCACGACGCGACTCGCATCATCTCGGCTCCGCTTCTTGTTTCGGCCGCAGCCGGCCGGTCAGGTGCGCGGCCCGGACTCGACCACGCCAACTCGGCAACGGTAATCGAGATCGCCCGGCCGCCCCAATTCCTGCGCCCGGGGTATTCGGAGCGTTACCCGGGCTCGACGCCGTAGGGCTCGGACTGCTCCCCTCGTGACCTCAGCGAGATCCGACCCGCTTCCGCGCACAGAAGCCGAAGACCGTGACCGAGGACGTGGCGTAGCCGGCCTGGGCGGCACGCAGGTAGCTCTGCTGCGCCTCGTCCGCCTGCTGCTGGGTGAGCAACCCGCGTTCCACGGCGGGCGCCACCATCGCGGTGAGCCAGGGGACACGCAGTGCGAGATCGGGCGGCATCATCAGCGCGGACGACGCGATGTCCGGATCGAGTTCGAGTCCGACGGCGAGGATCTGGCGAGGCAGCTCCCGGGCCGCGCGTGGGTTCGGCAGTTGGCCGAGGAGTGCTGTGACAAACGCCTGCTCTGCATCCCGATCGACGTCGGAGAGGACCCGCGTCGCGTGATCGGAGTCGAGAATGAGCGCGCGGCCACCAGGCCGGAGGACGCGCGCGAATTCGGCCACCGCAGCACCGGGGTCCTCGACGTGTTGCAGCACCCGCTCACACCAGATCACGTCGACGGAGTCGTCGTCGAACGGCAGCGCCCCCGCCAGTGCGTCGAGGTAGCGCAGCTGGGGCAGCGACGTGGTCCGATCCTCGGCGATCTGACGCAGCACCGGGTTCGGTTCGACACCGACGACGCTGCCCTCGGGGCCGACCAGCTGAGCAAGCTCGCGAGCCATCGTCCCGGTCCCACTGCCGACATCGACCACGGTCTCGCCCGGGGCGGCCGAGGCCGCGGCCAACGCCCAATCCCGCAGCCGGCGGATCGACGGAGCGGCATCCTGGTAGTCGAGCAGGAACACCATCAACCGGATGGCGTCCCCGCCACGCTCGTCCGCGGCAAAGCTGAGTCGCCCGAGCGTGGGGAGGTCAAACTCCGGCTCGTCGTCGGCGGTCATCTGCTCACTCCGTTCTCCGCCGGCGCCACTGAGGGCCCGCTGCGGATCTCGTGCATCCATCGTGCGCACGAATGGGTAATGGGAGAGTGGCACGACCTCGGCCGTGCCGCCACCGCGGCGGCGGTCTGCGCCACGTCTTCTCGCTCCGACACCACGGTCGCTCGTCCGCGCAGGCACCCACTCTGAGGATCGGTCGTGAACTCCTCCCCCGTTGCCCTCGTCACCGGCGCCGCCCACGGCCTGGGACTCGAAGTCGCCCGCCAGCTCGCCGAGCGCGGCGTCCACGTGGTCATCACGGCCCGCGACGCCGCGGCGGCAGCAGCAGCGTCCGTGGGGCTCACCGGCGTCGAAGCGCTTCCGCACGGGCTCGACATCGCTGATCGCACGTCCGTCGCGGCGGCGGCGGAACTCATCGAGGGCGATCCGGGTCGGCTCGACATCCTGGTGAACAACGCTGCCGGCTACGTCGACTGGGGCGAAACTGCCAGCGGTGCTGATCTGGCCGCCGCCGAGAAGGTGATGCAGGTCAATCTCTACGGGAGCTGGCGCCTGGTGCAGGCGTTGCTCCCCCTGCTGCTGCGCAGCCCGCGCGGCCGCATCGTAAACGTGAGCAGCGGCGCCGGGTCGCACGCCGACCCAGCGTTCGGCCTGACCGTGCGCGGCGGCGCGGCTGCGACGTACGGGATCAGCAAGGCCGCGTTGAACGCGCTGACCGCGACGCTCGCCGCCGAACTCGCCGGAACCCGCGTCCTGATCAATTCGGTCTGTCCCGGACTCACGGCGACCTGGCAGGGGGCCGAGGCCATGGGTGCCCGGTCCGCTGCGGATAGCGCGGCCGGCGTCGTCTGGGCCGCGACACTGCCCGACAGCGGCCCGAGTGGGGGCTTCTTCCGGGACGCACAGCCGCTCGGCTGGTAGGCCCGCCGGCACTCGCAGTCGGGAAAGGAGTTCGCTGCCATCGGGGTGCCGATGAGGGGCAGAGGCCTCCCTATTGGCTGGTGCGGGGCCGCGTCGCATAGCGTCGTGCTGGCGCGGCAACCCCCGAATCCGCGCGAGGAGATACGGATGACCACCCAGAAGCGAGCGCTGCTCGTCCTGACCAGCCACGGCGATTTGGGCGGACTCCGCCCGACCGGTTGGTACGTCAGCGAGGCCGCCCACCCTTGGCAGGCGTTGACCGATGCGGGAGTCGAAGTCGACCTCGCCTCCGTCGCCGGCGGACAGCCGCCGATGGACGGCCGGGATGAGTCTGATGCCGTACAGAACGCGTTCCTGAACGATCCCCACATCGCGGCCGAGCTCGCCGATACCCCCGCTCTGGATGCCGTCGATCCGGGCGCCTACGACGCAGTGCTCTACGTCGGCGGCCACGGCACCATGTGGGACTTCCCGGGCAACCCGCAGATCACCCGGATCAGCCGCGACATCTGGGAGGACGGCGGCGTGGTGGCCGCGGTGTGCCACGGCCCGTCGGCCCTGGTGGACGTCACCTTGTCCGACGGCTCGTACCTCGTCGACGGACACACCGTCGCCGGCTTCACCAACGACGAGGAAGCCGCGGTCGGCCTGACTGACGTCGTCCCCTTCCTGCTGGCGGACGAACTGGAGCGGCGCGGTGCGCGCCACACCGCAGGCGCCAACTTCACCGAACACGTCGAGGTATCGGATCGACTCGTCACCGGCCAGAATCCGCAGTCAGCGGGCCGGGTCGGTCGCGAGATCGCGACCTTGCTGGCCGGCTAGCCGAGCGGAACGGAACGCGGGGATCAGTCTGATCGCTCGCGGGCCAGCACGAGCAGGGCGTCGTGCAGCGCAGCGAGGGGGGCGTCGCGCTGCACGGCGCCTTTGCGCGTGACCAGGTAGAGCGTGTTCAGTGGACGCACCGCAGGTACGTGTAGCTCGACCAGCCGCTCCTCGGCCAGCGCGTCTGAGACCAGGTAGTCGGGGAGCACTGACATGCCGGCGCCACCGATGACGGCGTCACGCAGCGCGCGCAGATCGGGGACGACCAACGCCGGCTGCAACGGTGACGGCCGGCGCCCGAAGCATTCCCACCAGTACCGCCGGATGATCGGCAGATCCGGCGCGTAGGCGAGCACCGGAACCTCGTCGATCACCGTCCCTGCCCAGCGAGGCGCGGCCACCAGGTAGAACTCCTCGTCGCCGAGGGCGGCGAACTCCAGCAGCTGACGGCGCGGCCGGATGGTGCTGATCGCGAGGTCGACCTCGCCGTCGCCCAGCGCATCGAGCAGATCCCCGGCAAGACCGGTCCGCACCTGCAACTGGAACCCGATCAGCCGACCACCGAGCCGTGGCGCCACGACGGAGGCCCAGTAGTCGGCGGGCGCTCCGACACTGAACCGACGAGGGCCGCCTGCCAACTCGCTGCCATCCAGCAGCACCGGCTCGAGGGCGTCCAGGTGTTCTGCGGTCGCCCGGGCGAGCGCAGCGGCACGGTCAGTCGGCCGGATGCCGCCTGCGGAACGCTCGAACAGCGTGTACCCCAGCGACTCCTCCAGCGCTCGCACTTGAGCGGTGACACTCGGCTGCGACAACCCGACCACATCCGCCGCAGCGGTGAACGAGCCAGTGCGGTACGCCGCCAGGAACGTTCTGAGCTGATCGAGTCGCCGCACCACGGTTCGACCCTAGCCCGAAGAATTATCCGGGCCTCCGCAGGCGAGCCGAGGGGACGCCCCCACGGCAATTGAGCGCCGGGTACAAAACCGCACCAGCGCCAATGCCGCGACTGCGCCCATGGTCGGACAATGGGCATCCCCAATCCCCCGGTACGCAATTCGTGACCAGTTCGCGGGGAGTCACCGCTTGTCCATTTCACACGGCTCCCGCCGCGGACGGGGAGATGTCCGATCACTGCGGCCGGGCGACGCTCAGGTCGAGCCGCACGCGCTCATCGCTCGCACACACAGCGATCCGGGGGCCGACGGGCGAAGCGGCGCGCCCGCGCGAGCCGGGCCCCGGCGCCACTCTCGGAATTCCAGGATCGGGGCTGCCCGGCCACATCCGGGCGCCATCCGGATTCTCGGCGAAATGGACGAGGACACATTCGGCCGAGAACGACGTACGGAATTGGGCTGCGATTTCCGCCGCCAAAGCTTGCGAGCGACGAAACTCTCCCGAAACGAGAGATCTCTACCGTTCGCTCCCCGCACGACGTTCACCCGCACCTGGGGCATTGACCGCTGAGAGGCGGCCGGGCGGGCGCTCGGGTCGCCGGCACACCGCACCGCGCGGCACCGTCCAGACCGACTCGGCCCTCCCAGGCAGCGGGGGCTTCGACACACCCAGGTCGCTCACATGAGTGGCTCCATCTTCCAAAAGTGCACCCGAGCGAGACCAAGCCACAGCCGCCGCACGCCCTGACGTGGCGAGAGACCTCGGATCGGGAAGCGCTGACGGCGGTCGCAACAGACGCGCGCGCCTGGCGCCGCTGGCACCGGCCCCTGCCGCTCCCAGCACGCGCGCTGCGTGGTGGAGGTGCCTCGTCACTGCGAGGCGAGGTCCCGGGAGAACTCTGACCGGACTATTGCAGATTCCAATTGTCCCCTGGAACACTGCCGAAAATCCCCCGAGATGCCCCAAAGGAGAGGAATGCAATGGTGGGTATCAGACGCGCTGCGGCGATAGCGATCGCTGCTCTATTGGCGGTCCCTGTGACCGCGGTTGGCACGGCGTCCGCCACACCGAAGGAAACTGTTGAGAATTTCCCGCAGGATCACGGCTGTGCACGCATAGAGAAAAAGTTGCCGACCTACTCCGACTGGCCGAAGGTTCGCAGCAACATCAAGCAATCGCGCGCCGTCGAGGCTCGAGTCAAGCGGCTGCTGGCCAAGCTCTCCCTGGAGGAGAAGGTCGGACAGATGACCCAGCCGGAGATCGCTGCGATCACGCCGGCCCAGGTGGAGGAGTACCACATCGGATCGGTGCTGAACGGCGGCGGCTCGTGGCCGAACGCCGACAAGCACGCGACACCGGCGGACTGGCTCGCACTCGCAGACGCGTACTGGGAGGCGTCGCGGGCCGGCAACGCCGCCGACGCGCCGGCGATCTGGGGCATCGACGCCGTTCACGGCAACTCCAACATCTACGGGGCGACGCTGTACCCCCACAACATCGGGCTCGGCGCAGCTCATGACCCGTGCCTGGTGCGGGACGTCGAGGCAGCGACCGCTCGCGCGGTGCGCGCCACCGGACAGGAATGGGCATTCGCTCCGACGCTCGCCGTCGTCCAGGACGACCGGTGGGGTCGGACCTACGAAGGCTTCTCGGAGGACCCGAGGATCACCCGCGCGTACGGGTACGCCGCGATGGAAGGCCTGCAGGGCACCAGCCACGACGGGATCGAGTCCGGGCGCGTGGTCGGCACCGCAAAGCACTTCATCGGTGACGGCGGCACCCTCGGCGGCAAGGACCAGGGCATCAACCCGTCCTCAGAAGCCGAGATGATCAACGTCCACGGCCAGGGGTACTACGGCGCACTGGCCGCCGGCGCTCAGAGCGTGATGGTGTCCTTCAACTCGTGGACGAACACCGACCTCGGCATCAACGAGGGGAAGCTGCACGGCAGCAAGAAGGCCATCAGCGAGATCCTCAAGGGCAAGATGGGCTTCGACGGCCTGGTGGTCTCGGACTGGAACGGCATCGGACAGGTCACCGGTTGCACCAACGACAACTGCCCGCAGGCGATCAACGCCGGCATCGACATCGTGATGGTGCCGAACGACTGGAAGACGTTCATCTCCAACACGGTGCAGCAGGTCAAGGACGGCCAGATCCCGATGTCGCGGATCGACGACGCCGTAACACGCATCCTGCGGGTCAAGATCCGCGCAGGGCTGCTGGATCAGCCCAAGCCGTCGATGCGCATGTACGCGGGCGAGGACAGCGCGCTGCAGGACGCGAAGCTCGGCCGGCGCGCGGTGCGCAAGTCGCTGGTGCTGCTCAAGAACAACGACCGGGTGTTGCCGCTCGCGCGGACCTCGAAGGTCCTCGTGGTCGGCAAGAGCGCGGATTCGATGCAGAACCAGACCGGAGGCTGGAGCCTCACCTGGCAAGGCACCGGCAACACCAACGCCGACTTCCCGCACGGCACGACCGTGCTCGGCGCGCTGAAGAAGGCGCTCGGTGAAGCCAATGTGACCTTCAGCGCGACCGGCGAGGACGTCGATCCGAGCCAGTTCGACGCGGTGGTGGCGGTCATCGGCGAGACCCCGTACGCCGAGGGCGTCGGCGACATCGCCAAGCGGTCGCTGGACCACGGCGTCCGGAATCCGGAGGACCTCGCCGTCCTCGACAAGGTCAGCGGCAAGGGTGCGCCTGTCGTCACCGTGCTGATCTCCGGCCGTCCGCTGTACGTCAACAAGGAACTGAACCGTTCCGACGCGTTCGTGGCCGCGTGGCTGCCGGGAACCGAGGGCGACGGCATCGCCGACCTGCTGGTCAAGAGCCGCTACACCCACCACGGATTCACCGGGAAGCTCTCCTACTCCTGGCCGGCTACCGCTTGCCAGACCCCGCTGAACGCCGGCCAAGAGGACTACAACCCGCTGTTCCCGCTCGGCTACGGGCTGAACACCTGGCAGAAGAAGGACATCGGTCCGCTGCCGGAGGAGACGGTCGCGCGCTGCGTCGACAGCGGTGGCGGCGGCAATGCGACCGAGGACCTCGAGCTGTTCGTGCGGCAGGACGTCCCGCCGTACAAGAGCTTCATCGGGTCGCCCGACAACTGGGGCGGCACCGAGCTGGGCAACGATCCGAGTGCGGTCATCTCGCACACCAACATCGAGGCTCGCACCTCCGATGTGAACGTCCAGCAGGACGCTCGGAAGATCACCTGGAAGGGCGGTCCGGGTCAGTTCTACCTCCAGTCGGCGGCCGAGGACGATCTACGCCCGTACCTGAATGCCCGCGGCGCGGTCGTGTTCGACACGATCGTGACGAAGGCTCCGACGGCACGGACTGTGCTCAGCGCGCACTGCACCTATCCGTGCTTCTCCGAGGTGGCGATGACCGACGTCTTCACCAAGCTGGCCGACGGCGCCAAGCACACCGTGAAGATCCCGCTCTCCTGCCTCGACACGGGCTCGCTGGAGTTCGACCACATCAACTCCCCGTTCCTGGTGTACACCGATGGGCAGATGGAGGCGGCCTTCGCCAACGTCCGATGGGTGCCGAAGGCGGCGGACGATGCGGACGCGATCCCGTGTAGTGATCTGAAGTAGCACACCGCTTGCCGCGGCCACCGGAAACATCCGGGCGGCAAGCCAGGCAGAACTCCCGCGACGACTGACGCCGCGGGAGTTCTGCTTTCATTGCGTCGATTCGGCCGACTCCGTTGAGTGCCGGTGCGGCACCGGACCGGCAGCACGCGATCCCATGGATCGCGGGACGCGCGTTTGTCGGGCGGCCCCGAAATGGAAACAGTTTCGCAATGGTCCGCCGCCGCTGAACTCTTTCCGGCACCCCGCAACGCCGAATAGACCGGGCTGGCGTCGCGCTCGTCGAGACGATCACCGACACTCCTCTACGCGGACCGCCTCGCGGGGGCGGCCGCGCCCAACCCAAGGGCTGGCAGGTGCGTCGATAGGGTGCGTCAGTGCTGACCCTCGCGCTGGTGCTCGCTGCGCTCGCCGCCGCCATGCACGTGTACATCTGGTACCTGGAGTCGCTCGTCTGGACGGGCCGTGCACGGGCCGTGTTCCGCACGACGCCCAGCGAGGCCGAGGCGACCCGGGAACTCGCGTTCAATCAAGGCTTCTACAACCTGTTTCTGGCCATCATCAGTGGCGTCGGGATCGCGCTTGTCGCAACGGCGCACCGGGAGGTGGGCAGCGCACTGATCCTCGCCGGCACGGGGTCGATGCTCGCGGCGGCGCTGGTGCTGGGCCTGAGCTCGCCGGCGCGGCGCCGCGCGGCGATCACGCAGGGTGCGATCCCCCTGCTCACAGTGGTGTTCATCGCGGTCACGCTGCTGCGCTGAGAGCCACGACGACTCTCCGGCGGCGCCGGTTCGTCCGGAGGCCGTATCAGTCATGCAAGGGTGCGACTCTTCATCCGGAGACCCACAGACGGGAGCCGGCAATGAGCGTGTCCGCCTTCAGCATCGCGACGTTCAACCTGTTCAACTTCAACCTGCCTGGTCTCCCGATCTACACCGATCGGGACGGCTGGAGCCAGCCTGAGTTCGACGCGAAGGTGGCCTGGACGGCGCAGATGCTCCGCCGGGTCGATGCCGACGTGGTCGGGCTGGAAGAGCTGTGGCACCGCGACGCCATCACCGCCGCGCTCGCCGCTGCCGGGCTCACCGACCAGTACGACGTGCTCGCCACACCCGCTGACGGCAGCCGGATCATCTGCGCCGCACTGGTGCGCAAGGGGCTACTCGTGCCCGACAGCGCGCACTGGATCGACGCATTCCCCGCGAAGTTCATCCTGCGCTCGACCGAGGAGGATCAGCAGAGCCCGGACATCGACGTCTCGATCGACGGCTTCGCGCGGCCGGTGCTGAACTTCCGAATCGCCCTGCGGGACGATCGACCCGACGCCGAGGTCTTCGTGTGCCACTTCAAGTCCAAGGCACCTGCGCCGGTGTTCCGCGAGGACTGGTTCAAGGCCGACGTCGAGTTCTACCGGCGGCACGCCACAGCACTCGGTGCCGCCATGTCCACGGTCCGGCGCACGGCCGAGGCCACCGCCCTGCGGATGCTGCTCACAGAGGTGATGAAGGGCACCGTGACACCGGTGATCGTGCTCGGGGATCTGAACGATGGGCAACACTCCAACACCCTCAACATCGTCACCGAGCAGCCGCGCTATCTCGTCGGCGATTCCACTGGCGGCAGCGATGTCGCGCTCTACGCGGCGCAGACCCTGCAGGAGTACCGGGACACCCGCGACGTCTACTACACCCATGTGCACGAAGATCTACGCGAGTCGCTGGACCACGTCCTGGTCTCCGAGCAGTTCTACGACCACAGCCGTCGCAGGATCTGGCTCTTCGACGGGCTGTCGCTCAGCAACGACCACCTCGACGACGAGGATCACAAGGCCGCGGGCACCGGCGACCACGGCGTGGTCAAAGTGAAATTCCGCTACCGGCCGGCTTGACGGCTCCGAAGCCCGTCAGGGCATCCGGACGACCTGGCCGGCGTAGGCCAGGCCACCGCCGAAGGCGAACAGCAGGACCGGGGCGCCCGACGGCAGCGGATCCTGTTCGATCATCTTCGACAGCGCGAGCGGGATGGACGCGGCCGAGGTGTTGCCGGACTCGACGACGTCGGTCGCGACGCGGGCGTTGACCGCGCCGATCTTCGCGGCCAGCGGCTCGATGATCCGAAGATTGGCCTGGTGCAGCACGATCGCCGCGACGTCCTCCGGGGCGACACCGGCGCGGTCGAGGACCTGGCGCGCGATCTGCGGCAACTCGAACGTCGTCCACCGGAACACCGCCCGCCCGTTCTGGGCGAACTTGTCGTCGTCGGCGTGCTCGATCCGGACCGCCTCACCCATCTCCGGGACGCATCCCCACAGCACCGGGGAGATGTGCTCCTCCTCGTCGGCCGTCAGCAGGAAGGCGCCGGCGCCATCGGCGGTGAGCACACAGGTCGTCCGGTCAGTGAAGTCGGTGACGTCGGTCAGCTTCTCCGAGCCGATCACCAGGGCGGTACGCGACGAGCCGGCCGCGATCGCGTGCTGGGCGAGGGCCACCGAATGCGGAAAACCGGAGCATGCCGTGTTGATGTCGAGGGTCGCCGGCTGGCCCGTGATGCCGAGCCGGTGCGCGACGCGTGCGGCCATGTTGGGCGAGCGATCCATCGCGCTGCAGGTGGCGACGATCACCAGGTCGACCTCGTTCGCGTCGACCCCACCCTTCGCCAGCACATCCCGGGCGGCCCGCTCGGCCATCAGGTCAACCGTCTCCTCGGGCGCGGCCCAACGACGCTCTCGGATGCCGACTCGACGTTGGATCCACTCGTCGCTGGTCTCGACGATCGTCTCGAGCTCGCTGTTGGGGACCACGCGCGACGGCTGGTAGTGGCCGACCGCGACCAGGCGCGTACCTGTCATGGGGGTGAGTGTGCCAGCTAGCCACCGGCCGCCTCACTCATCCCAGCCGAACTGGTCACTTTGGTCGACGCTCGACAGATCCGCCTGCCGTCACACCTCGGACTCGTCGGTCCCTTGGTGGAAGCGCTGCCGCCAGATGCCCCGCTCGCGCAGCCACAACGAGCTGCGCACGGTCGCTCGCCGGTCGCCGAGAGCGCGCCAAACGAGCAGGATGGCGTTCTCGCCGACCCGGCTGACTGAGAGGACGTCCAGGCTCACCGGCGGCGACAGCGGGGCGATTGTGTCCAGCACGTCGTCCCGGCTCCAGACCCGCCCGGTGCGGCCAACTTCGGACCAGGCCGGGTGCAGCAGGGCCGCGACTGACGCGCGGTCGGCCCGCACCTCGGCGGTGAGCAAGGATCGCTCCAGCGCGATGACGCGCTCCTCCTCCGTCGGCTGGTAGGTCGAGTCGCTGACGTCGAACGCACTGAAGAGATCGTCCGGATCGTCGACAGGCGGCGCCGCATCCGGCGCGCTCGCGGGGTGCGATGGACCGGACGGCCGGCTGCCGTCGGCGCCGAAGCCCGGTCCTGGTTCCGGCTCCGCACCCTTGCTGAACGCGACGGCAGCGGCGTTGGCGAGGCGGTCCGCCTCCTCATTCAGTTCATGACCGGCGTGGCCCTTCACCCACTCGAACCGGACGCGCCGACCCTGCAACGCGACATCGAGCGCCTTCATGATCTCGACGTTGAGTACCGGCTTGCCGTCGCCCTTGCGCCAGCCCTTCCGCTTCCACCCCGGCATCCACTTGGTGATCGAGTTGATCACATACATCGAGTCGCAATAGACCAACAACTCGTCGTCGACGGATGCGGTCTGCTGGAGGAGATCCAGCACCGCGGTCAGTTCGCCCATGTTGTTGGTGCCGTGCGGCCAGCCGCCACTGGCCCACCGATCCGCGTCGATGAACCACGCCCAGCCGGCCGGGCCCGGGTTGCCGAGCGCGGAACCGTCGGCAGCAGCGATCAGGGTCACCCGGGAATGCTGCCAGAAGGGTCAGCGTGGGTACGCGCGGAACCACGCCTGCCGGTCACCCGGGTCGGCACCCGGATGCCGACGGGTCGGCTGAGCGGGCCCCCGCACCGGGACGTACCGGTCGAACGTCGTGGTGAAGATGCCGTGGCCGGACGTCAGGTCAGGGAGCATTCGGCTGACCCGATGGACCTCGGCCGACCGGAGCGTCCCGGCGAGCCGGACCCGCCGACCGACGGGATCGGAGTGACGCAGGTGGCTGCCGGCACCGCCCAGCGCATTGAGTACAGCCGCCAGCGCACCCTCTGGCACCTCCAGTTCGAAGCTCTCCCAGGGCTCGCAGACGCGGGTGCCCGCTCGGTCCAGCGCAGCGCGCACCACCACCGGCGCGAGGTGCCGGAAGTCGTTCGCGACGGTGGACATCGCCTTGTTGAACTTCTGGTGTGCATGGCTCTGCCTGGGGAAATACTCCGACGCCGTCAGCGTCACGACGCAGTCGGTGACCGCCCAGCCGCAGCGCCCGCGGCTGAGGCCGACCAGAACTCCCTCCTCGGCGGCTTTGACGAGCGCGGGAGGAAGCCGGCCCGGCTCGCTGCCGGCGTTGAAGGCGACGCCGGAGTCGTCGGGGGCGGGGACGATCCGCAAGCCGAGACCGGCCAGGTACGGATTGCCGTTCGCGCCCAGGATCTCGACCGCACTGGCGGGCCCCGCGATCCTCTCGATGCACACGGCGGACGCAGTTGCGAACCGGACCTCGACGCCGAACCGTTCGGCGAGTACGGCTGCGATGACCTCCTGCTGGACCTCGCCGCGCAGACGAACCGTGGGCTGATCGTCCAACTCACTCAGTTCAACGTCGATCAGCGGGTCCTCGTCGGCGAGTTCCTGCAGCGCCCGAAACGCGCGGCCGCGATCGGCGGGGTCGATCGGTTCGACGACCGTCCGCAGCGTCGCCGGCGGAAACGTCGCCGCCGGTCGCGGCGCACCTGCACCCGCGGTATCGCCAACCCTGGCGTCGGCCAGGCCGAACACCGCGCCAACCTCCCCCGCCCGGATCCGCTCCGTCGGCCGCAGCCCTGCAGCCGTGCTCACGGACAGCCCGGTGACCAGCTGGCGCCGCCGCCCTTGCAGGGCGACCGTGGTCCTTGCCTCGATGGCGCCCTGCCACATCCGCACCCAGGTCCGGCGGAGGCCGCTCTCGTCGCGGTCCACCGCGAACACAGTCGCCGCCAGGTCGGCGGTCGGGTCGCCGCTCGCTGCGGGGAGCAGCGGTAGCACGTCCAGCAGTTCCCGAACCCCCGCTCCTGTGAGTGCCGAGCCATGCAGGACGGCCGTCAGCCGACGGGTCCCGATCGCACGCCCCAGCGCCTGCTCAGTCAGCCGTCGCCCCGGCATGCGGTCGTGCGACCATGCGGCGAGGATCCGGTCATCGACCGCCGCGACGGCGCTCACCACCACCTCGGAGGCCAGAGACACCGCCCGCGCCGACGCGGCCGGCGTGCCCTCACCTTGCACCTCGGTGAGCGGCACCGGATCGACCCCGAGGTGGTCGCGCAGCTGAGCGAGTGCGGCTGCGCTGTCAGCCCCGCGCCGGTCGATCTTGTTGAGGAACAGCACCGTCGGCAGGCCAGCGCGTTGCAGCGCCCGCCAGATCATCACCGTCTGGGACTGGACCCCTTCGACGGCCGAGACCACCAGCACCGCCGCATCAAGGACACCAATCGATCGCTCGACCTCGGCGAGGAAGTCGGGATGCCCGGGAGTGTCCACCAGGGTGACGGTCAGGTCGCGGACACCGAAGCCGGCGACGGACGCGCGAATGGTGATGCCCCGATGGCGCTCGAGCGCCATCGAATCGGTACGGGTGGTGCCCGAGTCCACGCTGCCGAGCGTCCGGAGAACGCCCGTGTCGTAGAGGAGGCGTTCGGTCAGGCTCGTCTTGCCGGCGTCAACGTGGGCCACCACGCCCACAGTGAGATAGCTCATGCAGCTGCTCCACGGTCGGTCCAGTCAGGGATCGGGTCGGGAGTGCAGCTGGCATGGGGACGGTCCTTTCTGGTGCGGGCGCGCTCGCACGCGCCGGGTCAAGGATTCGTCGTCGGGGCCGTGCGCGCAACGCATTTGCGCGTCGACCGGTGGGTCAGGTCCAGTCCCGGAAGACCACACAGACGGTCGTAGAGTCGAGGACGGCGAACTCGCGGGCGCCGTACTCGCGGCGGATGATCCCCCCGCCGGGCGGGTAGCTGGGGTGCAACAGATCGGGCCGGCGCGCGGCGACGTCGGCGTAGATGGCGTCGATCGAATCGGTTTCGATGGCCAGCTCCGGTGGTTCGCCCGGTTCCGGCACCTGCACCAGGTACGCCTTGCACGCGTCCTTGCCGACCACGACGAAGTCGGGTGACTCGTGCAGCACCGACAGGCCGAGGCCGTCGACGAACAGGTCGAGGCCGACCGCAAGATCGGCGTAGAAGACCTTGGGAATGAGCGAGGAGTACACCGGCATCCTCTCGACGGGGTCAGCGACCGTCACGGTAGCTCAGCCTGTCGACGCCGCATTCAAGGGCGGCCGTGGCGCCCGCCAGCGGGCGCGTACAGCGCGGATGCAAAGAAGACGCCGGAGTCTGTGTGAAACGGCGGCGTCCGGGATAACTGACAGTCGTCCTTGTGCCCAGACCCCCGACTGCCGAGGAGATGCTCGATGAAACGCCTATCCGCCCGATTGACGGTGGCTGCCGTCAGCACAGTTGCTCTGCTCGGCCTCACGGGCGCCCCTGCTGAGGCGAAGCCTGGCGCGCACGGCGGACGGCAGACCGCCAAGGTGCCCGTCGCGCAGGGATACGGCGGCGCGGTCGCCAGCGTCGATCCGGAGGCGACCGCCGCAGGCCTCGCCGTGCTGCGAAGCGGTGGCAACGCGGTAGACGCCGCAGTCGCGACCGCTGCGGCGCTGGGCGTCACCGAGCCGTACTCGGCAGGCATCGGCGGGGGCGGGTACTTCGTCTACTACGACGCCAGGGCCCGGAAGGTCTTCACCATCGACGGGCGCGAGACGGCACCAGCGGCGATGCCGCACGACGCGTTCATCGATCCCGCGACCGGGGCTCCGTACCGGTTCACCCCCGAGCGCGTGACCAGCGGCGTCTCGGTCGGTGTGCCCGGCACCGCAGCGACCTGGCAACGGGCCGTCGACCGCTGGGGCAAGCACTCGCTGGCGCGGAACCTGCAGCCCGCCATCACCATCGCCCAGCGCGGCTTCATCGTCGATCAGACGTTCCGGAACCAGACCCAGGACAACCGGGTCCGCTTCGAGGCGTTCCCGGCGACGAGCGCGCTGTTCCTGCCGGGCGGCGCGCTGCCGGCGGTCGGCTCGACCTTCCGCAACCCCGATCTGGCGCGGACCTACAAGACGATGGCACGGCAGGGGGCTCGGGCGATCTATCGCGGACCGATCGCCGACGACATCGTCGCCGCCGTCCAGGATCCGCCGACCTCGCCGGACACCGCGCTCCCCGTGCCGCCTGGCTTCATGACCTCAGCCGACCTCGCCGCGTACCGGACCATCGACCGCGCACCGACCCAGGTGCGCTACCGCGACGTCGACGTCTACTCGATGGCACCCTCCTCCTCCGGAGGAACGACCGTGGGCGAGGCGCTGAACATCCTCGACACCTTCCCGATGTCGGAGTTGAGCACCGGCGCAGCACTGCACGACTATCTGGACGCCTCCGCGCTCGCCTTCGCCGACCGCAACGCCTACGTGGGCGATCCCGCGTTCGTGGACGTGCCGACCGCGACGCTGCTCTCCCAGGACTTCGCGGACTCGCGGGCCTGCACGATCCCGGAAGACTCGGCACTGCCGACTCCGACCGCGCCCGGCGACCTGTCGGCCACCGGATGCCAGACGGCCGCCGCCGCGGGTCGGAGCGATGCGGGTACCTCGACCACACACCTCGTCGCCGCCGACAGGTGGGGCAACGTCGTCTCGTACACGTTGACCATCGAGCAGACCGGTGGCTCCGGCATGCTCGTGCCGGGCCGCGGCTTCCTGCTGAACAACGAGCTCACCGACTTCAGCGCCGTCTGGGAAGCCTCCGATCCGAACCGGATCGAGGGCGGCAAACGACCACGATCGTCGATGTCGCCGACCATCGTGCTGCGCGACGGCAAGCCTTTCCTCGCGGTCGGCTCGCCGGGCGGGTCGACCATCATCACGACTGTGCTGCAGACGCTGGTCAACCGGATCGACCTCGGGATGACGCTGCCGGAGGCAATTGCGGCGCCGCGGGCGTCGCACCGCAACGCCGCAACGGTGACCGCTGAACCTGCGTTCATTGCCGCGTACCAGGCCGCGCTGGCACCGTACGGCTACACACTGACGCCCAGCGGCGACGCCTTTACCAGCGCGGCCGAAATCGGTGCAGTGGCCGCCTTGGAGTTCAAGGGCGGCGGGCTGATCCAGGCCGCTGCGGAGCCGACGCGGCGCGGCGGCGGGTCGGCCGGAGCGCTGAACACCCCTCGCCGCTGAGGCGGTGCGATTCCGGACGCTGCTGAGCAGGATCGTGCCCGGAATCGTCTGCTTGCTCGGCGTCGGTTTCCTCGGCATTGGCCTCGGAACGCTGATCGAGGGCATCCAGGACGTCGAACCCGCACGGCAACTCCTCGTGTCGGGTCGCACGGCTCGGGCGCAGGAGTCGCTGGTCTACCTCCGGGACGGCCGCGGCGGTCGGTACGTCGACGGCGTGCGCGTCCGGGTCGACGCTTGGCCCGTCATGATTCGGCTCAGCGACCTGGCCCACTCGGACCCCACGTCGGACGAGTCGGACGAGTCGGACGATGCGGACTACCTCGACGACCTCCCGCGGGGCTGGCAGCCCGCGACCGAGCGCACGGGCTACGTCGCACCGTTCGAGATCCGCTACCTGATCCGTCCCGATGGCGTCCCGGTCGCGATGGCCACCGCCGACCTTGCCGGACGCGGAACGTACCGGCCGATCGTCGAAGGTGCAGGTTGGCTGGCCGGGGCAGCGACGGTCGGTGTGATCGCGCTGCTCCAGCGGCGTCGGGAGCGGCGCGCCGACCACGAGCCCTAGCGGGACGCCGCCACGGCGTACGCCTCAACAGGGGCGAGCCGGAAGCCCCTGACCACGAGCCAGACGCCGAGCGTGATCTCCCACGCGGCGATCGGCACCGCGGCCAGGAATCCGACCGGCGACACTTGGTCCACCAGGCCGAAGAGCGTGCCGACGTCGGACGCCAGCAGCAGTGGTGCGCCGACCAGCCCGACCGCGGGGATCACCCGCGGCACCAAGCCGGAGCGGAACAGCAGCGAGCCCAGCAGCAGGGCGTTGATCGCCGGCATGACCCCCGGCCCGATCAGGAACGCCCAGTCATGCACCGAGACCAGGGCGGCATCCAGCGACGGATTCGCTACGACGCTCGCGTCACGCGGCAGCGCCGCGAGGGCGAGCATGGCGAGGATGCCGACGATGATGATCGACGCCTCCAGCGTGCGGGTCGCCACGAATCCGAGGGCGCTGGACTCCTCCACCCGCCGGACGACCGGGAACAGCGCGACTGCCGTGCCGATGCAGGTCAGCGCGAGCACGACCTCCAGCAGGGCTGCCCAGTGCAGGGCAGTCTGCCCGGCCGCAGTGGCGAGCCGGCTCGGATCGGCGAGGATCGGCGCCTTGAGCGCCAACGCGGGGATCGACGTCGCAACGGTGGTCAGGTAGCAGGTGCCGGCAATGCGCGCACGGCGGCGGGTCGGGTTCATCGTGAGATTCCTTGAGTCGTGCTCGTGAGGTGTACGGCGTACACCTACCAGCCAAGCGTAGGGTGTACCCCGTACACCCGTCAATCCACGCTGGGAGGCGGTCGGTGGCGGAATCGAAGCGGGGCCGTCGTATCCCGGTGAGCCGGCCGCGCGCCGTCGCGGCCGCGGTCGAACTCGCCGACGTCGAGGGGCTCGATGCGGTGAGCATGCGCTCGCTGGCCGCGCGTCTGAACGTCGTCCCGATGGCTCTCTACAAGCACGTCGCCAACAAGGAAGACCTGGTCGACGCGATGGTCGACAGCCTCATAGCGCAGTACTCGCCCGCGCCTCCCGATCAGCCGTGGAAGGAGCAGCTGCGGGCCCGCATTCTCAGCGCCCGCCACGTGCTCGCCGCGCACCGCTGGGCCCGGCAGGCGATCGAGACCCGAACCACCCGCACCCCGCAGGTGCTCGGCTACCTCGATTCGTTGGCCGGGATCTTCCTCGCGGCCGGGTTCTCCGCCGACCTGACGCACCACGCCATGCACGCCCTCGGACACCGCGTCTGGGGATTCAATCCCGAGGCATTCGCGGACGCGGACGAGCCCGCGATCCCCGACGACCCAGCCGCCCAGCAGGCGATGCTGAACGGGTTGGCCGCGATGCGCGCGGCGTACCCGAACATCGCGGCGATCACGCTCGACGCCGTCGACGGTGATGTCCTCGCGATCCCTGCGAGCTGCGACGAGGAGTTCGAGTTCGCCTTCACGCTCGACCTCCTGCTGGACGCGTTCGAGCGCCTGCACGAGGCCCGTTGGTCCTCCCGGATCCGGCCCGCCCCCAACGTCAGCTGAACCCCTGCTCGGGTGACATGCGCGAATGATCATCGACGTGCGCCCCGATCTTGCCGCGTGGTCCGTGCGGCTGCCGGTCGCGCTGCTCGCTGTCCTTGGTGGCCACGCGCGACAGCATCGTGCTGCGACTGACCGATCCCGACGATCTCCTCGATATCGACGCTGCCGAGGTCGTTGGACGCTCGGGCAGCGACGATCCTCGGGTGCTCGCAACGGACGTCCGCGACTGGCTGGACATGGTGGCACTCGGATGACAGCACGCCACCGTCCCCGCCGGCACGGCGTTCCCGTGCAAGGTTGAGGCCGTGGAACGACAATTGATCGCCACCAGCGCTGGCCGTGTCGAGGTAGCCCTCGTCGGCAATCCCGGCCCGGCCGTGTTGTTCTTTCCCGGCGGGCACTGTCCTGCGGAGGTCGACTGCGGTTGGGACCTCTACGCCCCCGGCTCGGATACCGCGTCATCGCCTTCAGTCGCCCTGGATACGGCGGGACCCAGGTCGGGCCTCGGACCTTCTCCGAGTTCGTCCCGGCGGTGCGCGAGGTCTGCGAGCGCCTGCGGCTCGACACACTCGCCGCCGTGGTCGGGGTTTCCTTCGGCGGTTCCTCGCGGCCGGGTTCTCCGCCGACCTGACGCACCACGCCATGCACGCCCTCGGACACCGCGTCTGGGGATTCAATCCCGAGGCATTCGCGGACGCGGACGAGCCCGCGATCCCCGACGACCCAGCCGCCCAGCAGGCCGTGCTGAACGGGTTGGCCGCGATGCGCGCGGCGTACCCGAACATCGCGGCGATCACGCTCGACGCCGTCGACGGTGATGTCCTCGCGATCCCTGCGAGGTGCGACGAGGAGTTCGAGTTCGCCTTCACGCTCGACCTCCTGCTGGACGCGTTCGAGCGCCTGCACGAGGCCGGTTGGTCCTCCCGGATCCGGCCCGCCCCCAACGTCAGCTGAACCCCTGCTCGGGTGACATGCGCGATGATCATCGACGTGCGGCCCGATCTTGCCGCGTGGTCCGTGCGGCTGCCGGTCGCGCTGCTCGCTGTCCTTGGTGGCCACGCGCGACAGCATCGTGCTGCGACTGACCGATCCCGATGATCTCCTCGATATCGACGCTGCCGAGGTCGTCGGACGCTCGGGCAGCGACGATCCTTCGCTCGGAGTCGGGCGTGCGGCGGATGGCAGCCGCGCTCTCGACCGAGCCGAACGACGCATGGTGGGACGAGTTCAGCGATGCGGATCGCGAAGCCGCGCGGACGCTGTTCGCGAGTATGCGTTCGGACCGGGGGTTTGCGCTCGACCTCCGTCAGGCCCGTGCGGCCGGCGCGGGTGAGCGGCGAGCCGCGCTGTCGCGGGTCGCCTGCCCGACTCTGATCACCGGATCGCGTCGCGACGGCGGCGTCCGCTTCGCCCACGCCGAGAGCCTGGCCGCGACCATCCCGGGCGCGCAGCTGACCGAACTCGATGCCCCGTGCCACCTCTTCTGGCTCGGACCTTCCCGCGAGCAGGCAGCGTCGGCCGTCGCGTCCTTCCTCGGCGCGTGAGGTGGGTGGATCGAGGAAAAGGCGGAAGATCGTGTCCCGTACTCAGGACCTGACCTTCCACCTAGCGGCGCCCACGCACCCGAGGTGGTCGACTGGGGGCATGGACAACGCAGCAGAACCGCTCACCGACGCCGACACCCTGGTCATCGACGGGGCGAACGTGGTCGGCTCGCGTCCGGACGGCTGGTGGCGAGATCGCGCGGGCGCCGCGGCCCGGCTGCACGCCCGGCTGATCGCTGCCGCGCCGATCGCTCCGCACACGATCCTGGTGCTGGAGGGCCAGGCCCGTGCGGGGGTGACCGAGGGAGATGCCGACGGTCTCGCTGTCGTACACGCGCGCGGCGAGGGCGACGACACGATCGTCGACGAGGCGCGCCGGGCGCTCGCGACCGGGTCTGTTGCGGTAGCGACGGCGGATCGCGGCCTGATCGCGCGAGTTGAGCAGCTCGGCGCTCGCGTCGTGAAGCCAGGTCGGCTGCTCGACTCGCTCTGACCGCCGACTACCCGGACGTCGAGGGATTAGACGCGCAGCAGCACCTTGATCGCCCGGCGGGAGTCCATCGCGGCATAGCCCTCCGCTGCCTGCTCCAGAGGCAGTTCCAGATCGAAGACCTTGCCGGGCTCGATCTCGTTGTTCCACACGCGATCGATCAGATCCGGCAGGAACCGTCGGACCGGCGCCGGGCCACCGTGCAGATGCACCTGCGAGCGGAACAGCTGGGTGCCGTTGAGCGAGACGTCGTGGGAGACCCCGACGAATCCGACGTGCCCTCCCGGTCGCGTTGCACTGATCGCCTGCAGCATGGATTCCTGAGTCCCGACCGCCTCGATCACGGAGTGCGCGCCGAGGCCGCGGGTCAGGTCCTTGATCGCGGCGACGCCGTCCTCGCCCCGCTCCGCCACGATGTCGCTGGCCCCGAACTCCCGGGCCAGCTGTTGCCGCGGCTCGTGCCGACTCATCGCGATGATGCGATCCGCGCCGAGCTGCCGCGCCGCCAACACCGCCAGCAGGCCCACCGCTCCGTCGCCGACCACGACCACGGTCTTCCCTGGCCCCGCCTGGGCGGCCACCGCACCGAACCAGCCCGTGCCGAGGACGTCGGACGTCGCCAACAGGTGCGGCACCATCGCGTCGTCCGGGTGGCCTGGCGTGGCGACCAGCGTGCCGTCCGCGAGCGGGACCCGCATTCGCTCGGCCTGGGCCGCACCCGTCGCACCGAATGCCTCCCGATTGACGCAGGACGACTGGTAGCCGGCGCGGCAGATCGAGCAGCTGTTGTCCGAGGTCATGAACGACCCGGCGACAAACTCACCGGGCCGGAGGGTGTAGACCGCGGCGCCCACCTCCTCGACGACGCCCACGTACTCATGACCCATCCGGCGGGGCTTGCTCAGCTGATCGACGCCGCGATATGGCCACAGGTCCGAACCGCAGATGCAGGTCGCGGCGAGCCTGATCACGGCGTCGGTCGGCTTCAGGATCGCGGGCTCGCTCACCTCCTCGACCCGGACATCGCCAGGAGCGTGCATCACGACACCGCGCATCTCGACCCTCCCACTTCGCCCGCACCACTCCGCCGTTCCGCGGAACGACGCGGGTCGGCAGCGATCCCCAGCCGGAACGTCGATCGCGGCCCTCGGCGCGCCGCTGCGCCGAGGGCGGGGAGCACGAGAGCGATGCCCTGAAGAAGCAGAAGCGAGAGGCGCAACGCCTCCCGCATTTTCAGACTATGGCGCACCGGGGGGCTTGCCGCAAGGCCCGTATCCGGGCGCAGAATCGCCTCTTCGACCACCCGGAAGCCCGAACGAGATGAGGAACGAACGTGACGATCCTGCTGATCAGCTACGGGTCGCGCGGCGACGTCGAGCCGATGCTGGCTCTTGGAGTGGCGCTGCGGAGCCGAGGCGCCCCAGTCCGCCTCTGCGCGCCGCCGGATTTCGGCGAACTGGCGCAGGCCGCCGGCCTCCCCCTGACGCCCGTCGGCCAGCCGCTCCGTGCGCTCGCGGAGCAGGCCGTACGGTCAGCCACACCGAAGAAGCTGCCGGACATTGCAGCCGAGCTCGCGGCATCGAGTAGCGCCGCCATCCTCGAGACGGGCGCCGACTGTGAGGTGGTGGTGGCAAGTGGGTCGCTACCCGCGGCCGCCGGCGCCCAGGCAGCGGCGGAGAAGCTCGGCGTCCGCTACTGGTTCGCCGCACTCTGTCCTCGCTACCTCCCGTCTCCGCACCATCCGCCGCTGCCCTGGCCAGGTCTGGTGTTGCCTGAGGATGAGACCGACAACCGCGTGATCTGGAGAGCCAACGCGGCGAACCTGCATCGGCTCTTCGGCCCGACCATCAACGTGCACCGCGCAACGCTCGGGCTGCCGCCGACCGAGAGTCTGACCGACCAGGTCCAGACCGACCATCCGCTCGTCGCGGCCGATGCCGTCCTCGGCCCCTGGCCGGAGCCGTCGGATCTGGCAGCGATCCAGACGGGCGCCTGGGTGCGCCGAGACGACCGGCCGCTCCCGTCCGAGCTGGAGCGATTCCTCGATGCCGGGGCGCCACCGGTGTACGTGGGCTTCGGCAGCATGCCGCTGCGCGATCCAGCCGCCATGGGCACGGTGGCCATCGGTGCTGCACGCGCTCAGGGCCGCCGAGTGGTGCTGAGCAGCGGATGGGCCGACCTGACCGCCGTCGACGACGGTGAGGACTGCCTGGTGGTGGGCGAGGTGAATCAGCAGGCGTTGTTTCCGCGGGTGGCGGCCGTCGTCCACCACGGTGGCGCCGGGACGACCCGGGCGGCCGCCGCGGCGGGGGTGCCCCAGGTGGTGGTGCCGCAGATCGCCGACCAGTTCTACTGGGCCGAGCGGGTCGCCGCGCTCGGCATCGGCGCAGCCCACGCCGGCTCGCTGCCGACGGACGAGTCCTTGTCGGCGGCCCTGGCAACCGCCCTGACCGCGGAGACCGCCGGCACGGCGCGGACGATGTCGTCCCAGATAGCGACGGACGGCGCAGATCGAGCCGCTGCACTCGTGCTGGAGACCTGACGCTGGACGGCGGGCGATCTAGTGGGGCGGCCGCGCTCCACCCGCAACGATCCCGACCGCAGGCCAACTGAGCGTGCCGGCCCGCAGATCTCCGATGATTTCCTCCACCCATGCCAGCTCGGCCTCGACCATGGCGCGCTTGTACTCATCCTCGAGCAGGAACACGCGTGGCAGTCCCAACTCGGTGGACACCTGCTCGGGTCCCGGGGCGCTCAGCGTTTCCGCCAGCGCGGACCGGCGGCGCTCCAAGTGCTCGGCGAGTTGCAGCGGGTGCCGGAAGGCGGCGAAGGCCAGGGCCGCGGGAAACTCCGGGTACTCCTCGCGTGGCCGCGCCACCATCTCCTCCAACCAGGCGTCGAGCGCGTTGGCGCCCTGCTGGGTGATTGCGTAGGTGGTGCGGCTCCGAACAGCCGACACGTCGCCGACCTCAGCGAGACCGTCCCGGACGAGCCGGACGACGACCTGATGGAGGCTGTTTCGCGAGCCGACGTTCACAACGGTGTCCTTAGCCCGTTCCCGGATCACGTGCTGCATCCGGTACACGTGCATCGGCTCCTCGGCCAGCAACGCGAGAACAACCATCGCGAGTGGCGAGCGCCGAGCCGCAACCTCGTCCTCGCCACCCATGCCGCCGGACTCTACCCGCTCGATATGCCGCTTCCCGCGCTATAGTCATAGTATGACTATAGCGCTGATCGCGGGTGGTGGAGTTGCTGGACCGGCAGCGGCGATGGCACTCCGGAGAGTCGGGATCGACTCCGTGGTGCTGGAGCGGAACACCTCCGCGGCACTGGGTGTCGGATCGTTCCTAACGCTCGGTTCGAACGGCCTCGTCGCGCTGGAGGCATTGGGCGTGCAGGGGGATGCTTTGGGCTTCGAGACCCGCCGGATCGACCTGCTCAGCGGGACGGGCAAGGCACTCGGCAGCGCCGGCATCTCCGGTCCCACCGAGATGCCGGCGAGCCGCACCATGAAGCGGGCGACCCTGTACGCCGCCGTCCGCCAAGAGGCAGTCGCCCGCGGCATCACCATCAGGGCGGGGGCTGAGGTGGTCGACGCGGAGGAGCGGCCCGACCGGGTCACCGCCGTACTGGGTGACGGCACACGCCTCTCCGCCGACCTGCTGATCGGCTGCGACGGGATCTGGTCGAGGACACGGTCGATCATCGACACGACCGCGCCCGCGCCGACGTACACCGGCCTCATTGGCCACGGCGGGTACGCACCCCCCGGCGTGGTGACCGACCACCCAGGCACCTACCGGATGATCTTCGGGCGGCGAGCATTCTTCGGCTACGTCGTCGCCCCCGACGGCGAGGCCTGGTGGTTCCTGAACGAACCCCAGCCGAGACCGGACACCGGGCGATGGTCTGGGGATCAGCCACGGGACGCCAACCAGTTGCGCGCCGTGCTCATCGACCTGATGCGCGGGGACCGCGGGCCGGCCATCGAGCTTTTGCAGGCGACGCAGGAGTTCGCACCCTCGGGGCCGATCCACTCGGTGCCGCGACTCCCCCACTGGCACTCCAGTCGGATGGTGGTGATCGGCGACGCGGCGCACGCGCCGTCACCCTCGTCCGGCCAAGGCGCCTCACTCGCCCTCGAGGACGCCGTAGTCCTCGCCCGCCGACTGCGCGATCACGCCAGTCTGGAGACCGCGCTAGCCGCGTTCACGGCGCAGCGCCGCCCGCGGGTCGAGTCGATCATCAAGCAGGCTGCCCGCGTCAACAGCAGCAAGGCCGCGACGGGCGTGGCGCGCGTCGTGCGCGACGCCATCCTGCCGGTGCTGCTCCGCGCAACCGCAGCCTCGCCGCAACTGCGCGACACCTACGACTACAGGGTCGAGGCGCTGGATCCTCGGTGACCACGACGCTCCACTGCGATGGACTCGGCCACCACGGCCGCGTCGTCGCCGACGCCGAACAGCAGGGCTGACTTGCGGGTACGCAGGAAGTGAACGCCGCAGAAGTACAGGCCGGGCACCACCCGGCTGGCCCCATCGATCGTCACGGGGAATCCCATCGGGTCGAATGCCGGAAAGTGGATCCAGCGCGCGTAGTCGGGGCGGAACCCTGCGGTGACGATGACGGCGCCGAAGCCGCGCAGGTCGAGTTCCAGCGGGGCGTCGGCACCGAACGGCGGCGGGGCGGGCCACTCGGGCGGTTGGACGCCCTTCGCACGGAGCTGATCGGTGACCAGCGTCCGCACGTCGGCGAAGCGGGCGTCACCGAAGGCCACCGCATCTGCCAGGTCGTCAGCGAACCGCGCGCGCCCTCCGTCGACCCCAATCAGCCGACCGAGGAGGACCACCCCGCTGGCCTGCAGCGTGCGGAGGTTGAGGTCGTGGCCACCGCGTTGGCCGGTCACGAGCACGTTGGCGCCGAGGCGGGCGGCCGGAGCGGGCAGGTCGCTGAGCCGCTGATCGAAGAACGTCGTCTCGTTCAGCCAGGTGACGATGTCACGCCCGGCGAGGCGGCGAGGTAGCCAGGGGGCTCTACCGCAGGACTGGAAGACCTCCCGTCCCGACAGCACGAGTTCCTCGGCGATCTGGCAGCCCGTCTGACCGCTCCCGATGACGAGCACCCTCCCCGGTGGCAGCATTGCCGGGCTGCGGTACGTCGAGGGATCGAGCACCGGCAGCCCGGGTGGGAACGACGCCGCGGCCTCCGGCAGGTGCGGTCGCTGGAACGCACCCGTGCAGACCACGACGGTGTCGGCACGGATCTCGTCCTCCGAGGTATGGAGGACGAAGCCGCCGCTCGCGGCGGCAGCGAGGCTGTCGACGCTGACCCCGCCCCGGACCGGAGCGCCGAAGCTGGACGCGTACTGCTCGAGGTAGCGGACGATCTCGTCACGCGGCACGAAGCCCTCAGGATCGTCACCGGCGTACGGTGCCCCCGGCAGGTTCATGGTCCAGTTCGGCGTGACCAGGCAGAAGCTGTCCCACCGGCCGCGCCAGGAACTGCCGATCGCCGCCCGCTCCAGCACCTCGTGCTCGATCCCCCGACCGGTGAGCTGATGGCTGACCGCCAGACCAGCCTGGCCGGCACCGATCACGACCACGCGGCGGCTCGCGGTCACGCCAGTCCCCCGTCCACCGGTGTATGCATCCCCACCTCCCGCTTCGATGGCGCCAACATCTCACCATCCCGCCCCGGCCGCGAGGGTGTGTCCTCACCCAGTTCCGGCTGGCGGCACGGACGAACGAGTGATTGGCGGCGCTGGGCGGAAGGTGGAGTCCTGTACTCAGGACCCGACCTTCCACCTTCTCGTCATGGACGCGGCGGCAACCTCGCTCAGCGAGTCGCGAGATCAGCAGCGTGCTGGGCTTTGATGGCCGCCTGCCGGGCTTCCCGGGCCGCGCTCAGGGCGTCGTCGAACGCGCCCTCCGGGATTGCCTTACCCAGGTAGCGGAGCACCACGGCCTGGCCATCCGCGACCGCCTGCTCCGCAGTTGCCCCTGCCTCCTGGCCGGCGACGTATGCAGCCCTCAGGTCCGCATTGGAGCCGCCGTTCGCCTCGAACACGTCACTCGTTGCGGCGAACGCCTCTTGGGCGACCTGCGAATCCTTCTCGATCTGCAACTGCTCGACCGTCATCATGGGGCAGTCCGTACCGGGAGCGGTCAGACCGGTCGAGTCGCAGTAGGGCGGGCCCTGATCCGCCGCACCCGACGAACCGCCGTTCAGCGCAGCGAAGCCGACAGCGGCGACTGCCACCGACGCCGCGATGGCCCAGGAATCCGCCAGCGGCGCGTCCGCCGAACGCGACCGCGCCCGGCGGCCGACGCAGGTTCGGCTACCGCCATCAGCATCGCCCGATCTGTCGTGGTGAGGGCCAGCGCCATCCGGCGCCGGAACTCGTCGTCGTCGAGGGATCCGCAGATGTACCCCTCCTTGAGGTGGTCGACAGCGCGGTCCCGATCCTCATCCGTCGGGCGGATGACGACGGCGGGAGAGGCGCTGCGGCTGCGAGGCATACAGAGCGTTGCCCAAAGTCCGGCTGCCGCGAAGCCGAACGAGCTCGCCTCAGGCTCCGGCTCCGGCTAGCCCAACCCCAGCTCCCCGGCCCGGACCGCAACCGCACGGCGAGTGGGCAGACCGAGCTTGGCCAGCACCGCCGACACGTGGTGGTCGGTGGTTTTGGGCGAGATGTAGAGCCGGGTTGCGATCTCGGCGTTGGTGAAGCCGCGTGCGAGCAGCTTGGCCACGTCGAGCTGCCGGTTGGTGAGGCCCGACGGGTTGCCCCGGGTGCTCTCGCGCGGACGCACCGGCACCCTGAGCACACCGTCTCGGCGCAGCTCCACCCGGAGCCGATCGGCGGTCGCGGCGGCGCCCAGCTGGTCGAGCAGTTCCACGGCACGACCCCGCGTGTCCGGATCGGGGGCATCCCACAGCGCCATCGCTTCCGTGTACGGCTCACCAGCACGGCTCCACCAGGCCGCCGCAGCGGACGCCTGGCCGTGCAGGCTGAGCGCGAACGGCTCCGCCACCGCCTCCGGGACCTGCGCGAGCAGGTCCAGCCGCCGCAACCACACCGCCAGATCGCCGCGGGCCCAGTCCAGGCCGCGCGTGTCCGTCGCCTCGAAGAGTTCCGCGACCGCGTCCTGGGTGACCCGAGAATCAGGCCGGTCCGTCATCCACATCAACTCGGCCAGCGCGCTGTAGACGGGGAGCCGCCGCAGCGGTTCGTCCAATTGCTGGGTGAGTTCCCAGGCAGCCTCGATCGCATCCGTGGCAGCCTCCGGACCGCGCCGACGGAGCGCGATCAGTCCCGTGACCAGGTGCGGCCAGAGGTGGGACAGGATCATGCCGGCGCCGTCGAGCACCTCATCCGCGTCCTCTTGGGCCGCGTTCCACAGACCCTGCGCGAGATGGGCCCGGGACCGAACGGCGGTCTGCCACTGACGGCAGATGGGAATGTCGCGTTCGGTGGCGAACGGGATCGAGTGCTCGAGGACGTGCTCGGCGGACCGGTAGCGCCGCTGCTCCACATCCAACGTCGCGAGGTGGGAGTAGCCCGTGGAGGCGAGTTCGTCCCACTCCTGCGACCGGGCCGTGTCGACGTGCGCGGCGAGTTGCTCACGCGCGAGGCCGTCGCCGTCTGCGAGCCGGGCCACCGTCAGGAACAGGGACGCGCGCAGCCGGAGCGGTCCGCGGCCCTCCTGGTCGGCGATCCGGCCTGCCTCGGTGAGGAAGGCTTCGGCCTGGTCGAAGTCGTTGCGCATGTAGGCCAGATAGCCGCGGGTGGCGCTTGTCTCCCCCAAAGCGCCGTCTGCCCCTGCGTCAGAAGCGATCCGCGCTGCCTCACCGGCCTGCCTCTCGGCCTCCCGGCGGCGTGCGGCGTAGTACTCGTAGATCGCGCAGCTTTCGTGTGCCCGAGCCAGCCCGGCCGGATCGGAGGCACGTTGCCACAGCGGGTAGCTGGTACGGATGGTGCTGATGGCGAGGCTGAGCCGCCCGGTCATGTACTGCTGAAAGCTGAGCCGGGCCAACAGGTCGGCGTGCTCGGCGGGACCGGCGTCAGGCAGGTTTTCCAGCGCGACCGTGAGGAACGCCGCGGCCTCACTGTGGGCCCCGGAGCGGATGGCTTCGGCGGCGGCCAGTTGCGCGTAGCGGGCCGCGCGTTCGGCGTCCCGAGCCTCGACCGCGTGGTGGGTGAGGACAGCCGGCTCAGCCGGCTCCACCCGCTCCAGCGCGCCGAGGACGCGCGCATGCAGACTCGGCGCGCCACCCGGCGGCACCGTGCTCTCCAACGCCTGCCGGGCGAGTTCGTGCCGGAACGCGAGCCCACCGCGACTGCGCACGATCAGTCCGGTGGCATCGATCCGGCGCAGCGTGGGCAGGTCCACGTCCAGCGCGGGCAACAGCCGATCGTCGAGGCGATCGGGGGCGGCGGCGACCAGTTGCAGGACCTCCAGGTCGGCAGGCGCCAGGTCCGCCGTACGAGCGAGGATGGCGTCCCGGATCGACGACGGCAGCGGTAGGTCGGGTTCGTCGGCGACCTCGCGCACGAAGTACGGGTTGCCGCCGGTCAGCGCATGTACGCGGTGCGGATCGAGCCGGGTGCTGCTGACCAGCCGGGCGACCGCCGCCTCCGACAGCGGGGCCAGCCGCAGCGTGTCCGCCTCCGCACTGCGCGCCAGGTCGCCGAGCAGCGCCCTGGCGGGATGGCCCGTCGTCACCTCGTCGTCGCGGTAGGTGACCACGATCGCGAGCGGCATCACGTCGAGACGTCGCACCAGAAACCGCAGCACGTCGACCGAGGCCGCATCGACCCAGTGCAAGTCCTCGATCACCAACACGGTCGGGGTGGAGCGCAGGCCTTCGTACACGTCCTCGCACACGTCGAGGAACGCAGCCTCGTCGGTCCGGATCACCTGACTAAGACCCGCCACCCGCGCGACGTCCCGGAACGGTCCGAGCGGCCGCGGCGTCCGCAACGGGTCGCAGTTGCCGCGTAGCTGTCGCAACGCGGGACCGGCAGTGGTGGCCGCCTGGACCAGGACGGACTTGCCGCTCCCCGACTCGCCGCAGACGGCTACCACCGAGCCCTGTCCCCGATGGGCGTGACGGAGCGCGGACCCCAGGATCTGCAGTTCCCGATCCCGTTCCTGAAGCTGCACGGACTCAGCGTAGGGCGGCAGCCGAGGGGTGCCGAGACCGATGGTCCCGGCACCTCTTCGGGTGATCGCCGAGCTTTCCGTGACGCCCCGCGCGGCCGATCGGGCCGCGGGCTGCGCACCGTTCGGCATGGCGGCCGGGGTCAGGCCGCCAGCACCAACTCGGCGGTGGTGGCGTCGAACTCGTGCACCACCTCGACCACCAGATCTGCGGGGAAACCACCCCGGCCTCGTGCACGCAGTAGATCTTGTCGCCCGCGACGTAGCTGACGACCCAGTTGTAGGGGACGCCCAGGGATTCGACCGCCCGGCACGAGGTCTTGGCGATCTCCACCAGGTCAGCGAGCGTCAGCTCGCTGGCTCCCGGAACGTTCCGCTCGATGATGAAGCGCTTCATGATGTGTCCTCTCGACTTCCGCCAGCCGGTTGCCGACGATGAAGCAACTCTCTGCCGAAGTGAGGCGGCGGCCATCGGGAGAAGTTCCCCATGTTGGGGGGGCAGCCGAGGGGCACCGAGAGTAGGGAGACGACGCCAGATGAGGGCGCCGAGTGCCTAGGACAGCCCGATCAGCTTCCCGCTGCGGGACAGCTCGGGGTCGGTGCACGAGGCGAGGTCGAAGCAGCAGGGCCGACGCTTGCCGTTGCTCAGCTTGGAGATGCTGACCTCCACCCGGCGCTGCCGGGTCGACGGGTTCCGGGTGGCGTTCACCCAGCGCACCCACTCCCAGCGCGCCATCGGGGTGATGTCGTCCCAGATCGCCTGAATCGTCTCCGGCGCCTCGTCGAGCGCGCCGCGCAAGTCACCCGGCACGGACGGCTCCGGCCAGTCCTTGGTGACGACCAGCGTGACGGACGCGACGTCCCCGAGCGCGAGTCCCGTCGCGGCGAGATGCCCGCCTTCGAGCCCGATCCAGTGGCCGCGAGCACCGTCCGGCTCGAGCACGGTCGCGAACTCGTGCTCGTTCATCGACGCCACGGCGGCGACCTGCCCGCGCGATGGCAGCTGTCGGCTCGCGTCCTCCGGGAGGCGCAGCAGTGTTCGGCCCTCGATCGCGTAGACCTCAGCCTCGAACTGCACCCGCGTCGCGGTGTCACGTTCGGTGCTTGGCGACATCGACCCCTCCCTGGTGAGCTCGTCGGGCGCCGCTCCAGCGACGCCACGACGAACGCCCTCAGCGTATGGCGGACGTGGGGATCGACACTTGCCATCTAGCTACTCAGCGTTACTATGTACCAGTAGTCAGTACTACTGAGTAGTGAGGAGGAGGGGTGGTCAACCAGTTGACCGAGCTGCTGAAAGGCACGCTCGAAGGGATCGTCCTGGCGCTCGTGGCGCAGCGGCCCGCGTACGGGTACGAGATCACCGCGCAGCTGCGGGAGCAGGGCTTCACCGACCTCGCCGAGGGCACCGTCTACGCGCTGTTGGTGCGGATCGAACAGCGTGGCCTGGTGGACGTGCAGCGCGTCCCGTCTGAGAAGGGCCCACCGCGCAAGGTCTACGCGATCAACCAGCGCGGACACGAACAGCTCAACGAGTTCTGGAGGACCTGGACCTTCCTCGCGGAACGAATCGACAGACTCCGCGAAGGAGCGCACTGAGATGGAGGCATCAATGCCCAAGACGCTCACCCACTGGATCGAGGTCGTCGTCGGATCACTCGACGACAAGAAGCGCTACCGGCGCTACAAGGCGCGCACGGATGCCCTGCCGGAGCCGTACCGCGCGGCCGCCCAGGCGTTGCAGCGGTACTTCATGTACAGCGGCGGCATCACCGACGGCGACACCCTGCTGAGGATGATGGGCGACCACGTGGAGCTCTGGGAGCGGGCGGCAGTGGACGGCACGTCGGTGCGCACCATCGTCGGTGCCGACCCGGTCGAGTTTGCCGAGACCTTCGCCGAGGCGTACACGGGCAGGCGCTGGCTCGACAAGGAACGCGCCCGCCTGGTCTCCTCGATCGAGGATGCCGAGCGGTCGGCAGAACCATGACCGCCGCCGCGATCGTCGTGCACGGCCTGCAGAAGTCCTTCGCGGACACACTCGTCCTGCGCGACGTCGGATTCGAGGTGTCACGGGGCAGCATCTTCGCGCTGCTCGGGGCGAACGGGGCGGGCAAGAGCACACTCGTCAAGACGCTCTCGACCCTGCTCAGCGCCGATGCCGGAAGCGCGACGGTCGACGGCTTCGACGTCGCGACCCAGGGGGCGAAGGTTCGGGAGTCGCTGAGCCTCACCGGGCAGTTCGCCGCGGTCGACGACGTCCTGACCGGCCGGGAGAACCTTGTGCTCGTCGCGAGACTCCGCCATCTTCGCGAGCCGGGAGCGCTCGCCGACGCCCTCCTCGATCGTTTCGGGCTCGCCGAGGCTGCGACGAAGAAAGTCGCGACCTACTCGGGAGGGATGCGCCGCCGGCTCGACCTGGCCATGAGCCTGGTCGGCGATCCGAAGGTCATCATCCTGGACGAGCCGACCACCGGGCTCGACCCGCAGGGCCGGCTCGAGGTCTGGCGGGCCGTCAAGGACCTGGCAGCCACCGGGACGACGGTGCTGCTCACCACGCAGTACCTGGACGAGGCTGAACATCTGGCCGACCGGATCGCGATCCTGCACGGCGGCCGGATCATCGTGAACGGGACGCTCGCCGAGGTGAAGGCGCTGCTGCCCCCGGTGACGGTCGAGTACGTCCAGAAGCAGCCGACGCTGGAAGACGTCTTCCTCGCCGTGATCGGCGCCCGAGATGGGGACGATGCTGTGGCCAGCGGCGAGGAGAGCGAGGACCCGCGATGACGACCCATGCCCTTGGCGACACCCGGGTGCTGCTCGGGCGCTCGCTGCGGCACATCAGCCGCAGCCCGGACACCATCATCACGACAACCGCGATGCCGATCGGATTCCTGCTGCTCTTCGTGTACGTCTTCGGCGGCGCCATCGAGGCCGGGCCCGAGCCGTACGTGTTCTACCTGTTGCCGGGAATCCTGGTGATCACCATCGCGTCCGGGGTTTCCTACACCGCGTTCCGGCTCTTTCTCGATCTGCAGAGCGGGATATTCGAGCGCTTCCAGTCCCTGCCGATCGCCCGCTCCTCGGTGCTGTGGGCGCACGTCGGGACGTCGGTGGTCGCGAATCTGGTCTCGGTCGCGGCGGTGGTGTTGGTCGCGGTCCTGATGGGGTTTCGTACCAGCGCCGGCCCGCTCGCACTCCTCGCCGTCGCCGGCACCCTCGGGCTGCTCACCCTCGCGCTGACCTGGGTCGCCGTCATCCCCGGCCTCTCCGCGAAGACGGCCGACGGGGCGGTCGCCTTCTCCTACCCGCTGATCTTCCTGCCGTTCATCAGCTCGGCGTTCGTGCCGACCGAGACGATGCCCGGGCCGGTTCGCGCGTTCGCCGAGCACCAACCGGTGACCTCGATCGTGGACGCCATCCGGGACCTGCTCGCCGCGCGACCGGTCGGGGCCGAACTGTGGATCGCCCTCGGCTGGTGCGTCGGAATCCTGGTCCTCGCCTACGTGCTCAGCGTCGTCGTCTACCGGCGCCGGTTCGGGTAGCGGCCCGCGCGGACGCCGGAGGCGCGGTGCGCTGCAGTATGTGCAGACTGGGCCAATGCCCATCCTGCCGACCAAGCGGGACCCGCGTCTCATCACCATCCGACGCGGCGGCAGCCTGACCGACGACGATCACCGGCTGCTCGCCGAGTGGGCAGCCGTCTGCGCGGAACGCGCGTTGCCGTTCTTCGAACGGGAACGACCCGACGACCACCGACCGCGGGATGCCATCGCCCTCTGCCGAGGATGGATCCGCGGCGAGGTGCGGATGACCGACGCTCACAACGCAGCGTTCGTGGCCAATGCCGCCGGACGCGGGCTCCCGGACGAGGCACGGTTCGCGGCGCTCGCGGCGGGCCAGGCAGTTGCCGTTGCCCACGTCGCCGCTCACGACCTGGGCGCGGCGGCGTACGCGATCAGAGCGGCGGTGTCGGCGGCGCCGCGAGGCGAGGCCGACTCGGCGCGGCTCGGTGAGCGCGACTGGCAGCGTCGGCAGCTGCCTGAGGGGATCCGCGACCTCGTCCTCGACGACCAACGGCTGCGGAGTGCAATCTGCTGGAACGTGTTCGACGACTAGCTCAGCCCCGCCTGCGGCGGCGTGAGAGACGCGGCGAACGAGTTCCGCAGATTCCATGGTGACGTTGTGTCCTGTAGTCAGGACACAACGTCACACGAGGCAAGGCGTCGCGGCTGAATTAGTTGTGTCGGCGCGTCCATCGCCGCACGGCGCCCGCATGGGCGTCGACGATCAGGGTGCCGAGGAGTTTCGAGGTTTCCGGACCTGGCTGCACAACGCAGACCCAGCCGAGGTGGCCGTAGACCGGATGCGGCATGACCTCGTCGCGCCTGGTCGGATCGGCGTTCGCCGGCTGGCCGCGACGGCCGGCGTCGACGTTAACCCGGAACACGCCGGCCCCGAGACCCGACGCGGGCTCGTCGGGATAGTCCTTGGTGACGATCGTGGCGAATGGCTGTCCACTGGGCAGCAGCCCGTCCGGCGCGTAGTAGAAGAAGCGGTCACCCCAGGCCACCTCCGGCGACCCATCTCCGGGCCCGGGCTTCAGCATCAGCACGCCATCCAGCGACGCGATGAAGTCGCTGATCTCCTCGATCGTCATGCTGCCACCGAAGCACTGCCGGAGGCCCGACACCACCTGCGCAACTCGACCCACGCCACGTCGTATCGGTCCAGCACGTCGAGGTAGCCCTCAGTCATCGCAAGCAACGCCCGCGCACTGCTCTTGAACCACGCCCGTGCCCCGGGGTGGGCGCCCGGGTCGTAGCAGCTCGGCTGCAGACGCGACGGATCCGGGTACGCGGCGGTCGCCCGTTCGTTCGCGCGCCGCACCCACTCCGCATCTGCTGGGAGTAGCAGGCCCGCTGTCGCCAGCCGGTTGACCATTGCAAAGATCCCGGGAAAACGACCGTGCCGATTCGGCGCGGCGCTTTGGAAGCGGATGAAGCGGACAGGCACTCACGCGCTCGCAGTCGCGGCGGCCGATGCACGCGAGCCGATGGGCGCGTTCGGCGGCTCGCCGTGCTGGCCTCTCCGCGTTGCGGGCAGCGTGAAGAGAAATCGACTGCCCGGCTGGTCGCCGTTGCCGACGACGCGGATCTCCCCGCCGTGGCGTTCCACGCTCTGGGCGCAGATCGCCAGGCCGAGTCCGGTGCCAGGGACCCGTCGCCGGCTCGGCACCCGGTAGAACGCCTCGAAGACGAGTTCGCGATGCTCCGGCGGGATGCCGATGCCGTTGTCGGCGACGGAGATCTCGACCCAGCCGGCGGCCCTGACGGCATCGATCTGGACCTCGGCGTCGACCTCGGGCCGGCGGTATTTCGTCGCGTTGCCGAGAAGGTTGCTGAATAGCTGGACGATCATCAGCTCGTCGCCCATCACCTCGCCGAGCCGGCCGCGCGTCACCGTGAGCGCGCGGGCGCCGGCCGAGCGGGCGAGCTCGTCCTCGACCCGATCGACGAGTGCATCGAGATCGAGCCGCGCCAGCTTCAGCGCGGCGTTGCGGGCGGTTGAGTACTCGAGCAGGTCGTTGATCAGTAGTTGCGCACGCTCGGTTGCGGACTGGATATGGCGGATGCTCTCGGCCGTGCCGCCGTCGTCGTCCAGCGCCAAGTCGTCGAACTGATCGGTCAGGATCTCCGCCCACCCGCGGACAGCGGCGACCGGCGCCTGCAAGTCGTGAGCGACGACGCCGGCAAACCCTTCGAGGCGTTGGACGCGGTGATGCTCCGCCGTCACGTCCCGAAAGATCAGCACCGTGCGCTGATCCGCGTCCGATTGATCCGCGCGCGGCCGGATCGACGCCGCGGCCAAGGTGAAGAAGCGCGGAACCGCCCCCGCGGAGGACGCGTACGACACGGTCGCCGTCGCTGCCGAGTCTCCCGCCAGCGCCCGCTGGATCGGGTGCGCGGCGGGCTCGATGGCCTCGCCGTCCGGCCAGGAGAGCCGGTCGGAGCCAACCAGCTCACTCGCAGGCACCGGGCCGAGAATCGTCGCGGCGGCCGGATTCTCCAGCGCGACGACGCCGTCCGCGGCGACCACGACCAAGCCGTCCGGGACGGTATCGGTGATCGCCTTGAGCGCCTCGGCCTGCGCCCGGGCGCCTGCCTCGGCCCGGTGAAGGCGTCGCGTGAGTGCCTCCAACTCGGCACTGCGCAGCGAGAGCATCGCCGCGACCGCGAAGCACAAGCCCCAGTACGCCTGAACGACCAGCGCCTGGGTCCCCGGCGGCTCGATCGCGGCGAACGGTCCGCCGCCCCGGCCGAGTTGCAGGATCAGCGTCGACATCAGAACGGCAACGGTGAAGCCGACGGCGGACGGCGGGGCGTAGCGAGCGCCCGCCCAGGCGATCACCACCAGCGGAAGGAAGGCCAGTGGCAGCACTCGGCCCGGCCCGAAGCTGAGCCAGACCATCGCCACCGAGGAGATCACCAGCGCAGCGGTCTCGATCGCGCGGCGTCCGCGGACGTCGGCGACGACCCGGCGGAGCGTTCCCGCACGCACGATCATGACCGTCCCAGCGACGACCAGCGCCCCGACGGCGTTGCGCACGATCCAGCCGACGAGCATCTCGGTGTCGACACGTCCGCCGGACGCGAAGACGGCTGCTCCGCCGACCGGTGCGCTCGCCACAGCGCCCGCGAACACCCCGACGACGAGGTGGGTGAAGTCCGCGAGTGTCGCGACGGTGGTGAAGGGCCGCGGACTCCCGGCACGAACCGCGCGAACAAGCGCGCGCGTCGTCCCGACTATCACCAGGTTGGCGAGTCCGAGCAGCACGCCAGCCAGGAGCGGGACACCCGTCACGACGTTCCCCATCAGGAACACCACGAAGACCGCACACGCTGCGACACCGACATCACGCCGCGTCCTGCAGGCGAGAAGCCACGCCACCGAGATGCCACTCGCCGGCCACATCAGCGCAAGACCGGTGGGCGCCTGAGCGGTCGCGCGGCCGGCAATGATCAGGACGACGAGTGCCACCAACCAGCCAGCGACGGCTTTCATCTGAAGGACGCTCCCCTTCGTTCGGGCTTCGTCGACGCGCATCTGACACGGCTCGCCGCTGGTCGTTGTGCCGACTCCCGCACGGCCGGGGCTCCGAATCTTCTTGCCCTCAAAAGAAATCGTACGGTGCCGCACCCCGGCCGAGGGGGAGCGGCCCCGCGTCACCAGTCAGGCGTCGTGTGCGCGGTGCTGCGGTCGGGGGGCTGGGCATCGGTCGGGTAGACCCGGCTCGAGATGTTGACGGTCCCCCAGTCGGCGAGCGGAATCGGTGCCCCGGGGTCGAGCGCGTCGACCAGTGCCCACCCGTCGGGCCGCAGGATCAAGCGCAAAGGATGGACGGTGCGCATGTCCGGCCCGCGCGCCCGGAGACGCACGACCCGCCGCCGGCGGACAGCGTCGGCGAGTGCGGGCACCCGTTCGTCGTCGAGCACCGCGACGGGCGCCAGCCGGAACATCTCCCCTGCACGGCGCGCGATTCCGCGGCTCGTATCTGGCAGCGACTCGATCAGCTTGGTCTTGGCCCGAGCCGCCGCGGCCGCGAGCCCCAGCGCGGCCAGCTCGGGGGTCTCGCGCGCGAGCATCGCGCCCAGCGCCTCCGCCTCATCGGCGGCCAGGCCGGTGAGCCGGGTCCGGTAGTTGAAGCCGAGCTCGATGCCGCCACCACGGCCGGATCGCACGATGATCGGCAGCCCCGCCTCGGACAGTGCGTCGACGTCGCGCAGGATCGTGCGCTTGCTGACTTCCAGTTCGGCCGCGAGTTCCGCGCTCGTCATGCGCCCGCGGTTCTGGACGAGTAGCAGCATCAGCAGCAGTCGCGATGCGCGCACCCGCACCTCCTCGATCCGCGGCAAAACATGACAGTAGACGTCACCTTAGGCTGGATAGGTTCTGCGGCGGGAGAGGTGATCAGAGATGAAGTCCTACGAGGTACGCCGCCAGATCGCGGCCGAGCCGGCTGTGGTCTGGGCGGTGCTGACCGACGCCGACCGGCTGGTCGCCGCCGGCACCGGAATCGAGCGGATCGACGGCCGAATCGCGCCGGGCAGCACGTTCACGCTGTGGTCCGAGGCCGCGCCCGGCCGAGGGTTCAAAACCCGCGTCGTGTCGATGGACGCACCCCGGCGGATGGTGTGGGAGGGCGGAATGCCGGCCGGCCTGTTCCGGGGGGTGCGGACCTTCACACTCGTTGCCGCAGAGGGCGGCACCGACTTCACGATGCGCGAGGAGTTCACGGGGCTGATGCTGCCGCTGATCTGGCGCAGCATGCCGGATCTGCAACCCTCCTTCGACAGCTTCGCTCGGGGGCTGGCCCAAGCCGCGGAGGTCGTCCGATGAACCAGGTCACCTACGGCGACGGCACGCCAGACGACCCCTGGCTGCTGGAGACCCCGCCGCGCACCTCGACCTTCTCGGCCTGGCGCGACGAGACGCTGGACCCGCCGGCGCTGGTGGTGCAGGTCGGCACCACCCGGCTCTCGTACCACCTCCGCGCACTCGACGACGCGCGCGCGATGCTGCAGCAGCACGGCGACTGGATGCCGCTGGGCAACGCCGACGAGGGCAAGCCCGTCAAGGACGGCACCGTCGAGGCGTGGGCCCGCGACGAGAGCAACCCGGTCGGCGGGTACTACGGCCTCCGCAAGGGGTATCGCGGCCGGTTCGCCAACTACGTCACGCCCGTCCTCGAACTGCTCGGCTGGGCCGAGCTGGAGCACCAGCCTCGGAACAATCGCGTCCGCGCGACGGACGCCTCCGGGTAGGCGCCGAGCAGCACGACAGGCATCGCAGAAACTGTCGTAAGGCGACCCGTCTCGCCGCAATTCGACGCGGATGTGCCCGGGATCGAGGCGCGCAGCCGTGCTGATCGTAGTGATCCGGGCCAGGAGCGACGCAGCGAGGGTGAGGATGCTGGTGACCGGAACGGTTCGCGCTGTCGCTCCGCCTCAGGTCCGCGAGGCCTGCCCGACGAGGTCCACCGCGGGCTGCCACCCTGGCGATCTGCCAGGCTGACGCCGAGAATCGTGGGGCCTGGGCAGCACGGAACCCGCCGACGACGCGCCGGGCGTCCCCAAGGAGCGGAAGGTTGAAAGCTGTCACCCACACGACCTACGGTCCGCCGGAGGTCCTCCAGGTGACCGATCTGCCGAAGCCGGTGCCGGCCCGGAACCAGGTCCGGATCCGCGTGGTCGCTACGACCGTCACCACGGCCGAGGCGGCGATGCGTCGGGTGAGCCGCGCTGGGGCCGGCTGATCATCGGCCTGACCAGGCCGCGACCACGCATGCGGGTGCTGGGCACCGAACTGGCCGGGGTGGTCGACGCCGTCGGGCCGGACGTCACCCGGTTCCGGGTCGGGGACGAGGTGTCACCGGTTCGCTGGCCATCAAGCCCGCCGAGACGACGTTCGGGCAGGCCGCGGCAGCGGTCGACGGATCGACCACCGCCCTGTACTTCCTGCGCGACCGAGCACGGCTGCAGCCTGGCGAGCGGGTGCTGGTCATCGGCGCCTCCGGCAGCGTCGGGAGCTACGCGGTGCAGATCGCGAAACACCTCGGAGCGGAGGTGACCGGCGTCTGCGGTCCTGACAACGTCGACCTGGTCCGCACCCTCGGAGCCGAGCGGGTGGTCAACCACCGCGAGGAGGACGTCACCGCGGGCGCTGAGACCTTCGACGTCATCTTCGATGCCGTCGGCAAGTCCTCGTACGCCGCGTGCCGGCGCATCCTCACCGAGCGGGGCCGCTACGTCGCCACGACCGGCCTGGGCAACGTCGCGCTCGCCGCGTGGACCAGGCTGCGTCCGGGCCCGCGGGTCGTGATCGGCATGTCCGTCGAGAAGAAGGAGGCCCTGGCGACCGTCAGAGACCTGATCGAGGCGGGACGGCTGACCGTCGTCATCGACCAGACGTTCCCGCTGGACCGGATCGCCGACGCCCACCGCCACGTCGACAGCGGCCACAAGCGCGGCAACGTGGTCATTGCCGTCGCTCCGGCGCCGGCGGGATAGCCCGCCGGCAACTCCCAGCGAAACCCGTCCGGATCGGTCACGACGCCGGCATCCCGCGCGTTGCGGATGCGACTTTCGATGGCGTCCGCGTCGGTGCTCACCCGGCAACCGCGCGCTTCAGCAGCTCGGCGATCTTCTCCTCCTCCGCGGAGGTCAGCTCCGTCAGCGCAAACGAGGCCGCCCACATGTGGCCGTCGTCGAGATGAGCCTCGTCGGTGAACCCGACCGTGGCATACCGGGCCTTGAACTTCGCCGCGCTCTGGAAGAAGCACAGGATCTTGCCGTCCTTGGCGTACGCGGGCATGCCGTACCAGGTCCGCGCCGAGAGCGTCGGCGCGTTCGCTGTGACGAGCGCGTGGAATCGCTCCGCCATCGCGCGATCCGGCTCCGGCATCTCGGCGATCTTGGCGAGCACGGCGGCGTTTGCGTCCTCGCCCCGGGCCTGCGCCTTGCGTTCCTTGGCAAGCTCCCTCATCGCCGCTCGTTCTTCGGCGTTCAGCGTGGCGGAGGAGGCCTTCTTCGCCGGGCGGCCCTCGGCCCTCTGCGGATTGTCGGTCTGTCGACTCACTACTGACCTCCGATGCTGTCGAGCTGCCCGCGGTGTGCGGCGCAGAGCCAACCCTGCTAGTCCAATCATGGTAGGCGTCAATCATGGTGCCGGTCCATTAAATCTGGAACACTCAGTGCATGGCAGACGAGATCCCGGCGAACGTCGAGGTTGCCGAGTTCGCCGGCCAACTGTTCTTCCGTCTCTGGCGCGCATCGCATATCCGCACCGCGCAGGCGCTCGACTCCGTCGGTCTCACGCTGCCCGTGTTTGCCGTGCTGAATGTCCTCGGCGCTCGGAGCGGCGTCATCCAGCAGCGCCTGAGCACCGACCTGGGGATCGATCCGAGTGCCATGGTCAAGCTGATCAACGAGCTGGAAGCAGCCGGTCTGGCCCAGCGTCAACGGCGACCGAACGACCGACGGTCATGGGAGGTCACCATCACCCCGCTCGGGCGGAGCACCCTGGAGCAGGCCAAGCAACTGGCCCGCGGCGTCGAGGATGAGATCCTCGGGGGCTTGACGACCGCCGAGCGCGCCCGCCTCGTGACGCTCCTCCGCCAGGCCCTCGCCTCAGCACCGGCCCAGCCTCCGTGGGGCGACGACCTGGACTGAACACCTCGCCGCCGACGTGAGCTGGACCGTGCCGGCGAGCGACATGCCTCCGCCGGGAGAATGGTCGCCTTGACGATCAGAGAGCACGGGTGCAGCAGGTGAGAACTCCCGCGAAGGGCGGATGGCGGCCCGACGGTCGGCGGCGCGTGGCACACCCGCGGCGTCGGGTCGCTGACGTGCCCGCCTCCCGGGGGGTGGTGAGGCGCTGATGGCCGCTCCTCTTGTGGTCGGGGAAGCGTTGCACCTGGAGTACCCGACGCGGGTGGTCTTCGGGTCGGTGACGGTCGGCGTCGAGGAGGGCGATCGGATCGGGATCGTCGGCCGCAACGGCGACGGCAAGTCGAGCCTGATCGGGATGCTCGGCGGTCGGATCGACCCCGACGGCGGTCGGGTGACGAGCCGCGGCGGTGTCCGGTTCGGGATGCTGTCGCAGGGCGACGACCTCGACCCGGCGGCCACCGTGGGCAGGTCGATCACCGGGGATCGTCCCGAGCACGAGTGGGCCGGGGACGCCAAGGTGCGCGACGTGATCGCGGGGCTGGTCTCCGACGTGCCGTGGGACGCCGCCGTGGGGTCGCTCAGCGGCGGGCAGCGGCGCAGAGTCGCCCTGGCCGTGCTGCTGGTCGGCGAATGGGACGTGATCGCCCTCGACGAGCCGACCAACCACCTGGATGTCGAGGGCATCGCCTGGCTGGCCGATCACGTGAAGAGCCGCTGGGCGAAGAACTCCGGCGCGCTCCTGGTGATCACCCACGACCGCTGGTTCCTCGATGAGGTCTGCACCGAAACCTGGGAAGTGCACGACGGCATCGTCGAGCCGTTCGAGGGTGGCTATGCCGCGTACGTCCTACAACGGGTCGAGCGGGATCGGATGGCGGCAGCGACTGAGGCCAAGCGGCAGAACCTGATGCGGAAGGAACTCGCCTGGCTGCGGCGGGGCGCGCCGGCCCGGACGTCGAAGCCGAAGTTCCGCATCGACGCCGCCAATCAGCTGATCGAGGACGTCCCTCCGGTGCGGAACCCGATCGAGCTGCAGCGCCTCGCGGTCGCCCGCCTCGGCAAGGACGTCGTCGATCTCGAAGGCGCGAGCGTCCGCTACGGCGACCGTGAGGTGCTCCGCGACGTCACCTGGCGGATCGCGCCGGGCGAGCGGACCGGGATTCTCGGGGCGAACGGCAGCGGCAAGTCCACGCTGCTCGGCCTGATCGCCGGAACCGTCCACCCCGCCTCGGGACGGGCCAAGCGCGGCAAGACGGTGCGGCTCGGGTTGCTGGACCAACAGTTCAGCCAACTGGCCGACATCAGCGACGACCGCGTCCGCGAGGTGCTGGCGCGGACCAAGACGACGTTCACCATCGACGGCAGGGACCTCACCCCGGCGCAGTTGCTCGAACGGCTCGGCTTCGCCCGGGAGCACCTGTCCACGCGGGTCGGGGAGCTGTCGGGCGGGCAGAAGCGGCGTCTCCAACTGCTCCTTCTGCTGCTGAGCGAGCCCAACCTGATCGCCCTCGACGAGCCCACCAACGATGTCGACGCCGACATGCTCGCCGCGATGGAGGACCTGCTGGACTCGTGGCCGGGGACGCTGATCGTGGTGTCCCACGATCGCTACCTGCTGGAACGGGTCACCGATCAGCAGTACGCGATCCTCGACGGGCGGATCGCACCGAGGCGGTCGTGCGGCCGGTCGACGGGGCTACGGCATCCGGCCTCTCCGGCTCGGAACGCCGCGCGGCCCAGAAAGAGGTTGCGGCCATCGAGCGACGGCTGGACAAGCTCGGCACCGAGGTGGCGGCCTTGCACCAGCAGATGGCCGACCACGACCAGGGCGACTACACGGGTGTGCAGCGACTGGCCGACCAGCTGTCCGCCGTCGAAGCAGAGACCGCCGAGCTGGAGGAACGTTGGCTGGAAGTCTCCGACCTGATCGGCTAGCCGCGCCGACCGGCGGGGTCGCAGTTGACGTCGCACGACGGAGTGCGCGTCACCCTGCCGCCAGGCGGTACGGCGTCCTGCGAGCGCGACCAGCGCGGCGATCCCGAACTGGCGTCCTGGCACCTCGGCCCGCTGTCACAGCAGTGGGCCTACCGTGTCCCGGTAGCCAACTGACGTCGGTCAGTTCGAGAGACCGGTGAGGAACCCCATGACCAACGAGTCCGTCGCTCGTGCCTTCTCCGGACACCGCTTCGAGGAAGCGCTCGAATCCCTCGCGCCCGACGTCAGCTGGATCCTCGTTGGGGAGGGGAGGCTCGACGGCCGCGTTGCGGTCGCCAAGGCCTGCCGCGCCACCGCGCAGACGAATGCCGAGGTGACGACCAGCTGGCTGCGCTTCGTCTCCACCGGGGACGGCGATGTCGTCGCGGTCGATGTGGTCGGGCGCTACGAGGGGCCTGAAGGCGTCTCGACGGTCTCCTCCTGCGACATCTACGAATTCACCGACGGAGTCGTCCATACCATCACCTCGTACGCCGTGGAGATCGACGGGTCGGCTGCCACCGACGACTGAGCGGCTAGTCAGCGCAGCACGGCTGCGACGGCGCTGATCTCCAACAGGGCCCCTGGGACCCCGAGCCCAGACACCTGGGCGGCTGTGACGAGTGCCGGCTCGTCGGAGGCGAGGTCCGCGGCAATCGCACCGAACGCCACGCCGAGGTCGACGCCCTCGACGTACAGCACCGTCCACTGCACGACGTCGGCGAGCGTGGCCCCGACCGCGGCCAGCGCGGTCTGCGCGTTGCGCAGCGCCTGCACGGCTTGGGCCGCGGCGTCGCCAGCGCCGGCCAGCGAGCCGTCCGCCGACACCGCGTTCTGACCGCCGACGTAGATCGTCGTCGCGCCCGGCGGCACGACCGCGACGTGACTGAAGGCCGGGCTGTGGATGAGCCCGCTGGGTCGGATGCGCTCGATCGTCATCGCACGACTCTGACACTGGCCGCTGACAGTCCGGGGGCCTGCGGTGAGTTCCGCAGCGCCGTCAGCAGCACCTCGCGGCGCTGGCCCAACGCCTCGAGGCGCTGATTCACCGACCACAACTCGACTGCCGCAGGACCGACCAGGCAGAGATCGCACACGGGACATCTCTCCGCGTACGGCGGCAGGTCCGCCGCACACGACGGGCAGGGCACAGCAGGCACGGGTCGACTCCGAAGATGAACTGGCGGTCGGGAGCCCATCGTCGCTGGCCATGCGCGATCTGTCAGGTCCTCCGCCGCGACAGCGACCGTATTGATACCGATCGAACGGGCGAACTCCTGCTCGACACCGGCCCTCGGTAGGCGGATCGCACCCAGCCCACGGACAAATGGAGACTGTCTCCATATCACCATAAATGGAGATAGACTCCACTTATGGTGAAGGGACGTCCGTGCGGATCTTGATGTTTGGTCGCGGCGTGATCGCGACGATCTACGGTCGCGTGCTGCAGGAAGCCGGCCACGACGTTGAGTTCTACGTGCGTCCGGGACGCGCCGCGGAGTACGGCGACGACGTGCGGCTCGACTGGATCGACGGGCGCCGCAGGCCCTTCGGCCGGCGGATCATCGAGTCGTTCCAGCCTCGGTTGCGCGAATCCATCGACCCCAGCGACAGCTTCGACCTGATCGTGCTCAGCGTCGGACACCACCGCCTGGCGGAGGCGGCCGCGTTCCTCTCTCCCCGACTTGGGCCGGCGACCGTGCTGGTGCTCGGCAATCTGTGGGAGGAGCCGCTGGACGCCGCAGCCCCGCTTCCGGCTGATCGGCTTGTGTTCGGGTTTCCGCAAGCAGGCGGCGGATTCGGGGACGATGGCGTGCTGTCGGGCGCGCTGTTCCCCTCCGTCATTATCGGTACGACTGAACCCTCGCCGACCCCTCGCGAACAGCAGGTCCTGACGGCCTTCCAGCGGGCCGGCCTCGGCATCCGGCACGAGAAGGACATCCGCGGGTGGCTGTGGCTCCACTTCATTGCGGACGCGGGCATGTTCGCTCAGGCGATCCGAAGCGGGTCGCTGGCGAACATGATCGGAGACCATCGAGCACTCCGCGACGCTTTCCTGACGACCCGCGAACTGCTGCCAGTCATCGAGGCTCGCGGTGTCGACCTCCGCCGACACCGCAGCGCCATGCTGCCCTTCCGGAGGCCTGGCTTGGCCGCCGCTGTGTCCGGATCGGCCACGGCGCTGATCCCGCTCGCTCAGCGCAGCCTCGCGGCGCACACCGACCCGCACGCGCAAGAGGCGCTCGCAGTCATCGCCGACACCCGGCGCGAAGCACGCCGCCTCGGGATCCCCACCCCGCGCCTCGACGCGCCGTGACTCTGGCCCTGCGCCTAGGGACGGCCACTAGCCGCCCGCACGCGGCGGGCCGTCCGGCGACGATTGGCCAGGACGACGTCCATGTTCTCCTCGGCCCAGGTCTTCAGTGGCCGGATCACCTGCTGCAGCTCCGCGCCGAGCGGCGTCAGCGCGTAGTCGACCCTGACCGGCTCGCCAGCACCAGGCCGACCCACGTGTTCCCGATGATGTCCAGCAGTTGCCGGGATGGGCAGGCTGCGAGGAACGCGTCGTACTCCTCCTTGGCCTGCGCCCGGCGCTGAGCAGCCGTCGTGGTCGCTACCTGACCTCTCCCTTCGTTCATGCGTGCCATCGCCCAGTACTCGTTCGGTGGACCGGAGGTCCTCACCGTCGTCGAGCGTCCCGACCCAACCGCCGGACCTGACGAGGTCGTCATCCAGACCGCTGCGATCGGGGTCAATCCGGTCGAGTCCGCCATCCGTTCCGGCCTGTTCCGTCTGCTCGGCAACCCGCCATTCGTCCTCGGCTGGGACGTCGCCGGGGTGGTGACCCAGGTCGGCGAACGAGTCGGCCAGCTCGCCGTCGGAGACCGCGTGTTCGGGATGCCGCGTTTCCCTGCCGCTGCCAACGGGTACGCGGAACTGGTGGCGGCCCCGGCTTTGGAGGTTGCACGCACGCCGGACGGACTGGACGACCAGGCAGCGGCCGCCGTTCCCCTGGTGGCGCTCACCGCGTACCAGGCGCTGGTCGACGTCGGCCGGGTGACCGCGCGCGAACGGGTCCTGATCCCGGCGGCGGGCGGCGGCGTCGGGCACGTCGCTGTGCAACTCGCCAAGGCGCGCGGCGCGTACGTCATCGGCACCGCCAGCCCCGGCAAGCTGGACTTCGTCCGCTCGTTGGGGGCCGACGAGGTGGTCGACTACACGAGCGAGGACGTCTCCGCCGCAGGCCCGGTCGACCTGGCCCTCGACCCGCTCGGGGGCGCAGCCACGGCCGGCCTCCTTGATCTCGTCCGCGACGGCGGGACCCTCGCGCTTCTCGTCGGTCAGTTCGACGACAGGGTGATCCGGGCCGCGGCCGCCCGCAACGTCCGACTCGCCCGGATCAGAGTGGTGCCCAACGCGAGAGCCCTCGCTGACATCGCCGAATCGATCCGGCGCGGTGAACTGGTCCCGCACGTCTCGGCAGCATTCGCTTTGGAGAAGGCGGGCGAGGCGCACAGCCACCTCGACATCGGGGTGCAGGGCAAGGTCGTCCTGCTGCCCTGAACAGCGGACCGCTCAGTGCGCCTGCTTCCGCCAAGCGCACAGCTGTCAGCGGACGCGGCTAGCGTCAGCACCATGGCGATCCTGCTGCCCGAGCTGATGGTGCCCGACGCGGCAGCGCTACGGGCGTGGCTCGAAGAGCATCACCAGACGTCGGCTGGCATGCGGCTGGTGCTGACGAGGAAAGGCGGCTCGGACACCGAGCTCACCTGGGCCAGGGCGGTCGAGGAGTTGCTCTGCTTCGGCTGGATCGACGGTCAGGCCGGCAAGCGGGATGAGAACACCTACACCGTGCGGATCACTCCACGCCGACCCAAGAGCAGCTGGTCGCAGCGCAACGTCGCGCTCGTGGCGACGCTCGAGGAGCAGGGCCGGATGACCGACGCGGGACGCGCGGTGGTCGAGGCTGCCCGCGCCGACGGCCGCTGGGAGGCGGCGTACGCCGGAGCGGCGACCCGCCAGGCGCCAGCCGACCTCGCCGCGGCGATTGCGGCGGAGCCGGATGCGCAGGCAATGTTCGACGTCCTCACCAGCGCCAACCGGTTCGCGCTGATCCATCGCGTCGAGAACATGAAGCGACCGGAGAGCCGGGCGCGCAAGATCGCCGAGATGGTGGAGATGCTGGCGCGCGGCGAGACGCCCTACCCGCAGAAGGCGGCGCGTCCCTGAGGGCGGCGAACTGTCGTCGAGATGCAGCGAAGGCGGCACGACGTCACGCGGCGCACATTGCACAACTTGGATGCCCGGCCGAGTGTCGTTGTACGTGCGCGCTTCCAACGCGACAGCGTCAGCGGTGCGCGCACTTGCACGCAGCGCCGTCGCAGATCTGCGTGCGCGGTGCCTCATAGGTCTCCCCGCAATACCTCGCGGGGCCCCTCAGTGTTCGCTGCTGAAGAACCGTAGCAACAGCGGGCCGACGATCTGTGGGTCGACGACGTGACCCGGCCCCTCGAGGGTCTCCCGTTGAGCGTGGGGTAGGAGGTCTGCAAGCTCGTCGGCTGCGCGGTCGAAGAAGTCCGAGGGCAGGCCTGCCATGTAGGGGACCGTGATCGGTCCTCCGGTGGTGACCAGGACCGGTTGGGTGACCGTTGCCAGTCGATCGGCCGGCAATTGGTAGCGGTTGAGGAAGAGGCTGTCGCGCACCAGCGTGGGCGCGAGGGCGACCGAATCCGCCCAATGCGCCGTCTGCTTGCCTGCCGCTTTCCGGGCCGCGATGTTGTCGTCGGAGGCGCCGGTCATGCGCATGAACAGTTCGAGAACCTCCTCGTTTCGCCCGGCGTCGAAGGCGCGTCGGGTGTCCGCGACGTATGCCTCGAATCGCGGGCGTATGTCGTCCCCGACCGCGTACGGCACCTCCCACACGGCGATCGTGTCGATGGCTGACCCGGCTGCGGCGGCTTCCAGTGCCAGAGCGCCACCAGAGGACGCCCCGAACAGGTGTGCCGAGCCGCCCGCCTCCGCGATCAACGCATCCAGGTCCTCGATCTCCCTTTCCACGGCGTAGGGCTCGGTGAAGCCGCTCGCGCCGCGTCCTCGGCGGGAATAGTTGTAAACCGTGAAGTGCCCGGCGAGAGCAGGTGTCAAGGGAGCGTTCTCGGCTCCGTCGTCCTGTGCGCCGCCTACCAGGACGACGGCAGGGCCGCTTCCCGTCCGGTCGTAGGCGATGGTGGTCCCATCGTTTGATGTCACGCGAAAGGCCATCTCGTTCATCTCACGTCTCCGTTCGAGAGGTTTGTTTCAGCGCCTGAGCAGCGTGCCGACGACGGCCTCGGTGCCCGACGACCGCGCCCTGGCGATCACGGCCGCCACGACGAGAAGGGCGACCGCCAGCCGCCGCAGTCTCACGCTTGCATGTCGACGAATCGGCTGTAGTGACCCTGGAAGGCGACGGTGATGGTCTTGGTCGGGCCGTTGCGGTGCTTGGCGACGTCGAAGTCGGCCTCGCCGGCACGCTCGGACTCCTTGTCGTAGAGATCGGGGCGGTTCAGCAGGATGACCATGTCGGCGTCCTGCTCCAGCGAGCCCGACTCACGGAGGTCGGAGAGCATCGGCTTCTTGTCGGTCCGCTGCTCAGGACCACGGTTGAGCTGCGACAGCGCGACCACCGGCACGTCCAACTCCTTGGCCAGCAGCTTCAGTTGCCGGGAGAACTCCGAGACCTCGAGCTGACGGGACTCGACCCGCTTGCCCGACGTCATCAGCTGGATGTAGTCGACAACGATCAGCCTCAGGTCATGACGCTGCTTGAGCCGGCGCGCCTTCGCGCGGATCTCCATCATCGTCAGGTTCGGCGAGTCATCGATGTACATCGGCGCGTCGGCGACCTGGCCCATCTTCATCGACACCCGCTGCCAGTCCTGCTCGTTCATCCGACCGCCACGGATGTGCGCCAGCGGCACGGTCGCCTCCGCCGACAGCAGACGCATGGTGATCTCCACCTGTGACATCTCCAGGCTGAAGATCACCGACGTCAGTCCGCCGCGGATGGACGCTGCCCTGGCGAAGTCCAGCGCCAGCGTCGACTTCCCCATGCCGGGACGAGCAGCGACGATCACCAACTGGCCAGGATGCAGGCCATTGGTGAGCCCGTCGAGATCCTCGAAGCCGGTCGGTACCCCGGAAAGCCCAGCACCCCGGGACTCGATCGCTTCGATCTCGTCCATCGTCGGCTGCATCAGCTCCGACAGCGGCTTGTAATCCTCCGACGTTCGCCGCTCGGTGACGGCGTAGACCTCGGCCTGCGCCCGATCGACGATGTCATCGACATCGCCCTCCCCCGCGTACGACATCTGGCCGATCCGCACCGAGGCATCCACCAGCCGGCGAAGGATCGCCTTCTCCCGCACGATCTCGGCGTAGTACCCCGCGTTTGCCGCCACCGGAACGCTCGCCAGCAGCGTGTGCAGATAGGGCGCTCCGCCGATCCGCATCAGATCGCCGCGGCGGCCCAACTCCGCCGCCACGGTCACCGCATCCGCCGGCTCACCACGCCCGTAGAGATCCGTGATCGCGTTGTAGACGAGTTCATGCGCCGGGCGGTAGAAATCGGGCCCGCGCAGCGCCTCCACGACATCGGCGATGGCGTCCTTGCTCATCAGCATCGCCCCGAGCACGCACTGCTCGGCCTCCATGTCTTGCGGCGGAGTGCGATCCGGGAGCCGCGCCGCTCCCTCCTGGTAGGGGGGCATGACCTCGGCAAGGCTCACGGACTGCTCCTCCTTTGGCGCGGCGCCGACCCTGCGGCTCGGCTCGTTACGGGCGCGGCGACCCCGTCCGGCTGCAATCGAAGACACGTTCGGAACGCTAGGTTCTGCCACTGACATTCGGCGCGAGGGCGCGCAGAACCACTGTCTCCGAGTACAGGGTGTGAGCGCTGAGACGCTGGATGGGGTGGGTCGACGACGGCGGTTTGGCTGGGGTGCTGAGACACCGTAAGCGCCAGCCAAGCGATCTGAGAAGTGAGTTATCCACAGCCGCTGTGGACAATGAGCACTGGCTTGTGGGGGACACGCGGCGCGCCTGTGCAGAGCCTGGGTGCGACCTTGGGGAGAACGTTGCCGCTTCAGTCGCGAAATCAACTCTGACTAGGTGTAATGATGTGTGGTGGAGGGTGGACACAAAGTTCTTGCGGGCAATTTCCTACGCAATCCGCGGCTCCGCTGTCACCCGCGTGGCGGTTGACATGCCTCCGATGCGGAGGTAACAACCCACAGGCTTGTCCCAAAGCTGTTGAAAACGTGCCAGCCTCGGCCGACGTATAAGCGACCCGATTTCATCGCATACCCTAGGGGGGTAACGAAGGGAGCGCGATGGACGAGCAGACGGCTCACCACGGGTACATCGGCAGCAAGGATGCCTACCTCAACCGGCTTCGCCGCATCGAGGGCCAAGCACGCGGCCTGCAGAAGATGGTCGAGGAGGAGAAGTACTGCATCGAGATTCTCACCCAGGTGTCGGCGATGACGAGCGCCCTCCGCTCGGTCGCTCTCGGCCTCCTCGACGACCACCTGAACCACTGCGTCGTCCAGGCTGCGGCGAACGGCGGGGCCGAAGCCGACGCCAAGCTCAAAGAAGCCTCCGACGCGATCGCCCGGCTGGTCCGATCCTGACTCGCGGCCCGGTCCGCGGGCCGCGGCCGCGCCGCACCGCCTTGCTCACCACACCACGTTCGCCAGAAAGGTCACGATGTCTCACACCGCCGAATACCAGGTCAGCGGCATGCACTGCCAGCACTGCGTCCACTCCGTCACCGAGGAGGTCGGCGCGCTGCCCGGGGTGACAGCCGTGGACGTCAGCCTCGATACCGGTCGACTGATCGTCCAGAGCGCGGCAGAGGTGCCGTTCGACAGCATCCAGACCGCAGTCGACGAAGCCGGCTACGCCGTCAGTCCCGCCTGAAAGTTTCATCATGACCCGCGTACAGCGCGCAGCCTCAGCCCCGGATGGTTCGGGGCCGCTGACCGACGCCCGGGTCCCTATGGTCGAGCGGGCAGCGGCGACTCAGTCGATCGAGCTGGACGTCACCGGGTATCGAACGCACCGGCTATGGCGCGACGCGGGTCGAAGACTCGCGTCGTGACCCCGAGGCCGAGCACCGGCGTCTGCTGCGACGCGTCGTCGTCTCCGCCGCGTTGAGCCTGCCGGTCGTGCTGCTCTCGATGGCGACGCCACTGCAGTTTCCCGGCTGGCAATGGGTCGGCTTCGCCTTGAGCCTCCCCGTCGTCACCTGGGCAGCGTGGCCCTTCCATCGAGCCGCGTGGCTCAACCTCAGGCACGGCAACGCCACCATGGACACGCTGGTGTCGCTCGGTGTGGTTGCGGCCACCACCTGGTCGGCGTATGCCCTGCTCTTCGGGGGCGCGGGCGAAATCGGCTACACCCATCCGTTCGAGTGGCGACTCAGCCAGCACGCGCACGTGGCTCCCGTCTACCTCGAGGCGGCCGTCGGCGTGACGACCTTCATCCTGCTCGGGCGCGCACTCGAAGCACGTGCAAAGCGCCGATCGGGCGAGTCGATCCGTGCGCTGCACGCCCTCACGCCCGACCAGGTGACCATCCGTCGCGACGGCGTCGAACAGACCGTTCCGCTGGCTGCGTTGCGCGTCGCCGACCTCTTCGTCGTGCACCCGGGAGAGCGGGTGGCCACCGACGGCACCGTCGAGTCCGGCCACAGCGCATTGGACGTCTCGACCGTGACGGGCGAATCGGTGCCCGTCGAGGTGGCCGCCGGTGACGCCGTCGTCGGCGGGACCGTGAACACCAACGGCGTGCTGGTGGTCCGCGCGTCCGCGATCGGCGCGGACACCCAACTCGCCCAGATCAGCCGTCTCGTCGAGTCGGCGCAGAGCGGCAAGGCGGCCCTGCAGCGGCTGGCCGACCGCATCTCCGCGATCTTCGTCCCGATCGTGATCGGGCTCGCCGTCGCGACCTTGCTCGGCTGGCTCATCGCCGGCGCCGGGGCCGCCTTCGCCGCCACCGCCGCGGTCTCGGTCCTCATCATCGCCTGCCCGTGCGCCCTCGGCCTTGCGACGCCGACAGCGCTGCTGGTCGGGAGCGGCCGAGGCGCCCAGCTCGGAATCCTTGTCCAGGGCCCAGAGGCACTGGAGTCGACGCGTGGGCTCGACGTCGCGTTGCTGGACAAGACCGGCACGGTCACCACGGGACGGCTCGGCGTGATAGCCGTGACCACGGCAAGCGGCGTCAGTGAGCGCGAGCTGCTTCGTCTCGCCGGTGCGGCGGAGGCCGCCTCCGAGCACCCCGTGGGGCGGGCAATCGCCGAGCACGCCAGGTCGTCCGACCCACTCCCGAGGTGTGACAGGTTCATCAGCCTGCCGGGAAACGGGGTGCGCGCAACGGTCGTCGAGGGAGACCGCCGCACCGAGGTCGCCGTCGGCCACGCCCGGCTACTCAGCGAGGCGGGAGTACCCATCCCGCCCTCCGTGCGGTCGGCGTACGAGGACCAGCAGCGGCTGGGCCGCACGGCGGTCCTGGTCGCCCGCGACGGCGGTGCGGTCGGCGTCGTGGCACTGGCGGACACGGCGAAGCCCGAAGCCGCCGAGGCGGTGGCGCGGCTCCGGCAGCTCGGTCTGCGGCCGATGCTGCTCACCGGCGACCACGACGCGACCGCCCGGGCGATCGCCGCAACGGTCGGGATCGATCAGGTGATTGCGGACGTGCTGCCAGCCGAGAAGGTTGCCGCGGTCGCCGCGCTGCAGAGCGAGGGGCACCGGGTGGCGATGATCGGTGACGGCGTCAACGACGCCGCAGCCCTGGCCCAGGCAGACCTTGGGATCGCGCTGGGCAGCGGCACCGACGCCGCCATCGCGGCGAGCGACCTGACGCTGGTCCGGAGCGATCTCCGCACCGCTGCGGATGCGATCCGGCTCGCGCGCGCGACGCTGCGCACCATCAAGGGCAACCTGGGGTGGGCTTTCGGCTACAACCTCGCGGCTCTGCCGCTCGCGGTCGCGGGGCTGCTCAACCCGATGATCGCCGGCGCGGCGATGGCTCTCAGCTCGCTGTTCGTGGTGAGCAACAGCCTGAGACTGCGCCGATTCCGCTAGCTCAACGTCGACGGACCGCGTAGCGCAGGGTCGCGAATGTCGACCCATGCTGCGACGCCTCCACCAGCTTCAGCCGACCCTGCGTCAGCCGGCGCGGCAGCAAAGGGGCGCCACCGCCGAGGAACACCGGCGCGATCGTCAGGATCACCTCGTCCAGCAGCCCGGCGTCGGCGAACTGTCCGACCAAGTCACCACCCCCCACCAACCAGACGTTCCGGCCGTCGGCCGCAGCCTCCATCTGCCGGTGCACCGCCACCACGTCGCCGCTGACGAAGCGGATGTCGGGGCCGGCGACCCGCGGCAACTCGCGCGAGCTGAACACCCACGTCGGCAGCGAGTACGGCCACGCCGAGGGATCGTCCAGGAAGCCGATGTGCTCGGCGAGCCAGTGGTACGTGGTCGAACCCATCGCCAACGCGCCGACTCCTGCGAAGAAGCGGTCATAGTCCTCTTGCCCGGACCATCCCCCTTCCGCCGGCACCTCGAACAGCCAGTCGAGCGAGTTCTGCTGATCGGCGATGAAACCGTCGATGCTGGTCGCCGTGTAGTACTGCGTCACCATGCGCCCACCCTCCCACCACCCGGTCACGGCTCCGCTGGCCCACTGTGGTATGCCCGAGTTCTGACGATCTCGTGCGCGTGCCCCCCGCGTTGTGCTTCACTTTGCCTAGGTTCGGAGCGACCTGGCGGACCGGACTCGCCGCGGCAGGGTGTCCTTGGGGGGACAAGGCGCGTCCTAGGCGGACGAGAGCAACCGTTCCGCAGCTGAATCGCTGGTGGGCCTGCGTCTCTGGGGGGAACGGCAATGGTTGGCTCTGCGCTTCGGCATGCAGTGGTAGCGCGGACTCCGCGCGTGTGGGTTACCGCCTCGCTCGTCCTCGGACTGGCGCTGGCGATGCTGGTCGGGCTGCCACCGGGTAAGGCCGCCGCGGCTGCCTGTGACCCGCCGGTGTCCAACGAGATCGCGTGCGAAAACACCAAGACCGGGAATCCCGAGAGCGAGTGGGGAATCAGCGGTGCAGGCAGCACCGCGATCCAGGGCTTCGCCACGGACATCAGCGTCAACCGCGGGTCGACGATCGGTTTCAAGGTCAAGACCACTGCGTCGAACTACCGGATGGACATCTACCGGATGGGCTATTACGGCGGGCTCGGCGCACGCAAGATCACCTCGATCGACGTCACCACCGCCACCAGCCAGCCCGCCTGCCTCACCCAGAGCACGACCGGGCTGATCGACTGCGGCAACTGGACACAGACCGCCTCGTGGGCCGTCCCGTCGACAGCCGTCTCCGGCATCTACTTCGCCAACCTCGTCTCCGGCACGAACAACAGCCACATCACCTTCATCGTGCGCGATGACGCGAGCACCTCTGACGTCTTCTTCCAGACCTCAGACACGACCTGGCAGGCCTACAACAACTACGGCGGCAACAGCCTCTACACCGGCAGCCCGGCGGGACGCGCGTACAAGGTCAGCTACAACAGGCCCTTCAACACCAACCAGGGCAGCGAGGCGCACGATTTCGTCTGGAACGCCGAATACCCGGCCGTGCGGTTCCTCGAGGCCAACGGCTACAACGTCAGCTACACCACCGGCGTCGACAGCGAGCGGCGCGGCGCCCTGATCCGCAATCACAAGCTGTTCCTCTCCGTCGGCCATGACGAGTACTGGTCGGGTGGGCAGCGCACGAACGTCGAAGCGGCTCGGGACGCCGGAGTCCACCTGGCGTTCATGAGCGGCAACGAGGTGTTCTGGAAGACCCGCTGGGAGAACAGCATCGCCGCGGGCACTGCAGCCAACCGGACCCTGGTGACGTACAAGGAGACGCTGGACAACGCCAAGACCGATCCCGCCGGCGCGACGACCTGGACCGGGACCTGGCGTGACCCAAGGTTCAGCCCGCCCGCCGACGGGGGCCGCCCCGAGAACTCGCTCACCGGCACCCTGTTCAAGGCGAACTGCTGCGTTGCGGACATGGAAGGCAACGCGACGGACGGACAGCTCCGGTTCTGGCGCAACACCCGGGTGGCAACGCTGACGGGTAACCAGACGACCGTCCTCGGCTCGAACATCCTCGGCTACGAGTGGGACGAGTCCCCCGACAACGGCTACGCCCCGGCCGGGCTGGTGAAGCTCTCCAAGACCACCCGGAACGCGGACGCGCTCCAGAACTACGGCAGCAGCTACGCACCCGGCTCGGTGACGCACAACCTCACCCTCTACCGCGCGAGCAGCGGGGCCCTGGTCTTCGGCGCGGGGTCGGTGCAGTGGACGTGGGGCCTCGACGACAACCACTGCTGCAACACGGGTGCGACCTCTGACACGGCCGTCAAGCAGGCCACCGTGAACCTGTTTGCCGACATGGGCATCCAGCCCTCGTCGTTGCAATCCGGTCTCGTCGCCGCGACCGCAAGTTCCGACACAGCGGCGCCTACCTCGACCATCAGCGCGCCCGCGGACGGTGCGACCGTCCCAGTCGGCCAGGCGCTCACCATCAGCGGTACCGCCACCGATGCCGGCGGCGGCAAGGTCGGTGCGGTTGAGGTCTCGGTGGACGACGGTCTCTCCTGGAAGCAGGCCACCGGTCGGGCGTCGTGGTCCTACACCTTCACCCCAGGCGCGAGCGGCACCCTCAAGATCCGCACCCGCGCGACCGATGACAGCCTCCGGATGGAGACGCCGGCGGCCGCGCGCACGGTCACCGTCGGCACCGGCTCGGGCGGCGGCAGCTGCCCTTGCTCGATCTTCCCGGCAAGCTCGACCCCGGGCGTGCTCGCCGACAGTGACGCAACGTCCATCGAGCTGGGCGTGAAGTTCCGCACCAGCACCGCGGGCACGATCACCGGGTTGCGCTTCTACAAGTCGTCGACCAACACCGGCACCCACGTCGGCACTCTGTGGACCTCGGCAGGCACCGCACTGGCGACCGCGACGTTCAGCGGCGAGTCGGCGTCGGGATGGCAGCAGGTGCAGTTCGCCAACCCGGTTCCGGTCAGCGCGAACACGACGTACGTCGCCTCGTACTTTGCGCCGAATGGCCACTACTCCACCACCGAAGGCTTCTTCAGCAGCCCGGCGAGCAACGGTCCACTGACCGCGTTGCAGGACAATGCCGACGGGCCCAATGGCGTCTACAAGTACGGCGCGACCGGGTTCCCGACCTTGGGCTTCAACGCGACCAACTACTGGGTCGACGTGGTCTACGACCAGACCACCAATGACACCACCAAGCCCACGGTGGCCACGAAGGTGCCGGCGAGCGGTGCCACCGGAGTCGCCAAGAACACGACCATCAGTGCCACCTTCAGCGAGCCGGTGACCGCTTCGTCGATCGCGATGACGGTGCGCGACGCGGCCAACGCCGTGGTCGCCGGCACCGTCGCGTACGACGCGCCGACCCAGAAGGCGACCTTCACCCCCTCGGCCTCACTGGCCGACTCGACGACCTACACCGTGTCGGTGTCGGGCGCCGCAGATGCCGCGGGGAACGTGATGGACCCTGTCAGCTGGAGCTTCACCACAGCCGCTGCCCCGCCGCCCGACACAACTCCGCCGACCGTCACAGCGAAGACCCCGGCAGCAAACGCGACGGGCGTCGACGTCTCGACCACGGTCACCGCGACCTTCAGCGAGGCCGTTCAGGCCAGCACGATCGTCCTCGGGCTCAGCGGACCGGGCGGCAACGTGGCCGGGGCCACGGCGTACAACGCCGGCACGAACACGGTGACCTTCACCCCGAGCGCGAGCCTGGCGTACTCGACGGCGTACACCGTGTCGTTGAGCGGCGCCAAGGACACCGCCGGCAACGCGATGTCGCCGGTCACCTGGTCCTTCACCACCGCGTCCAATGGTTGCCCGTGCACCATCTGGGCGAGCTCGGCGACTCCTGACATCGCCGCCGATACCGACACCGCCACCATCGAGGTCGGCGTAAAGTTCCGCACCAGCGTTGCCGGCAAGGTCACCGGCGTCCGCTTCTACAAGGGCGCCGGCAACACCGGGACGCACATCGGATCACTCTGGACGCGTACCGGCACCAAGCTGGCGAGTGTCACATTCACCGGGGAGACCGCCACCGGCTGGCAGCAGGCGAATTTCTCAACGCCGGTCTCGATCAGCGCCAACACCACCTACATGGTGTCCTACCTGGCACCAGCAGGCCATTACGCGGTGTCGGAGAGCTACTTCGCGAGTGCCGCCGTGACGCGTGGCCCGCTGACCGCCCTCAAGAACAACACCGACGGCGTCAACGGGGCATACCGCTACACGTCGACAAGTGCGTTCCCGAACAAGGGTTTCAAGTCGAGCAACTACTGGGTCGACGTGGTCTTCACGACGCCTTAGCGGTCGATATCTGGGGGGATATCACTCATGCACAACTCACACGCCGTTACGGATCGACGGCGAAACAAGCTCCTGGCCGTATTGCTGAGCGTGGGCCTCGCGCTGGGCGTGTTGACGGTGGTGCCGCCTGAGCAGGCGGCCGCCGCGACCTGCCCTTGCTCGATCTTCAGCGCGAGCGCCACGCCGTCGGTGCTCTCGGACAGTGACACCGATGCAGTCGAACTGGGCGTGAAGTTCCGGGCCGACCAGGACGGGTTCATCAGCGGCGTCCGGTTCTACAAGGGCTCGGCCAATACGGGCACGCACACCGGATCGCTCTGGACGACGAGCGGGACGCGGCTGGCGAACGTCACCTTCACCAACGAGACGGCGAGCGGCTGGCAGCAGGCGAACTTCGCCTCGCCCGTTGCCGTGACCGCCAACACCACCTACATCGCCTCGTACTACGCGCCGGTCGGACGCTATTCGGTCAACGTCAACTACTTCGCGAGCACCGGCGTCACCAATGCCCCGCTGACCGCGCTGCAGAACGGCGTCGACGGTGGCAACGGCGTCTACCGCTACGGCACCGGCGGTGGGTTCCCCTCAAGCACCTTCAACTCCTCGAACTACTGGGTCGATGTGGTGTTCAACACGAGCGCTGCTGACACCACCAAGCCCACGCTGACGAACCAGCAGCCTGCGTCCGGTGCCGCTAACGTGTCGGTCAACTCGACCGTGACGGCCACGTTCAGCGAGGCGGTCCAGTCCTCCACGATCCAGTTCACCCTGAGCAACGGCTCGACAAACGTCCCGGCGACGACCAGCTACAGCGCCGGCACCCTGACCGCGACGTTGACACCGAGTGCCGCACTCGCGACGTCGACGGTCTACACCGTCAATGTGTCCGGCGCTCGCGACTCCGCCAACAACCAGATGGATCCGGTGTCGTGGACCTTCACCACCGCGAGCACCGCATCCCCCTGCCCCTGTTCGGTGTGGGCGGCATCAGCCACCCCCGCGACCGCCTCGACCAATGACTCCTCGGCGGTCGAGCTGGGCGTGAAGTTCCGCGCGAGTCAGGCCGGCTACGTCACGGCCCTGCGGTTCTACAAGGGCAGCGGCAACACCGGAACTCACGTCGGTTCGATCTGGTCTGCGACGGGCACCAAGCTGGGTTCGGTCACGTTCACCGGCGAGTCCGCGACCGGCTGGCAGCAGGCAACACTGGCCACTCCGGTACCGGTGGCCGCCAACACGACCTACGTCGCGTCGTACTACGCACCGGTCGGGCGCTACTCGTCCAATGCCAACTACTTCAACAACTCCGCCACCACCAACGGCCCGCTCACCGCGTTGCGCAACGGGACCGACGGCGGCAACGGCGTCTACAAGTACGGCGCGACTGGCTTTCCGTCGAGCACGTTCCAGTCCACGAACTACTGGGTGGACGTGGTCTTCAACACGACCGCGAACGACACGACAGCGCCCGTGATCGTCGCGCAGAACCCTGCGCCGAACGCGAACGGGGTCGCCGCCGGGACGTCGGTGGCCGCCACGTTCTCGGAGACGATCGTCGGCTCGTCGGTCTCGATCGAACTCCGCGACCCGAGCAACGCACTCGTCGCGGGCAATACGGCCTACGACTCCGGCACCCAGACGGCGACCTTCACCCCGTCGGCGGCGCTGGACTCCTCGAAGACGTACTCGGTGCGGGTGAGCGGCGCTCGTGACGCTGCGAACAACACGATGACGCCTGTCACCTGGACGTTCACGACCGCGGCTCCGCCGCCTCCGCCGCCGGACCAGGGGCCGGGTGGGCCCATCGCCCTGGTCACCTCGAGCGCGAACCCGTACTCGAAGTACCTCGCGGAGGTCCTGCGGACCGAGGGTCTGAACGAGTTCGCCACCATTGACGTGGGTACGGTCTCAGCGACCACGCTGGCCGCCTACGACGTGGTCGTCCTCGGCAGTGTCACCCTCACCTCAGGTCAGGTCAGCGACCTGACGGCCTGGGTCAACGGCGGCGGGAACCTCGTCGCGATGCGGCCCGGGGCGTCGCTCGCCGGACTGCTGGGCATCACCAGCGCCGGCACGACGATCAGCAACGGGTATCTGAAGGTCGACAACGCGACTGCTCCCGGAGCAGGGATCGTCTCCGACACCATCCAGTTCCACGGCGTCGCAGACCGGTACACCCTCTCGGGCGCGCAGGCAATCGCGTCGCTCTACACCAACGCGACGACCGCCACGACCTCCCCGGCCGTGACGCTCAACAACGTGGGCTCCTCCGGCGGCCAGGCGGCGGCATTCACCTTCGACCTGCCGCAGTCGATCGTCTGGTCGCGCCAGGGCAACCCGGCGTGGGCAGGCACCGAACGCGACGGGCAGGCCCCGATTCGCTCCGACGACATGTTCTACGGGGGCAGCGCGACGGACTGGGTGAATCTCTCCAAGGCCGCGATCCCGCAGGCGGACGAGCAACAGCGCCTGCTCGCCAACGTGATCCAGGTGATGAACCGCGACAAGAAGCCGCTGCCGCGCTTCTGGTACTTCCCACGCGGCCTCAAGGCGGTGCTCGTCGGCACCGGGGATGACCACGGCAACAACGGCACCGCCGGCCGCTTCGATCAGTACGTGGCCAACAGCCCGTCGAACTGCTCGAACACGGACTGGACGTGCCTTCGCTTCAGCTCGTACGTCTACCCGGGCACCCCGCTGTCGAATTCGGCCGCGGTCGGCTACCAGGGGCAAGGCTTCGAGGTCGGGATCCACCCGTCGACGAACTGCTCGAACTACACGGCGGCGTCGATCGCCGACGTGTACACCACCCAGCTCGCGACGTGGAAGACGAACTACCCGGGCCTGACCAGCCCTGTCACCAACCGCTTGCACTGCATCGTGTTCAGCGACTGGTCGTCTCAGCCGAAGACCGAACTGGCCAACGGCATCCGGATGGATACGAACTACTACTACTGGCCCGGTACCTGGGTGCAGAACCGGCCCGGCTTCATGACCGGATCCGGTATGCCGATGCGCTTCGCCGACACCGACGGGTCGATGATCGACATCTACCAGGCGGCAACGCAGATGACCGACGAGTCGGGGCAGACGTACCCGTTCACGTCCAACACGCTGCTCGACAACGCACTTGGGCCCAACGGCTTCTACGGCGCGTTCGTGGGCAACATGCACACCGATCAGGCCACCACGGCGGACAGCGACGGCTTCCTCAGCTCGGCACTTTCGCGTGGTGTTCCGATCGTGAGCGCCAAGCAGTTGTCGGACTGGACCGATGGCCGCAACGGATCCTCGTACAGCAACATCAGCTGGTCCGCGAACACACTGGCGTTCACCGTGAAGGTCGGCACCGGCGCGAACGGGCTGACCGGCATGATCCCGACGGCGGGACCGAACGGCACCCAGCTCAGCGGCCTCACCAAGTCGGGTTCCGCAGTGAGCTACTCGCTCGTCACCATCAAGGGCGTCGAGTACGCGAGCTTCACTGCGACCGCCGGCAGCTACAGCGCTGCCTACGGTGCGTCCTCCGCCGCGCTGACGGCGGCGGACACGGCGGCCACGTCGTCGCAGCGGCTCGCTTCGACCGCGCCGAGCTCGACGGACGGCCAGGTCGCGACGATCGAGTGGAAGACGAGCCGGGTGTCCAACGGCCAGCTGATGTTGGGGACGTCGCCGACGAACCTCAAGGTGGTCAAGTCCGACGGTGGCGCCTCGCGCCGCCACCGCGTGGACGTGTCGGGGCTGAAGCCATCGACGACGTACTACTACCGCGTGGTGTCCACCGACACCCGAGGGAAGAAGGTGACCTCGCCGGACGTGGGGGCTGCGCCGCGGACGTTCACCACCAAGGCGGCCGACACCACCGCGCCGACGGCGTCCTCGCTCAAGGTGACCGCGTTGCCAGATGGCGCCGCAGTCGTCCGGTGGACCACCGACGAGCCGAGCCTGTCGGTGGTGAGCGTGGCACGAGGGTCTGGCAAGTTGACCGAACGGGCACGCTCCACGACCTTGACGAAGACGCACAGCGTCGTCGTGACCGGGTTCGACGCTGGCCGGACCTACTCGGTGGCGGTGACCGCCGTCGACGGGGCGGGCAACTCCCGTGACTCCAAGGCGAAGCGCTTTGTGACTCCCGCGGAAGGCGTGGCTCAGGAGATGGCGCCGTCGTTCGTGCTGGGGGCGCAGACCGGTGACGTGAAGGTGGACCGCGCGTCGACCGGCAGCGTCACCTTGAAGGGCGCGACATCCGGGGCCCGCAGCGGAACGCTGACGTCCAGCCTGCTGGACGCCGCGGCGATGGCTGACTGGGATCGGGCCGTTTGGGATGCAGACCTGCCGAGCGGCACCACAATGACCGTGAAGGTCCGCACCGGCAGCACCAAGAAGCCCGATTCGTCCTGGTCGAGCTGGAAGACGGTCGGGTCGAGTGGGCGACTGAAGCACAGTGGGCGCTACCTGCAGTACTCGGTGACCTTGAGCGCACCGGCCGGCAAGGCAGCACCCACGCTGTACGGGATCGGCTTCAGCAACAACGCCAAGCGAACGGTGGAGGGCGAAACCCGCTGAGGCAGGGCGAACCCGTTTGAGCTAGCCAAGACAGGCGGGTCCGGAACCTCGGTTCCGGGCCCGCCTTTCATTGCGACCAAGGGTCCGCCGAGGTCGGACCGAGGGGCCCTGCTACTCCATGGCCTTGACTAGGCGAAACGGGCTCGGACCTGGCCCTCCATCACCTCTTGAAGGGTGGCAACGGTCTGCGGACTGAGGTCGACGTTCAGCTGCCGGGCCTGGCGTGCGAGCTGAAGGCTCAGCCGCTCGGCCTCGGGAACGTTGCCCGCCGCACGCTCGGTGCGGATGCGAAGCGCAAGCAGGAGCTCGTCTCCCGGGGCGGCGGCGAGAGCGCGCACCGCGGCCCGGCGTGCCACCGCAAGGTCGTTGCGACCGAGAGCCCGCTCGCCCAGCTCGACGCCGATGTCGCGGATGCACGAGATCATGTCCATCCGCAGTTCCTCTGCCCAATGCCACTGGCCGGGCGCAGCGTCGGCAAGCGGCGCGCCGCGCACCATCTCGAGCGCGGCGACGAGTCGATCGTCGGTGGCCCGGTTGACGCCGCCTGTGATCAGAATCTGCAACTGCTGCCAGTCCGAACTGACAGCCGGGTCGAGCGCAATCCGTCCGCTGTACGCGTCGGGCAGGTATGGCTCGCCGGACTCGGACGTGCCGAGCCAGGTACGCAGCCGGCTCATGTTCGAGCGGCGCGTGCCCTCTGCGACGAACAGTGCGCCAACCATCGCGCGAGCCGAGCTATTCGGGTTCTCCAGCAGCCACGCGCAGTACTCGAGGCACTGCTTGGGCGCGCGCGGCGGCGGCGTCCCGGCGGCGTCCAGGAGGTCGATCGGACCGAGCAGCCTGAGCAGCGGCGCCCGTTGAACCTCGGCATCGCTGCGCTTGGGAGCTATCACGGTTGTCTCCCCCCCTTCCTGATCGGGTCGGTCATCGCGGTTCGAGGTCCATCCGCCAAAGCGTTTTCCCAAATAGGTGACGTTGTCCGGAGGGCGCCCACCGCGTTCATCCGGCTCCCACCAGGGGGCGGGCTCGGTGGCAGCGGAGCCGGTCGCCCCCGTGAGTCGGACCAGCGCCTCGGTCTCCTGCCTCGGGAGACACTGCGGCGTCAGGGTGATGCCGGCAGGAGTCAGCACCGCCAGCCCCGATCGCACCGCGGTGCCGGACGTGGGCGCCTGGTCGGCGTCCGGGTCGCCCTGAACGACGCTCGACAGAACCCACCCGGGCTTCGCCGTACCGCCATCACCCGCCAGCGCTACGACCGCGAGCGACCCCCGTCGGCGTTGCCGAAGCAGACTCAGCCTTCGCCGGTGCTCGGGACCGATCGGGTGCCCGATCAGCAGCACCTGACCGAACCCCGGGACGTCGCCAGGCCCACTCGACCGCGGTGTGGGGGAAGCCGGCGGGAGCCGATCCAATCGCTCGATCGCAGCATCGAGAGTGTCTTCGGTGGTCACGTTGGGCTGGTCGAGCGCGGCGATGAGAGGGCCGGAGACACCGACCGCCAGTACGTCGAGTTCGGATGCCCACGCGGAGAACGCCAACTCGAGGCAGAGGGCTTCGAGCACGTCGCCCGGGTCAAAGCCCCGCGAGCCGCGGAGGGCCAGCGATCCGGCGCCCATCAGGTCGGCGAGGACAAGGCGATCTGTCGCATCGGTCCCGAGGGTGACCAGAGCGGGCCAGGGATGCAACGCGTCGGCGTATCCCGGAACGGCGGCGATGCCCTCGAGACCGGCCGCGGGAAGCACCCAGGATCGATCGCGGCGAAGGAAAGGAGCGGGAACTCCGGCCGCGCTCGGCCTCGCCATCACGAACTCGACGGCGTCGCCGGACAGAAGGACGAACTCGAGAGGCGGCAGTGGAACCCGGTCGGCGGCGCACTGCGCAGCGATCGCCCGGGCGCCGCGGTCGAGGGCCCGGAGACCGAGCGGCTGCTGGCGTCGGCTGATGGCCGCCTCTACCCGACGCACGTCACCGGGGATCCGCGAGACGCGCCTTCCCACGGGCCGCAACTGCAGCTGTACTCGTCTCCGCCCTGCCATGGCTGCGATCAGTCCGCCCGCCAGGACCGCACCGACGGCGGACACGGCAGGCCAGTCGGCGGGCCACTCAGGTGCATGGTCGGAGTGATCCGACGACTCGGTAGGCGGACGCGCCGGCTCATCCGGCGCAGCGGGAGGAACCCTTGGCGGCGTGGCCGACTCAGTGGCGGGCGCCGACGGGCGCTCCGATGGGGGCCGCCTTCCCGCCGAGCTGTCGGGCACTCGGCGCGTCTCCGAAGACCGTGAGCCGTGTTCGCGTTCTCGCGGTGACCAGCCGTCTTCTGACGACCGATCCTCGCCCTGGGCATGCACGCTGCCCCCGGGAATCCGAAGCCGCATTCCCGGGACGATGTCATCCGGATCGGTCAGCACCGCGCGGTTCGCTTCGAAGAGCTCGGGCCAGCGAGCGGTCGAGCCGAGCGCGCGTTCCGCAACGGCCCACAACGACTCACCCGCGCGGACGCTCACGACATCGCTGCTACCCGGGGCTTCTGCGAGCGCGTCCGGGATGATGAGTTGCCAGCCGACAATGAGGCGGTCCGGTCCGCCGCTCAGCAGACGCGGATTGGCTGCAGCGATGGTTCGCCAGGACTCGCCTCGACCGTAGTAGTGCTCGGCCAAGCTCCAGAGGTCATCGCCAGTCACCACTGCGTGGCGGCGCTCGCCGGGGGCCGGATCGACTGATGTGATTGGCGACGGGCGCGCAGCAGACGCTTCAACCGCCGCCGTGCTCACGCGCACGTGGGCGGTCACCGCTGGACGCCCGTCGCTGACCACCGGCTGCGCGCTCGCCGACTGCGGCGCGGCGGCAAGCGCAACCAGCGGGAGCAACAGGCTCGCGGCGAGGTGCTGCGGCACACCGAGGCCGGGCAGCCGAATGCGAATGCGCTGGCGGCTCACGACGGCGAGGATCTCCACCATCAGACAGCTCGCCACGACAAGCCAGGCGGCTGAGGCGAGCAGCGCCAGCAGCGCCGCAAGGAGCGACCCGTCGTCGGGACGCATCAGCCGTGCGAGGACCCCCGCCCAACCACCAGCCGTCAGGTCGCGCAGCAACGGGCCGGCGAGCACCGCGATCACACCGGGGATGCCGACGAGCACGAGAGCGATGGCGAGCAGCGAGCCGAGGGCCCGGAGTGCGCTGGCGGCACGCCGCATCGCCGGCAACCCGGCACGGCCCTGGGAGCGCCGGCCTGCGGTCCCGGAAGACTGAGTGTTACCCACGTGCACCTCTCAACCCTCAGCGACGGACATCGATCGTGGCGGCGATGAGTGTCGTCCCGCGGCGGTCGACTGTTGTCCGAGCGATCGAGGTGTTGCCGCGGATCCCGCTCGTGTCGTCATCAGCTGCCCACGATCCGAAGCAGCGCGGCGATCAGGAAAATCAGGCCGAAGGTGACCGCAGGGATGGTCATGTAGAGGGTCATCCCCTCGGCGTCGGCCGAGGCCCGCAGTTGCTCGCGGTTGAGGTGGGCGTCGCGCAGTTCCCGCACCCTGGCGCGAAGCATTCCCGAGAGAGCTCCGCCGGTGTCGTCCAGGCGCATGATGTCGGTCAAGTCACCCAACTCCGGGAGCGCGATCTGCTCGGAGAGCCGACGCAATTCCTCGAACGGGGGCTGTTGCTCGAGCCGCGCACGTTCCAAGGCGGTGCGGATCTGGACGAACAGTGGCAGTTCGCTCAGCAGCGATGCCTGGTACAACGCCTGCGTGGCCGACGCGTTGGCCAACCGTTCCAGCGTCACCAGATCCATGTAGACCAGCAGGCCTTCTCTCGCGTCGGACCTGATCCGCGCATCCGCGCGTCGGACCAACACGTTGGGCACGAAGAATCCGATGATCCCGCCCACCACAACGACCAGCGCCGGCGCGGGCCCGCCAAGGAGCCCCAGCATCGCGCAGGTTCCGACGACCACAGCTGGCACCACTGCCCCGAGGACAGCCATCACCACCTTGTCCGCGTAGAACTCGGCGACCGACTTCCCGCGCACCCGCAGCGCTCGCTGAACGCGCGGCGACAACGGGATCGGCGAGAGCCGGTAGATCCGTGCTCCGACGCGCTCGGAACGCGTCGTCAACGAGCCGAGCGATGCGGCCACCGGGCCGCTGGCTGGCTGGAGCTGGGCGAGAGCTGCGTCGAGCCGGGGAGCACTTGGGAACCAACCGTGCGAACAGTGTCAGGATCCCGCCGACGACCAACAGCCCGGCCGCGACGGCGAGCGAGCCCATCACCGCTGGCCGTCCAGAAGGATCCGCGACCGTAGTCGTGCCGTCGCCTTCCGGCGCATCGCAAGCAGCGAGCCGAGGTAGGCGGCCAGCAGGACGGAGAGGATAGTCTGGCCGAGCGGCGACCGATACGGCGCGAAGAAGTCCGGCGAGAACACGAAGGCGATGACGAGAGTCGCCAGGGATACGGCGGTGACCTGCCGGACGACGACGTACGGCTTGGAGCGCTCGACCTCGATCAACCGTCGGGCCTTCAACTGGCTCTGGATGGATTCGGCGAGCGCGTCGAGGGTCTCAGCGGCTCCGTTGCCCCCGCGCCGCGACGCCAGGATGAGCGCGGCTGTCGCTGCATCCACATCCGGCGAAGCGAGGTCGTCGGCGAAGCGGCGGAGCGCCTCAACGGTGTCCCACCGGGCGTTCAGCCGCGTCGCAAGGGCCTCCACTTCCACCCGGATCAGCGGCGGCGCGCTCCGCCGGGAGATCCGAATGGCGTCCGGCACCGACCGACCGGTGCCGAGCGTCGCCGCGATCGTGCGAATCCAGCGGTCGAGCGCCTCCATCAGATCCACATCACGCGCCTTGGGCGCCATCAACAGGTAGGGCAGACCGAGTGCGAGCACCGGGACGAGCGCCACCATGATCACCCACCCGGAGACGGCGGCGGCGACGAAGCCACCAGCGATCGAAGCGAACAGCACCGCGTCCCTGCGTCGTCCGGCAGCGCCGACGGGCCGGCGCGTGGTCGCTGCCCACAGCGCACGCGCGGATCGCCCACCGCGTCGGCGCCCGGGTACCGGTCGTCGGATGAGTCCGATCGCGAGCCCGACCGCCCCGGAAGCGATTAGGAGGCCGCCCACCACAGCGATCCAGGCGTTCACCGGACACCGCCCGTGGGTGCGGCAGCGGTCGGCAATGCGCGACGGAACCGCCCGAGTTCCGCCTCGAACGCGGCGTCGGGGAAGAAGCCTGCGGGCTGCCCGCCGCTTGGCGCTGCCGAGTAGGCCAGGTGGGTCACCGGCCGATCGTTCTCGATGGCCCCGACGACTTGGCGGATCTCCGAGACGTAGCGCTGCCGACTCCCGCCGCGCCAGCTGTGATCGACAAGCCGGACATGCACGAACAGGTCGATGTTGTGCGCGATCTGTCGGTACGCCTCAGCCATCGAGAGCGCCCCGCTCTGTGCGACCCGAGCCGCGAGCCGGTCCATGGTCGACTCGGCAGAGTGCGAGTGCGTGGTCGACAGCGTTCCCGTGCCGCCTACTCGGATCCCCGTTCTGACCGAGGAATCGAACCGCTTCAACGAGTTCGGCGTCACTGTCGGCGATGGGTGGCATCTGGCGACGACGGCCGTCACCGAACTGCACGACAACGGAGTCCCAGCCGTGGATCTCGATGTTCTCCACATCCGCCAGGTCGAGAAGGGGTTGAAGCCGGCCATACCCGAATACCGCATCTTCGACCGCATCGACATATGCCTGCTCTTCAGCAGCACTCCACAGTCGCGCACCCTCCCGGTGCAACGTGCGGACGTGGTCAGCGACCACGCCTCGGATGATCGAGCGGCCCATCAGTACCCGGTCGTCGCCGACCAGCCGGTCATCTCCGCTGGTGGCACGGTGCCGCTGCTCATCCGCGATCAACTCTGATGCGCGGCGCCGCAGAACCTGAACCTGCGCCCAGTCGACGTCCAAGGCGAGGCCGCTCGCGGGTGGAAGGTTGCCGCCGCTGACCGCCGGGACTCCGTCGCGGATGGCGTGCGTGGCGGGATGGGGATCGGTACCGCTGACCAGGTCGGCGAAGATGGGAATCTGACCGATGGCTGAGGTCGGAGGAGTCATCACACGTCCTCCCGGGCGGCGGCAACGGCTGCCCGATCGCCGCTGTCCAGCCGCTGAGCCAGTCTCGACCCGAGATCGGCGACCGTGCGCACCAGCGCCGAGGACTCGAAGCGTTTGCGCCGCTGTGCACCGTCAGACCAGTGCTCCGCGGCCCCGGGATCATGTGCGATGGAGCCCAGGACGGGAGTATTCAGCGCGCGAGCAATCTCTCGCTGCCCGTAGGGCGCGCCGTCACCAACCACGATGATGCCCACCCGGCCCCCGGGCACGTCGCCGTCGACCAGCGCCGGGAGATGAACAGTGGCGCTGATCACCGAGCGCAGGCTGGAGCGCATCACCAGGCCGGTCAACGCGGCGTGATCGGCAAGAGCCGGCGGGATGCCCTCAGGGCCCAGCCGTCCGCAGTCGACCACCACGTCGAATCCAAGCGCGTCGAGGTCCAGAAACGCGTCGGTGAGATCGGGCCAGACCGGTTGGAAGTTGCGGGCGGCACTGGCGCGAGTGAATCCGGGCAACAACAGCCGCCGTACCGACTGCTCCGACCCGAGCTCGAGGGTCTGGTCGATCAGCACCTCCCGCAACGGTCTGCGGTCACGCTGTGCCTCGGCGACCCGGAGGAGGCCCTTGCCGTTCGCCGAATGCCCGGCTAGGTAGCCGGCAAGCACGGCCTGGTGTGCGCCGGGGTCCGCGTCGACGAGCAGCACCGGGCGCGGCCAGGTGAGGGCAAGGCCCACTGCGAGGGTGGTCGCCCCCGGAGAGCCGCCGCATGAAGTCAGGCAGAGAATGCTCATCCGACACCTACCGCGCCGGATCGCGTACGACGGCCAACCGCTCCTGCGCAGCGAGCGCTGCCACGGCCGCCGCAACGCGCTGGTCGACATCGACGTCCAGCAGGACCGAGACGCCATCGGGCGCCGCCGTTTGCCCGACCACCCTCGCCGCGTAGATGCCGCCGGTCAGCGCGTCGGCCGCAGCACGGTCGCCGGGAGCGAGTGCGACCAGCCGTATCGGCGCCGCAGGTGCTAGGTCGGTATTCGGCAGCCGCCCATGGGCGAGCTTCAAACCCACGAGCGCGCGCCCAGGCGCGGGGAAGGGCGCGCTCGCGATGGCTGCGCGCGGCACGACGTTGCCCGCAGCGAGGTCGAGGGCGGCCCTCCGACCGACGAGCGTGGTGAGTTCCGCTGCCGGCACGACGTCCGGCAGCGTCCCCCGCCGCAGCGGCGCCGTCGTCAGATCGCCCGGCGCGATCACCTGCCCTCGATAGATCGTCTTGGACGCGACCAGCACCTGGGTCTCCGTCGCCATCCGCGCGTAGACCACGTACGACAGCAATCCGCCGAGACAAATCAGTAGCACGCCGAGGGCGATCCACTTCGGGCTCCGACGCTGCGGGAGAGTGGGCGCAATGGGTGCGGCTGGAAGAGCTGGCGGTACGTCGAGCTCAGTTCGTGCCGATGCACCGCGGCGCAGTGTTGGGATGGTCAGGACAGGCATGGCGTTTCCTTGACGAGTGAAATCGGACTAGCGGGACCGGCCGCTAGGGACGATGCTGGCGTCCGCCGAGCCGGTGCCGCTGATGCGGTCTATGCCGAGTAGGGAGAGGACGAGCGTCGGCTGTGACACCGTGGTGTGGACGGTGACGACTCCGTCATGCAGCGCGGCACCACCAGCGACGCCCGGCGCACCTGCGAGGTAGGCCCTCGCGGCCAGCAGGGCCGAGGAGGTGCCGGCGCGTCCGCCGAGCTGCTGGGTGGCCGCGGCGTTTCCGGCGGCGCGTGCCGCGCCCGCCGCAGCCGCCTCAGCCCTGGCGGTTGCGGTCACCTTCTGCCCACCGTCGATCACGAGCCCGAGAGTCAGCACGAGGGCACCGGCTATCAGGAGCACGAACACGCTGAGGGATTGACCCCGCTCGTCACGGCGCTCGGCGCAGAAGCCGCCGCGGGTCATCGACGGCTCCGGTAGGTGTCGAGCGCGGCCTCTGAGGTGGCCGACAAGTGAATGGCGCCCGGCGCTCCGGGCAGGCCGAGTTCCTTCAGCGGAACCGAACAACCGACAGTCGCCGTGAGGCTCGCCGGGGTACCCACTGGGATGGAGAACGACCGCACCGAGACCCGGGCCGATCGCTCGTCGCACCGCAGCGCCGCCGTCTCCATGGACTGAAACGCTGCGGACTCGCCCGCTGCGGTGGCCTCCGTCGCACTGCGCGCGAGGGAAGCCGCGCGTGCACCGACATCCGCCGCCGCCTCGACCGAGGTACGCGCGAGCCAGACCCGTCCAGCCGCAACGACAAGTGCAAGCATCAGCAGGAGCGCAGGCACCAGGAGCGCAATCTCGACGGCGGCGGCGCCGCGTTCCGTCGGTGACGTGAACAACCTCCGCCGAACATTGTGGGAAAGCTCGCTCACGGCTGGCTCACCCGCTCAGTCGGCCCTGACGCATGTCCACGAACGATCCCGAGTCCGAGGTCGAGAATCAGGGGTGCGCGACCGGCAACGTCGACATCAACGCCGGTCGACGTGCGCCGGAGGGCGATCGAGACGTCGTTCAGCCCACCGGCCGCAGCAATCGCACGTGCCTGCTGGCGCGCGACGGTCTCGGAGCCGTAGCTGCCGCGAGCTTCATCCACCGCAGCGATCGCCGCTCGTTGCGCAACGTGGCGGCTGTGCAGGAAGATCCCGGCCTGGACGATGCCCAGCGTGAGGAGCATCAACAAGGGGAAAACGACTGCCCATTGCGCACTCTCGGACAGGCCGCGCTCGTCACGCAGCATCCTTGTCACCCTAGAGGGCGCCGAGCTTCGATCTGACGAAGCTGGTCACCAAGGCGATGACGATCCCGGCGATCGTCACGGCACCCGCAAGCAGGATCGCTGACTCGGCCGACTGGCTGAGACCGCGCTGGTCGCTCCGAGCAGCGTCCCGCAGCAGGACGACTGTCCCGATGAGGACGGCCACGAGCTTCTTGGCGTGCATGTTTCCCCCAAGCACCGTTGTCGGGCCGCGGCCAGAACTGGTCGCGGCGGGCGGAGCGGCAATGCTCCTCATATCGCGCACCCGGACTGCGCCGGGTGGTCAGTGGACGAGAACCTGAAGTTCCCCGACCGGCAACTCGACTGAAGACGTCGTTGGCACGACGATCACGCCGGTGGACCCGTTGGCCCGCCAGCGCACTGACCAGTCCGAGGTCGCGACCACTCGATATCGTCCGGCGGGCATCGAAGGCTTGGCGTAGCGATATCCACAGGTCGGGGACTCCGCCCCTGCCTCGACAGCGGGAGTCCATCGTCGGCCAGCGCCGACGCACCGAGCGGTATGGCCATCGCCCATCGCAAAGGCCACGCTCGTCAGGTGTGCGTCCAAGCTGACAGTCAGCCCAGCGACCGAGTCGGTCACGGGGCCAAGGTGCGTGGTGCCCTCGGCCCATAGCCACAGTGGGTAGCCGACGGCGGCCATCTTCCATTCGTTGAGTTCGGGCGATGGCCCGATGCCCGGGGTCGGGGTCGGCAAGCGCAACCTCGCCACGGCGACCGCACCGGCCTGGTCCGGCGTGATCGCGGGCGGCCGCACCATCCCGTCTCGGAACTCCGGATCTGGCGGGGTTGGCGGGGCGGGCCTACTCCCGCAGCCCGGCGACGCACCCGGAGTGAGCGCCGCATCGGTGCGGATGCATCGCTCGTACGTTCGGAGTCGCCCTTGATAGCGATTCCACGATCGGGAGAACGCAGCGGACGCGTTTGAGGACTTGGGGGCCGCCGTGTGTCGTCTCGGGGAGGTCGGCGTATCCGAGCTGCGCCCCGCGCGGCTACGCTGCGGTGGCTTGGACGCCCTCACCTCGCATACGAGCCGGAAACAGCCCTTTGCCTCCCGCGACACATCGGGATTTCCGCTTGGCTCACTGGCCAAACTTCGGCCCGGTCCGATCCAGAGCAGCGCAAGAGCGACGAGTCCAGCTGCCATCAGCCTACGCACAGTCGGACTCCGACACCTTTTCGACCGAACGAGTTCGCACGTCGGCTACGCGCCACTGGCCTGAAGCCTTCACTATGGTGAGGCTTTGAACGTAGTCAGCGAGCCGCGGCGTTACATCGCTGTCGCTCCGGTCAGAGAATTCCAGGGTGTCATTTGCTTCACACGCCTTCAGTGCTAGGGCAGCTTGCTTCCATCCGCCCGCAGGCCGCACAGCGACGATCGTTGCATCCTGGACCATTTTCCATTTTCGGCGCTTTAACAGTCGCAAGCCGCTCATTTGAAGATCGAGGTAGCGCCCGGTGCTCACTCGTTTGAGTTCCGCGGTCGGCGCTGAGGCGCCGCCAGCCATAGCGAGTCGTGCAAACTCGGCGACACCGTCCCGGTACGCCTTTTCAGCCGCCTCCCAGTCCAGCCGCATCTGCCGCTCGGCGTCGGTCGCCGGGGTGCCGGCCCTTCCGAGTTCCTTGCGCTCGGCGTCTCCGGCTTGGCCGCGCGTCGGCTACCTGCGGTGGCTTGGCGCGCTGCAGGCGCCTACGAGCCGCGTAAACAGCCGGCCCCAATTGAGCCGTCGGGCTTTCGGCGGGCTCACTGGCCAAACTTCGGCCCGGTGATCCCGAGCATGCGGATTGCGACGACGTCCAGCTTCCATCTGCACTCACAGTCGGTCAGACGTCGCACCCTCCGTGTTTGCACGCTGGAGATCCGCCACTGACCCGCCAACCTTCGCCGCGGCCAGCGTCTGAACGTAGTCGTCGACCTGCTTCGGGGAAACGTCGCGGCGCTCCTTGTCGACGAAGCGCCAGCCTTGGTTGTTTTCACAGGCCACTCAACGGAGCGCAGCGGGCAGTCCATCCACCAACAGGCCGACAGCCTTCGACCACCACGGCCCCGGACCATTTTCCAGTTGGTCGGCGATCTCCTAGGCCGCACAGCGCCTTCGCTTGAAGACGAGATAGCGCCGGTGCTCACTCGTTTGAGTTCAGCACTTGGCGATTTCGCGCCGGCGCGAGAGCGAGTCGTGCAAACTCGGCGACACCGTCCCGGTACGCCTCTTCAGCCGCCTCCCAGTCCAGCCGCATCTGCCGCTCGGCGTCGGTCTCGGATGGGGACGCGGAAACCGACGGGCTCGGCGAGGCGGGCGCCACCGGTTCAGGGGTGCAGGCGGCAGCCAGCAGCATTGGCGTGAGGGCCCCGATCACGAGGCCCCGAGCGATGGTCGCCACCGAGTCTCCTCACATCGGGAGCCAGCAGACTGACACGAGGCACGAGAACATCTCAAATCGACATCTATCGGGGAGACGCGGGGGCGAAAGGCTTGCGCAAGCTCGGCCAAGGCGCAGCAGAGCCGAATAGGTCGACCCTCGTCAATATCAGCCAGTACGCCGCACCGCACACCGGCAATCACCGCCCCACTGGCGGTTTCGATGCCATGAATCACAGGTCCTCCACTCGCGGCCGCTCTTCCCTTCACCCTTTCGGCGCGGTGTTGTCACAAATGTCTTCTTGGCACCTGAATTGTTGTCCGAGACCGAATGGTGTTGACGGTCACCTTGAGATGTCACCCTTGCGGACTACAGAAAATGAATTTACTGGCCAGCGAATTTTGGGGCAGTGGTCGGCCCGCTGAGGCGTCACTTGAGCGCACCGGTTCACAGGCGCGCCCCTGCCCGCGCCACCTACCGTGACGCGCCCCCGGAACAGCCGAAGAACGCAGCAGCGCCGAGCGCAACCAGAGCTCGGGGTTCAGTGCAGTGGCTTTGCGGTCGTTGCTCCACCGCGCGGGCAACCGGCCGCGCCGGACGCGGCGGCGCCAGCTATGTCGGGTGACCCTAGGAGTTCAGAGCCTGACCGCACGCGGGTGCGTGCTGGCACCGCGGGTGTCGAAGAACAGGCGAGCCTTCTCGGCCAGCTCGTCCACCGCGTACTGCCGGTGGGTCTGGACGAGGATGCTGACGTCGGCCTCGGCCAGGGCCGTGTCGAGGTCGCTGACCGGCAGGACCTCTGGGCACGCGGTCCACTTGTCCACGTAGGGGTCGTGGAAGGACAGCTCGGCGCCGAGCGCCTGCAGCTGACGCGCCAGCGGCACCGCGGGTGACTCGCGCTGGTCGGCGATGTTGGCCTTGTAGGTCACCCCGAGGATGAGCACCGACGAGCCGCGCACGGGGCGCCCGACATCGTTCAGCGCATTCTGGACGCGGTGCGCGACGTACTCCGGCATCGTGGCGTTGATCTCTTGCGCGAGCTCAACGAAACGGAACGGGTAGCCCAGCGCCGAGCGGACCGCGTGGCTGAGGTAATTCGGGTCGATCGGGATGCAGTGCCCGCCGACGCCGGGGCCCGGATAGAACGCTTGGAACCCGAACGGCTTGGTGCTGGCCAGCCGGATCACGTCCCAGAGATCGATGTTCATTTCATGGCAGAAACGAGCCATTTCGTTGACCAGGGCGATGTTGACGTGCCGGTAGGTGTTCTCCAGCAGTTTCGCCGTCTCGGCCTCGCGCGTCCCTCTCGCGACGACGACCTCGTGCACGAACCGCGCATAGAAGTCGCGCGCTGCCGCACTGCTCGCCTCGGTGAATCCGCCGACGACCTTCGGAGTGTTCTCGATGGTGAACCGGGTGTTTCCGGGGTCAACCCGCTCCGGCGAGAAGGCGAGGTTGAAATCGATCCCGGCGACCAGGCCCGAGCCCGATTCGAGAATCTCTCGCACGATGGTGTCGGTGGTGCCGGGGAACGTCGTGGACTCCAACACAACGAGGGTCCCTCGCTGCAGGTGCTTGGCGATGGTCTCCGCCGCAGAGATGACGGCGCCGAGGTCAGGCCCACCACCCTCGGAGAGCGGCGTAGGCACGCAGATCACGATGGTCGACGCCAGCGACAGCACGGACGCATCCGTCGTCGCGGCGAAACCGCGCGCGGCCATCGCGGCGATGTCGGCGTCGGAGAGGTCGTCGACGTGGGAGCGATGGGCGTTCAGCCCGTGCACCACGGCTTCGCTCCGGTCCAGCCCGATCACCGACAGACCGGCGGCACCCGCGGCGCGAGCCAGTGGCAAGCCGACGTAACCCAGTCCAACAATCGCCAGTTCGTACACCACGCCCACTCCTCAACGATGTGATGACAGCCGCGACACTATCCGCACCTAGGGCGCCCGGCGCGCCTCATTCGCCAGGTGTCGGCGTTCTTTGGCATGCTCGAACGCATGCCGCGAGCCCTCCACATCACCGGTGCGCGCCCCAACTTCCCGAAGGCCGCCCCAGTCCTGCGAGCGCTTGAGGCGTACGACGTGGAGCAGACCCTGGTGCATACCGGGCAGCACTACGACCGCCAGATGTCGGAGGTCTTCTTCCACGAGCTCGGCTTGCCGATGCCTGATGTGAATCTGGGCGTCGGCTCCGGCAGCCATGCTGAGCAGACCGCCGCGATCATGGTGGGCCTGGAGGGGCTGTTCCTCGACCTCAAGCCTGATCTCGTCATCGTCTACGGTGACGTGAACTCCACCCTCGCAGCCGCCGTCGTCGCGAGCAAATTGGGCATCCGGCTGTGCCACGTGGAAGCGGGTTTACGCAGTTTCGACCGGTCGATGCCCGAGGAGATCAACCGCATCATCACCGACCGGCTCTGCGACATCCTGCTGGTCACGAGTCCCGACGCGATCGCCCACCTGGGTAGCGAAGGGGCCCCCGCCGAGAGCATTCACCTGGTCGGCAACCCGATGATCGACACCCTGGTCGCGAATCGGGCCGCCTTCGATGCCGAGGCCGCACGTCGGCGTCACGGTCTGCCCGAGGTGTACGCGGTCGCGACGTTGCATCGACCCGGGAACGTCGACGATCCGGCGAGTGCCGCAGAGCTGGTCCGACTCCTGGAAGACGTCGCGGAACGCGTGCCGGTCGTGCTCCCGCTGCACCCGCGGGGCCGCACTCGTCTGTTCGCGGCCGGGCTGCAGGCAAGCGATGCGCTGGTCATCACCGAACCACTCGGGTACACCGATTTCATGAGCCTGGTCTCCGGTGCGGCGGCCGTCATCACCGACTCCGGCGGGGTGCAGGAGGAGACCACCTACCTCGGCGTCCCGTGCCTGACGCTGCGCCCCAACACCGAGCGCCCGATCACCATCACCGACGGCACCAATCAGCTGGTCGGGGCCGCATCACTCCCCGAGCGCCTGGCTGAGGTGCTCGCTGCGGGTCGACCCACCGCGTGGCCCGTGCCGCCGCTCTGGGACGGCCAGGCAGGCCCACGGATCGCCCGGGTCATCGCCCGCGAGATGGGCTGGTAGGCAGCGGGCTCAGGCTGCTGCCGAGCGGCGGAAGCGCACCGCGCCCGCCTCCACGTCCAAGTCATCCCGCGCGAACTCCGGGAGCAGGATGTGCCAACGCTCAGCGATCACCTGCTCGGCCGGTCGGGCGGTCCCGATCAAGAAGACCGTGGCCGATGGGGCCAGCCGATCACGCAGGAGGGGGACGGCCGGGTAGCGGGCCTGAGGGCCGGTGTCGGAGTCCGGGCCGTCGACGACGAGCAGACCCACGTCCGCCAGTCCGTCCAGCGCGCTGGGGTCGTACCAGTCAGTTCCGTGACCCTCGAGGCCGCTGGTGCCCAGCGGGGCGTGCCTGATGTCGACCAGGTCGGACACCCCGTGCGCGCGCAGCGCCTCGAGAAGCTCGCGCTGGGCCTCCTTGTCGTCCTCCAGGCAGACCACCCGCGAGTCCAGCCCGTGATGACGGATCGCAAGGGCGAGCCACACCGTTGCCGCACCGCTGCCGCACTCCACCACCACCGATGGGCGGCCGCGCAGCAGTTCGGCCACCAGCGCCGCCACGACATCGGCCGTCCACTCCTTCGACGCGGGCACAACCGCCGTCATCGGGTAGAGCGTGAACAGGTTCATCAGCGCCTGCTGCTGCCTCAGCTGCGAGGTCAGCCGCTCCTCGACCGCATCGGCGTTCAGCCCGGTGTGGAGGGCGCGGTTGGCATCGAGCTGGGTCGCCAGCAACGCGTTGATCTGACGGCGCTGCTCGGCCAGAGCCTTCTCCATGGCACGGATTCGCGCGGTCGACCGCTCGGACTGCCGACCGAGTCGCCGCGAGCTACGCCGGATCTCCCGGAGGTTCACCGTGCCGATGACCAGCATCAAGGTGCCGAGCAGGGTCAGCGCGAACCCGACGAATCCCGTTCCCGTCGCGAACGCGACGAGCACCCCGAGGCCGATCGCGCCGACCACCGCCAGCGTGCCGAGCAGCAGCGAACGTGAACGCTTGAACCGGACCCACGAATCGCCAATTGCGCGCTGAGGGCTGGACACCCCAGCACTCTAGAGTGAACGACTGGTTCGGTAGTGCGCCCCGCCGGTCGGCGCGGACATGAAGGGGCGCTCGGCGCGGACGGGAGATAGTGGTCCGGTGGTAGGCAGTACGCGCTCGGCCGCGAAGGCCCGCTCGGGGCGTCCCGAGATCAGCGTTGTCATTCCGAGTCACCTGGGCGCGGCCGATCTGCCGGACTGCCTGGCGTCGCTGGTCGATCAGGACCTGGGCGCACGCCGGTTCGAGCTGCTGGTCGTACAGCACGGGCCCGACGACGGCACGGCGGCCGCTATCGCTGCGGCGCAGCGGCGGCGGCCTGACCTCCGCATCACCCACCTCATCAGCCGACCCGGCACCCGAGCAGCTGCCAAAAACGCGGGAATCGCAGCAAGCACGGGCGAGCAGCTGGTCTTCGTCCGCGAGACCGACCGGCTCTCTCGGGGGTTCCTCTCCGGCGTGCTTCGCCAGGCTGGCAACGCCGCTATCACCCTGCCGCTCGTCGTCGAGGACGCCCAGCGCGGTCCGGCCAATCTGCAGACACCCGCGGCGCAACAGTCGCTCGCGCGCGCCGGACAGCTCGTCACGTCGCCTCGTGTGTTGGCGCGGCTGCTGACCGGCTCAGGGACGGTCTACGCCCGCACGCTCTTCGACTCGGTGACCTTCGACGACGACCTGGAGCTGGGAGAGGACCCGCTGCTCCTCGCGCGACTCCTCCAGCGCGCGCCGCTGCAGTGCGCCGTGCCCGCGGCAGACGAGGGAGTCGTCTACTACCGCGGCCCACTCCCGGCGCTCCCCGCCGGAGTTCCGTCAGACCACCTGCTGGCGGGGCTCCAACGCCTCGCAGCCCTTCCGGCGACGGCGGCGCTGGACGCGGTCCGTTCCCGTCTTGTCCAGCTCGCGACCCGGGAGCTGAACAGCCATCTGCGGCGCCGGCCGGAGGACCACCGCGCGGTGATTGCGGAGCGGGCCCGGCTCGGCTTGGAGCACCTGATCGATCTCGGCGCGCTGAACCGGGATGTCGCCCGCGACCTGGCGGTCCTCTACATCTCGGTGCCGTACGCCGACACCTCCGCGAACGTTGCGGCCCGGCGGATCCACGATCGGGGCCAGGTCGTCGATGTCATCGCGAACGACATGAGTAGTCGCTGCGCCGTGGACGACTCGTCGCACGCCCTCTGGGCGGAATACCTGGATCGCCGGATCGAGGTGTCCGGCTATCCCTCAGACACCTGGTGGCCCGGCGTATCGCAGTTCTGTCGCCGCGGCATGCGAGCGATCGCGCGACAGGAGCGCATCAAGGGCCCGTACCGGTCCGTGTACAGCCGGGTGATGCACCCGACCTCGCACTTCCTGGCCGCCTGGTTGAAGGTGCGTCGTCCCGAGCTGACCTGGCGGGCCGAGCTGTCCGACCCGGTCCGTACCGACATCAAGGGGCTGGAGCGCGCCAGCACGGGAGACGCCGACCCCGTGATGATGGCCGACTTCCGCGCCGCCTTCCGGGCGCGTGGGATGGCCGTGCCCGAGTCGGACAACCTGTGGCTGTGGGTGGAGACGGTGGCGTACGCGTTCGCCGACGAGATCACCTTCACCAACGAGAACCAGCGGGCCTACATGCTGGGCCATTTCCCGGACCGGCAGCTTGCCGCCCGTGCCGCCGACCAGTCGGTGGTCCACCACCACCCGCAGCCGGCCGCCCGGTTCTATTCGATGGTGCAGAGCGGCTACGCGTTGCCGGCGGGACGCGTCAACCTCGCCTACTTCGGCGTGTTCTACGCCACCCGCGGCCTCAGTGAAGTGTGGCGGGCGCTCGAACAACTCACCGCCGAGCAGCGGCAACGCCTGATGCTGCACGTCTTCACCAGCGCTCCTCAGGAGCTGACGACCCAACTGCAGGGGGCGGGGCTGGACGACGTGGTGCGGGCGAACCCGTACGTCAGCTACCTGGAGTACCTCAATCTCGCCTCCCGTGCCGACGTCTTGATCGTCAACGACGCGGCGACCCGTGGCATCCACGACGTCAACCCGTACCTGCCGTCGAAGTGGTCGGACTACTCCGGCAGCGGCAAACCGGTGTGGGGGATCGTCGAGCCGGGCAGCGTCTTGAGCACCCAGCCGCTGGACTACCGCTCCGAGCTCGGCGACGTGGCAGCAGCGACCAAGGTGCTCACCACCATCATCGAGACGAAGGACGTGTGACCTGACCTCCCCGGCGATCAGCGTGCTGCTGGCGACGTACGGCCGGCCGGACCTGCTACCGCGTGCGCTCGCGTCAGCCTCCGCGCAGACGCTGCCGTCCTCGGAGTACGAGGTGCTGGTGATCGCCAACGGCCCCCACCAGCACGTGCCCGCATTGGTGGCAGACGCCCGTGCGGCGCATCCGGATGTCGCGTTCCGGCTCCTGGAAACCAACGAGTCCGGCGCCGGAATGGCGCGGAACCTCGGCATCTGCGCTGCTCGCGGCGAGTACGTGACGGTCTTGGACGACGACGATTGGATCGCCCCCGGCTACCTGGAGGGACTCCTGCGCGGGGCACAGCCGAACGTGGTCCCGCTGGGCGACCTCGCCGAGGTCAAGCCGGGCGAGTCGGCGGAGAGCTTCGACAACTACGTATCCAACGCAACCCGTCCCAAGCGCGGCACCCGGGTCTCCCCCACCGCCGTCCCTCAGGGCCTTTCGCTGAACGTCTGCAAGCTGCTGCCGACCCTGATCGCCCGTGAGGTGCTGTACGACGAGTCACTGCGCAGTGGCGAGGACTTCGTGTTCTGGACGCACGTGTACGCGCGGTACCCGTTCGAGTTCGAGGTGCTGCCGGGGACGGAAACGGTGTACTACCGCTGGCGCGGCGAGAACTCGGTTTCCCGCCGTAGCCTGAGCTTCGACTTCAACGTGGTCGAGCGCCTCGCCTGCATTCAGGCACTCGACCGCATCCCGCCGGCACCGGCGGAGGTGGAGAAGCTCATCCGCGGCATGATGACCGCCCAGGCCGGCTTCGTGCGGCGCTACCTCACCGCCCATCCCGGCGCCGAGGAAGCCGAGCGCGCGGAGCAGGCGTACCGGGACCGGGCTATCGGCCGCCTCAGTTGGGACGCTTTTCTGCCCTGACCGCCCACCGCCGGATCGCCTGCAGCACGCTGCCGCGGGCCGGTGGTGCTGCCTCGGTCGCGTCGGCGGGCGACTGAGTGCTCGGTGCCTCGACCGTCGGGACGTCCGTACGCGCTGCGTCCGCGGCGGCCGGCGGGTCGCTCGAGGCCGGAGCGGCGGATGGCCCGCGCGACTCCCAGGCGTCGGCGGTCCGGCGCTGACGGGCGTCGTCCAGAGCGATCTGCAGAGGCTCGTGAGGGTCGGCGGTCGCGGACGTGACCACCAGGTAGCCCTGGTCGGTGGTTCGGCTCAGGGCGAGTCCATCGATTTCCGCCACCATCCTCTGGAGCGGCCCGCTATCGCCTGTCGGACCGACGACAACCGCCGCCGTACGGCCCTGCTGCAGTTCGGCGAGCGCCCACCGCACCCCATCGTCGGCGAGCTCGTCGGTGGCGACAGCGATCAGCCGCGGCGCCCTCCCGTCAAGGTCCGCCTGTGCCGTCGCGACCGTCCCAAGGACCAGATCGTCGAAGGACGGCCCCCAGACGCGTGCTGCCCCGGTGGGCGATGCGGCGAGCGCGAGCACCGGGCGCTCCTCGTTCGACGCCGCAGCATCCGACGCTGCAGGGGCCCCGACGCTCGTGCCGGTCGGCGAGGGGCGCGCTTCGGGAGCCATGCGCGTCATTATCGGCGTGGGCCCTCCCAGAGCGCGAACTCCCCGACGACCTGATAGCCCATCCGCAGGTAGACCGGCAGGCCGAGCGGCGATGCTTGCAACGCCGCCGGCAGATCTGACCGGAAGGTCGTCGCGGCCCAGGTGACGGCCTCGCCGTAGCCACGGCCGCGTGCATCGGCGGAGACCGCGACCGCGTAGACGCCGCAGAATCCGTCCGAGACGTACGCCGTCGCGGTGGCCACCGGACGGCCGTCGACCCGGCCGAGAAAGATCTCGACGTCCTCGTCCAGCAAGGCCGGGCTGATCAGCGCTGCCGGGTTCGGGGCGTGGCAGCCGAAGACCGAATCGATCAGCTCCGCGGCGGCTGCGCGATCGGCGGCGGTGCGCACGGTGACCAGTTGCAGCTCGGGCGGACTCGGGCGGGGAATCACGTCGACGTCGCAGATCAGCGCGGGGACGGCGTATCGGGTGTAGCCGCGGTCGGTGAGGTCGGGCGTGGGCCAGGCACTCCAGATCTGGATCGGCCCGCCTTCCTGGCGGGCGAACACCGCCTCGGCCCGGTCGACCAGATCCGCCCAGCGCGCCGCCGACTCCGGGGGTGTGAGCACGCATGCCGAATCGATCGGTTGGGAACTCGGCAGCCCGAAATCGGCCACCGAAAGGTCCGGCCAGAGCGCGCTGACGTGCCCGGTGCGCTCTGCCCACACCCGATACATACCGGCGCAGTTCGATGCCGCCCGGCAGATCACGTCGTCCATCTACCCCACCCCGCTCGCACCCATCATCGCCCGCGACCACCCCGAGCGGGGCATCGGCGCGGGTCAGTCAGCGCGAACGTGAACAACATGGAAGATCACGTCCTGTAGTCAGGACACGATCTTCCACCTAGCGTCGAAATCGACGCCGGGAAGCCTCGGCGAGGCCCCTTCTGCTCCGTAGACTGACGGGCAGGCCTGGAGGTGGCGATGGCGACATCAGAGGAGACGCGGCTGGTCCGCCGACTCAAGATCCAACTCGCCTGCGCCCTGATCAGCCTTGTCCTCGGGCTCCTGACCGCGGCGCTGCCGACCTGGATCGAGGCGGGCGCCCGGGTGGCGCCGGACGCGGGCAACGGAACACTGGAGTGGCTGGCCAGCATGGCGTTTGCCCTGGTCAGCTCCGTGTTCGGAGCGCTGGCGTACCGCAGTCGCCGCACCCTCGCGGCGATCCGTGGCGCGGCCTGACCCGATGCCTGGGCTCGACGGCGCCGAGGACAAGCTGGTCGTCACACACGTCGAGGCGCTGCGCGCCAAGTACGGCAGCGCCGGGGTCGCGCGGATCCGCTCGGCGGTGCGGGCCATGGTGTCCCGGGACGGCGACCGCGGCCTGACCACCCGGCTGGTCGACCTCTCGCGCCGCAGCGACCTCGACCCCGTCGGCCTGCCCGCAGTGACGGACCCGAGCGACCACGCGAGCGCCAGGGCCGCGATCGATGCGCTCTGCGAGGTGTCGCAGCCGGACTACCTGGTGCTGCTCGGCGGGCCGGATGTCGTCCCCCACGTCCCGCTCGCCAACCCGATGCCGGCTCCCGATCCCGACACCGACGTGCCGAGCGACCTGCCGTACGCCTGTCCCGGCTCGACCGGCGTTGACGCCGCCACGATGGTCGGTCCGACCCGCGTGGTCGGCCGACTGCCCGACGTTCCCGGCGCCTCCGGAGCGGATGCAGCGCGGGCCTTCTCGAGCGTGATCCGGCGGGCTTCGCTGTGGCAGGGCGCGCCGGTACAGGAGTTCGCACCCCTCCTCTGCGTCAGCACCGCACGCTGGCAGCTCGCCACCGACGCCACCCTGGACGCGCTGACGGCGCTCGCGGCTGCTGCGGACGGCACGCCCAGCACCCCGGAGATCGCTCCGCCGCGCATCGGCCCCTGGTCAGCGGTGGAACTGGGCCGGAGGCTGCACCTGGTCAACCTGCACGGCGCAACCGCCGACCCGAATTGGGAGGGGGACCCGGACTTCGCCACGGTGGTCAGTTCGACCGACGTCGCCGCGGCCGGGCGGATTTCGGCGGTGCTGCTCGCCGAGTGCTGCTTCGCGGCCGAACTCTGGGACCCGGCGCTCGCAGGGGGCACGCCGCCCCTCCCCCTGGCCTACCTGGCAGCCGGGGCGTACGGGGTGTTCGGGCCGACGTGCATCTCCTACGGCGGCCGGCTCACTCCCGACGCCGCTGACGACATGGTCCGGATGGCGGGTGAGGAGATCCTCGGCGGCGCGTCGCTGGGTCGCGCGGTGCTGACGGCGCGCCAGCGCTACGTCGCAGCGCAGCCGCAGATGACGCCTGTCGACCTGAAGACGCTGGCCCAGTTCACGTTGCTCGGCGACCCGTCCGTGCATCCGGTGCGCGCGGCCGTACCCGGGCCGCGGGCGGAGCGCCGGATCATGCTCGCCAACGCCGGTAGCCGGCTCGCGCGGACGACGGCGATCACGACGCCGCTGCTCGCCCCGCGACCACGCCGGGCGGGGTTCCAGGCGTACTCGATCATCGACCCCTCGCCGGTCGCCGGGCCGACCGCTGCGGCGATGCAGATCGAGGTGACGGTGCAGCGCCGTACCGGCACCGCGCACCTCACCGTCCGGGAGGAGAAGGCGGACGAGACCGGTGCGACGAGCCCGTACCGGGATCTGGAGAGCAGGTGACGCCGCGGTGAGCGACCCCGTCACGGTGCGAGGGATAGTCAGCCGGGAGCTGTACGCGGCGGGCTCGAAGAGTGAGCACTGGGCGCCGATCCTGACCACTGACGAGGGAGCGCGCTACCTGCTGCGACGCGCCGGCGGGAGCGCGTACGCCGATCCCGACCTGGACGAACTGGCGGGCCAGGCGATCGAGGCGACCGGGCTGGTGCACCGCGACATCCTGCTGCTCACCGAGCACCACCCGCTCTGAACCCGGCCGCGTCGGAGCTGGTCCCACGTACGCCCGCCGTCAGGGGATGGCCGCTACCGCGTCCAGCCGGACCAGCCGTGCCGCGACCCTCGGGTTACCGGCGCCGGCGCCGGCCCCTTCGACCAGGGTCTGCACCGTGCGTTCGGCCGAGGTGAGCGTGCTGGGAGCCGGCCCCGAGGTCAGCGCCAGCAGCATCACGAAGGTCCCGGCGGCGAAGCCGAGCGTCGCGAAGTCGACCGACCAGGTGAGAATCGCCGGCTGCCGCTGGTCGAGCGCGAGCACGTTCGACCGGTAGCGGGTCGCGTCCGCGAACTGCCAGCCCGAGCCTGCCAGCCAGGCTGTCGTGTCCTGGGTGGTCACCCGGCCCGCGTATCCGACCGGCAGCTGCGGCACTACACCGGCGGCGGTGCTGCCGGCGACGAGCAACGTGGTGATCAGCCCGCCGGCCGGCACCGCGATGTGTCCGCGGTTCTGCACCTGCAGGAAGACCTGGTTCGGGCCGTGGTCGGCGATCATCACGTCGGTGGCCAGGTCGGTGTCCTCGCCGATCAGCTCGGCGAACGCGGTCGGGGTCATCGGCACCGGCAGTGCCGGGTACGTCGTGGTCGCCGCCCAGGTGCGCGGCCCGACGATGCCGTCGATCGCGAACCGGGCACCGTCCCAGTCGACCAGGCCATAGCGCGATTGCAGGTCCCGAGCCGCCTGCCGGCTGCCCGCGTCGAACGTGCCGGGGGCGTCCGCGCCGATGGTGAAGCCCCGACGCTGCACGTGCGCCTGCCAGCGGGTGACGTTCGCGCCGGTGTCGCGCGGCGTACGCACCCGCAGCGTGGTACCGGGGTAGGCGGGGGCCGGCTGCGCAGCGGTTCCGGTGCGGCGGACCTTGATGTCGGGCGACATCGTCCAGGTCACGGTCCGGGGCGCGGCTTGGAACGGGTGCGCAGCGTTTCGCGCGGCCGGCAGGTGCCGACCCGAGTCGGTGCCATTCATCCGGACGAATACGTCCGGGTCGGGCGTGACCGCCGCCGCGAGGTCGAACTCCCAGATGCCGCGGCCGTGCAGCGCCGCGCGGAGCCGCCGGGTCGGGGCGTGCACCTTCAGGTCCAAGACCGTTGCCTCGGGCAATCCGTTGGACCAGAGCAGCCAGGTCCAGGTGAAGGGCGGACCGGCGGCCGAGCGCTCGCCGCGGAACACCCCGACATCGGTGCCGACGTACAGGTGCCGCGGGTTGCCGGGGTCGACGACGAGGGCGTTCACCGGGGCGTCGAACGGGGTGGCGACCCCGGCAACGGTCATGCCCGGTCCGAAGCCGGTCGCCACCCAGGTGCCCGCGCCGGTCTGGTCGTACCAGAAGACGTGGTCGTTGCCGGTGTTCGCGCCGCCGAGCCCGCAGTACAGGTCGTCGGTCGCGGGGTTGACCACGCCGAGGCTGGTGATGGTGCGGACGGCGGGCAGCGCGGTGGCGGGCAATCGGGTTGCCGGCCGGGTCCAGACGTCGGTGGTGTGGTTGGCGTTGCGGGCCGTGCGGTCGTAGCGGAAGACGAACTGCCGGGTGCAGGCGTGGAACCGGTTCTGCACCTGCCAGACGACGTCGGTGATCGGGTCGTTGTCGCCGTTCAGCCGGCCGATCGCCCGGCCACCGGCACCGACGGCCACGTTGTTCGGCAGCACCCGCCAGTTCGCGCCGAAGTCGTAGCTCACCCAGATCCGGGTGGTCGAGTAGAGCACGGTGGTGTCCGGTTCGACGGCGGGCGAGGCCACCAGGCGCGCGTACATGGTCGCGTTCTCGCCAGTGCTCAGCGTCGGGCCGGCGGCCGTGGTCATCCCGCTGAGGCCCCCATCGGCGACCGAGACCAGGCTGGAGGTGAGGTTCTGGGCGAGGATCCGGAGCGGGTTGTGCGGGTCGAACGCGACGCCGCCGCCGTCGGAGGTGACCAGCACCCGCCACTGCGCCGCTCCCTCGCCCCGGATCACGCCGTTGTCCTGGCTGCCGGTGACGACGATCCCGTCGCTGGTCGGGTGGTTGTCGAAGAAGGTCGGCTGGGTGATGCCGAGGGTGTCGTTGACCGGCAGGAACGTCGCATTTGCGCCGGTCGGCGACCGGAACACCCCGCCGTCGCAGCCGATCCAGGTCTCTCCGGCGACCAGGTTCCCGGCTGCGTCGCGGGCGAAGGCGACGGCGTGGCAGTCGCCGTGGATGCCGTGGCCGCGCCAGGTCGGCGACGCGTCCGGGTTCGCACCAGAGGTGTAGCCGAAACGCCGGTTGCCGGCGACGAGGGTGACCGTGCCCCGGTAGAGGGCGGCGTCCCACTCCTGCGGGTTGAGCGACCCCGGGTTGTCGTTGTTGATCACCGCGCCACCGATCCAGACGGTGTCGTCGGTGCCCGGCTCGATCGCCAGCGCCAGGTCGTAGAAGCCCTGGTCGTCCACGGTTGATTCGCGCGGCGGGACCTGTTGGACGCGGACGAACTGGGCACCGTCGTAGCGCCACAACCGGCCCTGCTCGTCGAAGCGGTAGACCACCTGATTCGGGCCGCTGACCGCGAGCGCGATCCGACCCGGATCGGCGGCCGACGCCGGCGTGATCGGCACCAGGTTCCAGGTGACGCCGTTGTCGGTGGAGGTGTAGACGCCGGAGGACCGCGTCGGCGCCGCCGCGGCGCCGCCGCGCGCAGCGGCGAAGATCGTCTTGTTGCCGGCCGCCGTGCTGCCGGTGATGACGACGTCGCTGATCTGCCGGTTGCCGGGCAGCAGGGTGCCGGCGCCGCGCGGGATCAGGTTCCACTCGGTGTTCGGTCCGGCTCCGGCGGGTCGGACGTAGAGCCCGGCCGTGGTTGCGGCCCAGACGATCGCGGCGTTGTCGGGGTCGCGGAACAGTCGGGAAACCGCCTGGCCCCGCAATGCCAGCGGTGCTTCGGCGTGCCAGGTACGCGCGCCGGCACCGCCGATGGAGACGCGGATACCCACCCCGTTGTAGCTCGGGCCTGAGCCGAACTGCGGCGGTGTCAGCTCGGCGGGCTCGCCGGTGCCGACGAAGAGGGTGTCCAGGTTGGTGGTGGCGCCGAACGTGACCAGCAGCGCGTTGCAGGCGAGCGCGTTGCCGGCGGCGAGGTTCACCAGGTTGGGCGACATCACGAAGTCGTCCACCGGCGTCCAGACGTCGTGGACGTCGGCGCCTATGGTGGTCCGGTCGTACCTCCAGACCCCGCCGTCGGGGGCGGCGACGTAGGCGCGGGTGCCGTTCGGGCCGACCTCGATCGCCCGCACCCGGCCGGAGATCGTGGCCCGGGTCCGGGTCTGGCCGCGGACCGCGCCGGTCGGTCCGATGGGGGTCCAGTTGGCACCGCCCGCGACCGGCGGGGCGTGCGCGTCGAGACTCTCCCGGCTCTCCGACGCACTCAGCCGAGCGGCGGCGGACTCGGCGGCGGTCACACCACGGAGGTCGTCGAACCAGTGCTGCCGGCGTACCGGCCCCGTCTCGTGCGGCGCGCGGCCGCGACCGCGGCGGCTGCCTGGTGATGGCACTCTGGCCTCCCTCTCAGTCGTTCTCGCTGACCACGAGCCGGACCCAGCCCTCGTGCGCCACCGCGGGCCGGTCCACCAGCCGGGCCGCCATCGACGCCGCGAGGATGGGGTCCTCGCGCCAGCTCACCGGGGTGTCGCGGCGGGTCCAGGTGTTCTCCAGCGAGCCGTGGGCGGCGTCCGGCACGGCCGAAATGCGCGGCATCCGGATCTGGCTCGGGTCCACCAGCACCGGACCGACCCGGAACGACGGCAGCAGTTTCTGCAGCGCCTCGTCGGTCCACGACCGGTTCAGCTCCAGCCGCTTGCGCGGCACCAGGCCACACGTCGCGTTGATCCCGAGGCCGGCCAGCGTCAGCACCGTCAGCGTCACGTCCCTGCCGGGCCGCACGGTCAGGTCCGGGTCGCCGGCGAGGAAGGGGACCTCGATCCGGCGAGCGCCGAGGGTGTCCCCATAGCTCTTGGCCGACTCCACCTCATCCAGGAAGCCGCGCTGCGCGCCGCCCTCGCGGGCCAGCTCACGGATCGCCGCGTGCGCGGGATGGAACACGGAGTAGTCGTCGTCGGCGAAGTAGCCGAGCGTGCCGTCGTCGAACCGGCTCAGTGCCCCCAGCCGCACGGTCACGCCTCGCTCGGCGGCGGCGGCGTAGGCGGCTTGCCGGGCCGCGACCTGATCCGGAGTGAGCCGGTAGTCGAGGCTGTCGTCGTACAGCTCCAGCCGCAGCCTGAGCCGCACCACCGCGATCGGCCGGCCGACGAGCACACTGACCGGGGCGGTGCCCGCGGAACCGACCGGGTCGGCCGACCAGACCGTGGTGTCCACCGCGCGCAGCAGTGCTCCCAGCGGCGTGTCCTCCACCTCCAGCCCGGCAGCCCGCTCGGCGGCGTCGCGTTGCACCAGGGCGACGGCCAGCCGGCCCAGGTGCACCGATCCGGCGAGGTCCTCGGCCGGGCCTGCACCGACCGGACCGGGACGTCCGGGCGCTCCCTCCCAGGTCACTGCCGATCGCAGGCCGCGATGGAACAACTGGCCGAGCGGGTTCCCCGCGGCGTCGAAGAACTCCATCGCGTCGTCGCCGTGATCGGGCAGCAGCCACCCGGCGACCGGGTTGCGCGAGTGGATCGGTGTGGACTCGTCGACGCGTGCCTCCACCGCGTCGTTGCCGGCGTCCAGGAATCGGAGCTGGAGGCGGGCCGGGGTGCTCATCCGGGGCGGCAGGTGCGCGGGCGGGGTCGCGTTGGCCGCTGCTGCCGCAGCCGGCACCGGATCGGCGACGAGAGCGTCGGCGAGTGCAGTCGACGGCAGCCTGCCGGTGAGGTCGAGCGTCCGCCCGTACGCGTCGACCAGCCGCAGTTGCTCCAGTCGCAGCCAGCCGGCGCGGAGCAGTTGCGGCAGCCGGGCCGGGCTGGTGATCGGTTCGCTGCCCGGATCGTCGAACGTCGCATCGGCGTCGAAGCCGAGGAAGTGGTCGTTGATGCCGGACAGGCTGCCGACCAGGACGTCGGCGCGCGCTGCCCGCAGGGCCAGGTCGCCGAGGTCCTCGGCGTCGGCGTCACTGACGATGCCGGTGCCGTTCTGGTCGGCGGTCTCCTCCTGGTCGAGGAAGACGTCCACGGCGCTGGCGAGGTTGCGGGCGCTGGAGGAGTTGAGCAGGCTGCGTCCCGCCAGCGGGACCGGGTCGAGGCTCGGCGCGCGCGGTCCGGATCGCGGCTCCAGGTCGATCTCGCCCAACGTCCAGCCGAGCGCGGTGTCGGTGACGGCCAGCGTCGCCTGCCATTCGGCGTAGATCGGCACCCAGGGCTGACTCCAGTAGGTGATGCCGACCGGCGACGGCTGCACGCCCTCCTTGAGCGAGGCGTCCAGCAGTTCCCCGACGTCGCCGTCCCGCGTCGCCAGGCGCCGGTCGAGCACCGACTCCGCGGCCAGCCGGTTCTTCACCTGCGTCGTGCTCCAGCCGAGCGCGGGCGGCACCAGCGACACCAGGTGGTCCAGCGCCGCCGGGTCGCTGAGCGCCGCCTCCCGGACCAGCTCGTCACACTCCACCGGCAACCCGCCGTGGCCGAGCGGGGCAACCACCTGCCGGCCGGCGATCAGGTGGGCGTACCCGCGCACCGGCTGGCCGCTCAGTCGGCAGGCAAGGGTCTCGCCCGGATCGAAGCGGCCGTCGTAGCCGTGCCGCTGCGAGCGGCCTGCGCCGCGGACCGCCAGCACCGGTTCGGTCGGCGCGTACCAGCGCGGATTCGGCCGGACGATCGAGCTGAAGGTCGCTCGCCCGGCACCCGGTCGCCCATCAGTCGGTCGCCCGCCGCCTGGCCGCCCACCTCCCGGCAGCGGCGCGCCGGCCGACGGCTCCTTGGCGAACGCGGTGCCGCGCGCATCTTCCAGCGTGGACAGCATCCCCTCCTGCGCGCCCTGCCACGTCGCGGAGAAGCCGATCGCAAGCGCGCCGGCCTTCGACGAGCCGAGCGTGATCACCTCGTCCGCGCCGCGTGCGCCGAGCTTCGAGGGCAGCGGCGGCTCCAGCACCGGGTCGCGCACCTTCTCCGCCACGCCCGGCGCCGGGTCCGGCAGCACCGCGAAGCCGTGCCGGTGCACGGCCTCGTCGTGGGCGACGATCCCGTCCCCGGTCGCAAACTCCCGCAGCGTCTGGTACGAGAAGGCGTCCAGCAGCCGGGCGCCCACCTCGTCGGTGCCCGCCAGCATCCGCGACAGCACGTCCACTCCGGTCGAGCCGAGGGTCAGCGAGACGCTCGGCGCCCCCGGCCGGGTCTCCGAGCCGCCCGCGGTGCGGACCCCGTAGACGGTCCCGTGGTACAGCGAGCTGGTCACCCGCGGCTCGCGGCGCGTCTTCACCAACGCGACCTCCGGGTCGAGCGTCAGGTCGGCGAGGCCGAGCGGCGGGACCCCGAAGGCGCTGAGGTTCGTGTCGAACCGGCCGACGGCCCCGGCCTCGGCGAGCCCGAACTGGGGGCCCACGATCCCGCCGGGTGCGCGCTTGATCTCCACGCCGGCCTGCCGGGCGAGGGCGTTCAGGTGGGAGTCGGCGACAGTCAGCGTGTCCTCGACGTCCGGCAGCGCACTCAGGTCGGCATCCCAGCCGAGATCGGCCAGCAGGGCGGTGAAGCCCCCCGGTGACGTCGGCGGGTGCAGCGGGTCCAGCGCGGGGTAGGCGTACCAGCCGACCACGACGTAGCAGAGGGTCGCGTTCGCAGGCACCCCGGCGAGGTCGTCGTGAAAGGCAAGCCGGTTGACCACGTTGTCGTAGATGCCGGCCCAGCCGAGATCGCCGCCCGTCGCCGCGGTGAACTGCCCCGGCGCCAGCGAGCTGGCCGGGTCGCCGGGATCGTCCGGATCCCAGGTCGCCAGCGGGTGCGCCACCGCGCTGTCAGAGTGGACCACCCAACTGGTCGTGGTGCGGGCGCGATCCTTGCCGCCCGGATTCAGCCGGCACACCAGCCAACGATCCGGCAGCGGCCGCAGCCCGAGATCGCGCCCGGGATCGCCCGGGTCGGGCGGGTTGGCCTTGGTCAGCCCGTCCGGCATCGCCCAGTGCAGGTGCACGCCGGGCGCAAGATCGGGCGCCGTGCTGAACGGGTCGGCCAGCCGCTCGCTGGGATTCTCATCCAGCATCCGGCTGCGGATGTCGCCGCGTTTGGTGCCGACGGTGCCGCCCACGGGGACCACGAGGGCCTGCAGATCAACCGGTACCAGCAGCCGCGGTATCCGCGGCGGCAGCTTGCTGAACTGGACCACCTCGCTGAACGCCGGCCCGATCTGCGCGGCGACCGCCCAGTCAGCGCCGGCGATCCGGGCGAGGTCAACCATCGGTGCTCACCACCAGCCATCCTTCGAGATCGGCGATCGTGTACGCGGTGCTGAGCAGATCCCCGAACACCCCGCGGTCGGCCGGCCCGAACCGCTGCCGGTACGGGTAGCGCAGCAACTGCAACGCCATCTCCGCCGAGGTGAGGGTGGGACCGACGATCCCGCCGTGGTTCGCGGTCAGGCGCCGCCGCAGCTCGGTCAGATGCAGCACTCCGGCGGACCCGGCACGGAACGGGACCCGCTCCTTGGGCGCGCCCGACGCCTCCACGCCCGTCGCCGGGTTGCGCAGGTCGACCCACCACGAACCCGCCGGTTCGGCGTTGCGACCGGCCCGCACCCCGAACTGGATGCCTTGGCGCGGTTCCTCGATCTCCATCCGGTCCGGGATGTCGTCGAAGATCACCAGCAGCACTGCGGGCGCCAGCCGCTCCATCCGCATGATGACCAGCGGCCGGTCCCCCCGGGTGGCACGGACGTGCATCCCCGGCCAGCCGGAGACCGCGCGCGAGCGGAGCAGGAACCCGGCCAGCGTCGCCGCCCGCGAACCGCTCCCGGTGACCTCCTCGCCGCCCACCCGCTGGTGCCGCTCTGCCTCGTCGACGGCGGACCGGACCTCGGCGTGACGCTGCTGCAGGGTGACCCGGTCGCGGGTTCCATACGTCGCCGCGGCGAGCGCGCCATCGACCGCGGCGTCGGTCCAGTTGCGGTCGACGTAGAAGAACCGGATGGTCTCCGGCCGGAGCAGCCCGTCGTCGGGCACCAGGTACTCGAACGGGACCCCGATCAGCATCCGCAGCCGGCCGAGCCACTCCAGCACCGGCTCCGACGCGTCGGGAATGGACACCACCGGCACGGCCTGCGCTGCGTCGAGCTGGGCGGCGAAGGCGACCTCGGAGGAGAACACGAACTTCACGGCAGTCCCCTCGTCAGTCCTTCGATCAGCGGTCCGCCGCCGCCCTGCGCCCGGTCGAGCGCGATCTGGGTGGCTTGGGCGTCCAGCTCGCCGACGAAGCCGCCGAGTTCAGCAGTGAGCGCGGCCAGCTCATCGGGACGGGTGGCGAGCTGCTGGAGTTCCTCGAAGCTGCTGGCACCGACGTCGAGGACGGTCGGGCGCACGGGTTCGGTCATCAACTCGACCCCGAGGGCCTGCGCGACGAACTGCTCCTCGAGGCCGAACCCGCGGGCGAGCACGGCCGGATCGTCCGGCCGGGCGAACAGTTCGGCCTCGTGCATCGGGAGGGGGTTGCCGAGCGCGGTCATCGGGTCGCCGCCGAGGCCGCCCGGGGTCAGCAGGTCGAGCGACAGCCGCCGGGACAGGCCGACGTCGTAGCGCAGATCGATGCCCAGCGCGTCGAGGTAGGGACGGACCACGTCGGCATGGCGCCGGGTGACGAACTCCTCGCGAATCCACTGCCGCAGTGCCCGGAGGAACTGCAGGTCCGACATGGCCAGCAGCCGGCCGACCTCGAATGCGGCCGCGAGTGAGAGGTCCTCGCGCCCGTCGGTGCCGACCCTGCGCGCCTGGTCGGCGACGTGGTAGGGGCGGCCCGCCGCGTCCCGGGTGACAGTGGAGGGGCTGAACGGGCCGCGATACCAGGCCGTGCCCGCCGCTCCACGGCGGTCGGTGTGGGCGACCTCGACATGGCCGCTCGCCGCCACCGGGACGACCGGCGCGCGCGGGTCGACGATCGGCGCGGTGCCGAGCAGACCGACCTCCAGGTGGTTCATGTAGCCCGCGAAATCCCCGTCCTCGTCGGAGCAGGAGAACTCCCAGTGCGCGAGCACCGGGAAGCGGCGGGTGACCAGCAGCGCGGGATCGATGGCGACCAGATCGCCGAGCGCGGCGAAGTCGACTGTGTGATTGACCAGCCGCGCCGCGGAGACGCCCGCCCGCACAGCGGAGGCGGAGCCGGCGACCGCGTCGCGGCGCAGATCGTGGTCGCGGAAGGTCGCGGTCGGCCCCGCGTCGGCCCGCCGCGGCCGGGTGGTGCGCATCGGCGGCCTCGGCAGATCGGCGACCCGCTGCGCCCGCGGGAGCTCGATCTCGGACAGGTCGAAGAGGTCGTCGAACACCCCGCCCTTGGTGAACTCGTTCGCCACCCGCCCCGGACCGGGCAGCAGGTCGATCTGGCCTTCCAGGGAGATGAGGTACGCCGCGTACGAGGTGGACGGCTGCGGCAGCCGATTCGAGATCAGCACCGACACCCAGCCGTCGCTGTCGGCGTACTCGGTCTCGCTCGGGTCGACGTGCCGGACGTGGGCCATCAGGTCGAGTTCCGACGCCGCCGGGAACGCGTCGGTGAGGGTCTTCTGCGGGACCTCCAGCGCCGCGGCGCGAGCATCGGACGGGATGCCGGCCGGGGCTCGGCCAGAGGTGTACGCGGCTGTCGCGGGGACGTCCGGCAAGAAGTTAGCCTCGCCGTTGGCGAGTACCACCAGGGCCAGCCAGGGCTGGCTGGCGCTGGCGGCCCGATCCCACGGGAGCGTGCGACTGCGCAGCACGATCTGGGCCAGCCGGCCGGCGAACGCCCCGGTCGCGTTCGGCGGCGGGAAGACCCCGAAGACCTCAGTGCCCGGGAGCGAGAAGCGCGGCGCGGTGACCTCGATGTGCTGGGTACGGCTCGGCAGGGTGTCGCCGCTGCCGAGGCCGCCGCCGGTCATCGTCTGCCGCTGCTCGACCCGGTACGTCCCAGGCCGGATGTGCGGCCAGATGAACGGGTGCAGCGTCATCGTCGGGCCGGCCATGGCTCACCTCCTGATCGGTCGTCGGCCAGGGTCGTGCCCCGGGGGTGACGTGCAGCGCACGGGCGGTTGCTCATTCGGACTCCCAACGCAGCGTGCCCGCGCCAGCCGGATCGGCGGCACGCAGCGCACCGAACGCCGCCAGTCCGGCGACCGCCACCTGGCGCGCGACCTCGTCCACGTCGTCGGTACTGCCGACCACCCCGGCCACCGGCCGGTCGTCAGCGACGGTCACCGACACCGGCTCGTCGGCCGAGCCCTCCAACGCCAGCAGCAACGCGGTCCGCTCCCCCAGCTGGACCAACCGCGGCGGCACCGAGCGGGTCGCCGCGCCGCCGATCGTCACCTGCGGCGGCTCGTCAGCCGAACCGTCCAGCACGATCACGACGGTGAGGGTCCCGGCGGGCAGGTGGGTGCGGGTGAGGGTGGCCTCGCTGACGGCGTCGCGGGCCCGGACCACCGCTGTGGTGACGTCGGCGTGCCGGCGGCGCGTCGCCGGAGTGCCCGTGACCACGGAGCAGTTCGCGCCGAGATAGGTGCGGGTGCCGACCTGGACCAGCGCGGCGTCCGCGAGCCAGCCGGCGTAGCGACCGCCGGTGTCAGCGCCCGCCAGCAGCGCGATCCGTTCCGTTCCCTGCGGCACGGCAGCACCGCCACGCGGAACGCTGCCTGCGAGCGGCCGCGCAGCGACGGAGCGGTCGTCCAGCACCTCACCGGCCCGGTCCAGGAACACCATCCGGCCACCGATGCCGGCGAGTGCGAGCCTCGGGCGCCGCTTCGCCCGGTCGCGACGGGAATTCGGCAGCGTCCAGACCAGGGCGTCACCACCGCGTACCGCGGCCTTGCCGTCGGTCAGCCGGGCGTCCAGGGCGGCCGCGGACTTCGCGAACGCCCGATCACCGCGCAGGCTCCGGATCCGCTCGCGGCGCAGCCCCGCAGCGTCGGTGCGCGGCAAGCCGGCTGTGGGCAGCACCGTCGCGGCTCGCGCCGCCGCCTTCGCCGTCGGCGCGCCGCCGAACCGCAGCCAGGCACCGAGCGGCGCGGCCACCTCGGCGGTCACCGCCGCGAGCGTGGGCGCCGGGACGCGCGCGCCGGCCGTCGCGGTGCTGAAGGTCGGTCCGGCGGTGGCGGTGGCGACCGGCATCCCGGTACGCAGCCAGGCCGCCAACCGGGGCTCGCCCGGATCGGGATCGACGGCCTCGACGACCGGGTCGGGATGCTTGACGGGGGTGGTCGCGATCGCTTTCCGTTGGGTGTCGGCGATGCCCGTCGGCAGCGCGACCAGCCGCGGCGGCGACACCCGGTCGGCTCGCTGCGCGGCCAGCCGGAGTCGGTCGTCGCCGTTGCTGCTGCGGCTCAGCACCGCGAGGGTGACGAAGGTGTCAGCCGACCCCCCGAGCAACGTGGTGGCCGCCGCCGAACGTTCGCGCAACCGGCCGAGCAACCGACCCGACCCGGTCTGCGCGGCTTCCACGCCGAACGGCAGCGGCTTCACGTCGGCGCTGATCTCGACCCGCTCTATCTCGACGGTCACCGTGTCGGTGGCGATGTCGACCTTGGCCTGCAGGCTCAGCCCGACCACGGTGGCGATCACGTTCGCCTCCGGCTGCGGAGTCGGCGGCAGCACCGTCCAGGTGGCCTCGGGCACGTTGCCGATCGACACCGTCCGGGTGAACTCTGCGGTGACGTCCGCGGCGCCGATCACCGACACGATCAAGGAACTGGTGATGTCGGTCCGCAGCGCCGGGCCGAGGTCGAGGTCTCGACTGGTGATCGGTGTGGGCACGCCGACCCCCGGCACCGCGTTGGTGGCTGCGCGGGTCTGCACGAAGAAGGAGAACTCGGGGCCGACCTTCCAGGGCCGGGCGGCCGTGCCGTCGTCGGCATCGCCGTCGGCACCGCTGCCCGAGCCCGTCTGGCTCGCCGTGGGCGGCACCTGACCCGCGGTGATCGACGCCGCCAGCACGTGGCCGCCGTCGTCACCGGAACGCAGGTACTTGTCCCGGAACGCCGCGAAGCTCAGCGGATTCGAGGAGTTGGTCGAGCCGGTCGGGCCGAAGCGCACCGTGACCGAGGTCAGGTCGAGATCCAGGTAGACCGAACCACGCAGCTTCGGGCCGAGGATGTGCAGTTCGGCGCTGAACGAGAAGCTCATCCGCACGTGGCCGCAGACGAAGAAGCAGACCTCGATGTCGATGCCGGCCGAGATCCGGATGTAGGCCCGGAAGTCGTAGAAGAACGGGTCCCAGGAGACCAGGATGTCGACGCCGGCCTCCAGGCTGGCCCAGATCACCGAGCTCTTGTACGACGCCTCGAGCGAGCCGCCGGCCATCACGCACGTCGAGGTCAGCGCGAAGTACGCGCCACCCTTGATCGACACCCCGAAGCCGGGCTCCCAGGCGAAGCCGAGCCGCGGCACCGCCGGGAAGGCTGCCGGCTTGTCGAAGTTGGGGTGGTAGCCGCCGAGGCTGAGCACGAACTGGCCGGCCAGCTCGCCCTTGAACCAGATGACGAACGCGAAGCCGCCGGTGAGCCGGCAGCTCTCGTTGATCAGCCAGGAGTTCTCCGTCAGCTGCGCCTGCACCGAGAAGATGCCCTCGCTGGTCGACAGCCGGGCCTGCAGCGCCAGCTCGATCTGGGCGATCGGGAACGCCGGGTTCGGCAGCGCCATCTGCGCCAGCCCGAGGATGTTGATCTCCAGCCCGTCGTGCACCTCGACGGTCAGCACGACAGTCCCGTAGACCAGCGAGAAGCTGGTGAAGCTCACTCCGGCGGCGAACCAGATCGCCCCGCGTTCAGGTGGGAACACGGTGCCGAGCTGGTCCAGCGCCCCCATCGGGTTCTGGGCCAGCGAGGAGAACGGGTCGAGCGCCTGCACCAGGATGTAGCTCGCGACCTGCTCGATGGTGGGCGCGATCAGCCGGCGGTTCACGCCCATGCCGCCGCCGAGTCCGGTGACGAAGAACGCCGGTGGGCCGCCGATCGGCGCGGTCACCGCACCGAAGGCGAAGAACGACACGTAGTCGCCGCCGGCGCCGTCGGGGAAGACCCCGTACCCACCGACCGCGGTCAGCCCGTACGGGTTGAAGGTGACCGAGAGCATGCCGAGGTAGTCAGGCACGCCCCCGCGGTCCAGCTTGCGCAGCCCGCCTGCGACTGTCAGCCCGCTGCCCGAGTAGCCGACACCGATCCCCGCGAGGTCGAGCCGCCACGCGGTGAGGTCGAACGGGGTGTCCCACGGGATGATCACTTCGAGGTCGTCCACCTGGACCACCAGGCCGGCCAGCGACGCGCCGCCGTCGACCAGGATGGACACGCTGACCGGGTCCCGGTTGGTGTCCCGTTCGATGCCGAGACCGACCTGTTCCACGTACAAGGGCCCGAACGCGCGCTGGATCGGCAGCCACCACGGGCCGTCGCCCGGTCCGGCGCGGACGACCAGATCGACACCCGGGCCGGCGGCCTCGGAGACGATCGACAGCGCCGGGCTGAACGCGGGCGCCAACGTGTCGTCGTCACCCGCATCGCTCGACGGCTGCATGAAGTTGCTGGCCACCGGGTTCCCGCTCGCGTCGCCCAGCGGAATGCCGAACTGGTCGAGTTCGAGGTGACCGCCGAACCGCACCGCGGGCGTGGCGAGGTCCTTGTCCAGGTAGCCGTGCACCCCGATGGAGCGGATCGTCACCCCGAGGTCGACGAGCTTGCTGCCGCCCGCCTTGTCGATCCGGACGCCGAGGCCGCGGATGACGATCCGCGGCGAGATGCTCGGCTGTCCCGCCGCCGGCACCCGGAGCGCGAAGAGCTCCAGCCCGCGTCCGGTCCCGGTGCCGGTGAAGTCGTCCAGCCAGTCCTCCACCACCTCCAGCGACAGCCGCGCATCGCCGGCGTCGAAGAGCACGAATTGGCGATCGCTCGGGATGTCCAGGCCGACACCGAACAAGGTCGCACCGCCGACGTTGTCGCTGGCGATCCGTACCGCGAGCGGCAGGTCGCCGAGCGGCAGGCCGCCGCCAGCGGCGTTGCCGAGGAGGGCGTTCGCTGCCTGCGCAGCGGCCAGGGCGACCCGGCGCAGCAGCAGGTCCAGATCGAACGAGCCGTCCGGGGCGGTGTCGAAGAGGGCGAGCCGGTAGCGCGGCTGACCGCCGGGCGTGGTCCGCTGCAGGACGTGCGGGTGCATGAGCTGGCCGAGCTTGCTGCTGGTGGAGGTGACATTGACCTCCAGGGCGGCGCGGACCTCGTCCACCTCCAGCACCAGACCCGCGGCGAGTGGGATCAGGTACGCGCGGGCCAGACCGAAGGCCGCCAGCAGCGGGTCGTTCAGGTCGGTCGGGGCTGCTCCGCCGGTGCGCCAGCGAATCGCCGGGCCGGTGGCGAGGTCGACCAGCACGACCAGCGCCTCCCGCTGCGCCCGCGCCGGCGCGGCGGTCCACAGGGCCACCTCGAATGCCCCCGCCGGGCTGGCGGTGTCGACGCCGAACCGGAACGCGACCCCCGGCAGCAGGCTGACCGACGCGATCTCCAACAGCCCCGGATCAGCGATGTCCGCCGTGACGGCCACGGCGCGCACCCCACCCGCCCCGACGCCGAACGTGCCACCGAGTGTCAGCTCGGGGATCGGGCTCAGGCCACTGGCTGTCGCCCTGACGGCAGGGACGCTGCCGCTCAGGTCGATCGTCACGGTCAGCCGCGGGTCGAGCACCAACTCGACCACCGCGCCCGCGCCGCCAGCGGTGCCGGGCAGCAGGGGATCGGCGAGCAGCCGCAACGCCACGGCGAGATCGCTGCGGTTGGCGCCGATGCTGAGCCGGCTGGTGAGCTGACCGACCGGGTCAGCCGCCAGGGCCTCCAACGCGCTGAACGCGAACGCCGGGCTGGGCGATGCGGTGCGCAGGTCGAGAGCGTCGGCGAGCGCGGCGATCGCCGCACCGACGTTGAATCCGCCGAAGGTGCCGACCCGGGTGAGTGCATCCAGCGCGAGCGGCAACGCCCGGGTGACCGCGGCGGTGACCAGGTCCCCGAGACCCCCGCTGATCGGAAGGATCGGCAGCTCGAGGACGGCACCGGCCACCGGCAGCCGGGCGGTGACGGTCGGGACCGCGCTGCCGCCGGCGTCACTGCCGAGACCGGCGTCCAGACCGCCCAGGATGCTCGCCGGCGCGGCCGGATCGAGGAGGTCGACGGTGACCGAGAAAACCGGAGCCACCGTCCCGGTCGGGCCGATCGCCACGCCTGCCTCCCCGGCGACGCGCAGCGCGCCGAGGGTGACCGCCGGACACCGCAACGTCATCCGCAGCGTCCCAGCCGTCTCGGCGCTGAGCACCTGGACGCCCCAGGCCAAGGTCACTCCGCCCGCGGGATGCGGGCCGGGCAGGAAGGCCCGGACGGCGGTGAGCAGTGCCTGCACGCGTGCCGGGTCGGGTCGGCCGGTACTCGCGCCGAGCGTGGCAGTCGTCGTCAGCCAGCGACCCGGGTCGGCCATCAGGCCGGCCGGGATCCTGACCCGCCCGGTCGCCGGGTCCCGCAGCCCGACCGCGTCCAGCAGCGGACCGAAGGCAGCGACCTCGCGGACGGCGAACTCCAGCGCGAGTCGCATCAGCTCGCCCGGCACCATCGCGGTGGCGAGCCGCTCCAGGGCCGCCAGGTCGGCGCTCGGCAGCAACGGCACCGAGCGGACCAGGCCGTCCGCGCCGCCGGTGCGGGTCAGCGCTGCGGAGACCGGGGAGCTGAGCGCACTGTCGACGCCGAGCGTGAGGCCGAGCCGCCCGTTCGGTCCCCCGCCGGCGCCCAGCCCGATTGTCAGGGCGACCGCGAGATGACCGTCGGCGCGGACTGTGACGCTGCCGTCGATGCCGACGCCGCCCGCGACGGTGATCCCGCCAGTCGTGGTGGCAAGCGTCAGTGATCGGGCCGGACCGAGGTCGACGGCGACAGTGCCAGCACCGCCGAGCGGCACCGAGGCGACAGTACCCGTCGCGGTGCCTCCCGTCAGCGCGCCGAGGGCGGTGGCAACCGGCGCGGGATTCGCGGCCAGGGCGGCGAGCGCCGAGCGCGCATCGAGCAGGAGTTGTTCGAGCGGGTCCACCTCGAAGCCGAGGTGCCCGCCGGCGTCCACCGTCGCGAGCCCGAGAGCGGCCAGGGCGTCCATGAACGCTGTCAGCGGGCCCGCGGCAGGCCGGCTGCCGAGCGCCGTCGCCAGTTCGCCGAGCAGCAGCCGGTCCTCCTGGGCCAGGTGGGCCGGCAGGCCGGACGTGGCCGACGGCGACAGCGAGATCGGCCACCGGCCACGCCGGACGCCGAAGGCGGCGGCGTCGAAGAGCATCAGTGCACACTGTGCGGACCCGTCGACCAGGTCGACGCTCAGGTCGGCGTGCAGCGCACGCAGCCGCGGGTCCCGCCGGGCGGACACGCTCCCGGTGGGGCCCCCGACCAGCCAGCCACCCGGCCGGTCCAGGCGCAGGCTCAGCCGCAGCCGCGGGTGCAGCGCGGCCGTCGGCGGGACGGCCAGGCTGTCGTCACCGAAGTCGAGGGGCAGGGTGACCGCATCGAGGTGCAGCGCTACTTCGGTGCGGATGCCGGAGGCGGTCACCGAGACGGGCCGAGCGCGGACCCCGAGCCGCAGTTCGTCGCCACCGGCCGAGCCGGCCGTGCGGGCGCGGAGCACCTCGGCGACCAGCCGGCCAAGCGCCAGATCGACGCTGTCGGCGTCCAGGTTGGCAGCGACGGTGCGCACCGCCACGGTGCCGGGCAGCGCGGGAAGGCCGAGCGGTGGCGGAACATCGCCCAGCGGGTACGGGGGGACGGCATCCGCGGCGCCGCCCGGGGCAGCCGGGGGGCCGTCGGTGACGCCGTCCAGCAACGCGAGCAGCTGGTCGGCCTCGGCGAGATCGCCGGGCTGGGCGGCCGCGAGTTCGCGCAGCGCCTGGACCAGCCGCAGCCCGTCCCCGGCGGCCGGATCATCGGCCCACGCCGTCGGCGCGGTAGCGATCGAGGTGCCGAGCAGGGTGAGGTGGGTGACCCCTGCGGCGGCGTCGGCGGCCGTGGCGCGGGCAACGTGGCCGGCAGGACCGTGCGCGATCAGGGCCAGCGGGCTGCCGGCGGCGCGACTGCTGCGGAGCCGGTCCACCACATGCCGCAGCCGTGCGACCTGCTCCTGGTGGCCGGTCGCCGGGTCGACCGCACCCGTGCCAAGCCGGGTCGGCAGCAGCACGAACCACGGGCCGGACGTCGGCAGCGCGGTCAGGTTGAACGCCTCGGCGGGCAGGCCGGGGGCGGTCAGGTCGATCGTGCGGGCCGCCGTCTCCCCTGGCCACGGGCGAATGCCGGGCAGTGCGAGGCGGACGAAGATCCGGCCGGGCGCGGTCGGCGCTCCCGGTGCCAACTGGGCGTCGGCGAACTGGGCGGGAAGCGCGAGTTGATCGCTGCCGTTCAGGGTCGCGGCGGCCGAGCCGACGCCATGCTGAGCGGCGGCCGGGACCAGGCCGTCGGTGCCGACCAGCGCCGTCCGCAGCGCGGCGAGCGACACGGTCGGGTCGATGCTGCGGCGGAGCGCCTCGGCGGTCGGCGGGTCGAGCAGGGCGAGCGCAACAAGCGCGTCCACCAGGACCTGCACGGTGACGCCGCTCGCGTCGTCGAGGTCGACCACGCCCTGCAGCTGCGGCGGCATCAGGCGGAGCGCGGCGGTGCCGAGTGCCCCGCCGTCGTCGCCGACCGAGGCGACCAGCTCGATCGCCCGGCCCGCTCCGGTCAGCGGGACCGCCCACGGGTCACCGGTCGATCCGCTCCCGGTCAGCTGGACGGCGTCGGACATGCCCTGGGTCAGGGTGCCCACCCAGCCCAGCAGCTCCGCGGCCCACTCGCGTCCCTGCGGCCCGGTGAGCAGCGCCACCAGCGAACGTCCGAGCGTGCGCCACGGGTCGCGGACCAGGTCCTGCAGGCTGATCACCGATCCCGCCAGGCTCGGCCGGTTCAGAGGCGGCGGCACGGCGGGCAGCCCTCGGGCGCCGGTCGACCGCCATCCGAGCAGACCGGGCAGGATCTGCGCGGCCTCGTTCGCCATCGACTCCAGCAGCTGCGACGCCAGCCGTTCGACGATCGGCCACGGCACCTCACCGTCGAAGGCGAACGTCCGCCGATCCGGGTCCCAGACCGGCAGCGGCAGCGGGGCCGTCGCGCCGTCGAGGGCCAGTTCTGCGCCGGTGGCGAGCAGCCGCGGCGCCATTCCTGCCGCGGGCGACCAGGTCACGCCAGCACTGACGGTGTGCACCAGGACGAGCAACGGGCCGACGTCGAGTTGCAGGTCCTCGCCGAGTTCGGCGCTGACCGCCAGGCCGGGGAGCGGCTGTGGGTCGAGATCGGCGGGCACCCCGCCGACCCCGGCCAGCCGCAACGAGACCAACTCGGCGCTGACGGCGAGGCCGATGGTGGCCGTGCCGACAGGCGTCCCCGGCAAGGACAGCCGACTGCCAAGGTGGAGCCGGGTGCCGTCGTCACCGCTGGAGGTCCACGCCAGCAGGTCCGCGCGGCCCGCCGATCCGGCCGCGATCGCCACTGCCCAGGGCGACTCGGCCGCACCGGAGCCGGTCACGCCCGCAGCACCGCCCGCCTGGCGGAGCAGTGCACCCAGCTCGTCGACCAGCCGCGGCGCGTCGCCGCCGGCCAGCACGGCGAGATGGAAGTCGCGGACGGCGTCGATCGGGTCGCTGAACAGCGCCGCGGGGGTGATCTCGTACGGCCAACTCACGGCATCGGTGCCCGTGGGCCGGCGCAAGCCGAGCAGCACGAACACGGTCCGCGCGGCGGCGCTGTCGCCCAACGCGGTGAGCAACGTGTCCAGGGCACCGTCGAGCAGCGCACCGCCGGCGTCCAGTAGCGCGTCGGTGTCGGTGAGGTCGAGGACGGCGAAGACCGGGACCGCTGGGAAGGCGACCCGGTGGGCCTCCAGCACCAGCCGAGCTCCCTCGGCGTCCACCGCCAAGCCGGTCCGGAGCGCGCCGACGCTGACCGTGCCGGCGATGCCCGGCAGCGGGGTGGAGACCAGGGTGCTCAGACCGGCGATGGTCCCGACGGTCACCGTGGCGCTCAGGTCCGGCTCGAATTCCGCGGCGGGGCTCGGGCCGAGGACCAACCGGACCAGCCGGCCGACCAGTTCAGCGCTCCCTTCAACGCCGAGAGCAGGCGGTGCGACCACGCCCACGCGCAGTGCGGGGACGACGACGAGCGAGCCGGCCGCCGGCGTGACGCTGAGCTCCAGGCAGGTGACGGCAGGCCCCGCCGCGAAGCACAGCTTCCACGGGGCGGCGGTGCTGCCGGTCCCTTCGACAGTGGTGTCGAGCAGGCCGGCAAGTTCGCCGATCCACGCGTTCGCGGCGCTGGTGCTGCTGAACAGCCCGTACATCCATGACCAGACGGCGTCCCGGCCGTCAGCGATCACCTGATCGAGCGGCAGCGCCGGGACGGCCGAGCCCGCACGGAGACCAATCAGGGCGAGCAGATGCAGTAACGGAGCCGCGACCGCGGGGTCCGCCTCTTCCGCGAGCGCGGTGACCAGCTGCGACAAGACGTCGGCAGCCTGTGCGCCGACCGGGTCCGTCGTGGTCAGGATGATGTCGCCCGGGTCGCCCTCCGGCGGCCGTACCAGCCGGACGACGGCGGCGGGCACCGCACCATCGGTGGGGATGGTCACCCCGGCGGTGATCCGCTCGACGCTGAGCGGGCCGATGTCGCCGAGGATCGCGGTGGCGTCCACCCGCAGGTCACCGAGCGTCGCGCGGCCGGGCGCGAAGTCGGCCCCGCTCTCGCTCACCACGAACAGGGGGATGCGCGCCGCGAGCTGCAGCGTCACCTGGTCAGTGCGCTCCAGCCGTCCACCGAGGCTGAGCAGCAGGTCGTCCTCGACCGGGGTGGCGATCAGGAACAGCCCACAGGTGACCTGACCCGACGGGGCCACGGTGGCCAACGGGATCCACTGCTCGTCGTCCTGGCCCACCAGCGGTGATCCGTCGGGGTCGACGAGCCGCCCGGCGATCCGCAGCACGGCCTCGCGCTGGGTGCGTTGCGTGAAGACGCCGGAGAGGTAGTGATCGGGCCGGTTGAAGAAGTCGTCGTTGAGTTCGGCGTCGGCCGGGTCGCTGGTGGGCGTCGGCAGCCGCATCAGGCCGACGGCGAGCCCGACGTCGAGGAGGTCCTCGGAGAGCTCGAGCGTCGGCATCGGGCTACCGCCGCCCGAGCCGGTAGTCGGCGATCGTATGCACCTCGAGGCCGTCCGCCGATGCCGTGAGCGCGAGCGGGGTGAGCGGGTCGCCTTCGGCGTCCCGACCCGCTGCGGCCGCAGCTGCCGTGATCACCAGCAACAGGCCGCGCCAGCAGGTGGCAATCACGGCCTCACCGAAGGTGGCGGCAAGGTCGCTGTGGCCGCGTGGCCGCGGTTCGGCGACGGCAAGCAGCCCGGCCGGTCGCTTGGCGCTGCCGACGGCGAACACGCAGGTGAGCTCCTGCGGTCCGGTCTGATCGGTCTCCAGCGTGACGGCGGCGAGCACGATGCCGTCAGCGGTGGCCAGCCGCAGCCGATCCAGCTGGACGGTCGCCTCGTTGCCCCGGTACGCCCACACCCGCCGCTTGTCGTCGGCGGCAATCACCCGCCTGACCAGGGACGTCAGCTCTTTGGCCGGGATGATCCGCGTGGGCCCCGGTTGCCCGGGCTTCAGTCCTTGGGCTAGCTCTGGCTCCCGCGGCCTGTCGGGCCTCTCAGGCCTCTCCGGCTTGTCCGGCTTGTCCGGCTTGTCTGGCTTGTCTGGCTTGTCCGGCCTGTCGGGCTTGTCTGGCCTATCGGGCTTGTCGGGCTTGTCGGGCTGCTTCGGCTTGTCTGGTTTCTGGGTCCGCCCGTGCGCCTCGGGAGCGAGCACCTCCGGGCGGCTCGGGAGCGCACGAACGCGCCGTCGCACGTCAGCGTCGATCTGGTCGTCCACAATCGCCGCGAGCGCCCGGACCCGGCTGCGACCGTCAGGGTTCATCGCCGAACCCCCCTCCTCGCCTCATCCGACCACACGGCTCGCGGGTCGACAAGACTTCAGAGCGGGCGCCAGCCGAATTGATTCACCGCCCGGAAGGAAAGCTGCGAGTGTCCCCCGGGACGCGGACGCGACGGCCCCGACGCCGGCGCCAGGGGGCCGCGGCTGACCCGGATCTCGCCGGGCTATGGTGCGAGAAACGTGCACTCGACATCGAAGGGGAACGACGATGGGCGTGGAGAACGACCTGGCCGACATCAACGGCATCGGACCGAAATACGCCGCTCTGCTGAAGTCGGTGGGCGTCGACTCGATGAAGGAACTTCAGCACCGCAACGCGACCAACCTGCTGGCGACGCTGGAGGAGAAGAATGGCGGCAACCTCCGCGGCGTCGACGAGGACACGGTTCAGTCCTGGATCGACGAGGCCAAGGAGATTCACCACTAGCCGACGCCGGGCCGCCGCGCTGCTGGCGATACTCGCGTTCACGGTCGGGTTGCTTGTCGGCGTTCCGCAGTCGGCCGCCGGCAGTTGCGCCACAGACCAGCCACCGCCATCGCCGTGGGCGTTTCGCGGCGTCGTCCTCGACACTGACGACACAGGCCGGGTGGCCCGCGTCCGCACCGAGGACGGCGCCGACGTGACCGTCCTCGGCACCCCCGACCGCAGGTCGCACATCACCTCGGTTGACCGGACGTACGAGGTCGGCGCGCGCTACGAGTTCCACCCGATCAACGACACCTCGCCGTTCGAGGACACCATCTGCAGCGCCACCCGGCTGCTGGAGCGAAACGCCGTCCCGGCGCCGGGAGTCGATCAGCCGCCGCATCGCTGGCTTCTCGGTGGCGCTGCAGCGGGTGGCGCGATCGTCGTCGCGGCCGTGGTGATCCTCCTCCGCCGCTCGCGTTCCCCCTCGGCGCGCTCCGCCCCCGGCCACTAGGCTCCGGCCGAGAACGTTCGCGGCTCGGCAGTATCTCCTCGCAACCTGCTCGCTCTGGACGGGGACGAACGAGCGGTAGCAACGCTCCCATCGGTACGCCGGGGGTGCGGACCGCCGTGCCGCAACTCCCTCAAGGTCAAGGTGGTCCGATGGTCGGAATGCTCCCCCCGCAGTTCGCCGAGAGGACGGCCCAGCGCGCTGCCAAGCGACCGCCCCGCCGCACCGCAGCGCCCGCCGCTCTACCCGCCCCCGCGCCGCTCGCGGCTGACCGGATCGAGACCGCGGCGCAGTTCGACGCGATGTCCACTCCGGCCGGTGACCTCATCTCGAACGGGCGGCTGACTAAGTTCCTGATCGACCGCCGGGATCCGACGCAGCCGGTCGTGCACTTCGTGAACAGCAACTTCACCGTCGGCGGCCGGGTCCCGGACTCCGCTCGCTACCACTACTCCTTCGCTCAGGCGGTGCTCAACATCCCGGAGAGCCTGGAGGAGTTCAACGCGGTCACCTACTTCACCGAGGACAAGCGCTACATCGCCGGCGTCCTGCACACGTACGCCGTACCGACGCCGTCTACTGCCGCCAACGAAGCGACGGAAGAGGTGGAGGTACCGGATTTCGTCCCAGCACCTCCTCCTGGGCCGGACCTCTGCGAGGACCCCGACCCGGAGCCCCCTCAGGACGGAGACGGTCCATCCCCGGACCCTGAGCCGACGCCCAGACCGATCCCTGCAGAACCCGTCAGCGAGCTGGTGTACGGCATCCAGTTCTATCCGCAGGACGTGATTCGCGAGGCGATCGCTGCCGAGGCGGTGCTGACGGCGAAGGCGGGGATCACGATCGAGGGCGCGCGGTTCGCGTTCGTGCCGACCGGGTCCCAGCAGACCACGACGACGGTGACGCAGACCCTGGCGGATGCCGGGGTCTCGGTGCTGCCGCTGGACCGCATCCTGGGCGGCCTGAGCTACCTCCCGCTGAACGTCGGCGAGGCGTGGGGCTACCTGCGGATCTTCCCGGACGACCTGGACGACCTGCGCCCGACCGACATCGTCGTGTTCGACGAACTGCCGCTGGACCTGTCGGTGGTGGCGGGCGTCTTCACCCGGGCTGTGCAGGACACCAATTCCCACGTCAATCTCAAGTCGAAGGAGCGCAACACCCCGAACGCGGTGCTGCGTGACGCCTCCCCGACCAACCCGCGGCTGCAGCCGTTCGCCGACCAGCCGGTGCATCTGGTGATCGCCCGCGACGGTTTCACGTTGACGCCGACGACCCCCGAGGTGGTGGCCGAGAAGCTGGCCGAACGCCTCGACCGGCCACCCGTCCGGTTGGAGTGGGAGCCGGAGACGCGGGTGCTGACCTACGCCGAGATCGCCGCGGGATCTGCGGCGGACGCGCTCGCGTTCGCGCGCCGGGTGGGATCGAAGGCCGCCAACCTCAGCTTCCTGACCCATCGGGACGTGCTCGGCCGGGTCGGGGACGCAGGCAGCCCGAGCGCTGCGGCCGGCTACGACCTCGTCCCGGCGGGGCTCGCGGTGCCGTTCCAGACGTACCGGGACTTCGTCGATCACCCACCCAACACCGAACTGCGTCGCCTGTTGCAGGCGCTGATCGACGCGGAGACCGCGGGTGAGCTCTCGCCCAGGCAGCGCGCCGAGCGGGTCGCCGAGGTGCAGGACGCCTTCATGAACGCCACGTTCCCGCCGGAGCCTTGGCAGCGGCTGCGCGTGGCGGTCGACGCAGCACTCCCGGGGGTCGAGAAGGTCAAGGTCCGCTCCAGCGCGAACGCCGAGGACGTGCCGAACTTCGACGGCGCCGGGCTGCACGACAGCTTCGCCGCCGAGCTCGACAAGCCTGATCGGCTCGATCGCCCCTGCCAGGTGCTGGCCGAGGACGAGGGCGGCGAGGTGAAGCGCAAGGTCAAGCCGAAGTCGCTGCTGTGTGCGGTGAAGGGTGTCTACGCGAGCCTGTGGAACAAGCGGGCCATCGAGGAGCGATCCTTCGCCCGGATCGACCAGTCCAGCGTCGCCATGGGTCTGGCGATCGTGCCGGCGTACGACAGCGAGTCCGAGGTAGCCGCCAACGCGGTGATCGTGACCCGCGTCCTCAATACCAGCGACGTCTACGGCTACTCGCTGTCCATCCAGGCCGGCAACAACCTGGTCACCAACCCCGATCCGGGAACCCACTCCGAGACCTCGGTCGCGGCGTTCATCTCCGACGACGAGCCCATCAGCTTCACCTTCACGCGCTTCGCGCAGCCGACCGCCGAGGGTCCGGAACGGACCGAGCCGGTGCTGCCGACCGACACGATGCTGGAGCTGGTGGACATCGCGAAGCGGGTGGAACGCGCGTACTGCGCGGCGAAGCCGAGCTACTACCCCGGGTCGTGCCAGTGGGTCACCGTCGACAACGAGAAGCCCACCTCGCTGGACCTCGAACTGAAGGTGCTCGAAGACGGTCGCCAGGTCTGGAAGCAGGTGCGCGAGTTCGGCGGAAGCTGAACCGAGCGGGCCGGCGCGCTCAGATCAGCCCTCAGATCTGCGCTCAGATCAACGTGGTCTCCTCCACGTTGATCATCCGCGCGTAGAGCACCTGCTCGTTGACTTCGAGGTTGTTGATCAGCCGCAGCGCGCAGATGATCGCGTTGCCGACGAGTTCGCCCGCCGTCTCTCCGAACTGCACCTCCAGCACGACGTTGTCGGCCCGCTCGTCGGACGACACGCTGTCCGGGTCCTGCCAGGTGCCCGCCGCAGCAAGCTCAGTCGAGGCGCGCATGAAGTCCAACGCGCCCGCCTTGAAGCGAGGTAGCACGAACGTCAACAGCTCGGTCTGCACCCGCACCAGATCGGTCCGAGCCGATGCATCGCCGAAGAGACACCCGAAGAGGATGTCCTTGGCCCGTTCCAGCAACACCTCGCCCTGGCGGGTGCGATCGTGCGTGCCGAGCAGCACCGTTCAAGCCCATCCCAGCGAGCCGTACCAGCCGCGCGCGGCGCGCCCGCTGCTTCGCGTCCCGTTCGCTCTGCTGATCGATCTCGGCGAGGCGGTGCGCGTCGAGCGTCAGCCTGACGACCTGTTCGACCAGCCACTCGTGCGGGCGATCGGCGAGTTCGGCCCGGAGCCGCTCCTCGAACATCGGACTGAGGTCGCGTTGAATACGCCGAACGATCGCGTCGATGGTTGTCACGGGCAGCACGCTGATGCTGCGGGCCCGATCCGGTCCCGGCGCGCGAGCCCCAGCCGGGCCGCCGTCAGTTCAGATAGCGGGTGACGGCCGAGCCGAACAGTCCGACCGCGACGCCGACGACGATCAGGGACAGCACGATCTGGACGACGATCACCACCAGCGTCACCTTGACGACCTGCAGGGTCGGGATCACGACCCGGACGGTCGGCACCGGTTGGTTGGGGAACTGAGTGGGCACAGACATGTCATCTCCTGGGGCTAGCTGGCGTGTTCGGGTCGATCAGGCGGGGCGACCGGCAGGCAACGGCCCCAGGCACCAGCATCGCCCACTCCAGCGGGTCACCGCAGGGTGGACGTCGCGAGGTAGTCGTGCACCGCGCTGACCACGACCGATCCCTCGCCCACAGCGGATGCGACGCGCTTGACCGACCCCTGTCGGACATCGCCGACCGCGAACACTCCCGCAAGACTGGTTTCGAGTGCCGACCGCGCCGGTGAGTCCGGACCTGGCTCAGTCGCTGCAGTTCCCGTCATCAGGTAGCCCCATCGATCGCGCCGGACGGCCTCGCCCAGCCAACCCGTGTGGGGCAGCGCCCCGATCAGCACGAACAGCGCGGCGGCGGGCACCGTCTCGGTCGCTTGGCTGCGGCGATCGCGCAACGTCAGCCACTCCAGCCGACCCGCGCCACCCCCGTCCACGACCTCGGTGTTGGGGCGTACCGAGATGGCGCCGGACGCCTCCAGCCCGCGGACCAGGTAGTCCGACATCGACTGGCTGAGGGAGTCGCCACGGATCAACACCGTGACGTGCGCGGCGTAGCGCGCCAGGTGCATCGCTGCCTGTCCGGCGGAGTTGCCGCCGCCGACGACGTACACCTGCTGTCCGGCGAGCGCTTGCGCCTCGGCGACCGCGGAGCCGTAGACGACGCCGGCACCGACCAGACCCTCGATGGCGGGCACCCCAAGCCGTGAGTACGCGACCCCGCAGGCGAGGACGACCGCGCGGGCTCGCACAGTCGCGCCGCTGTCGAGGGTGATCTCGTACGTCTCATCCACGGCCCGCAAGCCGACGGCAGCGCTGCCGTAGATCAACTCCGCACCGAACAGCGACGCCTGATCGAAGCCGCGGGAGGCGAGTTCGGCCCCGCTGACGCCGTGCGGGAAGCCGAGATAGTTGCGGATCAGCGACGACGTCCCGGCCTGGCCTCCCAGCGCCTCCGGTTCGATCACCGCCACCGCGAGGCCTTCCGACGCCGCGTAGACGCTCGCGGCGAGCCCGGCGGGACCGGAGCCGACGACCGCGACGTCGTACACCCGCGCGCCCGGCCGCACTGTGACGCCGATAGCGGCGGCAACGTCGGCGTTGGTGGGATCTGCGAGAACTTGGCCGTCGTACAACACCACCGCCGGCAGGCCGACGCGCTCCGCACCCGCCTCGGCCAGCAGTCGCCGCCCGTCGGCCGCGTCCGCGGGGTAGAAGCCGGTCGGCAGGCCGTTGCGTAGCAGCAGATCTCGGATCTCGTGGGCTCGTGCCGACCGCCCGTCCCCGATCACCCGCGCCACCTCGAACCAGCGCCCCCGGAGCCGCCACCACTCGTCCAGGAACTCGGTGATCGCACGATGGAAGCGTTCGTCGGGCCGGTAGACCGGCCGCGGCAGGAAGTAGTCGATCGTGCCGCGGGCCGCAGCCCGGGAGATCTCCGCGAGCGCCGAGCGGTCTCCCCAGCGCATCAGCAGCCCACGACGCGCGGTCGGCGCGATGCGATGCGCGGCGACCAGGAAGTCGACGCCGTCTCGTTCCGGCAGCCGCTGACCAGCCAGGATGAGCGCGATCTCCCGCCCCGCGGCGACGAGCGCGCTCAGCCGGTCCAACGCGCTGGAGGACTCCCCTTCCTGGCAGACGGTGTAGTCCCGGCCATAGCGCGCGGTCAGTTCAGCCGCGACCTCACCGAGTCCGTCCGCGTCCACGACGACGATGACGGGTTCGAGGTCACCACCTGGGAGGCCGGACACGCGGCCATCCTGCCGCACAGAGGCCTCGGACGTCGCGCCGTCAACCGATGACGGCGGCCGGCCCGGTGCGCACCCGGAACGAGGCCGGCCGCGGCGCGTCCGGAAGCCCTTCGGCCAGCTGACCGCGAACCTCGACGGCGATCGTGTCCCCGGCGGCGGCGGGGAGCGAGGTGGCGTCCAGCAGCACCACGCCGAACGCGCCCGGCTCGACGACCGCGCGGGTGCGCAAGCCCCCGAGGCCATCGGCGTCGGGAGTGATGAATCCGGTGACCGGCGGTGGGGCTTCGCTCCAGGCGACGGTGGCCCCGTCCCGATCGAGGTGCAGCGCCAGCGCGTCGGCGGCGAGCTCGAACTGCACCGCCCGAGTGCCGTCGCCGACCACGGCGAGGCTCACCGACGGCAGCCCGGACGCATCGGCGTAGAAGCGCGCGACCGCGACGGGCTGCTCCAGAGCAGCCGCGCGCAACCGCTCGGCGACGGCGGGTGCCGGCTCGGGATTGAGCAGGTCCACGACGACATCGCCGAGCTGCGCCGCGGCCTCAGCAGCCGCTTCATCCACCGCGGCCGACCAGGTCCCGATCGCCGGCCCACCGTCGCGGGGCGCGCGGATCACCAGCCACGCAGAGCCGTCGTCGTACACGGCGAGTTCTTCGTCGACCGACGTGGGCGGCGGCGACACCCACCGCACGGTCGCCATTCGTTCCATCACTTCACCTCGACCCGGAAGTCCTTCTCCCACAGCGTCGCGCACTTCTTGTTGAACTGCTTGATCAGCGGCGCCAGCTGGTCGGTGCGGAACTGCATGTTGCCGTGCGACCCCATCAGGCCCTGATAGCTGTACGTGACGTCCTGGTCCGGCGCCGCCTTGCCCGAGCCGACCGGATCGCGGCCGCCGCCCGCGGAGGCGGTCTTGTCGGCGTCCAGCCGGGCCTTCATCGCCGACACGAGCCCGGCCATCGCCGGGTTGCTGCCGAGAGCAGCCATCCCGCTCGGCGGCGTGCCCATCACCTTGTTGACCTCGGTCTGGATCGAGGTCTGCAGGTCCGCGACGCTGGTGTTGAGCACCGGGTTGATCACGGTGTCCAGCAGGTCGGCCACCAGCTGCTTGGAGGACTCGTTCGCCGCTGAGTTCACGATTGCGTGCGCCTTGCGATAGAGCTCCCCGCCGGTCGCGGTCTTCGCCGGGGCGATGCCCGGCAGGATCCGAACCAGAGCCTCGGCCGCGGCGGCGGTCTTGACGATCGCCTCCATCTTGGACGTGAACGCCGATGCCGTGACGCCGGCTTCGAGGGTGGAGCCCGCCGCACCCCAGGTCGTGGGCAGCGCCATCAGCTTGCCGATCAGTCCCGACGAGGGCGCGATCAGCGGGAGGCCGAAGAAGGACACCGGTCCGCCCTTGTTGCCGATCACGCCGGTCGCGGCGGTGCCGGCGTTCGCCGCCTGGGTGCCGCCACTCTTGGTCAGGTTCCGCACCGACTGCTGCACGTTGATCGAGACGTCGCCGAGCCCCGCGACTGCGACATTGGCGTTCTCCGCCCCGAGCAGCGCGGCCCAGTACTTGTCCTTGATCAGGGTGGACAGGCCGGCGGCTGTGAAGCCCGACTCGACTGTGGTGTCGGCGAGGGTCCGGTTGGAGAAGTTCGTCGTGGTCTGGAACGCGACCGTCCGCGGCACCGCCGGGGCCAGCGCCGTTTCCGAGCCGGCGATCAACCGGCTCTCCAACGCGGAGCGCACCGACGGCGCCTTTACTCCGTTGCGGGCCGCCGCGGCGAGCTGCGTCTTGACTGCGGCGCGCTTGGCCCGGAGGGCATCGGTGACGGCCGGCAGCTGCTTGTCGAGTTCGGCGTAGAGCGGATTCTTGAGCGAGGACAGCACCATCCGCTCGACGGTCTTCTTGTCCAACGCTGCCTGTGCACTCGGCGCCGTCTTGGGCGCTGCCTGGTGCAGCAGTGCATTCATCTGCTCGTTGCTCTGGCTGTACTCGTCCGGGATGCCGATCAGGTGGCCGTACTCGTGCGCGGCGATGACGTTCTCGTCAGCCTTGTAGGTGCCCTTGTTGATGTAGTAATTGCCTGCGTCGATCGCCTGCCCGGGCGTCCCCGCCGCCACCGAGCTCGGATGGATGATGACGATGTTGTCGTACGCGTCGCCGAGCCCGAACACCGCGACGGACTCGAAGGTGACCGGGAGCCGCTTCATCGTGTTCGCGCGTCCGACGTTCACCTCCTCGCCGACGAAGGTGACCTTGCCGTTCCAGGGCTTGACCTGCTCCTTGACCAGCTTGGTCGCCCAGCCCCGGCGGTCGTCCGGATCGTTGGTCGGGATCTCGACCGGCGAGTCCTTGAGCGCACCGGTCGCGTCACGGACCTGGTGCAGGAACTTCACCCGCACCTTCACCGTCACCCCGGCATCGCCGTTGCGGGTGAGCACATAGGACGGGGTGATCGAGTAGTCCTTCGCCTTGGCCTTACCGCCCGCCCCGGACTTGTTGTAGAGCGTTTCCGACATCTTCTTCTCTTTGACCTCGACGCGCTGCACGGGGTGCAAGCCCGATTCCTCGAGGGCAGAGACGACCGCACGGTTGCCGACGGTGCTCTGCAGACTGACGATGTCGTCCGGCCCGGTCGCTGGGCCGATCTCCGTGTGCGGCCGCTTCGGTGGCCGTTTGCGCTCGCGGGGCCGCCCTGGGCTGGCCGCGGTCCGGTCGCGTTTCCTGCCGGGCTCCGCGAGGTCGGCCATGGTCGGATGCTAGCCGTCCGCGCCCGCGAAAGCCCGGGTCAGCGCTCGGCCGTACCCCATGGGGCGGTGCATTCCTCCCGTTCGGGCAGCTAGTCGACGTTGGTCGACGAGCCGGGGCCGACCCCGCCCTCCGCATACCGGTCGAGAGTCTGCCGGTACTGGCGTGCGAGGAGCCGACCGAGGGGGAGGTGGTGCATCACGAACAGCAGGACGCGGTTGAGGCCTCGCGCTCCGGTGCTGTCCCACGCGTACGAAACCCGGCTTCCGCCGGCCTCCCCTGGCTTGATCCGCATCACCGCCTGTCCGCCGCCGCCGTAGCTGCTCTCCACGACATCCGCGCGGATGGCCGTCGGGTCGGACCAGTCGTAGCGGGAGACGACCCAGAACGGGGACTTGGCCGTGCTCTCCCGGGCGACGGCCCAGGTGTCGCCGATCTCGCGCAACTCGTACGCCGCGGGGTCGAGGGTCCCGCTCCAGATCTTCGGTCGCGCATCGCTGAAGTCGGTCATCGCCGCGAGCACCTGGGCGGGCGATGCCTTCGTGGTGAAGTTGACCTGCACTCCACCATCCGACCACCGGTGCCATTGACCCGTCCAGTGGCGCGGAGTCCGACCTGACGCGATCCCGGCCGAGAAGTCGGCAGGCATAGCCTGAGATCGGCAGGAGGGATGCGGGCGATGATGACGGAGCACGGCGGGGTGGCCGATCAGCCACCGTCGATCCTGGCCAGCTGCTGGACGACGGCCGGATCGGCTGGCCCCTCGATCGGGAATGACCTCAGTGAATACGCCCTGACGGAACGCATCGCCGCAGCTGCGGAGGCGGGTTTCGACGGCTTCGGCCTGCTCATCGACGACCTCCAGGTGGCGGAGCACACCGTCGGCTGGGGAGCGATCCGCGACGCGCTGCGGCAGAGCGGAATGCACTACGTCGAGATCGAAATGCTCAACGGCTGGTTCGATTCGGGTGAGGTGCTGGCGACGTCGATCCACGATCGGGACTACCTTCTGCAGGCCGCGTCGTACTTCCACCCGCGGCACGTCAAGGTCGGCGGAGACATCAGCGGTCGGGCCTTCGACCTCCAGCACGTCGCCGATCGGTTCCGCGAACTCTGCGCCGCCTACGAGCCCCTCGGTTGCCGCGTCGCGTTCGAGATCATGCCGTTCGGCAACATCCCGACGATCGCCGCCGGGCGCGAACTCATCGAACGTGCCGGCCACCCCAACGGCGGCCTGATGATCGACCTGTGGCACATCGCCCGATCGACCAGCAGCTTCGACGAGATCGCCGATCTGCCTGACGGCTACCTGCTCGCCGTCGAACTCGACGACGCAGACGAGGAGGTGGTCGGGACGCTGCATCGCGACACCCTGCACCACCGTCGGCTGCCCGGCGAGGGCGTCCAGGACGTGCCGGCTTTCGTCGACGCCGTCCGCGCCAACGGCTTCGATGGCCCCTGGGGTATCGAGATCATCTCCGACGAGCACCGCGCCAAGCCCCTGCACGAGCAGGCGCAGTCTGCGTTCGAGACGGCGATGCGCTTCCTGAGCTGACCTCGGCGCACCGCGGCAATCGGCGTGACGGCGACAGACATTCGTCCTCAGCCCTTTCGCATCCCGGCGTCGGCGAAACCGGCGCCGGAACGAAAGCCCTCTGGCGTACTCCATCCGCACGTCGGCTCGGCCCACACCAGGGCGAGGTCCAGGTGAAGAAGACGATGACGAGTAGGCCCGCAGGCGTCGTAGCCGGAGCGCCGCTCGGTGACCACGCGCCCGCGGCTGCCGCCCGCCGTACGAGTCAAGAGGGTGTCCAGGTTGGGGTCTGGGCGTGGTTGACGGGCGGCTTCGCGGGCTGGGAAGGTGACAAGGTGGCCGCCGTAGCTGCACGCGAGCGGGAGTGGTCGCGGTCAGCTTCGATGGCGAAGGGCGCGCGCCGTTGGAAGCCACATCCCAGCTGCAGTCGTGCAGACCCGGGCTCGGTTGTTTTTCGCGGTGATCGGCCGTCGCGTAGGTCGGCGATCATCGTCCTCGCGCTCCTCGTGGCGGGATTCTTGTCGGGCTGCGGCGGTCGGGCTGACGACGCCACGCCGCCAAGTGGACCGACGGCCGTGAGCGGATCGGCTCCGACCGGCAATGCGACGCCAGTCTGCAAATCCACGGCGACCGGAGTGTCCTCGCCGACACCTCAGACACTCGACCTTGAGAACGTCGATCTGCAAGGCGTCGCCGTCGCGGCTGATGGATCGGTGTTCGTCGCTGACGCCGCCGCGAGCCGCATCCTGCGGATCAGCAAGACGGGAAAGATCAGCAACTTCGCGGGCGAACCGGGGTGGCATGGCTTCGAAGGCGACGGTTGTCCTGCGAGTGCGGCGCTCCTGCGTGCGCCCGTCGGCTTGGCACTCGACGCCACAGGCGACCTCTACATCACCGACCACGCCAATGGCCGGATCCGCAAGGTGGATCGAGCGGGAATCATCACGACCGTGGCGGGCAGCGAGCAGGGTGGCTTCGCCGGGGATGGCGGCCCAGCGACGATGGCGAGTCTTCAAGAACCGGTGGCCGTCGCCGTAGACGGCTCCGGCCGGATCTACATCGCCGATCGGGACAACAACCGGGTGCGCGCCGTCGCTGTGGACGGGACGATTTCCACGGTGGCCGGCGACGGCTCCACCGGCCCAAGGCGGACAGAAGGGCCGGCCAGTGAGGCCGCGCTCGGCCTTCCGGTCGGCGTTGCCGCTGGCCCGGGAGGGGTTGTCTACATCTCCGACGAACCAGCGCACCAGGTATACAAGGTTGACGCGGACGGCATCATGACCATCTTCGCCGGCACCGGCAAGCCCGGCTACAGCGGTGATGGCGGCCCTGCAACGGAGGCCCAGCTGAATGGACCCTATGGCGTGACCACCGACGCACGCGGATACCTCTACATCGCCGACTACGAAAACCACGCCATCCGAGTCGTCGACCGCAACGGCACCATCCGCACAATTGCCGGAACAGGCAGCGCCGGCTCGGACGGGGACGGCCAGCTTGCCACCAAGGCCCAACTGAACGGGCCGTATTGTGTTGCCGTCCACGAGTCTGGCGCGCTGTACATCGCCGAGAACGCTGGCCGCCGAGTCCGGCGAGTCGATCCGGCAGGAAGAATCTCGACGATCCTGCCTTGACCGACTCCGTGCTGTGCTCGCATACCTGACACAGTCACGGCCCACGGCCGTGTCGTCCCGCTGAACCGCGACAGCAGTCTGCAACTTTCACTAGAAGCCACGACAGAACCGCAGGTGGCCAACCACCAAGACCAGTTGTTTCGGTCTGGAGCTGATGACGAGAATCGAACTCGCATTCTCAGCTTGGGCAATGGCCCCGAGCGGCCGTTCGACCTAGTCGGAGCGCCATGAGCGACCGTCAGTGACCGTCCTGGACCCGATCTCAGGGCACGTTCGGGGCACGGCCTCGGCGATGTTTGAATAACTCGCTTCTGCGCACCAGGGGGAGTCCTGGGTGTGACGGCAGGCGTGGGATGATGCTGATGGCGTTGTGAATCGGGAGTTGGTCGATGGTCACGTCGGATCGATTGAGTCCTGCGGGGACACGCGAGCGACGTCCGACGGCCCGAGCATGATGGAAGGATGATGCTTGGCCAGTCGTCAGGTCGACGTAGCAGAACTCGGTGCCCTTGATTGGGGGCCATGGCCACTACGACACACGATGTGAAGTACAGTGTGAAGTATGCCGCTGGATAGGATCGTCTCTCCATTCGCCGACAGCCCAGCGACCGAGGTACCTCTTGGTCAAACCCCGCTCGAGTCTGTGCTCTTTCAGGTGCGCTTTCCGGGCCACCTCTCGAAGCTGCAATCGGCTCTAGCGAACGGGCGATTGCAGGACGCCCTGTCGGAGCAGTATCCGTACGCGCAGCAGCAGGAGACTTTCAATCTGGTGGTCGCGCCAGGTCAAGCACCGCAGCCGCAGAGCGGGCCGCCCGTCTGGACCATTCAAGACGCCGGCCAGGATTGGGTGTGCAATTTTGCCGCGGACTCCTTCGGGCTGACGACGACGTCCTACACCTCACGCCACGACTTCATCAAGAGGGCCGGCCACCTGGTAGGGGTGGTTCAGGATGTTGCGCGGCCGCCAAGGGCCAATCGCATCGGCATGCGCTACCTCAATCGCGTCGCACGACCGCTCGATGATGGTGGCGAGTGGCTCATGACGTTGGCGGAAGGCGCGCGCGGAGTTTATGCCGCAGCGGCAACTACCGATCGGGTCCGTATTCTCAATAGTCTCTCCCAACTCGTATACGAGTGGTCGCCAACAGAGAGATTGCAGTGTCGCTGGGGGGTTCTTCCGGCCAATGCGATCATCGATGCCTCGATGCAAGCCATTCCTGACGTTTCGTGGGTATTGGATATCGACGCATTCGACGAGAGTAGCTTTGAATTCGACCCGGCAAACATCGAGGGGAAATTGACGGTGTTGGCAGCCCGTGCGTACAACTTCTTTCGATGGGTTCTCACTCCAGAGAGCCTTGACCGCTTTCTGCCTGCTGAGGATGTTGCGCAGTGAGCACGACATCCGCAGAGCTTTTTTCTGTTGAGACATCGGTGCCGTGGATCGGGCGGGCTGCTCAAGCCGCCGGGGCGGCCGCAGCTCTTGTCGGATCGATCTTTGCATTTGGAACAGCAGCGCCTCAGACTCAGCCACGACCCGCATCAGTAAGGACCGTCGTAGCCGACCAGTTCGGGACCGAAATAAACCTCAGCGCGGGCACTTCCAGCCCGTTGTTGACCTCCAACGCAAAAATTGAGTCTGCTGGCACTGAAATCGAGTCGCTGGCAGATCGGGTGATAGCACTGCACTCAATGTCAGGACTCACGTGGGACCAATTGGCAAGACTGTTCAATGTGTCTCGCCGAGCTGTTCACAACTGGGCGTCGGGCGCGCGCTTGAACTCTGCGAATGCAGAACTGCTCATGCGCATATCCGGAGTTATCATGTCGGGGTCAATAGGGAACGATCCCGAAGCTACCCGGCACTGGCTGCTCATGAGCCGTGACGGAGGGCGCAGCATCTACGACGAGCTGCGGTCGCGGGCCGATCGACGCGCTCCGTTGGGTGAACTGGTGACGCTTAGGGAGAAGTTGGGTCTGGCGGAGTGACCAGTGTCTATGGTTGACGGCGTCAATGGCCTCCGCCAGGGTGATTATCTCCCGAACGTCAATCGCTTGTACGTCGTGGATGGTGACAACTCTTCGGCCACGGAGATCCCCACTCCACTCGGCGTTGTTGTGATTACTCAATGCTGCGACTTGGCAAGGCCGGATTCTGGCAACATCCCACTGGCTGCCGCTGTGGTCCAACTGCAAGGCGACATAGCAGGGCAAGCAGCAAGCGGGCGAATGCCTCGCTATACAAAAATCGACAACCTACCTACTGACAGCTTCGTCGATCTCGGGCAGACAGGGTCGATTTCTTTCAACAACGCGCTCCGGACAGAGCGGCAGGGGCTCGCCTCCACCGACCATCGCCTACATTTCCAGAGCCGAATAGTGCGCCGGTTCGGGCGATTTGCGTACCCTGACGACGCTCAGCCGTTCATGAGGAAGATTCAAAACAAGCTTCGATCAAAGGCGGGCCTACCGCATTCAAGCCTCGGGCAGTGCATTGATCGCATCGAGACCATTCGTGTTGAATCAGATTGGGACTCTGCCCCGCCGTGGAATGTGACAATCGTTTTCGTTCTCAATGAAGGGGAGTTAACAACAGAGCTCGAACCGATTGTTAGTCGGTACGGCGCGGGGCAACCTACGGTCTCGGACGCGGCTGATCGAGTAGTCTCCTTCCGGCCGGGAATGGCGGGAATAAATGAGGCTTGGCAATCGCTGGGCGATGCAGTCGTCTCCGACGCAATGCAGGATTCGTCGGCATCCGCCAGCATTCGCGAGGCGGTCGCAGAAGTGCTACAAGAAAGCGACTTCTCATACTACCGATACCTGCGATCCGCTGATTTGGATGTTGACGATTTGTCAGATGATGCCTGAGTTGCAAGCTCTGATCAGCATCGGAGTTGGCAATGGCTCGCATCCGCTTGCGAGGACCCGCTGCGCACGTTCGAAAGCGTCCGGCCAGATGCCCTGGTATCGTCTCGCTCGATGTTCACGTCATGATGATCTTAGTCCGCCGACTACGGAGAAGCTGAGCAAGCGGCGCCGCAGACCTTCACCGTGAAATTCCGCATAACTGCGTGGCCCCGCTTGTGTCACCACCACTTCTTCCTGTTCTCGCTAAAGCAGAAGATGAGCGTGAATCGCAGTCCTAGCTCCCGCCGAAAAGATGCATAAACTGGCCATACCCCACAAAGCCGACCGATATGCCGATGAGCGCGCCACCCCAGAAGTCTTCAATTGAAATGAACGACTGGCTGCCAGTCTTTCGTGCAAACCCAATAACGACAGCCAATGTGGCTAAAGTGGCGACGAGAAATGCTTGCAATGCACTGGCGGGAGTGGCCGTGGTCGCTTGGGTCAGGATGTTGAGCGCGGATCCCAGTATCGCTCCAATGAGTCCACCGACGACCACCGCCGGCATCGTCGCCCGGATGCTTACCGGGTAGGTGGTGGTTGAGGTATGTTCGACGTTGTCAGCAGCGAATAGGGCCTGGATTTGAAATGAATGCGTAAGCGGAGTGAAAAATAGCCAATGTTTTGTTCGAAGTCTGAACTGACGCACGAGGCTGTCACCTGGCTCTAGCCTCGCGGCAACGACGCCCGCTTTGAAATCAAGCCACCTTCGCATGATTGCATCCAACTCATCCGGGCTCGGATTCTCCGGGAAATTGAACAGGACGCCAGCAACAGTCCCCCCACCGGCCATGCTATCGATCTGGATGCGGGATGAAATCATTTCGGAGGTCTGCTCAGGCGAAAAATCAGTTCCAACAGCGCGTGCAATGCCTGCCCGGGACTGCATTAGGTGGCGCCTCTTGTCGATCCGTTGTCGAATCGAGTGCTGAGAGTCCGCGTTGTCCGATTCGCTGGCCTCTTTCGCTAGCCTTAGGCTAACGGCATTGACGTCGACGAGTTCCACCGGTAGGTGTGTCTGTACGTCGTAGAGAGTCACAGGAACGTCATACGGATTCTGAATCGTCACGAAGATCGAGAAATCATTGCCGGCTGTGATCGTTGGGGTAGATAGTGAAGCCGTCAAAGAAAGCGGTCCGCGCACTGGGCGCGAGCGCTCGACATCCGACTGGCTTGTTCTCTCGGGACCGTCGTCGCCGTGGCTCTCCACGAAGGCAGCGTATCGAGCCGTGTCCCTCATGGCGTTGGACGTGCTCATCTTCTTGAGCGCAATCTTTCCGGGTCTCGGCGCGCTAGTAGCGACCCGCGGTAGTACTCGATGGCCACGGTCTCGATCAGCTCCTGCATTACGAGCCTCGCCGACTCACGGACCTGATCCGGGCCCTCGCCGGAACCGTAGCGAGGACCGGCCCGCAGCGAGCGCTAGCGAGCGAGGACACGGACCGCAGCGTAGGCGAGCGGAGCGAGCCGCCTTGACAGAGTGAAGCGCCCCAGGTTCTCTGCCGCTCTCATACGGGTTGCGGCTCTGGGTTGAGGGCCGCGTAGTGGGCTGCCTCGTATTCGGCGGGTGAGACGTAGTCGAGGCTACTGTGCAGGCGACGCTGGTTGTAGGGTGAGACGTAGTCGAGGCTACTGTGCAGGCGACGCTGGTTGTACCAGTCGACCCAGCCGGCGGTGGCGTACTCGATGTCGCTGATCTGGCGGTAGGGGCCGGTGTGGAAGACGGTGGTGCGGATGCATTCGGTCTTGAACAGGCCGATCACGCATTCCATCAGGGCGTTATCGAACGCGTCGCCGACGGATCCGATGGAGGGTGTGCCTCCTTCGAGTTGCAGGTGTTCGGTGAACCGGATCGCGGTGTATTGCCGGCCTGCGTCGGAGTGGCCGATCAGCTCGCCGGGGGTGATGGGGTGGCCCTCGCGGCCGCGCTGCCAGATCGCCATCTTCAGCGGCGTGAGGACCAGGTCGGCGTCGCGGACTGTGGCGGCGTGCCAGGCCAGGATCTTTTGGGCGTACACGTCGACGATGAACGCGACGTAGACGAACCCGACCCAGGTCCGGCAGTAGGTGAAGTCCATCACCCAGGTGCGGTTGGGCGCCGACGCGGTGAAGTCGCGGTTGAGCAGATCCCCGGCTCGGCGCCCGTCTTTGGCCGGGATTGTGGTCCGCACACCCTTCGATCGGCGAATCCCTTGCAGGTGGAGGGATCGCATCGCCCGGTCGACCGAGCCGGGCGAGGCGGACGGCAGTGAACGACGCACCAGCCTGGCCATCTTCCGCCGCCCATACAGCCCCTCCGGGGTGAGTCGGCGGCCCCCGCGCTCATCGACAGTCCACGCCAGCTGGCGGACCGTGTCCTCGACCAAGGCGTCGCTGACCACCCGGCCTGCCAGCGCCCGGCCGGGTTGCGCCCAGAGTCGGTAGGTCCGCGCGGCGACCTGGCAGCCCTGCTCACGCAGCACTCGGCAGATCGACTCGACCGCGTGGCCCTCAGCGCGCAGCTGGTCGACGAACGCGACGATCAGCGGCTGCGGGGGTCGAGTTCCCCCGCGAAGAAAATCGACGCCCGGCGCAGGATCTCGTTGTCCTCCTCCAGCCGGCGGACCTTGGCCCTCAGCTCCTTGATCTCGGCCAGCTCGGCGCTGGTGGCGCCTTGGCGCTGCCCGCCGTCGATCTGGGCCTGGATCACCCAGCGACGCACCGGCTCCTTCCCCACACCCTCGCGGCGAGCAACGGCCGCAGCCGCCGCGGTCAGGGTCGGGTACTCCTGCAAGTGGTCAAGGACCAGACGCACGCAGCGCTCCTTGACCTTCGGGTCGATCCTCTTCGGCACGATTCGCATCAAACCTGGGGCCTTCCAGTCTGCGAAGATGCGGCATTCGATCTGGTCGATGGTCTGGTTCGAGCGGTCGGTTGTGCTGATCGATGCGGTGGTCGAGCAAACCGGTTGTGCTGATCGGCGCCCGAGCAGGTGGTCAAGCGGAAGGCCGCGTGGGCTGTGGCAGGACGATTCGGCTGGTGAAGCTCTGGGGAGCTACGGGGCTCGGTGGATCGCGGAGCGTCCGGGGTTGTCGGAGCGGTCGGTGGAGTTGTACTCGGGTCTGCTGCGGAAGCACATCGTGCCGGGTCTGGGAGATGAGGGCATTCGGAAGATCACGCCGGCGGCGGTGCGGTCGTGGCGGCAGGGTCTGATCGATGACGGGGTCGGCGCGAGCACGGTGGCGAAGGCGTACCGGCTGCTGCGGGCGATTCTCAACACCGCGTTCGATGACGAGTTGATTCGCCGGAACCCCTGCCGGATCAAGGGGGCCGGGGTGGAGCATCCGGCGGAGCGGCCGGTGTTGACGCTGGAACAGGTGATGGTCCTGGCGGATGCGATCGATCCGCGCTATCGGCTGTTGGTCCTGCTGGCGGTGTTCGCGTCGTTGCGTTGGGGCGAGTTGATGGGGCTGCGGAAGACGGATTTCGATCTTGTTGATGGTCTGGTGCGGGTCGAGCGGTCGATTGTGCTGATCGGCGCGGAGCAGGTGGTGAAGCGGCCTAAGACGGCCGCCGGGATACGGACCGTGGCGTTCCCGATGTGGCTGGTGCCGTTGATCGAGGCGCATTTCCGGGACTATTCGGACCCGGAGGTCGGTGGCGCGGTGTTCGTCGGTCCGTACGGGAAGCCGCCTGCTCGGCCGAACTTCTCGCCGATCTGGGCGCGGGCGATCAAGGCCGCCGGCCTGCCTGGTGTGCCTGTGCACGATTTGCGGCACACGGGTAACCACTTCGCGGCGATGTCGGGTGCGAGCACCCGTGAACTGATGGGCCGGATGGGTCACGTCAGCGTGGACGCGGCGATGGTCGACCAGCACCGTACGGCGGCGCGGGATCGAGCGATTGCCGATGCCTTGGATCGCATGGTGGCGACGTGGACGGGCGCGGCTTCGGGGCACGTTGGGGGCACGCCTGGAAGCTGACCGGTGGTGTTCGATTCGGGGCCTGGCAGCGAGTGTGTGGCTGACCAGGTGTTTCGGTGTGGAGCGGATGACGAGAATCGAACTCGCATTCTCAGCTTGGGAAGCTGATGTTCTGCCATTGAACTACATCCGCGTACGCCGCAGGCGCGCGGAGCAGTCTAACCACACGGCCGCGCCGGCGGCGTCAGGGATCGCCCCCGACCGCGCCCCCAGGACGCCCTGATTCGGCGCTCGCGGGTTGCCGCCGCAGTCGTCTGCGGAGCTAGCGTGGCCGCCATGACCGAGCGCAGCCCCGAGCCCACCCGTATCGACCCGTTGTCGGTTGCCGACGCGACCGCTACCGAGCCGATCGGGATTCGAGCCGAGGCTGGCGCGTCCGAGCCGACCTACCTGCAGTACCCGGCGGCTCAGCAGTGGCCGGCGCAGCCCTCTCCTGAACCGAGCGCCCCGCTGGCGAGCGGGGGGCTGCGCGCCTCCGACGCGGACCGCGACCAGGTTGCCGGTGTCCTCGGGGCCGCGTTCGCCGAGGGCCGCATCACGCGGGAGGAACACGATGAGCGGCTCGACCGGCTGATGCGGTCCAAGACCTTCGACGAGTTGGTCGCGCTGACCAGCGACCTCGTGCCCACCCCGGCGCCCGCCAGTCAGCCCGCCGCGTACGTGGTGGATGCGTCCGCGCCCGGCGAAGCGACCGAGAACCTGGTCGCCATCTTCGGTGGCGTGAATCGCCAGGGCCGCTGGCGGGCCCGCAAGAAGCTGCACGCGCTCGCCCTGTTCGGGGGCATCGACCTCAACTTCCGCGAGGCGATCTTCGAGAACTCGGTCGTGGAGATTTCCGGGATCTGGTGCTTCGGCGGGCTCGACATCAAGGTGCCTGCCGGTATCGAAGTCCGCGACCACACGGTTGGCATCTTCGGCGGCACAGAGATGAAGGACCTGGGTGAGCCGGTGCCGGGAGCGCCGACGATCGTCATCAAGGGAGTCGCCTTGTTCGGTGGCGTTTCGGTCCGCGGTCCGAAGGAGTCGCGCCGCCGACGCACGTAGCCTGAAGGCACCATGGACGAGCTCTTCGCCCCGCCCGCCTACGAATGGCGCCGGCTGTCGCCGCGCTACCTCTCCCTCCTACGGCTCACCACGCTGGTCTTGATGCCGATCCTGCTCAGCATCCCGGCCGTGGTCGTCGGCGGGGCTGGCTGCTCTTCGTGGCGATCGCGTTCGGGCTGTCCCAGCAGTTCCTGCCGCAAGCTGGACGCGGCGACGCACGCTTCGACGTCCGCTGGGTCGCCGGGCTGATCGCCCTCGCGCTGGTGATCGCGGTCGTCTCCGGCATCGCCAGTTGGTACTTCACCCGGTTCGTGATCGATGACGAGGAGTTGCGCATCGAGACCGGTGTCGTGGTGAAGCGGTCCAAGAAGATCCCGTTCGAACGCCTGCAGTCGGTCGACATCGTGCAGCCCCTGCTCGCCCGCGTCCTCGGTCTCGCCGAGCTGCGACTGGAGGCAGGTGCCGGCGACAGCGCAACGACGTTGCGCTACCTCAAACGCGCCAAGGCGACCCGGCTGCGCGACTACCTGCTGGCTCGCGCCCAGGGCTACCAGACGACCCTCGGCGCGCACGACACCCGGCCGCTGCCGAGCCCGCTGACCGACCAGTCGGTCGGCGACCGGATCCTGGTGCGGGTGCCGCCGACGCGGCTCGTCGCCAGCTTCCTGCTCTCCACCGAATGGATGCTGGCCGTCCTCGGCACTATTGCCGTCGTCGTCGCGACTACCGTCGCCGGCATCCCGGTGGCGGCGCTCGGCGGCATCATCCCGCTGGCCATCGGAGCCGTGCGGCTGATCGGCGACCGGCTGATCGGGATGTTCAACTTCACCCTGGCCGAATCCAGCCGCGGGCTCCGCATCACCCGCGGTCTGACCAACCTCACCAGCCAGTCAGTTCCGCTCGACCGCGTCCAAGGCGTCAAGACCGTCCAGCCGCTGCTGTGGCGGCCGCTCGGCTGGATGCGCGCCGAGCTCGACATCCTCGGCTACGGCCGCGGCGGCGACGACAACAACGAGTCGGTCGCGACGAGCGTGCTCCTTCCGGTCGCCACGACGGACGAGGTGACGATGGCGCTCAGCAGGGTGCTGCCACAGGTCGGCGTCGACGCCATCGACCTGCATCCCGCACCGCGACGGGCCCGCTGGCTGCGCTGGTTCGACTTCTGGACGCTGCGCTACGGCTGGGATGACCGCGCGCTGGTGACCACGCACGGCTGGCTCAACCACGTCCGCGACATCGTGCCGCACGCCAAGACTCAGTCGGTGCGCATCGAGCAGGGTCCGCTGCAACGCAGGCTCGGGCTGGCCGACGTCCAGATCCACACCCCGAAAGGCCCGGTGAACGCGGTCGCGCGGCAGATCGACGCCGGCGTCGCCCGCGAACTCGCCCTGAGCCAACTTGACCGGGCCCGGGCAGCGCGGGCAACCGAGCGGGACGACCGCGCGTCGCGCCGCAACCGACGACAGGCGCTGGAGGACGACGACCTGCTGGCCGCCTTCGGCACCGATCGGTCCGCGCTGCTCGGGTCGGGCGGCGAGTGCGAGGTGTTCGCCCTCGGCGCGCAACACGTCCTGCGGCTGTACCGGCCGTCAGAGGAAGCCGCGGTCGTGGCTCCCCAGCTCGCCGCGCTGTACGGCGGCTGGCGGGAGACGCCGCTTCCGTTCGCCCTCCCGCTGACCGTGGAGACGGGTCGGCGTGCCGGCCGCACGTACGCCGTCGACGTACGACTGCCGGGTGAGAACCTCTCTCACTGGCTCGGCCGGGCCACAACCGAGGATCGGCGAACCGCACTCCGATCGTTCCTCGACGCCACCCTGCAGCTCCAACGCCTGCCAAGTCCGCTGCACGGGTTCGCCCGCCTGATCGGGCCGCACGCCGGCCGGCGCTTCGACACCCTGACCGCGCTGCTGGATGACATGCTCGCCGGCCCCCTGACGCGGAGCCGCTCGCGGTTGGAGGCGGACCTCCCCGACCTCGGACGCAGCTGGACGAATCTGCACCGCGACCTCGCCGGGCGCACCGTCCAGCCCACGGTCGTGCATGGCGACATCTGCCCGCCCAACGCGTACGTCGCGGAGGTCGTCGGCCGTCCCGTCATCAGCGCCATCGGCGACTTCAGTCCACACACCGTGCACGGCGATCCGCTGCTCGACGTCACCGGCGCGGTGGCCTTCCTCGAACTCGAGCGCTACCCCGGGGCGACCGACGATGCGGCGTGGTTGACCGACGTGGCGGCCGACCTTCTCGGCCCCGAGGTCCGCCACTGGATCGAGGTGTACCGGCGGTTCTACGGCCTCTACTTCTCGGACACCTACGACGTCGATCCTGGTCTCTACGCGTGGTGTCTGGACCAGCTCAGCGACTGAGCGCACTCCTCGCTTCTGCCTTCTGAGCGGACGGATTCGGCCGTCGAACGGACGTCGTTTAACCGACAATATGTCGATCTTGAGGTCTCCCCGGATCAGTCGAAAGTCGCTAGAGTCCCCGTCATGAGTGACAAGCCTCACAGCAGAAAGCCCGTTCTCGGGATCGACATCGGCGGCAGCGGCATCAAGGGAGCCCCCGTCGACCTCAAGACCGGCAAGCTGGCGGGCGAGCGAATGCGGATCGCGACCCCGGCGGAGTCGACGCCCAACAACGTCGCAACGGTCGTCGGAAAAATCGTCGAGAACTTCGCCTCAGAGATCGGCAACGGGCCGATCGGGATCACCATCCCCGCGGTCGTCACTCATGGCATCACCCGGTCCGCGGCGAACATCGACAAGTCGTGGATCGACTGCGAGGCCGAGAAGATCTTCGAGGCTCACCTCGGCCGCGACGTGTACATCGTCAACGACGCAGATGCCGCCGGCGTCGCCGAGGTGCACTACGGCGCAGCCAAGGACCACGACGGCTTCGTGATCATGACGACCCTCGGTACCGGCATCGGCACTGCGCTGATCTATCGCGGTGTGCTGATCCCGAACGCCGAACTCGGCCACATCGAGATCGACGGGCGCGACGCCGAGACCCACGCCGCCTCCAGCATCAAGGAGAAGGAGGGGCTCAGCTTCAAGGAGTGGATCCCGCGGCTTCAGAAGTACTACGGGACGCTCGAGGCGCTGCTCTGGCCCGACCTGTTCGTCGTGGGCGGCGGCATCAGCAAGAAGTCCGAGAAGTTCCTTCCGTTGCTCAGCGTGAAGACTCCGCTCGTCCCGGCTCAGCTGCTCAACACCGCCGGCATCGTCGGCGCCGCGTGGCTCGCCGCCGATCGCGTCGACCGGAAGAAGTAGGCGTTCCTCCGGAACGACTCCCCGTAGCTCACCAGCCCCTTATCGCTCACCAGCCCTGACGAGGCAGACCCATTTCGGGTCTGCCTCGCAGTGGTTCATGGGAAGAACTCAGGGCGAGCAGACGCCGGAGCTACATCCGCTCCAGCGGCTCGATCCCGAGCATCGTCAGACCTGACGCCAGCACCTGCTTGGTCGAGCGGCAGAGCCCGAGACGCGATTCCCGGACCTGGCCAGCCGACTTCAGCACCGCACACTGCTCGTAGAACACCGAGAACGCGCCGGCCAACTCGTACAGGTAGGTGCAGAGCTTGTGCGGCTGCAGGGACTCGCCAACCTCGGCGACCACGTCACCAAAACGCAGCAGAGCCAGCGCGAGGGCCTGTTCCTCGGCCTCCCCGAGCACGGTCACCGCCAACTCGCCGAGTGGCCCCTCGGCCTCGGCCCGGCGCAGGACCTGAGCGGTACGCGCGTGCGCGTACTGCAGGTAGGGGCCGGTGTTGCCGGTGGTCTGCACCATCCGATGGATGTCGAAGACGTAGTCCTTGTTCAGCCCGTTGGACAGGTCGGCGTACTTGATCGCCGCGAGCGCCACCGGCCGTGCGGCCTCCTGCTCGGCAGCGTCGAGCAGCGTGGACAGCGTCACCGCGGTGCCCTCGCGCGTCTTGAACGGCTTGCCATCGGTACCGAGGACGGTCCCGAACGCCACGTGCCGGGCGTCCACACCCTCCGGGAGGAAGCCCGCCTTGCGCGCCGCCGCGAACAGCAGCGCGAAGTGGTCGGACTGGCGGGCGTCGACGACGTAGATGATCCGATTCGCGCCCAGGTCGCGGACCCGATGCCGGATCGCGGCGAGGTCGGTGGCCGCGTACCCGAAGCCGCCGTCCCGCTTGCGCACGATCATCGGGGCGTCGAACCCGTCGACGAAGACGCAGAGGGCTCCGTCGTCCAGCACCGCGGTGCCGTCGCGCTCCAGCCCGTCCACCAGCCCCGCCAGCGCGTCGTTGTACGTCGACTCACCGGCCAGGTCGGCGTCGGTGAGCAGCACCCCCATCCGCTGGTACGCCTCGTTGAATCCGGCGAGAGAGACCTGGATCAGCTGGTGCCAGACCGCGCGGGTGAGCGGGTCGCCGGACTGCAGAGCCACCACCCGAAGGCGGGCACGGTCCGCGAACTCCGGGTCGGCGCGGAAGTGTGCGCTCGCGCGCGCGTAGAGGGCCTCGGCCTCCGGCAGGGTGAGCTGCTCGGTGTCGATGCCCTCCTGCAGGATCTGCTCGACCAGCATGCCGAACTGCGTGCCCCAGTCCCCGATGTGGTTCTGGGCGACCACCCGATGGCCGAGTGCACCGAGCACGCGCGCCAGGCAGTCGCCGATCACGGTCGAGCGGAGGTGGCCGACGTGCATCTGCTTCGCGACGTTGGGCGAGGAGTAGTCGACCACGACGACCTGCGACGGTTCCGCCGGAACGACACCGGCCGCCGGGTCGGCGAGCAGCACCGACACGCTCTGGGCGAGCGCAGCCTCCGTGAATCGGAAGTTGAGGAAGCCGGGGCCCGCGATGTCGGGTACGTCGCAGAGATCGGCGACGTCCAGCCGGGCGAGCAGCTCCATGGCCACCTCGCGCGGCGGGCGACCGGCCGACTTGGCCAGGCGGAGCGCCACGTTGGACTGGAAGTGCCCGAACTGGGGTCGCGTCGCCGGGCGTAGTTCCGGGTCGATGCCGGCGACGGCCTCGATGCGGGCGCTCAGGGTGGCGGCGAGTGTGGACACAATCGCCGATTATGGCAGCCGAGACGGCGTGGTTCGTGGCTCGCGAGCGCCTCACGGCCCGCGGCGCTCACTCGGTGCTCGCCTAGTCTGAGCGGATGCGACGAACGGGGCTCGGCACGGCCGCCACAGCGCGGCGCCCACCGCTTCGCACTCTGGGGGTGGCGACGCTGGTAGGCGCTGCCGCGGCCGGTGCAGCTGTCGCTGGTTCCGTCGGGTTCGTTCGGCTGCTGTCGGCCGGGCGCATCTATCCAGAGGCCGACGCCCCGCATGCCCCGGTCGCCCTGGTCTTCGGAGCCCAGGTCTACCCGGACGGGACGCCGTCGCCCTTCCTGGCCGGTCGCCTCGACCTGGCCAAGCGGCTCTACGACCGTGGCACGGTCCGCGTCATCCTCGTGTCGGGGGACAACATGGCCAAGGAGTACAACGAACCCGACGCGATGCGCGACTACCTGGTCGCTGCCGGGATTCCCCCGGAGCACGTCGTCGCCGACTACGCCGGCTTCGACACCTACGACTCGGCCGCCCGGGCCAGCCGGGTGTTCGGCGTACGCCGGCTGATCGCCGTGACCCAGGACTACCACCTCCCGCGGGCCGTGGCGACGTGCCGGGCACTGGGCATCGACGCCGTGGGCGTCGGCGACGAACGGCGTGCCCCCCGATCCCGGGCGTGGTGGCGGGGTGCCGTCCGCGACCAGGTTGCATGCGTGAAGACCGTGCTCGACCTGCTCCAACGTCGTGACCCCGTTCTCGGCCCGAAGGAGACGGACATCGAGCGGCTGCTGCTCGATCCGTAGCCCGGCTCCCGATGAGCGCCGGCTAGTTGCCGGCCGTCGCAACTGCCGACGGCTCGGCCTGCCACTCACCACCGAGGACCCTCATCAGTCTGATCTGCGGAACACTGCCGAGGAACGAGCGCGACCCCCGGGCGAGCTCGGCGGGCAGGCGCCCGGCGAGGTGGGCGCGCCGCGCGCGCCGGTGAGGAAACACGTCGAGGATCCCGAAAACGTCGCTTCCGGAGGCAAAGCCGAACCATGCCGTGGTGTCGGGCTCGTCGTCGACGATCCCCCGTGCCTCGCGAAGGAACGCCGCGGCCTCCGCCCCTCGACCGCGGCGTACCCGAAAGGTCAGCAGCAGACCGGCCGTGGGCTGCGCCGCCTCGGGTCCTACCACCGGCAGCTTCTCCGCCACGATGTCCAGCCTGTTGACGGCCGGCGGGCCATCGAGGAGAGGGGCCACGCGGTCCAACGTTGGCGCGGCAGCCTCGAGGCCCCAGGTGAGCACGCCGAACCGGGCCGGCCCGAACCGGAGCGTCAGGCCGGGATCGTGCGACGGGGTGGTGAGAGCCTCGCAGACGGCTGAACGGCGGCTCGGTGCGGCGGCGAAGCGAATCACGTGGGCGGTCTTCATGGTCATGATCTGGGTCCTGTCTGCTGGTGCTCGGGAAGGGTGGGATCGGCGCCTCGGGCAGCGCCGACGAAGGGCAGGTGAGGCCGGGACGGCGAGCGCCTCGGCCTCACGGATGACTGGTCAGCGGGTGAGTCTCCGGCGGGTGCGGCGATCGGTCGCGACGATCCCGGCCACGCTCGCCCCGACGAGGACCACATACGCGCCCAGAACCGCCGCGTAGGGAGGATCGAACGTCTGAGCCTCACGGCTGACCCGCCTCGGGTCGTCCAGGGCGATCGTCACCGGCTCGAGGTCGGCAGGCCCGGGAGCGGTGTAGTCGACTCCGGGGAAGGGCTCCGGACCCGGCCCACCCGGGTTGTAGAACGCGCGGTAGCCACCCTCGAGGCCTGGGATCTCCACCGCCTCGATGCTGCGAGCGGCCGCGTCGTCACCAGAGAGCACGATGTCGATGTAGTTGTCGCGATCTTCCTCGTAGCAGTCGTCATAGGTGACCCCGGCGGAGGGTTCCTCAGCCCGACCAAGGTCTGACAGCCCGAGGACGCGGAGGGTCCCACCCTCGACCTCGTAGTCGACGTCGGTCTTCGTGATCAGCACCGTCCGGCCGTCCTGACCGCGTACGTGCAAGCGGAAGAAGTCCTCGTACATGTCCGGCCGCAGGCCGGTCACCCCGTCCGGAGAGAAGCCGCCGGTGGTGAGAACCCGGAGGCGGAAGTCGGCTGCCTCGCCGTACAGACTGCGCTCGTCGTTGGGCATGAACGCAGCGCGCTCGGGCAGCGCGACCCCGCCCTCACCGGCCGGTTCCGGGTCGACGGCGTTCAGCTTCGCACCGACGAGCGAGGGGCCGCGGTCGTACGGTGAGGAGTCGGTGGTCCAGGAGAGACCGACGGCGCTCCTCGTGCTGCCATCGGGTCCGATCAACTGCAAGGGGCTGTCATCGGCGACGATGTCGAGGCGCACCGGGAAGACGGCCCCCGGTTCGGTGCTCGGCGTGCGATTGCCGAAGTCGCCGAACAGGACCACTGTGTTGCGCTCGTTCAGTTCCCAGTTGGGGTTCATGCCGGCGGCGTGGCCGAAGACGATCTCGCCGGTGTTGAGGGTGAACTGGAAATCGGTCGGATCCACCGTTTCGGTGGCCACCGGCCAGCTGAACTCGATTGGCAACCCGTCGTCGTAGTCGGCGTAGCCGCGGTACCCCTGGGGAATGGTTGCCGACTCGGCGACTGAGGTGCGAAGGCCCGGGTCCGGCTGTTTGCCTCCGGCGCAGGTCAGCGACGCGTACCAGGAGCCGCCGGCTGCCCGAACGGTTCGCTCGTCGATCTGCGGGACGCCGATGATGTTGTCGAACCCGAATCCACCGGCGAGGATTTTCGGCTCATCGTCCCAGTAGTCCGCCTGGACCAGCTCGCCGTTGGTGAAGCCTCGCAGCACCGACCCCTTGACGAACGGGATCGTGAGGACGGCAAGGCCGGCCACCATGAGGAGCGAGAGGAGAACGGCGGCGACGGCGACGCGCCACGACCGCTTCCGGCGGCGTACGTGCGGCGTGCCGGCGCGTCGCTCCGCTTCGGCGACGAAGCACGACAGATTCCGGTCGATGAACTCACGCGAGAGCGAACCCCGTCGCAGCCTCCCCCACCCAGCCGGGACGGTTGCCTGGCCCTCCGCGGTCACCGTGGCATGGAGGTCGTCGACCGCCTGGATCGTCCAGGTGGTGCGCGCAGTGGGATCGCTCTGGCAGGTCCGCTCGACGACGATGTCCCGCCCTTCGACGTACCGGTCGTACGCACGAGACGCGGTGCCTCGCGTTCCGGTAGCGATGGCGAATTCCGCGCCGGCTTCGTCCTTGCTGATGACGGTGACGGTGCGGATGTCGCGGCGGAAGGACGGGTACGCGGCGTAGTCGGTGAGGACCTCGTACAGCGCCGCGGCGGGCGCGTTGACGAGTTGGGTGTGGGTGACCTTGAGCTTCATGGTCGGTTCCTTCGTTCGGGTGCTCCGGATGGCCTCAAGCCTGGTGAAACCGCGGCAGGCTCGAATCGGCGAAATCGCCAGTCCTCGGGGCGGCCCTACACTGCGGACATGCTGCACGGGCGACGCCGGGAGCGTGCAGCGATCGACAACCTGGTGGGCAACGCGGTCGCGGCGAGGGGCGGTGGGTTGCTGCTGCGCGGCGAGCCCGGCGTCGGCAAGACGTCGCTGCTCACCGAAGCGGCCCAGCATCCGGATGTCGACGTGCTCCGGGCGGTGGGTTCACGCCACGAGTCGGCGCTCCCGTTCGCGCACCTGCAGCAACTCCTTCAGCCACTGCTCGGCGGAATTGAGGTGCTTCCGCCGCGGCAGGCGCACGCGCTCCGAGCCGCCCTGGGGCTCGGCGAAGCAGACGATCCGGACCGCTTCATGGTCGCGATGGGGGCGTTGACTTTGCTCGCCAGCGCCGCCGCCACCCGGCCGGTCGTGTGTCTGTTGGACGATGTCCAGTGGTTCGACGCCGAATCGCTCGACACCGTGCGCTTCGTCCTGCGGCGCATCGACCGTGAGCGGATTGCGTTTCTGGCCGCTCTGACTGAGCTGCCCGTCGGCGCGATCGAGCTTCCGGTCGACGAGGTCACCGTGGCGCCCCTCGACAGGGTCTCCAGCGATGCGTTGGTGATCGAACGCTGTGGGCTGGCGGGGCGATCAGTGAACGTGGGGTCGGCCGGACGGGAGCCCGCGCCCGAGGTGCGCGCCGCCTTGTGGGCGACGAGCGGTGGCAATCCGCTGGCACTCATCGAGATGGTCGATCAGTTGAGCGTCGATCAGCTGACCGGCGAGCGGGCGCTGCCGGACGGCGCGGCGGCCACCACAACCCTCCATGAGGCGCTGCTCGCCCGCGCCAGGCGGCTGCCTCCACAAACCCAGGACCTGTTGCTGATCGCCGCCGCCGAAGACGCCGGAGACCTCGGCTGCGTGGTCCGGGCCGGCCGCGCGCTCGGCATCGACCCCGCCGCCCTTGATGCCGCGGAGTTCGCCCGAGTCGTCGCCACGGCCGACGGACGCGTCACGTTCTGTCATCCGCTGATGCGGACCGCGATCTATCAGTCAGCCCCATTCGGCCGTCGGCAGCTGGTTCACCGCGCGCTCGCCGCGGCGCTCGCTGGCACCGATCCCGATCGGCAGGCATGGCAATCCTCGAAGGCCGCCGTCGCACCAGACGACGCGGTCGCGGACCAACTGGACCGGGTGGCCGATCGAGCGCGTGCGCGCGGCGGGCACGCCGCTGCGGCGCTGGCGCTGCAGCGGGCATCGGACCTGACCCGTGACACCGCAGAGGCTGGACGCAGGATGGTGGCCGCGGCCGGGGAGGCGTGGGCGGCCGGCAGGCCCGCCCAGTGCCGTGCGCTCCTTGAGCGGGCGGACCCTCTGGTGGACGAGATGGCAACGCGTGCAGATGCCGAACGTCTCCGGGCGGCGGTCGAGTCGGTCTCCGGCAGCCGCCGCGAGGGTGTCCAGATCCTCCTCGATGCGGCCGACGCAGTTGCCGAGGCGGATCCTGGCCGGGCCATCGGTCTCCTCGTCGATGCCGGGCACCTCGCATGGTCCGACGCCGATGTGGCCGGTCTGAACGTCGTGGCGCGGCGTCTCCGCAGAGATGCAGTTGACCCATCGGGCCGCGCCAGCTTCAGCGTGTCCGTGATCGTCGGACTCGGCGACGTACTCGGGGGAAACCCGGCTCGCGGGTTGCCGATGATCAGTCGTGCGCTGCAGATCGCAGATCCTGCTGACCCGTTCGAGCTGCACGTCGCCGGGACCGCAGCGATGTTCGTCGGGGACGACCGCACAGCGCTCGACCTGCTCAGCCGCGCGTCGACTCGGCTCAGACGGGCCGGCCTGTTCAGCCGCCTCCCGCACACGATCGCGAACCTGGCCTCGCTCGAGGCTTTCAACGGCCATCTGGCTGTCGCGCAGTCCCTCGCAGCGGAGGGCGCGTCCACCGCCCGGGAAACCGATCAGCCCCAGCATGTGGCTGCCTGCCTGGGCACGCTGGCCTGGATCGCCGCCGTCCAAGGACGCGACCAGGACGCCAGGGCCGCCGCCGACGAAGCGAGCGCCCTCGCAGCCAGGCACCGCATCCGAAGGCCGATAGCTCAGGCGGCGTGGGCAGCCGCCCTGCGAGACCTGGGAGCCGGCAGATGGCTCGATGCGATCACCCCGCTGGAAGCGCTGGCGTCGCCGGATTCGGCCTACTTCCATCCGATGGTGGCCGTGCTGTCGTCCGGTGACCTGATGGAGGCCGCTCATCGGCTCGGCCGCGACGAGGTCGGCCGCGTGGCGCTGGGACGACTCGAAGCGTTCGTCGACCGCACGGGAACCGGTTGGGCCGCAGCCGTCGTCGCTCGTTCCCGCGCCCTCTTCGGCACCGAGGCGGCCGCCACGGAGAGCTTCGAATTGGCAGCTCAGCGGCACTCGACCAGCAACCGCCCGTTTGAAGAGGCCCGAACTCAGCTGCTCTTCGGCGAGCACCTCCGGCGCGCTAGACGACGGAGCGACGCCCGAGCTCAGCTCCGCTTGGCGATCGCCGGGTTCGAGCGGCTGGGTGCGCGGCCCTGGGAGGAACGAGCACATGCGGAACTCAGGGCCACCGGTGAGACTGCGCGCAAGCGCGAGCCGAGCGCTTTGTCGTCGCTCACCCCGCAGCAGTTGCAGATCGTCCGGCTTGTCACCGACGGCATGTCGAACAAAGACGTCGCAGCGCACCTGTTCCTGAGTCCGCGCACGGTCGACTACCACCTGCGCAACGTGTTCACCACGCTCGGCATCACCTCGCGCGCAGAGCTGAACAGGGTTCCCGGACTACCCGGCGGCGAGCTGCCGGCCTGACGCGCAACGGTGACATCCACCGTCGTGATCATCGGCGCCCGGTCGGCAGCCGTCCCACCGTCCGCAGCGAAACCGGAATGAGCCAGAACCTTCTTGTGTTGCGATGTAACGATGTAATCATTGCAACGACAGAAGGAGTGCATCATGAACTGGCATGACCATGGCGGACCGTTCCGTGAACGCGGACCGGGCCGCTTCGAAGAAGATGAGGGACCGGAGCGTCGCGGGCGCGGCCGGAAAGGCCCGCGGGGCGGTGGCCGTCCATTCGGGCGACCGGGTGGCTGGCAGAA
>JBGAIX010000006.1:0-178762 GCA_044225235.1 Propionibacteriaceae bacterium | reverse complement strand
GTCGATGTGCGCGTGCTGACCTGACGGCATCCGAGGCACATCCCGGTACTGCTCACCCAGCGAGTCAAGCCACAGCAGCAGCCTGTGCTCGTCTCTGTTCAGGTCGGGGACCTCTACATCCGCGAGGTCGGGAAACCACTCCCGTAGGAACGGCGACTCGTCGGAGACCCTGCTGAGCTGGTGAGTCATGGGATCCTCCCCGGCCAGCCAGCCAAGGAGGTCGTAGATGCCTTCCATGTGACGCGGTGAGACGAGCCGCTCGGTCGTCACGGAGAGGATGTCTCCGATGTGGAAGCGCTTGGTCTCGGTGGTGTCAGTCATGCCCCGTCTCCCTGCTGATTCTCGTGCGCCTTTTCAGCGCCCTTCGCGGGTGTTCTTCCTGGCCAGAGCGCGTATCTCACCTGTTTACAAGACAGGTTCGCCGTGTGGGTGCACGTCACAGCTCCCACTCCGTAAGTCCATTGCGCGGCGTCCCCCTCAGTAGACCTCGACCTCGGTGACCTTCGCCTTCAGCTTCGTCGACGACCGGGGAGTATCCGCAATTTCCTCCTTGTCGAAGCTGATCTGACCATCCTCAACGGTGAAGGCGTTCGTCTGCGGCCCCGACTCATCGCCCGTCACTTGATACGAGACCTCGATCGTTGACCCCGACGGCAGGTCCTCAAGGCCCACGTACTTCGGACGAATCCGGTACTTGATGATGCACCCGGCCGACCCGAAACACTTCTTCTCCAAGACCTTGATCCCAACGCTCCAGTCCGACTTGCTCGGGGTGTAGGACGCCGAATCGTCGACCGGCTCCTCGGTCGGCTCACTACTCGTCGAAGTGTCCTCGACGATGGTTTTCGTGGCGGTCGCCGTGACCGTCACAGGTGCCCCAGCAACGCCGGCGTCATCCGGCGACCCGAGTGACGCGGCGGCGGCGCCGACGACGAGGCCGACCACGGCGGCGAGACCGACCGCAACGAATCCGAACCGCTTCGCCTTCGGCGGCTTCCCGGTAGCGGGATACGGCGGCGGCACGGGCTGTTGCCCCGGTCCGTGCTCGACGAACGGCTGCTGCGGCTGCTGCGGCTGCTGCGGCTGCTGCGGCTGCTGCGGCTGCTGCGGCCGCTGCGGTGGGTACGGCTGCTGCGGTGGGTACGGCTGCGTCATTGGGGTTTCGCTCCGTTCGAGAGAGGGGATTGAGCGCGGTCTACGTTGAGTTCGCGCAGGTTCCCGCTTTGCGGGCGAGTGTCCCGACCACACCTGCCAAAAGTCCGCACCTTTCCTGCACTCGTCACCAAATTGTGACCGGCCGGCCCTCAACTAGCGGGATGCCCACCATCGAGCGCGGAGCGTGCGATCACCCACTGTTTCCCGACCTGCCTCGCCGGCAGCGTTCCGGCCGCGATGCGCTGCAGGACTGCCTGCCGGCTGATGTCGAGAAGGTCCGCGGCTTCGGGGACCGAGACCAGGTCCGGGAGCGGAGTGGTTCCAGCGCGGCGGTCATAGTCGTCGGTGGTGAGCACCTCGAGCCTGAGGGGACGGTGACCGGTGGCCTTCAGCAATGCGAGTCCGGTCGTCGCGGCCTGGGCAACAGTCTCGGCCGGCAGCGTGAGGATGAGTTCGGCGCGGCCGGTCTCGGTCCGGGCGACCGCCGGATGGTAGTTGGCGAAGTGGTCGAGGATGGCTTCGGCGTGCTGTGCGTCGGCCCGATCGGCGAGTTCGATCACGAGGTTGTAGCTGCTGTCCATCGCGGTTCCCTTCCTGAGGTGGGACTATGGTCAAGGAGCCGGGCCGGGGGTATGTCGTTTACCCCCGGCCCGCTTCCGGTTACCGGCCGGGCGGCCACCGGAACCCGGCCCGCCGCAGCGGGGCGAGTGCGTTGCGGATCGACCGCCAGTCGCTCGGTGTCCCGGAGAATGTTGCGATCAGTTCGCCGTCGCGAGTGACGACGATGTGCTGACGCTTGGTCATCTTGACCGCGAATCCCTGGGCTTCGAGGGCCTTGACGATGGCCCGCAGCTCCTTGTCCATGTTTCCACCTCCTCTCGCTTGGTGACAAGACAAGTCTACCTCTGAAGTTGTCGTATGACAAGTCAGCGAGAGGGGAGACCGATCCAAACATGAGGCGGCGAGAGCCGGAGGGGCTACGCCGCCGCGCCCTTCACCGCGGCCAGCGCCGCACCGCGGGGGACCGCCGTATACCGGGCGGTCACGTCGGGATTCGAGTGGCCCATCAGCTGCTGCACCACGAGCAGATCCCGGTCGACGGCGTAGGCCTTCGTCGCGAAGCGGTGTCGGAGTGTGTGGCCATGCCAGCCGGGCCCAAGCGCCGCTGACAGGATCTTGCCGACCGTGAACGGGCTGATGTGCCCGCCGCAGTGGCTCGGAAAGACGAATGGGCTGAACGGGTCAACAGCAAACCGGAAGCCGTCGGCCACTCGGCCGGCGGCACGCAGTGCGCTTTCCTCGCCGAGCAGTTCGCCGAGCTGGGGAAGCACGGGGATCAGCCTCCGTCGTCCGCCCTTCCCGGTGATCGAGAGAACGCGGTGGTCGACGTGGCTCCATCGGAGTTCGGCGATCTCGGTGCGGCGCAGGCCTGCGAAGGCTGCGAGCGCCAACATCAGGCGATCTCGCGCACTCGCCTCGCCGAGGGCCCGCCGAAGAATGTCGGTGGGGGTGGGGTGGGGCACTCCGGGCGGGACCCGAACCGGTGGCAGCTTCGCCGCCGGGTTGTGGGCGAGGTGACCGGACTCCGTAGCCCAGGCGTAGAACGAGCGCAGCGCGCTGCGCGCGCTCTTCCGCGTCTCCGGCTGCCAGTCGTGAGCCGCTAGCCAGTCGATCAGGTCCCCGGGCGTTGCCAGTCGGAGATCCACGGAGCGGGCCGCTCGGCGCAGCCACATGCCGCGGAGCTTGATGGTTGCTGGTCTGAGGCCTGCGGCACGGCAGTAGGTCATGTAGTCGCTGATCAAGGTGAGTTCCCCTCGGGACGGATCGGTCCTCGCGAGGCGCGCCGGTTTCACGCTGCTGTGCCAGGTCAGCGGGTGACGAGCCGGAGGTGCCGATACGGCTTGTCGTCCCCCGATCGGGCTACGGTAGCGACGGTCGGTCGTGGTGCGCTACCGGCAGGTTGTTGGTTCGAGTCCAACCGGGGGAGCCACCTCACTCGAGCGGTCGGCTCTGATGCTCAGTTGGCCCCGGGAATCGTCTCCAAGTCGTGCAGGAACGACGTCGCCCAACGCTCAATGTCGTGCTCGAAGACCTGACGGCGCATGAAGCGCATCCGTCTGGCCTTGTTTCGCGCGGAGTCGGTCATCGCCTCGTAGAGACGCTCCTTCAGTCCGTCCACGTCGTAGGGATTGACCAGGTACGCCTGCCGCAGCTCACGGGCGGCGCCGGCGAACTCGCTCAGCACCAAGGCGCCGTCGTTTCCCTGCCGGCAGGCCACGTACTCCTTGGCAACCAGGTTCATCCCGTCTCGCAACGGCGTGACCACCATGACGTCGGCCGTCCGGTAGAGGGCAGCCATCTCTTCGCGTGGATAGGAGGTGTGCAGGTAACTCACCATTCAGCCGCCCGACCAGGCGGTCGATCTCGTCCCTCAGAACCCGGTACTGGTCCACCCGCTCACGCGACGGGGTGGCGACCTGGACGAAGACGGCTCGCGACGCATCGATCCGTCCCTCGCTGAGCAGTTCGCCGAAGGCCCGGATCCGTTCCAGCAGACCCTTGGTGTAGTCGAGCCGGTCCACGCCGAGGAAGAGCGTCTCAGGGTCGCCGAGATCGTGCCTGATCTGTGCGGCACGCTTCGCTGAGTCCGAGCTCGATGCGAGCGAGTGCAGTGCGCGCGAGTCGATCGAGATCGGGTAGGCCCGCGCTTTCACGAGCCGGCCGTCATGGTGCCGGATGCTGTCCTGGCGAGTCTCCAGGTGGAGCCGCTGACGCACCAGGCGCACGAAGTTCTGCGCGTCGCCATGCAGCTGGAAGCCGACGAGGTCAGCGCCGAGCAGCCCGCGCAGAATCTGATCCCGCCACGGCATCTGCACATACAGCTCCGTCGGGGGGAACGGGATGTGCAGGAAGAAGCCGATGCGAACGTCGGGGCGCAGTTCCCGCAGCATCTGCGGAACCAGCTGCAGCTGGTAGTCCTGAACCCAGACGACGGCGCCTTCGGCGGCGGCCGCCGCTGCGTGCTGGGCGAACCGCGCGTTCACCGTGACGTAGCAGTCCCACCACTCACGCTGAAAGTCCGGGGTCGCGATCCCGTCGTGGTAGAGCGGCCACAGCGTGGCGTTGGAGAAACCCTCGTAGTAGAGCCGGACGTCGTCTGCGGACAGTGGCACCGGGAGCAGCTGCAGACCCTCGTGCTCGAAGGCCGCCAGGTCCTCGCCGGGGGCTCGAACGCGGTCACCAGCCCGCCCGGCGATGGCTTCCAGGCCACGGAGCCGTCGGGCTGCTCATGACGATCCACGGGCAGCCGGTTCGCGACGACGACGAACGACGGTCGGTCGTTCGCGTCCGCTCCAGCCCTGCCTGTCATCTGCCAGCCCTCCTCGTCGAGTGCGCCTACGACCCTAGCCGGACGGCGTCTCGCGCTCACGGCGCACCTCGCTCCCGCCGTGTGGGGGCCGCCGACGGGGCCGGAGGACAACAGGCACCCGGCGTCTGACAGGCTCGGCGCATGGGCCTGCTCGAATCAGCGACCGCTGCGGGCGAGGCCGCGGTCCGGGCAATCCTGGCTGACCCCGGCAGGACGTTGTTGGCGGTGGACTTCGACGGCACGCTGGCTCCCATCGTGGACGATCCTGAGCGGGCGTTCGTGGATCCCGACGCGATCCGCGCGTTGGGTCGGATCGCGCCGCAGCTCGGCTCGGTGGTCGTGCTCACCGGGCGGCCGGTACGCACGGCGGTGAGACTCGGCCGGTTCGCCGGGGCAGCCGGACTCCACGATCTGGTCGTGATCGGGCAGTACGGAGTCGAGCGATGGGACGCGGCGACCGGGCAGTTCCAGCTGCCGCCGGAGCCCGCGGAGATCAGCGCTGCCGCGGATGAGCTCACCGAGATCCTGGACTCGTTGGGGCTGGACGCCCGCATCGAACACAAGGGGCGCGCCCTCGGCGTGCACACGCGAACCGCGCGGGACGCCGACGCGGCCTTCCGCACGCTTGCTGAGCCGCTGGGTTCGCTCGCCGATCGGTACGGGCTGCTGCTGGAGCGAGGAAAGCAGGTCTGGGAGTTGCGCCGCTACCCGGCGTCGACAAGGGCCAGGCGCTGCGTCTCGTCGTCGCCGAGAGGCGCACGCCAGGTGATTTTTGCCGGCGACGACCTCGGCGACCTACCGGCCTTCGAGATGGTGGCGCAGTTGCGTGGAGAAGGAACGCCCGGACTGCTGATCTGCTCCGCCTCGCAGGAGGAGGACGCGTTGGCGCAACTGTCCGATCTGGTCGTCGACGGCCCGTCGGGTGTCGCGCGCTGGCTGGACGAGCTCGCGGAGGCGCTCGGCGGCTAGCCGGCACCTCCGCGGCTCGTCGTCGATCAGATCCGCTCGATGGTCAAGACGTCGCCGGGATGTTGGCAGTCGACGGGTTGCTGTGACGGCACGGCGGCAGCGGAGTCGCGCTCCCTTGCAGCAGGTGTGCCTGCTGGTTGGCGGCGCACACCCCGCAGAGCAGCCGGGCCCGCACACACCCGCAGGGCAGACGCAGCACGCCCGCGTGCGTGGCCGACGGGTTGCCCACCCGGCAACTGGGGGAGTCGCACTGCGGCTTGAAGTCGAGAGCGGAAAGTTGAAGGTCGATTTCGGTCATGGGTGTCTCCTCATTGCGCTGAGCCCGGGGAGGGCGGCCGTGATACCGGGTGATGACCGGGTCGGCGGCGCAGGTGCCCGAGCTGGAAAGTTCCGGGGATCGGGGATGGCGCTGAATTGCTTAGGGCGCGCACCTCTTGGGGCCGCGAGCGGCTGCGCATGCGGAGGCTGACGTCGTGGGGTGTGACTGGATGGTCACGAGAGTCCAACTACCTCAATGGTGTTTCAACGGGTTGGCCCAGGTGGGCCAATGTCTTGTCAGACGTCGATGTCACTGTCAATTTTAGGGTGTTACCGATGGATCCGACGCATTGGCGCGGAGTGTCGTCCATCACTGACACGGTTGTCGCTGGAAAACGCACGGTCGGCGGCACTGCTGCCCAATCGACCGCTCCGCGTCGCAAGGCGTCGACAGCTGAGCCGCGGGGGTGCACGCTGATCTCGGGAGGCAGCGGAAGCCGGCCCGAGCAGGAGGAACGATGACGGATCACGACGGGTTCCTGGCTTGGTCTGAGACCTCCCTGTACGCGGCGGAGCGTGCGCTCCACAACGGCGATCCGGAGCCGCGGCGGGCACTCTGGTCGACGAACGAACCGGTGAGCATCCTCGGGGCCTGGCGGAATGCGATCGGGCTGGACCGGGTCGATGAGCTGGCCGGCTTCCTCGGCCGCAGCTTCTCCGACTGCACTGCCTACGCTGTCGATCTGCAGGCCTACGACGTGGTGGGCGACATGGCCTACACGGTCGCCGTCGAGCGAACGTCGGCCTCCGTCGACGGCGTACCGCGCAGCTACGCCTTGCGCGTCACCCAGGTGTATCGAAGGGAGGCCGGCGAGTGGCGGGTCGCGCATCGTCACGGGGACACCCTGAGCGAGTAGCGCGCCCCCCGGGCCCGGGCGAAGCGAGCCAGGGACTCCCGCGCAGCGATCCTTCTGATGCGGCGTCCGCCATGCTGGGAAGAGGCGAACACGTCAAACTCGGTGAGCAGCGACTCAGGTGACTTTGATGGGTCGCTGCCGTCAACTTCAGCTCTCTGGAACCGCCATCAGCAGATCGATGTACTCGATGGTGGGTGGCGGTGCGTCAGGCGGCATGTTCGGAGTGATGACCTTCTCGACCCAATCCTCGTGAGCTTCGCGTGACTCCCACACCTCGATGACGCGATATCCGCTGGCCGCCGCGCCACTGATGTGGCTGACAAACCCGGGGTATGCCGTGAGCGCCTCCACCACCCCGGCGGCGCGCATCCCGTCGATGAACGTGGCGTCAGCGCCCGCCACCTCCGCGATCATGATGACTGACATGTGTCCTCCTACCAATCCAGCGGGGTGTCTGAAGTGGCCCCGGCTTCGCGGATGGTTGGGGTTGGGTGGTGTTGATCATGCTGCGGCTGGGACACCTTGCTGTCCAGCGCGGTGCTGGGTCTCGTAGTCGGCGGGGCTGTATAGCCGAGGGAAGAGTCCTGTCGGCGGGGGTTGTAGAAGCCTTCGATGAACGCGAAGATCGATTGCGCAGATAGCGAAGGGATCCGGTATCGCCGAGTCTGGTCCGGGTGATGGCCCAGGCCGACGTCGACGAGGGCAAGGGAAGGGTTGATCTCCGATGAGCGGGGCCGAGCTGGAAGTCCAGCTGCAGGGTGGGCGATGGAGATCGAGCTCTCCGCGCCTACTTCGGGGAGAACGTCCTCGAAACAGTCGCCGATGGTCGATTCCCATCGACCTGAGCAGGTGGCCCCGGGTTCTCGGTGCGTAGCCGAGTGCCATCGGCCGCCAGTGCGCCTGGGACCAGGCGCATCCTGATGAACACGATCCGCGACGTGCATGCCGCCTCGTACGGGACGTACGGTCATCGCCGGGTCCACGCCGAGCTGGTCCTCGGCCAGGGCATCCGGGTCAGCCATGGCCGGGTCGAGATGGCCATCTCCAAGGCGTGCACCGGCGTCGTCGACGCGCCGTGACGAAGCGGCGACACCGTCGGATGTGGTCGAGCGCCAGTTCACCCCGCCGCCCCCGACCGGTTGTATGTCCGATGTCACCCAGCACATGACCGGTGAGGGGTGGCTCTTACTGCGCGGTCGTGATCGACTGCTTCTCCCGCCGGGTGGTCGGCTGGTCGATCGCGGACATCCGCTCAGCTTGTCGTCGACGCGCTCCAGATGGCCATCTGGAACCGATCCAGAGCGATCCATCACAGCGACCACGGCGCGACCTACGGGGGCGGCGGGGGTGAACGCTGAGGCCGCTCGACCGATGGGAAGCATCGGCGACGTTTCGATAACTCCGTCGCGGAGAGCTTCTTCGCCACCTTGCAGACCGAGCTACTCGACCGGTCCAGCTGGCCCACGCAGCCGACCGCGATCTTCGCGTTCATCGAAGGGCTTCTACAACCCCCGCCGACGCCACTCAACCCTCGGCTACCACAGCCCCGCCGACTACGAGACCCAGCACCGCGCTGGACAGCAAACCCAGCCGCAGCATGATCAACACCACCCAACCCCAACCGTCCGCGAAGCCGGGGCCACTTCCACTCAGCCACCCCCGCCAGCGGCGAGAACATCGCTCGATCGAGCGATGAGGACAAGTGCGGCTTGACTGCGGCGCCGCCCACCCTCTCTGAGGCAACCGCAGGGCCGCCGTCGCGGCGTCGATGGCGGGAGGATCACCAGACTCGCGGGGGCGGTTCACATTCCTCGTAGGGCTGTCTCGTACATCGTTGCCGGGCGGCTCTACATGGAGGCGGTCGCGGCGACGCGGGTCGGCATCGACGAAGCGGTCCAGGAACTCTCCGGAGAGCGGCCGCAGGACGTGGCCAGCGCGGACGACGGAGAATCGCGAGTCGCGTGAACACGCGCTTGGCGATGGCGCCCCTGTCTGGTTCCGGTTGATGGTTGACGGATCGGTTTCGGTTGATCCTTGACACTCTGAATCAGATTTTGGTCCTGTCTATCGTCGCGGGCGGCTGCCGGCGGCGTGTTTCTTCCTCACCTCCCCGGTGCTGGTGCGGGTCACGGTCTTCAGTAGTTGGTCGCCGATCCAGAACTGCAGCAGCTGGTCGGCGACCATGACGTCGCACAGTTCCCCGGCGCGGTGCTTGCCGACGCTGACTTGCTGCCAGTTGACGCAGACGATGCCGTTGGGTCCGACCCGGCGGGAGACCCAGCCGTCGCCGGTCCGATCCGCGGCGCGGGCCGTCTCGGCCGGCGCCGTGGTCGGCGCCGCGGGTTTGGCTGGACCCGGCGCCTGCTCGGTGTGGAAGCGGTGGGCGGGGGTGTCGTCGCCGATGGCCTGGTGCGGACGTTGGGTGTTGTAGTAGCCAACCCACTCGTCCAACGCCTGCTGCGCAGTCTGGAGGTTCGAGAAGACGCGGCGCGTGTCGAACTCGGCCCGCAGGGTGCGGTGGAACCGCTCGATCTTGCCCGTTGTGGTCGGCGACCTGGGCAACGTCAACAGATGATCGATCCCGCGCTCCCGGCAGATCGCGTCGAACCGGACCTCGACCGGCGGCGCGAAAAACCTCCCCGTGAACACGCGGGCATTGTCGGTCAACAACTGCTCCGGCGGCCCGAACCGGTCTAACGCCGCGGTCAGCCCCTCACACACCGACCTGGTGCGCTCCCGCGCCATCAGCCGCGCTGACACACAGAACCGAGAATGGTCATCGACCCCGGTCAACGCCTTCGCCGACGTCCCATCGCCGAGCAGGAACCCGCCCACGGTGTCCATCTGCCACAACTCGTTCGGTCGGCCCCGCTCCCACCGTTTCCAGTCCTTGCGTCGTCGACGCCGCCCATCTGGCTCCACCAACCCCGCCCGACGCAACGCCCGATACACCGACGACTTGCTGGTCGTGATCCCGCGCCGACCCAACTCGACCGCAATCCGCTGCGGACCCCACGACGGATGCGCCCGCCGCGCCTCCAACACCGCCACCTCGACCACCGGCGCCATCTGCGCCGGATGACCCGCCGGCCGGTGCGACCCGTCGACCAAACCCTCCAGCCCGCCCGCCTCGTACTTCGCCAGCCACGCATGCACCGTCTGCCGCGACACCCCCACCGCCGCCGCCGTCTCGGTCACCGTGCGGCCATCCCGGATCACCGCGAGCACCGCCTGATACCGCTGCTCCGCCACACTCAACTCCCTCATGAGGGAGTGTCAAGGATCCACCGGAACCGGTGTCAACCATCAACCGGAACCCCGACAAGCATCAACCGGAACCCCGACGTCAAACATCAAGCGGATCCATACACTTGTGGCGTAGGGCGGGTGGGGCTCGAACCCACGACCCAGGGATTATGAGTCCCTTGCTCTAACCGGCTGAGCTACCGCCCCAATCGCATCCGGCCGAGGAATCGGCCCGCGCAGATGATAGCCATCGGCCGCCGGGAGGGTCGCCACGCGACACCCGCGCAGGGGTCTGACCGCCGATAGGGTCGGGCGTAGCGAGAGGAGCCCGATGGTCGAGTTGATCCGTGCCGAGTTCGAGGTGCACGACGAACGGTTCGCCGGCGTCGGCGGCGATCGGTGGATCCAGCGGGTGTTCAGCGAAGGTCGTTGGGTGGAGGGTCCCGCGTACCACGCTGCCGGCCGCTTCGTGCTATTCAGTGACATCCCGAACGACCGCGTGCTGCGCTACGACGAGGTCACCGGACGAGTGGAGGAGTTCCTGCGTCCGGCGGGATTCACGAATGGGCGCACGACAGACCCGCAGAGCCGGTTCGTCACCTGCGAGCACGGCGCGCGACGGGTCACGCGACGGGAGCACGACGGGTCGACCCGGGTGCTGGCGGACACGTTCCAGGGCAAGCGGCTGAACAGCCCGAATGACGTGGTGGTGCGGGCGGACGGATCGATCTGGTTCACTGACCCGACGTACGGGATTCTCACCGACTACGAGGGTTACCAGGCAGCGTCGGAGATCGGCTCGAACAACGTCTATCGGATCGATCCGGACGACGGCAGCCTGAGCGCGGTCGTGACGGATTTCGCCCAGCCCAACGGCCTCGCCTTCTCGCCCGACGAGCGCCAACTCTTCATCGTGGACAGCCAGCTTCGTCATATCCGGGTCTTCGACGTGGACGGGGCGGCGTTGTCCGGCGGTGACGTCTACTGCGCCAACCCGCTCGGCTACGACGGCATCCGGTTCGACCATCTCGGTCGGATGTGGGCCGGTGCCCACGACGGCGTCCACTGCTACGACCCAGACGGCACGCTGCTCGGCAAACTGCTGCTGCCGGAGACCTGTGCGAATCTGGCGTTCGGCGGGCCGCAGGGGAATCACCTGTACTTCACCGCGACGACCTCGCTCTACACCATGCGCGTCAACTTCCGCGCCGCGAGTTACCCAGGGCGCTAGTCCGCCAAGTAGCGCCGATCCGCCGCCACTTCCGGCTTCCCGTCGGGGCGACGGCACCCCGTACACGCGGCGGCGACTAGCGTCGCAGCATGAGCCCCGCGACGCTCGGCCTCGGTCGCTACCTCACTGAGCTGGCTACAGCCACCGACCGCTTTGCCACCCATGCGGCACGTGCCGGCCTCGACGCGCCGGTGCCCAGTTGTCCGGAGTGGACGGTCCGCGAACTCCTCACTCACCAGGGGATGGTGCATCGATGGGCACGGGCCATGGTGCTCGGCGATCGCGATCACGACACGGACGCGTCGGAGGCAGCGGCGGCGTCGACTTCCGATCTGCTCGGGTGGTTCGCGGATGGTGCCGCCGAGCTGGGTGAGACGCTCGCGGCGGCCGACCCAGAGTGCGCAGCGCCGGTCTTTCTGAACGATCCGCCCACCCCGCTGCTCTTCTGGGCGCGGCGACAGGCGCACGAGACGACGGTGCACGCCGTTGATGCTCAGTCTGCGGCGCTCGGACGTCTACCGGATCCGGCGGAGACCGGCATCGCGGCGGATCTCGCGGCAGATGGGGCGGACGAGCTGTTGACCGGTTTCATCACCCGCGCGAAGACGCGGCTCCGCAGCACCGAGCCGTACACCGTGGCCATCGAATGCACGGACCGGCCGAACCGCTGGACGGTTCGGGTCAGCGGGGACCCTCCCGTCACGCGTCGGCAGGGCGACGGTCCGACGGACGCGGCCGTGCATGGGACGGCGCTCGAGATCTACCTGGGTCTCTGGAACCGCTACCTCGGACTCGCGGGTGAGGGCCGCCCGGGCGTGCTGGCGCAGTGGCGCGAGCAGGTTCGGGTGCTCTGGTAGCGGGGTCAGACCACGACGGTTCGCGGGGTGCTCGGCGTGGAAGTGACAGGGGAAGGCGCGCCCTTGCGCCCGGCGCGCAGGGCGACCACGACCGCGCCGACCAGCAGCGCAACGCCCACGATCGCGGTCACCGACGCCAGCAGTTGCTGATCCCAGGTCCACAACAACTCGACATCTCCGCCGTTCGGCAGCCTGGTGAAAGGAGCGACAGCGACCCACACCACGAACGCCGAGGCGATGACGGCCAACCACGACGGTACGACCGATGCGGGCTTCCGGGCTTCGTACGCGACGCCGAGGGCGAGCGGCACGATCCAGACGAAGTGGTGCAGCCAGGAGACCGGTGACGCGAGCAGACTGGCGATCCCGCAGAGGTTCAGCGCCATCCATACCGCGCCCTGGTCGCCCAGCCGGTGCCATAGCACGCCCGCGATCAGGCCCAGCAGCGCGACGGCGGCGCTCATCGTCAGCCCGAGCAGCGCGACGCCACGCCCGAGCCCGAGAATCCGCACCACGTCAGCCATCACCGACTGGTTCGTGTAGTAGATGATGCTGTGCCCGAGGCCGGTGTCACCGTGGGCGAGACGGCCCCAGAACTCAGCCGAGACCGCAGGCGCCACCGCGGCGCTCCCGAGGGTGACTGCGGCAAAGGCCACCAGCGCCGTGACGAACGCGCGATATTGCCGGGTGAAGAGCAGGTACCCGACGAAGATCGCCGGCGTCAGCTTCAGCGCCGCCGCTAGCGCGGTCAGTGTCCCGCGCGGCAGCAGACGTCGCCCCAGCACGGTCGGGCCCGGCGCGAGGTCGAGCACGACCAGAGCCACCAGGACGATGCCGAGCTGACCGAAGGCAAAGGTCTGGGTCACGGGTTCGACGACCAGAACGGCGACCGTCGCGGCGAGGCTGAGCGTCCACCCAGTGAGGGAGAACCGGTGAATGACCGCTGTCAGAGCGAGCGCTCCGGCGACGGTCCAGCCGATCTCCGCCATCGCCTGCGGAGCAATCGCCAGTGGTACTGACAGGACGGCGGCGAACGGAGGGTAGAGAAAGGGCAGATCGCCGGGCAGCTGGTAGGGGTTGCCGCCGGTGAGCAGTGCCTGCCCGGCCGCGCGGTAGACACCCAGGTCCACCATCACCGCTTGCCAGGGAATCAGCGTTCCGCCGAAGGTCTTCGCCCCGACGTACAAGGCGGCAAGAACCGGAGCGATGCAGACGACGATGCCGCCCGCGATCCGCCTCACGTCGGCTGCGTATCGCCGGGGGTCCCCGCGGACCGCAGCCAGTTCAGGATGGCCCGACCCACACCGGACTCCGCATTGCTACCCACAACGGGGAAATCGAGTGCGTGCAGCGCTGGATGCGCATTCGCCACGATGTGAGGCATCCCCGCCCAGCTGAGCATGTCCACATCATTCGGCATGTCCCCGAACGCGGCAACGTGGCGCGCGCGCACTCCGAGCCGGGCGCAGAAACGCCGCAGCATGCTCGCCTTGGTCACCCCGGGAGCGCTGATCTCCACCAGTCCGTAGTCGCGCAGCTGGGAATGGGTGGCGGTCAACGTCGCGCCGACGGCACCCTGGATGCGGTCGAGGAGATCGTCGGGAGCCGTCGCAAAGCTCTGCACCAGCATCTTGACGAAGGCGCCGTCGTGAGCTTCGTTCCGTCGTCGGCAGGCCAGGGGCTGTAGCAGGGCTCGTAGCCGAAGCGGGTGCCGGTCTCGAAGGCGAATCCGGCGTCAGGTACGACGGAACGGATCCGCTCCATCGCGGTCACGGCAATCTCGGGGTCGATGCAGATCTGGTCCACCGCGCGGCCCGTTCCCAGGTCGTAGAGGACGGCGCCGTTGCTCGCGATGACCATCGGGTGCGCTCCCGGGAGGCCGCGAATCACGTCCAGCCAGCGGACCGGGCGGCCGGTCGCGAACACCACCACGATGCCTGCCCGCTGGGCGTTTTCCACGGCGAGGGAGTTCTCGGTACTCACGGTCCCGTCGGGGGACAGGAACGTGCCGTCGAGGTCCGTCGCCACCAGACGCGGGAGCCGATTGCCGGCCATCAGCGACTGCCGCCGTCCGTGCGGCACGCTCGGCGGCGGCCGGCGTGACAAGCGCCGTCGGGAACGCTCACAGCCGCGAGTTCGGGCTCTGGCTCGGGCGACCCGATCCCGACTCCGAGGGCGTCGGGCGTCCGCCGCCGGATTCGGTGCCGGAGGGGGACGGTGACCCCGATCCGGACTGGGACGGGGAGCCGGACTGCGGGGACGGGGAGCCGGACTGTGGCGATGGCGAGCCGGACTGCGGCGACGGTGACCCCGATTGTGGTGATGGTGACCCCGACTGCGGTGACGGTGAGCTGGACTGGGGTGGCGGGCTGCCGGAGTTCCCGGTCGGCGGCGGTGGGGACTGTGGCGGTTGATTGCGGAAGATCAGGATCGCGATCAGCACGGCTAGGGCCGCGAGCAGCAGCATCAGCAGCCACGAGACCAGGATGGTGACCCACCCCGCGCGGTCGTACCTCCCGGGCCAGGGCAGTGGCCAGAGCCGAGCGAGTCCCGGCTTGACCTTGTCCAGCCAGTAGTGCTGGTACTCCGGGCCTGCCGGCACGCCTTGCGGTGGGAGGGTCGCGAGTTGCACCGCATCGAGCAATCCGGCTGCGGCCGCAGCGGCTGCTGGCGATCCGTCATACGCCAGCGCCACCCACGGGGCGGCCGGCCGCTCATCGGGAGCAACGGGGTCGTCGTCCGGAGCGCGGAACTTGCGCCGCAGCCGACCCTCGTCCTGGCCGTGCCCTCCACGCGCGAGCACGGCGTCGATGTGCATCGCGTTGATCTCGCCGGCGAAGCGCGCGCGGGCGGCCGCGTCAGCCGCTGCTCCTTCGGACAGCAGCACCAGCATCGCGGGCTGTTGGGCTTCGTCGTGCGCGACGAAGGCGACACCGGCTGGGGTCGCGGCGAGCCGCGCGTCGAGCCAGAAGTCGCCGACTTTCGGCGGGTCGTCTGGGAGCAGAGGGCTGACCGGCACGTACGGAGGGCCGGGCGGCTCAGCGGTCGACATCACGCTCCATCTTGGGGCGCCCCGCAGGCCGGAGCGGGTGCTGGCGGCGGCCGACGGCATCGGGTGCTGGTGCCGACCGTGGATAGGCATCGTGATTCTACGCGGGACGAGCGATCCCACCGCCCCCGACGAGGTGGGCCGATGACCCGGACAGGGCGCCGAGGCGGAGACCCGCCGCTGGCCTGCGGCGCCGCCTAGTCTGGTCAGCGGCGTCTGCGAGAATGACCGAGCCTGACAGGCCTGAAAGCACTGCCAGGTCTGAAGCACCCACCGGCCGGCTTGGGGACGGCCGAGGTCCGCTGTACCGGCGGACATCACGATCGACAGGAGTATGCGTGAGCAGTCCCTCCTCTGGGCCCTCGTCCGGCGATGCCAGGACGGTCACCGCCGGGGGTGCCAACAGCCAGGGTCACCCGACGGACTCCGCTGGCCGCGCGCCCAGCCTCAGCACCGACGCAGCGGCTCGACTGCTGAGCGACGCGATTGCCCAGGTACAGCGGGTCATCGTGGGGCAGGAGCACATGGTCGAGCAGCTGATGGTCGGTCTGCTGGCCAAGGGCCACATCCTGCTGGAGGGCGTGCCCGGCGTGGCCAAGACGCTGGCTGTGCGGAGCTTCGCGACCGTGGTCGGCGGGGATTTCGCCCGGATCCAGTTCACCCCGGATCTGGTCCCTTCCGACATCGTCGGCACCCGGATCTACAAGGCCAGCCAGGAGAGCTTCGACGTCGAGCTCGGCCCCGTCTTCGTCAACTTCGTCCTCGCTGATGAGATCAACCGCGCGCCTGCCAAGGTCCAGGCGGCGATGCTGGAGTTGATGGCCGAGCGACAGGTGTCGATCGGCGGTACGACGTACCCGGTGCCGAATCCCTTCATCGTCATCGCGACTCAGAACCCGGTCGAGTCCGAGGGTGTTTACCCGCTGCCCGAGGCCCAGCGTGACCGCTTCCTGCTCAAGGTGGACGTGCCCTACCCGGCGGGCAACGAGGAGTTCGAGATCCTGCGCCGGATGAGCGTGGATCCGCCGAAGGCATCGCCGGTCCTGGAGCCCGCCCGGATCCGGCAACTGCAGGCGCAGGCGCAGGACATCTTCGTGCACAACCTCGTAGCGGAGTACATCGTGCGGCTCGTCCTGGCCACGCGCACGCCGGCTGAGTTCAATCTGCCTGACCTGGAGTCGGTGATCCAGATCGGCTGCAGTCCGCGTGCCACGCTCGGCCTGGTCGCAGCCTCGAGAGCGCTTGCCCTCATTCACGGCCGCGACTACGTCCTGCCGACCGACGTCCAAGCGGTCGCCAAGGATGTGATGGCGCACCGGATCGTGCTCGGCTTCGATGCGGTGGCCGACGACATCGCCCCGGCGCAGGTGATCGAGCGCATCGTGGCGATGGTGCCGCCCCCCACGCCCGTCTGGAACAACCGGGCGCAGAGCCAGCCGTCGGCGCAGCCGCTGAACCAGCCCTCGGCGCAGCCGCTGAACCAGCCCTCGGCGTCTCAGTTCCCGCCACAGTTCCCGCCGCCCGGGCCTGGGGCGTACCCGCCGCCGCCGAACCGGCCCGACTTCGGCTGAGGTCGAACGGCCGGCACCGATGTCCTTCCCGCCCCCCAGCGGTCCGCCGCTGGCGTTCCCGCCCCCAACTGGTGCGCCGGTTGGAGTTCCGGGTGTTCGGGAGCGTGCAGTTCCAACCGGCGGAGTCCTCGGGTGCCGTCGCCTCGGTGATCGGCGAGCCCACCCACGCGACGATCCCGCTGAACAAGCTGGCGCCGGAGGCGGCACTTCGCGGCTGGAACTCACCATCGTGCGCAGGCTGGAGGCCCACCTGCACGGCGATCACTCCCGGCCAAGTTGCCAGCCGGATCACCACCAGCGACGCGCGCCTACGTGCCCGGCGAGGACGACGTTCGCAGGATCGACTGGGTCACCGCCTCGAACGACTGTGCCGCACGTCCGCGACACGGTCGCCGATCGCGAACTCGAGGTGTGGGCCCTGCTGGACGTCACCCTGTCGATGAACTGGGGAACCGAGGGTGTCACCAGCGGGACCTCGAATCGCCGCCATCGCCACCATCGGCTTTCTGAGCCAGCGGATGGGGGACCGGTTCGGTGGCTACGGATGGGCCCGAGGACTGCACCGGCTGCCGGCGCGGTCCGGCCGCAGTGCCCTCTACGGCCTGCTCCGCAAGATGTTGACCGAGCCGTTCGTACCGGATCACGCGCTGGGCCCGATGCGGTTGGCTTCCGGCGTCGAACAGCTGTCCCGGACCCAGCGGCGGCGTGGGCTCCGGGTCGTCGTCTCGGACTTCCTCAGTCCGGGCGATCACGAGCTCGACCCGAACGTCGAACCCGAGTGGGAGCGGGCGATGCGGCGTCTCGGCGTCCGCAATCAGGTGCTGGCAGTCGAGGTCGTGGACCGGCGGGAGATCGAATTCCCCAACGTCGGCGACATGTTGATCCGCGATCCGGAGACCGACTTCGACCGGGTACGTCAACACCGCCGATCCGGACGCGAGGCATGAATGGATGCTGCCAGCGGCACAGCGGGAACGAATCAAGATCGCGCTCTGTCGTGCCGGTGTCGTAATACATCCAGCTCCGCACCGACCGTGACTGGGTGAACGACATCGCCAGGTGTTCGTGCTGGCGTACTGGCGGGTGGCCGGCATGCCGCACGCGCCGCCTNGTGCCCTACCCGGCGGGCAACGAGGAGTTCGAGATCCTGCGCCGGATGAGCGTGGATCCGCCGAAGGCATCGCCGGTCCTGGAGCCCGCCCGGATCCGGCAACTGCAGGCGCAGGCGCAGGACATCTTCGTGCACAACCTGGTGGCGGAGTACATCGTCCGGCTCGTGCTCGCCACCCGTACACCGGCCGAGTTCAATCTGCCCGACCTGGAGTCGGTGATCCAGATCGGCTGCAGTCCGCGTGCCACGCTCGGCCTGGTCGCAGCGTCGAGAGCGCTCGCCCTCATTCACGGCCGCGACTACGTCCTGCCGACCGATGTCCAAGCGGTCGCCAGGGATGTGATGGCGCACCGGATCGTGCTCGGCTTCGATGCGGTGGCCGACGACATCGCACCAGCGCAGGTGATCGAGCGCATCGTGGCGATGGTGCCGCCCCCCACGCCCGTCTGGAACAACCGGGCGCAGAGCCAGCCGCTCAACCAACCGTCGGCGCAGCCGGTGAACCAGCCCTCGGCGTCCCAGTTCCCGCCGCAGTTCCCGCCGCCCGGTGCGGCCGGTTACCCGCCGCCGAACCGGCCCGACTTCGGCTGAGGTCGAGCGGCCGGCACCGATGTCCTTCCCGCCCCCCAGCGGTCCGCCGCTGGCGTTCCCGCCCCCAACTGGCGCGCCGGTTGGAGTTCCGGGTGCTGCGAGCGTGCAGTTCCAACCGCCGGAGTCCTCGGGTGCCGTCGCCTCGGTGATCGGCGAGCCCACCCACGCGACGATCCCGCTGAACAAGCTGGCGCCGGAGGCGGCACTGCGTCGGCTGGAACTCACCATCGTGCGCCGGCTGGAGGGCTACCTGCACGGCGATCACCTCGGGCTGCTGCCAGGGCCGGGATCGGACACCAGCGACGCGCGCGCCTACGTGCCCGGTGAGGACGACGTCCGCAAGATCGACTGGGCGGTCACCGCTCGGACGACGGTGCCGCACGTCCGTGACACGGTCGCCGATCGTGAACTCGAGGTGTGGGCCCTGCTCGACGTCACCCCGTCGATGAACTGGGGAACCGAGGGTGTCACCAAGCGGGACCTCGGGATCGCCGCCATCGCCACCATCGGCTTTCTGAGCCAGCGGATGGGGGACCGGTTCGGAGGCTACGTGATGCGGCCCGAGGGACTGCACCGGCTGCCGGCGCGGTCCGGCCGCAGCGCCCTCTACGGGCTGCTCCGCAAGATGCTGACCGAGCCGTTCGTGCCGGATCACGCGCTCGGCGCGATGCGGTTGGCCTCCGGCGTCGAGCAGCTCTCCCGGACCCAGCGGCGGCGCGGGCTCCGAGTCGTCGTGTCGGATTTCCTCAGCCCCGGCGATCACGAACTCGACCCGAACGTCGAGCCCGAGTGGGAGCGGGCGATGCGGCGTCTCGGCGTCCGCAATCAGGTGCTGGCAGTCGAAGTCGTGGACCGGCGGGAGATCGAATTCCCCAACGTCGGTGACATGTTGATCCGCGACCCGGAGACCGACTTCGACCGGTACGTGAACACCGCCGATCCGGACGCGAGGGCACGGATGGATGCCGCCAGCGCGGCGCAGCGGGAACGAATCAAGATCGCGCTTCGTCGTGCCGGTGTCGCACACATCCAGCTCCGCACCGACCGTGACTGGGTGAACGACATCGCCAGGTTCGTGCTGGCGTACCGGCGGGTGGCCGGCATGCTGCACGCGCCGCCCCAGGGAGTGGCCAAATGACTGTCGCGACGACACCGCTCGCGGTGCCGATGCTGGCCTTCCTGTCGCCGGAGCGGCTGCTGATCCTGCTGGTGATTCCGCTGCTGGTAGCGGTCTACATCTTCGCGAGTCGCCGCAAGAACCGACGCGGGATGCGTTTCACCAACACCTCGATGTTGGAGGTGGTGATCCCCAAGCAGTCGCAGTGGCGACGCCACGTCGCGGTGGCCCTCTCGCTGCTCAGCCTGATCACCTTGACGGCGGCGTTCGCGCGGCCGAAGACGCAGGTCGACGTCCCGCGGGAACGGGCGACCGTGGTGCTGGTGCTGGACGCGTCGTTGTCGATGCAGGCGACCGACGTCAAGCCGTCGCGGCTGGATGCGGCCAAGCAGGCAGCCACGGAGTTCGTCGAATCCTTGCCCGAGAAGTACAACGTCTCCGTGGTCTCGATGGCGGGATCCTGCGCGATCCTGGTGCCGCCGACCACGGCCCACAACACCGTCGAGAACGCCATTCGAAGCATCTCGCTGCAGGATTCCACGGCGCTCGGCGAGGGCATCGTGACCGGCCTCCGGGCACTCCAACAGGCGCCGAAGGATCCCGACCGGCCGGACGCCATCGCCCCGGGGGCGATCGTGCTGCTCAGCGACGGCACCAACACGGCGGGTCGTGCGCCGCTGCAGGCAGCCGCACAGGCCAAGGCGGCCAAGGTTCCGGTGTACACGATCGGCTACGGGACCGAGAACGGCTACGTCGACCTCGACGGCAAGCGCGAGCCCGTTCCGGTCGACCACCAGGCGCTGCAGGAGATCGCCCAGGCCACCGGTGCGAACTACTTCCCCGCGGCGACCGCAGAGCAGCTGAAGAAGGTGTACAGCAACATCGGCTCGGAGGTCGGCTACGAGAAGGCCGATCGCGAGGTGACCGCGCGGTTCGCCGGCTACGGTCTCGCACTGGCGGTGCTCGCGGCGCTGGGCGCGATCTCGCTGGGGGCGAAGTGGCCGTGATCGCCGCTCGCCGCACGGGGGTCGCGGCATGATTCCGCTGTTGGCGTTCCTCGCGCCGGTACGGCTGTGGCTACTGCTGCTGATCCCACTGTTGGTGGGGTTGTACCTGTGGCTGGTGCTGCGGAAGCGCGATCGCAATCGGCAGCTGGGTCAGACCATGTTCGACCTGGTGATCCCGCGGGATAGGACCTGGTTGCGGCACGTCGCAGTGGGGTTGTCCATCCTCAGCCTGCTGACGCTGACGGTCGCGTTCGCGAAGCCGAAGGACCAGGTATCGGTGCCGCGCGAACGGGCGACGATCGTGGTCGCCATCGACGTGTCGTTGTCGATGGAGGCGCGGGACGTCGAACCCAACCGCCTCGACGCGGCCAAGGCCGCGGCCGAGCAGTTCGTGAACTCGTTGCCGCCGAAATTCAACGTCTCGATCGTCTCCTTCGCCGGCACCGCCGTGACGCTGGTCCCGCCGACGCTCGACCACGGGGCAGCGACAGCGGCGATCCAAGCGCTCCGACCGCAGGCATCGACCGCGATCGGGGAGGGCATCTACACCTCGCTCGCTGCACTCGCGCAGGTTCCGCCCGATCCGAACGACCCGGACGCGGTGGTGCCGGCGCGCATCGTGCTGTTGAGCGATGGAAAGGTGCCGATCTACACCATCGCGTACGGGACGGACGGCGGCTACATCGAGATCGGCGGTCGTCGCGAGCCGGTCCCGGTCGATCGCGCGGAGCTGGCCCGGGTCTCGCGCATCTCCGGCGGCGAGGCCTACACAGCGACCTCGGCGGGCGAGCTGCGCGAGGTCTACAAGGACATCGGCAGTTCGGTGGGCAAGGAGAAGGTCGACCGCGAGGTCACCTCCCGCTATGCCGGGGCCGGCCTCGCGTTCGCGATCCTCGCGGCGCTCGGGCTGATCTCACTCGGCGCCCGCTGGCCCTGAGCGCGTCAGGCGCCGTAGAGCCTGTCGTCGCCACGGATCCGTGGCCGCTCACTAGGGTGAGTGCCGTGTCGACGGTCGCGGAAAATCTCGTTGCCGTGCGCGACCGGATCGACAGCGCGTGCCGGGCTGCGGACCGGGATCCCACTGAGGTCCGGCTGCTGCCGGTGACGAAGACCTACGGTCCCGACGTCGTCCGGCTGGCCTACCAGGCCGGAGCCCGGCTGGTGGGGGAGAACCGCGTCCAGGAGCTCGCCGACAAGAGCGCAGCGCTCGCTGACCTGCCCGATCTGCGCTGGGCGATGATCGGGCACCTGCAGACCAACAAGGCGGCCACGATTGCGGAGACGGCCACGGAGTTTCACGCCCTGGACTCGCTCCGGCTCGCCGAGGATCTCAACCGTCGACTCCGGGCGCGGGATCGCTCGCTTGATGTCTTCATCCAGGTGAACTCCTCCGGTGAGCCACAGAAGTTCGGCCTCGCTCCCGGGGAGGTTGGGCCCTTCGCCGAGCGGCTCGCCGGCTGCCCCGCGCTCCGTGTCCGGGGGCTGATGACCCTGGCAGTCTTTTCCACCGACGAGGCCGAGGTGCGGGCCTGTTTCCGGCGGATGCAGCAGTTGCAGGCGCAGCTGCGTCAGTCGGGAGCGCCGGGGAGATGGGACGAGCTGTCGATGGGGATGTCCGGAGACTTCGAACTCGCCATCGAGTACGGCGCCACCACGGTCCGGATCGGCCAGGCGATCTTCGGTGCGCGTCACCAGGGGATCTGACCGGCGTCCTCGAAGTAGCCCCCGGTCGGTCCATCGTCCGGCAGGGTCGCCAGCTGGATGGCGACCTGGGCGCCCTGCTCAGGAGTGCGGACGCCCCGGAAACCGTTCAGGTCGGTGGCAACGTAGCCCGGGCAGGCCAGGTTGATCAGGATGTTGGTGCCCGAGAGCTGCTTGGCGTACTGCACGGTGAGGGCGTTCAGGTACGTCTTCGAGGGACTGTAGGCACCGGAGATCGGGCCCACCGCCGCATCCGGTCCGGCGTCCGCCTGGCGTTGCAGCGAGCCGACGGTGCTCGACATGTTCACGATCCGTGGGGCCGCGGAGCGGCGCAACAGCGGCAGCAGTGCGTTGGTCACGCGGACGACCCCGACGACGTTGGTCTCGACGACGGTGCGCAGCTGCTCCGGAGTCACCTGGGTCGGATCCTGCGGCATCCCGCCGGTGATGCCGGCATTGTTGACCAGCACATCGAGCCCGCCGCGCTCCTCCAACAGTGCTGCAGCGGCGGCAACGCTCGCGTCGTCGGTCACGTCCAGCGGGACGCCGAACGCATCCACCCCGGCGGCGCGCAGTGTCCCCACCGCGGCCTCGCGGCGACCGTCGTCGCGGGCGCCGACACCCACGCTCCAGCCGAGCGCACCCAAGCCGGCTGCAATCGCGTATCCAATGCCCTTGTTTGCCCCGGTGACCAGGGCCGTCGTCTTCTTCTCTGCGTCCATGCCCTCGATCCTTCGTTGCTGAACGGCCGCGTTCCAACACCGATCCGATCGATCTCGATACCCCTGCGGTATCGGAGCTACGGCTACCGTGCACCCGTGGAGACGCGCGAACTGCGGTACTTCCTCGCGGTTGCCGAGGAGCGGCACGTCGGCCGGGCCGCCGAGCGGCTCGGGATCGCGCAGCCACCGCTGTCGCGAGCCATTCAGCGGCTGGAACGCCGGATGGGGGTGGAGTTGTTCGACCGGCATCCCCGCGGAGTCACGCTCACCGCCGCAGGCGAGGTGTTGCGACGGGAGGGTCGGGCAGCCCTGGACGCCATGGCTGCCGCAGAGCGGCGCGCGCGTCGCGCCGGCGCCGAGCATCGGCACCCGCTGGTACTCGTCACCAAGGCCGGCGCCTCGGCCGATTTTCTCCCGAAGCTGCTCGATGCGTTTGCGGCCGAGCCGGAGGGCGTCCCGGTGGAGCTGCTGTCGATGGGGATGTCCGGAGACTTCGAACTCGCCATCGAGTACGGCGCCACCACGGTCCGGATCGGCCAGGCGATCTTCGGTGCGCGTCACCAGGGGATCTGACCGGCGTCCTCGAAGTAGCCCCCGGTCGGGCCATCGTCCGGCAGGGTCGCCAGCTGGATGGCGACCTGGGCGCCCTGCTCGGGAGTGCGGACGCCGCGGAAGCCGTTCAGGTCGGTGGCAACGTAGCCCGGGCAGGCCAGGTTGATCAGGATGTTGGTGCCCGAGAGTTGCTTGGCGTACTGCACGGTGAGGGCGTTCAGGTACGTCTTCGAGGGACTGTAGGCACCAGAGATCGGGCCCACCGCTGCATCCGCTCCGGCCTCGGCCTGGCGCTGTAGCGAGCCGACGGTGCTCGACATGTTGACGATTCGTGGAGCCGCCGAGCGGCGTAGCAGCGGCAGCAGTGCGTTGGTCACGCGGACGACCCCGACGACGTTGGTCTCGACGACGGTGCGCAGCTGCTCCGGAGTCACCTGGGTCGGGTCCTGCGGCATCCCGCCGGTGATGCCGGCGTTGTTGACCAGCACATCGAGCCCGCCGCGCTCCTCCAACAGTGCCGCAGCGGCGGCAACGCTGGCGTCGTCGGTCACGTCCAGCGGGACGCCGAACGCATCCACTCCCGCGGCGCGCAGTGTCCCCACCGCGGCCTCGCGGCGACCGTCGTCGCGGGCGCCGACACCCACGCTCCAGCCGAGCGCACCCAAGCCGGCTGCGATCGCATATCCGATGCCCTTGTTCGCTCCGGTGACCAGGGCCGTTGTCTTCTCTTCTGCGTTCATGCCTCGATCCTTCGTGGCTGCACGGCCGCGTTCCAACACCGATCCGATCGACCTCGATACCCCTGCGGTATCGGAGCAGCCGCTACCGTGCACACGTGGAGACGCGCGAACTGCGGTACTTCCTCGCGGTTGCCGAGGAGCGGCACGTCGGCCGAGCCGCCGAGCGGCTCGGGATCGCGCAGCCACCGTTGTCGCGAGCCATTCAGCGGCTGGAACGCCGGATGGGGGTGGAGTTGTTCGACCGGCATCCCCGCGGGGTCACGCTCACCGCCGCGGGCGAGGTGTTGCGACGGGAGGGTCGGGCAGCCCTGGACGCCATGGCTGCCGCGGAGCGGCGCGCGCGTCGCGCCGGCGCCGAGCATCGGCACCCGCTGGTACTCGTCACCAAGGCCGGCGCCTCGGCCGATTTTCTCCCGAAGCTGCTCGATGCGTTTGCGGCCGAGCCGGAGGGCGTCCCGGTGGAGCTGCTGCTCTGTGGTCCGGGCGAGCAGGAGCAGTATCTCCGCGACGGTCGCGCCGACGTCGGGCTGCTGCACCTCCCGTACGACTCCCTCGCCGGGCTGCAGTACGAGACGCTGCACACGCACGCGCAGGTGGTGTTGCTGCCGTCCGGACACCCGCTGAGCACCCGTTCCGACGTCGTCCTCGCCGACATCGCCGATGTGCCGGACCTGCCTGCGCCGCGATGGCCGCGACGCAGCGGGGGCTACCCCGACGGCCCAGGCCCTCAGGTGCACAGCCACGAACAGCTCGTCCAACTGATCGGACTCGGCCGCACACTTGCGATGTTGCCGGAGACGGTCCGCAGCCAGCCGCGGGAGGGCATCACCATGGTGCCCGTCGTTGACGCCCCGGTCGTCACCACCGTCATCGCCTGGCCCCGGCACAGCGCACCGCCGGCGCTCAGCGCGCTGGTCCGGACCGCGCTGCGGGTGTAAGACGTCGGCTCTCGTCAGGGCAGGTTGTCGATGGCGATCGCCGGTACGTCGTCGGCGGGCGTGAAGCCGAAGATCCGGCCGAGGAAGGACAACTGGGCCTCCAGCGCCGCGGTGATGGAATCGGAGCGGCGGAACCCGTGCCCCTCGCCGGCGAACATGAGCAGCGCGACCGGGAGACCCTTGGCACGAGCCGCAGCCGCCATCATCTCGGCCTGGTTGGGCGGCACGACCATGTCCTCCGTGCCTTGCAGCAGCAGGATCGGCGCCGACAGCCGGTCGATGTGCGTCAACGGCGAGCGCTCCAGGTAGACCGACCGTGCCTGCGGGTACGGGCCCACCAGCCCGTCGAGGTAGCGAGATTCGAAGGACGCTGTATCGCTGGCAAGCGCCTCGAGGCTGGCGATGCCGTACTGGCTGATGCCGGCCGCGAAGACCTCGGTACCGGTCAGTGCGGCGAGGGTGGTGAAGCCGCCGGCGCTGTTGCCCTTGATGGCCAGCCGTTGTGGGTCGGCAAGCCGCTGGTCACCCATCGCCCGTGCTCCGTCGGCGCAGTCGCGGACGTCCACGACACCCCATTGCCCGTTCAGGCGCTCGCGGTAGCCGCGGCCATATCCGGTGCTGCCGCCGTAGTTCACGTCGAGAATCGCGAATCCACGCGAGGTCCAGAACTGGTAGGCGGCGGCGAAAGCGGGCGACGCGCACGCAGTCGGTCCGCCATGCGACAGCGTTATCAGCGGCGGCAGGGTCTCGGCCGGCGCGTCGAAATCGGCGTTCGCCGGCGGGTAGTACCAGCCGTGCACGAGGCCCGACGGACCCTGCCAACTGACCGCGGTGGCCCGCGAGACGGACTGTGCCGGCAGCGGGTTGGCGCCCGCGCTGCGGATCGTCGTCCAACTCGGTGCTGCCAACGCACCGAGCACCAGCTCCGGCGGCCGATCGGCGTACCCGGCGACGATCGCCACCATGCCGTCGCCGGCCGCCAGGCCGGTGACGGCGACGCCGGCCGGTATGGGGTTGAGCGACCCCGAGGTCAGATCGAGCAGCGCGAGTTGCTGCGCTCCGCCGCGGGTGAGCGTGCACACCACTCGGTCGGGGCCGAGGACCAGGTAGGGCTGCTGTCCGAACTGCCACTGCGGCGTGCAGAACTCGGCCTCGAGGGGGTACAGGGCTGTCAACGCCCCGGTGGGCCGCCAGCGGTACAGGTTCCACCAGCCGCTCCGGTCCGAGACGAGCAACAGATCGGGTCCGGCCCAGCGCGGCTGCACCGCCGATTCCGACCCGTTCCCGGCGGCGACCTGGTGTTCTCCGACCAACCACCCACCGTGCTCGTCGGAGGCCAGCGGCGCCACCACCACGCGGGTGGCATCCCACGGCATGTTCGGGTGGTCCCACTCCGTCCAGGCCAGGTGCCCGCCGTCGGACAGTTCCGGCGTCGAATAGAAGTCAGCTCCTGCGCAGAGCACCACCCCCGGCCCCGGGTCCCCCGTCAGCCGGAGAGCCACCAGCGTGTGCAACGCCTCTCCCTCGGCTGAATGGTCCTCCCGAACCGCCAGCACCAGGTCACACTCGGGGTGCACCCGAAGGTCGGCGTACCGGTAGGGGCCCTCGCTGGTGATCGGCGTCGGCCCGTCTGACCCGAGGCGGTAGACCCGACCGTCACTGAGTTCGCTGTAGACGACGACACCCCCCTTGACGTCGTATTCGCCGCCGCCGTACTCGTGCACCCGGGTCCGCACATACGTCGGCGCCGGGGTGAGCTCTTCCGGATCCCCGCCGGCGAGCGGACACCGCCACAGGGACGTACGCCCGCCCTGGTCCGGACGCGATTCGAGCCAATAGAGCTGGTTCCGATCGATCGCGGGGGCGGCGAGGCCGACCGAAGCCGAGGCGAGGTCGCCGACCGAGAGGGGCGAGCGCCACGATCCGTAGGGCGAGGTGGTCACGACCGATCACGCTAGCGTCCGCGTGGTGCGCCGACTCCCCGGGCGTGAGGGGTTGGGCTCAGCGCATCGCTGGTGCAGAATGGTGCGCACAACAGGTCCACCGCGTGTCGCTCGGGCATGGTGAGGATGTCGGGGAAGGCAGCCCTCGCGCTTGCCGAGCAACACACATCCGGAGGACCGACATGAGTTCGACACGTGGCGTCCTGTACGTCCATTCAGCGCCGTCCGCGCTATGCCCGCACATCGAGTGGGCCGTGGGTGGCGTTTTTGGCACGCCTACGCGCCTCGACTGGACGCCGCAGCCCATCGAGCGCGCCAGCTATCGCGCCGAATACTCCTGGGTGGGTCCCGTCGGCACCAGCGCCCGCATCGCCGGCGCGCTGAAAGGGTGGCAGCGGGTGCGATTCGAGGTGACCGCCGAGGCCACCTCCCACTCAGAAGGCGAGCGCTACTCCTACACGCCGACGCTCGGCGTCTTCCACGCGGTGACCGGTCTTCACGGTGACATTCTGGTTCCGGAGGAGCGGCTGCGGAATGCCATCAACCTCGCGGCGCTGGGCGGTGCAGAGCTGGCCGACCAGCTGAACGACCTCCTCGGGAAGCCCTGGGACGCCGAACTCGAGCCATTCCGCTACGCCGGCGACGGCGCGCCCGTCCGGTGGCTGCACCAGGTGGTCTGAGGCCGGAACCCAGGTGCCGCTGACCGTCAGCCGAACAGCGTCTCCCCGGCGACGAAACGGGCGTTGACCTCTTCGAGCAACTCCGCGAGTGCGTCGAGATCGAGCTTGTCCACTGTGGTGAACCGGATGCAGCTCTTGCCGCAGTCGACCGAGCCGAGCCGCTGGGCGTAGCGCTCCGCGAGGTACTCCCCGTCGACGATCGCGCACACGTAGAGGCTCAGGTAGCGCTTCTGCGCCGCCAATGCGATCACCGGCCAGGTGCCGGGCGCCTTCATCGACCGGGTCTGATAGGGCTGTTCGCCGTACCCGAGCATCGGCGCCGACCCCATGCCGGTGCTCAGTGTCGGCGCAAGATCGGGTGCGTGACGCTGGACCACGGCATCGACCCGCCGCAAATCCTCAGCTCGATCGCCAGCCGCCGCAAAGTAGTCGTCCCGGCTCGTCGCCTCTAGCCGCACCAGAGTGTCCCCTCAGAGCGGGATGTTGGTGTGCCCGCCACGCGCGCCGGAGTCGGCGTCGCGGATCGCCCGTGCCAGCGCCGACCGGGTCTGCGCCGGAGTGACGATCTCGTCGACGACGCCGATCTCGACGGCCTTCTCCACGCCGCCAGCGATGCGCTCGTGCTCCGCGGCGAGTTCGGCCTCCACCTGCGGACGCAGATCGTCAGGGACCTCGGCCAGCTTGCGCCGGTGCAGGATGCGCACTGCGGCGACCGGTCCCATCACCGCGACTTCTGCACCCGGCCAGGCGAACACACGGGTCGCGCCCAGCGAGCGCGCGTTCATCGCGATGTACGCCCCGCCGTATGCCTTGCGGGTGACCAGGGTGACGCGGGGGACGACTGCTTCGCCGAAGGCGTGCAGCAGCTTCGCGCCTCGCCGGACGACCCCGTCCCACTCCTGACCGACCCCCGGCAGGTAGCCCGGGACGTCGACGATGACCACCAGCGGCACGCCGAAGGTGTCGCACATGCGGACGAAGCGAGCGGCCTTCTCCGCGCTCAGCGAGTCCAGGCAGCCGCCCAGCCGAAGGGGATTGTTGGCGATCACGCCGACCGTCCGGCCCCCGAGGCGGCCGAGCGCGATGGTGACGTTCGGCGCCCAGCGCGCATGCAGTTCGACCGCTGACCCCTCGTCGAGCACGCCATTGATCAGGGGGTGCACGTCGTACGCCCGACGCGGTGACTCGGGCAGCAACGCGGCCAGGTCGGCGTCGGCGACCTCCCGTGCCGTCGAGCCCTGGCTCGCCAGCAGCGTGGCCAGCGCGCGACCCTGGTCGATCGCGTGAGCCTCGTCGTCGGCGACCAGGTGCACCACACCGGAGCGCCGGCCGTGGGTGTCGGGGCCACCCAGCCGCAGCATGTCGACGTCCTCGCCGGTGACCGAGCGCACGACGTCGGGGCCGGTGACGAAGATCCGGCCCTCAGGCGCGAGGATGACCAGATCGGTCAGCGCAGGCCCGTAAGCGGCGCCGCCGGCGGCGAAGCCGAGGACGATGGAGATCTGCGGGATCTTGCCCGAGGCCTGGGTCATCGCGTGGAAGATCCGTCCGACCGCGTGCAACGACAGCACGCCCTCCGCGAGACGTGCCCCGCCGGAGTGCCAGATGCCGAGGATCGGCACCCGCTCGTGCATCGCCCGTTCATACGCCCGGACGACGACGTCGCACCCCGCCATCCCCATGGCACCGCCCATCACTGTCGGGTCGGAGCAGAACGCCACGACCCGGCAGCCATTGACCGTGCCGACGGCGGCCAGCATGCCGGAGTCGTCGTCGGGGGTGATCAACTCCACCGAGCCGTGGTCGAGCAGCGCGCGAAGCCGGAAATTCGGATTGCGGGGATCCTCCTCGCGGGCGACCTTGACCTTCGCCGGTGCGGCGGGGGCCGCGGCCGGCGGAGCGGCGCTCGGGATCGGCGCGGTGGTGGTCATGTCACGCTCCTGTGGCAAAGGCGTTCGTGAAGGCGATGGCGACGTTGTGACCGCCGAACCCGAACGAGTTGTTGATCGCCGCGATCTGACCGGAGGGCAGGTCGCGGACCTTCGTGGCGATGTCGACGCCGAGCTCGGGCTCGGGGTTGTCGACGTTGATGGTGGGCGGTGCCTTGCGATCGCGCAGCGCGAGCAGCGTCGCCATCGACTCCAGGGCACCGGCACCACCGAGCAGGTGGCCGGTCATCGACTTGGTGCCGCTCACGATCACCTCGGTGTGCTCGCCGAGGGCCTGGCGGATGGAACTGGTCTCGGTGATGTCGCCCTGGGGGGTCGAGGTCGCGTGCGCGTTGACGTGGACGATGTCGCCGGGCTGGAGTTCGGCTTCGCGCAGCGCCTTGACCATCGCGGCCGCCTGGGTCTCGCCGCTCGGATTCGGCTGGACCATGTCATGGGCGTCAGCGGTGATCCCGGCGCCGGCGAGTTCTCCGTAGATCTTCGCGCCGCGCGCCTGTGCGTGCTCGAGCGACTCGATCACCATCACGGCCGCGCCCTCGCCCATGACGAAGCCGTCGCGGTCGACGTCCCAGGGACGGGAGGCCCGCTCGGGCTCGTCGTTGCGCACACTCATCGCGCGCATCCGGGCGAAGCAGGCGAGTGGCATCGGGTGCACGCACGCCTCGGTGCCGCCGACCACCACGACATCGGCGCGGCCGAGCCGGATCATGTCGAGGCCGAGGGCGATCGACTCGTTGCTGGAGGCACAGGCTGAGACGGGGGTGTGCACGCCGGCGCGCGCGCCGAGCTTGAGCCCGACGTTGGCTGCGGACGCGTTCCCCATCAGCATCGGGATGGCGAAGGGGCTGACCCCGCGGGGACCCTTGGCCTGCTGGACGTCCCAGTTGCCGATCAGGGTCTGCAGGCCACCGATGCCGGTGGCGATGGCCACACCCAACCGGTCGCGGTCAACCGGATTGTCGTCCTTGAGGCCGTAACCGGCGTCGGCCCAGGCTTCCAGCGCGGCGATGACCGCCAGTTGTGCGGTGCGGTCGAGCTTGCGTGCCTCGACGCGGTCGAGAACCGTCGCGGGATCGACCTTCGCCATCGCGGCGATCCGAACCGGCAGTTCCGCGGCCCAGGGCTCTGCGATCGCGCGGACGCCTGAGGTCCCGGCCAGCATGGCCTCCCAGGTGCTCGGCGCATCACCCCCGAGCGGGGTGGTGGCTCCGATTCCGGTGACGACGACGCGCGTACGGGACATGGCGGGACTCCTCGAGAAAAGGACGGTCGAATGCTGGAGTGGTGGGCGGGAGACGGGGCCGCCGCTGCGGCCCCGCCCCCACCGCGCGATCAGGACGCGGCGCGCTCGATGTAGGCGACGGCGTCGCCGACGGTCTTGAGGTTCTTGGCCTCCTCGTCGGGAATGCTGACGCCGAACTTCTCCTCAGCGGCGTAGATGATCTCGACCATCGACAGCGAGTCCACGTCGAGGTCGTCGGTGAACGACTTGTCCAGCTGGACATCCTCGACCGGGACCCCGGCGACCTCGTTGACGATGTCGGCGAGATCGGTGCGGACTTCTTCGGTGGTGGGCATGTGCTGTGCTCCTTCTGGTTGGGTGGAACTCGTACAGGTCAGGGTCGGGCGGACGCCGCACGCTGCGACGCCGCGTGACTGGGACGGCTGGGCCGTCGCGACTGTGGGCCGGCTCCGACGCGCGCGCTCACGGCAGCACCACCACCTGTGCGGCGTATGCCAGGCCGGCGCCGAAGCCGATGATCAGGCAGGTTTGGCCGCTGCGCGCCTGGCCCGATTCGAGCAGCCTCTCCAGGGCGAGTGGGATGGACGCGGCCGAGGTATTTCCCTGGTGGGCGATGTCGCGCGCCACCACCACCGAGGTCGGCAGTTTCAGCGCCCGCAGCATCGCGTCGGTGATCCGCATGTTGGCCTGGTGTGGTGCGAAGACCTCGATCTCCTCCGGCGCGACGCCGGCGGCATCCAGCGCCTCGGCGGCAACCTTGGCCATCGTGTAGGACGCCCACTTGAAGACGGGGTTGCCGTCCATCCGCAACACCGGCGGAGTCGCGCCACCGTCGGGAGGGAGGGAATCCCAGGGCTCGCTCTGCCGGATCAGCCCGGCCTGGTCACCGTCGGAACCCCAGACGACCGGGCCGACGCCGGGCCGCTCGCTCGGCCCGAGCACCGCTGCGCCGGCCCCGTCGGCGAACAGGAACGCGGTGGAGCGGTCAGACCTGTCGGTCATGTCGCTGAGCCGCTCCACGCCGATGACGAGAACGTACTTGGAGGTGCCGCTGCGGATGAACGAGTCAGCCATGGCGGTGGCGTAGCAGAAACCCGCGCAGGCTGCGGAGATGTCGAATGCTGCGGCTCCGGTCGCGCCGAGCTTGCTGGCGATGGTGGTTGCCGCGGCAGGCGTCTGGGACAGGTGGGTGACCGTGGACACGATCACGGTGTCGATCTGGCCGGGGGCGATATCGGCCCGGGCGAGTGCGGTGCGCGCAGCGGCGACCGACATTGCCTGGATCGTCTCGTCCGGCGACGCCCAGCGCCGTTCGACGATGCCCGACCGGGTCCTGATCCACTCGTCGGAGGAGTCGATCATGGTGCAGATCTCGGCGTTGTCGACGACCCGGCGCGGCCGGTAGCCGCCGATTCCGAGGATCGAGGCCGCCGGCACCCCGCGGGCGATGCGCAGCGTCATCGGGCGCCGCCTCCGGTGCTGGCCCCGGCGACCGAGACGTCGCCGTCAAGACTCACCGGGTGACCTCTGTCGCGTCGTCGCTCTCCACCGTCGGATGCAGGCGCAGCAGCGGTTGACCAGGGGAGACGGGATCGCCGTCTTCCACCAGCCACTCGACCACGATGCCGCCGTGCGGCGCGCTGACCGGGATCTCGTCGCGCAGGTTCTTCACCATCCCGACGGTGCTGTGGTTGGGGAGCACGGTGTCGGCCTCGATGTCCTCGGTTCGCGCGAACTGGCCCTTGCCGGGCGAGACGACCAGGCGCCAGGTCGGGTTGCCGGAGATGGACGAGCCGTGTTCGGTGGCGCCATGGCGGCGCACGAACTCCAGCGCGTCGCCCAGCCGGTCGGGGGTGTTCAGGGCGAACAACTCCACGCCCTTGAGGTTGCGCTTCGCGATGCCGGTCAACGTGCCGGCCGGTGGCATCTCCAGCAGTCCGGTGACGCCGAGGTCCGCCATCGCCGCCATGCACAGGTCCCAGCGGACCGGCGAAGCGACCTGGGCAACCAGCCGCCGAAGCACCTCGTCGCCGTCGTGGACCACCTGGCCGTCGGCGTTGGAGAGCAGTCGGGACCGCGGGTCGTGGGTGGAGATGGCACGGGCGAGCCGCGCCAGGTGGGCGACTGCGGGCCGCATGTGCTCGGTGTGGAACGCACCCGCCACACTCAGCGGGATGACCCGCGTTCGCGCCGGAGGCTTGGCCGCGAAAGCGGTCAGCTGCTCGACGGTGCCGGCCGCGACGACCTGGCCGGTGCCGTTGTTGTTGGCCGCGGTCAGCCCCTGCTCGGCGAGCGCAGCCAACACGTCCTCGGCGTTGCCGCCGACGACCGCCGTCATCGAGGTGGGCCGGGCGGCACTGGCTTCGGCCATCGCCCGGCCGCGTTCACGGACGAACACCATCGCCTGCTCGGCCGAGAGAACACCGACACCGGCCGCAGCGGTGATCTCACCGACCGAGTGGCCGGCGGTGACCCCGATCAGCGGGTACGCGTCGGCGGGGTGCGGGAAGAGTTCGACGGCTGCCAGCAAACCCGAGGCAACCAGCAGCGGCTGGGCAATGGCGGTATCGCGAATGGTCTCGGCGTCGGCCTTGGTGCCGTAGTGCGCAAGATCGATGCCCGAGACGGCCGACAGCCAGGCCATTCGGTCGGCGAAGGTGGGCTCGGCCAGCCACGGTTCCAGGAATCCGGGTGTCTGGGCGCCCTGCCCAGGCGCGACAATTGCAAGCACCTCTTTACTATTTCGTGACCAGCGCATGAACGCTCTGCAGGGACACAACGAATCTTCGGACGCCCGATTGTGTGATTCCTACAACGCCTCAGCGGACGCCATCCCGAGCGCTCAGCGGACCCCGGTCGCCAGGCCTCAGCGGACTCCGGTCGTCAGGCCTCAGCGGACCCCGGTCGTCAGGCCTCAGCGGCGCGAATCGTCGGCCCTGCGCACGGTTGCCGCGACCGTCATGCGGCAGCTCAGACCGCTTCGTCAGGCTGCGCGCGTGCGAGCAGCCGGCCGAGGGTGAGCGCCAATCGCAGGGCGTAGGCGTCTCGCGGATCGGTCGGGCTGTAGCCGGTCACCTCGTCGATCCGGCGCAAGCGGTACCGCACCGTGTTGGCATGGACGAACAGGGCGCGCGCCGCGGCCTCGACCGACAACCCGTGGTCGAGGAAGGTGACCAGCGTTTCCAGCAGGCTCCCCCCGGCTGCGTGGAGCGGGTCGTAGATGTCACGGGCCAGAGCGCGGCGGGCATGGCCATCGCCGGAGAGGGCGCGCTCCGGAAGCAGGTCATGAGCGGCCACGGGGCGCGGCGCCTCGGGCCAGGCGGGCGCCGCCCGATAGCCGGAGAGGGCTTCCCGGGTGGAACTGGCGGCGTCCATCAGGTGTTCGACGGCCGGCCCGATGACGACTGGACCCGGTCCGAAGTGGGTGACGAACTTGGTGACCAGCGCAAGTGCGACATCGCGGTCGCTGACGCCGGCGCCGCCGACGATCACCACCATGCGGTCGCCTTGCACCGCCCCGAGCATGTCCGCGCCGGCAATCGCCGCTGCGTGCCGGATCGCCTCCAGGGCTTGCGGGCCGTCGATCACCGAAGCTGGTCCGACGATCACGACCACCGCGTCGGGGGAGTGCCAGCCCAGGGTGGCGGCGCGGGACAGCACGCCTTCGTCGGTCTCGCCGCGCAGCACCGCGTCGACCACCAGCGCTTCCAGCCGCTCGTCCCACGCTCCGCGCATCTCCGCCGCGCGTGCGTAGATCTCAGCGGCGGTGAAGGCGATCTCCCGGCTGTACTGCAGGATCGCTGCCTGCAGGACCGTCCGGTCCGGCTTGGGCATCAGTTCCTCGATCTGGCTCTCCACCACGTCGATGGTGGTGCGCACCAGCTCGACGGTCTGGTACAGCGAGATCTTGCGGGCCAGTTCTCGGGGTGCCGAGCCGAACACGTCGGAGGTTGCCGGCGGCTGCAAGTCCAGGGCGGCGAACCAGCGAACGAACCCGTCGATGCCGGCCTGCGCCACCAGGGTGATGGACGAACGGTGCTCTGCATCGAGGTGGCGGAACCATTGGTGCCGGTTCTCCATCTCCGCGATCGTCGCAGTGGTCATCGCGCCGGCGTTGGCGGAGAGGCGTTTCGCGATGGTGGCGCGGGTCTTCGCCGAGGGCAGCAACGAGCGGCTGATGCCACGCGCGCTCGCCGCCATAGGCTGACTGTAGTGCCGTCGCCGTCGGCAGCGGCGAGACGAACGTGGGGTGGAGGGCGCTGGTGAGCGATCGGGATCCGCGACCCGAGGCGTACATCTGCGGCGGGTCCGGCCAGTCAGGTCCGGAGGAGCTGCTGATCACGTCTCGCCGGGTGTACCTCGGCAAGACGACGGAGGTAGCCCGAGCGTTGCCCGACCGCGTGATCCGGATGGTCGGTGCGTGGTGCTTCCTGGATCACTACGGCCCGGAAGACGTGGCCCGGTCGGCCGGGATGCAGGTCTGGGCGCACCCGCACACTGGTCTGCAGACGGTCACCTGGCTGATCGAGGGGGAGGTCGAGCACCGCGACAGCGTCGGCTCTCTCGCCACTGTCCGGCCCGGCGAGCTGAACATCATGACCGCTGGCCGTGGAATCGTGCACACCGAACTCTCGCGGCCCGACCACCCGCCGATGCTCCACGGGGTTCAGCTCTGGGTGGCCCTGCCGGACGCCGCCAGGTTCACCGAGCCGTCGTTCGCGAGTTACGACGACCTGCCGCACATCTCCGGAGACCGCTGGCGCGGCACGGTGTTGCTCGGTGAACTGGCCGGGGTCACCTCGCCCGCCCGGACGTTTTCGCCGCTGTGCGGTGCCGATCTCGAAGCGGAGCCTGGCGCCGACGTTCGACTCCAGCTCCGCCCCGACTACGAGTACGCGCTCTTCGTGGTCGAAGGCTCGCTCACCGCCGGCGGGACCACGGCCGTCGTCGACCAGCTGCTCTACCTCGGCTGCGGCCGACGGGCGATGGAACTGGCGACGGCGACGGGCGTGCGAGCCCTGCTGCTCGGGGGTGAGCCGTTCGCCGAGGAACTGGTGATGTGGTGGAACTTCGTCGGCCGCAGCCATCAGGAGATCGTCGACGCCCGCCGGGCATGGGAGTCCCGCGCCGACCAGTTCCCTCCCGTCGTCGCCCCGGGCGAGCGGGTGATGGAGGCGCCGCCGATGCCGACCGTCCCGCTGCGTCCGAGGCCTCGCCGCCAGGCGGCCCGGTGAATCCGGCTGAGGCGCTCCGCGAGATCGGGTTCCTGCTCGAGAGGTCGCGTGCCGACACCTACCGGGTTCGCGCATACCGGACTGCCGCCGAGGCGGTCGCCCGGATGGCGGACGCAGAGCGGGGCGAGCACCAGGCCAAGGGCAGCTGGAACAGCGTGACCGGTGTCGGGCCCAAGACCGCACTGGTGATCACTCAGGCGATGAACGGGCAGATTCCGGAGTACCTGCAGAAGCTGCGGGCGGAGAAGGTGCCGCTGACGAGCGGCGGGCAGCGCATGCGGGCGGCGTTGAAGGGCGACCTGCACTGCCATTCCACCTGGTCCGACGGCGGGAGTTCGCTCGAGGAGATGATGCTGACGGCGATCAGCCTCGGTCACCAGTACTGCGCGATCACCGACCACTCGCCGCGGCTCACCGTCGCACGTGGCCTCAGCGCCGAGCGGTTGCGGCAGCAGCTGGACGTGGTCGGCGACCTGAACGCCGAACTCGCCCCGTTTCGATGCCTGCGCGGGATCGAGGTCGACATCCTCGAGGACGGGGGGCTCGATCAGGACGACGGCCTGCTCGCCGAGCTGGACGTCGTGGTAGCCAGCGTGCACTCGAAGCTCCGTTCTGACTCCGAGACGATGACGCACCGGATGGTTGCGGCGATTGCGAACCCGCGGACCAACGTGCTCGGCCACTGCACCGGCCGGTTGATCGAGGGCGAGCGCGGTACCCGGCCGCCGTCGGTCTTCGACGCGGAAGTCGTCTTCGAGGCGTGCCGAGCCTTCGACGTGGCTGTGGAGATCAACTCGCGTCCGGAGCGGCGCGACCCGCCCGACGAGTTGCTCCGACTCGCGATCGAGGCCGGGTGCCTGTTTGCCATCGACACCGACGCGCACGCGCCCGGGCAGCTGGAGTTCGCCGCCTACGGGTGCGAGCGTGCGGATGCCGCGGGCCTCGACCCGGATCGGGTGATCAACACCTGGCCGGCCGAGCGGCTACTCGCGTGGTGCGGCAGGTCCGGCTGAGGCACGGGCGACTGCGACCTGTCAGAGCGGGAAGTCGACGCCGGTGAGTTCGGCCGAGGCTGCCCACAACTGCGCGGCCAGCGAGGGGTCGCTGGCGGCTGCGCTGCGGCCGGCGAGGGTCGGATAGCCGCGCAGACCGCCGCGTCCGTCCGGGCCGAGGTAGCTGCCGCCGGGAATGTCCTGGGTCGCGGCGAAGGCGAGCGGGAGGGCACCCATCTGGGCACTCTGCGCGAGCACTCGGTTGGTCACCAGCAGCAGCCGACCGACCATCGGGTTGCCGGTGTGCGACTGCAGGTTGGTGGCGGCATAGCCGGGGTGGGCCGCCATCGCCCGGAGGGCGGACCCGGCGGCCGCCAACCGCCGCTGGAGGTCGAGGGTGAAGAGGAGATTGGCCAGCTTGGACTGCCGATACGCTCCCCACGTTTCGTAGGCGCGGCGGCCCCAGTTGAGGTCGTTGAGGTCGATCCGGCCTCGCCGGTGCTCCTCCGACGCGACCGTCACGACGCGGTCGGTGATCCGCGGGAGGAGCAGATTGGTCAGGGCGAAGTGACCGAGGTGGTTCACTCCGAGCTGCGACTCGAAGCCCTGCGCCGTCCGGCGAAGCGGGACCGCCATCACCCCGGCGTTGTTGATCAGGACATCGATCGGCTCGGTGGTATCCGCAGCGAAGCTGCGCACCGAGTCCAGGTCGGCAAGGTCCAATGTCCGCACGGTGACGTCGAACCCGATTGCGGCCGCCGCGTCGTCACCCCGTTGCCGGTCTCGTACCGCCAGGGTCACCGTTGCGCCCGCCCCGGCCAGCAGACGAGCAGCTTCCAAGCCGATTCCGCTGTTCGCACCGGTGATGACGATTCGTCGGCCGGTCAGATCGGGAAGGTCGGCACCGGTCCAGTGAGCGTGCGGCATCCCTCCACCGTAGCGAGTCACGCCGAGCGGAGATCGAGACGCATCAGGACGCGGCCCGGTGCCGGCCAGTCGATCGGCCGGAAACCTGCTTGGGCGAACACCTGCTCCCGGCCCTGGAACGCTGCGGACGAGGTGGGGTCGTTGGAGGTGCTGGGCCAGGCCTCGATGGCGATCGCTCCGGCACCAGCAGCGAGGTCCACCGACGCGTCGACGACCGCCTCGCCGATCCCGCGGCCGCGCCAGGCCTCAGCGACGAAGACGCAGGCGACCAGCCAGACCCGGTCGTCCTCGGCCCGGTCCCGGCCGGACAGGATGCGGCCGGCGGGTGACGCGCGGTACCGAGATCGCGGTCCGCACGCTCCCCATCCGACCGGTTCGCGCGCGATCGAGGCCAGCACGCCCATCGGATGCCCGCTGCGTGCCAGCGCGGCGAATCGATCGCGGTTGCCCCCAGTCAGCCAGCCGATCGCGAACCGGCCGGCCGAGGAGCACGGGGACATGCACCAGCAGTGCCGCGTGTTGCGGCTGGTTTCGAACAGTCGTGCAAGGTCGCCAAGGTCCGGTGGCCCGACAGGGCGAGTCTGCACTGCGTCCCGCACAGCGCGAGGCTAGTCGAATCGGCAGCGGGCCAGGGCAGTGCCGTTCGGCTCCCGGCGCGGCTCGGCCACCCGGTCGGCTAGTGTCGGCGCGTGGACGACGCGAGCCTGGCGGCATCTCTCGTGCGCGAGGCAGGCTCGCTTGCCGCGGGGATGTTGGCCCGCGGGCTCAAGACCCAGTACAAGACATCGGTCTCCGATGTGGTCTCCGAGGCCGACCGGGCGGCGGAGTCGCTGGTCGCCGAGGCGCTCGGCGCGCAGCGCCCCGACGACGGGATGGTCGGCGAGGAGGGCGCGAGCAAGGCCGGCAGCGGCCGCACCTGGTACGTCGACCCGGTCGACGGCACGTACAACTTCCTCTCCGGGGTTCCGTACTGGTGTTCGGCGATCGGGCTCGTCGACGACGAGGGTCCCGTCCTCGGGGCCGTCTACTACCCGGCTACCGACGAACTCTGGGTCGGTGGGCGCTCCGTCGCGACCTCGCTCAACGGCGCTCCCGTGGCACTGCTCGGCGACGCTCCGTTGCACGACGTGTCGGTCGCGACCTACTACCACCCACGTCATCTCGGCGACCGCGCGCGGCTCGCCGCATGGCAGTCGGCGGCGGCGGCCTCGGCGACGGTGCGGATGCTCGGATCGGCGTCGATCGACCTCGCCGGTGTCGCCAGCGGACGCCTGGGAGTGTTCCTGCAGGCCAACCTGCACCCATGGGACTGGTATCCCGGCGCTGCGCTGGTGATCGGCGCCGGAGGCACGGCGGACACGTTCGACGTCGGCGGCGTCGGCTGGCACGTGGCCGGCAACCGGCAAGCCGTGTCCGACACCAAGGCCGCACTGCGGCGCGGCATCCAGGCCTGAGCTGAGGACGCGCCCGGACCGCGCTGGCCAGTCGGCTGCGATCGAGAAAGCGCGGCCGACCCCCGGGAGAGGGGCCGGCCGCTGAGACGCTCAGACCAGGGTCAGGCCCCGGCGCCCTCTTGGGCGACTCCGGCGACGGCGGTCGGATCGCCGACGCCGTAGCGCTCGAAGGCCTGTGCCGACGCTCCACCGTCATAGCTGCCGTCGCGGCCCAGCGCATCGAGCGCCGCGACCACGATCGACTCCGCGTCGACCTTGAAGAACCTCCGGGCAGCTGCACGGGTATCGGCGAAGCCGAAACCGTCGGTGCCGAGTGAGAACCAGGTGTTCGGCACCCATGGTGCGATCTGGTCCTGCACGGCGCGCATGTAGTCGCTGACGGCTACCACCGGGCCGGGTGCGCCCTGGAGTGCGGTGGTGACGAACGGGACCCGCCGCTCATCGCCGAAGTGGCTGAGGTTGTACTCCTCGCAATCCAGCGCGTTGCGGCGGAGTTCGTTCCACGAGGTCACCGACCAGATGTCGGCGGCCACGCCCCACTCATCAGCCAGCATCCGCTGGGCCTTGAGCGCCGCACCCATCGCCACGCCCGAGGCGAGCAACTGCACGCGGGGCTTGTCATCTCCGTCGAGGGTCGGCGAGGAGTAGTGATAGAGGCCCTTGAGCAAGGCCTCTGGGTCGAGGCCCTCCGGTGCGCCCGGCTGGTCGACCGGCTCGTTGTAGACGGTCACGTAGTAGATGACGTTCTCCCCGTCCGGATGGTCGGGGTCGTCGTGGCCGTACATCCGGCGGATGCCCTCCTGCACGATGTGACCGACCTCGAACGCGAACGCCGGGTCGTAGTGCACCACCGCCGGGTTGGTCGCCGCCAGCAACGGCGAGTGTCCGTCGGCGTGCTGCAAGCCCTCGCCGGTCAGCGTCGTCCGGCCGGCCGTGGCGCCGATCAGGAAGCCGCGCGACAGCTGGTCGGCCATCGCCCAGATCGAGTCACCGGTCCGCTGGAATCCGAACATTGAATAGAAGATGTAGACGGGGATCATCGGCTCACCGTGCATGGCGTAGGCGGCGCCGGCGGCGATCGTCGACCCCATCGCACCTGCTTCCGAGATGCCCTCGTGCAGCAACTGGCCCTTCTCGGACTCCTTGTACGACAGCAGCAGCTTGCGGTCGACCGATTCGTAGGTCTGGCCGTGCGGGTTGTAGATCTTCGCCGTCGGGAACATCGAGTCCATGCCGAAGGTGCGGAACTCGTCGGGCGCGATCGGCACGATGCGGTGGCCGATCTCCTTGTCCCGCATCAGGTCGCGGAGCAGCCGGACGAACGCCTGGGTGGTGGCCACCTTGGCCGCGACCGGCTCCATCAGCGGCGCGTATGCCTCGTCGCCGGGGAGCTTGATGATGGTCGGCTTGACCCGGCGTTCCGGGATGAATCCGCCCAGCGCCCGCCGTCGCTCGCGCAGGTACTCGATCTCGTCGGAATCCTCGCCAGGGTGGAAGTACGGCGGGTTGTAGGGATCCTCGAGCTGGTCGTCGCTGATCTCCAGGTACAACCGGTCGCGGAACGCCTTCAGGTCCTTGGTGGTCAGCTTCTTCATCTGGTGGGTGGCGTTCTTGCCCTCCAGTGCGTCGATCGTCCAGCCCTTGACGGTCTGGGCGAGGATGACGGTCGGCTGCCCGACGTGCTCGGTGGCCGCCTTGTACGCGGCGTAGACCTTGCGGTAGTCGTGGCCGCCGCGGGAGAGCACCTTGATCTGCTCGTCGGACATGTTCGCCACCAGGCGGGCGAGCCGAGGCTCGCCGAAGAAGTTGTTCCGGATGTAGGCACCGTCTTCGACGAGGTAGGTCTGGAACTGGCCGTCGGGCGTGGTGTTCATCTTGTTCACCAAGGCGCCCGAGGCGTCTGCGGCCAGCAGCGGATCCCAGTCCCGGCCCCACAGCACCTTGATCACGTGCCAACCAGCGCCGAGGAAGAACGACTCGAGTTCCTGAACGATCTTGCCGTTGCCGAGCACCGGCCCATCGAGCTGCTGCAGGTTGCAGTTGATCACGTAGGTGAGGTTGTCCAACCCCTCACGGGAGGCGATCCGGATGGCGCCGAGCGATTCGGGCTCGCCCATCTCGCCGTCTCCCATGAACGCCCAGACGCGCTGGTCGGAGGTGTCCTTGATGCCCCGGTTGTGCAGGTAGCGGTTGAACCTGGCCTGGTAGATGGAATGGATGCCGGTGAGCCCCATCGACACCGTGGGGAACTCCCAGAAGTTCGGCATCAGCCGCGGGTGCGGATACGACGACAGGCCGTTGCCGGCCCCACGTGAGACCTCCTGGCGGAAGCCGTCGAGTTGCGCCGAGGACAGCCGGCCCTCGAGGTAGGCGCGGGCGTAGACGCCCGGGGAAGCATGCCCCTGGATGAAGACATGGTCACCGCCGCCGGGGTGGTCCTTGCCGCGGAAGAAGTGGTTGAAGCCGACCTCGTACAGGCTGGCAGCGCTCTGGTACGTGGCGATGTGGCCGCCGACCTCGAGGCCCTTCCGGTTCGCCTTGCTGACCATGATCGCGGCGTTCCAGCGGATGTAGGCGCGCAGCCGGCGTTCGATGTGCTCGTCACCGGGGAACCAGGGCTCGGACTCCGGCGGGATGGTGTTGATGTAGTCGCTGCTACGCAGTGCCGGAAGTCCGATCTGCTTCTGTCGCGACCGTTCGAGCAATTTGAGCATGATGAAGCGGGCGCGTTGCTTGCCCTTCTCGTCCAGCAGCCCTTCCAGCGACTCCAGCCAGTCTGCGGTCTCTTCCGGATCGATGTCAGGAAGTTGGCTGGGCAAACCTTCGGCGGTGATCGCCGGCCGTGGTCCTTGCCCACCGGCTCCGCCGGGTCGGCCTGCTGCTGCCATTCGAACTCCTTCGTCTGAGCCAGCCGGGGGTGTGGCTGGCGGGCAAAGTCGCGGACTCGCGCCCCCATCCTGTCACTTCCCGCCGCGCCCCGGCACCCAGCGGCGTCAGCCGCCTGCGGGTGTGGTGTGGTGAAGGGTTTCGCACTCCGGGGCGCTCTGGCAGGCTTGGGGCTGAACGGTTTCATTGGGGTTCGAGCCATGGCGCGGCGAGCGGGTGGCGATGGAAGGGAGGCGGCACGCAGAGATGGGCGGGACCTCGTCTCGCGTGACACGGGGTGCATTGCGTGGAGGTGGGCGCTCAGCCATGCGCCCGCCGGAGGCATCGACATGGTGAGCAAGACGGGCGCTCAGCAGGCCCGCAGCACGGCCGACAAGCTCGGTTTGGTCAGCGGGTTGGTCGTGCAGGAACTCGGCTGGGATGCCGATGTCGATGACGCACTCAGAGTCCTCATCGAGGACGCCGTGGACGGCGAATTGATCGAAGAGGCCATGGAGGCCGTAGACCTGGTGCTGCTGTGGTGGCGCGAAGGGGACGGCGACCTGGTGGACGGGCTGGTAGACGCTCTGACGGACCTGAGCGATACCGGCTACATCTGGCTGATGACGCCCAAGGTCGGGCGTTCGGGTTACCTGGATGCGGCAGATCTCGCGGAGTCGGCGGTCACCGCTGGTTTGGCACTGACCAGCAGCGCGTCTGTATCCGCGGACTGGGCAGCAAATCGCCTGGTCAGGCCCAAGGGCTCGCGTCGGTGACGCAGGGTCCAGACCGCGCAGGGTGACGGGCCCGGTTCCTGCGGCCGTGGCGCTGGGCGCCGCTGCGCCGGATTTCAGCGCGCGCAATCAGCACGGCGAGAGGGTCAGCGTGCGGGACCTGGCCGGCGCCCCCGCTGTCCTCTTCTTCTACCCGTGGGCGTTCTCCCGCGTCTGCGGCAGTGAGTTGGCGGCGCTGCAGCAGCGACAGACCCGCTTCGCCGAGGCGGGTGCCCGGCTCGTCGCGATCTCCTGCGACACCATGTTCAGCTTGCGTGCGTACGCGGATCAGCAGGGGCTGACGTTCGACCTGATCACCGATCACTGGCCGCATGGGGAGATCGCTCGTCGCTACGGCGTGTTCGACCCTGACCTCGGCGTCGCCGGTCGCGGGACGTTCATCCTCGACTCGTCTGGTGTGATTCGGTACCGCCAGCTGGCGGCCATCGATCAGTCCAGACCCGTGGACGATGTTCTGGCCAGCGTCGCTGCCCTCTGAGCACGCGAGATCTATCGTTGGGCTATGCCTTTGAGTGGAGAGTACAAGCCGAGCCCGGCCTCGTGGGTGCGCGAGCAGGTCGCGCTGTACGAGGCGACTGACGGTCGGCAAGGGCACCTGCAGCGGCAGACAGGGCTCCCGGTTGTCATCTTCACCACGCGGGGACGTCGGAGCGGGAAGCTCCGCAAGATGCCGCTGATGCGCGTGGAACACGACGGCGTGTACGCCCTGGTCGCATCGAAGGGAGGCGCGCCGGAGCATCCCGAGTGGTACCTCAACCTCAAGGCCGATCCGGAGGCACTGATGGTTCAGGACGGTGCTGAGCGTTGGGACGCCACCGCCCGCGAGCTGGAGGGCGAGGAGCGCGAGGTGTGGTGGCAGCGCGCGGTCGAGGCATTTCCGCCGTACGCCGGGTACCAGCTGAAGACCCGTCGGTTGATACCGGTGCTGGTCGCCGAACGGCGCCCCTGACCAGGGCCAACGCGCTCGTAACAGCGGACCGCTCGCTTTCCTACGAACCGTAGACGATTTGGCGTGGAGCCTCGCCCTCGGCTGCGCGTGGATGGGATCATCCCCCCATGGTCGACGCCACCGCTGCCACCGCCCCTCCCGCCGAGAACGCCGAGGAGTTTCGTCGCGAGGCCTTCACGATGGGCCTGTACGTCGCGATCTGTGTGCTGGCGGCGTTGATCGCCGGCGCCGAGGCGGACAGCGACCTGAACGTCGTGAAGACGATCTGGGGGATCACCGTCGGCCTCGCAGTGGCCCACTGGTTCGCCTTTCGGATGTCGACCCGCTTGGTGCGCGGCGGTCAGATGCGCGACGAAGACCTGTTCACCGCCGGAGCTCAGATTCTCGGCGCGATTGCCGTCGCCGTCCCGGCCTCGTTCCTCGCCGTCGTCGTTCCGGACCCGTGGCGTCTCCGGACAGCTGAACTGGTGCTAGGCGGCCTGATCGGCGGCATGGGCTTCGCGGTGGCGCGCAGCGGCGGGGTACGACACGTCTTTGCCGTCGGATTCGGCATCGTGGTGCTGGCGCTGTCCATCGGGATCGCCATCCTCAAAGACATCCTCGCCGGGCACTGACCCGACGGCGCCCACGCTCGCAGGCGCCGGAAGCCCGGCCTCGGGTGCGCCCAGCAGCCGAAGAGCCGACTGCCGATCGTGCACCTTGAGCTTGCGGAGGACTGTCGAGATGTGTACGCGCACCGTGGTCGGCGAGAGGAAGAGTCGTCGCGCCACCTGGTCCGTCGACAGACCCTCGGCAAGCAGGTCCATCACCTCCCATTCCCGCGCGGTCAGTCGTCTCGCGATGGCGGGCGTCTCCCGGCGCAGAGGTACGCGGGGGGAGCGCACCTCGTGAACGATCCGGGTGACGAATTCGGGGGACAGAATCGCCTGTCCCGCGGCTGCTCGGCGTAGCGCGACGGCGAGGTCAGCCGGCTGCTCACTGGACATCAGGAAGCCTGTCGCGCCCGCCCGGAGCGCGTCGAGGAAATAGCGGTCGTCGGCGAACCGGGTCAGCATCACCACCGAAACAGCGGGGTATCGGCCGATGAACGCCGCCGTCCTGATGCCGCCGCCCGGCAACTCCAGATCGAGCAGGGCTACGTCGGGCTGAACGTGCACGACCAAACGGACCGCCTCGTCGGCGTCGGATGCCTCGCCACAGATCTCGACCACGGTGGTCTGGAAGCCCTCACGAAGGCGCTCGCGGAGGTCGCTGTCAGCAGTGGCCAGCACCAGGCGGACGCGAGGAGTCATCGCGCCAGAAGGGCGGCCGTACCGCACCAGGCGAGGAACACACGGGAATCGTACGAAGGCCGGGAATATCTCGTGGGCCGTTTCTGAAACCTCCCCCGTACGCAGTGCCGGACGGACCTGACGACGCGACGCAACAGCAGGTATGACGCGCCACCTCGGCGTTTAGAGATTTGAACGCCCCCGCTCTTGCATTCGGTTCCGAATCGGCACATTCGCTCGGCGGCCTCGTTTTAGCGTGTGCCCCGCTGGCCGAGGACGGCCGGTCGTGCTCGAAGGGGGCAACGGGACATCATGGTCGTCAGCTCGTCCGCGCGGCGGACCTCACGGACCAGGCGGCATGAGCCGCTCGGCATCCTGCGCGGAGGCGCGTTGTTCCTCGCGGCAGTCGCCGCTCTCTCGACGGCGCACCTGCCGGGCGCGGCTGCCTCAACGGTCGCGTCCGCGACCTTCAGCGGTGGCACCGGCACTGCCACCACGGGCGGCGTGCTCTACGCGAAGGCCGGCGCCAGCCTGACGCTGACCGTGGTCACCAGCAGCGACACCAAGTGCGTTCAGGTGAGCGGCGCCTTCGCCAGCAAGCAGACCTCCGCCACGGCGAAGAGTTCGTGGTCCTTCGTCACCACCGCGCCCGCCGGTGAGGGCACCCAAGCGGTCACCGTGGCTGCGTCCCCCAACTTCAACGCCAACAACTGCACCGGACAGACCAACTCCGCGCAGGCGACGTACTCAGCCGACAACACCGCCCCGGTGGTCACCGGGAGCCTCTCTCCCGTCGCCAACGGGGCCGGCTGGAACAGCGCCCCCACGACCCTGACCTGGTCTGCCGCCGACGCCGGAGCGGGGGTGGCTTCGGGGCCGACACCCGCCTCGTCTACTGAATCGGCGGACGGCATCGTCACCCGAACCAGCACCGCCACGGACAAGGTGGGCAACACGGGATCCGGCTCCCTGACCGTCCGGGTGGACAAGGCTGCTCCGGCCATCACCGCCAGCCAGACAACCAACCCGGACCGAACGGTCACCGTCACCTTCACCTGCACCGACTCCGGCGACTCCGGCATCGACACCTGCCTTGCGGCCGGCTCCGCGACCAACGGCGTCACGGTGAGCCAGAACGGCACGGTCACCGGTACGGCGAAGGACAAAGCCGGCAACACCAAGAGCACGTCGGTCGACGTCACCGTGAAGGACAGCTCGGCGCCGTTGCTCAGCGGCACACCGACGACTCAGCCCAACGCCAACGGGTGGTACCGGGACGACGTAGCCGTGCATTGGACGGCCTCCGACCCGGAGTCGGGCATCCCGACTGACCCGGCCGACACCACCATCGGCGGCGAGGGCACCGGCCTCACCAGCAGCCAGAGCGTCACCAACGGCGACGGCCTGACCACCACCACGATCAGCAGCCCCGCGGTCAAGATCGACCGCACGGCCCCGACCACCGCGGTGAGCGGCGGCTCCAACACCTGGACCAACGGATCCGTCACCCTCAGCCTGGCCGCCGCCGACAACCTCTCCGGCGTTGTCAGCACCCACTACACCGTGGACAGCGGCAGCACCCAGGCCGGCACCGAGGTGACCGTGTCCGACGAGGGCAGCCACACGGTGCAGGCGTGGAGCACCGACAAGGCCGGCAACACCGAGCAGAAGCAGAGCTTCACGGTGCGGATCGACAAGACCGCACCGACGATCGGCCACTCCTTCACCCCGGCGGGCTACGCCGACGGCAGCTGGACCAACGGCCAGGTCACCGTCACCTTCGACTGTGCCGACCAGGGCGGCGCTGACGTCGCGAGTTGCACCTCGCCGGTGACCAAGAGCGCCGAGGGCAGCCACACCGTCACCGGTACCGCCGCCGACGGCGCGGGCAACACCGCGACCGACCAGGCATCCGTCCGCATCGACCTGACCAAGCCGACGATCACCGCCACCGTGGTCGGCGACAAGAACGCTGCGGGTTGGTACCGCGACGACGTCACCGTCCTCTACTCGGCCGACGACGCGCTGTCCGGGGTCTCCGGATCGCCGAAGGCCGACACGATCGGCGAGGGCGCGAACCAGAGCCGCTCGGCCTCGGTGACCGACGCCGCGGGGAACACCGTGCTCAGCGCCTCCTTCAGCGGCGGCTGGCACAGTGGCGACGTCACCGTGACCTGGTCCTGCACCGACGCGCTGTCGGGCGTGGCCACCCCGCCCTCCGACGACGTGGTCACCGGCGAGGGCGAGACCTTGACGTCCAGCGCCTCCTGCGTGGACAGGGCCGGGAACGTCGCCACCAAGACCGTCGGCGGGATCACGATCGACCGGCACGCCCCGGTCACCACCGCCTCGGCGCCGGCGGCGCCGGCGTCCGGCTGGTACACCGGCGCCGTTCCGGTGACCCTGGACGCGACGGACAACCTGTCCGGCAAGGTGTCCACCAGCTACACGGTGGACGACGGCGACGAGACCGACTACACCGGTGAATTCTCGGTGAGCGGCAACGGGGTGCACGAGGTGCGGTTCCACAGCACCGACGCGGCCGGCAACGTCGAGCAGTTCGGCGCTCCGCTGGTGCTCAGGATCGACGGCAAGGCGCCCAGCACGACGGTGACCAACCCGATCGTCCCGGACAGCGGCTGGTTCGTGACCAGCGGCGTGCCGTTCTCGTTCGTCGCCACCGACGCGGACTCCGGCGTTGCTGCCACCTACTACACCGTGGACGGCGGCGATCCGCAGACCTACGGGGAGCCGTTCACCGCCGACCTGTCGACCGGCGTGCACACGGTCATCTACTGGAGTGTCGACGTCGCAGGCAACGCGGAGGACAAGGCCAGCACCACCGTGCGGGTGGACCTCATTGCTCCCACGATCACCGGCAAGCGGTCCCCGCAGCCGAACGCGAACGGCTGGAACAACACCGACGTCGACGTCACGTTCACCTGCTCCGACGCCGACTCCGGCATCGACGGGGTGGCGGGCTGCGCCGGCGACACCACGCTGAAGAACGAGGGTTTTGCCCAGAGCGTGCACGGCGACGCCGTGGACGTGGCTGGCAATCGGAGCGGCGCCGACGTCGCCCCGATCAACATCGACAAGACCAAGCCGACCCTGGTCGGGGTGGTCGACGACCCGAACGGCGCGGGCTGGTACCGCGGCGACGTCACCGTCACCTGGGTGGCCGACGACGACCTGTCGAAGATCGACACCGCGACGCAACCGGCCGCCAGTGTGGTCAGCGGCGAGGGCAGCAACCTCGCTGCCGGGCCGGTCAGCGTCGCCGACCGGGCGGGCAACACCGCGAGCGCCTCGGTCAGCGGGATCAAGATCGACCGCACAGCACCCACGGTGAAGGGCGGGCCGACCACTCAACCGAACGCCGCGGGCTGGTACCGCGACGAGGTGCTGGTGGACTTCACCTGCTTCGACGCGCTGTCCGGGGTCGCGTTCTGCCCGACCAGCAAGCTGGTCAAGGGCGACGGCGCCAGCCAGAGCGTGACCAGCGACAGCCCCAAGGACATCGCCGGCAACGTCGGGTCAGGCAAGACCGTGTCCGGGATCAACATCGACGGCACGGCCCCGGCGACAACGGCCAACAACCTGTGCACCGCGACCAACGGGTACTGCACGGGCTCGAACGCCGACGTGGAGCTGACAGCGACCGACCAGGCGGGGCTCTCCGGGGTCAAGGAAATCCACTACAAGGTCGACGGTGGCACCGAGACCGTCACCGCCGCGGCGAAGACGACGGTGCAGGTCCCGCTCTCCGGCTCGGGCGCCGGGACGGTGTCCTACTGGGCGGTGGACAAGGCCGGCAACGTCGAGAAGCCGAACAGCGTGGCACTGAAGTGGGACAACATCGCGCCCACGGTCGACCACAGCCTGTCGCCGGTGCCGAATGCGGACGACTGGAACAAGGCCGACGTCACGGTGACCTTCTCGGCCAAGGACGACGACAAGGGTTCCGGGGTGGGGTCGGTCACGGCCCCGGTCACGGTGTCCGCCGAGACGGCGGGCCAGCTGATCGCGGGCAAAGCCACCGACACCGCGGGCAACGTGGGCACCGACCAGGTGACGGTGAAGCTGGACAAGACCGCGCCGGTGATCAGCGCGGCGGTGACCAAGGGCACCAAGACCGCGAGCGGCTGGTACGCCGGGCCGGTGACCGTGACGTTTACCTGCTCCGACGGGCTGTCCGGCGTAGCTACCTGCCCCGATCCGGTCGTGCTGTCGGCCAATGGGTCCAATGCAACCTCGGGCGTCGCCACTGACAAGGCGGGCAACACCGCAGCCACGGTGCTGAGCGGGATCACCATCGACCAGGAGAAGCCCACCCTGACGACGGCCGGCGTGAACGTCGCAGGCGGCACGTACCTGCTCGGCACGGCGCCGGCTCCGACGTGCACCGCGACCGACAGCTTCTCCGGGGTGGCCTCCTGCGTGGTCACCGTGACCGGCGGGAACGCCAACGGGGTCGGCACCTTCGCCTTCACCGCGACCGCGACTGATCGAGCGGGCAACGTCAATTCGGTGACCGGGAGCTACCGGGTGATCTACCGGTTCGACGGGTTCCTGCAGCCGATCAACGACACCGCCCACCAGGTCGGCACCTCGACCAGCGTGTTCAAGGCCGGCAGCACCGTGCCGACGAAGTTCCAGCTCAAGCGGGCCGACGGCAGCGTGCTGGCCGCGGTCGGCGCACCGGCCTGGCTGACTCCGGCCAAGGGCAGCAGCATGAGTGCCCCCGTCGACGAGAGCGTCTACTCAGCCGCTGCCGACAGCGGGAGCACCTTCAAGTACGACAGCGCCGCCCAGCAGTACCTGTACAACTACAAGTCCGGGACGGGCGGCAACTACTGGCGAATCGGAGTCAGCCTGGAGGACGGTCAGACGTACTCCGCGAACATCGGTCTGCGCTGACGTCGACCCGGCGCCGGGCGCGATCTCGCATCACCGCTGGTGGTGGGGCCCGCCCGGCCTCTGGGGGGATCGGGACGGACGCTCGGTGGGAGCAGAGGGACTCGAACCCCCGACTCCTTGCTTGTAGGGGACTGGCCGCGCCGGGCCGGGAGGCGCTTCCCAGGCCTGAAACCGTACGTGACGGGCTGTGTCCGGGGGTGCCGCCCGGCCAGCGCATAGTCACTCGGAGAGCCGCTTGGTTGGCGCTCCTCGTTGACTCGTTCGTACCGTAGAACCCACTGGCCCTGTGGTGAAGCGATCGTCATCGCGGCTGAAGGCCCAGCCTTGTCCAGGTGCGAGGGTGGCTGCTGGAGGTGGTTGTTGCTCACTTGGTACCAGCCGCGTCGCGCAGGCTGACTGGACTACAGCGCGATCGGCATGGCATCCCCGCGAAGTGGAGAAAGGCATTCGCGGGCCGGGCCTGCCCGGTACGATGTGGGCGCTCGGTGTTGATTTATCTGCACCAGCCGGCGTGGCAGCGACGTAATTCCTCGAATCGGCAGATGACCCCCGCGTGCGATTATTGCGAATCGCATGTCATTCTTTATCAATGAGTCGACCGGCAGTCCCCGCGGCGGTGCTGCGCGCGCTTCGCGCGGAAGTTGGCTTCTGCTGTCCAGTTGCTGGCTGTGGCAATCCCTATCTGACTTGGCACCACTTCGACCCGCCGTGGCGAGTTGAGAACCACTATCGGCCGGAGGGCATGATCGCGCTGTGCCAGGAGCATGCAGCGAAGGCTGACAACGGCTCATTCACTGACGAGCAGCTTCGGGAGCTGAAAGCAGTCGGTGCAGCGCGGGCGGGAGAGGTTCGCGGCAGATTCGACTGGATGAGGCAGAAGATCCTTGGCGTGATTGGCGGTATCTTCTATTACGAAACACAGGTGTTGGTGCAGGTTGGCACAGTGCGGACAATTTGGTTTGAGCGGGATATGAACGGTTATCTGCTCTTGAATGTGCGCATGCCGACGACTTCGGGAAGCGAACGGGCTCGCGTCGAGAACAACTGATGGTCGGTGAAGCCGTCTGCTGCGAGCGAAGTGAAATGTCCTCCAGGTGGCCGTATGTTGGGCGTCAAATACACGAACGGTGATCGCTTCAAGGTGGAGTTTCGTTCGGTAGCATCGGCTACCGATCTCGCGCGCCTGTATCCGTGGGCCCCAGTACCAGAATGGGGACCAAGCATCGATTTTCCGGTGACTACGGTAGAGATCACAGAGCGCGCAGTTGGCACCCCAATTGAGTTCTCGCCTCGGGTCACCAAAGTTGGCACCAATCGTATAGTGGGCGGTGGCCTTATCGGAGGCGCGGAGATCGGGCTGTCGGTGGAGTTTCGAGATGCTCACCGGCTGTTCGGCGACTTGCGGCCTGCCGGCGGCGTCCTAGCTTTCAAACGCCCCGCGAGACCAGTGCCCTTGTCTGCATTGCCGAGTGTGCGTAGACCGTGACGCTGCTACTTTCCACGCCCGAGGACGACCGGCAGCGAGCGAGGACACCGGGACCGAGGCGCCGCGCTGACGATGTAGAGCCGTCTTGTTCAGGGGACCTACCGACGGGAAGGCGACAGTGATGGACGTCCTGCTTGGCCCTCCAAGCATCCTGGCTCGTCAGTCAGCTAGTCACTCAGTCGGTGGTCTTCGGCTTTGGCCGGGTGTCGGCCGACTCGGTGGAACGCGTTTGATCTGCGGTTGTGGTGGGTGGGAGCAGAGGGACTCGAACCCCCGACTCCTTGCTTGTAAGGCAAGTGCTCTAACCAACTGAGCTATGCTCCCGGGCCGTCATGCGCAGCGCATCAGAGTAGCCTTCGCGTTCCCGTGCGGCCAACCCGTGCGCGCCGGAACCCACCGCCGCGGTCGGCGGCTACGCTGGGCCGATGGTTGACGACGAGGTTGCCATGCTGCAGGACGCCTTGTCCGCGCACCGGTCGATGCTGATGGGTGCGCTGCACTGCAACCCTGAACTCGACATCGAGCGGGCGTTCCAGGTCCACGCGGGGATCTGCCGAATCCTCACTCGGTGGGACCACTACGACGCGGCTCAGCAGCGGGAGATCGTTCGGACGATCGAGTACGTCATCAACCCTGACGACGAGCAAAACGATCTGACCAGCCCGAACGGCTTCGCCGATGACCTGGCGGAATTCAACAAGTTGCGGGAGTACCTCGGCTCAGCATGACCGCCGCCACTCGCCATGCGCTTCTCGGTGTCTTCACCGGACTCCTCACGCTGACCGGCATGCTGAGACTTCTCGCCGGCGGTTTCGCGGCGGGTCTCTCGGCGGCCATCGTGTTCGTGACCCTCTTGGTCCTGGTCCCGTGGGTCGTCTACGTCGGCTGGCGCGCGTACCGCGGCCGACTCACCCGACGGAGCGAGCTCGCAGTCGCCTGCCTCGATGTGCTGGGCGCCGTGCTCGTGTGGCTCTCGACGTTCGGGCCGGTGGCCGCGTTGGCGCTGTCGCTCACGGCCTTCGCGGTGATCTGGATCTCCGACTGGCCCGCTCGTCGCCCGGCCGAGCAGCGACGTGTCGTCACCATCAGTGAGCTGTCCGATGACGGCGATGCGACCCACGCGGAGTCGTGAACGACCGACACGCGCGGTTTCCGAGCGGAACTCGGTTCGTCGCACCAGTTCGCTCAGCCCGACCGATTCGTCCTGGCCGCTCGTTGAGTCGACCGCCGAGCAGCGGAGAACCGCCTTGCGGCGCCAGTACGATGTCTCGTTGTGGCTGGACCCGATTTCTCCGCAGCACTCGCCGAACTCGGCGGTGCGTTGACCTCGATCGAGGCGGTTGTCGACCCCGCGCGGAAGCGCGAGGAGATTGCGAGGCTCGAGGCACAGGTTGCGGCCCCCGATCTGTGGGACGACCCGGAGAACGCCCAGCGAGTCACCTCCCGGCTGTCCGCGCTGCAGGCGGAGGTCGACCGGTTGGCCACACTGCGGTCGCGGATCGACGACCTGGCGATCATGGTCGAGCTGGGCCAGGAGGAGGGCGACGCCGCAACCTTGGCGGACGCCGAGACTGAGCTCGGCTCCATCCGGGGCGCCGTCGAGGCGCTGGAGGTGCGGACCCTGCTGTCCGGCGAATACGACCAACGCGAGGCGCTGGTCACCATCCGCTCCGAGGCGGGCGGGGTCGATGCCGCGGACTTCGCCGCGATGCTATTGCGGATGTATCTGCGCTGGTCGGAGCGCCATCACTACTCGGCTGAGGTGTACGACATCTCCTACGCGGAGGAGGCTGGGATCAAGTCGGCGACCTTCCAGGTGAAGGCCCCGTTCGCGTACGGGACGCTGTCGGTCGAGCAAGGCACCCATCGACTCGTCCGGATCTCGCCCTTCGACAACCAGGGCAGGCGACAGACGTCGTTCGCCGGGGTCGAGGTGCTTCCGGTCACCGAAGAAGCCGACCACATCGACATCCCCGAGGCCGACATCCGCATCGACGTCTTCCGCTCCTCGGGGCCGGGCGGTCAGAGCGTGAACACCACCGACTCGGCGGTCCGGATCACCCACCTGCCGACGGGTTTGGTCGTCTCCTGCCAGAACGAGAAGTCGCAGTTGCAGAACAAGGCGGCGGCGCTCCGGGTGTTGCAAGCGCGGCTGTTGGAGAAGGCCCGGCGGGATCGGGAAGCAGAGATGAGCGCGCTGAAGGGCGACGGCGGCAACAGCTGGGGATCGCAGATGCGGTCCTACGTGCTGCACCCGTACCAGATGGTCAAGGACCTCCGTACCGAGTTCGAGACCTCCTCGCCGGACGCGGTTTTCGACGGCGAGATCGACGGATTCATCGAGGCCGGCATCCGCTGGCGGCGCCGCGGCGCCGCCGCCGGGGCGGCGTAGTCGATCGCCAACGCGGGCGCCCGAATCCCGGGACATCGGCAGAGGGTCACCTACACTCGGTCACGGCCGTCTGGCACCGGCGAAGACACGGGCTGGAACCGTCTACCCGGCTGAGGCAGCGTTGTGATCCGTTTCGAGAATGTGTCCAAGACCTACGACGGTCAGCGTCGTGCGGCACTGGACAACGTCAACGTCGACATCGACAAGGGCGAGTTCGTCTTCCTGGTCGGTGCCTCCGGCTCAGGCAAGTCGACCTTCCTCCGCCTCGTGCTGCGTGAGCAGCGGCCGACCAAGGGCCGAGTGTTCGTCGCTGGTCGCGAACTGAACAAGTTGCACAGCTGGAAGATCCCCACCATCCGGCGTCAGATCGGGACGGTCTTCCAGGACTTCCGGCTGTTGCCCAACAAGACCGTCAACGAGAACGTGGCGTTCGCCCTTCAGGTGATCGGTAAGCCGGCCTCCACGATCCGCCGGGTGGTTCCCGAGGTGCTCGACCTGGTGGGGCTTCAGGGCAAGGGTGGTCGGCTGCCTGAGGAGCTTTCCGGTGGCGAGCAGCAGCGAGTGGCCATTGCCCGGGCCTTCGTGAACCGACCGATGATCCTGATCGCGGACGAGCCGACTGGCAACCTCGACCCCGGGACGAGCGTCGGGATCATGAAGCTGCTCGACCGGATCAACCGCGCTGACACAACCGTCCTCATCGCGACTCACGACTCGACCATCGTCGACCAGATGCGCAAGCGCGTCATCGAACTCGACGACGGCCTGGTGGTCCGCGACCAGAGCCGGGGTGTGTACGGCTATCAGTGAGCCGCCGCCCTCCATGCACCCCATGACCCCCGCCATGCACCCCATGACCCTCTTTCGCCACGACGCCGCCGCTGAGTTCCGCCGCGGCCGGGAGATCTGCTGATGCGACTTCGCCACATCCTGTCCGAGACCCGGGCCGGGCTGCGCCAGAACCTGACGATGACCCTCGCGGTGATCATGACCATGTGGGTGTCGCTGTCGCTGTTCGGCGCGGGCCTGCTGGCAAGCCAGCAGGTCGACCTGATGAAGGGGCGTTGGTACGACAAGATCGAGATCTCGATCTTCTTGTGCACCAAGGACACCCGCGGTGACCAGTGCGAACCGGGCCTGGACGTTACCCAGCCGCAGAAGGACCTGATCAGGCAAACACTCGAGACCAATCCCGAGGTGGCTCCTGGGGGCATCTACTTCGAGAGCAAGCAGGAGGCGTACGAGGAGTTCCGACGGGCCTACCAGGGCAGCCCGATCCAGGACTCCCTCACGGTCGACCAAATGCAGGAGTCGTTCCGCGTCAAGCTCAAGAACCCTGAGGAGTACCAGGGCGTCGTCAGCTCCGTGGTCGGACTCAAGGGTGTTCAAAAGGTCCAAGATCTGCACCAGTTGCTCGACCCGTTCTTCCGAGCCCTGAACGTCTTGCAATGGTCGAGCGCCGGTGCTTCCGCGCTGCTGCTGCTCGCTTCGGCACTGCAGATCGGAAACACGATCCGCCTCGCCACCTTCGCCCGCCGCCGCGAGATCGGCATCATGCGACTGGTCGGCGCCAGCAATCTCTACATCACAGTGCCGTTCCTCCTGGAGGCGGTGACCTCGGCTCTGATCGGGGTCGCGCTCGCCTGCGGCAGCCTCGCCTTGGGCGTCTACTTCTGGATCATCAAGGGCGCCCAAGAGACGATTCGGTTCATCGCCTGGATCGGCTGGCGGCAGACTGGCCTGGCCATGCTCGGCGTGGTCGTCGTCGGGCTTGTGCTCGCCGTCGTCCCGACGCTGATCACCACGCGGCGCTATCTGCGGGTCTGACCGGCGGCCCACTCAGCTCCCCGGCGTCGTCGGGACGGATTCACCGAAGCGCCTTCCGTCAAGCGCTCGCTCGCGCAGTCGCGCGGAGCGTGGTCTTTCGGCACGCACCGAGCCTGAAGCAGCCACAAGGACTTGTCACATCTGTCCCACCAGTGCTATCGCACCCCACCCGTTGCGGAAGTATCAAGTGAGACTTGATGCCTATCGAGGGGCGACTTGATGCATCTGCCCTGATCGGGGGTTGCCAGCCCGACTTTTCGTCTGCCTATCATTCGCGAGCCGGCCGACCGCGGACGACACGCGGGAGAGTCCAAATCTGTACTTAACGTCGAGGGTTGAGTGCGGGGGAGGTTCTCGTAGCGGGGCAGCTGGCACAACCGAAGATGGGATGGGAAAGCTGTGGTTCCGGATCTTCCCTACGTCGCGCGCGACGTTCCGGACAACAGCGGAGCACCTGAAGGTCGTGGTTGCTTCGCCATGCTGAGGCGACGAGTGGTGGGTCGCGTTCGGCGAGCGTCCGAGGGCACAACAGAACATCGCGGCCGCGACGACGTCCGGTCGCTCACCTTGTTCGGCCGCGCGACGGCGCGCCCCGTGCTCGGTGCGATCGCGGTCGCGGTCGTCACCGCGCTTCCCGTGGCGTTGCTCATTCCGTCCGCCGCGGCGGACGAGCTCACCGCCAGGCGTGCCGAGATTCGCCAGCAGATGAGCCAGACCAAGGCCGACCTGCACGAGTCGAGCCGAGCGCTCTCCAACGCGAGCATCGCCGTCGAGCAGGCGCAGGGCCAGCTGGAGGCCGCTCGCGCCCGGCTGGCGGCGACAGAACGTCAGCTAGCCGCGGCCAAGGCCCGCGATCGCGCGCTCGCCGCGCGGCTGCGCGCCGCCCAGGCCGAGCTCGCGCGGGCCATCGCGGCCGTTGTCGCCGGGCAGGCAAAGCTGGACGCCGAGAAGGCGGCAGCCGGCGCTGTCGTCCGGGACCAATACCAGCAGCAGTCGAATCTGCTCCCGCTCGCGGCTCTGGTCAGTCCCGGATCGACCCAGGACCTGCAGACCCGGCTGCAGTGGTCCACCACGATGTTCGACACGGCTCAGGCCACCATCGACCGGCTGACTGAACTACAGCGGAGGCTGACCGCCGCGCGTGCCCGGCAGGCAGCGCTGGAGGCCAGGGTGGCCGCTGACCGCAAGGCTGCTGCCGCCAATCTGCAGAGATGGAAGGCGCTGCAGGCGCAGGCCGTCACGCAGACCCGCGAGGTGGCCGCACTCGTCGCTGCGCGTCGCGCGAGCGAGGCGGCGGCGGCCGGAGAAGTGGCCAAGGACAAGCGTCACTACGCAGCGCTCGCTCAAGAGCGCACGTCGGTGGAGGCGCGCATCGCCGCCAGGATCGCCAAGGCACGAGCCGAGGCGGCTGCGCGTCGACTCGCCGCGAAGCGGGCAGCAGAGCGAGCCGCGGCACGGGCCGCAGCACGGCGCGCGCTCGAGGCGGCACGGCGCGCTGAGCATCGAGCGGCGAAAAAGTCCCACTCACCGCAACGGAGCTTCCACAAGGTTCGGCACGAGACCCCGTCGCGGTCGTACACCCCGACCCGGCGCTCCGGCAGCGGACGCAGCGCGAGCCACGGCTTCTCCTACCCGGTCTCCGCGTCGATCACCTCCCCGTACGGCAGACGTTTCCACCCGGTGCTGCACTACTGGAAGTTGCACGACGGGACCGACTTCGGCGCTGGATGTGGCACCGCCATCCGCGCGCCGTATGCGGGGCGAGTTGCCGAGCGCTACTACAACGGCGGCTACGGGAACCGGCTGATGATCGACCACGGCTACGTGGACGGCCGCTACGTCACCACCGGCTACAACCACGCGATCAGGTACGTCGTGTCGGTCGGCGAGCATGTCAGCAAGGGCCAGGTGATCGGCTACGTCGGTTCGACGGGCTTCTCGACGGGCTGCCACCTGCACCTGATGGTGTGGCTGGACGGTCGAGTGGTCAACCCGATGTCGTGGTTCTAGCCCGGTCCTCGGTCTGACCGGCCGCGGCGCGGCGGCGGCACGGGCCGCCCGCCGCACCCGGCAGCAGGCAGGATAGGAGCATGGCGAAGGACAAGGGCCGGGCGCTGGTGGCGCAGAACCGCAAGGCTCGGCACGACTACCACATCCACGACACGTACGAGGCCGGCATCGTGCTCAGCGGCACTGAGGTGAAGTCCTTGCGCGAGGGCCGAGCGAGCCTCGCCGACGCGTTCGCGACGGTGGACGACGGCGAGGTGTGGCTGCGTGCCGCGCACATCCCTGAGTACAGCCACGGCACCTGGACGAACCACACCGCGCGGCGCACCCGCAAGCTGCTGCTGAACCGCAAGGAGATCACCAAGCTGGAGCGTGAGCTGGAGGGATCGGGTGTCACCCTCGTGCCGCTGTCGCTCTACTTCTCCGACGGGTACGCCAAGGTGGAGATCGCGGTCGCGACCGGCAAGCGCGAATACGACAAGCGGCAGACGCTCGCCGAACGCGAGTCGCGTCGAGAGGCTGAGCGGGCGCTGGCCGCGCGCAACCGTGGAGCCCGTCGATGAGCCTCGCGATGACGCTCTCACGTCCCGTTCGCTGGCTGTTGGCCGTGGCTCTCGTGCTCGCGGGAGCGCTTGGCTGCTGGGTGGCGACCGTACGACCTGCGTACGCCGCCGGCGATCAGATCGACCTCTTCAAGGCCGAGTACGTCGTCAACCCGAGCGGTGTCATCCGGGTCACCGAAACGATCACCTACCGCTTCGGCGACAACTCGGGACGACACGGCATCGAGCGCTACTTCATCAGCCGCGAGCCGTACGACGACACGCGCGACGCCGTCTACGACATCACCCAGATCGACATCTCCAGTCCGGACGGGGTGTCGACCCAGTTCACCAACAAGACGTACAAGGCCAAGGACGGCCGTGAGGAGCAGGACCGGCTCAGGATCGGCGACCCCGACCGCACCATCTCCTCGCCGACCGCCACGTACGTGATCGGCTACGACCTCGCCGGCGCGATGCGCACGTTCAACGGCTACGACGAGCTCTACTGGGACGTCACCGGACTCGACTGGAAAGCCAACATCAAGAAGGTCGAGATCAGCGTGTCGGTCCCCGGCGGTGTCACCGACACGACGTGCACCTACGGCGCAGCGAAGAGCACAAGCACGTGCGCGGCGAAGATCACTGACGGTGTTGCGACATACAGCCAGACCGACCTGAGCCTCGGTGAGGGCGTGACGATCGGCGCCAAGATCAAGCCGGGGCTGATTGCCGACAACACACCGCACTTGAAGCCCGACGGTTCGAAGCTCTCGCCGGCGGAGAAGGCCGGGCTGGCCGTCCTCGGCGCGCTGTCACTCGCGATTGCCGTCGGCGCCCCGGTGATCGGAACACTCTGGTGGCGCAAAAACGGTCGAGACCAGCGCTACGCAGGTCTGGCTCCCGGTACGGTGCCGCTCGCCGGCCAGCCCGCGCACATCGTGCCGAGCGATCCCGACCTCCCGATTCCCGTCGCGTTCTCCCCGCCGAGGATCCCTGTCGCCGAGGCGGGCCTGCTGATCGACGGGCAACTGGATACGCGGGACACCGCTGCGACGATCATCGATCTCGCCGTCCGCGGAGTGCTGTCGGTGAAGAGCGAGAAGAAGAGGGACTTCGAGGTAACGCTGATCGATCCCTCGCGCGCGGTCGCGCCGCACGAGACGGTGCTGCTGAACCACCTGTTCTTCGGCGAGCCGCCCGGTGCTACGAGGGACTTGTCGGCACAGGGGAGCCTGACCAATGCCCACGAGGCCACCCGTGACGCAGTACGCCATCAGATCGAGGCGCGTGGCTGGTTCCGAAAGTTGCCGCCCGTCCGCGGCAAGGGCGTCGGCGCCGGATTCGCGATCTTCGTCGGCTTCGTGGCCTTCACGGCCGGTCTCCAGTGGCTGCTGCTCCTGCTCCCGGTGCTGCCGATCATCCTGACGGTCGCCGTCATCAGGATGAAGTTGCGTCGTGGCCAGCGCACTGCGGTCGGTCGCGCGGTGTGCGACCAGGTCGAGGGTTTCCGCACCTACCTTGCAACCGCCGAGGCCGAGCAACTGCGTTTTGAGGAGGGCGAGGACATCTTCTCGAAGTACCTGCCCTGGGCGATCCTGTTCGACCTGACCGATCGGTGGGCGAAGGTGTGTGCTCGGCTGGTCGAGTTGGGCCGGCTCCCTGACACGGCCCCCGACTGGTTCGTGGGCGCGTACTACCTCACGGCTTTCAACCCGACCTTCCTCAGCAGCAGCCTCGCCTCCGCCGCCACTCCTGCGCCCTCGTCCGGGAGCAGCGGCAGCGGGTTCGGCGGAGGCTCGTCCTTTAGTGGCGGCGGCTTCTCCGGCGGAGGAGGCGGGGGCGGCGGCGGCGGCAGTTGGTAGCCGCCGACGCCATGGCCAGCGGCCCTAGCGGAGGCCGACCAGATCCACCACGAAGATCAAGGTTTCGCCTGGAGCGATGACGCCGCCCGCGCCGCGATCGCCGTAGGCGAGGTGGGGCGGAATCACGAGCTTGCGCCGTCCGCCTACCTTCATGCCGACCAGACCGCGGTCCCAGCCGACGATGACGCGTCCACGTCCGAGCGGGAAGGTCAGCGGGGCGCCGCGGTCGTAGGACGCATCGAACTCCTCGCCGGTGCTGTAGGCCACTCCGACGTAGTGCACCTCGACGTGGTGCCCGGGGGCGGCCTCGGCGCCCGATCCCTCGGTGAGGTCGGTGATCTCGAGGTCGGTGGGGGGTGGGCCGTCGGGGAAGTCGATCTCAGGCTTCTGGGTCATTCAGTAGACGGTAGCGGGCGGGATCGGGGTGGCTCCGGGGACGTACCGGATGGTGGCAACAGGTTCGTGAGGTGAGGCTTGCCGGTATGAACGCGACCCACGAGCACCCCAGCCTCACCATGCATGTCACCCCCGAGCAGCGCGACCGGGCGGAGTCCTGGCTGAAGGATGCCTACGCCGACGGCCGGATCAGCGAGCAGGAGTTCGATCGTCGAATCGGGCTGATCCTCTCCGCGGTCACCCGTAGGGAGCTGAACGAGGCCTTCTACGGTCTCGTCCAGGTGCCGTCCACCTCTCGCGTGCTCGGTGTGCATCCCGCCTACCAGCCGCTTGTGCGCCCCGAGACGCGTCAGCAGGCCGGCCGTGGTGCGGCAGCCGTCGCGCACTTCTCGGTCTTCTTCCTCTGGTTGCTCGGCCCCGGCCTCGTCTACGCGCTGGCCACCCCCGGGACGTACGCCCGCCGGGAGGCAGCGAAGGCGTTCAACTTCCAGGTGATCTCCACGGTGTCCTTCATCGTCATGGGCATCCTCGCCGGCATCACGAACCTCGACATCTTTGAGTGGTTGATGCCGCTGATGGGCGTGGGATGGCTGGTCCTCACGATCCTCGGCGGAGCCAAGGCGCTGCAGGGTGAGGACTGGCGGAACCCGGTGAAGAACGTGATCAAGCTCGAAGTACTCGCCGAGAAGTGAGGTGCGACGAACGGCGCCGGGCGGCCTCGCCCGGCGCCGTTCGCATGCCCGGCGTGCGCGTCGGAATCAACACGGATGCCGGTGCGTTGCCAACCGCGTAGAGTGGTCAGGTCGCGCTGCGACGACAACTCAACAGGGGGTGATCGGTTTCGACTGGGGTCGATAGTCCCAGGAGAAGCGGGCCGAGAATCCAAGGTCAACTCGTAAATGTCCCTTGGAAACCAATAAGTGCCAACTCTAAGCGCACTGTCGCTCTCGCTGCCTGAGCAGTGATCGACGGTCAGACCGGGAGCGCCTCCGCCCCGGATCCTGGCCTCATTCAGGAGGCTCACCTGCTAGGAGTGGTCCCAGGACCTAGCCGGAACACGAACTGAGACTGGGCTTGTCTGCGACGTGCTGGCGCGAGTGCAGAAGCCGAGTAGAACGCCTTGCCAGCTGCGCCCGGAGAAGACCTGGTTCGTCGCTCGAGGACGCGGGTTCGATTCCCGCCACCTCCACACAGCAGCACTGCACAGCCCCCGCGCGCCGCACCGGCGCCGGGGGCTGCGTCGTCTCCTCGCCCGCCCGCTGCAACGTCGCACCGCACGCCTCGCAGCACGCCGCGGCGGCGTCGGGGAGGATGACGGGGTGTTCCTGCCCCCGCTGCTCACGCCCATCCGTCAGATCGGGCGTCGAACGTTCGACTTCGACCGCGAGGTCGCGGTGATGGCGATCGTCAACCGCACTCCGGACTCGTTCTTCGACGGCGGGCGCACCTTTGGTTTCGACACTGCCGTCGCGGCGGCACTCGCCGCGGCCGCAGCCGGAGCATCCTGGGTCGACATCGGCGGTGTCCCGTTCTCGCCCGACACTCCGCTGGTCGATCAGTCCGAGGAAGTGGATCGCGTCGTCCCCGTCGTTGCGGCGGTGACCGCGGCCAGTGATGTGGTGGTGTCGGTGGACACGTACCGGGCCGAGGTGGCCCGTCAGAGCATCGAGGCCGGAGCCGCAGTGGTGAACGACACGACGGGCTTCCGGGACCCGGACCTGATGGCGGTCGTCGCAGCCTCAGCGGCCACTGTCGTCATCACCCACAGCCTGGCGGAACCCCACCGCCACCACCGTCGACCCCGGTACGACGACGTGGTCGCCGAGGTCAAGGCCTACCTCGCTGCACGAATTCAGCGGGCTGTCGACGCCGGCATCCCCGAAAGCCGGATCGTCATCGATCCCGGCCACGATCTGAACAAGAACACCCTGCACAGCCTGGAGCTGACCCGACGGCTGGCCGAGATCGCCGAACTGGGGCTTCCGGTCCTCGCCGCGGTCTCGAACAAGGACTTCATCGGCGAGTCAACAGGGCTGGCCAAGCCTGAGCGGATGCCTCCCTCGATTGCGACGGCGGCCTACTGCGTGGCCCACGGGGCACGGATCGTCCGGATGCACGATGTCGCGCCCGCCGTGGCCGCGATGCGCATGGTGGAGGCGATCCTCGGCCTTCGGGCGCCGGAACACCTCCGCCACAACGTCGACTGAGCCACCCCGACGGGTGTCCGGCCGCCGATGCCGTGTCAGTGCCGGAGCCTAGGGTGGCGGGCATGACTGGGAGCAGCGGCCTGAGGGGCAGCTTGGCTGCTGCGGCGGCGCGGGCGGATGCGCGTCGCGAGCGGGTCGCCCTCGGCCTGGAAGAACTTGAGCTCTGGCTGCTGGATCTGATGCGCGTCGGGATAGCGGATCTGGAGCGCACCGGCTACGCGGTGTTCGATCAGGTCGGGGCTCGAATGGTGGATGCTCAAGCGCCCGGCGTGGCCGGACTGCTGCGCTCGTTGCCGGCTGAGTTGGGTCGAGACGGCTGGCCGGGCACGGTGCTCGAGCGCCTCGGCGCGCTGTATCTGCTCACGCAGGCACATCGGCGCCTCGATGAACTGCCTGACGAGGTGGCTGCCACGGTCAGGCAACGAATCGGGTATCCGATCTCGCGGGCAAGCGTCCTGGCCCGGCCCGGCGTCACCGATCACTGGTTTGTCGCCGGCATCGCCGACACGGTCGAATTCCGGCTGGAGTCGCGCAGAGCCTGGTTGTACGGGGCCGCGTCCGGCCGGTGGGCGCTGCTGCTCAGCTTCGCTCCGCCCGGCGGCCCGTTGGACGACGCGGTGAGACCGGGGGAGTGGTTGCACGCAACGCTTCACCCGTACGCCGGCTCAGGCCAGTTCCGGGCAGTCCTCGGCTCCCGCTGGGACGACCACCTGCCGAGATCTGCGCCGCCGGCCGAGAGGTGGGACGCGGTGCTCGATCGCTTCGCCGAGCTGCTCGCCCTCGACCCGTGGGCCACCCGGCTTCCGGTCGCTCTCCGAGGTGCGGTCATCGGCCCAACCTCGCCCGACCCGACCCCGCGCGACGCGACCTGGCGGTTCCGGAGCGAGGACGGCCGCTGCGTCGAGTTGGTCGAGCTCGGCGGCGAGCCCTGGCCGCTCTTCGCCCACTCCCTTGGTGATCCGATCACTCTCTTTGGCGAGTGGAGCGTCGCGGGCCTGCGACCGCTGGCGGTACTCCCGGACGAAGCCGGAGCGCACTACACCTCAGCGCTGGTCTCGGCGGCATGACAGGAGAGTGGGGCGACGTGGTCGCCGCGGCTCTGCTGGGCACCGACCGTCGGGAGCCCCGCCAGCCGGGCCGCGAGGTCTGGGCGCTCCGCCTTGTCGCGCCCGCTGCGGAGGCGGAGGTGCTCGCGTACGCCGCCGCACACCGCGCTGCCCGCCGCGCCGGCGGTGGCCTCGGTCGCTGCGACCCGGGTCCGACGGCTCCGGCGGAGAGCAGTGACCCCGCGCCGCGCGAGGTCGAGCGCGAGCTTCGTCGCCTGCTTTCCGACGGGGACGTGCCCGGGCTGAACGGCTGCCTTACCGCGGTCGCGGCCGGCGGACGGGCCCTTCCAGCGTCGACCTGGGCCCCGCTCGCCGGGTACGCCGCGACCAGGGTGGGTGTGGACCGACGCGCATTCGCCCACGCGTTGGGTGCCCGCGGCCGGTGGTTCATCGCGCGGAACCCGCGGTGGGCCCGTCTCTCGGCGCAGGTGAGTGCCGCCATTGAGGAGGAGTGATGACGGTGCCGGATCGGCGCGATCCGATCGACAGCGCGGTGCTGAGGCCGCACGCCGAACAGCAGTACGCCGCCGAACTCGCCGCCCTCGCCGACGTCGACGACCGGCTGCGGCCACCCCGATGGCGTCTCTCGCCGTGGGCGGTAGTCACGTACCTGATGGGCGGCATGGCTGGCGACACCACGGTGACGCCGAAGTACATCGGTTCGCGGCGGCTGATCGAGGTGGCAGTCGCGACGCTGGCCACAGACCGGGCGCTGCTGCTCCTCGGCGTTCCGGGCACGGCGAAGTCGTGGGTGTCGGAGCACCTCGCAGCGGCCGTCTCGGGAGACTCGACGTTGCTCGTCCAGGGCACGGCAGGCACGGCGGAGGAGTCGATCCGATACGGATGGAACTACGCGCGGTTGCTCGCCGAGGGCCCGACGGACGCGGCACTGGTGGCGTCCCCGGTGCTGACCGGGATGCGGCGCGGCGCGGTGGTGCGGATCGAGGAGCTGACCCGGATCCCGGCCGACGTGCAGGACGCGTTGATCACGATTCTGTCGGAGAAGAGCCTGCCGATTCCTGAGCTCGGCACCCAGGTGCAGGCGGTCAAGGGTTTCACGGTCATCGCCACCGCCAATGATCGCGACCGGGGCGTCAACGAACTTTCCTCGGCCCTGCGTCGCCGATTCAACACGGTGGTGTTGCCGCTGCCGGCGACTGCCGAGGAGGAACTGACCATCGTCACCGGCCGAGTCGCCGATCTCACCGGGTCGCTGGAATTGCCGGCCGTGCCGGCCGCTGTCGATGAGATCCGACGAGTGGTGACCGTTTTTCGCGAACTGCGCTCCGGCGTCACCGGCGATGGCCGGACCCGGCTGAAGACCCCTTCGGCCACACTGTCGACGGCAGAGGCGATTTCGGTGGTCACCAGCGGGATGGCGCTGTCCGCGCACTTCGGCGACGGGACGCTGCGCCCGAGCGATGTGGCCGCCGGGCTGGTGGGTGCTGTGGTCCGGGATCCGGTAGCCGATCGCGTCGCCTGGACGGAGTATCTGGAGGTCGTCGCGCGGGATCGGCCCGGCTGGTCGGAGTTCTACACGGCCTGCCGCGACGTCTCGTGACCGCGATGGCGGTCGGCGGAGCGCCGCCGGACGCGGTCACCGACTGGTCCGCGGCCGAGAGCGCCGGTCCACTCGCAGTCTTCGGGGTGCGCCACCACGGGCCCGGATCCGCGCGTTCGCTGGTCCGTGCGCTCGAGGCGTACCAGCCGGACGCGATCCTCATCGAGGGTCCGGCCGATGCCGACTCGCTGATCGCCTTCGTCGCCGACGAGGGCCTGCGGCCGCCGGTGGCGCTGCTGGCGTACGCGGCGGATGATCCGAGGATCTCGGCGTTCTGGCCATTCGCCGACTTCTCCCCGGAGTGGCAGGCGCTCCGCTGGGCGGTCGGCCGCGGCGTGGAGGTCGGATTCTGCGACCTCCCGGCCACCTACGTGCTCGCGAGCCAGCAGCGAACGCTCCTCGGGGACGGCGAGGAACCCCCCGGGCTGCCGGAGCGCACCGATGGGTCCGGCGATGAAACCTCCGACGACACCGATCCGGCCGCGGCTGCCCTGCTGGAGGACCCGGGGCGCGATCCGCTGGCCACCCTCGCGGCGGCCGCGGGATTCGACGATCCTGAGCGCTGGTGGGAGGACCTGGTCGAGTCGCGGCTGGACGGGTCCTCGCCGTTCCCTGGCCTCACCGAGGCCATGGCCGAGTTGCGCCGCCACGCTCGCCCACCGCGTCAGCGCGAACGGCAGCGCGAGGCGTACATGCGCCAGTGCATCCGCGCTCGGCTGCGGCGGGGGAGAGAGCGGCTGGCCGTGGTCTGCGGAGCGTGGCACGCTCCGGCGCTGACCTGGCCGCTGCCCCCCGCGCGGCACGACACGGCCGTGCTGCGCGGGTTGGTCAAGCGCGCGGTGAGGCTGACGTGGGTGCCGTGGACCCACCAACGGTTGTCCAGGGCGAGCGGCTACGGGGCCGGAATCACCTCGCCCGGCTGGTATCGCCACCTGTGGACCGCGCCGGACGCGCCGGTCGCCCGTTGGCTGACGGACGTGGCCGGGGTGCTCCGCCAGCACGATCTGCCGGTGTCCAGCGCGCATGTCATCGAGGCGGTCAGGCTCGCCGACACGCTGGCCACCCTCCGTGAACGACCGCTGGCGGGACTGAGCGAGGTGACCGACGCCACCCGAGCCGTGCTGTGCGACGGCAACGACGATGCCGTGCGCCTGGTGATGCGCACTCTCGTCGTCGGAGACGTGCTCGGGACTGTCGGTGAGCGGGTGCCGACGGTGCCGCTGGAGGCCGATCTGGTGAAGACCTGCCGGAGCCTCCGGATCCGGCGCGAGGTCCAGACCCGCCAGTGGGATCTGGACCTCAGGCGCGGCATCGACCGTTCCCGCTCGGAACTGTTCCACCGGCTCCGCATTCTCGGGCTCGACTGGATCCGGCCCGCTCGCTCCGAGGTCGAGAACCAGGGCACCTTCCGCGAGACCTGGACGTCGCGTTGGCGGCCCGAACTCGTCCTGGCTGTCGTCGAGGCGTCGGTCTGGGGAACCACCGTCGCGGACGCGGCCGCAGAACGGATGGGCGAACTGATCCTGGGCGCCTCCGTCGATGAACTCGCGAGGTCGCTATCGGACTGCTTGCGGGCAGATCTTCCCGCGACGGTTGGCGAACTCCTCGCCGCGTTGTCGGCTCGTGCCGCGACCGACGCCGATGTTGGCCACCTGATGGATGCGTTGCCTCAGCTGGCTCGGGCGCAGCGCTACGGGGACGTTCGGGGCACCGATGGTGTCGCGCTGGCGCGGGTGACCGAGGCGTTGCTGCGCCGGACCTGCGCCGCCCTGCCGCAGGCGGCGATCGGCCTCGACGACGATGCGGCGGGCGCTCTGCGCCGCCGCATCGATGCCGTCTCTGCGGCGCTCGGCCTGCTGTCGACGCCGCGAGGCGAGGGCCACCCGAGCGCGCCATCGTTGAGGGACGAATGGTGGGACACCCTGCGAGTCCTGGTCGATCGACCGGCGGTCCACGAACTGCTGCAGGGCCGCCTGGTCCGCATCCTCCGCGACGCCGGACGCATCCCCGATGCCGCGCGGCGGCTCCAACTCGCGCTGTCGGCGGGTAGCCCGGCAGAACGCGCGGCTGCATGGGTCGAGGGTTTCTTCGGCGACGGCGGGGTGGTGCTGATTCACGACGTCGAGCTGCTGGCCCTGTTCGACAGCTGGGTTTGTGGCCTCTCCGATCACGACTTCGTGGTTGCGCTCCCACTGGTCCGGCGCACGCTCGCGACCTTCAGCGCCGCCGAGCGGAGCACCATCGGCGCGCGGATCGCATCGTCGGAGCGCGGCACGCCGAGACCGGAGGAGGACGCCGGATTCGACCCTGCACGCGCCCGGCGGGCGGTGCAGACGGTCGCGCGGCTGCTCGGCGCTGACCTGCCGGAAGACGACCGGCCCGAGCGCAGCGGGTCAGCGCCGTGACCGACGTCGTCGAACGGACACCGGAGGAGCGGCGTCTTCACCGCTGGCGACTGCTGCTCGGCGACCCGGCGGATCGCGCCGTCGGGGTCGACCTCGACGCCGACGAGGCTGCTCTCGACGACGCCCTCGGGGCGCTCTACGAGGCTCCGGCCGCGCGTCCTGACGGAGCTGGCCGACCCGCGGGACAGTCGACCGGCGGACTCGGCTCCTCGGCCCCGGCGCTGGCCAGATGGCTCGGAGACATCCGCCGCAGCTTCCCGACCAGCGTCGTCCAGGTCATGCAGCGGGACGCGATCGAACGCCTCGATCTGGCCTCGCTGCTGCTGGAGCCCGAACTGCTCGGCGCGGTCGAGCCGGACGTGCATCTGGTCGCGGCGCTGATCGGGCTCAACCGGCTGATGCCGGAGACCACCCGCGCCACCGCCCGGCAGGTCGTCAGTTCAGTCGTCGGCGAGGTGGAGCGTCGGATCGCTGAGCGGACCAGGGCCGCCGTCGCCGGAGCGCTCAGCCGAGCGAACCGGTCGCGGCGTCCGCGGCTGCCCGACGTCGACTGGCCACTGACGATCCGGCGAAATCTCCAGCACTACCTGCCCGACCTCGGCACCGTCGTACCGGAACGGCTGGTCGGCTACGCGCGCTCCTCCGCTGCCATCGCGAAGGACGTCATCGTCGCTGTAGACCAGTCGGGGTCGATGGCGGAGTCGGTCGTCTATGCCGCGATCTACGCGTCGACGCTGGCGTCACTGCGGTCGTTGCGCACCTCGCTGGTGGTCTTCGACACTGCCGTCGTCGACCTGAGCGATCGACTGGACGACCCGGTCGAGGTCCTGTTCGGGTGTCAACTCGGCGGCGGCACCGACATCAACCGGGCCCTGGCGTACTGCACGGACCTGGTCAGCCGGCCGAGCGAGACGCTGTTGCTGCTCGTGTCGGATCTGTACGAGGGCGGCAGTGACGAACAGCTGCTGCGCCGGGTGGCCGCGCTGGCGCGCTCCGGCGTCACGGTGGTGGTGCTGCTGGCGTTGTCCGATGCTGGTGCGCCCGCGTACGACCACGACAACGCAGCGGCCCTCGGCCAACTCGGCGTGCCGACCTTCGCCTGCACGCCCGACGCGTTTCCCGACGTGCTCGCGCTCGCCCTGACCGGCGGCGACGTGGCCGGTTGGGCGTCGGCGCACCAGGCCCAGCAGGGCTGACTCGGCCCCCGGATCGGGGGACTGCCGCGTGAGAGGATCGCACTCGTGACAGCCGTGCCTTCCGTCTCGTACTCGATCACCGTGCGGCTCGAGGTGCCAGCAGGAGGCGCGGCCGTCAGTCAGCTGACCACTGCCGTCGAGCAGGCCGGCGGTGCCGTCAGCGCTCTCGACGTCACCGCTTCCGGCCATGAGCGGCTCCGGATCGACGTCACCTGCGCTGCCCGCGACACCGAACACGCGGATCAGCTGGTGGAGCGGATGCGGGAAGTCGCCGGCGTCGTGATCGGGAAGGTCAGCGACCGCACCTTCCTGATGCACCTCGGCGGCAAGATCGAGATGAACAGCAAGCACCCGATCCGCAACCGCGACGACCTGTCGATGATCTACACGCCCGGCGTTGCCCGGGTGAGCCTGGCGATCGCGAAGAATCCCGAGGACGCGCGGCGGCTCACGGTGAAGCGCAACAGTGTCGCTGTCGTTACCGACGGCTCGGCCGTGCTCGGCCTGGGCAACGTCGGACCGGCGGCAGCGCTGCCGGTGATGGAGGGCAAGGCCGCGCTGTTCAAGCGGTTCGGGGACATCGACGCCTGGCCGCTGTGTCTGGACACCCAGGACGTCGACGAGATCATCGCTGTGGTGAAGGCCGTGGCGCCGGGGTTCGCTGGCATCAACCTGGAGGACATCTCGGCGCCGCGGTGCTTCGAAGTCGAGCGCCGGCTGCGCGCGCAACTGGACATCCCGGTCTTCCATGACGACCAGCACGGCACCGCGATCGTGGTGCTCGCCGCGCTCTACAACGCGCTTCGCGTGGTGGGCAAGCGGATCGAAGCGGTGCGCATCGTCATGTCGGGCGCCGGCGCAGCAGGGACGGCCATCATCAAGCTGCTGCTGGCCGCCGGTGCGACCGACGTCGTGGTCGCCGACATCGACGGCGTGGTGCACCGCGGCCGCCCCGGGATCAGCGGAGAACTCGCCTGGCTCGCCGAGCACACCAACGCGCTCGGTCTGACAGGGTCGCTCCGCGATGCGCTCGCCGGTGCAGATGTCTTCGTCGGGGTCTCCGCCCCCCGGTTGCTCACCGGGGACGACATCGCCACCATGGCCGACGGTTCGATCGTCTTTGCGCTGGCCAATCCCGAGCCGGAGGTGGATCCGGGCGAGGCCACCCGGCACGCGGCGGTGGTGGCGACCGGGCGGTCCGATTTCCCGAACCAGATCAACAACGTGCTCGCCTTCCCCGGTGTGTTCCGAGGGCTGCTGGACGCCCGCTCCGCCGAGATCACCACGGGGATGCTGCTGGCAGCGGCGCGCGCGCTGGCCGGCGTGGTCAGCGATGCCGAACTCAACGCCGCCTACATCATGCCGAGCGTCTTCCACGCCGACGTCCACCACACCGTTGCCGCGGCCGTACGGCGAGCCGCCGGCGGCCCTGCCGAACTGCCGACCGACACCGAGGTGCTGCTGTAGCCCATGTCGCAGCGCCGCCTCGAACCCGCCCGGACCGTCCTCCAGCGACGCTGGCAGCGCGCAGCGATCATGCCGAGGCGGGTGCCGACAGGTGACTGACTCCACCCGACCGGCCCCCGGCGAACTCCTGGTGGCGAGCATCCTGCTCGCTGACGGCGTCTTCAACGGCACTGTCGTGCTCGTGCTGGATGCCGACGCTGACGGTGCGCTGGGGGTCGTCCTCAACGAGGCGTCGACCACCGCACTGGACTCGGTGCTGCCGGAATGGGTTGGCAAGGTCTCCGAGCCGCCACTGCTCTTCCACGGCGGACCCGTGTCGCCGAACGGCGCGATCTGCCTCGCCGCGGTCGCGTCGAGCGAGGAGGAACCGCCTGGTTGGCGGCCGGTGTTCGACCGGGTCGGATTGCTGCATCTGGATACGCCGCTGGAGCTGGTCGACGGTGCGTATCGCGACCTCAGGATCTTCGCCGGATATGCGGGCTGGGCGCCGGGCCAACTGGAATCGGAGATCGGCGACGGGATGTGGCACGTGGTGCCCGCCGACTACGCCGACGTCTTCGGTCCGCGCCCGCTGGACCTGTGGCGGACGGTGCTACGGCGTCAGCCGGGTCAACTTGCGATGTTCGCCACCTACACCGACGAGCCGGACCAGAACTGAGCAGCCAGCGCCATCTCGCGCGACGCCGCTGAGCGATCGGCGTCGGCGACGACACGGCCGGCCAGCGGCGTGCGTGACCCCGATTCCCCGCCCACATAGGATGACCGGACAGGAGCGGGGGCTCAGCGAGGTGGCATGTGCCCGGGCCGCGCCGACCGCGGAGGGGCAGCGCGCGGCGCTCTTGGAGGGCACGGCCGGTCGAGGCCGTGTCTCGGGCCTGAGCAGTTCGAAGGGATCGAGGTGTCCGAACCAGCAAGGAACTCGACGCAGCGCATCAAGATTCTGGTCGTCGACGACGATGCGGCGCTCGCCGAGATGCTGTCGATCGTGCTGCGCAACGAGGGCTTCGAGCCCGTGTGGTGTGCGCACGGCGACCGCGCCTACGCCGCGTTCAGGGACGCCAAACCCGATCTCGTGCTGCTCGACCTGATGCTGCCCGGACGCGACGGCGTCGACGTCTGTCGCGACATCCGGGCCGAATCGGGCGTGCCGATCGTGATGCTGACCGCGAAGACCGACACCATCGATGTGGTCGAGGGTCTCGAGGCCGGCGCCGACGACTACGTCGCGAAGCCCTTCAAAGCCAAGGAGCTGGTGGCCCGGATCAAGACCCGACTGCGCCGGTTCGGCACCACTGACGGGGTCGAGACCGAGAGTCTGCGGATCGGCGATCTGGTGATCAGCGTCGAGGGCCATTCGGTGAAGCGGGACGGTCAGCCGATCGCCCTGACCCCGTTGGAGTTCGACCTGCTGCTCGCGCTGGCGCGTCGGCCGTGGCAGGTCTTCAGTCGGGAAGTGCTGCTCGAGCAGGTCTGGGGATATCGGCACGCCGCCGACACCCGATTGGTGAACGTCCACGTCCAGCGGCTGCGATCCAAGATCGAACGAGATCCGGAGCACCCCGAGATCGTGGTCACCGTCCGGGGCATCGGGTACAAGGCTGGCGAGACGTCCCAGGGGGGATAGCACTCGGGTGCGCGACGTGAAGCTGGCAGCATGCCTTCGCTGCTGAAGGCCCTCCGCTCGCCGTGGTGGAGGGTGCCGGTCGCCTGGTGGTGGCGCTCGCTGCCGCTGCGGGTGGTGCTGAGCGTCTTCCTCGCCTCGGTCCTGGTGCTTCTGCTCGGCGGATTCCTGCTGATGCGGCAGGCGACCGCGGGCGTTCTCGAGGGCAAGAGGGATTCGGTCCGCAACGAGGCACGCCAGGCGGTAAGCGCCGCGCAGCAGCAGTTGAACGCCGCCGACCTGACCGGCAACGTGAACGCCGACAAGCTGCTGCTCGACCTGGCGATCGGCTTTGCCAACCGGGCGGGTGCCGACCCCCAGTTCGAGGTCATCCTGGTCACCCGCGGTCAGGTGATCACCGCGGGGAACGTCGCGCCGGAAAGCGTCCCGCAGACGCTGCGCCGCGAGGTCGAACAGAGCAACGATCTGCTGCTCACCTCCACCGAGATCGCCTACCGCGACGGCCAACCGTCCGTGCCCGGCTACGCGGTCGGCAGTTCGCTGACGCTCCCCGGGGCCGCGCGCTACCAGATCTTCCTGGTCTTCCCGCTGACCCAGGAGGCGGCGACGCTCTCGGTGCTCCGGTACGCGGTGGTCACCACCGGCGTTCTGGTGGTCATCCTGCTGACGTTCATCGCGGCGCTGGTGAGCCGTCAGGTGGTGACGCCGGTGCGGGCGGCCCGACGTGCGGCGGAGAGCATCGCCTCGGGCAACCTGCACGAGCGGATGAAGGTCCGCGGCCAGGACGACCTGGCCCGGCTGGCGATCTCGATGAACTACATGGCCGCCGAACTGGAGAAGCAGATCAGCACCCTGGAGGAGCTGTCTGCGGTGCAGCAGCGGTTCGTGTCGGACGTGTCGCACGAGTTGCGCACGCCGCTGACGACGGTACGGATGGCCGCGGAGGTGCTGCACGAGGCGCGCGAGGACTTCGATCCGGTGGCGGCCCGCTCGGCTGAACTGTTGCAGGTGGAACTGGACCGATTCGAGTCCTTGCTGACCGACCTGCTGGAGATCTCCCGGTTCGACGCGGGCGCTGCCCAGCTCAGCCTGGAGGAGGTCGACCTGACCGAGGTCGTGGAGGGGGTCGCCGGGCAACTCGACATGGTGCGGCTGGCCTCCTCCTACGGGGCCACGATGGAACTGCACGCGAGCGGAGAGGCGCGGGCGCAGGTCGACGTACGGCGGATCGAGCGCATCCTGCGCAACCTGCTCGTCAATGCGATCGAGCACAGCGAGGGTAGGCCGATCGACATCTTGGTCGAGAGCGACGATGCGGCCGTCGCGGTGGCCGTCCGCGACCATGGGGTCGGCTTCCAGGCATCGCAGGCCAAACAGGTGTTTCACCGGTTCTGGCGCGCAGACCCGGCGCGCGCCCGCACCGTCGGCGGCACCGGCCTCGGGCTGTCGATCGCGATGGAAGATGCGAACTTGCACGGAGGCTGGCTGACCGCGTGGGGCCGGCCCGGAATGGGTGCCCAGTTCCGGCTGACCCTGCCGCGCCGTGCAGGCGGGGTGCTGGAGACCTCGCCGCTCCCGATGGTTCCGCGGGATCTCGTCGGGCCGGGCGGGGCGCGGCTCGACGGGCTGGAGGTGCCGGCGCCACGGACGCCGGCGACCGACGACGATGCGGTCACCTCGCCGTCAGCTGAGCGCTCGGGACCAGCACCGGCTCCTCCGGTGCAGGCCTCGACCGTCGTGAGCCCAGCTGCGCCGACACCCAGTGTTGCTGAGCCTCGTACTCGGTCAGCCGATTCGATGAGGCCGTCGTGATCGCGCCGACCCACGGACGAACCCACCTCCTGGTTGCCGTCTGGCTGCTCGTGCTGGCGCTGCTCGGAAGCGGCTGCGTCAGCATTCCGACGACCGGACCGATCGAGAAGGTCTCCGGCGCTCAGCCCGAGTGCCAGAACTGCGTGAACGTGGAGGTCGCCCCGCCGTCGGTCGGCGATGATCCGCGGCAGATCGTCGACGGGTATCTGCGCGCCAATTCGACCTATCAGCCGAGCTATTCGGTGGCCCGCCAGTTCCTGTCCCGGTCGGCCGCGGAGAAGTGGAGCCCCGAGGCTGGCGTCTCGATCTACCGTGGCTCCCCGGTAACCAGCGGAAGCAGGGTCACCCTGGAGGGTCGCCTGGTCGGTTCCCTGGAGCGAGACCGCACCTACACCGCCCGCGACCAGCGACTCCTCGTCGACTTCGGGCTGGTCCGCGAGAACGGCGAGTGGCGGATCGGCACCCCGCCGCCGGGACTTCTGGTCGCGGAGTTCTCCTTCACCTCGTTCTACCAGCCGTACGAGATCTACTTCGTCGGCGCGGGCAGCGCGCTGGTCCCGGACACCATCTACCTGCCGGTGTTGCGGAACCCGCCGAGTGTCGCGTCAGCGCTCACCAAGGCGCTGCTGGCCGGCCCGTCCGCGTGGCTTCAGCCGGCCGTGACGAGCGCCATCCCGCCGTCGACCCGGCTCAGCGTGGACTCGGTGACGATCACCGACGGCATCGCCGATGTGCCGTTGAGCGACTCGGTGTTGGAGCTCGCCGACTCCAAACGCTCCCTGCTGGCGGCCCAGCTCGTCACCACGTTGAGTGAAGCCGTCGGAGTGAAGGGCGTGCGGATCACGGTCAACGAGCAGAAGTTCCGGATCCCCGAGGCGGACCCCAACACCCTGGTGGTGTCCGTCGATGCGATCAGTACCGAGTTGAATCCGGTCCCGGTGGTGGCCGGTGACGAGGCCTACCTCGTCCGCAACGGTGTTGTCGAGTCCGTCGATCCGGTCACCGGCGGGGCGTCGACGCCCGTCGACGGGCCGCTGGGACAGGGTGTCTACAACGTCGATTCGCTCGCTGCATCGGTGACCAACACCGATCTGGGTGTGGTCACCGACGACCGGGCCGTGTTGCGCCGCGCAGAGATCGCCACCGGCCGTGTCACCACGCTGATGGACGATGCCACCGACCTGCTGCGGCCGCAGTTCAGTCGGTACGGCGAACTGTGGGCCATCGGCCGTCAGGACGGGCGCCAGCGGCTCTGGCGCTTCGACGCCGATGGTCGCCAGGAGGTGCCGGCCACCCTCCCCGGATCGGGGGAGATCACGGCGTTCAAGATCTCGCCCGACGGCACTCGGATGGCGGTCGTGCGGCGGACGCGCTCCGGCTCACAACTGGGGCTGATGAGGATCCGCCGGAGCGACAAGTTCCGGGTCGACGGTTGGCGGGTGCTCGACCTGACGCAGACGGAGCGGCCGCAGGTGCTGACCGTGAACGACGTGGCGTGGGTGGATGCCAGCCAGATGATGGTGCTCGGACAGCCCAGCCGGGATGCTCCGGCCAACCCGTTCCGGGTCGGCTACGACGCGGCGTCCATCGTGGCCGACGGTGAGACCAACGGCTGGGATGCGGTCGAGGTGAGCGTGCTGCTGAGGACGGGGACGCCGCTGGTCCTGGCGCGCGGCGGTCAGACCTGGACTGATGACGGCACTCAGTGGCTGCCGTTCCTCGACGAGGTGACCACGATCGCGTACGCAGGCTGAGGACCGTCGCCAGCGTCCACAGCTGGGGCCAGTGCCCGGTCCGCGGCGCGGCGCGTACGCAGACTCCCGGCATGGGTGCGTCGAACTGGGCGGCGACAGCCGCCGAGCTGCTGCTGGGAGCGACCTGCCTCGTGTGCGGCGACGCCGCGTGGGGAGTGTGCGCAGGGTGTCGTGCGGAGCTGACCGAACGTGCGCCCTTTCGGGTGGCCCCGGATCCGCGGCCGGCGGGATTCCCGCTCACCTTCGCTGCCTCGGGCTACGACGAGGCGCTCCGCGCGCTGATCGTCGCGCACAAGGAGCGCCAGGTGCTCGCGCTGACTCCGTTGCTCGGCGCCCTGCTTCACCGCAGCGTCGAGGCCCTGCTGGCCGACTGGGATGCGCCGGCCGAGCGGACGGCTGTGCTGGTCCCGGTTCCATCTGCTCGAGCGGCGGTGCGGGCTCGGGGCTTCGACGCCATCCGGGCCATGGCCCGCGCGACAACTCGCTCCAGGGCGTCCGGTGCCGGGACCAGCGTGGGTCCCGTCCGGTTGGTGGTCGGTTCGTGGGTGAGTCAGCGGCCCGGGGTGCTCGATCAAGCAGAGTTGTCGGCAGCGGAGCGTCGGCGCAACGTCGCAGGGGCCTTCCGCGTCGCCGACCGCACCTCGGCAGCGCCGCTGATCGTGGTCGACGACCTGGTCACCACCGGGAGCACCCTCGCCGCGGTCACATCAGCGCTCACCGCGGCCGGGCTCCCGGTGCTTGGTGCCGCGACTGTCGCCGCCGCTGCGCGCCGATCTCGACGGCCAGGTACCGCGGCACCACGTCCTGCGCCAGAGGTCTGAGAAGTCGGTGAGTATCTCGTACCCCCGTAGCAATCCCGGGGCGCTAGCACTAGCGTCGTTGCATGGCGCTGCCGCAGCACGCTGGTCGCCGACCCGGTCGGCGATGTGGTGCGGGTGGCGCCTTTGCCGTGTACGGCAGGACGTGCTCGCCTGGCGATGCGCCGCTCGGTCGGCGTGCCGTCAGGTCCCGGTGTCCCCGGGGCGCCCGGCGCCAGTGGGGGCCTTGCCGGCCCGGCTCGTGACCACTCACCACCTATCGACGGAGGTCGCCATGGATGTTGTCGTCAAGACCCGGCACTGCTCGGTGTCGGATCAGTTCCGCGCGTACGTGGACGAGAAGATCGGCCGGCTGGAGAAGCTCAACGACCGCGTCATTCGGGTCGAGGTCGAGGTGTCTGCTGAGCGGAACCGACGGCAACACGACCAGGCGAGTCGGGTCGAGATCACGCTGCGCAGCAAAGGGCCTGTGGTCCGGGCCGAAGCTGCGGCCGAGGACAAGACGGCCGCGTTCGACCTCGCGCTGGACAAGCTGATGGCGCAGTTGCGCAAAGCCGCTGACCGCAAGCGGGTGCACCACGGCCAGCGGTCGCCGCAGTCGCTGCACGAGGCCGCTGCGGTGCTGCCGTTCAGGGAGGTCCCGGTGGCAGCCGAGACCAACGGGGCGGCGCGGCACTCGATCGCCGGCATGGAGGTCGACGGAGACGGGCCGATGGTGGTTCGGGAGAAGCTCCATGCCGCCGTTCCGATGAGCCTGGATCAGGCGCTGCTGGAGATGGAACTGGTGGGCCACGACTTCTACCTCTTCATCGACGCGGACAAGCTGATGCCCAGCGTCGTCTACCGCCGGAAGGCCTACGACTACGGAGTGATCAGGCTGGACACCGCCGCTGCGCTCGCCTCGTAGGGCAGCATCGGCGTCAGCGTCGTCGGACGCTGTCAGCGGCAGGTCCTAGCCTCGGACGCATGGTCGCACCGCACGCACTCAGGCGTCCTCGGTCCCGCCTCAGTGCGGCTGCCGCCCGCCGGGTGGCGCTTGCCGCGCAGGGATTCGGTAGGCCCCGCCCCGAGCGGCCGGTGGGCGCCCGGGATCTCCAAGCCGTCGTCGATCGCGTCGCGCAGTTCCAGATCGACTCCATCAACGTCGTGACGCGCGCCCACTTCATGCCACTGTTCTCGCGTCTCGGGGTCTATCAGCCTGCGCTGTTGGAACAGGCGGCACACCGCGCGCCACGACGCTTGTTCGAGTATTGGGGTCATGCGGCGAGCCTGATCGATGTCGATCTGCAGCCGCTGCTGCGCTTCCGCATGCAGGCGGGCCACCGCGACATCTGGCCGGAAGTGGAGCGAACCGCCCGCGACAACCCGGAACTGGTGGATTTCGTGCGCAGCGAAGTCGCCGCCCGGGGCCCCATCTCGGCGCGCGAGCTGGAGGTAGAGGAGCAGCGGGAACGCACCCACTGGGGCTGGAACTGGTCGCGGGTGAAGACAGTGCTGGAGTGGCTCTTCTACGTCGGGGACGTCACCTCGGCCAGGCGGAACTCGCAGTTCGAACGTGTCTACGACGTGCCTGAGCGTGTGCTTCCGGCGCGCGTTCTCGCGCAACCGACTCCCGATCCCCAGCACGCGATCCTCGGCTTGGCGCGCAGGGCAGCCCAGGCGCTGGGGGTGTTCACCGAGTCGTGCATCCGTGACTACTTCCGCACCGGGGCCGTCGCAACGCGTGCGGCACTCGCAGCGCTGGTCGATGCCGGGGAGGTGATCCCGGTCGAGGTGGAGAGCTGGCCGGACCGTCCCGCGTACGTGTGGCATCGGGTCCGTGAGCCGCGTCGACTCCGTGCCCGTGCGCTGCTGAGCCCGTTCGACTCACTGATCTTCGAGCGCGCGCGGCTGCAACGCATCTTCGACTTCCACTACCGGATCGAGATCTACGTGCCGGCTCCCAGACGGACCTACGGCTACTACGTCTACCCGTTCCTGCTGGGCGACGAGCTGGTTGCCAGGGTCGACCTGAAGGCGGACCGGGCCGCCGGCGTGCTCCGGGTCAACTCAGCCTGGGTCGAGTCGCGCGCGGATCCGGACCTGGTCGCCCCCGAACTCGCCGCGGAGCTGGTGCTGCTCGCCTCGTGGCTCGGCCTTTCGGGGGTACAGGTCAGGCCGAAGGGGAATCTGCACGGCCCACTCGCGCTCGCTACCCGGTCGGCTGAGCGATAGCTCTGACGCGTCCCGACGCAAGCGCCAGGAGCGCCGCCAGCAAGACCAGAGCGCCCCCGCCGGCGAAGGTGATCTCCGCGGTCACCATCTCGGCCGCCCAGCCAGTCGCCGCGAGACTGATCGGCATCACCGCCTCGGCAGCCAGCACCACGACGGCCATCACCCGGCCCAGTTGCGTGATCGGGGTCAGCGTGACGAGCGCCGTGTGGGTCACGGTGCCGAAGATGCCGGAGCCGAAACCGGCGATGGCGGCGAATACGCCGGCGGCGACGAGTTCAGCGGGCTGCCCGAGCCCGAAGCGGTCGCCCAGACCGATCAGGATCATCGACACAGCGATCAGAGCCAGGCCGGCCGGGATGAGCGGGCCCGACCGGCGCGGCGCGCCACGCGTCGCGAGCAGCAGCGCAGCAGCCGATGCGCCGGCACCGAACGCTCCGAGCAGGATGCCAGCGCCGCCCGCGCCCCAGCCGTGCTCGTTGGCCAGCAGCGCGGGCCCGGCCGTCATCGGCCCGGAGAATCCCAGTTCGATCAGCGCCACCAAGGCGACCAGCGTCGCGACCGTTGGGAGGCTGCGAAGAGCTCGAAATCCACCGGTGAGCTCGCTCGCCCAGGCACGTACGCGGCCTCGACCGGGCTTGCGAGGCACCTCGGGCGACGTCTCGGTTGCCGTCTCCGCCCCGGTGAGCGTCAACTCGGTACCGCCGTGAGCGACCGCGTGTGGTGGCGGCTCCACATCGTCGCCGAGACCTGTGTCGACCGACGCGTCCGCGACCTCCGACTCCGCCGGCCGGCGCATCGTGGTTGCCGCCAGAAGGCCGACCGAGAATGCGCACAGCACGGCGATGCCGGCGAAGGCCATCCCGGTCCCACCGATCAGCACCAAGCCGGCGGCCAGCGGCGGTCCGACGAACATCGAGGCACGGGAGACGAACGTCTTCAGCGCCTGGATCCGAGTCATCGTGCTCGCCGGCGCCACGTATGGCGGTGCGGCGGCCACGGCCGGGAGGAAGAAGCCGTCGACGACCCCGAAGACCAGCGCCAAGACCGTCAGGAGGGCCACGCCGGGCTCCGCTGCGACGGTGACGGCCGCCATCGCGAGCATCACCAGGACCCGGGTGGAGTCGGAGCTGATGATCAGTCGCTTCGGCCCCGCGCGGTCGACCAGAACGCCACCGAGGCTGAGTAGCACGGCTCGGGGAATCGCGTTCGCCACCAGGATCAGGCCGACGTTGGCCGGAGACGTGACCTGGACTGCCGCCCAACTCAGGGCGAGGTAGAACATGTGGTCCCCGAGCAGCGACAACGCATACCCCGCGAGCCAGGTGACGGCGTCGCGCGGGATACGGCGGGAAGCGGTGGCGATGATGATCCTCGTGGGTGAACTCGGTCGTGCCACCGAAAGTCTGCTTCAGTCCGACAAAGCGGCGCCCGCTGGGTAGCCATCGGCCCGCTGAGTCCGGCCCATAGTACGGGCCGTTGATCTTGAGGAAGGAGCCGATGCAGGCCGCGTGTTCACGCGGCGTCGCCCTCCGCGCCCGTCTGAAGCGGGCGCGATCACGTCCTCGCCGTCGCCGGCTCGGGGAACCTGCGGCCCACGCCGTTCGTCGGGCGGGCTGGATCAGATGACTGGCCTACCATAGGGACGCCGTCGGCGGCCCTGAATCCGGCCCGAGCGGCGGAGACGTCACGACGCTTGGCGAGTGCACGTAAGACGACGAGGTGAGGGAGCCCGCTCGTGGCTTTGATGGACAGGCTGCTACGGATCGGCGAAGGCAAGCTGCTCAAGCAGTTGAGCGGCATCGCGCGGCAGGTGAACGCGATCGAAGACGACTTCGCCGAGATGGACGACGAGCAGTTGCGTTCCCAGACGGCCGAGTTCCGGTCTCGCTACGAGGCGGGCGAGACCTTGGAGTCGCTGCTGCCGGAGGCGTTCGCCACCGTTCGCGAGGCCAGCAAGCGGGTGCTGGACAAGCGCCACTTCGACGTCCAGCTGATGGGTGGCGCGGCGCTGCACCTGGGCAACATCGCCGAGATGAAGACGGGCGAGGGTAAGACGCTGGTGGCGACCCTGCCCTCGTACCTCAACTCGATCTCCGGCAAGGGTGTTCACGTCGTGACGGTGAACGACTACCTGGCCAAGCGGGACTCGGAGTGGATGGGCAGGATCCACCACTTCCTTGGACTCGAGGTCGGCGCGATTCTCTCCCAGATGGATCCGGCTGAACGCCGCAAGGCCTACGCCGCCGACATCACCTACGGCACCAACAACGAATTCGGCTTCGACTATCTGCGCGACAACATGGCCCTCACCATGGAGGACTGCGTCCAGCGGGGGCACTCCTTCGCGATCGTCGACGAGGTCGACTCGATCCTGATCGACGAGGCACGGACGCCGTTGATCATCTCCGGCCCCGCCGAGGACTCGCACAAGTGGTATCCGGAGTTCGCCAAGCTGGTCGACCGGTTGCGGCGCGATGAGCATTACGAGGTCGACGAGAAGAAGCGCACGGTCGCGATCCTGGAACCCGGCATCGACGTCGTGGAGGATCGCCTGGGCATCCACAACCTCTACGAGTCGGCCAACACCCCGCTGATCTCGTACCTGAACAACGCGATCAAGGCGAAGGAACTCTTCAAGCTCGACCGGGACTACGTCGTGATCGAGGGCGAGGTGCTCATCGTCGACGAGCACACTGGCCGCACGCTGATCGGGCGCCGCTACAACGAGGGCTTGCATCAGGCGATTGAGGCCAAGGAGCGGGTGGAGATCCGCGACGAGTACCAGACACTGGCCACCATCACGCTGCAGAACTACTTCCGGATGTACGAGAAGCTCTCCGGAATGACCGGCACCGCCCTGACCGAGGCAGCCGAGTTCCAGAAGATCTACGGCCTCGGGGTGGTTCCGATCCCGACTCACCGGCCGATGATCCGCGACGACCAGCGGGATCTCATCTACCGCACCGAGGAAGCGAAGTTCGAGGCGATCGTCTCCGACGTCTCGGAGCGGCACGAGAAGGGCCAGCCGATCCTGATCGGCACCGCATCGGTGGCGAAGTCCGAAGTGCTCTCCGGCCTGCTCAAGCGAGCGGGTGTCCGGCACGAGGTGCTGAATGCGAAGCAGCACGAGCGCGAGGCCTCGATCATCGCGCTCGCGGGCCGCAAGAGCGCGGTCACCGTGGCCACCAACATGGCCGGGCGCGGCACCGACATCATCCTCGGCGGCAATCCCGAGTTCCTGGCCGACCACAAGCTGCGCGATGGCGGCATCGATCCGGTCGAGCACTCGGAGGAGTACGAGGAGCGCTACCCCGAGGTGCTCAGCGTCTTCGAGCAGCAGGTCGCCGAAGAGCACGATGAGGTCGTCGACCTCGGCGGGCTGTACGTCGTGGGCTCGGAGCGGCACGAGTCGCGCCGGATCGACAACCAGTTGCGTGGACGCTCCGGCCGCCAGGGCGACCCGGGCGAGAGCCGCTTCTACCTCTCGCTGGGCGACGATCTGATGCGGCTGTTCAAGTCCGACATCGTCGATTGGGTCCTGCAGGCGCTCAAGATGCCCGACGACGTCCCGATCGAGAACAAGCGGGTGTCGGCGTCGATCGCGAGCGCGCAGGGCCAGGTCGAGGCCCAGAACTTCGAGATTCGCAAGAACATCCTGAAGTACGACGACGTGATGAACCGGCAGCGGCATGCCATCTACGGCGACCGCCGCAAGGTCCTCGAGGGCGCCGACGTCGAGTCGCGGCTACGGAACACGGTCGACACCGTCATCGAGCAGTACGTTGTGGGCGCCACCGACGGGTTCGCCGAGGACTGGGACCTCGAGCAGCTGTGGACCACGATGAACACCTTGTATCCGGTCTCGCTGGAGCGCGCCGACTACGAGGAGCGCGTCGATCTGGACCGCGAGCTGCTGGTGACCGACTTCAAAGCCGACGCACAGGCCGCCTACGACCGTCGCCAGGAGGAGCTGGGCGAGGAGGTGATGCGCGAGCTGGAGCGCAGAGTGCTGTTGACGGTGCTGGACCGGAAGTGGCGCGAACACCTGTACGAGATGGACTACTTGCGCGAGGGCATCGGGCTGCGCGCGATGGCGCAGCGCGACCCGCTGGTGGAGTACCAGCGGGAGGGCGGTGACATGTTCAACGCCATGATGGAGGCCTTCATGGAGGAGGTCGTCGGCTACCTCTTCCACCTACCCGTCGAGGTCGAGGCGGCCCCGCGGGTGGGCGTGGTGACCGACGAGAGCGGCCGCGCGGTGCAGATCGGGAAGAACAACGGTGCGCGGCAGCCTCGGCACCTGGTCGAGTCTGGCCCCGAGGCGGACGGATCCGTCGCGGTGCACGAATGGGACGAGCAGGCGGAGGCGGAGGCTTCCACAGGAGTCCAGGAGAGTGAGACCGCGCGCCCGGCTCTCCGCGCGAGCGGGCTGACTGCTGAGCCTCGGACGAAGCTGACCTACTCGGCGCCCGACGAGGATGGCAGCGTAAAGACCGCCAGCCGCGGGGAGGCTCCGGACCCCTACGCCGGCGTCGGTCGCAACGCCCCCTGCCCCTGCGGCTCGGGCAAGAAGTACAAGATGTGCCACGGGCGCCGGGCGGGCTGACCAGCGCCGGTCGTCAGTAGACCCACTGTGTCTGCTCGCGCCTGGACGCGTACCCACACTGTCGTCGCGGTGATCGGCGCCGCGGTGTTGGTCGCTGCGGCCGGTCTCGCCCTCGCGCTACGGCCGACAGCGTCGCCCTCGACGATGCCGCCCGCCAGCATCTCCCCAACAGCTGTGGGGTCGACAGCACCGTCGACCCCGCAGCCGCGGCCCTCGGCGTCGGCCGTCGATCCACTCACCGGAGGTCGGCCGAGCGGCCACGAGGTGATCGCGGTGAAGGTCGAGAACATCCAGGCAGCGCGTCCTCAGGTGGGTCTGCGTCAAGCCGACATCGTGTTCGCCGAGGAGGTCGAGGGGGCCCAGACCCGGTTGATCGCGGTGTATCACAGCACGTTCCCGCGCCGACTCGGGCCGGTGCGCAGCGCGCGCAGCACCGACGTCCAGCTGTTGCCGATGTTCGGGCGGCCGGGATTGGTGTACTCCGGAGCGAACGCCCGAGTCCAGCGACGCATCGACAAGGCATCGATCGTGCCGATCCAGCGATCGACGCGCGACAATCGCCGCGTCGCGCCACACAACGTCTTCATCGACCTGGCGGAGATCGCGCGCACCCGGAAGGTGGGGAAGGCGACGTCGATTGGCTGGACCTTCGACCCCGCGCGGCCGTCGGGTTCCGCGGCCGCCGGCAGCCCGAAGGCAACCGTGGGCCATGACACCTTCGCGTTCCGCTACGGCAGCGGCCGCTACACGGTCCGGTGGAACGGGCGCAGCTACGCCGACGGCGACACCGGAGCGCTGGCGAAGACCGACAATGTCGTCGTGCTCAGGGTCCAAAACCGCGAGGACGGCAATCGTGACGTGCTCGGTGCGCCTTCTGTGTTGTCCGAGACCGTCGGTACCGGAAAGGTCACGGTCTACCGGGATGGGCGTGCGGTCACGGGGAAGTGGCGCCGCGATGCCGTCTCCGGCCCGATGACCCTGACTGACCCCGACGGCAAGGCCATTGCACTCAAGCCGGGGAAGACCTGGGTGATGCTCGTCGGCTGACCCGCGCGGCTGGTCGCGGCATCGCGCGCCGACTGCCGGGTGCGCCATGATCTAGGCCATGCGCGCTGCCGTCCCTGCCCGGTTGGATCCCGAGAGGGCCGGCGCGGCGGACCTCGACGCGTGGGTCGCGTGCCATCAGCGCGACTGGGCTCGCGCGTTGTTGGCCAGCGTGCGGTTGGCGCGGCACTGGTTTGCGCTGGGCCGGTTGGGTGAGCTGCGGGCGGGTGTGGATCTTCTGGCCGCCAGGCGGGCGTGGATCCCGCGCGATCGGAGCAATGCGGCGAGTGCTCGCCGCCACCTGACGCGCTTCTACCGCCAGGTCAGTCGTGCCGGCCGGATCGCCGGCGAGCCGCGCAAGGCGGCGCTGTTGGAGGTCGGCTGCTGGCGTGCGAATCGGGCCGACCAGGACGAGGCGTTCCTCGGACACGACTCGGTCGTGAGCAGCGAGGTGCTGCTCTACGCCTACCTCTACGGCGCTGAGCCGTCCCAGGTGCGACAGGCCGCGGAGTTCCGCGTGCAGGCCACCGATCTGATCGACCAGTGGGTGCGCCGGGGCTGTCCGCCCGTCGACGCGGTACTCGACCAGGCTCGAGAGGCGTTCATCGCGTGCTACCGGGAACTCGCGCCCCTGCATGACACGCGCAGCCTGCCACGGTCCGGCGGACAACACGCAGCTGCGGTGGAGGACACCTGAGCCCTTCCCTCCGGCCCGCTCCCGCCCACAGGCTGGACGTCTCACCCGGGGAAGAGGAGGTCGGCTGTGAGCCGAGTCGGTGCGCAGGTGGAGATGGCTCCGGAGCCGACGTCCATTGTCGCGTTGGCCGGGGCGCCGGCCGGGGTGTGGTCGCTGGTCGACAGCAGACCGCGGGCACGCCTGCTACGGGCTGTGGGCGAGGAGACGCGGGTTGCGCAGGCGCTGTCCCCGCCGCCTCGCGCCGAGGTCACCGCCGAAGCCTGGGCTGCCGGCGCGACGGCTAGTCCGGAGGCCGGAGCATGGGCCCGCCGGCTGAGCGTGGCAGTCGTCCAGTGCCTGTTGGGACTACGGCACGGATCGCAGCTGCGTCACTGGGTAGAGGCCGAGGTTGAGGACCTCGTTGCGGCGCGCCGCATCTCCTGGATGGCCACCACCCGGCGGGACCTCCGAGCCCGGGAGGTCGCCGTGCGATCCGTCCATGCCCAGCAGGTCGATGGCACGGAGGCGGAGGTGGCGGTCCATCTGCTCGTCGGCGGCCGGAGCCTGGCGTTGGCGATGCGGCTGCGCCAGTCCGGTGATCGGTGGCTTTGCACAGCCCTCGCGGTCGGCCCGGATCCGCGGCTCGATCTCGCCTCGCCGTCTGGCCACTCCGGTACGGCTGCCCGCGGTCAGACGACCAGCGAAGACTGAATGGAGTAGTGCTCGGCGTGGTAGATGTGGCGACCGAACTCGACGAAGCGGCCCACGTCGTCGTAGGCAATGCGGTCGACGGTGAGGCAGGCGGCGGGTGTCGGCTGGTCCAGCAACTCCGCCTCGTCCTCGCTCATCAACCGGGCCGAGATTTGCTGGTGCGCGATCTTCAGGTTCACCCCGAGGGATCTCAGGCAGGCGTAAAGACCCTTCGACTCGAGGTCGGGCTCGGTGATCTCGTAGCTTGCCGGCAGATAGTTGGTCAGCAGTGCCAGCGGAACCCCGTCAGCCAGCCGCAGCCGCTGGATGCGGATGAACTCGGCATCGGCGGCCGCGATGCCCTCGATGGCCTCCCGGACGTCCTCATCGAGGGGTCCGGTGGTGAAGCTGAGCAGCCGCGTGCTGGGGATCCGGCCGGCCTTGGCGAGATCTTCGTTCAAGCTGGAGAGCTTCTGGTCGCGGCGGAACTGTGACCGGACCACCTGCGTGCCGACACCGCGCTTGCGGACCAACAGGCCCTTCTTGACCAGTTCCTGGATCGCCTGCCGGGCGGTCGGGCGGGAGAGCCCGAGCCGACTGGTCAGCGACAACTCGTTCTCGAGACGATCACCCGGCGCGAGCTTGCCGGTGTTGATCGCATGCTCGATCGACTGTGCGAGCTGGTAGTACAGAGGCACCGGCGAGTTGCGTTCCAGCGTGATGTCCAGCTCACGCACGGCGGGACCCTCGGCCATGGCAGAAGCATACGGGCCGCGGAGACGATCTTGCTCCACGCGATCCAAAAGTATGACTTTATGAAATAACCTGCCCTGAGCTAGGGGGAAAAGAGCAGAACCAGGCCCGTGCAGGTGTAGCCGACCATCACCAGGAGCATCGGCAGCTGGCCCCGCAGGGCAGCGCGGGTGGGCAACAGGCGCACCGCGAGTTCGTGCGCGGCCACGATGCCGACGAGGTGTCCGACCACGATGGCGGTCAGTTGCACCAGAGCAATGACGGTCGGCTGGTCCACCAGCGACGTGCTGACGCCCATCCGCGCCGAGCCGAACACGTTTCTCCGGTACGGCTGCCCGCGGTCAGACGACCAGCGAAGACTGAATGGAGTAGTGCTCGGCGTGGTAGATGTGGCGACCGAACTCGACGAAGCGGCCCACGTCGTCGTAGGCAATGCGGTCGACGGTGAGGCAGGCGGCGGGAGTCGGCTGGTCCAGCAACTCCGCCTCGTCCTCGCTCATCAAACGGGCCGAGATCTGCTGGTGCGCGATCTTCAGGTTCACCCCGAGGGATCTCAGGCAGGCGTAAAGACCCTTCGACTCGAGGTCGGGCTCGGTGATCTCGTAGCTCGCCGGCAGATAGTTGGTCAGCAGTGCGAGCGGAACCCCGTCAGCCAACCTCAGCCGCTGGATGCGGATGAAGTCGGCATCGGCGGCCGCGATGCCCTCGATGGCCTCCCGGACGTCCTCATTGAGCGGTCCGGTGGTGAAGCTGAGCAACTGCGTGCTCGGGATCCGGCCGGCCTTCGCGAGGTCTTCGTTCAGGCTGGAGAGCTTCTGGTCGCGGCGGAACTGCGACCGGACGACCTGGGTACCGACGCCGCGTTTGCGGACCAGCAGGCCCTTCTTGACGAGCTCCTGGATCGCCTGCCGGGCGGTCGGGCGGGAGAGCCCGAGCCGACTGGTTAGCGACAATTCGTTCTCGAGACGATCACCCGGCGCGAGCTTGCCGGTGTTGATCGCGTGCTCGATCGACTGTGCGAGCTGGTAGTACAGGGGCACCGGCGAGTTGCGCTCCAGCGTGATGTCCAGCTCGCGCACGGCGGAACCCTCGGCCATGGCAAAAGCATAAAGGCCGCGGAGACGATCTTGCTTCACGCGATCCAAAAGTATGACTTTATGAATTAACCTGCCAGAGCTAGGGGGAAAATAGCAGAACTAGGCCCGCGCAGGTATAGGCGACCATCACCACGAGCATCGGCAACTGGCCCCGCAGTGCGGCGCGTGTGGGCAATAGGCGCACCGCGAGTTCGTGCGCGGCCACGATGCCGACGAGGTGTCCGACCACGATGGCGGTCAGTTGCACCAGAGCAATGACGGTCGGCTGGTCCACCAGCGACGTGCTGACGCCCATCCGCGCCGAGCCGAACACGTTCCAGCCTCGGCCGAGGGGGTCGGACCAGCCGATGGCGGTGCGCTGGCCCTCGATGACGAGCAGAGTGGCGTAGTGCGCCACGGCGTAGCCGACCACGATCGGCACGACCGAGCCCGCCATCGCCCGCGGGTAGACGTACCAGGGGAGACCGCCGTATCGCGCCATCCACGCGGCGGCCGCGCTGAAGGTGACAGCGACGACCGCGATCATCGCCAGCAGTGTCCCCGTCGCCCAGACTGCCGGCGCGACCTCGGAGTCCTGCACGGTCCTCAGCCACCAGGTCGTGTTGGTGAAGCTGTCGAACGCGGTGCCGCCGAGCAGCGCGGCGACCAACGCGACCGTCCCGCTGGGCGGTTGCCAGTGGGTGAGCCCCGCGAGCGGGTTGACCAGACGCAGCCCCTCGCCCGCGCGGCGCAGCGGCGCGAGCTGAGCGATCGTGCTGGCGTAGGCCTCGAACGGGTCGGCGGCTCCGATCCAGCGTTGGCCGAAGACCACTGCTCCGACGATCATCGACACCAGCCAGGCCAGCACCCACAGCCGAAGTACCGGCAGCGTCGCCCGCTCTGGCTGGACCAGTTCGAGCCAGCTGAAGGCGAACACTCCGAATGCAGCGGGCCAGACCCCGATTCGGGCCGGCAGCCCGGTCAGCCCCTGATCGGGGTCGACCCGAGCGATCGCTGAGAGCGCACGGTGAAGGGTGCGGATCGGGTTTGCCAGCCGCCAGAAGGTACCGAGCAGCAACGACAGCGGGACCAGCCCGACCCACAGCCAGACGTACACGAAGCCGAAAACGGGATTGGTCAGCAGGTCCTTGCCAGCGGTGAGCGCCAGCGCGGCCCAGCCGAAGCAGGCGAGCACGCCGATGCGCACCGTCGCGCGGAAGCCGCCGTTGTCAACAAGCCGGGTGAGTCGGGGCAACGGGCGACCGCCGAGTGCGGCGAACCTCGGTTGCCGCCACGCCGCCACCAGCACGACGAACGACAGCACCAGCGCCAGCGACGCTCCCGCCACCACGAAGCCGAACGGAAGCGGCAGATCGTGCCGGGATCCGATCCCGTGCAGCGGAACGAGCATCGTGCGCCGGCGTCGTGCTCAGCGCGCGTTGAGCACGACGATGACCTTCTCCAGCCCGTGTGCCTCCACCTCGTAGCTCCCCGGTGCTGCGATGGTGAACGACCCGGTCGCCGGGGTGCCGGCTTTGACCTCGAGCTCGTAGCCGTCACCGCCGGTGTGCGCGTGGATTTCCTCGTCGATGTCGCTGACGACCGTCACGGTGATGGTCTGCCCCACCCTGACGTCCAGCTTCTGGCCGTTCGGGGTCACCTTGCCATCGGCGATGGTGACCGCCACGGCGACCTCGGCAGGTGCCGACTGCGCCGACGAGGACGGTGCCGGGGCTGTCGGGGTCGAGCCCGAGGTTGCCGCGCACGCGGAGCCGCACAGGCATCCGGTGACGGCGACCGCGGCCAGCACGCGACGGGCGGCCGCTGCGAGCGCGGCGGCACGGTCCGGGCGGGCAGCGGGGGCCAGTGTGTGCTGGGTCATGTCACCTTTCGTTTCCGTCGACTCGACCGGGCTGGACGGCCGAGGCCGTCCAGGTCGCCACCAGCATGCCCGACGGGCCTTGGTGGTGACTGCTCAGGCCCACCGCTGGATCGCGCCGCGGTAGTACGGTTGGGCCCTGCGAGCTCACTCGGCAGGAGGTCAGCATGCCCCAGCGGCTCAGCCCGCTCGAGGTCTCCCTGCTGGCGCTCGACACTGCGCACACACCGGCGCACGTCGGCACGGTGCACGTCTTCGACCCCGGGCCGGAAAACTTCGACTACGAGCGATTGATCGCACTCATCCGGGATCGGATCGCCTTCGTCCCCCGCTATCGGCAGCGGGTCCGGGAAATCCCCGTTCGACTCGCGGGCCCGGTGTGGGTCGACGACGAGGACTTCGACCTCACCTTCCACGTGCGCCGTTCGGCGCTGCCGCGGCCCGGCACCCTCGATCAACTGCGCGACTTCGTCGGCCGGGTGCTGCCGCGCCGGCTCGACCGGTCGCGGCCGCTCTGGGAGGTGTACCTGGTTGAGGGGTTGGAGGCGAATCGGTTCGCGCTGGTCGCGAAGACGCACCTGTGCCTAGTGGACGGAGTCGATTCCGTCGACCTCGGCCAGGTCGTGCTGGACGCCGACCCCGACGTACAACTGGCCGACACGGCGGCGAGCTGGCACCCGCTGCCCGAACCGTCATCGGCTGAGCTGCTGGCCGGGGCGCTCTGGGAGAGCGCTCGCGATCCGGCGCTGGCGCTGGAGAACGTACGCGGCGCGTTGACGGGCGCCCTCGGCATCGCTGTCGCCGTAGGCGAGGCCGTCGGCGGTGTCGGTGGTGCGCTGGGCGAACTCGCCGGGGACGCGCTCCGCGGCCGCCGGCCGTCGTCCAGTTCCCCGCTCGCCGGTCTGGTCAGCGAGCAGCGTCGCTTCGCCATGATCAGCGCGCCTTTGGCGAGCCTGAAAGCGATCCGGGCTGAACACGAACACACCATCAACGACGTGGTGCTGGCCGTGATCAGCGGGGGACTGCGCAGCTGGCTGCTCACTCGCGGCGAGTCGGTCAGGTCGGGTAGTTCGTTGACCGCGCTGGTGCCGATGAGTGTCACCGATGACGATGGCGAACCGTCGTCCCTCGGCAGCCAGGTTGCACCGCACCTGCAGGGTCTGCCGATCGGCGAACCCAACCCGCTGATGCGGCTGCACCAGGTGGCGTACGGGACCCAGGCACACAAGGACTCCGGCCGGGCTGTCGGCGCTCGGTCGATCGCCGACATCGAGGGCTTCGCCCCCGCGACGTTGCACTCCCTCGGCGTGCGGGTGTCGGCCGAGGTGCTGCGTCGTCCGCACGACATCGTGATCACCAACGTGCCCGGTCCACAGGTCCCCTTGTACGCCGCGGGTGCGCGGCTGGTCGAGAGCTACCCGCTGCTTCCCCTCTCCGCGGGGCACCTGCTGACGATCGGCGTGACGTCCTACAACGGCTGCGTTTTCTTCGGGCTGACGGCCGACCGGGACGCGTTGACCGATTTGGACGTGCTAGGTCAGTGCCTGCTCGACGCGCTGGAGGAGTTGCTGGAGACCGCGGTGGCGGCGACCCGCGGACGGCAGCCGACGCGCAAGGCGTCGGCGGCAGCTCGGCGTGCGGCCGCGTCCAAGGCGGCCGCGCGGCAGGAGGCTGCCCGCAAGGCGCGCGGCCAGAAGCGGGCCGCGGTGCGCACCCTGGTCAGCCGCGCTGCCGAACTGGGTGTCTCCGAGGAGTCCGGACGCACGGCCCCGCCGACGTCCGGCGCTGCGTCGACGGGTGCTCCCGCCGCCGCACCTTCGGCGGCTTCTCGCCGGCTGGCGACGAGCAACAGCGCGGAGCGCAAGGCCGCCTCGCGAGAGCCGCGGACCGACGGTCCGGCTTCGTGATCGTCTTCATCCCGGCGACGCTCGGCGAAGCCCAGGCCCTGCGTGCCGGCGCCGCTCTGCACGACGTGCTCGGGTGCGCCCCGACCGCGGAACTTGCTGCTCGACTCGGCAGCAACCCGCTGCCGGAGGAGACCGACTACGCCGCCCTGGTGCACGCCGGCGTGCTCAGCCTGCTGCACGCACCGCCACCCCGGCTCGTACTGGCTGTGGACCTCCGGTCCGAGCAGCCGCGAGGCTACGCCGACGAGGACGGCCAGGTCGTCGTCGACGTGTCCTGGAGCGGCGTTCAGGCGCTGTTTGCTGATGCGGCGGAGACATCCGACCTCGTTCACCGGGCGCGCAGTGCGATCGAGCGCGCGGGACTCCAGCCCGGCCAGGATTCCGCGCGGACACCCGGCTGGTCCGGCCAGCGCGACCAGCTGAGGCGGGCCCTTGAGCTGTCCGAGGTGGACCGGGTGGTGGAGTCCTGCGACTTGCTGTGGTTCGCGCCCGAGGAGTTGGACCGCCTCTGAACCTGGCGCGCGACGATCGGGGCAGACTAGGGCCATGCCACGCTCAATCTGGAAGGGCGCCATCTCCTTCGGGCTCGTCACCATCCCGGTGAAGCTCTTCTCGGCCACCGAGGAGAAGGACATCAGCTTCCGTCAGGTACATCCTGAGGACGGCGGCCGGATCAAGTACAAGCGCGTGTGCGAGAAGTGCGGCAAGGAGATCGCCTACACCGACATCGCCAAGGGCTACGAGATGGCCGACGGCCGGATGGTCATCCTGGAGAAGGAGGACTTCGACAACCTCCCGCTGGCCACCACCAAGTCGGTCGAAGTGGTGCAGTTCGTCGCCGAGGAGGATGTCGACCCGACGTACTTCAACAAGACGTACTTCCTGCAGGCGGATGGGCCGGGGGTGAAGCCCTACGTGCTGCTCCGGGACGCGCTGACCAAGAGCGGTCAGAGCGCACTGGTCAAGGTCGCGTTGCGATCCCGCGAGGCCCTGGCACTGATCCGCCCGCGGGATGGCGTGCTGCTGATGCACACCATGCTCTGGCCTGATGAGTTGCGCGACGGTGCATTTGCCGCACCGTCTGCGGACGTCAAGGTGTCCGATGCGGAGGTGACGATGGCGCAGTCGTTCATCGACGCCCTCTCGGGGGAGTTCCGGCCGGACGAGTTCACCGATGCCTACCGGGAGGCGCTGGAAGCGGTGGTGGCGAGCAAGGCCGACGGGGTCCCGCTGGCCGAGGAGCCGGAGTCACCGAAGGAGGCCGAGGTGGTCGACCTCGTCGCCGCGCTGCGTGCCTCGGTGGAGGCTGCGAAGAAGCGGCGTGAAGAAGCCGAGAAGGCCAAGGCGATGTAGCGAGGTGAGCTGAGGTGGACGGGATCAGCGACGTACCGGCGCCACGGAACGAGCCGGTTCGAACGTATGCGCCGGGGTCTGCGGAGCGGCAGACCCTCACCGCGACTCTGGCGGAGTTGGCGTCCGCCGGGCCGGTGGAGTTGCCTGCGACCATCGGCGGTGCTCGGCGCTGGCCCGGCGGCGACCCGTTCGAGGTGCGGATGCCCTCCGACCACGCTCACCTGCTGGGGACGTCGGCGTCGGCCAGCACCGCCGACGCAGAACTGGCGATCGCGGCAGCTCGAGCTGCCGCGCCCGGCTGGGCGGAACTGGACTTCGAGCAGCGGGCAGCGGTGTTCCTCCGCGCCGCAGATCTGCTCAGCGGACCGTGGCGCGACCGGCTGAACGCCGCCACGATGCTCGGCCAAGGTAAGACCGTCTACCAGGCCGAGATCGACGCTGCTTGCGAGCTGATCGACTTCTGGCGATTCAACGTCGCGTTCGCGCGCGACATCTACGCAACCCAGCCTGGGTCGGCGCCCGGAGTCTGGAACCGCAGCGACTACCGACCGCTCGACGGCTTCGTGTACGCCATCACCCCGTTCAACTTCACCGCGATCGCCGGCAACCTGCCGACCGCCCCCGCCCTGATGGGCAACACAGTGATCTGGAAGCCGAGTCCGACCCAGCAGTACTCGGCCGAGCTGACGATGCAGGTGCTCGAACAGGCCGGTCTGCCGGCTGGGGTGATCAATCTGCTACCGGGCGACGGCCTCGCCGTATCGGAGGTGGCATTGGCGCACCCCGACCTCGCCGGCATCCATTTCACCGGCTCGACAGCCACCTTCCGCCGACTCTGGCAGACCGTCGGCGCACATCTGGATCGCTATCGCAGCTATCCGCGGCTGGTCGGCGAAACCGGCGGCAAGGACTTCGTCGTTGCCCATCCGAGCGCCGACCCTGAGGTTGTGCTCGCCGCGCTGATCCGCGGCGCCTTCGAGTACTCGGGCCAGAAGTGCTCGGCCGCGTCGAGGGCCTATCTGGCCCGGTCGGTCTGGGACGCGATGGGGGACGACCTGGTAGCGGCGACGGAGTCGCTGCCGGTCGGCGATGTGCGCGACTTGGCGAACTTCACCTCTGCGGTGATCGATCGCCGCGCATTCCAGAAGCACTCCGAGGCGATCGCGCGTGCGCGGGCAGCCTCCGACGCGCGGGTGATCGCCGGTGGTGGTACCGACGACGCGGTCGGCTGGTACGTGCGCCCGACGGTGATCCGATCCGACAATCCGGCGCAGGAGATCTTCGGCACCGAGTACTTCGGCCCGATCCTCGGTGTCCGTGTCTACGAGGACGGCGCCTTCGCTGAGGTGCTGGACGAGGTGGACGCGGCGTCGGACTACGCGCTGACCGGCGCAGTGATCGCCGACGACCGGGCGGCGGTAGCGCTGGCGCTACGCCGGCTGCGCCACGCCGCGGGCAACGTCTACATCAACGACAAGCCGACCGGAGCGGTCGTCGGCCAGCAGCCGTTCGGTGGCGGGCGCGCCTCGGGCACCAACGACAAGGCCGGCTCGCTGTGGAACCTGGCCCGGTGGACGAGCCCGCGGTCCATCAAGGAGACGTTCCTCCCGGCCACCGAGCACGGCTATCCCCACATGGGGTGACGACCTGTCGCACGCCCGCGAACCGCGTGCCTCACCGGCGGCCGGGGTCGAGCTCAGCCCGCGAGCCAGCGGTCGCCGACCTTCTGCTGGGTCTTGAATCCGGCCATCACGGCCGGTGCCGCCGAAGCCTCCAGCTTCTTGCCCAGCAGGGGAATGGCCACCTTGAGATCCCCGCTCAGGTCGACCACGGTCCCGCGGCCACCTGGACCGAGCGCGAGGGTGCCCTTCATGGATACCGGCTGCCCGGCAACCGACATCGTCAAGCTGCCGCTGCGTGACCCGTCGGGCGCGGCGGCGCCCCAGACGACCTGCTCGGTCACGGTGAGCTGTGAGCCGGTGAACTTCGCCGCCGATTCCGGCGCGGCCAGCGTCCTGCTGGTGCTGGTGGTGGATCCACTCACCGACGCCGCATAGCTGAGCGCCTGACTCGCGTCGCACACCTCCTCCAGGTAGGTCTGGTCGGTCAGCATCGCGTACACGTCGTCCGGGGTCGCGGCGAAGTCGAGGCGGGTGGAGATGTCCATGCCGCCATGATGCCGAAAGCGGCCCGCACGTGCACCGGACAGGCCCGACGTCCCGGCGGCTAGCCTGACCGTCAAGTCCATGGCTCCCCGATGGACGCCGTCAGACGGTGCGCCTAGGGTCGGAAGAGTCGCAAGCACGACGGCGCGCAGGCGAAGGATGGCGACGGTGACAGCGTTCGAGGTCGAGCTCGAGCATCGCAAGGCAGACAAGATCGCCGAGGTTGCGGCGGCCGGGGCGGCCGCGGCGCGTGAGTTCGGCCAAGATCCCGACGCGGTACAGGGCTTCCTCCGGCACTACTTCCGCCACGTCGACGCGGTCGACGTCGAGGAGCGTTCGGTCGACGATCTCCTCGGGCTGGTCGAGAGTCACTACCGGACCGCACTACGACGTCCGGCGGCACGGGCCACGATCGCGATCCGAACCCCGCGCCAGGGCGCCGACGGATGGACTGCAGGTGGTGCCACCGTCATTCAGATCGTCACCGACGACCGCCCTTTCCTGGTCGACTCGGTCACGATGGAGGTGCTTCGGCAGGGCTGGAGCATCCGGGAGGTGTTCCACCCGCAGTTCCACGTCCGCCGCGACATCGCAGGAGCGCTCCAGGACGTCGTACGCACCACCCAGGCCGCCGCGGACGGGTCGACCATCCCGGAGTCGTGGATGCACCTGGAGATCCTGCCGCCGAGCCGGCCGGGAGCCGCCGAGTCGCTGGTGGACGAGCTCGAGCAGGGGCTGTCGGAGGTGCTGCGGCTGGTCGAGGAGGCCGTCGAGGACTGGCAGCGGATGTTGCGCCGCTCCGCGGAGACGATCGAACTGCTCCGGGTACCGGCCCTCACCGAGGGGCACGCGGAGCAGGCGAAGCTGGCATCGGAACTGCTGAACTGGCTGAACGCCAACCACTTCACCTTCCTGGGATATCGCGAGTACAGGTTGGTCGGAGAGGGCGCCGAGCAGCGGATGGAGCCACGTGCCGGAACCGGGCTGGGCATCCTGCGGGCGGACCAAGACGCACCGGGGGCGTTCCACGCCCTGCCCGGACCCGATCCGGACCTGATGGTGGTCACCAAGGACAACTACAAGTCACGGATCCACCGACCGACGTACCACGACTACGTCGGTGTGCGGCTCTTCGACGAGCACGGCAGGGTCAGCGGTGAACGCCGCTTCCTGGGTCTGTTCTCCTCCTCCGCCTACTCCGAGAGCGTCGTCCGGGTTCCCGTGCTGCGGCAGAAGGCCTCCGAGGTGATGCGTCGGACCGGCTATTCCGAGCACAGTCACGGCGGCAAGGCCGTGATGGACGTGTTGGAGACCTACCCCAGGGACGAGTTGTTCCAGACCCCTGTGGACGAGCTGGCGCGTGTCGTGGAGAAGGTGGCGCATCTGAAGGAGCGCCGCCAGGTCAGGATGTTCGTCCGGCGCGATCCGTACGGCCGATACCTGTCGAGCCTCGTCTACCTACCGCGCGACCGCTACACGACGGCGGTGCGCAAGCGGATGGAGGCGCTGCTGCTCGATGCGCTCGGCGGTGCCACGATCGACTACACCGCACTGGTCAGCGAGTCCGTGCTGGCCCGACTGCACTTCGTCATCCGGATGCGGGTGGGTGAGTCGATGGGGGAGGTCGACGTCCGCGCGCTGGAGCGCGAGTTGACCCTTGCCACCCGCTCGTGGGACGACGATTTCGCCGATGAGATCGGCCCCGCCCCGGACCACGACGCGCTGGCGCGGATGGTCGGCGGCCTGCCGGAGGGCTACAAGGAGGACTACACACCGGCCCAGGCGACCAACGACCTGCACGCGCTGGCAGGGCTGGGCGACGGCCGGGAGATGTCGCTCGCCGTGTACGTGCCCGATGCCGAGGACGAGGCGGACCTCCGGCTGAAGATCTTCCGCCGCAGCGCGCCGATGTCGCTGTCGCAGATCCTCCCGCACCTGAGTCTGCTCGGGGTGGACGTGATCGACGAGCGGCCGTACGAACTCGAGCTCCCTGCCGACGACGCCGCCGACGGGAGCCGGGCCTTCGTCTACGACTTCGGGCTGGTGGTACCCGGCGGCCCGGACGCCGTCAGCGCCCAGTGGACCGACACGGCGCGGACCCGCTTCATGGACGCCTTCATCGCGTCCTACACCGGGGCCAGCGAGGCCGACGGGTTCAACGGCCTGGTGCGCTCCGCGGGACTGGACTGGCAGGAAGCTGCGCTGTTGCGAGCGATCGGCCGGTACCTCCGCCAGGTCGGCGTCACGTACAGCCAGAACTACCTCGCCCAGGCGCTGAGCGCCAACGTCGGGCTCGCCCAACTGCTGGTCCGGGTCTTCCACACCCGATTCGACCCGGCGCTTGACCTGCCGCCGCAGCAGCGGGCCGCGCGCGCTGCCGAGCTGGCGGAGGAGATCCGGCATCGACTGGACAGCGTCGCCAGCCTGGACCACGACCGGATCGTCCGGTCGTACCTCGCCGTGATTCAGGGGGTGCTGCGGACCAACGCGTACACCGAGCACCGCGACGCCATCGCACTGAAGCTGCGGCCGCGTGACATCCCGGACCTCCCCGAGCCGCGGCCGGCGTTCGAGATCTTCGTCTACTCACCCCGAGTCGAGGGCGTCCACCTGCGTTTCGGCGCGGTGGCGCGCGGTGGGCTGCGCTGGTCCGATCGGGCCGAGGACTTCCGCACCGAGGTGCTCGGTCTGGTCAAGGCGCAGATGGTCAAGAACGCCGTGATCGTCCCGGTGGGCGCCAAGGGCGGCTTCTTCTGCAAGCGGCTGCCCGACCCGGCGGTGGACCGCGACGCCTGGCTGGCCGAAGGGGTCGCCTGCTACCGCGTCTTCATCGCCAGCCTGCTCTCGGTGACCGACAACATCGTCGATGGCGCCGTCGTGTCCCCCGCAGACGTCGTCCGCTACGACGAGGACGACCCGTACCTGGTGGTCGCCGCCGACAAGGGCACGGCAACCTTCTCCGACATCGCGAACGAGATCTCGGTGCGAGCGGGGTTCTGGCTTGGCGACGCGTTCGCGTCCGGCGGTTCGGCCGGATACGACCACAAACGGATGGGGATCACCGCGCGCGGCGCCTGGGAGTCGGTGCGCCGGCACTTCCGGGAGATGGGGATCGACCCGCAGGAACACGACTTCACCTGCGTCGGGATCGGCGACATGAGCGGGGATGTCTTCGGCAACGGCATGCTGTTGAGTCGGCACATTGCGCTCATCGCCGCGTTCGACCACCGGCACGTCTTCATCGATCCGGATCCGGACCCGGAGCGCAGCTGGGCCGAACGGAAGCGGCTGTTCGACCTGCCGCGATCGAGCTGGGCGGACTACGACCCGGCACTGGTTTCCGCCGGGGGTGGCATCTTCCCCCGCTCGCTGAAATCGATCGAGATCACCGATGCGATGCGCCGGCGGCTCGGCATCGACCCCGACGTGGCGAGTCTGACGCCCGCTCAACTGATCAGTGCGTGTCTCAAGGCGCCCGTGGATCTGCTCTGGAACGGCGGGATCGGCACCTACGTCAAGGCCGCGGAGGAGGCCAACGGCGAGGTCGGCGACAAGGCCAACGACGCGTTGCGGGTCAACGGGGGCGAGTTGCGCGCGCGCTGCGTCGGCGAGGGGGGAAACCTCGGCCTGACCCAACGCGGCCGGATCGAGTACGCGCTGCGGGGCGGACGCATCAATACCGACTTCATCGACAACTCCGCCGGCGTCGATACCTCCGACTACGAGGTGAACATCAAGATCCTGCTCGCGGGAGAGGTCGGATCAGGCCGTCTGACCGGCGCTGCCCGGGACGCGCTGCTGGCATCCATGACCGAGGAGGTGGCCGACCTCGTGCTCGGCCACAACTACGACCAGAACCTCGCGCTGGCGAACAGCGTGCACCAGTCAGCGCAGCTGTTGAACGTGCACGCGGACTGGATCCGCCGCCTGGAGGATCGCGGCCAACTCGATCGCAAGCTGGAGTTCCTGCCTTCGGACGAGGAGATCGAGTCGCGGCGCAGCAGCCACAAGGGGCTGACGGCGCCGGAGCTGTGCACGCTGTTGTCGTACACCAAGATCGTGCTCGAGGCGGAGATTCTCGACTCGGACCTGCCGGACGACCCGTTTCTCGGCGATCACCTCGTGCAGTACTTCCCGACCGCGCTGCGCCGGCGCTACGCCGACCAGATGCAGACTCATCGGCTGCGTCGCGAGATCGTCGCCACGGTCGTGGTCAACGAGTTCGTCAACGCGGCAGGCATCAGTTGTGCGCATCGCCTGTCCGCGGAGACCGGAGCGCGGATGCCCGACGTCATCCGCGCTCACGTTGCGGCGCGGGTGATCTTCGGTGCGACGGAACTGGAGCGGGCGATCCAGGAGCTCGACCACCGGATCGAGGCCGGCGTGCAGACGCTGCTGCGGATGGAGTTGCGGACGCTGGTCGAGCGCGGCACGCGTTGGCTGCTGAACAACCTGCGCCGCCCCGTCGACATCGCGGCCGCCGTCGAGAGGTTCGCGCCCGGAACCGCCGTCGTGCTCGGTGCGTTGCCCCAGGTCCTCACCGGTCGTGAACGCGATGCCTTGGATCACCGGGTGCGTCACTACCGTGACGCGGGCGTCCCCGACGACCTCGCGGTCGCGGTCGCCGCGCTGCCTCCGGCGTACGCTGCGCTGACCATCGTGCAGACCGCGAATCGACGCGAGGCAAACGTGCTGGAGGTCGCCGAGGTGCACTTCGCGGTGGCGCAGTTGCTGGGCTTGGACCGACTGCTGACCCGCATCATCGAGCTGCCCCGCGACGACCGGTGGCAGACGATGGCGCGGGCGGCCCTGCGTGACGACCTGCACGCGGTACACGCGCAGCTCACGGCGGGCGTGCTGGACTGTGGGCTTCCCGGCGCCGATGCGGCCGAGCTCGTCCAGGTCTGGCAGCAGCGCAACGCCGCGGTGCCCGAGTCGGTGCAGACGCTGCGCTCGGTCACGGCCGCTCGCGCTGACCTCGCGCGGATGTCGGTCGGCCTGCGGGTGGCCCGCGGACTCCTGCCGACCTCGGGCTGACGGCCCGCTGGTCGGCGGGCAAGACCGCCGATGGTGCGTCGATGATCGTGATAGTCCTGTCACCATGCGGATCGATCTGCACACCCACTCGGAGGTATCCGACGGCACGGACGCGCCGGCGGATCTGGTGCGGAACGCGGTGGCGGCCGGGCTCGACGTGGTGGCGCTCACCGACCACGACACGTTCGACGGTCTCGATGCCGCGCGACAGGCGGGACGCAGCCTCGGAATCGAGGTGTTCCCGGGGATGGAGATGTCCTGCGGTCTGCTCGGCGAGAGCGTCCACCTGCTCGCCTACGGTTGCGATCCGCGCGACCCGGGCCTCGCGGCTGAACTCGAGCGGGTGCGCGGCGGTCGACTCGGCCGCGTGAGCGGGGTGCTGGCCCGGCTCGCCGAACTCGGTGTTCCCGTCACCGAAGCCGAGGTGATGGCGCAGGTCGGCGACAGCCCGTCGGTGGGTCGCCCGCACATCGCCGACGCGATGATCAAGGCCGGCCACGTGAAGGATCGCACCGAGGCGTTCAACCGCTTCCTGGCCGACGGCGGGCCGGCGCACGTCGGGCGGTACGTCGTACCGCTCGGGCGAGGTGTCGACCTGGTCCATCAAGCCGGGGGGTTGGCGGTGTTGGCCCACCCGTGGGGCCGCGGACGCGAGCACCTGTTGCCTGAGCACCGCCTGGGCGAGTTGGTCGAGGAACACGGGCTCGACGGCGTCGAGGTAGACCACCAGGATCACTCGGCCGAAACCCGGCATCAGTTGCGCAGGGTGGCCGATCGGTTGGGCCTGTTGCCGACCGGGTCGAGCGACTACCACGGCACCGGCAAGGTGGACCACGCGCTCGGCTGCAACACCACAGCACCCGAGGTGTACGCCGAGATCGTGCGTCGGCTCGCGGTGCCGGGGGTGCCCCGGACGCGGCTGCGGGCAGGCTGATCGAGTCGCGCCGCGCCTCGGGGAGGGTGCGCGTCTCCGGGACGCCTGCGCAGCGTTGCGGAGCGGCAGGGAAGAATGGCGGGCGATGCCAGCCGCACCAGCCGGATCTGCCGCTGCCCGGAACGCAGCGACCACGCGATCACGCACGTCCAAGGCAGCCGTTCTTGCGGTCGCCAATCAGAAGGGCGGGGTGGCGAAGACGACCACCGCCGCGTCGTTGGCGGTCGCCTGGGCGAACCGAGGACTCCGGGTCCTGTTGGTGGACCTGGATCCGCAGGCCTGTCTGACCTTCTCCCTCGGCTATGACCCCGAGACCCTCGAGCGGTCGGTGCACCAGGTGCTGACCGCAGAGCTGCCGGCTGCCGACGCCGTGGTGCCGACCGACGAAGGCCCCGATCTGCTGCCGGCCACGATCGAGCTGGCGCGAGCCGAGCAGCTGTTGCTCGTCCGGACCGGCCGCGAGCAGGTGCTGAAGGCGGCGCTGGCGCCGCTGGCCAAGCGGTACGACGTGATCGTGCTCGACTGCCCGCCGACGCTCGGGGTGCTGACCATCACGGCGCTCACCGCGGCCACCGCCGTGGTGATCCCGCTGCAGTGCGAGACGCTCAGCCACCGTGGGGTCGGCCAGCTGCTGGACACCATCTACGACGTCCGTCGATTGACCAACCGCCGGCTGCGGCTGCTGGGGGTGCTGCCCACGCTGTACGACGGGCGCACCGCGCACGGCAGGCTGGTGCTCGAGCGGATCGGAGCGGACTACGGGGTTCCGGTGATCCAGCCACCGGTACCGAAGTCGATCCGTTTCGCCGAGGCGCCCGCGCAGGGCAGGACCGTCCTCAGCACCGCACGCTCCGGTAAGGGCGCGGCCGCCTACCGTGCGGTGGCTGACTCCCTGCTGCCGGACCTGATCCCGTCGGGGGGACCCGGCGCGGCGTCCGCACCCGACGCGTCGCGCCCGCCGACCGAGTAGCTCCCTTCCGTCGGGCGGACGGCGTTCGGCGAGTCAGCGCCGCGGCAGGTCGAGTTGGACGACCACGCCTGCCCGGCCCAACGGCAGCAGTCGCCCGACCCACACGTCAGGAGCCGAACCGACGGCGCAGGCCTGTTCTGCCAGCGGCAATTCGGCGCAACGGAGGTTGCGGGTCGCACGGCCCCGCACCCGGACCGCCACCGGGAGATCCCCATTGGCCGCGGTGAGCAGCGGAGCGAGCGCTCCCAGGGCACGGCCGGGCGGGGCCGGCGCGCTCAACCGGCTGACCCCGGTGACCAGGTAGCGCAGCTCCACATCTGTGGTCGGCGCTCGGAAGCGCAGGCGTAGCGGGACTGAGAGCGTCCGGGACGGGGTGGGAACCGCTTCGTCGCCGGCCCAGACGCCGAGATCGACCACCAGCGGGGTGACCTCACTGAGCGCGGATCCGAGCGGGCGCGGGTCGACCGGCGCGATCACGATCGATTCCCGTGGCTCTGGGAGGCGAACCCGCTCGACCACGTCGAAGCTGCCGTCGGAGCGTACGAGGGCAGTCAGAGCGACGCCCGGCACCGAGGTCCCGACCCGCGCCAGCGGAGTCGATTGCACGCTGGGAGCCCGGCTCGGCTCCGACGGCGCGCGTTCCGGCGACGACGCAGCTGGGGTCGGCGCGTCGGCAGCTGCCTGGCACCCGCTCAGCAGAGCCGCGCTGATCGCGCACACCACCGCGACGGTGCATAGCCGTACCGGCGAGGGCGCCTTCGCGCGCGCACGCTGAACTCCGCTGATCCGCCAAGCGGTGCTGATCCCCCAAGCGATGCCGATCCCCCAAGCGACGGGTTCGTGACGTCGCGTCGTCCCACCGGAATGCTGCCGCCCCGTGGTCCACGCTCCGAACTTCAACGTATGGTACGTCTGACGCGATCTTGTTGAGGAGCCAGCGAGATTCGCCTGCTTCGCATGAAGCACGCTTCGGGGGGAGCACCAGATGCTTGCGATTCGATGGGGCCACGGTGCGCGGGCTTCGCTGGCTGTAGTGGGTGTCCTGGCGGTCGGGGCAGTCTCGGCCGGGCCGAGCGTTGCCGCCGACGGCGCCGAGGTCTACATCGTCCAAGGGCTGCCCGATCGCTCCGTTGATGTCGCCGTCGACGGGAAGACTGTCGCCGAAGGGGTCGAGACGGCGGAGGTCGCCGGCCCGTTCAAGGTCCGCGGTGGCGAGCGAGAGGTGCGGGTCACCGACGGCGGCAAGGTCGTCCTGGAGCGAACGTTCGCGGTCAAGGCGAAGTCGAGTTGGGACGTCGTCATCCACCTGCCCGCCTCCGCGTCGGGTGACCCCGTCGCAACGGTCTTTCGCAACGACCTCGAGGCGGTGCCGAAGGGCAAGGCTTCCGTCGTCGTGGCACACACCGCTGCCGTGCCGCCGGCCGACATCAAGGTGAATGGCGACGTCCTGTTCGCGAATGTCGCCAACGGCGAATCGTTGAAGCTGACGGTGCCGGCGGCGACGTACGAGGTGACCATCGTGCCGACCGGTGAGTCCAAGCCGGTGATCTTCGGGCCGGTGGACCTCAGCGTGAAGGGCGGCTCGCTCAACCGCGTCTACGCGGTCGGGGATCCGGAGGCCGACACCATGGGAGTGGCGGTGCACGTGATCCCCGTGCGCACGACCGGCTCGAAGAAGCCGGCCAGGGTCGACACCGGGACGGGCGGCCAGGCGGTCGGTGTGTCGCCAGCGCTGGTGCCTCCGCTGATCAGGTGAAGGCCCGGCCCGGGCCCTCGATCCGCTGGGACCGAACGCCCGCCACCGGCCGGCTACCGACCGCGGTGGCTCGCGCCGCTGCCGTTGCTCTCGCCTGCACTGTCGCCCTGACCGGATGCGCGGTCGCTCCGAGCGGCGCCGTCGGTGCTGAACCACGCCGGTCGCCGCTGGCAGCTGGCCCTTCCGAGACCAATCTCGGCGCCCCATCGGCACCGAGTCCTGCTCGCGTCGGCGCGACCGCCGCCAGCCAGCGGATCAGCTTCGTCCCGCGCGAACTCATCCTGCCGGGCCGAGCGAGGGCGGCCGTCGTTCCCGCGGCAACCGTCGACGGCGTGCTCGCCGTGCCGGAGAACGTCCGGCGGGTGGGGTGGTGGGACGGCAGCGCCCAGGCAGGCGACCCGTTCGGTACCACGGTGATCGCCGGACACGTGGACTCCGCTTCACAGGGAGTCGGCTTCTCCGCCCGGCTGCTCCGGCTCCGCCCGGGCGATGTCGTCTCGGTTGCCGCCGATGGACATCGAGCCCGGTACCGCGTGACCGCGGTCCACACCGTAGCCAAGCGCGCGCTCGCGACCGAGAGCCGCGCGTTCGATCAACTGGGGGCCCACCGGCTGGTGCTGATCACCTGTGCCGGCACGTTCCGGCGCGACCGCGGCGGCTATGACAGCAACGTCGTCGTCACGGCAAGGCCGCTTGGTCGACCGAGCTAACGCGGCTACTCCGACTCGCCGGCCTGTCCGGCAGAGCGGCGGCGCCGACGGCGGCGCGGACGACGTTCGGAGCCCGACTCAGCTGCTGGTGTTCCACTCTCGCTCGCCGCCCCGGCGCTCGCAGGCTGCACGGCTTCGCTCGCCGAGTCGCCTGCACCAACCGGCACACCGTTGCGTAGCCGGCGCCGCTGGCGCTGGCGAGATCGCCGGCTCGACCCGGTGCTCTCGGCGGCCTGGTCGGCTGTCGCCTCTGCGGCAGCGCCGCGGCCACGCCGACCGTGTCGCCGCTCGGCCGGCTCGGCCGGCTCGGTGGACGCGCTCGCCGGTGGGGTCAGCCGACCCTTGGCGTTCGGGTCGATTCCGAGGTCGTGGAACAGGTGGGGGGACGTCGAGTAGGTCTCCTCCGGGGTCTCGAACGGCAGACCCAGCGTGGAGTTGATCACGCGCCAGCGGGCCTGCTCGGCCCAGTCGACGAAGGTGATGGCCACCCCCGACGCACCCGCGCGCCCGGTCCGGCCGATTCGGTGCACGTAGTTCTTGTCGTCGTCGGGGCACTCGTAGTTGATGACGTGGGTCACACCCTCGACGTCGATTCCACGTGCTGCAACGTCGGTGGCCACCAAGACGTCGTCGCGGCCACTGCGGAAGCGCTTCAGCGCCTTCTCCCGTGCCGCCTGATTGAGGTCGCCGTGGATGGTCGAGGCCGCGAACCCGCGGTCGACGAGATCGTCGGCGACACGTTGAGCCGAGCGCTTGGTCCGACAGAAGATCATCACGCGATTGCGGTTGTCTGCCTGCAGGATGCGCGCGACGACCTCGGGCTTGTCCAGATCGTGCGCCTGGTAGACGAACTGCGCCGTGGTCGGGACCGTGGTGGTGTCATCGGCGGACTCTGCGCGGATGTTCACCGGGTGACGAAGATGACGCCGAGCGAGCGAGACGATCGCGGCCGGCATGGTGGCCGAGAACAGCATGCTCTGGCGCAGCTCAGGCGTGTGCGCGAGGATCCGCTCCACGTCCAGTAGGAAGCCGAGGTCGAGCATCTCGTCTGCCTCGTCCAGCACCAGCACCTTGATGTGGCTGAGGTCGAGCGCCCGCCGGTCGGCGAGGTCCAGCAACCTGCCGGGGGTTCCGACGACGATGTCCACCCCACGCTGCAGACCGGCCAACTGCGGCTCGTAGCCGACGCCGCCGTACACGGTGAGGATCCGGGCCTGGCGTACCGCGGACGCAGTGACGAGATCGGCACTGACCTGGCTGGCCAGCTCACGTGTCGGGGTGACCACCAGGCCTTGCGGCGCTCCGGGCTTGACGAGTTGCTCGTAGTCCCGCTCCCCGGGGAGCACGACGCGCTGCAGCATCGAGATCCCGAACGCGAGGGTCTTGCCGGTTCCGGTGCGGGCCTGGCCGATCATGTCGGTGCCGGTGAGGGCGATCGGGATCGCCATCGACTGGATCGGGAACGGGCTGACGATACCCACCTCGGCGAGCGCCTCGACGATCTCTGGCAGCACCCCGAGTTCGGAGAAGGAGGACGCGCCAGCCGGGCTCGTGTCGTCTGAGGGTGAAAGTTGGACGTGCGATGTGGTCAGGATCTGGCCTTCGGTTCGTAGCTCTGGCGGCATCACCGGCACATCCCGTCAAAGGGTGCCTGGAAAATGCCGCAACGCGAATCAGTTGAAAGGGATTCTAGCGGGGGAGCGCCGTCGACGCGAAAGCATCGGAGCGCGGGGGCCTCGTCGGCGGCTTACCGGCCCCAGCGCCAGCGGCTTACCGGCCCCAGCGCCAGCGGCTTACCGGCGCGGTGTGGGGGCACTATTGTGCGGCCATGAGCGAGCCAGCGCAGGACGCCATCCGGGCCGAGGCGGATCCGCAGGACCCGCTTGCGGGGGAGGCTTCGCAGCCCGAGGACGGCTATCACCAGGGAGCGGTCGATCTGCTCGGTGCCATCGCCTACGGCGCCCTGGCGGCGTTCGATCGGCTCGCCGCCGACGCGCATACGGCGCCGTCGCTGCCTGACAAGGTGCACCTTGCGTCGATGGCGGCTCTGCAGATGACCCACTACGACCGGGTCCGCGACCAGCTCGCTCGTCTGGACGTCGACGTGTTGGAGGCCATGCGTCCGTTCCAGGCGGCTTTCAACGCCTTCCACTCGTACACCCAGCCGAAAGATTGGCTGGAGGGTCTGGTCTGGGCGTACGTCGGGGCGGGGTTCGCCGCCGACTTCTATCGCGAGATTGCGGCCTTCGTCGATGCCGACACGCGCACGCTGGTGCACGAGGTGCTGACCGACTCTGGCCACGACGACTACGTGGTGGACAAGGTCCGGGCCGCGATCGGCGCAGACGCCCGGGTCGGCGGTCGGCTCGCGCTCTGGGGCCGCCGGCTTGTCGGTGAAGCGCTCAGCCAGGCCCAGCGGGTGGCCGCGGAGCGCGACTCGCTCACCAGCTTGCTCACCGGCACGGTCGATCGACCTGGACTGGACCTCGCAGCGGTCAGCAGGATGTTCAGCCGCCTGGTGGCCAACCACACTCGGCGGATGCAACGCCTCGGCCTGCAGAGCTGAGGTATCACCGACGACGGGGGTCAACTCTGCACAAGAGAGTCGCGATGATCGGACCGCCGATCGAGCTGGCACGACACCGGCTGGCGGCGGTCGCCGGTCCGGTCTTCCCGCGCGACCGAAAGGTAGTTGACCGTGGCGAATAAGGACACCCGTCTCCCCGACTTCACCCCCGCCTCGTTCCCGCTGGAACCGGCCGCGGAATGCGACGTGATCATGAAGGGCGGGATCACCAGCGGTGTGATCTACCCGCTGGCGATCTGTGAGCTCGCCACGGCATACCGGCTGCGCTCCGTCGGCGGCGCCTCGGCCGGCGCGATCGCGGCGGCGGCGGCCGCCGCTGCAGAGGTCGGCCGGCAGCGGGCCCGGGTGGCTGCGAACGCCTCGGCGGCCGGGGAGCCGGGCGAGGCGACACCGGCGGCGACGGCAGCGCCCGCCGACGACGCTCTGCCACCCGGCTTCTTCGGCCTCTCCCGGTTCACCGACTTGGTGTCGGCCGAGCAGGCCGACGGCAAGACGTTGCTGTACCACCTGTTCCGGCCCCAGCCGGGGGCCACTCGGCTGTTCTGGCTGCTCACCGAGGCCGTCGCCGGGGCCTCGGAGCTGAAGCCGAAGCCGACGGCGGCAAAGGCTGCAGCGCTGGTCGCGCGGCTGGTCAGCGGATTGGCCCGGCGAGCCCGGCTGCGGGTCCTGATCGGCGTCCTGCCCGGGCTGCTGCTGACGGCGCTGGGTGTGCTCGGCGCGCTCACCACCGTGCCCGGAATGGCGACCGTGCTGGCCGTCGCGGTGACCCTGCTCGGCATCGCCAGCACGCTGTTCGGCCTGATCGTCGCCGTCGCCAGTGCCGTCGTCGCGGATCTGCGCCGGGTGCCTCGACTCGGCTTCGGAATCTCCAGCGGCAGAGGCGCCAGCGACCGGGACCTGGCCCTCACCCCGTGGCTCTACGAGCGCCTGCAAGATCTGGCCGACGAGCCGTACGATCGGCCGCTCACCATCGGCGACCTGCGCGAACACAGGATCGATCTGCAGGTGATGACGACCAACCTGAGCCGGCGCCAACCGATCGTGATGCCGTGGAACGACCACACCTACTTCTACTCGCCGACGGAGTTCCGTGCCCTCTTCGGTGACACGGTGGTGGCTGCGATGAAGCCGCCGGCCCCACCTGCCGACGCCGAGGAAGCGGTCCGCTGGGAGCACGTCTGCGCCGCCGCCGCGCAGCAGCCGGCAGGGCTGCTGCCGTTCCCGGCCGCCGCCGACCTACCGGTGATCGTCGCCACCCGGATGAGCCTCAGCTTCCCGCTGCTGATCTCGGCGGTGCCGCTCTACGCGGTCGACTGGTCACGCGCCACGAACAGCGGCTGGATCGCGCGGGTCGAGGCGCACCGACGCAAGGAGCCCGGGGCCGCCACCGCAGCGACGATCGCCGCAGCTGGGCTGCCGGACTTCGACAAGAACTGGTTCTCCGACGGCGGCCTCACCTCGAACCTGCCGGTCCACTTCTTCGACGCGCCGCTGCCCTCGCGGCCCACCTTCGCGATCGACCTGTCGAACTTCGATCCGGGGGTCGCTCCGCACCCCGACCAGCGGCGGAACAGCTTCCTGCCGACGCGCAACGTGCCGGTCCGGGCCATGCGACGCACCCACCGCTGGGAGGACGACGGGCCGATGTCGCAGTTGCTCTCCTTCGGGGTCTCGCTGGTGGAAACCGCACGCACCTGGGTGGACGAGGCGTCGTTGGTGATGCCGGGCTACCGCGACCGGGTGGTGACTGTCTACCAGTCCGGCGAGGAAGGCGGACTCAACCTCTCGATGCAGGCCGACACGGTTCGTGACCTCAGCGACCGCGGTCGTTTCGCCGGGCAGAAGCTTGTCGCGCGCTTCGGGCAGGGCGGAGCTGGCTGGCCGAACCATCAGTGGCTGCGGTTCCGTACTGCTACGGCAGCCCTGAACGACTGGTTGATCGACTTCGACAGCCGGTATCGGCTGGCACCTCACGTCTATGACGACGTGCTGGCGGGAACCAGCGACGCGCCCTCCTACCCGATCGCCGGGGAGCTGCGGCTCGCCGCTGCCCGGGCCCGACTGGAGGCGCTCCGCACCCAGCTGGGCGACTGGGGGGCCGATCCGGTCGATGCGTTCACCGACGGGCGACCGCAACAGCCGCCCGTGCTGCGGCTGGTGCCGCGGCCCGACGCCCAGTCCTGAGCGGCCCAGGGACTGTCAGCTGGTGCTGAAACCGACGTGCCGCGCGTTCTCCTCGCCCAGGTCCAGGTAGGCGACCTTCGCGACCGGGATCAATACCCGGCGGCCACGCTCATCGAGCAACTCGAAGATGCCGCCGTCCGAGAGCGCCTTGTCGAACGCCTGCACCACCTTCGCGGCCGAGGTGTCGCTCTCGACGACGAGTTCGCGCGCCACGTTCTCGATCCCGACCTTGATCTCCACACTTCCTCCTGCTGAGCGTTGTGGTGCCGACCTGAACGCGGTCGACTCCTGGCGACACCTGGTGCCCGATGGAAGCCGGACCCTCGCGGTGGACGCCGTTCAGGGCCAAACCTGCCACAGGAGTGACGCTCAGCCGTGCGGCGTTCGCGCACAGCGTGACCGGTCGGACCGGCCTTCGCCGATCCGAGGTGATCTCCCCGGCGATCGCTGGGATCGTGGCTGCGTCAGCCGGCCTGTTCGTCCTCGGTGGCCTGCCGGATGACGATGCGGGTCCAGGCTCCTACGTAGACCCGGTCGTCCGGAGCCAGCTCGACCTTGGTGCCCACCGGGATCGGTTGCTCCGGCAGGTCACCGGCGGCCGGACCGACGAACGTGCCGTTGGCGGATTCGAGGTCCTCCACCCACCATCGGGTGCCGTCGGTGGTGAGCTGAGCCTGCCGGCGGCTCACTCCCGAATCGGTTCCACAGTCGAGGTCGGGATTGATGTTGCGGCTGTGCGACACCCGGCCCACCAACAGGGACCTGCCCCGTAGCGGCAGGATCGCGGGCGGGCCGGGGGAGGGCATCCGGTCCGGGCTCTGCTGGCCCGCGTACCAGGCCGGATCCACCCAGACCTCAGCGACCCAGCCGGTCGATGCAGCGGCGCCGCTCGGAGCGGCCGTGGAATCCGCGCCCGCGGCCGTGGCGGGCGGCGCCCCTGCGGGCGAAGGGGGCCGCGGCATCGATCCGGTGGTGAAGTCGTAGCCGCAGCTCTCGCAGAACAAGGCATCGGGGCCATGCGGTGCGCCGCAGTTCGGGCAGCCTGCCGGTGCGGCACCATCGGCCGCCGCAGCTGGCGCCGATGCGCTCGAGCCGCTGGGTGCGCCCCCGTCGGCTTGATCTGACTCGGGCGTCGCGGAGCCGTCGATCGGCATCCCGCAGACGTCGCAGTAGTCCTCGGCCGTCGACAGATGGCCCGCCGGGCAGCGCGCGCTCACCGTTGGAACTCCGTTGGTGCTGCGACCGTCATCCCCTGATCCTCGTCGTCTTGGTGGACGCCGTGTCCAACGCCATCTCGTCGGCCTTCTCGACGGCTCGCTTGAGGCGCACCGTACCGTCCTCCGGGCTGTCGATGTCGACGACCTTGCGGAGCCTCGAGGTGGCCTCGTCGTTGCCGGTCGCGGCCGCCAACTGGACAGCTCGGCCGAGCTTGGACGTCGCCGTCTCGAGGTCACCTGCAGCCTTGGCGGCCAGACCTTCCTGGATCGCCTCGGCGAGCTCGGTCTGGCCGGTGTAGTGCGCGACCTCGGGGTTGATCCGGGTGGTGAGTCCGTCGTCGTCGGACCACTTCGCTTTCACCAGGCCCTGCGCCACCTGCTGTCCACCGACCGCGAGCTGGACGCGTGCCGCGAGCTGCTCCTGCCCGATCGCCTTCGCAGCCAGCCGGACGGCAACGTGGTAGTCGCGGCTCTCGTCTCCCCAGGAGCCGGTGGAGTAGCCGCCGGTCAGCGGGTTGACGTCGACCCGACTCGCGGTCAGGTCCTCCACCGTCGGCGACACCTGACGAACGAACAACACCTGGGAGCCCTGCGGCGCCCACACCCGCAACTGCGCGTCGGCGACGCCGCGGCCCATTGCGCGTTGCATCAACGCCGTGAACACCTCGGTCATCTGGGCCGGCTCGGGGATGATGTCGACGGTCCCGAGCAGCGACTGCGCGATGCGACGTACCTCGGCAACCTGCCAGTCGACCCCGACGCCACGGCAGTCGCACTGAAACTTCCCGGTCACGCCGCGGATTGCTGCGGTCAGCTGCTCGGGAGTCTCGTTGTGGTTCTCGCCGTCGGTGAGCAGGATCGCGTGCTTCTGGCTGAGGCCCGGCACCGAGTCGAACAGTTGCCCGGCGAGAGTGAGCCAGTTGCCCATTGCCGTGCCGCCGTTGGAACGGAACTGACCGATCGCCTGGCGCGCTGCCTGCCGGGTCGCCGGGCTCATCCGAACCATCCCCGGTCCGGTTCGGACCTGCGGGTAGGCGAGATAGGCGATGTGGGTGCCGGCGACGATCGCAAACCAGGTGCCGTCGAGGATCTGGTCGAGGGCGGCGGCCGCGGCGAGCTTGGCCTGCTCGATCCGGGTGCGGCCCATCGAACCGGAGGTATCGACGATGATCATCTCGCCGGCGTCGCCGCCGCCTGCCTGCCCGGCCGCGCCCGCGCCGCGACACTCGACCGTCACGATCGCGTTCACGTCCGTCCCGCCCGCCGGCAGGAACTCGTTCTGATAGACGGTCGCGGTGAAGTCGGCCATGGCCACCCTTCAGGGTCAGGAGGCTACCGGTGCCTCGAGCTTCTCGACGGTGTCGCGCGACGCTGTCGTGGCTGTCACGTCCCCGGCAGCCACAGTATCCCGGCGTCGGATCGGCGACCGGCGAGCGCGCGGCCGCGCCCCGCTACTCTCAGCCGGGCACTCACCCATGCCGGGCCAGCGCGGCCGTCACGTTGTCCTTGCCGCCCTGGTCGCAGGCCCACTGCACGAGCGCCTCGGCCAGCGGCAGCGGATCGCCGGCTGCCTCGGCGCCGAACCGAGCGACGAGGTCGCGCAGCTCGGCAGCCTCGGAGGCGTAGTTCCAGAGGCCGTCAGAGCAGACCAACAGCCAGCCTGGTCCGCCGAGCGCGACGGACACGACGGCTGGCTCGCTGTCGCTGCTGTCTCTGCCCAGCCATTTGGTGATGGCGTGCGCCTGGGGTCCGTTCTCAGCGTCCTCGCGAGGGACGCCCATGGCGATCCGTGCCTGCGCCAGCGAATCGTCGACGCTGAGCTGGACGGGATCGCCGTCGTCGGGAAGCCAGTACGTCCGGCTGTCACCGACGTTCCCGACGACCGCGAGGTCTCCGTCCAGGATGGCGGCGGCGAAGGTGCACGAGGCCGGGTTCTGACTGTTCGCCGATGTGGTCGCGACGATCGCGGCGTTGGCCGCAGCAGCGGCCTCGCGCATCGCTGCCGAGAGTGCGGCCAGCCGGCTCTCCTGCGTGCCGATGCCGGCCGAGGCGCGCGCGGCCAGCGCATCCCGCGCGCTGACCGCGGCGGCGAGGCTGCCCCGATCGGACTCGGCGGAAGTGGACACGCCGTCGCACACCACCAGCACCGCGCGTCCACCGACATCCGCGCCGGCGGCGAGTGCCATCGCGTCCTCGTTCCGGTGATGCTTGATCCCACGGTCACAGCATCCGGCGACCCACTCGGCGGGCCGCTCGGTCCAGTGCTGGCGGGGGTCGGGGGCCTTCAGCCCACACCACTCGCAGTAGCCATCCGCGCCGATCACGCCGCCACAGGCCGCGCACCTGGTGACCGGGACCGTCGGCTCGTCCTGGGCCGGTTGGGTGACCTCGATCGGCGCGTCGTCAGTGGGTTCGACGGGCTCCGCGGTCGCCGGCGCCGAGCCGAGCCTGGCCCCGCAGGCTTCGCAGAACGCATCGTCGGGGGTGACCGGCGTTCCACACGCGGGACACACGGCCGCGTCGGTCGTCGCGCGCGGGTCCACGGTCGGTTGGGTCATCGCAGCGTCCACCTTCGCACCCGGTTGGCCTCGTCCACGAGCGCGGTGCGCCGGATCGGGTTGCTCTCCGTCGTGGCCAGCTCACGGTAGCTCCGCTCCAGCCCGTCGCGCAGGTTGTCCGGTTCGGCCTGGTAGCCGGCCACCGTGATGGACGGGCGCGGCCCGTTCCTGGCCACCTCGGCGAGCGCCCGTTGCAGGATCTCCACCCAGATCCGGGCGCGCTCGCCCTTCTCCAACTTCACGCCGGTGAGACTGTCCGCCGCCTGTGCCAGCACCGGCAACTGGCTGCTGGACTGATAGAGCCGGGTCGCGCGCATCTTGCGGGCGTCGACGAAGCTCCTGCTGGTGGTCGGGACGAGATCGAGGGCGGCGACCAGGCCGGCGACGTCACCCCGAGCCGACCGGATCCTGGCGAGCCCAAACGCCGCCGGCGTGACGTAGTTGGCGTCGGTGCTGGCGCAGATCTGGTAGAGGCTCTCCGCGACACCGTGCTCGCCACCGCGTTCGCAGGCGATGGCCAGCGCGAGCTTCGGGGCGAGTTCGCCCGGCACCTGTCCGTAGACGGCGTTGAAGGCCGCCTGCGCGGCGGCGTGGTCGTCTGCGTCGAGCGCGGCGAGCCCGCTCATCCAGACCGCGCGCCACTCCCACGGATCCTCGCGCAGCATCTGCTCGACGAGCTGGGCCACCTCTGCCGGGCGCTTCAGCTCCAGCGCTGCCCGCGCCTGCGCCAGCCGGACCTCAGCCGACGGGGCGGGCGCCCGATCCAGGGCACGCAATCGCTCGGCCGGGTCCTCGATCGAGACGTTGCTCAGCCACGCGTGCTGCGGATCGCTGGTGTCCGGGCGAAGTGCCGGGAGCTGTTGGGAGGTGAGCGAGTCACCGCCGACCGCCGGGGCCTCGAACAACACCGAGGCCGCCGAGGTCAGTGCATTGCCCGGGGTCTTCGCCGCGACGACCTCGCGCAGCACGCCGAGCAACTGCACCCGTAGCTCGTCCACCGAAGCGAATCGGTCGGCCGGATCGGGGGCACACGCCTTGGAGATGAGCCGGTAGAGGGAGTCGTGCTGCTGAAAGACGGGAGTGTCGTCGACCGACGGCAGGCTTGCGACGTAGGTGGTCTGGTAGCCGCGGAACTCGGTGGTCAGCACGACCAGAGTGCGACCGATCGTGTAGATGTCCGAGGCCACCGAGGCGCCCAGCCGGGCGACCTCCGGCGCCTGATAGCCCACCGTCCCGTAGATCGCGGACTCCTCGTCGTCCACCCGCCGGACCCCGCCGAGGTCGATCAGCTTGATCGCGTCGCCGACCTGGATCAGGTTGTCGGGCTTGAAGTCGCAGTAGATCAAGCCGAGGTCGTGCAGGTAGCTGAACGCCGGCAGCACCTCGAGGATGTAGGCGAGCGCTTGGTCGACCGGCAGCGGGTCGAAGACCTCTCCGTTGGCGCGCATCCGGTTCTTCAGGATCTGCTTCAACGAGACGCCGCCGACGAACTCCATCACGATGTAGCCGGCGCTCTCACCGTCGGCGGACGTGTGCGTGACGAAGTTGTAGATCTCGACGATCAGCGGGTGCTCGACCTGGGCCAGGAACTGCCGTTCCGCGATGGCGACCGCCATCGCATCCTTGTCGCCGGTGTTCAGCAGGCCCTTCAGGACCACCCACCGATCGGAGACGTTGCGGTCCCGGGCGAGGTAGATCCAGCCGAGCCCGCCGTGGGCGAGGCAGCCGACGACCTCGTACTGGTTGGCGACGAGTTCCCCGGGCTGGAGCTTCGGCGTAAAGGAGAACGCGGTCCCGCAGCGTGCGCAGAAGCCTTCCGAGCGGCCGGGCTGCCCATCCCGGCCACGGCCGACCGGAGCCCCGCAGTTGCCGCAGTGCCGTTTCGACTCCGGGACCTCCGGGCGCACCATCACAGCCGCTGCGGCATCGATCACTGGTGCCGGTGGCACCCGGGTCAGTCCCGCACCCAGTCGCGCCGAGCGCAGCCGCTGCGACCCCGACCGCACCCGTCGCGTCGACGTCGACGCCTGGGTTCCCAGCCGTTTGGAACCGAGCGGCTGGGATTCGAGGCGACTCGAGCCACGGGTCACCGTGCTCACCGTGCCGAGCTCGATCGGGGCCGCGTCGCGCTCTGCGCCGGCTGCCGGCGCACCAGGGCTGCCGCACACGTCGCAGTAGCCGTCGACGATGGTCCCGGTGCAGCCCGGCTGCTGGCAGCGCTGCCCGTTGGCGGCCGCTCCGGGTCCCGAGCCGCCGGTCGGGCCAGTGGCGGTCGAGCCAGTGCTTGTCGCGCCAGTGGTGGTCGAGCCGGTGCTTGTCGCACCAGGGGTGGTTTGGCCCGGGCTGGTCGGGCCAGGGGTGGCAGGACCAGGGCTGCCACAGATATCGCAGTAGCCGTCGACGATGGTGCCGGTGCAACCCGGTTGCGTGCAGCGGATCATGTGTCCTCGGATCGGGGCGGGTACTGCAAGAACGCCTGAAATGCCGCCACCAGGTGGCGCGCGACGACCATCCGCGCCGGCTCCTCCGCGAGCACCGCGCTGGCCAGCTCGTAGGTCCGTGCGACCCGGCGGTCGCGGTCGTGCCCGGTGGCCGAGGCCTTCGCGCGGTAGGCCTCGAGCCGGCTGCTCAATTCCTCGTGCTCCGCAACGGCCGATACGTAGGCGCTCGCGGCGACCTCCACCGCCCGCCCGACCTGGTCGAGTCGACGCACGTACGTCGCGATGGCCTCTGCGGTTTCCGGCACCTCGCCGAGCGCGGTCACGTCGGGCACGGCGTACCGCGGCGCGGGATCGACCAGGCGCACGCAGCGCGCCGCGACCTCGCTCAGTTCGCTCGCCCGGGCGATCAGGGTGGCGCGCTGCTGCTGGGCCGCTGCCCGGGCCGCAGCGGATTCGCGCCGCCGGGCGGCACTGACGATCAGGTCCCGCTCGAAGGTGGCCGCGTCGATCTCGAGCGGGCCGAGCAGCCCGCCGATGTCGCCGCCGCGCTGCGCCTTGTCGGCCAGCTCAGCCAACCGGCGGGCCAGCCGGGACTGTTGCTCGGCGGCACGCTGGTGGGCCGCGCCTGCCGGTTCCAACCCGACCTGATCGCGGATGCGTTCCAGTTGCGCGCGCAGCTGGCGGACCCTGGTGGCGATCTCCACTCCGGACGGGTCGAGACCCACCCGCTCACGCAGCTGCGCCAGCAGGGCGTCCGACAGCCGACATGCCTCCGGCAGGGTGACCGCCGGGCCCGTCGTGGAGCCGGTCGAGAGCCGACCCCAGACCAGGGCGCTGAGCTTCTCCCGCTCGGCCATCCCCACTCGGCCCGAGTCCCAGGTCCGCCGCAGTTCCTCGGTCCGCTCGGTCGCCGCCTGCCACAGCGCCATCGAGAGCGTCAGGTCGGACGTGACGTCGACCTGTCCGCTGAGTGCTGCCTGGTCGACCTCGTCGAGTTCGCGGCGCCGCTCGCTCAGCCACTGGGTCATGGCGTCGATGAAGGCGCCCGCCTCGCTGGGTTGCAGCGCGACCCCCATCCGGCCGGGCGCGCGAGGGGCGACCGCCGGTCCGCTGGCGGCCGTCGCGGGACTGGGCGGAGAGGTCATCGAGTCCTGCCGTACACCGCGCGGGGCGGTGCGGGGGCCGGCCCGAGCGACTCGCGGAGCCAGCGGTTGTAGATCGCCGTCCACTCGCCGTCGCTGCGCAGTTGGGCGAGGCGGGCATTGACGAAGCGGACCAGGTCGACGTCGTCGGCGTTGAAACCGAGGCCGTACGGCTCGTCGGTGAACGCCTGTTGGCGCGGCACCACGGCGTAGGGGTCCTGTGCGACGAGCCCGGCCAGGACCGTGTCGTCGCCGGTGATCGCGTCGACCTTGCCCTGCTGGAACAGCACCAGGCAGCCGGTGTGGTTGTCCGCGCCGACCGCGATCGCCTTCGGCGCCAGCTTGGTGAGGTTGTCCAGGCTCGACGTGCCCTTCGGGGCGCAGACACGCTGGCCGCTCAGGTCGGCGAGCGTCGTGGCGTCGGATCCCTTGCGGACCAGGATCTTCTGTCCGGAGCGGTAGTACTCGGACGAGAACGCGATCTGCTGCCACCGGGCGCAGGTGATCGTCATGTTCCGGGCCACCATGTCGACGCGGCGCTGCTCGAGGGCGGGGATCCGGTCGGCGGCGGTGATGACGGTCAGCTGGTAGGCATTCTCATCGCCGAGGATGGCCTTCGCGACGGCTTTGACCATGTCGATGTCGAAGCCCTCGATCCGACCGGAGGCCGGATTGCGCGACGCCATCAGGTACGTGTCAGCCGAGACGCCGGCGATCAGCCGGCCCCGCTTCTTGATTGCCGCCATCCGGGAGCCGGCCGGCAGGTCCGACGGCGACGGCAACGAATCCGGCGGCTCGTAGGAGGCGAGCGGGTTGGCGCAGGTCGGCGGTGCGGTCGTCGGCGGTGCCGAACTGGGCGAGGTCGGGCTCGGTGCCGGCGTGGGCACCGGCGTGACCTCGTACCCGAACACGGTGCAGGCGCTCAGCAGGGTGGCCACCAGGCCGGCGGCGAGCAGTCTCGCCGATCGCCGCAGCGTCGTCGAGGTGGCGGGGTTCACCGGTACTCCTCCCGTCGTTGCGCCAGGCCGGATCGTCCGAGCACTGCCGTGCCGATCCCGGCCCCGACCAGCAGGAACAGCCCGACGATCAGGCCAGCCAGCCGGCCGGACAGGGCAGTTGTGGTCTCCTCGGTCGCCGTCTGGAGCACCGTCGCGATCCGCTCGTCGAACGCGCCGAAGGTGGCATTCGCCGACGAGGCACCAGTGCCGGTGGCGAGGGTCACCGCGTCCTCCCACCGACCGCCGTCGTCCAGTTCCCTGATCCGGCGGTGGGTCGACTGGTAGCCGTCCCAGTCGGCGCGCAGCGCGCCGTCGCCGAGCGTCGTCAGACCCGCGTCCACGGTGGCCGCCGACGCCCCCCACGCCTTGTCGAACGCCTGCCCGGATCCGCGGGCGATGAGCGTGAGGCTCTCGTTCGACTTGGCGTCGTTGGCCGCGATCCGCGCCGCCGCCGCGGTGTTCACCCGGGCGAAGCTGTCTTCCCGAGCGGCGGTCACCCGGCTGTCGAGCTGGATCGCTGCGACCAGCCCGGCCACCAGCGCCACCAGGAGTACGGCCGACGCAGCCAGCAGGCCGACGTTGATCCGGCGGTGAAACTGCCGGGCGACGGTCACCTGGATCAGCACGAGACCGCCCAGCCCGAGCAGAGCGGCGGCCGGGAAGAGGTAGCCGAGGTTGACCCGCGCCATCTCGCTGTCCGCGCGGGCGGCGTTGGCGTCGACGAGGTTGTGCAGGAGCGGGAGCGCTTGGTTGCGCAGTTGGCTGCTCGCGATCCGCAGGTACTGTGCGCCAACGGGCAGGCCCTGCCGATTGTTCGCCCGTGCCTGCTCGATGGTGGCGGCGTACTCGACCACCTGCTTGTTGAGCGCGGCGAGCGCTTCGGCGTCGGCCGGTTGCGCGTCCGCCGCCGCCGCGATCAGCGTCGCCGTCTCGGTGATCGCCTCGTCGTAGCGGGCCCGCTGCTCAGGGGGCTCGAGACCGCCGACGAGGAAGGCGTTGGTGGCGGTGGCGTCGGCGCTGAGCAGGTAGTTCTGGATCTGCTGCACCCGGATCAGCTGGGCGACGTCGTCCTGAGCCCGGCTCAGGGCGTACCCCACCGATCCGAGCACCAGGGCGGCAATCACGCCGACGGCAACCCCGATCGCCACGGTGGTGGCGCTCAGGAGGCGCAGCCGCTCCGGCGTGCTGAGTCGGCTCTGCCGGGCCGGCTGTCGGGGCGCCGGCGTGCTCGACACGGCGGCGCCGGTCGGAGTCGGTGCGGGCGGGGTGGCGGGCGGCGCTGCCGCAGCGGCGGTTGCCGCGCGGCCTCCTGCGGCGTCAGCGCGACTCAATGGTCGACTCCTCATCGCGGTCGGTCAGTGTCGGCGTGGCCGCTGCGCTGCCACCGGCGGGTTGCGGCGGTGCGTCCAGCTCGACGTCCTCGCCAGCCCCGTCGTGGTCGGCTGTCGCAACAACCGGGTCGGCGTCCGGCGCGGCCAGGTCCTCGGGGAGCAGGGTGCGCAGCGCTGCCAGCGTCGGCTCGGCGACGTCCCGGAGCCGCCAGGCATGCCGGCCGATGGCTGCCTCCAGCGTGTTGCGGGCGAATCGGCCGTTTCCGAACGAAGGCCCTCGCGGGGTGCCCTGGAGGATCTCGTGGAACGCCTCCCGGCAGCCCTCGCCGAGGTCGTAGTCGGCGCCCGCGGCGAGCGAGACCAGGATCGACTCCAACTCTTCGTCGGTGTAGTCGGCGAACTCGATCGTGGTCCGGAACCTGCTGGCCAGGCCGGGATTCTGGACGATGAAGCCGACCATCGGGCCCGGGTAGCCGGCGACGATCACCACCAGATCGTCGCGCCGGTCCTCCATCTCCTTGACCAGGGTGTCCACTGCCTCTTCGCCGTACTGATCGCCGGCCAGGCTGTACGCCTCGTCGATGAAGAGCACTCCGCCGGCCGCGGAGGCAACCACGTCGGCGGTCTTGGTGGCGGTCTGTCCGAGGTAACCGGCCACCAGTTCAGATCGGTCCACCTCGACCAGCTGCCCCTGCGAGAGCAGGCCCAGCGCGCGGTAGATGCCGCCGACGAGGCGCGCAACGGTTGTCTTTCCGGTGCCCGGATTGCCGACGAAGACCAGGTGGCGGGTGATCGTCGGGGACTTCAGGCCGGCCTTCGCGCGCAGCGACTCGACCCTGAGCAGGGCCACCTGGCGGTGGATCTCCGCCTTCACCTCGGCGAGCCCGGTCAGCGCGTCCAGCTGGGCGAGCAGTTCCGCCAGCGTCGGCTGCGGCTCCGGGTCCGGTGCCGGCGCAGCGCCGCTGCCGGCGGCAGAGACCGCCGCGGCGGCGGGCTCGGCGTGGATCGGCGGCTCGGCGCGGCTCTGGCCGGATCCGGTGGCCGCCGGGCCAGGCTCGCTCGCCGGTGCCGTCGGTCCGGCGCCGGCGCGGGCTCCGACCGGTGCTGCCGTGCTGTCCAGATCGCCCAGCCACGGGAAGGCGCCGGGCTGGCGCGCCGCGCCGGGATCCAGGTCGAGGGAACTCGGCGGCTGCTCGACCGCGGAGCCGGCGAGCCCGCGACGAGCCCGCAGCTGGACCATCCGGGCCAGGCTGCCGAGGAACTCGGTGACGCTCTCCGGAGTCGACTCCGGCGGGGGAGGTGTGGTCACGGCAGATCCAGACTGCTGGTGGGTTGCGGGGGCTGATCCGGGTCGCCCAGCGAGAGCCGACCGCCGGTCGACTCGTGGCCGAACTTCTGCTGCAGGAACCGGCCATGGGCGATCAGCGCGGCGGCGTCGACCCGAACCACCGCGTCGAAGATCTTGTCCATCGTCGCGGCGAGCAGATCGAGCTGGTCGATCAGCAGCATCAGCGAGGTCTTGCCGTCCTCGATCGGCCGTGAGTCCGCCCATTCTCGCGGCAGCCGGGTGTACGCGGCGATCGCCTCGGGCAGATAGTCGGTGGCGGTCGCCATCACCGAGTACGCGTCTTCGCTGCCCAGGCCGACGTTCGCCAGCCGCGGCATCGTCTCGCGGACTCGCCGTGCCACCCTGCGGACCCGGGACTGCACGACGGCAGGCACCGCGCCGCCGGCCACCATCGCCTCCACGCGGTCCAGAGCGGCGGCGATGTCGGCCTCGGTCGGTGCGGCAGGGGTCTGCTGTGCCGCAGGCTGCTCGGCCTGCGGCGGGTTGCCCAGCACCCGCGCGAACCAGTCGCGGATACCCATCGTGAGGACGTCGCCCGTCGGACTCAGCGCAGCCCGCCGGGGCCGGAACCGCCCTGCAGATCGAGGGCGCCGGAGGCGATCTGCTGATCCTGGCGGTTCACCCGCTCCAGGTACGCCCGCGACTTGGTGACCTCGTTCTCCAGGGTGCCGATGGTGGCGGCCATGCTGTCCAGCGCCTGCAGCTTGAACGTGTCAATGCTGTCCATGGTCTGGTAGATGTTCGCGAACGCCGCCTGCAGCTGCGGCAGGCCGATGGTGGACGAGGCCGCCTGTTGCTGGATCTGTGCGGAGTTGTCGCGGAGCATCTCGGAGGTCCGCTGGATCAGGTCGGAGGTGGTCGTGTTCAACGCGGTGATCTGGTCGAGGACCAGCTTCTGGTTGCCCAGTGCCTGGGCGACGATCACCGCTGTCCGGAGCGCCGAGATGGTGGTGGTCGACGCCCGGTCAACACCCTTGATCAGCTCCAGATTGTTCTTGATGATGATGTCGATCGCCAGGTAGCTCTGGATCGACACAGCCAGCTGGGTCAGCAGGTCCTGGTGCTTCTGCCGGACGTAGAAGAGCACGTCCTGCTGCAGGGCCTTCGCCTTCTCCGGATCGCTGAACTCGAGTTGGCTCACCATCGCCACCAGCCGGGCGTCGAGCCGCTCGGCGATGTAGATGTAGGAATTCAGCCGGCCCATCGTCGCCCAGAGGTTCTGCTTCTCCATGTTCAGCGCGACGTTGTCCTTGGTCAGCTCGTCCTGGCCGTTTCGCAGCGAGTGCAGGATGCCGTTCAGGTGACTCTGGGCCGACTCGTACCGGCGGAAGTAGTCGACGATGCGGTCGCCGAACGGGATCATCCCGAACAGCTTGCGGGTGCCGGTGGCGCGGCTCGGATCGAGGTCTTCGACGGTGCGGCGGAGGTCGACGAGCGTGTTCCCGATCTTCGAGCCGGAGGCCAGTCCGCCCTCCTTGATGGCCCGCACCGGCGTCTGCAGCAGGCGATTGGATGTCTCTGCTGCCCGCTTGATGTCCGCGTCGCCCATGCTCCGCACATCGGCCGCCTGCTTGGCGAATTCGGGCGAGCGGGTTTGCGCGGCTGTCAGCGCGCCGAGGAAGCTGTCGACCTTGGCGTCGAGAGCGGGCACCGAGGCGGGGTCGACCTGAGGCGCCATCGCGGGGGCCTGCGTCGCCACGACCGTCGGCGGCGGGGCCGGTGCGGTCAGCGTCAGTGGGTTGCCCTCGGGCGGGGTCAGCGGCATCGGTGCGGCCGCCGACGTGGGCTCGCTCATCGGTTTCCTCTCAGGTCCGGACGAATCCGCCACACCGGTCTACTGCCCGGGATGCGCGACGGGTCGGAGTTGGCTGCCAATCTACAAGGGCGGGGTCGCACCGAGAGGTACTGCGCGCTGCGATCCGATCGGCAATGGTGCGGCTCAGGCTGCCGGCGGTGCCGCGACCTCACCCGAGCCGCGTCGGATGAGCCGTGCGGGGACCACGAACTCGCCCTCGGGCGACGTGTCCCCGTCGAGTCGTGCGAAGAGGCGTTCGGCGGCGATCGTGCCGATCCTCCCCGGGTCCTGGGCCATCGCGGTCAGGCCGGGCTCAATCAGGTCCGCCATCGGGGTGTCGTCGAAGCTGACCAGAGCGATCCGGCGCTGCTGGCCCAGCTGGTGCAGGGCGCGGATCGCACCGATCGTGACGACATTCTGCGCGGCGAAGACTGCCGTCGGCGGCGCGCTGTCGGCGAGCAGGCGGTGCACCGCCTGGCACGCGGCGACCGCCGAGCGCAGGCCCTCGACCTGGAGCTGACGATCGGCCGCAATGCCCCCGGAAGCGAGGGCGTCCAGATAGCCCTCGCGGCGTTCTCGCGCCGTGGCGATCGACGGGTCGTCCCCGAAGTAGGCGATCCTGCGATGCCCGTGCGCGAGCAGGTGTGCAGTGGCCTCCGCAGCGGCTTCGCGGTTGTTGGCGAGCACCGCGTCGCCCCGGACTCCGATCGGTCGACGGTCGATGAACACCAGCGGCATCCCGCGGTCCCGCTCGGCCTGGAGATAGCTCTGGTCGTTGCCGGTGGTGGTGAGGATCAGCCCGTCGACGCGGCGGCGGGTGAACGCGTCGACGAGCTCGCGCTCACGCTGCGGATCGTCGGCCGAACTCGCCGCGAACACCGCTGTGCGTCGCGCTGATGCCACGATCTCCACTGCTCGGTTGATGGCGGCCGAGAACGGGTTGTCGACGCTGTCCAGCAGCAGCCCGAGGGTCATCGTCCTGCGGTCGCCGCGGCGGAGGGCGCCCGCGCCGAGGTTGGGCGTGAAGTTCAGTGCCTCGACGGCACGAAGCACGCGCTCGCGCATCTGGGTGGAGACATTCGCCTCGTCATTGATCACCCGCGACACGGTCTTGGTGCCGACGCCGGCGAGCGCTGCGACATCGCGGATGGTCGCCCGGGCCCTGGCTGACGGAGGTACTGACATCGATGTCTCCTCTCGCGCCGGGATTCTAGCTGTGCGCCTCTGGACGCTTGCGCAAGCCTATTGACACTATGTGCGTATGGTCGTACAAAGATCATGACACCGTTGTCAACACCCACGGTGTGACCGCGACAGAGGAGGACAAGGACGATGACGTACCTGAAGGACCAGCAGTTGCGGAGGCGGCGGGCTCCGCGGCTTACCGCTGGCGTCGCGCTGGCCGCGGTAGCGACCCTGACGCTCGCCGCCTGTGGAGGCGGCGGAGGCGGCGGAGGCACCGGCAGCTCGGGCGGAGACGTCGGTGCCGACGAGACGCTCACCGTCACCCTGATCACCAAGACCAGCACCAACCCGTTCTTCATCGCGATGCAGAAGGGTGCGGAGGAGGCCGGCAAGGCCAACAACGTCGAGATCACCACCGCGGCCGGCAAGGAGGACGGGGACGAGGCCACCCAGATTCAGGCCATCGAGGCCGCGATCGCTCGCGGCGACGCCGGCATTCTGATCACGCCGGCCACCGACGGGGTCAGCCCCAAGCTGCAGGAGGCGCGGGACGCCGGCCTGTACGTGATCGCGCTGGACACACCGCCGACGCCCCCGGACGCCGCGAGCATCACCTTCGCCACCGACAACTTCAAGGCCGGTGAGCTGATCGGCACGTGGGCGGCGGGCACCCTCCAAGGCAAGAAGGCCACTATCGCTCTGCTCGACCTGTTCAACGACAAGATCGCCAGCGTCGACTACAACCGCGACCAGGGCTTCCTGACCGGCATGGGGATCGACGTCAAGGACAAGACCAAGAACGGCGACGAGGACAAGACCGGCAAGTACACCGGCGGCAAGGGCGGCGACTACGAGATCGTCTGCAACGAGCCGACCAACGGCGCCCAGGACGACGGCCGCACGGCGATGGAGACCTGCCTGGCGAAGTCCAAGCAGATCAACGTCGTCTACAGCATCAACGAGCCGGCCGGAGTTGGCGCCGCGCAGGCGATCGAGGCTGCCGGGCTCAAGGACGTCATCGTCGTGTCGGTGGACGGTGGCTGCAGCCCCGGCATCGAAGCGGTCAAGGAAGGCACCATCGGTGCGACCTCGCAGCAGTACCCGCTGAAGATGGCGCAGCTCGGCGTCGAGGCGATCGCCAAGTACAAGCGCAGCGGCGAGGAGCCGCAGGTCACTCCGGGCCTGGACTTCTTCGACACCGGTGTCCAGCTGGTCACCGACAAGCCGGTCGACGGCGTACAGAGCATCGGCGTCGACGAGGCGTCGAAGATCTGCTGGGGCAAGTAGTCGCGGCGGAAGCCGCCGGGCCAGGTCGCGTCCGGGGTCGCCCGATGCATCAGCTGGGCAATCCGTGGCGCGGCCGGCCCGCGGCCAGGTCATCACTCACGACCAGGGCAAGGAAGCCACATGAGCGTAGAAACGAAAGCTCCGGCGAGCGCGGCCGAGCAGTTCGCCGCCCGTCAACAGACACCCGTCCAACGCGTGCAGCACCTGCTGCACTCCAATCCAGCACTCAGCCCACTGCTCGTGCTGGTCATCGCGGTGATCGTCTTCACCATCGTCAACCCGCGCTTCATTCAGCCGGGGACGCTGTCGATCGTCCTCCAGCAGACCGCGGTGATCGCCGCGCTGGCGATCGGCCAGACACTGGTCATCCTCACTGCCGGCATCGACCTGGCCGTCGGCGCCATCTGCATCCTGTCGATGCTGGTGATGGCGAACCTCTCGGCCAACAACGGCGTGCCAGGGTTCCTGGCGCTGCTGATCGGCATCGCCGTCGGAGCCGCGTGCGGCGTGTTGAACGGCGTGCTGGTGACCCGACTCAAGTTGCCACCCTTCATCGTCACGCTCGGCACGCTGAGCATTTTCACCGCCATCGGGCTGTTGTACTCCGGTGGCGCCAGCGTCGGGCGACGCCAGATGCCCGACATCTTGAACGTGATGGGGACGCGGTTCTCGATCGGGCCGTTCAACCTCACGCTCGGCGTGATCGTCGTGGTGCTCCTCGCCGCGGTGATGGCATTCGCGCTCAGCCAGACAGCCTGGGGCCGGCACGTCTACGCCGTCGGCGATGACGCCGAGGCGGCCCGGCTGGTCGGCATCCGGGTCGATCGGGTACTGCTCAGCGTCTACGCGGTCGCGGGCCTGATCTACGGCTTCACCGCGTGGGTGCTGATCGGTCGCGCCGGCACCGCCAGCCCGAATGCGGTGGTCGGAGCAAACCTGGAGACCATCACCGCTGTGGTGATCGGCGGCACCAGCCTGTTCGGCGGCCGCGGCGGGATCGTCGGGACGATGCTCGGTGCGCTCATCGTCTACGCGTTCAACACCGGCCTCGCGCTCGCCCGAGTGGACGATCAGCTGCGGGTGCTGGCTATCGGCGTCTTGATCATCGTCGCCGTCTCGATCGACCAGTGGATCCGGAAGGTGAAGGCGTGACATGGCTGAACAGACACAGGAGAAGTACCGCGGACCGGCTGGCGATCTGGCCGATCCGAGCACGACCGTGCTGTCGGCACGCGGACTGGTCAAGACCTTCGGGAAGGTGGTCGGGCTGGATGGCGTCGATATCGACCTCTACCCGGGCGAGGTGCTGTCGATCATCGGCGACAACGGCGCCGGCAAGTCGACACTGATCAAGGCCCTGACCGGAGCGCTCATCCCGGACGCCGGCGAGCTCTATCTGGACGGCAAGGAGGTGCACTTCAAGGAGCCGCAGGATGCCCGCTCGGCAGGTATCGAGACGGTGTACCAGACGCTCGCGGTGGCGCCCGCGCTGGACATCGCGGCGAACATGTTCCTCGGCCGGGAGCGGCGACGCAGCGGGCCGCTCGGACAGTGGCTGCGGATGCTCGACATGAAGGGCATGAAGGACGACGCAGGCAGGTCGATGGCCAACCTGGGCATTGCCACGGTGCAGAACATGAGTCAGGCCGTGGAGACGCTGTCCGGCGGTCAGCGGCAGGCGGTCGCGGTGGCGCGGGCGGCGACGTTCGCGACGAAGTTCGTCGTGCTGGACGAGCCGACCGCAGCACTCGGCGTCAAGGAGACCGGCCAGGTGCTCAACCTGATCCGACAGATCAAGGAGAAGGGGCTGCCGGTCATCCTGATCAGCCACAACATGCCCAACGTGTTCGAGGTGTCGGACCGGATCCACATCGCTCGGCTCGGTGGGTGCGCGGGCGTCATCACGCCGCAGTCGCACACCCCGACCGAAGCGGTGGCGATCATGACCGGCGCGACCACGCTGCAGCGAGGCTGATCGGCTCGGGCCATCGGAGGCCGGGCCGGGAGATCCCGGCCCGGCCTCCGGCTGCTCTCAGGTCGTCGAACGGGTCCGCCGGGAGCGCTGCCGCTCGGCAAGCGGGACGCCGCGGATCCCACGCCAGGCAAGGCTGCTGACGAGGCGTTTCGCCTCGTCCAGCGGGATCGCCTGACTATCCGGGGAGACCCACCAGCGCGCGCTCACCTGGGCCAGCCCGACCAGGGCGACGCCGAGCAGCTTCGATTCGGCCGGGCCGATGTCGGTGTCCTCGGTGATCACCCGCGCGATCAGGTCGGCCACCTGGTCGTTCACCCGCCAGAGCCGCTGCTGCACCGCCGGGTCCCCGGTCAGGTCGGACTCGAACACGAACCGGAACTGGCCGCTGGCGGAGGAGACGAACTCGTAGAACGCGCCGACCGTCGCGACCACCCGATCGCCGTTGTCGTCGGTCGACTCCAACGCGTCGTGGACGATGGCGAGCAAGCGATCGCAGCTCCGGTCCAGCAGAGCCAGGTAGAGGTCGAGCTTGGAGCCGAAGTGCTGGTAGAGAACGGGCTTCGACACGCCGGCAGCAATCGCGATGTCGTCCATCGCCGCCGCGTGGTAGCCCCTCAGGATGAACACGTCGTTGGCCGCGTCCAGCAGCTGTGCCCGACGCTGATCCTTCGGCAGCCGGATCGCCCGCGCGGGCGGTCGCTCAGCGGCGCGAGGGGAAGTCACTTTGGCATGCTAATCCGTTCGCACCCCGCGCGGAGGCGCAGTCGGCCTGATCAGAGCCGGGTCCGCGCTCCGTCAGTCCGCTGGCGTGGGGAGCGGCGGACGGTCGGTCAGCAGCAGGTCAGCGGCCAGATCTCCGCGTCGGCGGATGCGCTCGAGGACCTCGTGGGGTGCGAAGCGCAGGTCCTCGGGTCCGGAGACCGAGCCCAATTCGTCCCAGCTGACCGGGGTCGCGACGGCGGGCCGCTCCCGACCGCGCAGCGAGTACGGCGCGATCGTATTCCGAGCCGCGAGGTTCTGGTTGTAGTCCACGTAGATCCGGCCGGCCCGCTGCTCGACCGACATCTGGGAGATGAAGAAGTCGGGCATCCGCCGGGCGAACTCGACGTTCAGAGCACGCACGTATGCCCACGTGTCCCGGCTGCGACAGGGCGCGACAGCGGCGTACACCTGGACGCCCTTGCTGCCGGAGGTCTGGGCCACCGGAAGAAGACCGTCCTCGGCCAGCCGTCCCGCCACCAGCAACGCAGCCCGCGCACTCTCCACGATCGTCATCCCGGCTCCCGGATCGAGGTCCACCACCACCCGATCGGCCAGCGGTTCGCCTGGCCGGTAGTCCTGCTCGGGGAGCCCGATGACGCCGTCCACCGGCTCGGCGCTCCGAGTCGTCCACTGCGGCACATGGAGTTCCAGCGCGGCGAGGTTCGCCAGCCACACCAGGCTCGCCTGGTCGTCGGCGATCACGTAGTCGATCACCCCATCGCCGGTTCCGACCAGGACTCGGCGGATCCAGTTCGGGGTGCCGAGCGGGGCGTTCTTCTCGTAGAAACTCGGTGCTGCGACACCGTCAGGGAAGCGCAGCCGCGTCAGTGGCCGGTCGCGTACGTGGGGCAGCATCACCTCCGCGACGCGGAGGTAGTAGTCGATCACCTCGGCCTTGGTGAAGCCGGAGGCGGGATAGAGCACCTTGTCCAGATTGCTCAGGGTGAGCGGGTGCCCGCCGACCCCGGTCAGGATGTCCTCGCCCGGCATGGCGACCATCACAACACACCCGCCAGATCGGCGGCGCTGGCTTCGAGCTGCCGCTGCGCCGGCTGCGGCGCCCGGGGCTGCGGAGGTCCCATCATCCGGAATAGCCCCGTGCGCGGACACGTTAGCGGTGAGTATCGACAAACACGGCCGCGTTGCGCTCTGCCGCGGCATCATCCTGGAGGAGAATCCGTGGCCTTGCCGCCTCTGGTGGAGCCCGCCGCCGAGCTCACTCTCGACGAGGTTCGTCGCTACAGCCGTCACCTGATCATCCCCGATGTCGGGATGGACGGTCAGAAGCGCCTGAAGAATGCCCGGGTGCTGGTGATCGGCGCCGGCGGCTTGGGCAGCCCGGCGCTGCTGTACCTGGCCGCCGCCGGCGTCGGCACGTTGGGCATCGTCGAGTTCGACACCGTCGACGAGTCCAACCTGCAGCGCCAGATCATCCACGGCCAGTCCGACGTCGGGAAGTCGAAGGCCGTCTCGGCGAAAGAGTCGATCGCGGAGGTCAATCCGCTGGTCAACGTCGTCGTGCACGACGTCCGGCTGGACAACGACAACGTGATGGATCTGTTCGCCCAGTACGACCTGATCGTCGACGGCACTGACAACTTCGCGACCCGCTACATGGTCAACGACGCTGCGGTGTTGCTCGGCAAGCCCTACGTGTGGGGCTCGATCTACCGCTTCGACGGTCAGGCGAGCGTGTTCTGGGCCGAGCACGGTCCGTGCTACCGGTGCCTCTACCCCGAGCCGCCACCACCCGGGATGGTGCCGAGCTGCGCCGAGGGCGGCGTGCTCGGAGTGCTGTGCGCCTCCATCGGCTCGGTGCAGGTGACCGAGGCGATCAAGTTGCTCGCCGGCATCGGCGAGCCGCTGGTCGGCCGGCTGCAGATCTACGACGCGCTCGAACTGAGCTGGCGCCAGCTCAAGGTGCGCAAGGACCCGAACTGCGCGATCTGCGGGGAGAACCCGACGGTGACCGAGCTGATCGACTACGACGACTTCTGCGGCGCCATCACCGACGAGGCCGCCGAGGCGGTCGCTGGTCACACCGTCGCTGTGCGGCAACTGGAGGAGTGGCTGGCGGCGCGCGAGTCGGGTTCGAAGGACTTTGTGCTGATCGACGTCCGCGAGAAGGTCGAGCGCGACATCAACCTGATCCCGGGGTCGATCCTCATCCCCAAGGGCGACTTCCAGACCGGTGAGGCGCTGGCGAAGCTGCCGCACGACAAGCAGGTCGTGCTGTACTGCAAGACCGGCATCCGGTCGGCCGAGGTGCTGGCGATCGTGCACGGTGCCGGACTCGCCGACGCGGTGCACGTCGGCGGCGGCGTCAGCGCGTGGGTCAATCAGGTCGACCCGACCCAACCCGCCTACTGACCTCCCCCGCGCGCCTACTGAAGCCGCATCGGCGGAATCGTTCCTCCGGCCATCGACTCACCGACCACCGGTCGGGGGTCGATGGCCGGTAGGCGTTCGGGCCGGATGACGGCTCAGCGCGGCACGAGCTTTCCGCCGATGTAGGCCAGCACGCAGCCGGTGAGGGCCAGGATCGCGCCCGAGCCGAGGGCGCCGGCAGACGGGGCGATCATCAGGGTCAGGAAGGTGGCCCCGATCAGTAGTGCCCCGCAGACGGCCGCGAGCCGGGTCAGCCGGCCCGATCGCCCGGTCAGGCCGAACGCAGCGAACCCTGCCCCGACGATCAGCAGCAGGCCGACCGAGACGATGTTGATCAGCCCGAGTACCCGATCGGGGAGGAAGATCTGGCCGTTGAACAGGGCCGCGAACAGGCTGGCATTGAGCTGAACCCCGCGCAGGCCACGGCTGGCGTCCCAGATGCCGACGGCACCGAAGAACATCGCGGCCGCGCCGGCGAGGGTGAAGATCACCCGCCACAACGGGCGCCGGTTCACCCCCGTCTGCACCAACGTGCCCTGACCTTCGACCTCGGCCTGACCGTCTCCGGCCGTCACCGTGAAGGGTCGGCTCACCTGCGGCCCGGCGGGCGGACGAGGCGCCCGGATCTCGACCCGACTGGCTGCGACCTGCCCGGCCGGGACCTGCAGGGTCGCCGGGGCAAAAGAGAACCGGACGATGTTCTCCGGGTCGTCGCCACGGAGCGTGACGCCCGCGGGACGACTGCCCCGGCGGTTGTCCACCACCATGGTGAACCCTCCGCGTGTGCCACCGATCCGCACCACGCTCGGGTCGAGGCGGACCGCGAGAGTCTCCAACGCCGAGCGAGAGCCGGCCTGGACCAGAGTCCCACCGGCCTCGACGCTCGCGCGACCGTCGCTCGCGACGACCGCGAAGCTGCGGTTCAACTCCTCGCCTGGGCGCGGCGCCGGGGCGTGGAGGCGGATGCCGACGGCCCGGACCTCACCCGGGCGCAGATCGACCACCGGGACCTCGAAGCTGAATCCGATCACGCGCTCCGGGTCCCGACCGGACAGGAACAACCGCAGCCCGACAGTGCCGCGGCGGTTGTCGAGAACGAGCTGTCCGATGGCCGGCTCCCCGTCCTGCACCCTCAGCAGACTGGGATCCAGCCTGGCCGTCAGCGTCGTCATCGGCGACGCGCTGGCTACCTGGACGAAGGTTGCGCTCGTGCTGGACGTCTGCCGCCGGCCGCTCGCGGTCTGGGCCACCGCGGAGATGCTGATCGTGCGGGTCAGCTCCGTACCTGGGGCGGGCACGGGGGCGGCGAAGGTGACGTCGGTGAACGTCGTCTGCCCCGGCGGCACCTGGAGCTGCGGAGACTGAAAGCTGATCCGGACAGCACGCTCCGGATCGCTGGCGCTGAGCGTCACCTGCGTCCACTCCCGGCCGCCGCGATTGTCGACGACCAGTTGTGCCCCGGCCTGGGCCTGGTCCCGGACGCGGATCAGGCTCGGCGACAGCTCGAGGCCGACCGGAGGATCCGCGACGACGGCGGAGGTTCCGTGCTGCAGCGTGAGTACCGTTTCGACCGACCGCTCGCCAGCGGTGGCCGCGAGCGTGATCGGGCGCGTCACCTCGCGACCGGGCTCCGGAGGTGTGCTGCGGACGCGGACCTGGACGGCGGCGGACTGGCCGGGACCGACCCGGACCCGGGCGGGCTCGAAGCCGAGTTCGACGGCGAGTTCGGGGTCGCTCCCGGTCAGGGCCAGGTCGACGGCCTGATTGCTGCGGGCGTTGTCGACGATCAGCCTGGCTTCGGCGGTATCAGCGTCGCGCAGCCGAAGCAGCCGAGGCTCCGCGCGCAACAGCACCGGCACGTCGAGCACGGGGACGGTGAGGAGCACTGGAAGCACGACGAGTGCGGGGGCCTGGCTGGTGGATCGGATCTCGAGCCGTACCGGCCGTTGCTGGGCGGGCACCAGCGGGGTAGGAGCGGCCGACAGCGTCACGGCCACTTCCTGGCTGGTGCCGGGGAGCAACTGATTCGGGCTCGCCTGGACCGACAGCCACGGCGGTGCGTCAGTCGGCGCGATGGCGTAGCCATCGACGATCGAGGACGTGTTGGTGATCCGGATCATCAGCGTGCCGGGCTGACCGGTCGCCGGCGTGGTCACGGTGTGCTGATCGGCGGCAACCACGAACCGTCCGTTGCTGTGGTCGACCAGCCCGGACTCGCTCGCACCTGGGTCGCGTGGGGCAGCCTGGTCGCGCGGTACAGCGTGGTCGGGCGGGACAGCCTGGTCGGGCGGGACAGCCTGGTCGGGCGGGGTAGGAGCGTGGCTGCGGGCCTGGGGCGTCAGGGTCGGGGGGGTGGTGACGTCCCGGGGGGTGGGGTCGGGCTCGCGCGGGCTGCGCTCTCCGATCTTCGGCATCACCACCGTCTCGAAGGTGGCTTCGGCTCGTCCCGGTGCCTCGCCGGCGCCGGCTGGCCGGCCGGCCGCGGGCGACTCGGACTGCCAGCCGAGAAACGCGTGGCAGGCACGGCAGAACAGGCTGCTGGCAGGGTTGGCCTCGCCGCACTCGGCGCAGACGACCTGGTTCATCGAGTCACCGTTCCTGCTGGAGCGCGCTCCGACCGGCGTGGTCTCGAGCACGGCATTGCTATCGCCGGCGGAGTATGTCGTTTCCTCATACTCTCGCACGACCGTTCTCCCGTCTCATCGCGCCGACGCCGGTGCGCCGGGTCTCCATGGCGGAGGGCCGAGGCGGCCGGCCTGATACGTCCGGCGGCAGATGCAGGAAGCCCCCGCACTCCACGAGTGCGGGGGCTTCCGGTCGTACAGGACTCAGATCGCGTGAACCTGGTCGGCCTGCGGTCCCTTCGGGCCCTGCGTGGTCTGGAACTCCACGCGCTGCCCCTCGTCCAGCGTCCGGAAGCCGGTCGTCTGGATCGCGCTGTAATGGACGAAAACGTCCGGGCCGCCGCCGTCCACGGCGATGAAGCCGTAGCCCTTTTCGGCGTTGAACCACTTGACGGTTCCCTGCGCCATGAAACCTCTCCTAGCATCTGCCTCGGTGCCGCACCTCACGGCTCCGACTGCTGTTCGGGCGCAAGGTTTCGACCGATACGCCCACGCAAAAGTTCTGGGGGCGTAGCACTTACCACGACACAGACCACTTGCAACAGCGTTGCTTAGCGTGCCATAGATCGCCGGGCGGTGTGAACCTGTGGGGTCATAGCGGAGACGGCGCGTCGCGGCCCGCGGTCAAAGTTCGACTACCGGTTGAAATCGCGCACGGCGCAGGTCGACCCGACCGGTGCGGATCGGAACGCCCTCCGCGGTCAGTCGGAGCAGCGCCTCGTCCTCGAGGCCGCGGGCCGGACGCCCGTCCGCGCGCAGCACCCGCCACCACGGCACGCTCGCGCCGAACCGGGCCAGCACGTGCCCGACCTGGCGCGGACCGCCCCCGCCGACCCACTCGGCCAGGTCGCCGTAGGTGGCCACCCGGCCGGCCGGGATCGCCTCGACCGCTGCCAGGACCGACTCGACGTAGCGGTCGTCCACGCGGATCACCAGCCGTGGCTGCCGGGCCCGCCCTTGAAGGGGCCGCTGACCGCCGAGGTGATCCAGCCGCCGTAGAAGCCGCCCGGTTGGGGCACAACCCGCTCGCCATCCACCAGGCAGTAGTCCATCGCGGCGGCGTACACCGCGACGTGCTGGCGTAGCGCTGAGTAGCGGCCGGTCGGGGTGGGGTAGTACCAGGCGGCTCGCCGGGCGACCTGCCCGCCGCCGACCACGTCGAGGTAGGACGCCTCGCCTTTCCACTCGCAGTAGCTGCGGCCGCCGGCCGCGCGGAGCGCACCCTCCACGAAGGCGGCGCGGGGTAGGTAGTAGGTCGGCGGATGTGAGGTTTCCAACAGCCGCCAGCTGGCTCGGGTCTCGCAGATCTCCTGGCCACCCAGCACGATCACGACCAATTCCTCGCTAGGCCGTAGCGCGGGGGGCCGCGGGTAGTCCCAAACTGACTCCTGGCCAGGAGCGACGGGTTCGGGGGCCGGGCGCTGGGGCATGCCCCGAGGGTACGCGGCCATACTGATGCCGTGACCGCCCCCCGGATCGCGACCGGCACGCTGCTCCGCCGCGCTGCGGATCGCTTCGTCACCCGCACCGGCTGGGCAGAGACCAGGCACAGCTTCTCCTTCGGTCGCCACTACGACCCGGACAACGTCGGCTTCGGCTCGCTGCTCGCGATCAACGACGACCTCGTCCTCGCCGGTGCTGGCTACGATCCCCATCCGCACAGCGACACCGAGATCCTCACCTGGGTGCTGCGCGGCTCGTTGGTCCACGAGGACTCGGCGGGCAACCGGGAGCTGGTCGCGCCCGGACTCGTGCAACGGCTGAGCGCCGGCAGCGGCATCGTGCACGCCGAGCGCAACGACGCGTACCGCACCGACCCGGATCGTCCGGCGGAGCCGGTCCGACTGATCCAGATGTGGCTGCGACCCGACGCTCCTGGCTCGGCGCCCTCGTACCAGCTGCAGTCGATGGATCTAGGGGACCTGAGCCACGGGTGGGTTCCGATCGCCGCCGGTGGTGACCGGGTCGGTGTGGTGGGGATCGGAACGGCCGCGGCCACGCTGTGGGGGACGCGGCTCGGGCCTGGCCATCGTCGGATGCTGACCGGGGAACGCCTGCAGCTGCTGATGGTGACCGGCGGTTCGGTCGAGGTCGAGTCGGTCGGGCTGCTCCGCGCCGGCGACGAACTCCGGCTCACGGGTGGCGAGCAGCTGCGGCTCACCGGCGCGACCGCCAGCGACGTGCTCGTCTGGGGCATGGCATGACGTCGGCGCCGTCAGCCGAGCCCGCCGCCTCGATTGAGCGCCCGCTGCTGATCCGGGTGTCGGGTCGCGACCGACCCGGCCTGACCCGCGATCTGCTCGGCCTGTTGGCCGGCGCCGGCGCGGTCCTGGAGGACATGGAGCAACTGGTCGTCCGGGAGCGGTTGACCCTGGACGTCCTGGTGAGGCTCGCCGGTGCCGACGACCGCGTCGTACGCGACGTCTTGTACTGGGGGTTCACCCACGGCCTGAAGGTCGATTTCGAGCGCGTCGAGGCGCGATCCCGGCGCGCCGACCGCACCCGGCACGCGGTGACCGTGCTCGCGCCGACGCTGGCGCCGAGCGCGCTGGCGGCAGTGGCGGACGCGATCACCGAGACCGGCGGCACCATCGACCGGATCGTGCGGATGGCCACCCATCCCGTGACGGCGTACGACCTCGTGGTGATCGCCGGTGACGTCGACGCGATGCGTCGATCGCTGGTTCAGGTGGCGCAGCAGCACGAGATCGACGTCGCCGTGCAGGTGAACGGTCTGGAGCGCCGCGCCAAACGGCTGGTGGTGATGGACGTGGACTCGACGCTGATCAGCGACGAGGTGATCGAGCTGTTGGCCGACGAGGCCGGATGCGGGTCCGAGGTCGCCGCGGTGACGGCCCGTGCGATGGCGGGCGAACTCGATTTCGAGCAGTCGTTGCGGACTCGCGTCCGAGCCCTCACGGGCCTGGACCTGGCGGCGGTCGAGCGTGCCCGCCGACGAGTCCGCCTGACGCCCGGCGCACGCACGTTCGTCAGGACGCTGCAACGGTTGGGGTTCTGCGTCGCGATCGTGAGCGGCGGCTTCACGGTGTTCACCGATCGGCTGGCGGCGGATCTGGGGCTGGACTACGCCTATGCGAACACCTTGGAGATCCACGCCGGGCGGCTGACCGGCGAGGTGCTCGGAGACGTGGTCGACCGGGCCAGGAAGGCCGATCTGCTGGCCGAGATCGCTGCCGCTGAAGGGATTCCGCTCTCCCAGACGGTGGCGGTCGGGGACGGCGCGAACGACGTGGACATGCTCGCCGCGGCCGGCCTCGGGATCGCCTTCAACGCCAAGCCGGTGGTCCGCGCGCAGGCCGATACGACCGTTTCGGTGCCCTACCTGGATGCCATCTTGTTCATGCTGGGCATCCGCGGCAGCGACGTCGAACGCGCCAGCGAAGACGCCGAGGACGCGGCGGTGGAGCGGCGGCGGCCGGCATGACGGCGATCACCGTGGCGGCCGTGCAGTTCTCCTCCTCCGCCGATCCGCTCGACAACCTCGCCGAGATCAACCGCGGTGCGGCCGCGGCCGCGCGTGCGGGCGCCCAACTCGTGGTCTTCCCCGAGGCCTCCATGCGGCGCTTCGGGCTGCCGCTCGACCCGGTGGCCGAGCCGGTCAATGGGCCGTGGGCACGCGGACTCGCCGAGATCGCCGAGTCGCTCGGCGTCGTCGTCGTGGCCGGCATGTTCACCCCGGCCGATGACGGTCGGGTGCGCAACACTCTTCGGGCCGTCGGCCCGGGCGTCGATGCCGCGTACCACAAGGTGCACCTGTTCGATGCGTTCGGCTTCCGCGAATCCGACACCGTCGCGCCGGGAAGCGAGTTGGTCGTCGTCGAGGTCGCCGGTGTCCGGGTGGGCTTGACGACCTGCTACGACGTTCGATTCCCCGGCCTCTATGCCGCCCTGGCCGACCGGGGCGCCGAGGTCATCGCGGTCGCCGCGTCCTGGGGAGCAGGGCCCGGGAAGCTCGACCAGTGGCAACTGTTGACCCGGGCGCGCGCTCTCGACTCGACCTGCTTCCTGGTTGCCGCCGGACAGGCGGATCCAGCGGCAGGCAGGCCGGAACTGCCACCGGCGTCGGCGCCGACCGGGATCGGCTACAGCGCGATCGTCTCACCGCTGGGCGAGCCGCTCGCCGGCCTCGGTCCTGAGCCGGGGATGGTGGTGCAGGCGCTGGATCTGGCCGAGGTGGGCCGCGCGCGGGAGCTGGTGCCCGTGCTGCGCAATCGGCGCTGGTAACCCACCCGTCACGCAGCTGGCACGCGGCTGGCGATACTTGTCGCCATGCCGGATCCCGCCGACGAGCGCCAGCCCTGGTCGCCGTTTCCGGTCCAGGACTGGTCGACATTGCCGGTCGACCCACTCGCTCCGACGCCGCAGGACTGGCCGCCGCCGCAGCCACCGCGGCCCTGGTGGCGCCCGCTCATCGTGCTCGCGTTGGTGGCCTCCCTGGTCACCGCCGCGACGCTGGTGGCCCGCTCGGTCGGAACCGGGCCGCCCGACACCGTTGCGCGCGAGTTCCTCCCGAGCGACGGAGCAGTGACCTGGCAGCGCACCGAGGCGGTGCAGCGCGAGCGCACCGACATCACCCTCGCGGTGACGGAGTCGGCCGTTCTCTCCGGTGCCTCCGGCGCGTTGTCCACCGACTTCGCCTTCGGCGCGAAGCTGCTACCAGAACTCGGCAACGACATCGCCCGGGTGCGCTTGCTGCGGACGACGTCCACTCCGGTGAACGACCCGGCCGGGAGCGAGCAGACGGTGCGCGTGTACCGCACGGACTCGGCGATCACCCTGCTCGGCGAGAGCGGGCCTGCCGAAGCTCATGTCTTCCGGCCCGCGCTGGTCGAACTGCCCGCCGACGTTCGCGCCGGGATGACCTGGACGTCGGCCGGATCGGCAGGCGATGCCCTGGACTACCAGGCCAGTTTCCGCAGTGAGGAGGCCGGTGAGCGTTGCCTGCGGGTGATCGGGACGATCAGGTACCTGGCCAAGAGCGGGCAACCAGGGCCGAGTGGCAGCCGCACCCGAACCTGGTGTCGCGGGGAGGGGATGGTGCTCGCTGACGACGCGTCCGGCTCCACCACCAGCACGACCGGCCCTGCGGCCAGGCCCGACCTGAGCCCACCCGGGACGGTTGACAGCGTGATCGAGTGGCGGCAGCCCGAACTCTGGGCTGCGCGGGGATACGACACCATCTCAATCGATCCGACCTACGGTGACGGGCCGATGGCCGGCACGCCGCAGACGGCTGCCGTGGCCCGAGCGGAGTCCGGCCTGGTCTACCGGATCGTTGGCGGCAGCAACGACCTGGTCGCGCTGACCCCGAAGACCACCAGCGCGTGGGTCGCTGTCTGGCGGGGGCATCCGGGCGGGGCGGTGTTGACGGTGCGGGCGTTCGGTCACCTGGTGCTGGTGACGACCAGCGAGCGCCTGCTTGTCGCCTACAGCGACCAGGGGGTGCGGCTCTGGCAGGTCCAGCTGGACGAGATCGCGCCCACTCCGCCGGTGCGGGTGGACGCTGCGACCGCGGCGATCGTCGACCTCGCCGGCCAGGTCCGCACGGTCGAGTTGGCCACCGGCGTGGTCGGCTGGCAGTACGCCGCCGGCGCCGACGTCAGGGTCGCCCCCGCGGTCGGCGCCGGACTGGTCGTCGTCGGAGATCGCGGCGGCACCGTGACCGCGCTCGACGCGACGACCGGAGGCCCTCGCTGGACGGCGGACCTCGAGGCGAGCGGACTCGCCGTCGTCGGCGACACGATCAGCGTGGCCCAGGACCAGACACTGCACGGCCTCGACGCGGGTACGGGCGAGCACCTGTGGTTGCGCCCCTTCAGCGGCGTGGTCGCCGTCACCCAGGCCTACGCATCAGGCACGCTGCTGGGGACGTCGGACGAGACACTGCTGGTCGGAATGGACGGTGCGGTCCGACAACGGTTCGGTGCGGCCCTCGAGGTCACCACTACGGGCAGTCACGCGGTGCTCTGGGGGACGACGACGGCGACGGTGCTGAACGACTCGGCCGCCGTCATCGCGGAGTGGCAGTTGCCGCCGCTCACGCCGGCACTGCAGCAGCGGCCCGGGCTCGCCCTGGGCGACGGTGTGATGTTGATGAGCAACGACTGGAGCTTCCGGGTGTGGAATGACGGCGTCTGACCTCCGATCAGAGTTGGGCGTCCGAGCGCCCGCGGGCCGGCTGCGGCGGTTCGGCCTGCTGGTCTGGCGCCGAACGGTCGGCGGCCCGATCGCCGAGGGGCGCCTCCGCGATGACGGCTGGCCGTACGGGCTGCGCTCGTCGGTGGTGATCGGCTACCTGATGTTCGGCCTGGCCGGGGTGGCGGTGCTGGTCTCGGGACCTGTCCGCGCGGTGAGCCCGCTCATCCTCAGCAACGCCAACGGCGAGGTGGTACCCGCGGCGCTCGTCTGGCCGTTCGTCGTCCTGGTGTCCTTCGGCACCGCCGCCCTGCTCGCCGGCAGCGTGCATGGCCCGTGGTGGCTGACTGCGCTCGGGGTCGTCTTCGTGACCGTCATCGGTGCGACCTGGACAGCCGTGGCAGCCATCGCTGCGGGTGCTGGCTGGGGCATCGGTCTCGGCGGGTTGCTGCTGGCTGCCGCGATCTTCGCCGTCGTCCGGCACCGGCGTGAATACGCCTGGTGGGAGCTGCCGGTCTGCTGGCTCTTGGTGAGCGCGGTCATGGTGGTGGGGCTGGTGGCCAATCGTGCGGCGGCGGCGTCCGGGACCGACTTCGGCCCGCAGATGCTCCAGGTCACCGCTCAAGTGCTGGATGTTCTCGCGCAACCGGCGGCGATGGTCGCCGGAGCGTCGGTCGCCGAGCTGACGGTGCGGGCCGCGACGGCAGCGACCGACGGCGCGCAGCGGCTGCCAGGTCGGCGATGGCCGGGCCTCCTGCTCGGGATTGCGGTCGCGCTGACGATCGCGCTGCAGGTCCGCAAGGTCGCCGACCTGGACCGGGTCACCCAGGGCTGGGTGGCCGTCGGCTGGGCGGTGGCGGTCGTGTCGCTGCTGGCCGCGGGTGGGTTGGCGGTGGTCAGGGTCGCCCGACGCCGAGGCGCGCACCCGGAGGTGACCGAGGTGCCCGACCAGGTCGGCGGCCTCGGGTTCCGGGTGGCCGGGGCGTTGCTGCTGATCCAGGTCCCGGTGCAGCTGTTCGTGGTAGTGCTGCTGTTCCTGCCCCGCAGCGCGGCCGGTGGCTCGGCGCTGTCCTCGCTGACCCCGCTGGTCGGGAACCTGATCGATCCGGAGCGGGCGATCGTCGGAGTGATCCTGGTGATCCTCGGGGTGCGGGCGGCGCGACGCGGGGAGGCGACCCGGGCACTGGTGATGACCACCATCGGGATCGTGCTGGCCCTGCACGCGCGCCGCCTGATCGCCGGCGATCGGGCTCCGCTGACGCTGGATTTCGATCTGTTGAACCTGGCGGTCTCGGCGCTCGTGGTCGTCGCGATTGCCGCAGCGCTGCTCCGCCGACGGCTCGACCGTCAGCGTGCCTGCGCCTACGCCGGTCTGCTGGTGCTCTCGGCTCTGGTCTCCAACCGCGACTTCGTCTCCGATCCGGTGGGCAGCCTTCTGGGCTACTCCGGCGCGGCACTGGTGCTGTTCGGCGTGACCTGGGACCTGCTGACCGGCTCGGGCTGGGGCAACGGCGAGAGCCCGCGTTTTCCCCGGCCGACGAGGGTGCTGTTGGTGTTGACCAACTCCATCCTCACCCTGACGGTGCTCGCGTATGCGGCGATGATCAGGGATTCCAGTCAGACAGTCCACGTCGACGCGTTCGCCCAGTTCGGCGATGTCGTCTTCGGCACCGCGTTGCTGGCAGCGGCGGTCGTCGCGCTGTTCGACAGCATCGGTCGCCGGGATGGGCGGGTCAGCACGGACCCGAGTCCGGACCTGATCGCGCGCTAGCGCGGCCGGCCCGTCCGGTTGCCGCGTTCGGGTTGCCCCGTCCGGGCTGCCGCGTCCGGACTGCTCAGGCGAGACTGCCCGGGCGAGACTGCCCGGGCGAGACTGTCGGTCCGGTCTGGTCGAATAGCCCGCATGTACCGCCTTGCTCGTGATCTACCGCGGACTGGGGACGCGCCCACCCTCGATCCGTGGCAGCAGGCAGTGGTGCAGCACCCCGGCGGCCCGCTCCTGGTGCTCGCCGGGCCGGGCACCGGGAAGACCAGCACAGTGGTGGAGTGCGCGGTCGACCGGATCCAGCGACGGGGCATCCCTGCCGAGCGGGTCGTCGTGCTGACCTTCTCCCGCCGCGCCGCCGCCGACCTGCGGGCCCGGATCACCAGCAGGCTGGGGCGGACCGTGACCAGCCCAATCGCGACCACCTTCCACGCCTTCTGCTACGGACTCGTCAGACGGTTCGCCGACCGGCTCGGGATGGGCGGTCCGGACGGCCCGGCGGTGCGGCTGCTGACCGGGCCCGAACAGGAATTCCGGGTGCGGGAGACGCTGCACGGCAGCCCGGAGACGGGCCGGGCGCACTGGCCCGAGTCACTGGAGGGCGCCTACCCGACGCGGGCGTTCGCCGCAGAGGTACGAGCCGTCCTCGCTCGCGCCCGACAGCTCGGGATGGACCCCGACGACGTGGTCGCGGCGGGTGCGGCCGCCCAGCGTCCGGAGTGGGTTGCGGTCGGGGAGTTCTTCGAGGAATACCTGGACGTCCTCGACGCCGAGGGGGTCCTCGACTACGCCGAGCTGGTGCACCGATGCCGCATCCTGCTGGCCGACCCTCAGGTCGTCGCGCGGCTGCGCAGCGAGATCGACTTCGTCGCCGTGGACGAGTACCACGACACCGATCCGGCCCAGATCCGGCTGCTGCAGGCGATCGCGGGCGACGGGCGCGATCTGGTCGTCGCGGGCGATCCGGACCAGTCGATCTTCGCGTTCCGAGGTGCCGAGGCGCGCGGCATCCTCGACTTTCCCGATGCCTTCCCCACCCGAGACGGTGCGCGCGCCCCGGTGCTGGCGCTGGGGCGCTCCTGGCGTCTCGGCGCGGCGCCGATGGTGGCGAGCCGCGGAGTTGCCGACCGGCTGGGGCTGCCCCGGGCGCTGCCGTCGGGAGTCGCCGAGGCGTTTCGACGGCCGCTGCCGAACCCCTCCAGGCCCGGGCTGGTGCAGGCATTCAGCTGTACGAGCCCCGGCGCCGAGGCCGAGCACATCGCCCACCTGCTCAGGTCGGCTCGGCTGCGCGACGGGCTCGCCTGGGATCAGATGGCTGTCCTGGTGCGGTCCGGCCGGGCGGCCATCCCGGCGCTCAGCCGAGCGTTGGTGGCGGCAGGCGTACCGGTCGAGGTGGCGGGGGACGAGATTCCGCTCGGTGCCGACCCGGCCGTCAGGCCGCTTTTGCTGGCGCTGCACGTGGCCTCGCGCGCTCGGCCGCTCGGTGCCGACGAGGCTCATCTGCTGCTCACCTCCCCGCTCGGTGGCCTGGACAGCATGGCGGTGCGCCGCCTCGGCCGCCGCCTCCGTGCCGCAGAGCGCGCCGAACTCGGCGGTGCGGGGCTGCCCCGGCCGTCGACGGAGCTGATCGTCGCCGCTCTCCGTGATCCGGAGCTGGTCGCTGAGCTGAACGGTGATGTCGGCGCGGTCGCTGATGCCGCTCGTGCCCGCACGCTCGCGGAACTGATTCGTCGCTGCGATCGGGCCATTCGTGACGGAGCCACGGCGGAGGAGGCGCTGTGGCTGCTCTGGTCGGAAACCGAGTGGCCGAGCCGGCTGGCCGCCGAGGCCGCACACAGCGGCGAGCCTGGCCGCCGCGCGAACAGAGACCTCGACGCGATCTGCGCGCTGTTCGACATCGCGCACCGCTCGGAGGAGATGTCCGGCCTCCGCGGCGTCACCGGGTTCCTGGCCGAGGTCGAGGGCCAGCAGATCCCCGCTGACACGCTGCGCGAGTCCGACGTACGGGGTGGTGCGGTCCGGCTGCTGACCGCGCATCGCGCAAAGGGTCTCGAATGGGAGCTGGTCGTCGTCGCCGGAGTGCAGGAGGGCGCCTGGCCCGACGTCGCGCGACGCGGCTCGCTGCTGGAACCGGACCAGCTCGGGCGCTCGTCGATGGGTGTGGCCCAGCCCACCGCCGCCCGAATCGCCGAAGAGCGCCGGTTGTTCTACGTCGCCTGCACCCGGGCACGCACCAGGCTGGTGGTGACGACCGTCACCGGCACCGAGGGCGAGGGCGATCAGCCGTCGCGTTTCGTCGGCGAGCTAGGTGTAGCGCTGACCCCGCTGCCCGGTCGGCCGCGGCGGCCGCTGACGCTCGCGGCCCTGGTCGGCGAGCTGCGGCGGGTCAGCGTCGACCCGGACTCCTCACCGTCGCGGCGTGAGCAGGCTGCCCTGCGATTGGCGAGGCTCGCCGACGCGACCGACGGGGAGGGCAGGCCGCTGGCCGCGGTTGCCCGGCCTGAACGCTGGTGGGGGATGCGGCGACTGAGCGAGGCCGGCCAGCCCGCGAGCCCGCCCGATGAGCCGGTCCAGCTCTCCGGAAGCCAACTGGCGTCGGTGCTCGCCTGCCCGCGCCAGTGGTTCCTGGCGCGTCGGGCCCAGGCCGAGCCGGCACGGCGGACGGCCGCCGGCTTCGGCTCGGTGGTGCACGTACTTGCGGAGCACGGTGCGCATCATCCGACGTCGGCAGACGCGCTCGCCGGCCACCTGGAGTCGGTCTGGGACCAGCTCGACTTCGACGCGCACTGGCTCTCCGCCGTCGAGCGCGCCGAGGCCGAGGCCGCCGTGGAGCGGTTCGTCAGCTGGCAGCAGGAGCGGCACGACCTCGAACTGATCGGCACCGAGCTGCGCTTCGCCTGCGAGGTCGACCTGGGCTTCGACCGCGTCCGGCTCACCGGCATCGCCGATCGGGTGGAGCGGCAGCCTGACGGCCGCATCCGAGTGGTGGACTTCAAGACCTCGCGGACGCCGCCATCGGGAACCGACGTCGCCCTGCACGACCAGCTCGGGGTGTACCAGTTGGCCGTGCAGCAGGGCGCGTTCGACGACGCGGCCGGGCGGCCGGGTGGGGCTGAACTGGTCTATCTCAGGCTGCCCGACGGCCCGGCGAACTTCCCACGGGTCTTCCACCAGCCGTCCTTGGACGACGTGCCCTACCCCGTGGGGCTTCCGGACGCCGAGGGCGACGACCAGCTGACCGAGCAGCCGAGCTGGGTGCATCATCGGCTCGCGCAGGCGGTGCGAGTGATTCGCGAGGAGCGCCACGAGGCTCGGGTCGGGGCTGCTTGCCGTTGGTGTGCGTTCCGCGCCAGTTGTCCCGCTCAGTCGACAGGAAAGCAGCTGGTCACGTGAGTGTGCACACTCTCGTGCCGCAGCGCGCGGTGCGGATCAGCCAGCCCAAGGATCTGGTCGAAGCGCTGGGGATCGCCTTTTCCGAGCAGCAACTCGCCGCGGTCACAGCGCCGCTGACCCCCGGGGTGATCATCGCCGGAGCGGGGTCGGGCAAGACGACGGTGATGGCGGCCCGGGTCGTCTGGCTGGTCGGCACCGGCGCCGTGCGGCCGGAAGAGATCCTCGGCCTCACCTTCACTCGGAAGGCGGCCGCCGAGCTGTCGCACCGGGTGCGCTCCGCGCTCGTCCGGGCCGGGGTGGTGAGCGACAAGGGCGCCGACGAGTCCGGCGAGCAAGTGGTGATGACCTACGACGCGTTCGCCGCGCGACTGGTGTCCGAGCACGGGCTCCGGCTCGGGCACGAGGCGGACCCGACCCTGATCAGCGGTGCGACTCGGTACCGGTTGGCGTCCCGGGTTGTCCGGAATGCGGCGGGGCCGTTCGAGTTCTTGTCCCGGCTGCGTCCCGCGACGATCACCGAGCGCGTCCTCAAGCTCGACGCCGACCTGCAGCAGCATCTCGTCCCGCTCGAGGTGCTCGACGGTCATGCGCGGGAGGCGTTGGTCGGCTGGCGCTCGGCGCCGCTGAACAATCGCGGCAACGTCTACGTCGACGCGAAGCGAGCCATGATCGCGTGTCAGGAGCGACTGGAGTTGGCGAGTCTGGTGGCGGACTACCAAGAGCTCAAACGTCGGCTCGGGCTCGTCGAGTTCGCTGACCAGATGGCTATCGCGGCCCGACTCGCGAGCACGCTGCCGGCCGTCTCGGCTGCGCTGCGGGCCAGCTTCCGGGTGGTGCTGTTGGACGAGTATCAAGACACCTCGGCTGCGCAGGCGGTGATGTTGCGGGGCCTGTTCTCCGGCCGCACCCCGTCGACGGGGCTCGGCCACCCGGTGACGGCGGTGGGTGACCCGTTCCAGGCGATCTACGGCTGGCGCGGAGCGGCGGCCAGCAACATCCTCACCTTCGACAGCGACTTCCGTCAGCCGGACGGGCGGCGTGCCGAACGATTCGCGCTGACGGTGAACCGACGGAGCGGCCAGCGCATCCTCGACGTGGCCAACGTGCTCAGCAGGCCGCTCCGTGCCGGGCGACCCGCCGCTGCTGGATCCGAAGGTGTACCGGGACCGTCAGCGGGGGGACCGGCGGAACACGGCCGTGGAAACCCGGCACCGCCCGAGCAGGGCCTGCTCCAGGCGCCGCCTGAGGCCGCCGGCGGGAGCGTGCGCGCCGCGACGTTCGAGACCTGGCCTGCGGAGGTGACCTGGATCGGCGAGCAGATCGTCGGCTTGAAAGAGGCCGGGGACGTCGCCAACTGGGCCGACATCGCCGTGCTCAGCCGGCGCAACGCCGACATCGCTGCGCTGTACGGCGAGCTCACCGGCCGGGAGGTGCCGGTGGAGATCGTCGGCCTCGGCGGGCTGCTGCAGTTGCCGGAGATCGCCGACATCACCGCGGTGCTGCGATTGGTGGACGACGTGTCCGCCAATCCCGAGCTGGTCAGGCTGCTGACGGGCCCACGCTGGCGGATCGGACCGCGCGATCTGGCGCTGCTCGGGCGCCGCGCTCGGGCCCTGGCCGGTGGTTGGAATGCGGCGGCCGACGATCCGGAGGCCGGTAGTCCGGCCGCGGTGCTCGCCGCGCTCGGGCAGGCGGTCGCCGAGACCGATCCGACCGAGGTCGTCAGCCTGCTGGACGCGCTGGAAAGCCCAGGCGACCTACCGTATTCGGCCGAGGCGGTGCGGCGGTTCGCTGAACTCGCGGAGGAGCTCTCCTCCTTTCGCCGACACGCCGACGAGCCGGTGCTGGATCTGATCCGCCGGATCGTCGCCACTACCGGGCTCGACGTCGAGTTGATGGCCACGCCCGAATTCGACCGGAGCGCTCGCCGGGACCAGCTCGGCGCCTTCACCGATGCGGTCGCCGCGTACGTGGATGTCGACGGCGATGCATCGCTGTCGGGGCTACTGGCCTACCTGCAGGCCGAGATCGACGCGGGCGCCGGGCTGGAACAGGCGGTGCCGTCGGATCGCGAGGCCGTCAAGTTGCTCACGGTGCACAAGGCCAAGGGCCTGGAGTGGGAGGTCGTGTTCCTGCCGGCGTTGATGAAAGGTGTCTTCCCCAGCGACCGCGTGACCGACAACTGGGTCACCAACGCCGCGGTCGTCCCTGCGGACCTCCGCGGCGACGCGGACTCGATCCCGCAGCTTGCCGACACGAGCAACTCGGCCCTCGCCGACTACCGCAAGGCCCTCACGGCACAGCAACTGCTCGCCGAAGACCGCTTGGCGTACGTCGCGGCAACCCGCGCGAAGCGCCTGCTGATCGGTACCGGCCACACGTGGCGACCGGAGCTGGTCAATCCGCGCGTTCCGTCGAGCTACCTGGAGGCGATCGTCGGGGCGGCGGAACGGGAGCAACAGCTGGTCCAGTTGGCGCCGCCCGCCGGACGCGCGAACCCGATGCACACCGCGACAGCCCCCGCACAGTGGCCGGCACCCCTCGACCCGGAGAGCCTTGCCCGGCGGTTGCAGGCGGCTGCCGCGGTCGAGGCGGCCCGCCGACCAGCCGAGCTGGCCGGCCACACCAGCGACCCCGTCGCGGTGGACGACCTTGCGGTCGTGGCGGCGTGGGACGAGGACATCGATCGCCTTCTGTCAGAGGCACGCAGCCTCCGCTCGGGGGAGCGCGCGGTGCCGCTGCCCGCCAGCCTGACCGCGACAGCGCTCGTCGACCTGCACGCCGACCCGGTCGGCTACGTCCGTCGGCTGGCCCGACCGATGCCACGCCCGCCGTCTCGGGCAGCGTCCTTCGGGACGCGATTCCACAGCTGGGTCGAGCGGCACTACCGGCCGACCGGAGGTCCGCTCGGCCAGTTGCCGCTGATTGACCCGGACGACCCGCCCGATCACCCGAATCGGTCCGAAGGCCTCGATCCAGCTCCCGGTGACCCGGACCGCGAGCTGCGCGAGCTGTGCGCTGCGTTCGCCGATGGTCAGTACGGCTCCGTCCTACCGACCGCGGTCGAGGCCCCGTTCACCCTGGTGCTCGGCCCTCGGCTGATCCGGGGCCGGATTGACGCGGTGTACGGCGAGCAGGCACCCGGAATGCCCGTGGGCAGCGTTGCGCAGATCGTGGACTGGAAGACCTCCCGAGCGGAGATCGCCGACCCGTGGCAACTCGCGATCTACCGGCTGGCCTGGGCGGAGGCCCATGGGCTTGCGGTGGAGCAGGTGGACGCGGTCTTCTACTTCGTGCGTACCGACGCCGTCGTGCGCCCGGGCGCGCTGCCCGGCCGCGTCGAGCTGCAGCTTCTGGTGGATGGTGCACCGCGGCGATGATCTTCGCCCTAGGCTGCGAAGGTGACCACCTGGGCGCTCGCAAGCGACCTCGACCGCGTCGACCACCATCGGGGATCTCCCGAGTGGGTGGCGAACCTGTGGCGGAGCGAGGACGCGAAACTGCTCAAGCTCGATGACCAGTCGCGGTTCACCACGAACGTCGGCGGCAGCAAGCTGCGGATGACCAAGCCGTTCGTCGACTTCGACAGCCAGCGGCACCGCCTGCTCGGTCTGCTGCACGGTTCTCCCGTCTTCGCCGTCGAAGCGATGACCGACGGCGAGGTGCACACGCTCCGCGAGATCGGCGCCCAGCTCACCGACAATGAACGCGACATCGCCGCCACCGCCTCCGCCCTGACGCAATGGCACCGCGCCGAGCCGCGCTGTCCGCTCTGCGGGAGTCCGACGACGGTCATCAAGGCGGGGTTCGCGCGGCACTGTGAGGAGTGCGACCACGACCACTTCCCGCGTACCGACCCGGCGGTGATCGTCGCCGTCGTCGACGCCCACGATCGGCTGCTGCTCGGTGGCCAGCAGTCGTGGGGCAACCGGGTCTCGGTCCTGGCCGGCTTCGTCGAGGTGGGGGAGTCCCTGGAGCAGGCCATCCACCGCGAGGTCGGCGAGGAGGTCAACATCGATCTCGCCGACCTGCGCTACTTCGGCAGCCAGCCCTGGCCGTTCCCCCGTTCCTTGATGGTGGGCTTCTTCGCCCGGGCCACCAGCACCGATATCTGCGTCGACGTCCAGGAGATCGCCCACGCGGACTGGTACTCCCGGGAGCGACTGGACGCCGACCTCGCCGCGGGAACCTGTGCCCTCCCCGGTGCAAGCTCCATCGCGCACCGCCTGATCGAGGCCTGGCGCGAAGGCTCCGCCCTGGTGTGAGCGCGGCGTCGGCGCCCTGCCTAGGTCGTCCTGGCTGCGTCGCCCTGCCTGGGCCGCGCGACGTGCCGGCCGCTTCAGCGGCTGCCGTCGGCCAGTCTGTCCCGCAGCCCGCTGGCCCGGTTTGCGGGGCGCTCAACGGCGCGAGCGACGGCGTCGGCGGTTCCGATCACCTGAACGCGATGCCGGGCCCGGGTCACAGCGGTGTAGAGCAATTCGCGGGTGAGCAGCGGCGAGTCCGTCGGCGGCAGCACGAACGCGACCTCGCCGAACTGGCTGCCCTGGGCCCGGTGCACCGTCATCGCATGGACCGTCTGGACGGTATCGAGTCGTACCGGAGCGAACTGCATGGTGGTCCCGCCGCGTGCGAACGCCGCTCGCGGGCCGTCCGGCGTCCGCACGATCACCCCGGTGTCCCCGTTGTACAGGCCGAGGTCGTAGTCGTTGGCGGTGACGAGCAGCGGACGTCCGACGTACCACTCACCGTCCTCGCCGTACCCGGTGATCCCGGCCTCGAGCCAACGCTCGACCCGGAGCCCCCAGGTCTGCACCCCATACGGCCCGCGCGAGTGCGCGCAGAGCAGGCGATGCTCGTCGAGGGCGCGCAGCGCTGCCGGACGATCGTCGGCCAGCGCGGCCCGGCGGACGGCGCGGGCGGTCTCGCGGACCACCTGCACCAATCCGCCGAGTCGCGACGCGTCTATGTCTGCGGGGGCCGCGAATCCAAGCGGTGACTCGGCGAGAGCCGACGCGGCGTCGATCTCGGTGAAGACCAGGTCGTCCCCACCGCCGCGAAGCACCGCGACGGCGCGATCGGCGTCGGCCTGCCGGATCGCCCGCGCCAGCTCGGCAATCCCGCCACCGAACCGCCAGGTACGGGTGAGGCCGACGACGCCGTGCACGGGTGCCTCGGTTTCGGCATCGAGGGTCCGGGTAGCTCGCAAGGCTGTGGTCATCGGCACGTTCGGCCTCCCGGGGGCTGCCGCCACGTCGGCGAGCACGGCGCCGGCGTCCACGGAGGACAGCTGATCGGGATCGCCCACCAGGATCAGCCGGGCCGTCGGCCTGACGGCCTCGACCAGACGCGCCATCAGTGTCAGAGAGACCATCGACATTTCGTCGACGATCACGATGTCGTGCGGGAGGGGATTCTCGGCGTCGTGCCGGAATCGGCTCCGGTTGGACGGTAGCCACCCGAGCAGCCGGTGGAGCGTCGACGCCTCGAGCCCTGCCAGCATCGCCTGGTCGGCGGCCCCGAGGCCTGCGGCCGCCGTTGCTACCGCCTCCTGCAGGCGGGCCGCCGCCTTGCCGGTGGGGGCGGCGAGCGCGACCTGGGGCAGCGGGCCCGGCTGATCTCGCAGCAGCGCGATCAGCCGTGCGATCGTCGTCGTCTTGCCCGTCCCGGGGCCGCCCGCGATCACCGTCACCCAACTGAGCGCTGCAACGGCGGCCGCCAGTCGCTGCTGATCGGCTGAGGACCCGACGCCGTCGTCGCCGAACAATCGGTCGAGCGTCGCGGTCAGCTGTGCGAGGTCGACCGTCGGCGGGGCAAGGTCGAAGCGGCGGCGCAGTTCGAGCCGAACGGACTCCTGCTGCTGCCAATACCGCTCGAGGTACAGCAACTCGCCGACCAGACGCAGGGGACGGTCGGCCGGGCCGTCGGCGCCGATGCGGACGAGCGGACTGGCCGTACAGGCGGCAGCCCACGCTGCGGGCTCCGGCCACGGGAGGTCGCTGGTGTCGATTGCGGACTCGGCGTCGTCGAAAACGGTCAGGTGCACGGTCAGCGGCGACACGCAGACCGATCCGTTGCGCAGGGCCCGCACGAGCAGGGCGACGGCGAGCGCCACCCGCTCGTCTGGTTCTGAGCCGATCCGGCAGACCGCCAGCGCGGTGTGCACATCGGCGCTGTTCAGCACACCGGCCTGATTGAACGACGCGAGCAGCCCGGTGAGGCCGTACACCAGCAGCCTCGACGGCGACTCCGCGACGAAGCGGGCCGTTGGCGTCCGGGCCGCTGTCATCGGACGTCTCCGGCCGGAGAGCCGTCCAGGACGTCGGACAACTCGGTGATCAGGGCCGCGGGTGGCAGCCAGCTGAACACGCCGCACGGCGAGCCATCGACTCGCGGCGTCTGAGGGCCGGCCATGCCGCGGACGAACAGGTACAACACGCCGCCGAGGTGCCGAGCCGGGTCATAGTCGGGCTGGCGCCAGCGCAGCAGTCGGTGTACGGCCACGGAGTAGAAGAGGGCTTGGAGTGGGTAGTGCGCGGCGACCATCGCCGCGCTCATCCGCTCGGGCGTGTAGTCGCCGAGCCGGAGCGGCTGGCCGTCGAAGCCGCCGAGCCAATTGGTCTTGTAGTCCACCACCAGATAGCGCGGACCGTCGGCGCTCGCGACGCGGAGGACCGCGTCGATGCTGCCGTTGAGGTACCCGCGCAACCGCTGATCGTCCCAGCCCGGGTCGGCGAGCCGAGCCGGGTAGGTCGCGAGCGGATCGGACGCTGGCAGGTGCCGAGCAAGCAGCGGCGCGAGATCGGTGAGCCGCGGGCCGGAGGACGACCCGAGCGGGTACTCGAACGAAAGTTCGGCGAGCCGGTCCGCTGGACCGATGTCGCAGAGCCGCCGCTCAGCCGCCAGCGGCCCGAGCGGGGTCGAGAAGACCGGCTGCAGGGCCTCCGCGAGCGCTTCGGGCGGGGGGAGCGTGCCGCCCCCGTAGGAGAGTGCCCGTTGGGACGCGGCCCGCAGGGCTGCGGGCAGGTCGGCGGCGGTCGGATCGACCGTCTCGAAGACAGCATGGACGGCGGTACCGAACTCGGCGCCGGAGGGCAGATCGCCCATCGGAGACAGCGCATCCAGCGGACTCGGCCCGGACTCGGGTGCGAGGTCGAGGGACAGCGGGTGCTCCGGCGCGGACCCGGCTCCCTGCTCGGCCGGCAGTGCTGCCTCGTCGTCCTCGCGATGGAGCTCGGGCTCGCTGCCAACCGACGGGGTCGGGGCAGCGCCGTGGGCCGCCGCGGTGAGCGCGGAATATGAGGTGCGCCGCCACTCGACGTCCAGCGCCCGACTGAACGCCCGGACGCCGAGGCCTGTCCGCGGCAGCTCGACGCGCGGCGGTCGCACGGCTGCTCGCGGCGAGACGACGTCGATCTGGAGCGGCGGCCTTGCCCGCGGAGCGTCGGCCAGGTCGGCAGCCCGAGCTGGTCGTGGCGGGGGTGCCGGCTGGTCTGCCGGCCGGTAAAGGAGCCGATGAAGCGGAGACGCCTCGGTCGTCCGGGCCGCCGCCCACCACAGCACGACTTGGCTGCGCGCGCGGGTGAGCGCGACATACAACAACCGGAGGTCCTCGCCCGCCTCCTCCTCGCGCCACCGAGCGAAGCGCTCGGCTCGACCGGCGCCGGTCAGGCCACCGACGTCCAGCACGCATGCGCCCACCCCTGCGGCGGTGACCTCGTGGACCTGCAGGGGCCGGCCATCGTCGGCATCGTCGACGTGTCGATCCCACGCCTCGGGGAGGTAGACGATCGGAAACTCCAGGCCCTTGCTGCGGTGCACCGTGAGGACGGTGACGGCGTCCTCGTCGGTTTCCAGTCGTCTCATTCCGTCGCTGCTCGCCCCGGTCTCCGCCTCGTCGATCCGCGTTCGGAGCCACTCCAGCAACGCCCCGCTACCCAGCTGACCAGCCGCCATGGCGGCGTGCAGGCTCTCGGCGACGTGCCGCAGATCGGTCATCAGCCGCTCACCGCCGGCCTCCGCGAGGATTCGCCGCGGCAGGTCGGTCTCCGCTGTCGCCGCTTCCAGGAGCGCGGCGACGCCGCCCGTGCTCAGCAGCCGACTCCAGCGGCGGATCCGCTGGGTCAACTCGACGAGATCCTCCTCGCCGGCCGCGGCCAACTTCTCGAGCGGCCAGCCGACGAACCGGGTCAGCGCGGCCCGCCGGACTGCCTGCTGGCGCGGTTGGTCGAGTGCGCCCAGCAGGGTCAGCCATTCGCGCGCGATCTCGGTGGCGAAAACGGAGTTGGCGCCGAGCATCACCGCCGGAACACCGGCTTCGATCAGCGCGCGACAGATCGCTTCGCCCCGCTCGTTGCGCCGCACCACCACCGCGATGTCGCTGGCGCGCACTGGGCGGGTATCGGGGACCGCGCCGCGGCGCGGCGCGCGTGGCTCGGGATCGATGACCAGACGGGTGTCGCTGGCGAGGACAGCACTGATGTCGGCCACCACGTCGGCGCTCAGGGATGCCCGCACGGCGGCGACCGCTGGTGTGTCCTCGGGAGGGCCGTGGTGGGGCAGCACCCGCAGGCGCACGGGCGCGGCGAGCTCGGGATCAGAGCCGACCAGCCGGCGGGTGCGGTGCGCCGCGGTGACCCGGCGAACGAGAATCTCCTCCTCGCCGAGCGCGGCGCCCTCGAGCAGCGGCTCCAGCGCATCGACGAGTGCCTGGTCGCTGCGCCAGTTGGTGTCCAGGGTCGCCACTGTCCCGGCGCTGCGGACTGCGTCCAGATAGCTGTACACGTCCGCGCCCCGGAAGGCGTAGATGGACTGCTTCGGATCGCCGATCAGCACCAAGGTGCCGTGGCCGTGAAAGGTCCGCCGCAGGATTTCCCATTGGATCGGATCGGTGTCCTGGAACTCGTCCACCATCACCACCCGGTACCGCGACCGCAGCCGGGCGGCGGCCGCCTCGCCGTAACTCGGGTCAGCCAAGGAGTCACGCAGCCGGGTCAGCATGTCGTCGTAGGTGAACAGCCGCCCGTCGCGCTTGCGGCGCTCGACCACCTCCCGCACCCGGGCAGCGAATCGGACCCGTTCCCCGGCGCGTGTCTCGACGTCGGCCGCGGCAGGCACCAGCTGGGTGTGGGGCGCGGCGACCGCGCGGTGCGCCACCGCCAGCGCGTCCGCGTATTCCCACGCGGGCCGCTCGAGATCGGCGTAGCGGCGCAGGTACTCATCGGTCACGACCTCGTCGGTGAGTTCGCGCACGTGTTCCACGAACCGGGCCTGCGGCTCGTGGTCGCCGAGCACGCCGAGGCCGTCGAGCATGGCCAGACAGAACTGGTGGGTGGTGGCGATGGTGGCCGCGTCGAAGTCGGCGAGCGCCGCCGCTAGCCTGCTGTGCCGTCCGGCCCGCTCCTCCGCGGACCCGGCGAGCAGCAGGGCGTCGAGGTCGTCGCGTGCCTGCGGGCCGCCGCCAGTCGATTCGGCGAGCAGCGCCTCTGCACGGACCAGGCGATCCCGTACGCGTTGGCGCAACTCGTTCGTCGCGGCTCTGCCGAACGTGACCAGCATCAACTGATCCAGCCGGGCGGCGCCGTCGGCGACATAGCGGGTGGCCAGAGCCGCGATGGTGTGCGTCTTGCCCGTGCCCGCGCTGGCCTCGAGCACCACCGTGCCCGTCGGGAGTGGCCCGCAGAGATCGAATGCGGGGCGGACCGCTGATGCTTGCCGCCCGTCCTCGGCAGCGTCGGCGAACCCGGCGGTACCCATCAGGACGCCTGCTCGCAGCGCAGCATCGGCTCGCACACCCGCCGAGCGAGTGTGCCGAAGCGGGTCTCATGGGTCAGCTCGCCACGTTCCTCGTCGGGACGCGATGGTTCGGCGAGCAGGACCTCCACGTCCGCCCCGCGGCCGAAGAAGACCTCGTACGCCGCGTCGCGTTCCCGCTCCCATGTCCGGGCCAGACGCTTGCGTCGCGGGCCGTCGAACGGACGACGCTGCCAGCGCCCCTCGGCGAACTCCAGCGATGTCTTGGGTGCGAACGGGAGCGGCTCGGCCAGGCCGGAGCGCCGCAGCTCCAGCAGGTCCGGGAGGATCCTCTCCGCCCAGCTTCGATCGACCGGACCGACGACGACGGAGCCGCCCCGGCCGACCGTCACCACCTGCCAGCGCCGGTCCGGCTCCTGCAGCGTGAGTGCCAGCACCTCGACCCAGCCGCGCAATCGGTGCGACGCGCCCAGCCGAGCGAACGCGACGTGAACCGCCGTGTCGCCGACGACGTCGACAACCGTTCCGGTCAGCCGCACGCCGTCGGCGTCGACGCTCACCGGCACCGGCCGGGTCGGCCCGACGCGGTACCGCTCGGCGACAGTCACCACCGCCTCGACCTCGCCCTGCAACTCGGCCAGCGTGCGAGCGCCGAGCTGCCGAGGCGGAACCTGACCGCGGCGCCACTCGGCAGCGAGGAGTTGATCCATGGGCTGGCCGCGAAGTCGCCGTCGCAGCAGTCGGTCGCCGATGGACCACCGCTCCAGCGCCTCGACAGCGACCGGAATCTGCTCGTCGGGCCGCTCCTCCGGCGCTGTCAGCCAGAGCTGGGCCCGTTCGGCAAGCAGTGCGCGTGGAGGGTGGCGAAGGAATCGAACGAGATCGGCCAGCCCCACTGCGGACCTCTCGAGGGGCGCCAGCCGCAGGCCTCCAGCGACCGGCGGTCCAGCACTCCCTCGGGGCGCGCGGGCCGCCCGGAGCGCTGCCGGGTCGAAGCTGAACGGTCCGGGTGGAACACCGTCGCGGGAGAAGTTCTGCGGTGCGAACGGTTGGAGCGGGTGCGCCACGGTGATGGCGCTGCGCACCCCCGCGCCGCTCTGGGTCTGTGCTGTGGCCTCGAGCGCATCCAGGACCTCACCGACCGGGACCGAGGGCGGGATCTCGGCGCCCGTTCGCGGATCACGCCCGCCGTAGATGATCACCAAGGTCTCGGTCGCGGAGAGGACGGCGTCGAGCAGCAGCTGCCGATCCTCGCTGCGTGGGTCGGGGTCGCCGACGCGGTCCTGATCGGCACTGATGTCGTCACCGTCGAGGGTTCGGCGGCGCGGAAACACCCCGTCGTCGAGGCCGAGCAGGCAGACCACCCGGTGCGGCACTGAGCGCATCGGTTGCAGACTGCACACGGTGAGGGTGCCGGTGCGGAAGTTGGCTCGACCTGCTCGGCCGCGGAACGCGTCGGCCAGCAGGGCCGACATCTCCGTCGGCGACAGCATGCTGTCGGTCGGCGCACCTCCGCCTGCCGAGTCCGCCAGACGCGCGAGTTCATGCTGTGCGTGCGCCAACTGCCACGAGTCGCTGGGGCCCACCGCGGCCAGCAATTCCCAGAGCCGTCGGAACGCCCGCAGCCACTCGGCGAGTGGCTGGTCCCGCCGGCACTCGTCGGTGATGAGGCGCACTCGAGAAAGGCACTCGGCGAGTCGCCCGATCAGGTCGGCGTCGCCGCTGTCGACATCGTCGAGCGGCAGCGCCGTGCCGATGTAGCGCTGCTCTGCCTCGTCCATCGCGACGCCGAGCAGCATCCGATCGAGCCCGGCCGACCAGGTGTTCTGCCCGAAGGCCTCCATGTCGAAGCGTCGCCGGTGCGTCCCGTCCAGACCCCACCGAACTCCCGCATGCAAGGTGAGTTCATGCAGCCGCTCCAGGTCCTCGGTGCTGAAGCCGAATCGGCGTGCGACCGGGCCCATCGCGCAGAGGTCGAGAACGGCGCTCGCCTCCATTCGCGACCGGGCGAGGGAGAGCGTTGCCTCGACGAGCGCCAGGAGCGGGTTCACGTTGCGGACGGCGCGGTCGGCCAACCGCACCCGCAGCTGGTGCCCGGGATGCTCCGCCGGTTTATCGCCGCCGGTGAGCCCGAATGTGGCCGCCACCAGCGGCGCGAACGCCTCGATATCGGGGCACATCACGACCACGTCCCGCGGTTCCAGCGTCGGATCATCTGCGAGTAGGCCGACCAGCACCTCGCGGAGCACCTCCACCTGCCGGTCCGGGCCGTGCGAGACGTGTACCTGAACGCTGCGGTCGCTTGGCGCCAGCACCCGCCCATCCCCGTCGACGGGGCGGTGGTCTGCGGTGACGTCGGTCTGCAACCAGCCGAGCAGCGTGTCGCCTGCGGGTCGGGTCGGCTCGGCCGATGCCGTCGGCGACGTCGCGTCGCCCTCGGTCATGCCGGCGGCGGCGAGGCTCAGTTGGAGTTCGCGGCTGTCCCGGCCGAGCGCGGCGAGCAACGGATGCCGCACGATCGCCGCGCTCGAATCGTCGGCGCGCGCGGGCCGCTCAGGTCCGGGGCATCGACGGCTGGCAGCGATGCGGCCCCAGAGGTCGGGGGAGGGCTGTGGGAGCCAGAGATGGACGTCGCGATGTTCGGCCAAGCCGACCAGCACCGAGACCCGGTCCGGTGCCAGCGTCGTCGGACCGAAGACGGAGAGCCGCTCGGGAAGTCCGCAGGTGTCCGGTTGCTCGGTGAGTTGCCGTCGAGCCTCAACGAGCATGCTGACGGGGTCGGGCTGGTCGATTCGCCTCGCCAGCCGACGCCAGAGCTCGGCTTGCCAGCTGCGCTCAGCGGGCAACGGCCGCCCGTCCTCGTCGGCGTCCTCCCCGGCAGACCAGCGGCTGATCATCATCGGCCGGTAGGTGGCGTAGCGGGAAAAGAGGCCCGCGAGCCGGCGCGCCGTGGCGAGTCGGCGCCCGTCGCCCGTGCCTGATTCGGCACGAGCCTCTGGGCGCGCAGTGTCGTCGTCGGGCCGGCCGCGATCCAGGTGAGCCCACAACATGCCGGCCCAAGGCTCACTGCGGCAGTCGTCGATGGCAGCGAGGAGCGGCCAGACGGCTCGATCGGGTCGCCAAGCATCCAAACCCTCGGCACCGTGAACGGCACGCGCGATGAGACGGTCAAGCGGCCAGAACTCGACCCCGGCGCAGACTCCATCGGAGCGCCCCGGGCTTGCGCCCAGCCGATGCGACAGTCGTTGCGCGAGCCAACGTTCGACCCCTGGCGTGGGCACGCTCACGAGATCGGTGGCGAAGGCGTCGGGCTGGGGCTTCGCCAGCACCTCGGCAAGGCCATCCACCAGCCGGTCGGCGCGACTCGCGTGATGGAGGGTGAGGCTCATGGTGGCGACCACCCTAAGGTCGACCGCTGACAGTGCTCACAATGCTGCCCTCGGCCGTTGAGTCGTTCCCGCGGCGCGTCAGCCGCGGATCTGAACTCAGGGCCGGGTCACGCCTGAAACCCGAGCTTGCTCCCCACCTGGCTTAGTGAGGGATTGGTCATCGTGCTGCCGTCGTCGAACTGGACGGTCGGCACCGTCAGATTGCCGCGGTTTGCCGCCGCCACCACCGCCGCCGCGCTCCGGTCGAATTCGATGTCCACCTCGGCATACGGGATGCCCGCTCGCCGAAGCTGGGACTTCAGCCGTGCACAATGCCCACACCAGGCAGTGGTGAAGACGGTGAGGGCGTCGGTTTCCTGCTCGATCAGCGCAGTCACGTCGATCAGCAGCGCATTGCATAGCTCCGCTATTCCGGGCAGCCGAGAGGACTGTTATCGCATTCGTCACATCGCCGACACGCGCGGCTGACAGGCTCAGGACCATGCCGCCCGCGGAGATCCGGGACCTTCGCTCACGCACCTCGCACGGGTGCACCCACACTCAGCAGGTCCGATCGTGACCCGGCTGTCAGACCTGCTGGTCGCCCAGTTGGGCGAGAGCCGGTATGACTCTCCGCTCGCCGACTATCTGGGCGACCGCCGTACCGGCGAACACTACGTCGAGGAAGGCGATCGGGTCGTGCTGCACGACACCGTCTCCCAGCTCGGCAGCTTGGGCCCGGACCCCGATGCCTGGCCGAGTTTCGAGCCGGGCGGACCTCGTCGCAGGCTCTTCTTCCCACCTGGCCGCACGCGGGTGGGCATCGTCACCTGCGGTGGACTCTGCCCCGGGCTGAACGACGTGATCCGGGGCCTGGTGATGGAGCTTGCCAAGCACTACGGCATCTCCGAGATCATCGGCTTCCGCAATGGCTATGCCGGGATGGTCGCCGGCGGCTTCGAGCCGGTGCGACTCACCCCCGCGGTCGTGAACGACATCAATACCCAGGGCGGCACCATCCTGGGGAGTTCGCGGGGAGCCCAGGACCCGGGTGAGGTTGTGGACTACCTGGTCTCACTCGGCGTCGACATCGTGTTCGTCGTCGGCGGCGACGGCTCGATGCGCGGGGCGGGCCGGATCGCTGGAGTGCTCCGCGAACGTGGACTGCCGATCGCGGTGATCGGGGTGCCCAAGACGATCGACAACGACATCCCGTTCATCGGCCAGAGCTTCGGCTTCGTCACGGCCTTCAGCGCGGCAGCGCGGATCATCAACGCGGCCATGATCGAGGCGCGGTCGGCCGTCGGTGGAGTCGGGCTGGTGAAGTTGATGGGGCGTCACTCGGGATTCATCGCCTGCTACGCCGCACTGGCCAACCACGAGGCGGACTTCGTGCTGATCCCCGAAGTCCCGTTCAGCCTGGCGGGACGGAACGGCTTTCTCGCCTCGCTGCATCGCCGCGTGACCGAGCGCGGCAGCGCGGTCGTCGTGGTGGCCGAGGGCGCGGGTCAGGACATCGTCTCCGGAGACGGCGCGACCGACCCCTCGGGCAACGCCCGGCTCGGCGACATCGGACTGCACCTGAAGGCCCAGATCACCGACTACTTCGACGCACGGGACACCGCGCTCACCGTGAAGTACTTCGATCCGGGGTACCTGATCCGGTCGGTCCCGGCAGGGGCGCACGACTCGGTCTATTGCGTGCGACTTGCGCAAGCTGCGGTGCACGCGGGCATGGCCGGCCGGACGGACATGGTGGTCGGACGGCGGCACAACCGCTTCATCCATGTTCCGATCAGCCATGTCGTCTCCGAGCGCAACCAGGTCGCCCCGGACGGTGATCTCTGGCTGAGCGTGCTCGAGTCCACCGCGCAGCCGCGCGAGATGCACTGACCGGAAGCGGGTGCTGGGGGAGGGCTACACCCCTGCGGCGATATCGGCGGGGGCGTGACTGCACAGCGCGCGGAAACGTCGGTCGGTCCGCCTAGGGTAGGCCCGGTGAACGTCATGCAGCACACGTCGGCCACTGCGGCCGAGCGGTTGCTGGAGGCGCTGGATGCCGAGCAGCGCGAGGTCGCGACCGCCCTGACGGGGCCGGTGGCGGTGCTGGCCGGGGCGGGCACGGGCAAGACCCGCGCGATCACTCACCGGATCGCCTACGGGGTGGCCGTCGGGGCGTACGCGCCGACCGCGGTACTTGCAGTGACGTTCACCACGCGCGCCGCGGGCGAGCTGCGCGGGAGGCTGCAGCGCCTGGGTGCGCCCGGTGTGCAGGCGCGCACGTTTCACTCCGCCGCGCTCCGGCAGGCGCAGTACTTCTGGCCGCAGATTCACGGCGGCGAGTTGCCGCCCGTGCTGGGCAACAGGATCGGAGCCGTGGCCGAAGCCGCCGGCCGGCTGCGCCTGAGTGTGGACACGGCCAAGTTGCGCGACCTGGTGACGGAGATCGCCTGGGCCAAGGTGAGCAACGTGGCTCCGGAGGACTACCCGCGGCTGGCGGCACGGCACCGTCGCGAAGTGGCCTCGCTCGATGCCGAGACCGTTGGCCGGGTTTTCGCCGGGTACGAGCGGGTCAAGCGCGACCGCCAGCGCATCGACTTCGAGGACATCTTGCTCTGCGCCGCCGCGCTGCTGTCGGAGCACCCAGAGGTCGCCGAGGCCGTGCGCCGCGCGTACCGGCACCTCGTCGTCGACGAGTACCAGGATGTGAGCCCGCTGCAGGAGACCCTGCTGACGCTGTGGCGCGGCGATCGGCAGGAGCTGTGTGTGGTCGGTGATCCGGCTCAGACGATCCACTCCTTCGCCGGGGCGCAGCCGAGCTTCCTGACCGGCTTCGCGCGGCGGTTTCCGGCGGCGACCGTCGTCCGGCTGGTGCGCGACTACCGTTCGACGCCCCAGGTGGTCGGCTGCGCCAACGCTCTGATGTCGACCGCAGCCGGCAGTCGGTCGAGCGGTCGGGGAGCGGACTCGGTCGCCGCGGTGACCCTGCAGGCGCAACGCCCGACCGGCCCCGAGGTGGCCTTCGCGGAAGCGCCGGACGAGGCGGCCGAGGCGGCTGCCGTGGCGGCGTGGTTGGCCGAGCGGGCGAGCGCGGGCACCGACTACCGCGAGATGGCGGTGCTGTTCCGGATCAACGCGCAGTCACCCGCCATCGAGCAGGCTCTTGCCGATCGCGGCATCCCGTATCTCGTGCGCGGCGGCGAGCGCTTCTACGAGCGTCCCGAGGTCCGGCAGGCGTTGGTCACGCTGCGCGGCCAGGTGCGAACCGTTCCGGAATCGCCCGGCCAGCTGGACGGGGTGACGGAGTTCAGGGCGCTGCTCGGCTCGCTCGGCTGGACCGAAGAGCCGCCGAAGGGTGCGGGCGCCGTCCGTGAGCGGTGGGAGTCGTTGGCAGCCCTCCTCAGTGTGGCCGAGGATCTGGCGGGGACCAGCTCCGACGCGGCCATCGGCGGGGTCGCGCTGGCCGCGATCTCATCGGAGCTGGACCGGCGCGCCGAGGCCCAGCACGTGCCCGCGGCTCAGGGAGTGACGGTCGCGACGCTGCACTCGGCCAAGGGACTGGAGTGGGATGCGGTCGCGGTCTACGGCGCCCACGAGGGCTCGTTGCCGTTCGTCCTGGCCAGTACGCCTGAGCAGGTCGCGGAGGAACGGCGACTGCTGTACGTCGGGGTGACGCGAGCGCGCACCGACCTGCGGATCTCATGGTCCCGCACCCGCAACGGTGGCGGCGGCGCCCGGAAGCCGTCGCGGTTCCTCGATCCGGTGCTGCCGGAGGCGTACCGCGGGACGCCTGGCGGTACGGGCAGATCGCGCGCTCGGAGCGCCGTCCTGGTGGTGCACTGCCGGGCGTGCGGGCGTCCCCTCGCCGGCGCCGCGGAGCGGAAGCTCGGGCGTCATCTGGGCTGCCCGGCGACCTATGACGAAGGAACCATGGCTCGACTCAAGGAGTGGCGCCGCCAGCAGGCGGCGGAGCAACAGGTGCCGGCCTACTGCGTTTTCACTGATGCGACGCTGATGGCGATCGCCGAGGCCGAGCCCCGAACCACCGCCGACCTGCTCAGGATCCAGGGCCTCGGTCCGACCAAGTCGTCGAAGTACGGGGCCGAGGTGCTGGCCATCGTCGCCGGGGAAGCCGCAAGCGACGACCGTGACGATACGTAGCGACGCGCTCGCCGGGGCGGGCTGCCCGCTCTCGGTCAGGCGGGGTGGGTCCACGAGGCGGCAACTGCAGGGGTGCGTGGCAGAAAAGTGTTTGCACCCCCTAGCTGGGCCGTTTAGTGTGACCGGAGGCCGGGGTTGGCGCACGTCTTGATGAGGTGCGGAGCCGATTGAGCCGGGCAGACGGCAGCGAGACACGCGGAAGGAGGGGTTCGTCATGGAAAGCACAGTGAGCATGCAGCGGATTGGTGCGCCGACCATGCCGCTGGCGACAGCCATGCCCGGACTCCAGCGAGGTTCGCGTGTGGTGCCGGCGGTCCAGGGCAACCCGGGCGACGCGACTGCCACGACCGGGCGGAACCGGTGGCGGTGTGCGGGAGTGCTCCGTCCTGAGCACGGCGGCTTCACCACCCAAGGCGGATACATCGCCGATCTCGGCGGCTACCACGTCATCGACATCAAGCGCTTCTCGACCCGTTTGGGACCACCTTCCTGTAGACGAGCGGTGTAACGACACCGACCGCCTCCAGGGCCGTGAATCCCAGACACCGGGATCCACGGCCTTCGTGTTTCCCGGCCAGATTCCAGGCCCAGAACCCACTGGGCGCTGCATCCTTCAGAAAGTTGGCCGACATGAAGTACGCAGGTGATCCCACTGCGGTTCCGATAGTGAGCGCGGTCGCCGTCATCGATCTCCCCTGCCGTCAGGGTGACCCGGACCTGTTCTTTGCAGAGTCCCCGACCGATGTCGAGACCGCGAAGGCGCTCTGCCAGGCCTGTCCGATCCGGGAGAACTGCCTGTCTGAGGCACTCGCCCGGCGCGAGCCGTGGGGTGTGTGGGGCGGGGAACTGCTCATCGCTGGCGTCGTCGTTGCCCGGAAGCGCCCGCGCGGCCGGCCGCGGAAGTACCCGCTGCCGGAGCCGTTCGGCGAGCCGAGCCCCGAGGAGGCAGCCGCGTGACCGATATCCGAGAGGTGCCTGACGCCTGGGCACCGGACGATACGGGAGCTCCGGTTCAGCAACTGCCACGGTACGGGCGCGTGTTCCACGCGGTTCGGCTGTGGCTGGGCAGGCGTCTGTCGTGACCTGGCCGGTTTCCGGCCGGCCAGGTCCGTCGCCGGCGCTGAGACGGACGGGCGAGTTCCGATGTGTCGGAGATGAATTTCGTGGCGGAGCGTCGGGCGTGTCGCCGCTGAGCGCGGTGGGTACTATCACCCCCGTCTGTACCACCAGTGCGCGACACAGCCACGTGGCTCCCCTCTGGTCGATGCGTGGCGCCGCGGTTGCCCCCCAGCCGCTTGGACGCCTGCGACCCGGCCCCTATCGCTGTGTCGCGCCTGGCGGTACAGGCCGGGACAACGCGCCATCCCCCCTCTGACCGCTCTCGCGGGTTGCGGTTGAGGTGCGGCCGAGTCAGCCGCTCACGGTGGCTGGCTCAGGCAGCGGGCGCGTAGCCCGGCAGGAACTCCTCCAACACTTCTCCGAACCGTGCCCGTGCGTTCAGCTGTGACAGCACAGCGAGGCCGCCCAGCCACACCCGATGGATGAGCAGGTAGCTGGGGGGAAGGTTGAGCTTCATCGCCACACCACCTGAGGTCCGCGGATCGCGCACCCGCAGGAACTGCTCGCGCATCCAGTCGCGGGTGAACTCGAATTCCGGCACCGCGGCCGGCTCGACGAAGGGGCTCAGGTAGTCCAGGAGATCGTCCGCGTCGACACCCGTCGGGACGAATCCCTCGGCGCGGAGCTGTGCGGCAACCTCGTCCGCCTTGCCGTGCTGAGCCACGCGGAGAATTCGGCCCATGGCCTCGGGCAGACCGTCGGGTAGTTGGGCGACGAGGCCGAAATCCACCACGCCCAGCCTGCTGTCGGAGAGGATCTTGAAGTTTCCCGGGTGCGGGTCGGCGTGTAGCAGTCCCACTGTCTGCGGTCCCGCGAAGAGGAACCGCACGTAGCGCAGTGCAATGGCGTTGCGTTCGTCGGCAGGGAGTTCGGCAGCGCTGGAGAGCGGCGCTCCATCGATCCACTCACTCACCATCACCCGAGGGGTGCTGGCCAGCACGTCCGGGACTACGAACTCGGTACTTCCGGAGAACCCGACAGCAGCTCGGTGCTGAGAAGCCGCCTCCAGCGTGTAGTCGAGCTCCTCGCTGACGCGGGCGGTCAGCTCGTCCACGAGGGCGTTGACGTCCATCCCACCAGCAAGCGGCGCGACGACCTTGGAGAGCCGGCCGATCTGCTTCAGATCAGATCGCAGGGCTTCGTCCGCGCCCGGGTATTGCACTTTGACCGCGACGGCTCGGCCGTCCTGCCACGTTCCGCGATGGACCTGCCCGATCGATGCGGCTGCCGCCGGTCGCGGCTGGAACTGACGGAACGAACTGCGCCAGTCGGCACCGAGCTCGCGCGACAAGACGGCATGGACCCGCGATGCCGGCATCGGCGGCGCAGCATCCTGGAGTCGAGTGAGCTGTGCCCGGTACGGCGCGGCGACGTCCTCGGGCAGCACCGACTCGAACAGGCTGAGCGCCTGGCCGAACTTCATCGCGCCACCCTTGAGCTCGCCGAGGACGCGGAAGATCTGCTCGGCGGCCCGCTGCTGCATCTGCTCGCTGACCTGCTCGGCGGGAGCGCCGCCGATCCGGCGACCAAGGCCGACGGTGGCCCGGCCCGCGAACCCCAGAGGGAGCGATGCGAGCTTGGCGCTGCGGCGGAACGCCGACCTCGCAAGGACCCCGCGCTCGTTCCGCTTGGACGGAGAGCTGTCAGCTGGCGCGTGCTCGTCCGTCATGCGCCCCATTCTGACCGGGCCAGCCAACCGCACCCACAGGCGGGATCCATTGCCCAGGGTCGTGCCTCGATGCCGAGCGTCGGCCAACGGATCTCTAGCGTGGCCCCGACGCTGTCTGGGACCTCGCCGAGCAGCGCGGACAGCACCTGGGCTGCACCGCAGGTGGCGGCCCAGCTCGCCACCACCGGCGGTGGCAGCGGGCGAAACCGACTGAGCTGGCTGAGCAGCGTCGGCCAGTGCGGATCCCGCGCGGTTCGCGTCAGGTCCGTGCAGTGCAGACAGCTGGTTCGGCCGGGGACCACCAACGGACCGACGGTTGCGCTGGCGGAACCGAACCGGATCGGGAGGTGCGGTTGTCCGGCTCGGCCAAGGTGGGCAGCGATGACGCGGTCCGGCTCGGCGCACCCGGTTGCGAGCACAGTGAGGTCGACGCGCTGCCCTTCGGGCTTGGACCAGTGGTCGAACACCTGGACGTCTGCTCGCCCCCGCGGGTCGACGACGGCGCGGAATTGCTGGGCATGCTGAGATCGGCTCCGATTGAGCGGCACCGGCCTGGCCCTGCCTCTTCGCCGGGGAACCCCCGGCGCCCCCTGCGGGTCGGCGCAGGCGAACACGGTGCCGACTCCGGACGCGATCAGTAGTCGGGCGACCTGCTGCCCGAGCCGCCCGGTCCCGATCACTCGGACGGCCGCTTCGGCCAGTTGAGGATCCGGTTGCGTTGGTACGTCTCGAAGGAGGCCGCGCGCGGACAGCAACTCGAGCAGTCGATCGACGGACGCGCGCGACACGCCCGCTGCGCCCGAGAGGCGCAGCTCCTCGTGGATGTCGCCGACGGTGCGAGAACCATCTGCCCAGGTCCGCAACCGACGCCCCAGATCGGCGTCGACGACCACAGCAGTGAGCGGGTCATCACCAACCTGCACGGCGCCGTCGGCCCGGTCGAGGACCGGGACGCAGAGCAGCACGCGCGCCGTGGAGTCGAGTGGCGTTGGCGAGGCGGGCAGGGCAGACATGCGCCCCAGTCTCCGGCTCGGTGGCGGCTGGCATCGCACGCTGAGCGCTGCAGAGTGGTGTCCCGTCTAGCCGGGTGTCGTCCGGCCCCGGAACGGATTCCGCGCGACCGCTGCGCGGCCGCGGGAACGGGTTCGGGGCGGCCGCTGAGCGGCCGCCCCGAGGGACGTGCTGGAACCGCCGTAGCGGTCAGGCCTTACCGAGAATGCGGTTGAGGTTGGTGCCACAGACGGGGCAGGTGGCCTTGGCCATCCGGGTGCCCTTCTCATTCACGTGCACGTCGCCGGATGCTTCGCGCTTCGCCTTGCACTTCACGCAGTAGAACTCGCCGCTGTACGTCTCGGCCATTAGTCACTCCTCGCTCGATGTATCCGCATACGCCTTCAGTCTGCGGGACCGGAGCGCACATCGATTCGTTCCGTGCCGCGGTGGCCGTGCGGTCAGCGGACCAGAACTGCGCCGTCTCAGTCGCTGGTCACTCTACGCGAGCGCGACGTGCTGCCAGCCGGACCACGCCGGGAGAAGACGAAACCTCCAGGTGAGAGCGAGATCGCTTGCCTTCCCCTGCGAGCGAGCCGCCTTCCTGGAGGTTTCGTGGTGCGAACGCTAGCCCTGGCACAGGTCGGCGTCAATTGCCGATCACCACGATGTGACAACGGTTGTCGGCGCCCCGCGCCGGGGCTGTCCACCGCCTGTGGACAACGATGTGGATTCGCTGTGGCTCGGCCGTGCACGGCTGTGGAACCGGCAACGCCACCCGTCGCGACGGTGCCTGTACGGCTGTGGAAACCACTCGTCGTGGTGGTGTTGTTCGCGACGACCTGTCCCGATCATCGAGGCGTTGCTCGGCGGGTGGTCCCGGTAGCGTGGCGACTGCTCCAACGGGTAGGGATGGGATGGCCGAGGACGAGGAGACACCGGCGGTTGCTGGCCAGCCGCGGATCGAGGTACGCCGCAGCGCTCGCCGGCGGCGTACGGTCACGGCCTTCCGGGACGGCGATCGGATTGTCGTGCTGGTGCCGCACCGGCTGCCCCGGCGCGACGAGGCCGTGTTGGTCGAGGACGTCGTCGGCAGGTTGCTCGCCCGCGAGGCGCGGGTCCGCACTCGCCGCACCGACGCTCGGCTGCACGCCCGAGCACGCGAACTCGCCAGCACCTACCTCGAGCCGCGGCTGGGCATCCAGGTCGAAGCGACAGCGGTCGTCTGGGTGACGAATCAGCACCAGCGCTGGGGGTCCTGCACCCCGAGTACACGGGTGATTCGACTGTCTCAGCGGCTGCAGACGATGCCGGATTGGGTCGTCGACTACGTGCTCCTGCATGAACTCGTCCATCTGGTCGAACCGGGTCACACGGAGCGTTTCTGGGCTTTGGTCGGCGCGATGCCTGCAGCGGAGCGGGCGAAGGGCTATCTCGAGGGGTTCCAGGCCGCGCGCGCACAGCCTGATGACGGTCTCGGAGCCGACGTCGAGTCAGCCTGACCGGCTACCAGCCCAGGCGAGCCGACGCGGCGCGAATCAGCGCGTGCACGGACTCGTCGACCTCGGGTAGCGCATGGGTGCTGAACCACTCCACAGAGTGCGACTCCGGGCTGACGACGGGCAACTGACGCGAGGACGTCACGACGAGGAACTGCACGTCCAGGTGGGCGGTCGATCCCGTTGGCCGGCAGGTCACCTGATGACGGGAGAGCAGCAGCGGCGGGCCTGCGAGCTGCAGCTTCGGGAGGCCCGACTCCTCCACTGCCTCCCGGCTGGCCGCGGCCGCGAGCGTGTCGTCGCCGGGCTCGATGTGACCGCCGGTCTGCAGCCAGCGGCCGATCCGCCGGTGCAGGGTCAGCAGCACACGTTCTCGGTCGGGATCGCAGATTAGGGAACTGGCCGTGAGGTGAGCACCCGGGCACGTGCGGGACCAACGATCCGACCGGCTCTGACAGGCCTGGAGAAATACGCGACGAAGCGACTCCTGCTCGGAATCGGGAGCTGACCAGGTCTCCAGCGTCGTCAGACAGTCCCGCAGGATCGGGTCGAGAACCCGCTCGGCCGGCCCTTCGTCGCTAGGCCTGGTCGTCGTCGCTGCGCCCCTCTTCGTCGAGCAAGTCGGCCAGCGCGGCGTCGAAGTCGTCGCCGGTGGCCGCCGGTGGCTTCGCGCTCGCGAAGTCCAACGGATCGTCCAGGTCCGCGGCGGTCGGGATCAGGTCGGGGTGCGCCCACACGGCGTCGCGTCCCTCGACGTCGCGGGCAGAGCGCACGGCGGCCCACAAGTTGGCCGCATCGCGTAGCCGCCGCGGACGCAATTCGAGCCCGACCAAGGTCGCGAACGTGGCCTCGGCCGGTCCGCCGGTCGCGCGGTTGCGTCGGACGGTTTCCGCCAGGGCGACGGCTGCCGGCATCCGCTGGGCCGTCGCCTGGGTGACGACGTCGTCGACCCATCCCTCCACGAGGGCGAGCATCGTCTCGAGCCGCTCCAGGGTCGCCACCTGCTCGGGCGACTTCCGCGGCTCGAAGAGGCCACCCTCAAGTGAGCTGCTCAGCTCCTCCAGATTGGTGGGGTCGAACTGGCCGACGAGTTCTTCCAGTGCGGAGGTGTCGATCGTGATCCCATTGGCGTACTGCTCCACCAGCGCAAGCACCTGTTCGCGCAGCCACGCCGCCGCGGCGAAGAGCCGCTGGCGCGCGCATTCGCGGAGCGCCAGGTAGAGCGTCACGTCTGCGCCCGACTGCTCCAGCCCCTCGCCGAAGGCCGCGACGTTGGTGGGGACCAGGGCGACGCGCCCGGGCTCACCCAGCGGGAGCCCGATGTCGGTTGCACCCACGACCTCACCGGCCAGTTGGCCGAGGCCCTGGCCGAGTTGCAGGCCGAACATGCTGGCGCCCGACGTCCGCAGCATCGGCCGGAGCATCTGTTCCATCCCAGCCATGCCCGGCGGGCCCTGCTCGGCTCCCGCCTCGCCGAGGGTGAGCGCCCCTTCCATCGCGTCGGCGATATGCGTTGCGACCGGCTCCACCAGCCGACGCCAGACCGGCATCGTGGTCTCGATCCATTCCGCGCGGCTCCAGGCGCTCACGCTCGCACTGACCCGCGGGAAGACGGTCGCCTCGTCCAACCACACCTCGGCGAGCGAGACCGCCTCCCGTACGGCGCGCTGCTGAGCGGCGGTCGGGGTGGGATCCGGGCCGAGGGCGGCAACGGCCTTGCGCGCGGTGTCCTTCGCGACACCCCAGTTCACGCCGGATGTCGAGTCGGTAGCGGTGCCGCCGAACAGCGCGCCGGCGCCGCCGAGCATCGCGAACGCGTTCTGCAGCTGGGCGGCCAGGGCGTTCATGTCGCCGCCGGACAGGGACGAAAGCAAAGCCTCGAACGGATTGGACGGCGTCCCGCCGCCGGTGGAACCGAACCCGGTCGGGCCGGAGCCCGGGTTCGCCCCGCTGCCGTGGCCGGATCCGCCGAGGCGGTAGGGCTGGGCGTCCCCCGAAGGGCTCTCGTCGGCGGGCTGCTCACCACCGTCGGGCTGCTCCGGCGGTTGGTTCTCAGCCATCGCGCCGTCTCCTCACGCTTGCTCTCGGCTTCCGGACCATTCAACCGTACGTCCGCTCACCGGCGGACACGTTCCGGCAGCAGCCAGCGAGCGTTCATATCGCTCTCGGCGCAACTCCGGGCCACTGGCAGGGGGGCGGCATCCGCCCAGCCCTTCCCGTCAGCTCAGTCCCGTCAGCTCGGCCAGTCCCATCAGCTCGGCTAGTGTCGCTGGCATGACGTCCCGAGTGCGCGCAGCGTCGATCGTCGACACACCGCTGAGCGTTGATCGGCTGCTCGCTTACGTCTCCGAGCCCGGCGTCGGCGGCATCGCCCTCTTCATCGGTCTGGTTCGCGATCACGACTCCGGGCATCCGGTGGCCTCGCTGGACTACACCCAGCACCCCAGCGCGGGGGAGGCTCTGCGGCGCTGCGCCGAGCGCGTCGCGGACCGCTTCGAGGTTCGGGCAGTCGCCGTTGAGCACCGGGTGGGACACCTGCTGATCGGGGACCTCGCCGTCGTTGTGGCGGTCGGTGCTGCTCATCGTGCCGCCGCGCTGGAGGCCTGCCGCGCGCTGATCGACACCCTGAAGGACGAGGTGCCGATCTGGAAGGAACAGGAGTTCGCCTCCGGGCAGACCCACTGGGTCGGGCTGGAGAGCGCGCTCGAGCACCATGAACCGACGCAGCGGTGACCCGACACACCTGGACGGCGCTCGTCTCGGCGGTCGTCTTCGTGGCGCTCGCGCTCACCCTGGTCGTCGTTCCGGTGCCGTTCGTGGCCTGGGGGCCCGGGGGAGTGCGTGACACGCTGGGCGAGGTCGACGGCAAGCCCCTGATCTCGGTCGCCGGGATCCCGACCTACCCCACCGCGGGACGCCTCGACATGACCATCGTGTCGGTCACCCCGGCCGAGGCTCGGCTCAGCCTCCCTCAGGCGCTGCTCGCGTACTGGATGCCGAGCCGGGATGCACTGCCGCGGGATGCCGTCTATGCACCCCGGAAGACGGCCGCGCAGGTCCAGAGCGAAAACGCGGAGATGATGGAAACGGCGCAGAGCGACGCGGTGGTCGCGGCGCTTCGCGCAGCCGGCGAACCGGTGACCGAGATGCCCGCGGTGTTCTCGGTGACGGTGGGAGGGCCGGCGCATCGCCAACTCCGCCCTGGGGACCTCATCGTGTCGGTCGATGGCGTCAAGACGCCCACCGTTGACGCGGTGCGCGACGCGGTGCGCTCGCACCGGGTGGGCGAGCGGGTCAGGTTCTCAGTCATCCGGGACAAGGCCCCGCTCACCGTCGATGTGGTGACGGCCGAGTCGAGCGCGGCGAGCGACGAACCGGTGGTCGGCATCGAGCTCGTCACCGGGTACAGCTACCGGCCCCAGATCCGGTTCGACCTCGGCCAGCGGATCGGCGGCCCGAGCGCTGGCCTGGTGTTCGCGCTGGCCATCTACGACCAGATCACGCCCGGCATGCTGGTTGCCGGGCACGCGGTGGCGGGCACCGGACAGATCTCGCCTAGTGGTGCCGTCGGAGCGATCGGCGGGATCCACGAGAAGATCGCAGCCGCGACGAAGGCCGGGGACCAGGTTTTCTTGGTGCCGGCCGAGAATTGCGTCGACCTGGCCGGACTGCACACCGATCTGGATCTGATCAAAGTAGCGACGCTGGATGACGCGATCACCGCAGTCCGCCACCTCGACACCCCGGGCTCGGCGGAGCGAATGCCGCGCTGCCCGGCGCAGTGACGCAGAGGAGGTCGAGTTCGGGATGGAGATGCCGGCGGGAGAGGTGTCTGCCTCGGAGCAGGGCGCGGCGACCGGCGATGTCCCGCGGACAGGTGCGTCCACCGGCGTCGACCGGGCCGCAGCACTGACCGCAGCGCTGGCGGAGTTGGAGCGCCACGTCGGTGAGGCTGGCTGGGAGCAGCCGGCACGCCTGTTCGCGCTCGTGCTCACCGACGACTTCGTCCTGGCCGAGCCCGCGCTGGCGACGGATCTCGGCCTTCGCAGCAGTGATGCTGGGGGCATGCCCGGTGCGCTGACTGCCGTTGAGCAGGAACACTTCCACTCGGCTGGTGAACTTCTCGCCGATCTGGCCGGGGTCAGCTGGCCGGACTCGGTTTTCGGCTGCGCCGTGAGCGTGGTCCGCACGTTCCTGCCACCAGCCGCAGAGGCTGAGTTGCCCGACAGCGATTCGGCTGCGGCTGCCTTCGTCGCGTCCCACCCGCAACGTCAGGACATCCGCGTTGTGGTCGGAGCAGATCGGTCCGGCAACCGGTACGGCGTCGCCCGGCTGGTGTCACAACCGGATGAACTTCTTGGCGCCGCCGATCTCGTGCCCGGCCTGGCCGACGTTCTGGCACATACGCTGGCATGACCGCTCGAGGAACCCGGCGCGGTTTCCGGCTCGTTGGGTCGGCGAGGCACTTCCCGATACCGCCGTATCGTGCGCTCCGAGGCGCGACCTCGGTCCGGGCGGAGACAAATGTTGAACGAGGAGAGTTGACGTGAGCACCCTGCGAATCGCGCGGCGACGCAGCGCGATCCTGCCGACGCTGGTCATCGTCGCGGTCCTGGTCGTGGTCTTCGCGATCTTCACCAGCGTGTGGACCGACCGGCTCTGGTACCGCTCGTTCGACTACGGCTCGGTCTTCAACCGGATGCTGCTCGCACGGGTCGGATTGTTTGCCGTGTTCGGTCTGATCATGGCGGCTGTGGTCGCCGCGAACGCGGCTATCGCCTACCGGCTCCGACCCCGGTCGGTTGAGACGGGCTCGTCGAGCGCCCTGCTGCAGCGGTACCGCTCGATGATGGAGGCGAGGTTCGTCTGGGTCGTCGTCGCCATGGGAGTCGTGGTCGGACTCTTCGCCGGCGGTGCCGCGAGCGGGCAGGTCTTCGACTACCTGGCCTGGCGCAATGCGACGTCGTTCGGCATCACCGAACCGAAGTTCGGCCTCGACATCTCGTTCTTCGTTTTCAGCTATCCGTGGTGGCGCTTCATCTTGTCGTTCGCGTTCGCCGCGCTCGGCTTCAGCGCAGTCGCAGCAGCGATCGTGCACTACATGCTCGGCGGTCTGCGCATCAGCGGCGCCCGGCGCGGCGGATCGCGTACCGCCCAGGCTCACCTCTCGGTGCTGATCGGGCTCGCCGTCATCGTCCGCGGTATCGGCTACTGGTTCGATCAGTACGGCTTGGAGATCCAGCGCAGCAACAACCTGTTCACCGGCCTCTCCTACACCGCCGACAACGCCACGGTCACCGCGAAGCTCATCCTGGCGATCATCGCCGGGATCTGCGCACTGCTCTTCTTCGCGAACGCCGTGCTCCGGCGCTGGGTGGTGCCCACCATCGCGTTGGTGCTGCTGGTGCTGTCGGCGTTGCTGCTCGGCCTGGTGTATCCGGCCGCCGTCCAGTACTTCAGCGTCCGGCCGGATGAGCCGGACAAGGAGCGGGAGTACATCCGCCGCAACATCGAGGCGACCAGGGCTGCGTACGCGGTGGACAAGGTGGAGATCACCAACTACTCCGCCCGAACGACGGCCACCGCGGGCCAGTTGAAGTCTGACGCCGAGGCGCTACCCGGCATCCGCCTGATTGACCCGAATGTGGTCGGACCCGCGTTCGAACAGCTGCAGCAGGTGCGTGGCTACTACTCGTTCCCCAAGATCCTCGACGTCGACCGGTACACGCTCAGTGGCAAGGAGACCGACGCCGTCGTCGCGGTGCGCGAGATGGATCTCGCCGGCGTGGCCGACGACTGGAACAACCGTCGGACGGTGTACACCCATGGCTTCGGCTTGGTGGCCGCCTACGGAAATCAGCGCCAGGCCGGCGGCGAGCCCGAGTGGATCGTGCGCGACATCCCTCCCGTCGGCCTGCTCAAGGAGCATGAGCCGCGGATCTACTTCGGGGAGATCCAGGGCCTGCGTCCTGACCAGTACTCGATCGTCGGCGCGCCCGCCGGCTCCCCGCCGATCGAACTCGACACCCCGGGCGGGGGAGAGAACGGGAACCCCAAGACGTACACCTACACCGGAACCGGTGGGGTTGCGATCGGGTCGCCCTGGAACCGCGTTCTGTACGCCGCCAAGTTCGCCGATGTGAACATCTTGCTGTCGGACCGGGTCAATGCCGCGTCGAAGATCATCTATGACCGGACGCCGCGGGAGCGAGTGCAACGGGCTGCGCCGTGGCTCAAGGTCGACGGCGACTCATACCCGGCGGTCGTCGACGGACGAGTGGTGTGGATCGTGGACGGCTACACCACGGCCAACACCTACCCGAACAGCGAACGGGTGAATCTCAACCTGGTCACCTCCGACGCGCAGACCAACGCCGGTGGCACCGTCGTCGCCCAGCCGTCGGACTTCGTGAACTACATGCGGAACTCGGTCAAGGCGGTCGTCGACGCCTACGACGGAACCGTCAAGCTGTACGCCTGGGATGAGGCCGATCCGGTACTCAGGACCTGGATGCAGGCATTCCCCGGCACAGTGCTTCCCCGCGAGCAGATCTCCTCGGATCTGCTCAGCCACCTGCGCTATCCGCAGGACTTCTTCAAGGTGCAGCGCCAGATCCTGGCCCGCTACCACATGACCAATCCGGACAACTGGTACCAGCGGTCGAGCCTGTGGGACGTGCCCACCGATCCGGTTGCCGGCGCAACGTCACAGACCAAGGAGTCGCCCTTCTACCTGTCGGTGAAGTGGCCGGGCGACGACGGGCCGGTCTTCTCGCTGACCACCTCCTACGTACCGGACAAGCGGTCGAACCTGGCCGCGTACATGGCGGTGAACGCCGACGCCAGCAGCCCCGAGTACGGCCGGATGCGGATCCTGCAGATGTCCGACACCACCCAGATCGACGGGCCGGGGCAGTCGTTCAACGCCATGACGACGAACGAGGCAGTTGCCGACCGGCTCCGTCCGTTTCTCAATCAGGGAGCGTCCAACGCCACCTTCGGCAACCTGCTGACGCTCCCGGTGGGCGGTGGGCTGCTGTACGTCACGCCGGTCTACACACAGCGACAGGGACAGGGGAGCACGGGATCCTATCCGGCGCTCCGCTTCGTGGTCGTGCGTTTCGGTCAGTCGGTCGGCATCGGCGATACCTTGCAGGAAGCGCTCGATGCCGTCTTCCAGGGCAGTGCCGGGGGTAGTACTGGGGAGGATGGGAGCCCCGAGCCGCCGGCCGGCGGGAACGGCCAACCGGACAACGCGGCCGCGGCCAAGGCGCTGGCCGAGGCTCAGACGGCGTTCCAGCAGGCTCAAGCAGCTCTGACCAAGGGCGACCTCGGCGCGTACCAGAGCAGGATGGCACAGGCCGAGGCAGCCGTTCAGCGCGCCCGACGCGCGCTCGGGCGCTAGACCAGCGGCGCGCCGGGCCGGCTGAACCCGGCGGTCGCTCAGTCGGCGGCGACCACGGCGAGGTCGTCGAAGCCCGCTGCACGCAGCGGATCGGCGATCCGTTCCGCGTCCCCGACAATGACAAGGCTCAGCGAGTCGGGGTCGACGAGCGAACGGTAGGCCTCGGTAGCGTCCTCCGGGGAAACCGAGCGCAGCAGCGCAAGGCTGGAGTTCACGTAGTCCTCGGGCAGCCGATTGAGCACCTGATTGGCCGCCTGGTCGGTGATGCCATCGGCGGTGGCGTAGCGCAGCGGGGACACGCCGGTGAAGAAGGCGACCGCGTCGTCGACCTCGCTGGGTCCGAACGGATGCTCATCGACCTGGATCAGCTCACGCGCGAGCGAGATCGCATCCACCACGACATCGGTGCGGAAGGACCCCTGGATGGCCAGGGTGCCGCCGCGTCGATGCGGACTCAGGTTCATCCGCACCCCGTATGTGTAGCCCTTGTCCTCGCGCAGCACCGCGTTCAGCCTGGACAGGAACGCACCGCCCATCGCATAGGTGGCGACGCTTGCCGCCGACCAGCGTGGATCGAGGCGATCGATGGCGAAGCACCCGTAGCGCACGTCGGCCTGGACTGCACCGGGCCGGTCGATCAACAGTAGGCGCCGGCCTGCAGGCAGCGCCTGCTCGGCATCGATCCGCCGCTGCCTCGGCGCAGTCCAGCCGCCGAATACGCGATCGACGAGCGGAGTGGGGTCCTCGGGGAAGTCCCCGGCAAGGATCAGCGTCGCGCCTTCGGGACCGAACCAGGCGCGGTGAAACTCTCGGACTGCCTCAGCGCCCAGCCCCGCGACCGTCTCGGGCTCACCGCCGTTCATCCGGCTGGCCCGCGACGCCTCAGTGAAGATCGCTCGCCGGAACGCGATCGTCGCGGACTGCGCTGAATTGGCCCGGATCTGGTCGATCTCGGCGAGCCGGAGTTGGACGTGCCGGCTGACGTCGCGCTCGGCGTGCGCGGGTTCGGTGACAGCCTCGGCGAAGAGCTCGAGTGCTGGGCCCAGGTGGGAGCTGGGGACGTCGAGGATGGCCTGCAGTCCGGCGAGGCTCGCCTCGACCCCGAATCCGGCCCCCTCGGTCTCCAGCAGTTCGGCGAACTCCTCGCCGCCGTGGCGCACGGTTCCCTCGTCGAGGGTTCGCGCACAGAGGGTGGCGACGCCCTCCAGTTCCCGGTCCTCGGCATTGAGGGGGACGTCGAGGATCAGATGTGCCGAGACGACGTGCTGACCGGGAAGTTCGAAGAGCTGGACGGCGAGGCCGTTCGCGAGGTCGACGTGACGAGCCGACGGGAAGCTCCACGGCTGCGCTGGAGCGATCGCCGGCTGGGGATGGAACGCGGTCATGCGGACTCCCGTCGGTAAATCAGGGTCGCCCGTTGCTCGGGGCGGAACCACGCCCGGAGCGCCGTCAGCACCTCGTCGTGATCGATCGACTGCATCGCCCCGATGCGGGTGTTCACCACCCCCGGGTCGCCGTGCAAGGTCGCGTATTCGCTCAGCGCGTCAGCCCGGGAGTCGACTCGGGCGAGCTCATGCAGCCAGTGGCGTTCGAACTGAGCCTTGGCGCGGCTCAGTTCCCGCTCAGTGGGTCCGGTGTCGAGAAAGCGTTCGAGTTCCTCCAGCAGCTCGACCTCCAGCTGCTCCGGCGTGACCGAGTCGCGAGCGCGAGCCGACGCGAAGCCCACCGAGTTGCCGCCGATCAACCCGATGGTCGACGCGCTCGCTGCCTCGGCGTGCTCGGTCTCGCGGATGAGGCGTCGTTGCAGCCGAGAGGTCTGCCCATGGCCGAACGCGCTGAAGGCCAGTTCCAGCGCGTCGAAGTCTCGGGTGTCGCGGGCCGGGAGGCGCCAGGCCAGGTAGACCGCGTCCGAGGGCACCCGGCCACTGGTCTCGCGGCGGGGATTTTCCGTCAACGGGGGGAGCGGGACGACGGGACGCTTCGCCGGCTTGGCCCCGTCGGTCAAACCGCCGAAATAGCGTTCCGCCCGATCATGTGCGTCCTCGGGGTCGACATCGCCGACGATCGACAGCACGGCGTTGCTCGGTCGGTAGTGCCGGCGGAAGAACGACTGCACGTCGGCGAGCGTCGCCGCGTCGAGGTCGGCCATCGACCCGATCGTGGTGTGCCCGTATGGGTGCTCGGTCGGGAAGGTCAGAGCGTTGAGCAACTCCATCGCGGTGCCGTACGGCACGTTGTCATAGCGCTGCCGCCGCTCCTCCTTGACGACGTCACGTTGGTTGTCGAGGCTCTCCTGCGTCAGTGCGTCCAGCAAGGTCCCGAGCCGGTCAGCCTCCAACCACAGCGCGAGGTCAAGTCCGCCCGCGGGGAGGGTCTCGAAGTAGTTGGTGCGATCGAACCAGGTGGTCGCATTCACCGATGCGCCCGCCGCCTGCAGCAGCGCGATGTGCTGGCCCGACGGGACGTGCGCCGAGCCCTGAAACATCACGTGCTCGAAGAGATGGGCGAAGCCGGTGCGCCCGAGCTCCTCGTCGCGCGAGCCGACGTCGTACCAGAGGTTGACCGCCACGGACGGCACTGCGTGGTCGGGGCTGCAGAGCAGGCGCAACCCGTTGTCGAGCCGAGACTCGACGATCGGGTAGTTCACCCGTGCGGGCGCAGTCATGTCGGACATCTCAGCACAGTTGGTGGCAGTGCAGGGAGCCGTGTCGCGAGCGACGCCAGATCGCGTCGGCGATCGCTGCGATCCGAGTCAGCCGATCACTCCGGCGGCACGTGCCGGCTCGGCGTAGGCCTCGGCCAGGCTGGCCACGTTCGCGTGCGCGTTCAGCCCACTGGGGTTGGGCACGACCCAGACCCGCGCACCGGCCATCCGGTCCGGCTGCTCACCGGCAACGGCGCGGGGGTGCCCGAATGCGGTGCGATACGCGGTGATCCCGGCAATCGCGACGACAGCCGGCCGGTACTCGGAAACCAACGCCTCGAGCGCGGACCGTCCGGCGCGGAGTTCGGCTGCGGTCACCTCATCGGCTCGCGCGGTGGCCCGATGCACGAGATTGGTGATGCCGATGCCTCGGCTGAGCAGATAGTCGCGGTCCGCATCACTCATCCCTGCACCGCGATCGACGTCCCGCTCAATCAGGCCGGCGCGGCGTAGTGCCGGGTAGAACCGGTTTCCCGGATGGGCGAAGTGTGTCTGCGTCGCAGCAGTCCACAGGCCCGGATTGATGCCGACGAAGAGCAGGGCAACTCCCGGTCCCACCAGGTCCGGCACCGAGCAGCCTCGGTAGGCCTGAAGCTGCGCTTGGGTGAAACCCATCGCCACACCGTAGTGCCGGTCCGCGCACCGGCCCCACCTCCTGGTCCGGAGGCGGTTCAGCCGAAAGCAAAAGCCCTGGTCACGGGCCTTCAGTCGTGGACTGGAGGCTGTGAACCAGGGCGTTTCGTAGCCCTTGCCTCCGCTATACCCAACACCCCTGTTCCGCGTGAGAGCCCTACCGATCGCTCTGCGGACCAGCTCCTGGAACCGCCCGATCCATCCCCGCCTGGTCGTCGTCGGGTGACCCTGCGGGATCGGGCGGAGGCTGTTCGGCTGTACGAGTCCGGTCTGTCAGCGCGGGTGGTGGCGGAGCAGGTGGGGCTGTCGAAGGCCTGTGTGCTGGGGATCCTGAAGTCTGAAGGGGTGGCACTGCGTCCGCGGGGCAATCCGGGCTGGTCTCGGCGATGAGTTGCTCGGCGAGCACGATGCGAATCTGAGCCACGAGTTTGACCGTCAGACCTTATCGTGGAGCGCCCAGATAGGCCAAGACTGCATCAGTTGCAGCTTATCGTCTGGCAACCGTTCACTCAACTCCGCGATTTCTTCCTTGTCGTGAAGAAGAATCGCACAGGCTAATTCGATGAGGTCACCAGTTTCGGTGGGACTGCGTATGGCGTCTCGTTTGAGCCGGCGAATCTCAGTGCGCTGGTCATCAGATAGCTCACCGCGCCTTGCCGAGATCTGCCAGCGGTTTATGAGGTGATTTGGCTTGTCTCCTTGCTCCGTGACTAGCCAGTCATTCAAGCGCGCGGCCGCAGCAAGTAACTCATCCCGTCGTTTGCTGTCGTCGGCGGCAGCGATTAGCGACACAACGCGAAGGTTCGCGCGCGCGTACGTACTCTCGAAGTCGGCAATGATTTCATACGCGCCCACGATGTCTTCAAGCCACATATTCACGATAGTGCCGAGATCCTCGTCCTCCACAATGTCATAGGCGGTGACAGGGATCGGCTCTGTATCTCCGCTGTCGCTGCTGGCCCATATGAACTGACGTTCGTCGGCTGCAAATGGGTCGACCAAGCGCCACTTATCTGGTGCGCTCCCAGGTACGATCAGGAACATTAGATTCCATGGCCCAACCTGTTGAAGTGTGCGGGCCGGATTGGCCGTGGCGTCGGTGATTTCTTCGTTTCGTACGAAGGCTCTGTGTAGATGCCTCAGATTTCGCCATTGCCCGGGCTCGATCTGATCGAGATCGATAAGACCCGGGTCGACCCCAAGATGCGCAAAGAGTTCAGCCAGCCACCGGACTGATTCTAGCTGCTCGCGAAGCTCGGCCACTCCGCTACTTGTCGAGATAGAGAACGGCGATGAGTTCCCGTTGAACTCGATAGCTCCGGTTTCGAGCAACGCGAGGTAGAACCCAATTGTCTTGAGTCGACCCGCCAAGTTCTTCTCAAGCGTGAGATGTACGTTCGCGACCTGCTCGTCCGGCTCGTTCCGAAGGACCAGTTTGAGTCCGTCGGACAGACCAACTTCGACCGTCTCTGCGTCGACTTGTCGGACAACGGCACTCTCGTACGTGATCGTTCCACTGCGTACCCGCAGATCGACGACACGCTCGATGTAGCTAGCTGGGAGTATCTCAAATTCTCCACCGACGTGAACCGACATACCCCCGATCGTGTGAAGCACGACGGAGAAATCATCGGCGCCAGGATCAAGCCTGATCGGTGCAGCGAGATTTGGTTCGTGAGCGGTGTGCAGGGTAAAGCCGTGGACCCTCTCCATGAGGATGGGATCGAATCCCAAAGACGGCCGCTGGCCTCGGGTGGTGAGCGCCAAACCGAC